>CAVQMU010000002.1:235000-838271 GCA_963713695.1 uncultured Alphaproteobacteria bacterium
GGTCAGCACCAGCGAATAGGTGAAAAAGATGGCGTTGAAGAAAAAGGCCTGCGCCGACATCAGCGCCAGTCCGACCAGCGTGCGGGCGCGATAGGTCTTGAACAGGGCCTCGAAGACTTGTTTCAGCGGCGTATGGTCGCGTGTGCGCAGGCTCATCGAGGCGCCGGCCTCGACCGGGGCGAAAGCGAGACCTGCCTTTCGAAAACGGTCTTCGATTCCCCCCATTACTTTTTCCGCCTCGTCTTCGCGGCCGTGAATGGCCAGCCAGCGCGGGCTTTCGGGAATCCAGAAGCGCATGAAGAACACGCCGAGGCCGAGGCCGGCGCCGGCGAGGAAGGCGACGCGCCAGCCCAGGTCGGGCTTGATCAGGGCGGGGTCGAGCAGCACGACCGCGACAAGCGCGCCGAGCGCCGCGCCGAGCCAGAAGGAGCCGTTGATGACGAGATCGGTGAAGCCGCGATAGCGTGCGGGGACGAGTTCCTGGATGGTCGAATTGATCGCCGAATATTCGCCGCCGATGCCCGCGCCGGTCAGGAAACGAAAGGTGAAGAAGCTCGCGGCGTTCCATGACAGGCCCGTCAGCGCAGTGGCGACGAGATAGAGCGCTATGGTCATGAAGAACAATTTCTTCCGGCCGAGCCGGTCGGTGAGCCAGCCGAAGACCACGGCGCCGATGACCGCGCCGATGAGATAGGCGCTGCCGGCCAGGCCGACATCCGTATCCGTGAAAGCGAGGGTGGGGCTCGCCCTGAGCGCGCCGCCGACCGAGCCCGCCAGCGTCACTTCGAGCCCGTCCAAGATCCAGGTGATCCCCAGGGCGGCGATGACCAGCCGGTGGAAGCCGCCCCACGGCAGGCGCTCCAGCCGCGCGGGAATATTTGTCTGGACGACACGGTTCTGTGCGGGCGCGGGCGGCGACAGCAAAGCGGGCCTCCTGATGCTGAACCAAGGCAATGGAACGCGCGAGGGCGCAAAGTGTTTTGCCTGGGGATCGATATCTTCTCCGAAATCGATTTTGGTCCGGGAGGCCGTAAATGACTTTGTCCGTGTCGCATCTCCAGCCAGGCGTCGCGCTGATCGCCGGCGTCCTCATTCTCCTGGCGCCGCGGCTGCTCAATTACATCGTGGCCTTTTACCTGATCATCATCGGCATCATTGGCCTCGGTCTGGTTCGCTGAAATTTCCGGTTCCAGCGTTCGACCGGCTCTGCCATATTGCGGACAAGGAACAAGAATTCGATTTTTGCCGCCGGAAATTCCGCGCCCGCCATCCGCCGCCCCAGCCTCATGAGTGATCAATGATTGACCGTTTTCGTCACGGGCGCATCGAAGTCGCCGCTATCCTCCAGCATTTCGTCGATCAGGAAGTCCTTCCGGGCCTCGGCGTGGATCCGCAGGCGTTCTGGGCAAGCCTCGAAGCCTATCTTGCCGAACTCAGCCCCCGCAATCGCACACTTCTCGCGCGTCGCGACGAATTGCAGGCCAAGATCGACGACTGGCACAGGCAGAGGCGCGGTCAGGCCTTCGACGCCGCGGCGTACAAGGCCTTCCTGACGGAAATCGGCTATCTCGCGCCGCGCGGCGGCGATTTTGCTGTAGGCGTGGAGAACGTCGACGCGGAAATCGCCATCCAGGCGGGGCCGCAACTTGTCGTTCCCATCACCAACGCCCGCTATGCGCTCAACGCCGCCAACGCGCGCTGGGGTTCGCTCTATGATGCGCTCTACGGCACCGACGCGCTGGCGCCGCCCGATACCCAGGCAAAAGGCTATGATTCCGCGCGAGGCGCCAAGGTCATCGCGTGGGGGCGCGCGTTTCTCGACCGGATCGCGCCGCTCGCCGGCGCCTCGCACAAGGATGCGACCGGCTATTTCATCAGGGACGGCGCGCTGCGCGCGAGGCTGGCTGATGGCGAAGCCGTCCTCGCCGATCCCCTGTCGTTCGCGGGCTATGCCGGCGAGGCGGCCTCGCCGAAAAGCGTCCTGCTGGTTCATCATGGCCTGCACGCCGAAATCCAGATCGACCGCACGCATTTCATCGGCGGGACCGATCCGGCAGGCGTTTGCGACATCGTGCTGGAGGCGGCGCTGACCGCGATCCAGGATTGCGAGGATTCCGTCGCCGCGGTGGATGCGGAAGACAAGGTGCTGGTCTATCGCAACTGGCTCGGCCTGATGAAGGGTACGCTGGAGGCGACCTTCGACAAGGGCGGCAAACTCGTCGCGCGCCACATGGCGCCGGACCGAACCTACGCCACGCCCGAGGGCGGAAACCTGACGCTGCATGGCCGCGCCCTGCTGCTGGTGCGCAATGTCGGACATCTCATGACCAGCGACGCCGTGCTGCTCGACGGGCAGGAAACGCCCGAAGGGCTGCTCGACGCGATGTTCACCACGCTGATCGCGCTTTACGACCTGAGAAACCTCGGCAAGCTTCCGAACAGCCGCAGGGGCTCGGTTTACATCGTCAAGCCGAAAATGCACGGGCCGGACGAAGTCGCCTTCGCGAGCGAGATCTTTGCGCAGGTCGAAAACGCGCTCGGCCTTGCGCCCAACACGATCAAGATGGGCATCATGGACGAGGAGCGGCGCACCAGCGTCAATCTCGCTGAATGCATCCGCGCGGCCGGGGATCGCGTCTTCTTCATCAACACGGGATTTCTCGACCGCACCGGCGACGAGATGCACACGTCGATGGAAGCCGGCCCGATGGTTCGCAAGAACGACATGAAGAATTCGGTCTGGATCGCCGCCTACGAGGACAACAATGTCGACGTCGGCCTGCGGGCGAAACTTCCCGGACGCGCGCAGATCGGCAAGGGCATGTGGGCCATGCCCGACCTGATGGCGCAGATGCTCAGCGCCAAGATCAACCATCCCCGCGCCGGCGCCAACACCGCCTGGGTGCCGTCGCCGACGGCCGCGATCCTGCACGCCACCCATTATCACGATGTCGACGTGTTCCAGCGCCAGGCCGAAATTGTTTCACGCGCGCCCGCGAAGCTCGAGGACATCCTCACCATTCCGCTCGCCGACCGTCCCAACTGGTCTGAGGAGCAGATCCGCGAGGAACTCGAAAACAATTGCCAGGGCATTCTGGGCTATGTCGTGCGCTGGATCGACCAGGGCGTCGGCTGTTCCAAAGTGCCGGACATTCACGGCGTCGGCCTGATGGAGGATCGCGCGACCCTGCGCATTTCGAGCCAGCATATCGCCAACTGGCTGCGCCACGGAATTTGCGGGGAAGAGCAGGTGATGGAAGTGCTGAAGCGAATGGCCGCCGTGGTCGACGGCCAGAACGCAGGCGATCCCGCTTATCGCCCGATGGCGCCGGATTTCGACTCCAGCGTGGCTTTTCAGGCGGCTTGCGATCTGGTGTTCAAGGGCGTGGAGCAACCCAACGGCTACACCGAGCCGGTTCTGCACGCGCGACGCGGCGAGGCCAAGGCGCGGGGGTGAATTTTCCGGGCCTATGTCCGCGCTTGACCCATAACGGCGGGAACGATCTGCGGAGTGACCGCAGATCGCAACTCTAAACGTAGGCAAGCCGTTTTCACTTCCCCCGTTTGGTCTGGAATGCCGGCGTTTCCGACGCGCTTGCACTGCCTGCCGCGCGCCATGACCTCAGGGTTGGCTATGAAAGTCGGACTCAGAGCAGCGCCTGGCGGCACGCCGGCGTTCGACGCAGGCGATCGTCGCTCTCAAGGATTCTTCGCGCATGCCAACCAAACTGGTCGATATTTCCGACACGGGCGCCAAGCTTCATGCGCCAGGGGAGCTTCAGGAAGGGCAGCGCTTCACCATGGAATTTGAAGACCAGACCAGGGTCGCCGCGACAGTCGTCTGGCTCAAGGATGGCTTCGCCGGCGCGCAATTCGATCAGCCTCTCAGCTCGATCGGCCTCGTTCGCGCCGCTTGATCCGAACGCGGACTTTGAAGCTGGGCGATGGGCGGCCAAGCGATCTCGCTTCGTCCCTAAACGCCTGCCGGCTTCGGGCCGCCCGTCGCCCAGTCGAGCAGTTCCGCCGTGTGCGCCACAGGCAGGTCAGTGCCCGAGGCGATCTGGGTGATGCAGCCGACATTGCCCGCGGCGATCATGTCCGGCGCCACGCTTTCGATATTGCCGACCTTGCGGTCGCGCAATCTTTTGGCGATCTCCGGCTGCAGCAGGTTGTAAGTCCCCGCCGAGCCGCAGCAGAGATGGCTTTCCGGCGGATCGAGCACGATAAATCCAGCTTGCGCCAGAAGGGTTTTCGGCTCCTGCCGCACGCGCTGGCCGTGCTGCAGCGAGCAGGCGCTGTGATAGGCGACGCGCCGGCCTGCCGGAATTTTTGGCTGCTGCAGGCCGATCTCCGTCATCACCTCCGAAATGTCTTTCGTCAGCGCCGAGATTTTTCGCGCGGATTCCGCAAATTCTGGATCGTCGCGAAGGATAAAACCGTAGTCCTTCACCGTCGTGCCGCATCCCGACGTGTTGATGACGATGGCGTCGAGGCCGTTGCCGGCGATTTCGCGGCTCCAGGCCTCAATATTGTTCCGCGCAAAATTTTCGGCGTTCTGGCCGAGGTGATGCGTCAGCGCGCCGCAGCATCCCGCGCCCTCGGCGATCACGACTTCGCAGCCGTGACGCGTCAGCAAGCGAATGGTCGCATTGTTGATCTGCGGGGCCAGCACCTGCTGGGCGCAACCGGCCAGCAGCGCCACGCGTTTTTTCCGCGGCCCCTCGGCCGCGAAAATCCTTGGGCCGATCAATGGCGCTTCATCCGCTAAGCGCTTTGGCGCCAGCGCGAGCGCAGCGCCGAGACGCGCGGGCAAAAGCGGCGCGAAGATTTTTCCAAATCGCGCGGCTTTCAGCGCAACGCGAAAAATATCCGGACGCGGAAGCATGTAGCCGAGCAGCCGGCGCAAAATCCGGTCATGCCATGGTCGCGTAAAAGTCCGCTCGATGTGGTGGCGGCCGTGATCGACCAGGTGCATGTAATTGACGCCGGACGGGCAGGTGGTCATGCAGGAGAGGCAAGTCAGGCAGCGGTCGATATGCTTGACCACTTCCTCTGACGCCGGCCGGTCGTTCTCCAGCATGTCCTTGATGAGATAGATTCTTCCGCGCGGGCTGTCGAACTCGTCGCCCAGCAGCGCATAGGTCGGGCAGGTCGCGGTGCAGAAGCCGCAGTGCACGCAGGCGCGCAGAATTTTTTCGCTCTCCCTGGTGTCGGAAATCGGCGAGCTGGGCGAGGGTGAAATTCGTCTGCATGGATCTAGCGCCCTGCCTGCACGCGGCCGGGATTGAATATGCCCGCGGGGTCGAAACCCTGTTTTATGCGCAAGCTCATTGCGGCGAGAGGCGCCGGCTCCGGCTCGAACACCGCGACTTTCTCGCGCAGTTCATCGGGTGCGACGACGAGCGTGGCGTGACCGCCAAAAGGCCGCAACGCGTCGCGCAGGATCGCCGCGCCGCCGTCGGCGCCGGCATCCTGCGCGTCGAGGCTCACCCAGACCAACCCGCCGCCCCAATCGTAAAATCCCTCGGCTGACACGAAGTTTTCACGCGCTGCGCGAAAGACGGCGGCCGCGGAGGAGGGCGTCGGGCAAAGGCGCCAGACCAGCCGGTCGCCTCCGGGCAAATGCGCGCGGGCATGGCCGATGTCGCTCCAGAATTTTGCGCTTTCCGGCCCTTCGAGACGCGCGCCGCGCCCGAGCAGAGTTTCCAGCGCCTCCGCGCGAAAAGCGATGGAAGGGGCGGGGCCTTCGAGCCGCAGGGCGGTCATCGAACCCTTTGGCAAATGCGCGGCGGCGGAAACTTCATGCGGCGAATTCAGCGCCTGCGCCATCAGCGCAATCGCCGCCTCGTCGGCGAGGCCTGGCAGCAGCAGCGTGCAGGATGCGTCTGGTCGCGGCATGGTCTTGATCGTCACTTCGGTCAGGACCGACAGCGTTCCATAGGCGCCCGCCTGCAATTTGCACAGGTCGTAGCCGGTGACGTTCTTCACCACCTTGCCGCCCGCCTTGTAGATTTCGCCGCGGCCGTTGATGGCCGAAAAGCCGAGGAAGAAATCCCGCGCCGCGCCGGCCCGCAGCCGGCGAGGCCCGGCGAGATTGCAGGCGAGGACGCCGCCGAGCGTCGGTTCGCCGTCGCCGCTCAACAGCCCGCGCCAATCCGGCGGCTCGAACGCAAGCATCTGCGAACTTGCCGCGAGCAGCGCCTCGATCTCTTTCATCGGCGTTGCCGCGCGCGCGGTCAGCACCAGTTCTGCGGGGTCGTAGTCGATGATTCCGCAGAGCGCCGAAATGTCGAAAAGAACATTAGCGGGCACAAGGCGCCCTAGCCGCCGCTTGCTGCCGCCCGCAAAAATTTCGAGCGTCTTTCCGTCCGCCGCAGCCGCGGAAATCATCTCCGCGGCTTCCTCGACACTGGACGGTTTCAGCTTGTCCATGCGGGCTTTCCGGTCAGAAGCGGGGCAGGTCGGGAAAGCGCAATTTTCCCGCGTGGACGTGCACGCGGCCAAGCTCGGCGCAGCGGCACAATTGCGGAAAAACCTTGCCCGGATTGAGCAGGCTCTGGTCGTCGAAGGCGCATTTCAGCCTTTGCTGCTGGTTGAGGTCGCATTCGTTGAACATGGCGTCCATCAGGTCGCGCTTTTCGACGCCGACTCCGTGCTCGCCGGTCAGCACGCCGCCAACCTCCACGCAAAGCCGCAGAATGTCCTGGCCGAATTCTTCGGCGCGATCGAGTTCGCCCGGCTGGTTGGCGTCATAGAGAATGAGGGGGTGCAGGTTGCCGTCTCCGGCGTGGAAGACATTGGCGACGCGCAGACCGTATTTCGCCTCCATCTGCTTCATGCGCAGCAGCACCTCGGAAATTTTCTTTCGGGGTATCGTGCCGTCCATGCAGAGGTAGTCGGGGGAAATGCGGCCGACGGCGGGGAAGGCGGCCTTGCGGCCGGCCCAGAACAGCAGCCGCTCGGCCTCGGACTCGCTGGTGCGGCAGGAGGTCGCGCCATGCTTTGCCGCGATGGCCTCGACCGCGGCGATGAGATGATCGACCTCCGCCGCGCAGCCGTCGAGTTCGACGATCAGCAAGGCCTCGACATCGAGCGGATAGCCGGCGTGGACGAAGTCTTCCGCCGCCCTGATGGCGGGACCGTCCATCATCTCCATGCCGCCGGGAATGATGCCGGCGCCGATCACCGCGGCGACGCAATCGCCGGCGCCCTCGACGGTGGCAAAGCCGATCATCAGGGCGCGGGCGCCGGGCGGCGTCGGCAGGACGCGCACGGTCACTTCGGTGACCACGCCGAGCATGCCTTCGGACCCGACGACGACGCCGAGAAGGTCGTAGCCGGACGCGTCGTAATGCTTGCCGCCGAGGCGCAGGATCTCGCCTTCGATCGTCACCATCTCGACGCCGATGACGTTGTTGGTGGTCAGGCCATATTTCAGGCAATGCACGCCGCCGGAATTTTCGGCGACATTGCCGCCGATCGTGCAGGCAATCTGGCTCGACGGATCGGGCGCGTAATAGAGCCCGAGCGCCTGCACGGCGTGGGTGACGCCGAGATTGGTCACGCCCGGCTGCACCACGGCGCAGCGGTTGGCGACGTCGATCTCCAGAATGCGGTTGAAGCGGCTCATGCCAAGCAGCACCGCGTCCTGCAGCGGCAGCGCGCCGCCCGAAAGCGAGGTGCCGGCGCCGCGCGGAACCACCTTGACGCCGTTGGCCGAGCAATAGCGCATGATCGCCACGACCTGCGCGACCGTCTCGGGCAGGACGACGACCATCGGCAATTGGCGATAGGCGGTCAGGGCGTCGCATTCGAAGGCGCGGCGTTCGTTCTCCTTGTCGATCACCCCTTCGCCGGGCACGATCTGGCGAAGGGCCGCGACGATTTCATCCCGCCGCGCGAGGACCGCACCGTCGGTGGGCGGCATTTTGATCATGGCTTGGCCCTCACGGCTTGGCCCCTTCGTGTCGGAAGATAACGAATTGCTCGGACATCCGGCGTCTCCCCGATGACGATTTTCGTCGTGATGCGAATGGCCGGACGCCTACCGGGTCTTCAGTCCGGCGCCGGCGGCGGCCGCAAGGGCGCAGGCCTCGTCATTGTCCGATGTGTCGCCGGTGATGCCGATGGCGCCGATCGGCTCGCCGGCGTCGTCGACCAATATGATCCCTCCGGCGGCCGGAACGACGCCGCCTGCCGAGATCGGGCCGAGGGAGGCGACGAAGGTCGGCCGCTCCTGCGCCATTTCGCCGATCTTGCGCGAGGAGACGCCGAGCGCCAGCGCGCCGCTGGCCTTGGCGATGGCGATCTGTGGCCGCATGTTGGAGGCTCCGTCCTGCCTTTGCAGGGCGACGACATGGCCACCGGCGTCGAGAACCACGACCGTGAGCGGTTTCAGGCCGAGCGACCGTCCTTTCGCCAAGGCGAAGGCGATCATGGCGTTGGCCTGTTCGAGGGTGACGCGGCCCATGGAATGCTCCGTATGAAAAACGAATGGAATTTTGAAACTAGAGTGGTTCAGAAAAAAGGGAAAGCCGTCTTGCCGCCATCGCGCCAAACTCGAAGGGGGCGTTGAAACATCTCGGAAAGTTAAGGCAAAAAATCAACTCCAGAAAAATGAGCCGGGCGAAAACATTTTCGTGATCGCATTTAACGTTCATTCGGCCTTGTTTTTGTCGAGATACGCGTATACTTTCACCTCATCGAATTCTTGGCCGTAGACTTGGCCTTGCGACTTCCGGGCGGCGACCTCATTGTTTCGCGGCCAGGGCGCAGCTGACGACCTCCCTAGAGATATCGATATGAAATGGGCTCATTTCTTGTGGTGGGCCCAAATTGCAATGAGCCAAATATGGCTCGCTAAGAGGAGCGTCTAGCATGGCGACCGGCACGGTAAAGTGGTTCAACGGCCAAAAAGGCTATGGTTTTATTCAGCCCGACGACGGCGGCAAGGACGTGTTCGTCCATATCAGCGCTGTCGAGCAGGCGGGTCTCCGCGGCCTCAACGAAGGCCAGAAGATCACCTATGAACTGGCGGCCGATAACCGCACCGGCAAGTCTTCAGCCACCCATCTGCAGACGGCTGGCTGACCCTTAGTCTCGCGGTCCGGTTTCGGATCCGGCTTTGGGAGATCAAGAGCTGCCTCGCAGGCGCGCCGCCAGTCATGGATGTAATGGCGTGGCGCGGATTGTGAGGATGAGAAGTCCCGGGCGATCACCCGGGGCTTTTTCTTTTTGGCGCAGGAGCGCTTTCCGCGCCTCGCGCGCGGGCCTGAAAAAACCGGCTTTCCCTTTTTCGCCGGCGGCTTTAGAAGCGAACACCTGCCTTCGCTTCCGGGGTTTCCATGTCATCAGCCGATCAATCGCACGCCAAAGTCATCGTCATCGGCTCCGGTCCCGCCGGCTACACGGCCGCGATCTACGCCGCCCGCGCCATGCTCAAGCCGATGCTGATCGCCGGTTTCGAGATGGGCGGGCAGCTGATGATCACGACGGACGTCGAGAATTATCCAGGCTTTGCCGAGCCGATCCAGGGCCCATGGCTGATGGAGCAGATGCGTCTCCAGGCCGAGCATGTCGGCGCCGACCTTGTCAGCGACCATATCGTCAAGGCGGAGCTTTCCGCGCGTCCCTTTCGGCTCACCGGCGATTCCGGACGCGTCTATACCTGCGACGCGCTGATCGTCGCGACGGGCGCCAAGGCGCAATGGCTGGGTGAAAAGTCCGAGGAGAAGTTCAAGGGCTTTGGCGTATCCGCCTGCGCGACCTGCGACGGCTTCTTCTTTCGCAACAAGCCGGTCGTCGTGGTCGGCGGCGGCAATTCGGCGGTCGAGGAGGCGCTTTATCTTTCCCATATCGCTTCAAAGGTCACGCTGGTCCACCGCCGCGGTTCGCTGCGCTCCGAGCGCATCCTGCAAGAACGGCTGTTCGCCCGCCCCAATGTCGAAATGCGCTGGGACTGCGTCATCGACGAGATCCTCGGCTCCGAAAATCCGCTGTCGGTCGAAGCGGTGCGGCTCAAGAACGTCAAGACCGGCGCAACTGAAAAAGTCGTCGTTGACGGCGTCTTCGTCGCGATCGGCCACAAGCCGGCGACCGAACTCTTTGTCGGCCAGATCGAGATGAAGCCCAACGGCTACATCAAGACAGCGCCGGATTCGACCGCCACCAACATCGAGGGCGTCTTCGCCGCTGGCGACGTCGCCGACGACAAATACCGCCAGGCGGTGACGGCGGCGGGTCTCGGCTGCATGGCGGCGCTGGAAGTCGAGCGCTGGCTGGCGTCCAAGCAGAGCTGAACTGCCTTTCGCCCGCCAATTTCAGGACCTTGTGACGCCGATCCCTCAAATTTTTGCGGTTTTTTTAACGCTTCGCAAGATAGGATCGGGTTGAAACGACGCGCGTCTTGCGCGGAGAGTCAGGGGTCTTGGAATGAAACAGGGGTTGATCGTCGACGATTCCGCGGTAATCCGCAAGGTCGCGAGCCGAATTCTCGAACTGCTTCATTTCGAAACCGCGGAAGCGGACGACGGCCCGAAGGCGCTGGAGCATTGCGCCCAGTCCATGCCCGACGTGATCCTGTTTGACTGGAGCATGCCCAGGACCGATACGCTCGATTTCCTGCGCACTGTGCGCAGGCTGCCCGGCGGCGGCCAATCGAAGATCATTTTCTGCGCCACGGAAAACGATCCCGTGGTGATCGGCCGCGCCTTGCGCGCAGGGGCCGACGATGTGCTTCTGAAGCCATTCGACCATCGCGCCATTCAGGAAAAGTTCGAGGACATCGGCCTCATCTGGTGAGGCGTCCCTCGGCCCTGACGATAACCCGCCTTTCCCGCGGGTTCATGTCTCGCTTTCAACGAAAAACCCGCCTTCCGGCGGGTTTCGTCTTGCGCAAAGGGGCGGGCGCGCCGCCCCCTTTAAATGTCAGGCGGTGATGCGCTCGTCGGCGTCGGAAGGCTCGCGCAGCACATAGCCGCGGCCCCAGACGGTCTCGATGTAATTGCGGCCGGCGCTGGCGTTGGCGAGCTTCTTGCGCAATTTGCAGATGAAGACGTCGATGATCTTCAGCTCCGGCTCGTCCATGCCGCCATAGAGATGGTTGAGGAACATTTCCTTGGTGAGGGTCGTGCCCTTGCGCAGCGAAAGCAGCTCGAGCATCTGGTATTCCTTGCCGGTCAGATGCACGCGGGCGCCGCTGACTTCGACCGTCTTCTGGTCGAGATTGACGACGAGGTCGCCGGTGGCGATGACCGACTGGGCGTGGCCCTTGGAGCGGCGGACGATGGCGTGGATGCGGGCGACCAGTTCGTCCTTGTGGAAGGGCTTGGTCAGATAGTCGTCGGCGCCGAAGCCGAGGCCCTTGACCTTGTCCTCGATGCCGGCGAGGCCGGACAGGATCAGGATCGGCGTCTTGACCTTGGCGACGCGCAGCGTGCGCAGCACTTCATAGCCGGACATGTCCGGCAGGTTGAGGTCGAGCAGGATGATGTCGTAGTCGTAGAGCTTGCCGAGATCGATGCCCTCTTCGCCGAGATCCGTCGTATAGACGTTGAAATTCTCGGACTTGAGCATCAGTTCGATGCTTTGCGCGGTGGCGCTGTCGTCTTCGATCAATAAGTACGCGCATGTGAAGTCCTCACCCCGCCCCAAGGAATTGCGACGCTGGCCGATGCCGTCGCCGGGATGGCGACCAGCTCTCGACTCGAGACGAGCGTCCACGCAAATCATTTCCGAAAACGCTTAACGCCGAATGGTTAACAAAGTGTGATTCACCCTGGCAAGCGCCTTCGTCGTTAATCCGCCTTTGACCGCGTCAGCTACCCGTCTCCGCCAAATTAGCCTGTGGAAAAGTTCGGCGGCCGGCCCTTCGGCAGGCAAAGCCTCACTTTCCCAAATTCCCGCTTTTCGCGTCCGTTGTCGAAGCGTCGGTAGGAACATGGAAAGGATTGTTAACCACGGCGGTTAACGAAGCCTTAGCGCCGGGTCGCCAATTGCGGGTCCTACGTAATATTTTTGACAAAATTTGAGAGATTTCGCCGCCGGGTAAGGAAACGGCAACCTCCATGCGGCAATCTTGGCTTGTCTCGCGGAAATCATCGTTGGTGGTTGAAATTGTCTTTCAACATGCGTCCTTGGAGTTAATAGTGATGAAATCGCGGGATACGCTCGTCCGTCTGAAGCGTTTCCAGGTGGAGGAAAAACGCCGCCGCCTGGGGCAGATCGAAATGATGATCGCCGAATTCAACCGCATGGCGGGAGATCTCGACCGCGAGATCGCTGCCGAGGAACAGAAGTCCGGCGTCAAGGATACGGCGCATTACGCCTATTCCACTTACGCCCGCGCCGCGCGCAACCGCCGCGACAATCTGCTTCATTCGGCCGACGAGCTGAAAGGCCAGCTCGAAGAGGCCCGCGGCCTGCTCGAACAGGCTAGCGACGAACTTGCCAAGGCGCAGGTTCTCGAAAACCGCGACAAGGCGCCTGTGCTGGGCGACATGACCCGCGACGTCATGGACAATGCGGCGTTCCGCGGCGCCCGCGCCTGAATCGCCAAAGCCTAGTCGCCCGGCCTCAGCATTTTCATTGTTGCGGGGCGCGTCGACTTCCATCCTGCAGCAAAACGCAATCTGAGCAGGCCCGGACAAAGTTCCGGGCTTGCGCTTGCACGCCGCCTGTTGCAAAGGAGGCGTGAGCTGACGCCAAACAAGCGATTTGTGCGGAAAAGCCGGGCGCCCGGTTTTTCGCAGAGACGCAGCGAAAGCAGGGACACTGGACTGCCACGCGATCAAGCGGGATCGCCCGGCGGGCGCCAGCGTCCGACGCCGTCGGAGCATTGCAGGGCCCGGATGAATTTCATCAAACGCAATCTCGATTACATCTGGCCCGCGATCGGTTTCTGCGCCGTCCTGGTTTCGTTCTGGCTGCTGTTTCGCGAATTTCGCGGCCAGTCGCTCGGCCCCCACCTGATCGCCGCTTTTCGCGCGATACCGCCGGGCAATTACCTGATCGCGCTTTTCTGCACGCTGGTCGCCTATGTCGCACTGGCCTTTTACGATCGCATCGCGCTGCTGCATCTCGGCGTGGCCAACATTTCCTGGCGCTTCATCGCCGCCTGCTCCTTCACCACCTACGCCCTGTCGCACAATATCGGCGCTTCGGTGGTTTCCGGCGCCATGGTGCGCTATCGCGGCTACACGTCGAAAGGCCTGACCGCCGCGCAGATCGCGGTGCTGGTGGCGGTGACTGCTCGCTGACTTTCGTGCTCGGCGAGGTGTTGGTCGGCGGGCTGTGTGCTGAGTGCTGCGATCCGCACGCGCTTGCCCAGCTCGGCGAATTGCTGCCCGAATTCCTCACCAATGCGGCGACGGCGCGGATCATCGGCGCCGCCTGCATCTTCGGCGGTCGTGCTTTATTCGGTCGGTTCGGCTGTTGCGCCTGCCGTCCTGTCGCTTCTCGGCGCGCGGATCGAATATCCGCGCTGGGGCATCGTCGTTGCGCCAGATGATCGCGGCGCCGGCCGAAATCATCGGCGCTGCCGGCATCATCTATTTCGCCTTGCTGCCGGAAGCGGCAATCCCGGCTTTCTGGTCGTGCTGGCGGTGTTCATCTTTTCCTTTTCCGCCGCGCTGGCCTCCAATGCGCCGGGCGGGCTCGGCGTGTTCGAGCTGGTTTTTCTCAAAAGCATGCCCGGCGCGCCGCAGGACAGCGTGCTCGCGGCGCTGCTGCTGTTCCGCCTGCTCTATCTGCTGATTGCCGCTGGCCTTGGCGATTCCCATCGTGCTGGGCTTCGAAAAGCGCCGCCTCGCCGAGGCGATCAAGCACCATCACCAGTCTGGCCGAGGAAAAGTCCGGGACCGGCGACTGCGCGCGGCCCGGCCTGACCCAAAGCGAACGCCGGCCCTGACAGGCCGGCGCGAAGGACTGGACAAATGCGAACGCCGGCGCTGGCGGGGCGGAAAGATTACATGCGGTATTGTTGAATGCGCGTGGTCCGCAGGCCGGCGAGGCCATGCTGGTCGATCGACATCTGCCAGGACAGGAATTCATCGACGGTCAGCGTATAGCGGCTGCAGGCTTCCTCCAGCGAAAGCAGTCCGCCGCGCACGGCGGCGACGACTTCCGCCTTGCGGCGGATGACCCACCTTTTGGTCGAGGGCGGCGGCAGATCGGCGATGGTCAGTGGACTGCCATCGGGCCCGATGACATATTTGACCCTCGGGCGGTGGGGCTCGGTCATGTTCTGATACTCACGTTACGCGGAGAACCCTAACTACGATTTGAACCAAATCTGTCTCGGCTTAAAAAACGCCTAAGCTATTGCAGGCTGATTTGCGTCATAAGTGGTTGTTTGAAGGCGATTTTATTGCCAATTCCTGAGCGGCGCGCTATTTGTTCCTGTTCGGCACAGGTCCGAGGCCTCCGTTAACCATGTCGCTTGCGAGACCGCGACATGGCGATGCCCGGCGCTTGCCGACGGCAAATCCGTTGAAAAACGGCGCAAGAGTGCTTATTGAAAGGAAGCGTCCCGCGAAGGGGCGCATCTTTCTCCTTCCGTCCACGCAAGCCGCCTTCATCGCCGGTTCGTGGAGGCGGGACATCCGAGGCCGTCCGCGAGATCTATATTCATGAACGCCGCCGCTTCGCCAAAGCTCAACAGCCTCGACCTGCCCAAGCCGCCGGCCGAAGACACCGCGTGGTCGTGGCCATGTCGGGCGGGGTCGATTCCTCGGTCGTCGCGGCCTTGCTCAAGGAGCAGGGCTATGACGTGGTCGGCGTCACCATGCAGCTCTACGACCAGGGCGAGGCCGAGCACCGTCCCGGCTCGTGCTGCGCCGGCCAGGATATCTTTGACGCGCGCCAGGCTGCGGCCCAGCTCGGCATCCCGCATTACGTGCTCGATTACGAGAACCCGCTTCCGCAACAAGGTCATCGACGCCTTCGCGCAATCCTACGCCGAGGGCGAGACGCCCATCCCCTGCGTGACCTGCAACCAGCAGATCAAGTTCGTCGACCTGTTCGACATGGCGCGCGATCTCGGCGCGGACGTGCTGGCGACCGGCCATTACATCTCCTCGCGCGCCGACGGCGAGGAGCGCGCGCTTTTCCGCGCGCTGGACGCCGACCGCGACCAGAGCTATTTCCTGTTCGCCACGACGCGCGAGCAATTGCGGCTGCTGCGCTTTCCCTCGGCGAAATGAGCAAGCCGGAGGTGCGCGAGCACGCCCGCCGCTTCGGCCTCGCCATCGCCGACAAGCCCGACAGCCAGGACATCTGCTTCGTGCCGACGGGCCGCTACAGCGACATTGTCGAAGAGTCTCGCGCCCCAGGCCGCCGCGCCCGGCGAGATCGTCCATGTCGACGGGCGCGTGCTCGGCCGCCACAACGGCGTGATGCATTACACCATCGGCCAGCGGAAGGGTCTCGGGCTCGGCTCGGCCGGAGCGAGCGCCGGCGAGCCGCTCTACGTGGTGAAGATCGACGCCGCCCATGCGCGGGTGACGGTCGGGCCGCGCTCGGCGCTCGCGACCAAAAGGGTTTTTTTGCGCGACGTGAACTGGATCGGCCCCGGCGACTTCGACGTCGTCCGCGGCGGCCGGCATGGAGATTGCCGTGCGCGTGCGCTCGACCCGGCCGCCCGCGCCGGCCTTGCTGGAAATCCGGGACGGCGAGATCAGCGTCGAATTCGTCGATGACGAGAGCGGCGTCGCGCCGGGACAGGCTTGCGTCTTTTACGAGAGCGCCGGCCCGCGCGCGAGGGTGCTGGGCGGCGGCTTCATCCGCTGCGCCGAACCGGTTGGCGTGACGGCATCGCCCTCCGTCCGCGCGCAAAAAAGCGCATGACCGAGGCGCGTCCCGAAATTGCGCTGATGGAAAACGCGCATGTCGAGGAGGCCTATGCCCGTTGGGCGCCGGTCTACGACCTCGCCTTCACGCTGGTCATGGCGCCGGGCCGCCGCGCCGCCGTCGCCGCCGCACAGCGGCAGGGCGGCCTGATCCTCGATGTCGGCGTCGGCACGGGCCTGGAGCTGCCCATGTTCCGCCCCGATGTGAAGCTCGTCGGCGTCGACCTGTCCGAACCCATGCTGCGCCGCGCCCAGACCCGGGTGTTCCGCGAAAAGCTTCGGCAGGTCGCCGGCCTCTGCGTGATGGATGCGACGCGGCTCGCCTTTCCCGGCGAATATTTCGATTCGGTGGTCGCGCCCTATGTGCTCACCGTGGTTCCCGATCCCCAGGCGACGCTGGACGAGCTGGCGCGCGTGGTGAAGCCGGGCGGCGAGATCGTGCTGGTCAATCATGTCGGCGCCGAATCCGGCGTCATCGGCTGGATCGAAGGCTGGCTTGGAAAAAAATCGGCGTCGCTCGGCTGGCGGCCGGAGTTTCCCTGGGCCATTCTCGGCGACTGGATCGCGTCGCGGCCCGACATGCGCCTCGTCGAGCGGCGGAAAATCGCGCCGCTGGGGCTTTTCACCCTGGCGCGGATCGAACGGCTGAAATAGCTCGGCATTCCCCGACCGGCGTTCCTTGACAATCCCGACGCGGGCGGACTATAGACCGCCCACTTGAGGCGCTGGCGACGGCGCTTCACGTGGCGGGGTAGCTCAGCTGGCTAGAGCACGGGAATCATAATCCTGGGGTCGGGGGTTCGAGTCCCTCCTCCGCTACCACTTTCGTTTCGACGGGAAAATATTAGCCAGAATCAACGGGTTATGTTGGGGTAGCGAGTCAAGCTCTTGACTCGTGACCTGGGGCCGTCTCTCATTCTGGGAGATCGGCATTGGCTCGAATCAGCTTTCTTCACCGCCTCGAAGGCCGCTATTACCTCCGGGCGCGCATGCCGTTCTTCGACGGCAAGAAGACGAAATCGCGCGTGTTCCGGTCCGCGTTGCGCGCCTCGGCCTACGCCGTCGCCCGGCGCCGGATTTCCCTGTGCGTGGCGTGGATCGTGGACATCAAGGACCATCCAGACCTCATCGAGCGCGGCGCGCTGCTGCTGCGGCAGATCGGCGACCATCTCGACCGCGGCTTTCCGCTCGACGCCGATGTCCTGGCCGCGCGGCTCGCGTTTGAGCATTATGTCCGCACCTTCATCACCGAGTGCCGCGTCGCAAGCTTTGCGCCGGACGAAATCTGCCCCGGGCTGACCCCGCCCTGGAAAGCTTTCGTCGAACAGAACCTGGCCGCCGAAAAGACCCACCTCCGCAAAACCACCGACGAGGCCTACAGGCACGGCTTCGCCGCCGCGGAATCGCTGGAGGCGCCGGCGCCGCAGTCTGCGCGGCCCGAGTTCGTCGCCCTGGCGTCCGAGTCGGCCGCCTTGAACAGCCGGACGCTGCTTGATCAGGTCCGGCGCAATGACGAAGCTGTCGAGATCGATGCTCGGGCCGAGCGCAGGCGGCTGCTTCTGTCTAGGATCCCGGCCGACGCGATTCCGTCGAAGATTCGAAGAGCCGCCGGCGGACGCGCAGCAGCCCACGAACAAAGCCGCGCCTCAAGCCGATTTCGCCCAGGCGACGGAAGCGGTCAGCCTCGCCGGCGACCAAATCCGTGCAGAGGAAAAGTCGGTTCCGGCGCCGAAAAACGACAAAGCGACCAGCGCGTCGTCGACCGGCCTGCTTGCCGGCGTCGACCTGGCCGATCCCGACGAATTCCTGCCCGAGCCGACCGACACGCTGTCGGTGGCGCTCGAAAAGTTTCTGCGTCGGGAGAATAAACGATTAGGGAACGACCGCGCTCGGGAGCGCTTCGGCCTGGTCGTTCCCTTCGTCATCGCCATGGTCGGCGACGAGCCGGTTGCGCAAATCACCAAGCGCCAGCTCGACAGGGTCGACGCGCGTTTGGCCGACATTCCCAAGAGAACCGGAATCCCGGCAGCACACAGGAAATCTCTGCTCGACCGGTATCGTTACGCAGAGAAGCACGGATGGAAAGGACTCAAGCGGTTGTCGGAAACCACACTCCGCAACGGCTACCACACGACGCTAAACACCTTTTTCGACTGGCTTTATCAAAAGGACGCCCTGCCGGCAGTCCCGTACAAATTTCAGTATGTCCAATCCAACAATCCCGAGGCCGAGGCGCGCGATGTCTTTTCTCCCGAAGAGGCGCTCAAACTGGCAAGTCTGCCGTTGTTCACCGGATGCGAATCGCCGTCGCGGATCTGGAATCCGGGCGGTTTTTTCATGCAGACCTTCCTCTATTGGGGCTATATCCTCGCCCTGGTGACCGGCATGCGCCCGGCGGAAATCGCGCAGGTTCGGTGCACGGACCTCATTTCGATCGAAGACGAAGAGGGCGTCGTCTGGTTCTTCGACTTCACGGACCGGCTGAAAGACGCGAAGACGTCGACCTCCCGGCGTATGGTCCCGTTGCTGCCGCTGGTGATCGAACTCGGGCTCGTCGAGCGCCGCGACATTTTGATGGCGGCCGGCCACGACCGGCTGTTTCCCGAATGGGCGCCTTTGGTGAAAACCACCGGCGAGATCAAACACGGCCACGCGCTCTCCAAATCCTGGCAATACATCAAGGTGAAATTCAAATTCACGCGCAACGGCGTCACCTTGTATTCGGCGCGGCACTGGTTCGCGCAACGGCTCGACGAGGTAGGCCAACTGGCGGAACGCGCCCGGCATATGGCCATGGGGCACGCGACGAAGAGCAAAGGAAAGGCTCGCCTGACCTACGGCGCACAGACCCTTTCGCTCGGCATCGCGCGCATGATCAATGCGATCTCCGTCTCCGACCCGACAGTTAAAAAGGTCTCCGAGATTTTGCTCGACGCGAAAAAGCGCGCAGATCGCGGCGAGCTTCAGCGCATTGGCGTGCTCGAAATGATCCAGAAGGAATTGGAGGCGGCCGAGGCCTAAAAGCGCCTCAGCTGCGCCTGCCCCCAAGGGCGCCCAACGAATTTTTGGGCCGAAGGCGCTCGCCGGGCGCGGAAGCACAAGAATATTTCTTTCAAAAACAGCAGCCGGCAGTGGAGGGGCATCGCCTCCAGCGCGCAGAACACGAGCTTAACTTTAGAGTTTAACCGCCGGTTGCAATCAAACGAATCTCTGACAATCCTAGCGAAGGGGCAAAATTTGCGAGGGTTGGTGCCGTGGACGATGATGAACTGGCGGAATTGTTGGGGCCGGTGCTGAAGGCGGGCGCCAGCAAACTCGGCGGCCCGATGCTGACGACGCTGGTCAGAAACAATCTGCCGGCTTTCCGCACGCTTCGGGACAACGGATTCACTTTCAAGCAAATCGCCACTTATCTCGAAAACCAAGGCCTGACAGATCGCCAGAAGAAGGCGCCCTCGGCGGCCGTATTGATGGAAACATTTCGTAAAGCCAATCGGGACGCGGGAGCCGCCTCCGCCCCGCCCAGAATCGAGCCTCGCGCGAAATCCGCCGCGGCCGCCGCCAAACCGCAAGCGACTGCGCCCGTGTCGGCGCCAACGCCAACCCCAACGCCTGACATCGCGGCGGATAAGGTTATCCACCCGGCTGTCGAGAAATTGAACGACGTGATGGCCGACGCCGAGATGCAGAAGGAGAAGATCAACCGTCTCGCCAAACGCCGGTTTCGCTAGTGAAAGGCCGTCTTCGACCAAGCCTGATAAGGGATTTGCGCGCCGAATTGGCGAAGTGCAGCCTTTCGCGCTCCGATAAGATTGTCGATCTTGAATCCAAGATCTTGGCGATCGAATGTCTCGCGCAGCGCGACCAGATGCGGGTGCGGGCCGCGGCAAAATCGCCCCGCATCGCGACGGTCATTCGTCAATTGAAGGCGATCGAGGATTTGGCGGTCCGTGCGGCGAGGGGCGAAGCGATCACGGTTCCTGAAAACACGTGCATTGAAGTCTATCAGGCGCTCGCGGGCTTGCCGCCCTATTCTGAAATCGACTTCGCGCGGGTGACCCGCACCATGCTCGACGAATGGGGGCCGGGATATTGGCCGGCAGGCGCCACAAGGGTGCTTCCGGCTGATGCGCCCATCGCAACGGCGGTTCTCGAGTCCGAATTGCGTCCTTCCAGGGACGAACCGCATCTTTTGGCGCTGCGGACATGGGCCAGAGTCCGCGCGGTGGCGTCCGCATATTTCTTTGCCGATCTACCGGAGGGCGACGAGAATCGGTCGGCCAAACTCCGGATGCGCCTTGCAGAAATGATCCAGCCCGGGTCGGCGGAGTTTCACGAATATGTCGAAAATGTCTGCGCCGCCGTCGCGCGCGCGCTCACGGACGCCGATCGCCAGAACCCGGGGCGTCGGACGATCCATTCCTGGACGCAGGCTGATCCGGATGGGGCGTTGATCGTCGACCTGTGCGATGCGCTTTGGGAAAACGAGCGCCATGTCGTCGCGGGAGCGGACGTCGAATGTGTCCAATCTTTGGTGATTTGGCTTCGCGACCCAGAACTCCTGGTCGGCGCAAGCGACAAACCGGTTGCCGATGCGACCATCTGGACGATGTTGGGCGCCTGGAATTCGCGGGCGGCGCATCTGGCGGTCGCTGCAAAACTGAGCGATGTGGCCTTCGTCGGCGACCATGCAGGCGGGGATGTTTCGAGTTTTATCGATGTCGAGTTCGCCTCCTCCTTGGCCGAGCTTAACCGTCGACTTTCGATGGGCGATGCTGTGAGCTCCAAGCCCTTTTTGGCGCGCGCAAGCGGTCGTCCGGCTGCTGTCCTAGACCTAAGAAAAGCCGCGCAGGCGGAAAACTACGACGATTGCTGGAGGGCGGTAGAGGCGGCGGTCAAGTTCACGAACGTGAATTGATCCCGCATCAGGCCGGCGCCGCCGTCGAAACAGAGCGTCAATAAAATGCAAAAAAAACCAACGAAACCCAATGAACCACAGCTAAACCCAACGCATGCGGGTTACTGCCAATGAAGTCCACCGAAAACCAATAAATTCCAAATAAATCAAATTAAACACAACGAAATTACGCTAATTCCAATTAAAACCAATGAAATCAACTCACCTACAGCAAAGGCGCCAATCATTGCCAATGAAGCTATGCGAATTACAGGGTTGCCAATCAAAGCCAATAAAAACCAACGAAATCCAAGCAAAACCAACAATTTCCAGCAAAAGGTTTGCATCATGGTTCTGACGGCGAGTCGTTCAGATTGTGTATGGGGCGATTCTGCCCCAGGAGACCACTTTCAATGGCCGACATCGCCACCATCGCCAAGCAGCAGCCGCAGTTCGAAGCTTCCCTGATCCTCAGCGGCGCAGGAGCTCAGGGCAAATCCTTGACCGCGGAAGCGCTCGTTCTCACGTCCCTCGCCGGCCAGCGCTCCGTTCGCGCCATTTCCGCCGACGTTCAGGAGAAGCTCGCCTTGAAGCTCGGCCCCGACCGGGTCGCGTCGATCGACATCGACGTGCTCAATATGTTCGAAGACGATCCGCTGGTCCTGCTCCGGACATTTTCGCCAGTTTTGGACGCCACAGACCTCTGTTCCGCTGATGGCGCCGATCTCGTGATGGACACGGCCGCTACCTGGCACCGCGTGACTTTGCGGTGGAGCGCCGAAGTCAATTTCGACAAGTTCGTCGCCGCCAAGGGCGGTCGCCTGAACGTCCTGCTGGTGTCGACCGCGCAGCGCGATGGCTTGCGCATGTTAATCGAAACCACCGAAGCGGCGCGCATCGCTCTGCCCGATGCGCGCTTGATCTGGGTCGCCAACGACCGCAACGGCGACGTCGATTTCGACCGGATCGAATGGGAAGCCGTCGGCATTGATCCCGAGAGGGCGAACGCGTTGCGCGAATTCGTCAGCGTGGCGCGCATCCCGCGGCTGCATGACGACATCTGGCAGCCGCTCGATCGGTCCGGGCTGAGCATGCAGGCCGCGGTCGAAAAAGACGCGTCCGATTTGCGGACCTGCTGGCCCGACAGGAACGGGAAGCCGCTCGACCGCGTCTCCGCTCAGGCCGTCCAGCGGAAGGTGGTCGTCTGGGTCGGCGCCATCCTCCAGCAGTTCTCGGCGGTGCTCGGGTTTTCCGTTGCGTAGGCGACGCCTTTTGGCGCGGATCGATTGGGTTATCGACGGCGGGCGCAGGGCCGAAAGGGCGCTCGTTCGGCGGCTCCTGACGATGTCCGCCGAAGCCCTGCTGCGCGATTTGCCGCCGGAGCTCATGCTGTTAGGCGATGACAGCCGCGCTAGATTGGTGGAACTGATCGAAAATCGGCGGGGCCCGGCGGAGCGATTTCTGGCAAAACTGGGCGCGGTGATCGATGGGTGGATTTCACGCCGCGGGCGTTAGCCGGCGGCGTGTTTTTTTTTGGAAAACTGATGTTTGGCCTCGTTCCGACGACCTATGCGCATTGGCGTTCACCCAATCGGACTGTGATCGTCACCTTGTTCCATTATGGGGACGCGTGAACTCGCGTGGCATCGCCTTCAGATCGACGCCTTCCCGGCGAGACCATGGTGTTCAATGCCTGGCGTGGAACTACCCGAATGATCCTCGGCGTCATGCAGCGAGCCCAGCGCGGCTTTCGGCTGCTCCTCATTTCAAAGGTGTTTACGGGTAATGTCGACGTGGCGCCAACGCCCGGGCGACACGATCCTGCGGGCATCGATCTGGCTTTCAACTCCCGTCGGCGCCCATCCCACCCGATTTGCATCACTTTTTCGGGTGGCGCCATCTTTCGGGAGACAGCAAAATTCCGTTGGTCTCGTAGGTTGCGGTGCCGGCTTCGATGATTCGACACTATCGCGGCGTGCGGGTTCCCAACATCGCTGCGCTCTAACAAACCCGGCCGATCAGGTCCGAGGAAATTCCTCGTCTGAATTCCTGTCCTCGCCCCTGGTCGGATCGTCAGCATTCGGTTTGTCTCTGGCTCCGACTGCTTTCGCGTGGAGCAGGAAATTTTCCAGCGTCTCGATGACGGGGGCCATAAATTTTTCGGTCTCTGCGCGCAGGCGGGCGCTTTCCAGTGCGACCCGCCGCAACTGCTCGGTAGAGTTTTTGGGCGGTTTGGGAACCGGGAAATCGTCGTCGGCGAGCAAGCGAAGATCCGCCCGAAGGTCGATGTCTTCCGGCGCGGCGCCTCCGGATTGCGTGGAGGACAAGGACGCGCTCGCCATCGCCTCTTCGGACCAGCCGACCGGCTCCGGCGCCAGATCAGGTTTGTGAACGAACAACTCCATCGATTGTTGAGAAGGATCCGCCTCGTCATGGATCGCGGGGGCGGAAACGTCGTCTTTGTCGAGCCAGGCGACTTCCGCAGCAGGGGCGTAGTGCGACGTCGCGCGGCGCGCCGCGATCGCCCGCGCCTCATGCAGCCCGTCTTCAAGCGTGCGCCGCACGCGGGCCACTTCAGCCGGGTCGGGCGTCGGCATGAAAAGCGCGGCGGGATGAGGCGCTCCGCGTCCTTTCGTGCGGCCGTAATGGACGTGCGCGGTCTCGTCGACCGCATGCCCCATCAGGGCGGCAACCTCCTCGGGCAGGAAGATCACCTTGGCCATGGCGGCAAATTCGTGCCGGCAGGTGGAGATGGTTATATGCGAAGATCGACGTGGAAAAACGGCCCGTTCGATGTCGTGCAGCACGTCCCCGAGAACGTCGATGTAGGCCTTATACGCCTTCCTCGAAGGAAAAGACGCCGCCTGCGCCGTCACAGCCTCCAGGGCCGCAATCTTCTCGGGTGTCAGGTTCTTCCACCGGAGAGTCCGGGTTTCGCCATGGGCGCGGCCATTGCTGTGTTTCGCATTCAAGACGATGAGCTTGGCGACATAGCCTGCTTCCGGCGGCGCAAGATGCGCGCGCCACCACTCGCAAGGACGCAGACCCGCGATCAGACCGGCGTCGAGAAGTTGCCGTAATGCAGGGGCGTGTTTCGACGAGCTGCACGCAAGCGCCCGGAAAATTTTGGTCTGATCCTTTGCGCGGAAGCGCTCGGCTTTGGTGGCCGACGTTTCCTTCGAACTTCGAGCGCATCCCGTCTGCGGGATCCCTTGGAGGAAGGCGATCGCCTCATGGCAATCGGCCGCGTCAGGCGCTTCGCTGGCAATTCTACCTTCGAAGCCGGCGATCGCGGCGCTCTTGTATGTTCGCCAAGTCACGGCCTTTCGCCGATCCTTTCCGCGCACCAGCCAAGAAGCCAAAGACGTCGGGTCCGCCGTGCCGGTTTCTCGGAGACAGCGCACCTGGAAACCAGAAAAACGGCTCGCATAGTCTGCGATCGTATCGGCGCTCCTGGAGGGCTTCTTGGAATTGCCTGCCATGACGAGGCCCCCTTGGCTCAACGCTTACATCAGCCCTGGTGCGCCGTCGCCGGTGGCGCGATGCCCGGCCGGCCGAACGGCCTCCGGCTGCGGACGTCTCTCAACGGCCCGGATACAGCGCTTCCATTGAGCTCCATGCTGTTTTCGCCGCGGATGGAGCCCGGTTCAACGACAGCCGGCACGTTCTCCTCGTGCGGAACATCCGGTTCGTGCGGCTTGGTCGACAACGTCGTTCCGCCTGTCCTGGCCGCGTCTTCGGCAGGGCTAGCCCTATCGATTTCGGGCTCCGGCGGGGCTGAGGCGGCGGCGTTGACACCGCTCGACGGGGCCGGATCCTCGGCCGCCGCCGATTCGACGCCGTCCTGACAGGAAGTTTTAGGGGCTTCAACTGTGGCCGCGTCGGTCGGCTTGACGGCTACATTGGCGGCGGCAGAGGGACTGGTCAGCGTTATCGACGCCGGTTCGACGAGGGTTTCCGACGCGAAGGCCCTGGTCAGGGCATCCTTCGAATTGGCTTGCGTCGTCGAGACGTCGGCATTCCCCAGACGGTCGCGAGGGCGCGGGACTGCCTCGCCCGTTCGGCGATCGCCTTCTTCTCGGCCTTGTCGCGTTTGAGCGCGTCGGCCTCGGCCTGGCGCGCGATTTCCGTCGCGCTGTATCCGATGATCAACTCTCGGCCACGGCGCCGCAGCCGCTCAATTCCGCCCTTGGCGACGATCTCGACCAAGATCCACTCGGCGATACCCATCGCGAGGGCTTCGTCGTTATCGATTTCGTTGAAAACGCCGCGGATTGTGAGTGCGGAAAGGAGGTTGCGGCCGATGTCGCGCCGCTTGCGCCGGACTTCTGCTTCCTGCGCTTTCGACAAGGCGGCGAGTGAGATGGCTTCCACGTCGTGCTCCCCATGTTGGAGGTGGACCTGGAAATCAATGTACGGCCGTGGTTACGGATCTAAAGGTCCTGGTCGATTTCTTCTACAATTTCGCATTGCTGAAGCCGAGCCTAAACAATGCATGGGGCGCGCGCCTCGTCGTCGATCGCCCCATGTTACTCCGGACAGGGACGGAGGGGGGCGGTTGAGCCCGGCGCAACTGCTACGGCGACGAAAACGACGGCGCCAAAAGAGGATCGCCCGGATTAATCGTGGGTCGAATTTCGAGGATTCCCAGTCTGACTGCGTCGCTCCCTGGGTCGTCTTGTCCTGCGCGGAGGTTGCGAGAATAATCTGGGTGCGGAAGCATGGGGGCGACGCGACCTGCTGGCGATCGCGATCATGCTCGCCTTGATCGGCGCCTTCGGATGGAATTTTCCGATTTTCATCTCGACGATGGCGGCCTCGGTCTTTCACGCCAATGGGGGGGGATATGGGGTTTTGTCGTCGATCATGGCCGCTGGGGCGACAGGCGGCGCCCTGCTCGCCGCAGGGTCAAGGAAGCCGGAATTTCGGACCTTGTCGGTCGCCCCCGCGATCTTCGGGCTCGGCTTCGCGCTGGCCGCCGCCGCTCCGGGCTACTGGACCTTCGCCGGCAGTCTCATCGTCATCGGCGCGGCGGCGCTTGTTTTCAGCAACGCCACCAACAGTTTGATGCAGCTTTCGACCGAGCCGGAGATGCGGGGGCGCGTGATGGCGATCCGCGTGGCCATCGCCCTTGGCGGAACGCCACTGGGGGCACCCGTTGTCGGCTGGGTCGCCGACCGTTTCGGACCGCGCTGGGCGCTTGCGGTCGGAGCCGCCTCGGGCATCGCCGCCGCCATTGTGGCAGCCAATTATGTGCGACGAGAGAAGGTCGCAGATCGACGGAGCTTCGACGCGATTTAAGGGGCGAAATCCGGGATCGAGCCATAAACCCGTTGTCCTGGCTTCATAACACCAGCTCAGTGTCCTTGATGTTGGCGATAGGACCCAGGATCGCCGGATCGAAGTCGTTGAGGATGCCTTCGATCGGACAAACGCTTGGGCAAGTCGGGATTCGCCAGTGCCCCTCGGGCGATGGTGACGATATCGGCGCCGTCGTCCAGCGCAGCCACCGCCTGCTCGATATTGTGCAGACTGCCATTGGCAAAGATCGCGCTTTGGGTGCGTAGCGCTTGGCGAGGCGCATCAATGATGGGCCGCCCCGGCGAAATGCGGGCTTCCACGCCTCGAACTCGGTCACATGGATGAAGTCCGCGCCGGCATCGGCGAGGCTGCCGAAGATGATTTCCGCGTCGCGCTCCGCATCGGCCCACTTGTGACTGGTAGTCGTTCACCTTGCCTTGAGAGATGCGGACGCCAACCGGCGTCTTGGCGCCGACCTTCGCACGCACCGCCTTGAAGGTTTCGAGGATCAATCGCACGCGGTTCTCCGTGGCGCCGCCCCACCGATCCGTTCTGGTGTTGGCGTAGTCGGTCAGGAACTGGTCGAGAAGATATCCATTGGCGCCATGGATTTCGATGGCGTCAAACCCGGCGACCTCGATTGCGCGCTCCGCCGATTCGGCGAAGCCGTTGATGGCGTCGGCGATCTGCGCCTCCGTCATCGCGGCCGGCAGAGCGTAGCGGCCCTTGCCGTGATAGAACGTCATCTGCTCGCCCTTCGGCTGGATCGCGGACGGCCCTACCGTGGCGTCGCGAAAGCGATTGCCCTGGCTGATGCGCGCCGGCATGCATCAATCTGGGCGATGGCGAGCGCGCCATGCGCCTTGATGCCGCTGACGACCGGCTTCCAGGCATTGGCCTGCGCCTCGTCGGTCATGCCGGGCTGATGGACGTAGCCCTGCGAGAACGCCTGATCGGTGTAAATGCCCTCGGTGGTGACCGTCCCGAAGCCGCCCCGCGCGAAACGCTCGTAGTAGCGGGTCATCGTCTCGGTCGCCCGGCCATCCTCGGTCGCGGAGATGCGCGTCATCGGCGCGACGGCGAGGCGGTTCTTCACGTTATGGCCGTTTATAACGATCGGCGCGAAAAGCGCGCTAGTGTCAATGTCCATCGTCCCGACCTCCAGAAAGAAATTTTTTTGGGGCGTCTCCAATTGGCGGACCAGATCTTCGGCGCGTTTTCGCGCTGAAGATCGATCCGATTGGAGCTGATGAGCGAAAGAAATTACGCGACCTGCCGGCGGCCCAGTTGTTCGAGGACCGGGAAGATGGCGGAAGGCTCGGGCCGCCTTGTATAGTCGGCGTTCACCTCGGCGAAAGCGATCGTGCCATCCTGCGCGATGACATAACGGGCGGGCATCGGCAGGGTCCAGCTGTCCTCGCCGTTGAACTTCGTCAGATCGGCGCCGAGCGCTTTCTGGACCTCGCGCAGATCGTCAGGCAAGGTCCAGCGCAAGCCGAACTGGGCTGCGATTTCGCCGCCATGATCGCCCAGGATCGGGAACCCGAGTCCATTCTGACGCTGCGATTTGCGGCTGTTGGGCGCCGTCTGCTGCGAGATCGCGACCAGGCTGGCGCCGCGCGCCTCGATTTCCGTGCGGGCTTCTTCCAGCGCGCTCAGGTCGAAGTTGCAATAGGGACACCAGGCGCCGCGATAGAAAGTGAGCACGAGCGGCCCTTTGGCGAGCAGCGCCTTGGAAGATACGGGATTGCCGTCAGCATCGGGAAGGGTGAAGGCCGGCGCGAGGTCCCCGGCTTTCAGCGCCCGGTTCTGGGCGCCCGATGCAATCAGGTCTTCGGTGGCGCGGTGCATGCACCTCGACCGCCGCGGGCGGGGCGAAGGCTTCGAATTCGGATTTCAGCGCATCGAGCTTGCCTTGCAGCGGCAGACCGGATTTTGCGATTGAGGCGAGGGTTTCCTGAAGGGTCATCGTTGATCTCCTGTTGGTCGCGACCAGCGCGATGACAGGAAAATCAACCGTTTTGCCTCGACGGACTAGCCAGGCTGGGCGGCTTTGAGTTATCCATTTCTGCTATGAGTGACCACCTCGACGCCCTTCGAATGTTTATCCGCGTCGCGCGTCGCGGCAGTTTTTCCGCCGCCGGCCGGGAACTCGGCGTGCCCCAATCCACGGTGTCGCGCACGATCGCCACGCTGGAGCGTGAACTCGGGGCGTCGCTTCTTGTTCGTTCGACGCGGGCGGTCACCGTGACCGACGCCGGCGCCGATTTTCTCGGTCGGATCGAACCGATCCTGGCCGAACTCGATGAAGCCGAACAAATGGCCCGCCAATCGGAAGAATTGCGGGGCACGCTGCGCATTGGCATCGGCACCAGTCTGGCGGCCCGCATCGTGATCCCGCACCTGAAGCCCTTCCTCGACAAGCATCCGGCGTTGCAGGTCGACCTGCTGATGGATGACCAAAAACAGGACCTGGTCAAGGAGGGGGTCGACGTCGCCTTTCGCTTCGGAGCGCTCGACTGACTCGACGGCGACCGCCCGCAAGCTGGTCAGCTGGCCGCGCGCGCTCGCCGCCGCCCCAAGCTATCTGAGGACGGCTCCAGCCCTGAATGTGCCGGCCGACCTGGCGGCCCACGCGATCATTGTCGGTCCACAGGGCGTCGGGGATTGGACGTTCCGCAAAGGGGGAACGACCGCTTCGGTCCGCCTTGAGGGACGGTTGAGGATTACCGTCCTGCAAGGCGCATATTTGGCCGCGGTCGAAGGCATGGGCATCGTTTTGACGACCTTGCCGGCCTTCAGGCGCGAGTTCGAAAGCGGCGCCCTCGTGCAGGTCCTGCCCGAATGGGATCTGGGCTCCGTGGATGTCCATGCCGTGTTCACAAGCGGCCGCGCCGCCAAGCCATCGGCGCGGGCGATCGTAGCCTATCTTGCAGACATCTTGCCGCGCGCCTGATCTTGCGACCCCCGGGCGAATGTGTTTGAAAAACCCCGGCCGGTTCAGTCGTGGCTCCTGGCCACCGCCGGACGGCGTGGCGACCGCAGCCTCGAAAACTTTTGCTCGACCCGTCGTGGATGGGAGTCAATAGCATTCCGATGGGGCCGGAGGATATCTCGTTGGACGACATGGCGTGGATCATGTCGGAGGTCCGTGCAAAGCCCGTCGCGTTCCATGAAATTTCCTTGCACGTCGCTGCGACTATTCGTCGAGGCGCTCGGAGCGACCCATCAACGGGCGCCCGACGGAGCCGCCAGCGTCGGCGTGGCGGCGGCGTTGCCGAACCCCCTTTCATCTCTCAACAGTGAACATTTGGGTCCGGGAGCCCCAAGATCACTGCGCCGGATCGCACCACACAGGTTGCGCCTCGTCTGCGGGCATGTGTGCGAGAAACGAAAGGTTACGTCGCGGGCGGTCTTTCGGAGTGCGACGCGCTTTCGCCGTCCGGCGCGATTTCGTCCGTAACATTTGGCGGCGGTTGCTCGTATTGGCCGTATCGACAGTCGATGGAAGCGCTTTGCAGGCGCCCCGGACTGGAACCAAAGAGAGGACTGAAAAATGAAGACGCTGTTCGCTATCGCCGCCCTTGCCGCCGCCGGATTTGCTTCCACCGGAGCCAGTGCCAATTCCGTCCACCGCCACCACCGTGGCGGCGCCGGAATCGTGCGCCAAAGCCATGCTACGACGCCTGACCCGACCAGTTTCCAAGGCCTTTATCAACCCAACAGCGTGTCTCAGGATTGCCAGGAACGGGTCTTCGGATTCTGTCCCACGCGCTGACGCCCGGCGCGCTCGGTCGCTACGGCCGACAGAGACATGCCGGATGTATCTCGTCGGATGGGCGAGAGCGTGACGCCGCCATTTGCCGTGTCAACATGGCTTGGCCTCGGGGTCAGCAGCTCTCGACAGTACACGCGCGCGCTGTTCACGTATTCAGCGCGTGCGCATTTCCACCATCGCGATATTCACGATGGCAGCGCGCTGCCCAGCAAGGGCCACCGCCCCGTCGGCATCAGTGCGCCACGCGCCCTTGACCAGCAGTCTTGACACGGAGTCACCTTTCTCGATCGACATCGACGGGTCAGAGCGGCCATTGAGTATCCGCAACGGCGCTTACGAACCTGGCTCGATCTTGTCCTGCGTTTTTGTTTCGAAGTCGCCGGCGCCATGCCGTTCATGCAATTGGCTCGATGGCTCTCCAAAGTTTCGGTTGACAATGCGTCCGCGCTGCACGGCCGGCCGTGCGAGGAGCATGTCGGCCCATCGCTGCATGTGTTTGTAATCCTGGACGCTCAGAAATTCGGCCGCGCCGTAGAGCCATCCCTTCACCAGCCCGCCATACCATGGGAAGATCGCGATGTCGGCGATCGTGTAAGCGTCGCCCCGCGATGTATTCGTTCTCGGCCAGACGTCGGTCGAGCACATCGAGCTGCCGCTTCACCTCCATGGCGAAGCGGTTGATCGCATATTCGATCTTGGTCGGTGCATAGGCATAGAAGTGGCCGAAACCGCCGCCGAGATAGGGCGCGCTGCCCATCTGCCAGAACAGCCAGTTCAGCGTCTCGGTGCGGGCCGCGATGTCCTTCGGCAGGAAGGCGTCGAATTTTTCGGCCAGATACAGCAGAATCGAGCCGGACTCGAACACACGGATCGGCTTGGGCCCACTGCGGTCCAGCAGCGCCGGAATCTTTGAGTTCGGGTTGATATCGACGAAACCGTCGCCGAACTGATCGCCATCTCCGATCTTGATCAGCCAGGCGTCATATTCGGCGCCGCTGTGACCAAGCGCCAGCAACTCCTCCAGCATGATCGTGACTTTTACGCCGTTCGGCGTGGCGAGCGAGTAGAGCTGGAGCGGATGCTGGCCGACTGGCAGCTCCTTCTCATGCGTTGGGCCGGCGATCGGTCGGTTGATATTCGCGAAGGCGCCACCGCTGGGCTCGGTCCATGTCCAGACCTTCGGCGGCGTATAGTCAGGCGATTCCGTCATGTTCATCTCCGTCATCGATCGATGTCCGCTCAGGCGGCCGGATAGTTGGATGGGAAGAGCGCCCGACTGGCCTCTTCGTCAATGTCCTGCTTGAACGGATGGTCCTTGCCGACTTCGCGCGCCCGCGCGACCGCCGGTCTTGCGTCGACCGTCTCAAAGAGACGCTTGAGATTCGGATAGGGACCAAGCGGATCCTCGGCGCCCTTGCGTACGCGCGAGGCCCGGTCGAGCCAGCCCCAGGCGGACATATCGGCGATCGTATAGGCGCTCGCCGACGATGAACTTCCGCCCTTGCGAGATGGTCGTTGAGAACCTGGTAGTGGCGTTCGGCCTCGCGCCGGTAGCGGTTCACCGCATAGTCGAGACCTTCCGGCGCGGCGAATTGGAAGTGAACGGCCTGGCCTGAGAACGGTCCGAGACCCGAGGCGAGGAACAGGAGCCAGGACAGCAGCTCCGGCCGATCTTCCGGAGCGCCGAGAAACTTGCCGGTCTTTTCGGCGAGGTAGAGCAGGATCGCCGTGGAGTCGAAGACGCGCGTTTCCTTGCCGCCTGGGCCGTCCGTGTCGACGATGGCCGGAACCTTGCCGTTGGGGTTGATGGCTCGGAAGCCTGGCGTGTGCTGTTCGCCTTTTCTGGTGTCGATAGGGATCGTCTCATAGGGCAGCCCGCTCTCTTCGAGAAAGAGGGCGACTTTCGCGGGATTGGGCGTGGGATGAAAATAAAATTTGATCATGTGCGGCTCCTTGCTCAGATTCCAGTCCTCTTGCGCAGCTTGTCAGGCGCCGGGAGTCGTTCCGAACGATGCTATGTTTGATCTCGCGTCTTGCCCGGTCGCCGACAAGGATCATCAGCCAATCAGCCCACGCGCCCCCGCCGCGCTGGAATCGGCTGGGTCATCGGTCGGAAACAGTTCGTTCAACGGTCTGGAAATGCCGTCCGGGCCGACGATGCGCACATGAAAGCGCTTGAGCCGCCGAGGATGCGGCACGCCGCAACTATGCGCGATCACCTCCACATCATGCCGCATGTTGCGGCAGTAATTGGCGACCCGCACAGCTTTGTCAGTGGGGTCGAGGCCCTTCTGCAATCGCCTGTCGTGTGTGGTTATGCCAGTCGGGCAGGTGTTCTTGTTGCATTTGAGCGATTGGATGCAGCCGAGCGCGAACATGAAGCCGCGCGCCGAATTGACAAAGGTCGCGCCCGCGCACAGCGCCCAGGCGACCTCGGCCGGCGTCGTGAGCTTGCCGGAGGCGATGATGGGGATGCGCTCCGCCAGACCGTGCTTCTTGATGATGTCCCGCACCAGCGGCAAGGATTCCCGGATGGAAAGGCCGACATTGTCCATCAGCGCCATCGGGGCGGCGCCGGTTCCCCCGTCGCCGGAGTCCAGCGTGAAAAAGTCCGGCCCAACGCCCCGTTGCCGGATTTGGACCATCAGGTCGTCGAGCCAGCCATAGGCGCCGATCAACGGCTTTCACGCCCACGGGTTTGCGGGTGACTTCTTTGACCCGCTCGATGAAATCGAGCAGCTGTTCGTTGTTGTTGATTTCAGGGTGACGATTGGGGCTGATCGAATCCGCGCCGATCGGAATTCCCCGGATCGCCGCGATCTCCGCAGTCACTTTGACGCCGGGCAGGATGCCGCCCTTGCCGGGCTTGGCGCCCTGCGAAAGCTTGATCTCGAACATTTTCACTTGCGGCAATTCCGCCACGTCGCGCAGCCGCGCCTCGTTCAGGCTCCCGTCGTCATTGCGGACGCCGTATTTGGCGGTGCCAATCTGGAAGACGATGTCTGCGCCTCCCGCGAGATGGTGAGGCGAAAGGCCGCCCTCGCCGGTGTTCAGCCAGCAACCGGCCGATCTTGGCGCCCTTCGAGAGCGCCAGCACGGCGGGGGCCGAGAGCGCGCCAAAGCTCATGCCGGAAATGTTGAAAAACGATCTGCGCCTCATAGGGGTTCGGCGTATCGCGCCCGATGGTGAAATGCGGGGTGGGTTCGATATCCTTTTCGAGGGTTGGATAGGGGCAGTTCACGAAAATCGTGCGTCGCCGACCTCCTTGATATATTTTGTTGAACCGAAGGCGACGGTGGAGTCGCAATTTTTGGAAGCGCTGTCGATCCAGTTACGCTCCGCCCGGTTGAAGGGAAGTTCTTCGCGGTCCATGGCGAAAAAATATTGGCGGAAGAATTCGCCCAGGGCGCTGAAAACATATCGCATATGCCCGATGAGCGGGTAATTCCGCAAAATCGCGTCGCGGCTTTGCATCCGGTCGAGCAGGAAAACGCCGACGGCGAGCAGCACACAGCAAAACAGGACGAACACGAATAGCGTCGACAGGACATCGAGCGTTTTCATGACTGAGGTTGCGACGAATGTCATGGGACAGGAGTCTCCTCGACCAAATGCGTGACAATGCCTCAGACGCTCCGGCTGGTTAAATTCCCGCATACCATTCGTAGCCGCGATCGGGCCAAAAACCGCCCTTGCCGCGGCCGATGCCGTCGAGCCTCTCGACCAGTTCGATGCGCATGACATATTTGGCGTGCTTGTAGCCCAGCTGTCTTTCGACGCGCAGCCGCAGCGGGGCGCCATGGCCGACCGTCAAGGCTTCGCCATTGAGGCTGTGCGCGAGGATGGTCTGCGGATGAAAGGCGTCGACCAGATCGATGCTTTCATAATATTGGCCGGTCCCATCGGCGGCGCGCTCATAGATGTCGGCGCAATGAATCACCACGAAACGCGCCGCCGGGAGCAGGAACGGCGCGCTTCAGGATTTCCGCGAGCGGCGGTCCCTGCCACTGCCCAATGGCGCTCCAGCCTTCGACGCAGTCATGTCGCGTAATCTGAGCGCGCTGCGGCGCGGCGCGCAGGTCGGCGAGCGACAGGGTCAAAGGATTGACCACGAGGCCATCGACCGGCAGGCGCCAGCCGGCGAAGTTGTCGGCGAGCAGCGCTTCGTATTCCGGCGTGTCGGGTCGATGCGTGCCATTCACCTTGAAATCAGGCGAAATGTCTTTTGCGGAAAACTCCCGAGCCAGGGCGTTGCGGCCAAGCAAGCGCTGTGCGCCGTAGGTCAGTTGTTCCGTATTGGCGATCAGCGCCTCGAAGCTTGGAACGTCGGCGAGCTTTCCGGAAAAGCCCAGTGCGGAGGCGCCGAGGCCGAGCGCGCCCGAAGCCGAGAAATTTACGGCGCGGAATCAGAAGCCGGCTCATGGGAATCCTCCGATGCGATCCTGAGCTTGCCGGTGATCATCGAACGGATTTCGTTGAACGGGCCGGCGAGAACGACCATCACGAGATGGACGAGGATGAACAGGACGATGAGATTGGCGGCGATGAAATGCAGCGTGCGCGCCGATTGCCGTCCCCCGAACAGGTCGACGAGCCAGGGCAGAATCGCGTCCATGCCCGGCGACATGGTCATGCCCGTCAGGGCGATCAGCGGCAGCAATACCGCGATGACGCCAAGATAGGCGAGTTTTTGCAGAGGGTTGTAATGGCGCGCGGCCTCGCCCTGCGGAAATTGCAGCTTGAGATGATGGACCAGGTCCTGCGCCAGCGACTTCGGCCGCAATTGCGCGCGGGTTGGCAGCAGGTCTCGGCGCAAATGGCCGCCGCCCAGACCGAACCCGTAATAGGCGGCGAGATTCGTTACGAAAAGCCACGCGAAGAAAAAGTGCCAGCGTCGGCCAAGGGCCAGATCGCGAAGCGACGGCAGGGTCGCCCAGAACGGGAAGGCGCGGTCATGCCAGTCGCCGTCGGCATCGCGAACCGCGCCGAGCGCTCCGGTTGTGTCGAAGGTCTTGTCGCCAAAGCGGACAAAACCCTTGAGAGCGTCGTCCTCGCCCGATACCGACCCGATCTCGAAAGCAGGACGGTCGCGGTCCGAGCCGGCTTGGCCCCAATAGAGCGCCGGGTGGGCCATGAAAATATTCAGTCCGCTCATCAGCAGGCCGAAGATGCACAGGGCGTTGAGCCAATGCGTGATGCGCGTGGCCAATGAATGCCGCAAGACCAAAAGCGATTTCTGCGGACGGGCGGCGAGAGAAGGCGCGAGCGTTTCGGACATGGAGACGGCCCCCACACGGAATGGAGTCGGGGCACCCGCGCGGGAACGCGCAAAACGCCCCAAGCGGCGCCTTACTTGTCGCCCTTCATTTTGTCGCCTTTCATTTCGTCGCCCTTCATCTTGTCTCTTCATGCGTCGCTCTTCATCGCATCGCCTTTCATCTTGTCTGCCTTCATCGCGTCGCTCTTCATGGCGTCGCCCTTCATCGCATCGCCCTTCATGGCGTCTCCCTTCATGGCGTCGTCGGCAAAAGACGGAGCGGCGAAAGTTGCCGCCGAAGCGAACAGAGCGCAGGCGGCGAAGCGGGTGGCGAGGGTCTTGGCGTTCATGATCTTCTCCTGGTTCGAAATTTTTCGCCCTCCCTGCGATGGGATGGCGACTTGAGAGATCGTCGCCGCAGTCGCGGCTGACGCCTCCAAAGCTCTGTCGTGGAAGACGCGCATCTGCGTCTGGCCTTCATCACAGTCCCATTACGGATGCATCGCGGCATTTGTTACGAGATCCGTTTTTACCTCATCTTGCGTAGTTCAAGTCTCGAAATGAATTGCAAGTCATTGTTTTGACGAATATTGCTGCAATCTTCGTTTTGTTTGGACAGAAGGCGGCGCACAGGAAAATGCCGTTTTTCGCCGCCGTGAGTTCGCCGTTTTCGGGGGCTTGCCGCAGGCGCCTCCGCCGGGTCGACGGGAATGTAACGTGACGGCCACCCGTGCGTATTGGCGTACAGACGCCGCATCGCGGCGCGAGGCGCCATTCCCGGAGGAAGCCATGACCAATATCCGCCAGAAATCCGATCTCTCGTTCACCCGGCGGCAAAGCCTCGCGGCGGCGTTCGGCGCCGCGAGTTTGGGGCTGGGCCTCAAGGCCGCGCGTGCGAGTGAAGACCCGCTTCCGGTGGAAGGCGTGATGCCGCCACTGGCGGCAGGCGGCCTCTGGATCAATTCAGCGCCTTTGACGCGAGAAGTCTTGGGCGGCAAGGTCGTTCTGGTCGATTTCTGGACCTATTCCTGCATCAACTGCCAGCGCACCCTGCCTTATGTGCGCGATTGGCACGCCAAATATCGCGATCGCGGCCTGGTGGTGATTGGCGTGCATACGCCGGAATTCGCCTATGAGAAGGATGCGGACAATGTCCGGCGCGCCGTGGCGAAATTCGGCATTTCCTACCCGGTGGCACTCGATAATGATTACGCGATCTGGCGCGCCTACGGCAATCAATATTGGCCGGCCTTTTATTTCGTCGACGCGCAAGGCCGCATTCGCCGGCGCCATTTTGGCGAGGGTGAGTATACGCGCAATGAAAGCGCCATTCTCCAATTGCTCGCCGAAGCCCGCCACACCGCCAGCCCGGTGTAAGATCAAAACAGGAGTTCGAGATGGAAGGCTTTTCGGTCTGGGGCGTTCAGGGCGTGTTCCAGCACGTCGAAGGCGCGCCCAGGCGCAGCCTTTAAAGTTGCGACCAACCGCCGTCGACAGGAAACTCGGCGCCGGTCGTGTAGGTCGCGTCGAACGCGAGGAAGAGCACGGCCTTTGCGATTTCCTCCGGAGTGCCAAAGCGCTTCATCGGATTCAAATCGCTCAATTGCGCCGCGAGCCCGGCACGCATTTCTTCCGCAGGGAACGTCTTGCTGAGGATCGGCGTGTCGATGGGACCGGGCGTCACGGCGTTGACGCGAATGCCCTGAGGAAGAAGCTCGGCGGCGAGCACGCGAGCGAATGATCGCAGCGCGGCCTTGGCTCCGCCATATGCCCCCAAACTGGGCATTCCCTTGACGTTTGCGACGGAGGTCGTGAGGACGATGGAGCCTCCCCGGTCGATCAGCGGCGCGAGCTTTTGCACCGCAAAAAATGGACCCTTGGCATTCAGGTTGAACATCTCGTCGTAGATGGCCTCGGTCGTGCTCTCAAGAGGCGCGAACTGACCGAACCCGGCGTTGACGAAGAGCAGGTCGATGGTTTCGAACTCGGCCTTCACACGAGAGGCGAGGGCGTTGATGTCCGTCAACGAGCGCGCGTCGCTCGAAACCACGATGGCGCCCGCCCCAAGCTCCTGCCGCGCTGAATCCAGGCCGGCCCGCGAGCGACCTGTCACCAGAATGCGCGCGCCCCCATCGAGGAGCATCTTCGCCGTCGTAAGCCCCATGCCGCTCGTGCCGCCGATAATCACCACCTTTTTGTCTTGGTACCGTTGCATGCGTGCTCTCCTTGCGACGCCAGTGGCGCATAGCTAATATTTTTATACTACTTAGTACGTTAAGTTGGTGCGAAGACTGCGGTTCATTCGCAGCCGCGTAGCTCCGCAATCGCCTACGGATTCCGGTCACCGAGACCTCCGCTCGTTCCGGACTCCGCTCTCAACCATTCCGGGTGAGCCAAGTCGACGCCGGAGAGGTTGACGACGGCCTGCCACGCGGCTTCCTGGTTGGCGCCATCGAGGAGATGCGGGTGGCGCTGCGCCTCGATGGGGCCTGAGAACTTCCCTTGAGCCGAAGCGAAGAATTGCCCGGAGAGGTCGGTTCCGAACTCCGACGCCTGAAGGTACCGACGGGCCGCGGTCTCAGGCGTCTGATTCATGCCGGGAATGAGGTTCACGATGGGGATAAACAGATACTTCAGCATCGGGCCAGCGTTTCGCACCACCTTGGTGGCGGTCGCCCCACCTGGCGAGACAGCGTACACGGCCATGCCGGACGGCAGCCGGCGCGCAAGCGCCGCGACCCACCAAGCGATGATGAGCTTCGCGTCGGCATAAGCATTGTTGGGAACGTACTTCACGTTCGGTCCGTTGCGAATCAGGGCTTCAACAGCCGCGGTTAGGTCGCCCCCGAAGTACTTGGCCGCGAAGGCTGGAGCGTCGGTGTACTTGAACATGGGTACGCCCCCACGGGCAGGCTCCGCGCCGGCGATAACAATCCGCGCGTTGGGGCTCAGCAGGTTGGCGCGAAGCAACCCGACAGTCAGTTGGTGATGGCCGATCAGCGGGGCCTGAGAAGCCTCAACGCCAGCAGCCGTGATCACGCGCTTCTTGGTTGGGACCAATCCGGCATTGAGCAGCAGGAAATCAACCGCCCGACCTCGGTTGACCAGCTCGGCGAGGGCGGCCTGAACGCTGGCTCGCGCGTTCAGATCCAACTCCAGCGGCGTGAATATCTTCGTTTTGGTCTCCGCCGCGAGCTGAGCGGCCGTTTCCTGGATCAGAGCCAGGCTGCGGCCGGTGACGACGACCTCGCGGTAGCCCTTGGCGGCGAGCAAGCCGGCCGCCGCATAACCGAGCCCGGAGGTGGCGCCCGTGACGAGAGCGATAGAATGTTCCATTGGCGCTCCGTGATGAAGTCGAAGGAGTCCCGCGAGGCAGGGGGCGCCTTGTTATTTTCGAACTGATTGGTTATATATTTGCTTAAAGGTCGGGGTCAAGGAGTTTAAAACTAAATGTTTCAGAATTCTGAGAAGCCTCGTGGACGTCCACGCAGCTTCGACGAGAGGGATGCGCTGGAAAAAGCGATCAGGGTGTTCCGGTCGAAAGGCTACGACGGAGTGACGATCGACGATCTCGTCGCAGGCATGGGTGTGGGACGGCCAAGCCTGTATGCCGTGTTCGGCGACAAGCGGACGATATTCTTGCGCGCCCTGAGGGCCTACGCCGAGACGAAAGGTGCTCGCGCTGCGAAGGCGCTCTTCTCGCCGCCGACTCTTCGCGCCTCGCTCGTCGGCTTCTTGAGGCACGCCGTAGAAGCTGCGACCGAGGAAGGATCAGCCCCTGGGTGCCTTCTCGTGTGTGTCGCGCCCCTCGTAGACGACGCCGAGGTCAGGCAGTTCCTGAAGGACGCCGTAGCTGGCGGCGTGGCGCTCGTGGAACGCCGTTTCTGCGACGGGATCATCGCGGGCGAAATCCCGTCGGACTTTCCTGTGGCCGTCCGCGCAAGCCAGGTCCTCGACCTCGCCCGCGGTCTGACGATGCGTGCGCAGATGGGCGCGTCGCGTAAGACGCTCCTCAAAGACGCCGAGGAAGCGGCCGACTTGGTGCTCCTGCCGCGGCGTGGAAATGCGGCGCCAGTTGGTTGATGCCGGATGAAATTGAATTGCCGGTTTTGGCGCAGAGCTGATGGCCAGACGGCACTCTGAACGGCTGCTATTTGCAGTTGAGAGCGGCAACGCCGCTGGAGCGTTATCCTCTGCCAACTGCGAGCAGGGCGATGAAGACGGAGTGGTCGGGCCGGGAGGTCACGTCCACGTCTAAGACCCTCAATCAGCAACGACCATCAGCCCCCCGGCGACCGCGCGAGGATCTTTCAGAGGAAGATGAAGCGAATGACTTTCGGTCAGCGCTTCACGAACCGATAGGCGAACCGATCGGTCTCGCCCTTGATCGAGGGATCGAATACCTTGATCGAGTGGGAATCGTCCTTGTTCGCGAGCAGGGCGCTTTCCGCGTCCAGTATGAAGCCGATGGCCTCCACCTCCTCGCGAACGAATGCGGGCTCAATCCGATGCAGCGTCTGGGCGTCGCTCGCGCCCGCCCCGGCGCGGGAGGCGTGGTCGACGATGACGTAGGACCCGCCAGGCTTCAGCCGTTCGTAGACGGCTCGATTGAAGTCGGCCGCCGTCGCGCCCCTGGCCTGGATCAGCGCGGTGTGGAGATCGTGGTAGAACAAGTGCAGCCACAGGACATCCGCCAGTGGCGTAGCCTCCGGCAGCGCCACGAGGTCCGCCGAGACGGCCTCGACGTTCTCTCGGCCCGGCTCTTGCGCAAGCGTCCGCATTCGTCCGACCGGATCGGTCTTGAAGTGGGCGACTTCGGCCGGCACGAAGCTGTAGACCCGTCCTTCGGGTCCCACGATGCCGGAGAAGAGACGGGTCCAGCCGCCGTCGCCCGGGTAAACGTCGATGACGGTAGAGCCCGTATCGACTCGTGCGAACCGGATCAGCTCGGATAGCTTGGATTGGGCGTACATTGGAATCTCCCTTATGCGTCCATCTGCGCGGCCCGCGCCAGCGCCTGCGTGTCGATGTATTCTCGGATGTTCGCCAGCTTGCCGTCTCGCACAGTGATCGCGAAGACGAAATGGTCCTCGAACGTCCTGTTCGTGGTTTTGATCTTCCCCCTGGCGAAGCCGATGACGAGGACCCGATCTCCTTGCGCCACGAATTCCCGGGGCTCCGTGGACGTTTCCATCGACCTGGATGCCGTCTCAAGCAAATCCGCCAGCCCGGCATGACCGTGGCGCACGCCCGCCAGCGGCCAGTCCTCGCCCGGAATGATCCACTCGATGTCTTCGGCGGCCAGCGCCAACAAACCCTCCCTGTCGCCGCGGCCGATCGCGGCGAAGAAGGCCTGCACAGTCTGGACATTTTTCTCGGCGCCCATGGCGTCCTCTCCATTTTTTTCGGATCTGATCGTGAGATGCGGGGGTCAGACCTGAGCCATGCCGCCATCGACAGCGAGATCCACGCCGGTGATGTAAGAACTCTCATCGGAGGCAAGGAACGTAACGGCAGCCGCGATTTCCTCCGGCTTGCCCCTGCGACCCATCGGGATTTGTGAGGCAAATTGGGCGGCCGCTTGCACGGCTTGCTCACGGGTAAGGCCCGTCGTTGCCTCCAAGGCCGGGGTCTCGGTGGGTCCGGGGCTCATTGAATTCACACGGATTTGTCGATCTTTCAGCTCCAGTGTCCAAGCGCGCGCGAAATTGCGCACGGCCGCCTTACTCGCGGCGTAGGTGCTGAACCCTGGCAGCCCCAACACGTTGGAGACCGAAGAGGTCAGGATAATCGAACCTCCGTCTATGAAGAGAGGAAGGGCCTTTTGTACCGCGAAGAACAGCCCCTTCACGTTCACATCGAAGGTCTGGTCAAAATGGGCCTCGGTAGCTACCGCGAGCGGCGCCACTGTCCCAGCGCCCGCGTTCGCGAAGAGAATGTCGATATGACCATGTTTCTCTTTCACGACGGCATAGAGCCGGTCCAGATCTTCCAAGCGCGACACGTCGCCCACGACCGTCGTAACGCTTCTCTTGATGAGGGCTGCGGCATCCTTCAGTTCCTTCTCTCGTCGCCCGGTGATCACGACGTGCGCGCCTTCTTCGACGAAGCGCTTGGCGGTGGCCAACCCGATCCCGCTGCCGCCGCCAGTGATGACCGCGACCTTACCTTCTAGCTTTTTCATGGCTTTATCCTTCGTTGTGTGTGGTTTGGACAGGAGCGCGGCGGATCAGAGCTGCGCCAGGCCGCCGTCGACGGCGACCTCGCTGGCGGTCATGAAGCTGCTGTCAGACGACGCGAGAAAGGCGGCGGCCGCGGCGATTTCCGCGGGATCGCCCATACGCTGGAGCGCCGTCATCGAGCCGTAGGCCTTCAGACCCCCCTCGCCGAGCGCCGCCTTCGCGAGTTCGGTCGCAGTCGCCCCGGGCGACAGCACGTTGACCCGGATGCCGGAGCCCTTCAGGTCCTCCGCCCAGGTCCGCGCGAGGTTTCGCACCGCCGCCTTGCTCGCGCTGTAGGCGGTGAACGCCGGGGCGCCCGTCGTACCGGCGCTCGATCCGGTCAGGATGATAGAACCGCCCTGGCCCATCAGCGGCAGCGCCTTCTGGACCGTGAAGATCGTACCCTTCACATTGACGTCGAAGATCTCGTCAATGTGCTTGGCGGTGATCTTGCCGAGCGCAAGCTGGTTTCCCACCCCTGCGTTGGCGAAGACGATGTCGAGGGTCCCGCGCTCTGCATTCACCGCCGCGTAGAGCCGGTCGAGGTTGGCCTCGTCCGAGACGGAGCCCTTCACCGCTCGGGCATTGGGCCCGAGGTCGGCCACAGCCGCGTCGAGCGTTTCCTGCCGGCGGCCGAAGATGAAGACGAAGGCGCCTTCCTCGATGAAGCGCTTTGCTGCGGCGAGGCCGATGCCGGTGGCGCCGCCTGTGATGACGGCGGTCTTTCCATTCAATCTGGTCATGTCGGGCAGTTCCGTCTTGGGTCTTGGGCTGTGCGGGGACTCCGCGAGAGCCTCAACATGGGCTCGCAGGTGGCAGGCGGTGAGTGCGGAATCGTGCACATCTGTGGTGCGAAAACGATCCAGCAAGACATGCGCACTGGGGCTCGGAGTGTTAGACTGCGCCGCGGAAGGCGCTGCTGCCGGCGCGGGAGTGCGCCATGATCGACTGGGATGACGTTCGCTACTTTCTTGCCGTCACGCGCGGAGGCTCGGTTCGGGCCGCCGCCAAGCGCCTGGGCGTAAATCACGCGACGGTGTTGCGGCGCATCGCCCAGCTTGAGGAACGCCTCGGGGCGCAGATGTTCGAAAGGATGCCATCTGGCTACCGCCTGACGGCTGCCGGCGAGGAGGTCATTGAGTTCGCAAACCAGATGGAAGCCTCGTCGCATCAGCTTGAAACGCGTGTCTTCGGCCGCGATCAGAACGTGCGCGGGCTTCTGCGGGTGACACTGCCTCCGTTCCTTGCTTCACACCTGCTTATGCCCGATCTCGCCGATTTTGCGCGTGTGCATCCGGACATTGAAATGGAGATTACGTCGACCGGCGAAGTGGTAAATCTGACCAACCGAGAGGCGGACGTCGCGATCCGTTTTGTCACCAATCGCAAGACCCTGCCGCTCAATCTTCATGGCTTGAAGGGTCCGGAGCTGTTTGCAGGCGTCTATATATCCCGCGATCGACTGGCCGCGTGGCGTACCGGCGCGCCCGATCCCATCCGGCCCATCGTCATCGGCGATCAGGGAGTTCCGGACTGGGCCGACGAGGGCGAGGTTCGCGCGAAAGGGGTTCCGTTCAGGACGCCGGATGCCGACGTGCAAATCGCTGCGGCAAGGCAAGGTATCGGCATGACCAGACTGCCGTGTTTGGTTGGCGATGCCGATCGCCTGCTGGCGAGGGTTCCGGGCATCGATCTGAAAACACATGCGACGCTCTGGCTTCTCACTCAGGGAGAGACACGCAAGACGAAGCGCGTGCGGCTTTTCACCGAGTTCATATCCCGCAGGCTCGCCGCCTACGCTCCGCTTCTCGCGGGTCTCTCCACGCCGCGCGACTAAGCCGCGGCGAATGCTGGCGATGCTTGCAATGTACGCTTCTGGTGCCTTGCCGCCCTTGCCGGTACTTCGGCGAGCTTCCGCTTTCTACCTATTGGAGCCCTGGTGGGTGCCGCTTCCCGCCACCATTTCCAGAATGGTCCTTCAGCGCCACACCCTGCGCATACGCGCGCCGAAATCAATTTTTGCCTGTGGCGCGGGTTCACAATTCAGGTCCTCACCCGTCGAGGGCGGCCAGGACGTCAGCTCGAACAAAGGCGTCAGATCAGCCGGGATGAACCGGCTGCGCGCGGCGTAAATGTGCCGGTCGCCCTGTGCACGCTGCCCGTGGGTGAAAAATCGCTGTGGCGTCACCAGATGCAGCTGGTCCTTGGCCCGGGTCATCGCGACATAGAGCAGGCGGCGCTCCTCCTCGATCCCGGCCGCCGCGCCGGTCGATAAATCCGATGGGATGCAGCCATCGACCACATTGAGCAAGAAAACCGATTTCCATTCCTGCCCCTTGGCGGAATGGATGGTGGAGAGAGTCAGATAATCCTCGTCGTGCGATGGGCGCCCGCCTCGGCGCTGGTCGCGTCGGGCGGATCGAGCGTCAGTTCGGTCAAGAATTTTTCGCGCGATGGATAAGTCGCAGCGATCTGTTCCAGTTGCACCAGATCGAGTTGGCGCGTCGCGGCGTCCTCGTGCAGGCGCTCCAGATGCGGCTGATACCAGAGCCGCGCCGCCGCCAGTTCCGCCGGCCAGTCATTTTCGCCGGCGCGCAAGCCTTGCAGCATCGCGACAAAATCGCCCCAACAGTCGCCGGCCCGCGGTGGCGTGGGCAGGGCACAGAGCGCCGCCACAGGATCGGCTGCCGCGGCCATGACGTCGAGGGTTTGCCGGGCCTGCGACGGTCCGAGGCCCGGCAATAATTGCAACAGGCGAAAGCCCGCTACGTGGTCGCGCGGATTTTGCGCGAAGCGCAGCAAGGCCAGCAGGTCCTTGACGTGGGCGCTGTCCAGGAATTTCAGGCCGCCAAATTTGATGAAGGGGATGTTGCGCCGCGTCAGTTCGACTTCCAGCGGACCGCTATGGTGCGAGGTGCGAAACAACACCGCCTGTTGCTTGAGCTGCTGGCCGGCTTCGCGGGCCTCCAAAACCTTTTCGACAATGTAACTGGCCTGATCGGTCTCGTCACGCACTGCGATGAGACGCGGCCTCTCGGCGGATTGCCGTTCGGTCCAGAGATTTTTGGTGAAGCGCTCGGTCGCCAGCGAGATCACGGCATTGGCCGCGGCAAGGATCGGCTGGGTCGAACGGTAATTGCGCTCCAGTGTGACGACTTCCGCCGGCGGCGAAAACTGTTTCGGGAAATCGAGGATGTTGCGGACGTCCGCCGCGCGAAAAGCGTAAATCGATTGGGCGTCGTCGCCGACCACCGTCAGGCCGCGGCCGTCCGGCTTCAGTCCCATCAGGATGGAGGCTTGAAGCCGATTGGTGTCCTGGTATTCGTCGACCAGGATGTGATCGAAACGCTCGGCCATCCGCCGGGCCAGATCGGGTTCCAGGACCATTTGCGTCCAATAGAGCAGCAAATCGTCGTAATCGAGCACGTTGTGCGCCTGCTTGGCCTCCACATAGGCGGCGAAGAGATTGCGCAATTCCTCGCTCCAGGCGACGCACCACGGGAAGTTCTTGCCCAGAACTTCGTCGAGAGGCGCTTCCGAATTGATGGCGCGCGAATAGATCGCGAGGCAGGTGCCCTTGGCCGGGAACCGTTTGTCCGTATTGGAGAGCCCGGCGTCGTGCCGGACCAGATTCATCAGGTCGGCGCTGTCTTCGCGGTCGTGGATGGTGAAATCCGGATCAAGGCCGACAGCTTCGGCGTATTCGCGCAACAGTCGCGCGCCAATGCCGTGAAAAGTCCCCGCCCACGCCAGCGCATCTGTCAAGACACCGGCTTTTCCGCCCAACGTCTCGCCGCAGATGCGCTTGACTCGCGATTTCAATTCCGACGCCGCGCGGCGGGTAAACGTCATCAGCAGAATGCGACTTGGATCGGCGCCATTGAGGATCAGATGCGCGACGCGGTGGGCCAGCATATTGGTTTTGCCCGAGCCGGCGCCGGCGATGATCAGCAGCGGTGCGCCGATTGTTTTTCCGACGCCGATCCCATGTTCGACGGCCCGGCGCTGATCGATATTGAGTTTTTCAAGGTGAGCGGCGCTCATGATAATGCTCCGATTCGAATGCCGAACTTTTTTGAAGGTCAATGACCTCTGGTGTTGGCGGGAATTGAAAAAGTGCGCGTCATTGCCGGACGGCGTCCCGCTCTCTCGCGCGCACGACCGCCTCCACGAAGCGTCGCAACCGGCGGACCGATCCCCCTGTCCAACGAGCCGCGACAAGGTCGCGCTCCCATGCCGTCAGCGAGGTTACCCAACGGGTGTCGAGGCCGCGCTCTTGAGCGATATCGGCGAGCAGGAAAGGCAGGAGTTTGTCGAGGTCGTCCGACCTCGGCTCGGGAAACTCCACCACGCGGAAACGATCGTGCAGGGCGGGCGGCAGGGGTGTGGTGGAATTGGCGGTCGCGACAAAAGACACATGGGACAGGTCGACATCGACCTGAAGGCCCGGATCGGGGTAGCGTCGCGACGTCTCGGGCTCAATCATTCCCAGCAGCACATCCCAGAATCGCCCGTAGTCGGACCTCGTTCCGGCCTTTTCGATCTCGTCGACGAGGATGAATGGATTGGCCATTTTGGAGCGCGAGATGGCGAGAAATGGGTGAGCCGGCTCGGCGGAATTCCATCTTTTCGCCGTGCCTGCGAAGACCGCGCCGTCGCTTTGTGCGGCGTCGGTGCGCCAGGCGCCGACGCCAAGCAATTCGGCAAGACGCCGTGCGAAACGCGACTTGCCTCCGCCGGGCTTCCCCACAAGTAACAAGGGTTGTAACCAAACCCAGACGCGGCCGACGAGATCGGCCAGCACAAAATCGATGACGGCCTCCGCGTAGGGGAATTCGAACGCCAATTGCCGGCGCACTTCGCGTAAATCCGGCGTCAGCGCGAGAGGAACATCCACGCCGATGACATGCTCGTGCCCGCGAATAAGATCACGAAGTTTGGTGTTCTTGCGCTCGGCCGCGCTCATCGCGCAAATTCGGACGCAACCTTCCGCGACCGCATCGATCGTCTTCTTCGTCGCCGACTTCCGAGGCCGATTTTTTCTCATCCTCCTTTCGTTGCTCCTCTTTTTTCTCCTGCTCGGCGTCGAGCCGAGCCCTTTCCGTCGCCTCGGCATAGCTCGCGATCGCACGGGTGCGCCCGTCGCCCTGGCGCACCGCCGCTTCCCACGCATAATAAAACTTCCATTCGGAATAGGACCCCGCGGCAAGCGTCGCCCAGCCGATGGCGATTTTTGCCGCCTTCGCGCGTGTCGCTCTGCTCACGCCCGAGGACAAATTTTGCTCGATCATCGCGAAGGCCTGCGCGAGGCGCCGGAAATCCGCGCGGTGGGCGTCATCCTGGGGTAGCGACAGCAAACGAACGACGTCGGCATACGACCTGAGGTCGGCCCGGTCCGCGATGACAGCCATTTGGTCGAGCAGCGCGCAAAGCGTGGCGCCATCGCCCCGTTCATCGCTGGCCCAGGCTTGCGCGGGATCGAAGAGCGCGGGAGCCGCCGTAGCGATTTCGGCAAGAAGGCGGTATCGCAGCAAAGGGCGATTGGCGTCGGCGGCCAAGGCGTAGCGCAGGAGCCGCGGCAAGGTGGCGTGTTCCTCTTCCGCGTCGGCGCTGTCCGCTGCGGCGCCGTCCACGGCGCTTTCGAACTTTTCTTCGGACGATGTTTCGGTCTTATTTCTGGCCATGGGTGAACACACTTTTCAGGCGCGCCACACGAATGGGGCGGAGATGCGGATCTCGCGGGACGATGGCGAGCAAATGAGATTTGTGAGCGCAAGGCGCCGTTGGACGTACCTGCATTTTCATGCGTCACGCAGGGCCGACGCACAGCTGTTCCTCAGTGGCGAACGACTTCGCCTTCGTCGACAAGCGACGCGGCCGACCCGAGGCGATAAAATCTTGATAGGCTCCTCGCCCAATTTTTCTCGGTGTTGAGCAACCAGAGCGGCGAGGTGACTGATCGGCCGAGAACCGAAGATCGGATGGCCTTCGACGACGCCTTCAAGACGCACGCCATCGGGCGCCGATACGAGCGTCCAATCGTGCAAAAGGGGCGCGCGGGCGAGCGTCTGGTCATTGGGCGCATCGCCCGCTTGCACGGCGTCGAGATCGTCGGCGAGCGCGCGCAGCAAGGGAGGCAGCGCCCCTGACATGACAGGCTTCGCAATGTGGCGGATCAACCGAGCGAGCCGCAAATGGAAGTGCCGGTCGAATTCGATCCGGGCGATAGGCATGTCGAAAGGCATGAAATCTCCTTTGCGGCCGGGATGAGTGGACCGCGTCCTTGAAGAATTATAGGAAGATCCGAGGCCTCCCGGCTTGCGCCGGGAGGCGGAGAGGATCAGGGCAGCGCGGGATCCGAGCTGGCAGTGATCGTCTGCTGGTTGCCCTGGCGCTTTCGCGTCCTGGCCTTGCGCGGCCGCGTAGCGGCGGCCACGCGTCATTCGGCCAAACGAGCGGATGCAGTCCGCGCCGGCCGCGCAATGATCGACGACGAGCTGCGCCTTTGGATCTCCGCAGATCCCTTCGATCAACAGGGCGCTCGCAAGCAAATCATCCGCGAGGTTATGCGGGCGGGATGACACCGCAGCGGTCGCCGTCAAGCGCGGAGCCGACGAGCGCGGGCGGCTCGTCGCGATCGAGAATATGGGCGAGTTCGCGCGCGGCCGGCCGCACCATGGCCACCAGCATTCGCCAAGGTGGCGGCGGCGCCGGCCATGTGCCTAACCGCTCGGTGATGACATCAGCGGAGCGGGTCGCGCCAGCAAGCACGCTGGCCTTCAACCGAAGGCGGATCGCAAGAGTCTTCAGCGCCGAAGGAGGGGGAGGATTGCTCGAAAACGGATCACGGGCGCCTCCAGTGCTGACGCTCGCCTTCGAGGAGAAGGCGCAGCGCCTCGAAGCTTACGGCGCCCGACGAGGCGTCGAAAAGGCCTCATTGCAATCCAGCTCGGTGGAGATGTTGAGGCCGGCGATAAAGGCGATCAGCCTCGGGAATAGGGCTTCGCGATAGGCGTACAGGGCGGTCTCGACGACATTGCACACCGGCGCTTTGAACGTCGCGTCAACGTTTTCGCGGGTCGTCGACGTCGAGTCCATAAAAATTGCGTGGCCTCGCGAACCAGCGCAGCATGATGAGTCTGACCTTGCCCTTGCCGTCTCCCACTAGCCGCCGGACATGGCCAACGGCGCCTTCCTTGATCGCTTGAACGCCGCTTTCCTTGTCGTTCAGCGCGACGTTTCACGTCGACGATGAACAATTCGCCGCTATCGCTGATTGAAAGCGACATGGTCGAATTCGAAAGATCCGACCGGCTCTCCTGCCCGCGGCGGCCGCAAGCCCGACAGGGCTGCGCGGGGCTCGCTGGCGACGAGGCTGCGGTCGGCATCGGTGACGCGAACGCGCCGGTTTGTGAGAACGTCAAAGCCAGGCAGCGCCGCCAGGGCGAGGCCGCTGACGGTCTGAAGCAGCAAGCCTTCGATCCGCTCAACATTTTGGAAGAGGCGCATGATCTTTTCGATCTCGGGCGGGAAGCGTCCGGTCTCAACCTGCTCGGCGAGGCAGGTCGCGACCGGGCTTGGCCTGCAATCCGAAGAGTTCTTAGCAGGCTTTCCGGCCTTCTTTGGTTGCCTGACGCGAGAGGTCGGCGTCGGCCAACGGCGACGGAGGTATGGGTTTCATGATTTGGTCCTTCAACGGATCGCGGATGTGTTCTTGCTCGCGCTGTTTCAAGGCGCTGCATTGGCGAGACGGCCGCGGGATGGATCGGGGTGAGCCGGACGGGACCTCAGGCTTTTCGCCGGAGGCGGGACGTCGGGAGGCTAGACGCTGTCCGTGGCGGACTGCGCGCGCGACCTGATCGAAATGTTGAAGGAAGGGGATTTCGCGCCGGGCGGCGCGCACGTATAAGCGTAGTTAACCATTGTTCACTCCTGTTTACGCAGGATGGGTCGTGGCCAGGTCGTTGCGGAGGATTGCCGTTCTCCGCAGCGGCCGCCTAAACCGATTGCTCGATCAGAGCAGCGGTATCAGCGCCGGCGCAGCCACGTCATGCGGCCGGTAATTGCAACTTGGGCCCGATTCGATTGGCCGGCAAGGTCCCGGGGCTAAGTTGCGGCGAATTATCGATCGCTTGGCGATCGAATGGTTAATTTCGCGGTGCCCCCGGCGCGGCTGCGGTCTAATTTGATTGTTTGGTGATTCGTCTATTGGGTCGTGCTAAGTCTGGACCATATCGAGGTGTTCGGTCAGGACAATGCTTTTGACGCTCCGAAATTCTCGCAATCGGATGCGAAATCTTTCCTCATAAACTAGGACAAAACGAACTAATGTGCCTCCGCCTCACGTATGCAGAAGCGATGTTATGGAAGGCCAAAGCTAAAGACCTCATTTCGGGTGCGCTAAAGGCAAAAATCGCTCCCGACCCTCTACTCAAATCTGTCCCCCATATTTCGCAGGTCGTCTCCGCAGTCGAGAGCATAAAGAAGCGACATGGGGTATTAATTGAGGATGCGCTGATTGCCGCGATAAAGAAACTTGCCCATTGGGACGCTGGAAAGAGCATTATTCCGCGCAAGAACGGCAGCGTCTTCAAGACGGATTGTGTAGCGGTAAATCAGCAAGCGGGCATCGCCTACGTATTTGAATGCAAGCGTCAGTACGCCTCATTCGACGGGGATAAAAAGAGAGCGATCGACGCAAGGCTTGACGAGATCGCCGTGCTCTTCCCAGCATTCGCTCTTTCGCAAGGATGGAGTCTTTCGAAAACCGAACTATTTATTCTTAGCTTTTACGGTCAAGGAAAAGGTAGCAAGTATCAAATTCATGACCGAAAGTCGGTCGCAGAACTTTTTCCGCCGTGCGCGATGCGTTTCACTAATGACTTCATACACTATTCAGAGGCGTTAGTCGGAAAATGGTGTTTAGAGCGCCTCGATCCGTCGGGGTCCGGAAATACTGACGCGAACATTTTGAAACAACCGGATGAAGAGCAAAGCAACAATTTATTTGCCATGCTCGACAGTGAAGCATGCCTGGATACCGACGAGTTCGAGATCAGCGAAAATGGTGTATTTGTGATTTCGAAACTAAAAATGCCTTTTTCGTTGTTAGTGTTCTGCGACAAATTTCTCAGGAGCCCAAAACCGATCGACGCGATAAAGTTCAACCGGGCTTCGACGCGATCCTTATGCGCCGGGTTCGATCAAATCCCATCTCGGTGAAGCTGACCGCTCGCTGCTTTATCGCCTTCGCCCTCATTGGCAATCGCTATAAGATGCGCTTCGCACCTAGTGATGGGCGATTCGGTTCTGAAAAATTTTCCTAAGGATTTTCCGATGGCGCGGCAGCGCAAATCCGACGATGTCGAGCTAATCCAGGCTGAAAACGCTGTGTTGGGCGAGTACGATGGAGGTCCCCTGGACAGCGACGGGGAAATCGGTGAGCCGACGCCAGTCGACACTTTGGTCTGTGCGCTGACCGGGGAGTTGAAGCCTGACAAGCCCGAAGAGCGCATCCTTCAGAGCTTAATTGAGCAACTTCATCGCGAGTATCACATCGAACTCTCCGACATGGAGCGAGATGTCAGGTTGGCTTGCCGCGACGCGGCCGACAAGAAAAAGAACATCACGGTCGGCGTCGCCGCGTACGAACATGGCAAGCCGCATGAGTTGGAAAACATCATTCGTGTCGTGCTGGTGGCGAAGGCGAACACTAAGGGCTCGGACGCCGCGGTTGATCAGCTGGATCTAGTGCTGTCGAACCTGAGCGAACACCGTGCTGAGGTCTATGGTGTCTGGACCAACGGGAAGGACATGGCCTTCCGGATGCGGACCTACGACCCAGCCAACGGTTTTCCAGTCTCGACCGAGCTAACCGACTTCCCCGCACCCGATGAGACGCTTGCCGATCTAGATGATGCAGATCGTCGCGCACTTCGTGTCGCCGCCGGCGACTCGTTGCTGCGCGCTTTCAATCATTGCCACGACTATCTCTCAACGGTTGGTCTCCGCGATGAGAAGGCATTTTGGCAGCTGCTTTACCTGATTTTCGCAAAAATTCTTGATGAGCAGCAGAGCAAGCGGTTATTTTTCGTCGGCGCGACCGAACGAAACACGCCCGAGGGCCAGGATCGGATCGCCAAACGCATTCATACATTGTTTGATTTGGTGAAAGACGAATTCAAGGACGTGTTCGACGGCTACGAGCGCCTTGAGCCGAACGACCGTGCCCTTGCCTATGTGGCGGCCCAGCTTGCGCGCTTCGATTTGCTCTCGACAGACACTGATGCGAAAGGCATGGCGTTTGAGGCCATCACCTCTCACACATTAAAGCAGAAAAAGGGGCAGTTCTTTACGCCACGCAACGTAATCCGCATGATGGTGGAAATGGTTGACCCGCAGCCCGGTAAACGCGTGCTCGATCCGGCATGCGGCAGCGGTGGCTTTCTGATTGTAGCGCTAAACCATGCCCGACGACGCGCGCTTGCTGAAATTGGTTGTCCCCATCCGGACGCGCCTGTTCAAAGCGAGATCAAGAAAGCGACGCCAAAGATCAAGAAGTATGCAAAAGACAGCCTTTTTGGTTTCGACGTAGATAGCGATCTACGCAAGGCAGCCCGAATGAACATGGTCATGAACGGCGACGGCCACGGACATATTTTCAACTTCAACAGTCTAGAATACGGCGTTTACAGCGAAAAAGAGAGCGTCGGTAATTCGCGTTACCGTACACCTGAAATGAAGATGGTAGAAGATGCGCTGTGCGTCGGTCCGGGGGATGCGCACGGCCAGTTCGATTACGTTTTTACAAACCCGCCCTTCGGCGCAAAGATTCCCATCGAGGATCCAGAAGTGCTGCGTCACTATGATCTCGGCCATACGTGGCGACGTGATGGTAAGAGATGGATAAGGCACGCATTACAAAAGAAAGTTCCACCAGAGGTTTTGTTTATCGAGGCGTGCTGGAAATTCTTGAAGCCAGGAACAGGCATTATGGCGCTGGTCCTGCCAAACGGAATTTTAGGAAATCCCGGGGAGCAAATGGAGTTTGTCCGGCATTGGTTGTTGGAATACGGTGAATTGCTTGCGAGCGTTGATCTTCCAGCTGAGACTTTTTTGCCCCAAGTCTCCGTACAGGCAAGCTGCTTATTTTTACGCCGCCGTGCTCCTAGTGAAACTCGAATGATTGGTGCGACCGGCCCGAAGCAACGTCCTGTGTTTATGGCGATCGCCGAAAATTGCGGCCATGGGAGGCGTGGAGAACCGCGCTATGTTCGCGAACCAGACGGTTCGGAAAGTCTGTTCGAAATCGAGCTGCCTGACCGGTGGGAGCGCAATGGGCAGATTCACGAACATGCACGGAATAGAAAGGCCAAGCGAATAGCCGACGATCTTCCGCAGATCGCGGAAGAATATCGCCACCTGATTGCCAACGGTCGATTGGCATGAAGACACTTATTGTCGACAGACCGAGGTCGGGGGCGTTACGAGCGCTAAATTATGCACCCGTTTTGGAGCGGCTGCGTCGAATTGGTTCGACATCGACGCAGCCCCTCAAAGAAATGGCAAAACAGTTTGGTTCTGCATACGGCACAGTGTTTACCCAACTCGATTGTCGCTCCGACCTCGGTGTGCGCCTGCTTTCTCAGACCGATACGTTCGCCGCAGAACCACTTGGAAGGATGATTCGAAAAGATTCTATGCCTTATCCAAGGCATCACGAAATTCGTCGCTGGATGGTTCTGGTCTCGGGCGCGGGACAAATGGCCGAAGGCAATTTGTTCGGGCGTTCGATTATCGCCGATGGACGTCTAGCTGGTTGCTATGTCGGTCCAGATACCTTCGCAATTGAGTTCGATGAGCCTGGATCCGACCTAAACCTGTGGGCCTATGCAATTCTCAACTCGACTTACGGACTTCAGAGCATATTAGCTGCGGCCTATGGCACGTCGATCCCGCACCTGCGAGCTGACTTCCTCGGGGATATTCCGATTCCGCTGCCGCCACCCGATTTAAAGCTCAGAGTGGCTCAATTTGTTCGAACCGCAGTCGAGCAGCGAGATAAGTTCCTCGATGACCTGACCGAAGCCCGCCGACTTGTCGAAAATCTTCCCGAGATGCAGACGGCAACAGATATGTGCACAATCAGACGCCGCCACTCTGTGCTGTGGGACGGTCCCTTTCCATCCCTCTTGGCTTGGAACGTAGCATCTTCTGGCGGGGCCTTGATAAGCCTTCTCGATAAATGGAAATCAACACTTGGAGATGTTGTTGAGGGCAAAGGAATCTATAACGGGCCGCGATTTGCCCGCGTTGAATGCCATTCGCCTCACGGCGTCGAATTCATGTCCCAGCGCGATGCAATGTTTATTAGGCCTGCGCCACGCCGCATCGTCCATCCTGGCTTTGATGACCGGCAACTCTTTGCACGCGAAGGCACAATCCTCGTGGGCGGACATGGAACGCTAGGTGAAGGAGAAATCTTCGGTCGTGCATTGCTCGTTCATGGCCGATACACCCGGTCTGCATTCACTCAGGATCTGCTCCGCGTGGTGCCAAAACCAACTAAGGCGCACGCGCTTTATGCCTATTTAACTACTACAGTCGGATTCCGCCTTTTGCGATCGACGGCAGTTGGCACCAAAATATTGAGTATGCGGGAGGACATGTTACGCGCGCTTCCTGTTCCGGAATGGCCCACAGAAATTGAAGAAAAAGTTTCAAGCCTCGTCAGAAGCGCATTTCATGCTCGCGATGAAGGTGAACGCGCCGAAGCCGAAGCCATCCGCATTGTTGAACAAGAGGTACTACCCCAATGGCTCGCGTGATTTACACGCCGTCTGGCGGCGACGGCCCGGTTAATCCATTCGAGCAGGAAGTGCTGGAAACGCTTCGTAAAGCTCTTCCGCGAGCCTGGGGACTCGCTCCAAACTTCCAACTCAAGCAACGGGGTGACGACGCTTTAGAATATGACATAGTGCTCTTGGCATCTCACGCGCTTTTCGTGATCGAAGCGAAAGAGTGGTATGGCCGGATTAGTGGCGACGATCAGGAGTGGCTGCTCAACCATACGCCGAAGCGTTGCCCGATGTGGACGGTGAACCACAAGTGTAAAGTCCTTAAGTCCGAGTTGGGCGCTTTAGCAAACAATGCTCATGTTGCCCCGGTCTTGGTGGTTCCAGACGGCACGGCGCTTCATGTTGGTGGCTCATGGAAGGGCTCGCTGGTAAGCTTAGGCGACCTGGCAAAATGGTTGCAGAACGAGCGTAACGTACCTGCCCGCCGGCAGGGCGAAGACCTCACCTCGCTGTTCCCAGCGATGGAACAAGCGCTCCAGGGCAAGTGGGCGGCCCGCCAGCGCCAAAGCCGCCGACGGATCGGAAGCTACGAGATCGTCGAGACCCTCCTGGTTACGCCCGATGAAGCGATGTATGTCGCGCGCCGCGCCTACGTGGAGGGAGACCAGTCGAGATACCGGGTTCGAACATGGAAAATCAACCCCTATGGAAGCCATGAGGAAGTCGAGCAACGAAAAGCCGTTGTTCGTCGCCCGACGGAGGCCGTCGCCCGTATTGGTCGCCACCCAAACCTGCTCCCTGTGTTGCAATTTGACTACTTAGACGAGGACCACGAGTTCTTCGAAGTAACCGAATGGTCCGAATATGGCTCACTGCACGGGTTTCTCAGCAACTCGGAGCGGGATCGTCTCACGATCCGAGAACAACTCGAGATTGCCAAGGGTGTCGCAGCTGCGCTCGATGCAGTCCATTCCGCAGGGGTCGTTCATCGTAACGTTTGCCCCAGCACTGTCCTCATCGGTTTCGATCGCAAACCCCGCCTCACCGATTTTGATCGCGCGTGGATTGATGCGGGCCGCACGGTTTTCCCCGACACCACGAACCGCATTGATCGGGCATACTTGCCCCCCGAATTGTCTGACGTTTTGGATTACGATTTCGACAATACTTCGGACATGTATTCGTTCGGCATCCTTCTCTACAAGTTGCTCACGGATGAAGAGCCGTTTGATGGACCAGAAGCGGCGCGCGCCGCCGGTGGTTGTCCGCCGAAGCTTCCTTCCGAGGTGCGGCCGGGAGTAGATTCGAGCATCGACGAGCTTGTCTTGGACCTGCTTCGAACCGATGATTTCAAATCCCGCCCCACCGCTGCTGACGCACTTGTGCGTCTGCAAAACGTGCTCGGCATGACCACGGGCCTCGCCCGAAAGGAGCCATCTCAACTACCTCCGCCGACGTCGGCAAGACTCGAAGTCGGCGCAGTTCTTGATGGCGTATGGCGGCTCGACGAAGTGATCGGCAGGGGGACCTTTGCCAAAGTCTTTCGGGTGTTCAATCTCGATCACCAGCGCACATATGCAATGAAAGTGCTGGTGGATACCGACAATGCCGATCTTGCGCTTCACGAATTCACCAAAGTGCAACCGCATCTGCCAGCACACCCCAACATTGTCCGCATTGTCTGGATGGCCCGCTTTGGCCCTCCGATTGATCTTCCTTACATCGTATCGGAATTCGTAAAGGGGGAGACCCTTGAGCCATATTGCGCCGATGAGCGCCGGCTCGCGTGGTCCGACATCAAATCCATAGGCGTTCAGCTTCTCGATGCCCTTGAGGCTCTACATGGCAATGGCATCTACCACCGCGACGTCAAGCCTCCGAACGTCATGCTGGAGCTTCCCTCATTCCGTCCTAAATTGATCGATTTCAACATCGCGGCGCAGGCAAGCGAAGCTAAGGGCAAGGCCGGCACGCGTCGTTATTGGGCTCCTGACGTGATCACCGCAGGTTGGGGGGCGCACGCCGATCTCTTTTCCCTCGGCGTTATCCTCTATGAGTTGGTCGTGCACAGACACCCATTTCCGCACGAACGGCCGGAAGGTGGCGCTCCTTATGACCCGCGCGAGCTGGCGATAGAAGTCCGCCTTTCTGACGAACTCTGCAAAATTTTTGTTGAAAGCCGTACAACCGCAGGCGACGAACCGCTTCCAGGCTGCGTCCGAAATGCGAGCGGCGCTGGCGGCCGTACCGTCGATGCTTGCGCCAGTCGAAGCTGCCTCCCTGGCGACAAAAAATTTCGACGGCATCCACCTCGACGCAGATGAGGTTGGACGACAAGATTACAACCCATTCGTTACGCGGATGCTGACTTTGTACAGTCAAGCGCGGCGAACGAACTCCGGCACGCGTGGCCTCGACGATATCGCTCGGTTCACTTACGTTCACACTAGCCTCGATAAAAAGCTGGCTCCTGCTATCACTACCGGCAACTACCGACTGGTCATCGTCACCGGAAATGCTGGCGATGGAAAAACTGCTTTCCTTCAGCAAGTCGAAGCGCTGTTTGAAAAGAACGGCGCGACAGTCACAAAATTACCGAGCAAAAATGGATCGCGCTGGAAATGGGAAAGCCAGTGCTACGAGACAAACTACGATGGCTCCCAGGACGAAGAAGACCGCACAAATGATGCTGTGCTCGACGCTTTCCTAAAGCCTTTCGAAGGTGACGAGATGCGTGGGCTCGCTGGCTCAGAGGTGCGTCTGATCGCCATCAATGAAGGGCGGCTGCTCGATTTCTTGGCGCATGGCCCTCGCGCTAGCGATTACGGCGGATTGAGGCGCTTGGTGAACACGGCCCTGGCTGGCGGTCCGTCGCCCAATGGCGCGCTGCTGGTCAACCTAAATCTCCGAGCTGTGACCGCGGGCGGAGCACAATCCCTCGTCGAACAGCAGCTCATGCAGCTCTTACAGCCTGCGCTATGGGCCCCATGCGAAAGTTGTTCTATCCGCGCGTCGTGTCCGCTCTTACATAACGCGAATACTCTTCGCGATATTAACTCTGGTCCCGCAGTGCGAGAACGCGTGCGGAGACTATTCGAAGTCGTCCATCTGCGCCGCCGCGCCCATGTGACAATGCGCGACCTGCGGTCCGCGCTCTCCTGGCTCCTATTTCGGGACCACAATTGTGATGACGTGAAAGCCGTTTTGAGTCGTGCAGATCTCATCGGTCCTGCGCCGTTGGTCGCGCTTTATTATACAGAGGCTTTTGCCGATTCCGATTTTGGCCAAAGCCTTCCAGTGCTGACGTCTGGCCCCGAGCGCGCAGCCGACCGGCTGGTAAGGCAACTACGAGAAACTGACGTGGGTCGTGTTAATCAGCCGATGCTCGACCGGCAACTCGACTATGATGTCGATGGCGCCATTCCTTGGATGACCTTTGACGGGCGTTCTGAAGCCGCCGCTGCAAAGCTCCGTCACTACGCAGCGGGCGTGCCTCGGCCGAGTGACGATGTGCCATTTGCCGCGGTAGTAGAAGCCAGACGTCAACTCGCCGCAGTATTACGCCGCTGGGCTTACTTTGAACGGCGCGACAATGGCTGGCGCGACATGCTGCCCTACACCTCAATCGGACTTCTGGAGGCGGTTATTAATGCCGCTACCGAGGACAAGCGAGACGAAGCGTGCCTCGACCTGCGTGACAGAGTTGTGGAGGCTGTGAGCGTGGCCGAAGGCGTTCGAAACGCGGTATTGCGTCGCAACTACCTGGCGCTAAGGGTGTCGCGAGTCAAATCCGTTGGTATCCGATCTTACCGACTTTTCCCGAAAGACGAGTTTCACATCAAGGTGGCCCGGCCGACGAACGAGAGCTTCATCGAATTTGCACCCGACGCTGTGGAACTGGTTTCGGTCAATGGGCCGGCGCATTTGCGAATTTCGCTCGATCTTTTGGAGATGATGGAGCTAATCCGGCACGGTTACCGACCAACCGCCGCAGACCTCCAGGGGTTGTTCGTAAATCTGCTTATTTTCCGTAATGAATTGGTCGCCACCACGTTCGACCGAGTACTGTTGTCGGCCGACGACGAACAATTCTACGAGGTCTCGGCCGAGAGCCGTCCCGAGGGAATCCGGTTGGTTCTTGCGCGTCAAGGTATTGAGGCCTCAGGCCAGAAGGTGGTCGTATGAAGCTGCGAAAGCAGGACCAAGAGTTCCGCAACCCCCGGATCTTCTACGCCGACCCCAAAAACGTTGATCTCGACCGCGTATTGGTCGTTCTATTCCTTTGGCTCAAGACCGGGGGCATGCGACCGGCGACGACTGGCCGCCAGAAGACGGAATTCGAGAAGGTTGATGTCCACTTTAAGCGCTTGGCTGGTCTGCCTGGTGTAACCGGCTTCACCGAAAATGAAGATATCGCTCGGCAGTGGTTGGAGACCGACATCTTCGACCTCGTTAACCGGGGGCGTCCAACCGAGGCTATCGCTTCGTTGCGGCCGCTGCACTTAGACGCGCACAAGATACGAGTAGCGAAGTATTGCCGTGACTACAACTTCGCCGACGCGCTTTACGCTATGTTGGAGCACGGTGAGGGCAATGCTCACAGGGAACTTCGAGCTTATCTGGAGCGCGGTCGACAGCACCAAGCTGGCGTGAAGCTTGATCTGGAAACCTTGGCAGTCCTCAAGCTGGTCGAAGGCGTAAGCGATGTGCATCCTTCTGGCGAGAAGATTACGCCTTATCCGCCTTTGTGCCGCGGGCAATCCCGTGTCCTCTGCGACGACATCGAGCGAATCCTTTCCTACAAGGACGTTCCACGCCCCGTCATGATTGATTACCTCCGTACGATCCTTGGCCTGCACCTCGGCATCTATACTCTTCGCCTCGGAAGGCAGCTTTCAGGATGGATTCGTGATTGTGGCGCGCACCCATCATGCCGTTCCTGTCAGGTCTACGGAAACATTGAAGATCCCTTCGCCTTGTGCGCCTACCCGGTGACCTTCACAACCGACATGGGTGGGGATTATCGCAGCCGCATGGCTCAAATCGCACAGGAGGATACCGCCAAAGAGTACGCCAAGCTTGGCGACCTCGTGAAGGGCGTTTTCGGAATGAACCAGCTCCTCCGTTACGCTCGCGAAGAGCGAGTGCCGGATGATCCTTTCGAGGTGCCGGCACTCCTAGCAAACCCTACTCCGGAGTTCGAGGCAGACTTCAAGGCGGTGCTGAAGCAGATCCGCAACCTCAACGAAGAAGATGAGACTTTGAATCCTGAGGCCGAGGCGATTTTCGATGCAGGATTATCATCTTTTGACACCCTCATCGAACTCGTCACACACGTTCGCCAAGCGCACCACATCAAATACCTCGTTCAAATGCTTGACAAATTATTCCAAAAGAACTCGCCGTTCGGCGCGCTAGTCCAAGGCAAATCGAAGGCGAATCCCCGTCGTTGGCACCTCGGCGGCCGGGCACTGGAAGTGCTTGTTCAACTAGCGGTTCTGAAAGCGAGAGATACACCGACAGGCCGCAAGTTTGAAACAGAACCAATTTTGGTCGAGGACTTCTTGGGCTGGATGGAGCGGCGCTATGGTTTTGTAATAGCGCCTGGGGTCACTAGCGCCGGACGCAAGCCAGTGTCGTTGGACGAGCATAGAGCCTTTCGCGAGAACGTCCGTTCGTTCAAGGATCGCTTAAGGGAGATAGGCTTTTATGATGATCTATCAGACGCCTACAACGCTCAGACAATCCGCCCCCGCTATGAACTCCGCGCAGAGGGGATTGTGTCGTGACCGATTTTCTCGTTATAACTCCGGCCTCTCCAGATGATCAGCACGACGCGTTATCTGAACAGCTCGCGCCAAAATTGCGCGAGGTGCTGGAAGCCGCAGGCCCGGGTCACCGCCTCCGTGTGACGACATTGCCAGAGCCCGTCATGGAGCGGTTGGCGGTGGCGCTCGACGACCCACGATGGTTAGTCCGAGTGTTAAACGAGAAACCGAGCAATCCTTACGAGGCGACCGCCGCCACAATTATTCGACTTCGTGATCATTCAGCGGCCCCAGTACTCGTTTTTTTTCCGCCTGGACCCCGCACGGCGTCAGAAGATTTATTGGACATTGCCACTTTCACTGAATTGTCCCTGGCATCGATGGCGCAAAACCTCTCCGACGTGCTGCTGGAGCGCCTGGAAGAACCTCTACGCCGAGATGTGCGCGAGGTTTTAAAGCACCTCGCTGAGGTCCGCCAAATTCGGTATCCTGACGAGCAAGTCGACTACTTACTCACCGTTATCAAGAACGGCGGCACACGAGAAGCAGCGGGTGGGGCTCTCTTCCTTTTCGGCCTTGTGCCTGACTTTGATCTATTTGCGCGGGGCTCGACGACCATACTCAATTGGATCAGTCGCAACCGGCAAAAATGCGATAAGCTTTCCGACGTTAACCAGCCACTTCAAAAACGACTCCGCGCGCTCGGATTGAAGAGCGACAGTAGTCTGAAACCCTTGTTTCATTTTTTCCGACTGCGGCATACTGAGGAGCCTCGTATTTGGGGGCAGGTCATTGCCTGCGATGCCGAGTGCCGTCAACTTTCCTTTGATCGATGGGAGTTTGCCGATACCGAGGCGGAAGGCGAGCTTCGGGTCATACTTGATCCTCTTGACCTGCCCCGTCAGCTTGCTGACGACGTGGCCGGCGCTGATCGAATGCCGATCCTAAATGTGACGGGGCGCGATCCATTAAAGTTGGTTTTCAAATCCGTCCCGAACCCGTCTCAGATCCCCAACTGGAAGAACTGGCGCGTTCAACTTCTGGCCATGAGTGAGGATGGCGCAACCGTTGCCTGGGAAAGCAATAGCTATCCAAAACCTGCTGGTGGACGGCTCGCAAAGGTCAGGCGCGCGATCAAGATTAAGGACCTGGCGAGTTTAGACGAGGGCACATATTACCTTCGTGTCGACGCATACGACGCCGAGGGAGCGCTTTTAACGACACCTCGCCGCATCGACCCCAGGACAGAATCGTCTCGCGCCGAGAACGAGTCGGAGCCGTTCCTTGTGGTTCGCGAGGAGCTTGTCATCGACGAACCTGACGTGCGCGCGACCTTCGTGGTATCTCTCGTCGCAGCATGGCTTCGTGGCGCACTGAAAGCCTTGGACGGCCAGACTCGAGAGGCGGTTCCGAACCGGTGCGACCTCACTGGGTCATGGAACCAGCCCATCGGTGCGTCCGTGAAAGGTGACCTGCGCTTCGACCTTGAGACCGATGGCTTCCACGGGTTCGCCATCGTCGTTCCAGCGCAGCTGCGCAAGGTCGAGGTTTTTTTCCTTAATAATCCCCGTGAACTTGGCGTTTACGGGATGGAATTAGGCCAAGCACGGACACCCGGTGACGTGGAGCTTGTTTGTAAAGAGCACGCCAATTTCGATCACATTCCCTGCGTCGAGGCCTTTCTAACCGCCCGCGAGAAGGTGTTCCTCGGCATTCGCGACCAACACCTACCATTAGGATCCATGCCGGACGAACGGGCAGCCCGGCTAGGCATTGTAGAAGTGGTGGACCTTGTCGTTCATGCGGAGGCTATCTGCACCTACGCTAAGACATTCGCCGATCTCGTTCGGGACGCAATGAAGTTTGAAAGTGTGCAGCGGTCAGCGCTCCTCCGCGGCATTGCATGGCTTGACGCAGTGGAACTCCGTTGGTCCGGTCAGCCCGGTGATCCAGGCCGAGGCATTCTTCTTTCACCCACGCACCCTTTGCGGCTAATGTGGCATCTCCAACACACACTTGAGTGCGCTGGTGCAGTTGAAGCGTGGGACCATCGAACTCACCAAGTCCCTGATTGGCGCCGATTTCATCGAACAGCTCCGCGATGAATTGCTTCCGCTGAACCTACCGATGGCATTGTTCGACCGACGTGGCCGTGCACACGTAGAGGCGTTACCGATCACGCCGTTCTGGGGCCTATATTTGCCCGACCGAGATCAAGACGGACGGCACGTCGATGCCGCGGCAGCCAGAGACCGCGCGTTAGCGAGCATGGGTGTGCGAGCGCGCTCAGTCGCGGTCACTACCGTAAATCCGGACGATATAGCGGTAAGGTTGTTCGAATTCGTCGTGCAGCATCCATACGTCGATCAGCTGCACCTCAATGTGTTTAATCCCGGAAACGGGGAACTTGTTGTCGACGTGCTCCGCGGGGTCGAAAGGTTGCGCCGGGAAAACCGTTCGCCCTCATCCCTGCGTTACGCAGTCCATCTTTTCGCGCCATCTAGTCAGCTTGACACGGTGGGCGATGCAGTCGAGAGCTTGCTTGATCCAGATCGTCATGTCGGCGAGGATGACGAGTTCACACTATATAGCGGCAACCACCTCCATCCAAAGCTTCTTGTCGCGCGCAATGACGTGGCTGAGTTTCTTTCTGACCACACATGCTTTCCGGCGCACTTGTCTATTCTTGTCGAGCAGTTTACGGCGCTCGGCCGCATTGGACCGTTGGACAAATTCCGGCGAGGCTCATTCGTTCGCGGTCTCGTTCAGGAGCCCGAGACCGTGCCGGTCGAAGCGTCAGAGTTGCTGGCAAGGCAGACAAAGGGGTGGACCAAGGGCGTCCGACCAGCGACTCTTGTTACTTCGGGGCCGATGGAAAATTTGATCGCCGACGCGCTCGTGGCGACGAACAGGCTCCAAGCGGCGGTGGCGCTTGGCCAGCCGGTGGATCCGCAGGTTCAGATCGGCCCAGTACTCGCACTTCAACTTGATTTGGAGGCTCAGGGGCTTTTGCGCCAAGTCCATGAAGTCAGCGATCGCGTCATCACGATCGATCGACACCTTGGCGTTGATTTTTTTGACTCGCCATCCGCTGGCGACGAAACCGGCTACCTCCTCGACTTCGCGCCGGAGTTCTTGCAGGAGGAGCGCCAACGAATAGTCCTCACTACGCGCAACACTCAAGAGATCGAGGGAGTGCTATCCCCGATGCTTAAACAGTACGGCATCGAACTGAGGACCGGCGATGAAGTGATGGTGCTTGAAGGTCTTCGCTCGCTTTCCGGACGTCTCGCGCTTCGGCTCGAAGGATCGAACACCCGCGCAAAGGAAGTAGTGGGCCTGTTATTTGCTCGATGGCTAATGGAGGACATCGGCGCGCTAGAAAACCGTATCGTTCTGCCACTCGACGCCCATCAATCGTGGTTCGTTGGACCGGGGCCTCAGCGTCGAGCGGACTTGCTTCTCGTGGGTTTCCCGGGCAATGGCGTAATTCGCTTGGACGTAATTGAGGTCAAGCTGCGCGATGACCTGCCGCAGACAGCGCGCGCTCCATTGTACCGAACGATGCGCGAGCAAACGGACGCCACCGAAGAGCGCCTGCGAGCACTGTTCGATCCCGACCTTTACACGCTGCCTCGCGCCGACTTTGCTCTTCGCGCCAAAGAGCTTGCAGGCATACTGTCTTTCTACGTTCGTCGCGCCGTTCGATACGGACTGCTTACCGCACAGGATGGGGACGCCGCACTCGCTTTCGCGGAACGTCTTGACGAGGGTTACCGCCTTGACGTGCAGCGCATGGGCATCGTGTTCGAGCGACTTGGCTCAGGTCACCACATTGACGAGGATGAACCGGGTCTCACGGTTCATCGCTTCGGCGGAAACAAAGCACGCAAGCTTTTCCAAAACGCGATGGGCCGCTTTACCGAACGCGCTTCAGTCCGCGGTGACAGCGGATCGTTTTCCGTATCCCCAACAGAACAACATACTCTGGGTTTGGTCGAGGAGGACGGAGACGAGCGCCTTCTAGATGCTCTTCGCTCCAACCTAACCATACCGCGCTCCCTCTCCATGCGCCCGCCCAACAACAGCAACCCTGTCGCCCAACCGACATTGGAAATACCGGCCGAATCTGCAAGTCAATCAGGGGAATTAGGTCGTGCTGAGACGTCACAGCCGACAGCTCTGCAAGAAATAGAAGGTGATCTGGCGCCCGCCACCACTAGCGGGAACGATGTGCCCGCTAGTGACCCGAAAAAGGTTAGAGATGAGACGCACCCCGACGTTCCACCTTTCATTGCGGACGTTCTGCTCGGTGCGACGTCGACCACACCGCAATATGGCATGCTCGGACGTTTCGGATCGCAGTCGGTCGCATTAGATCTCAATGGCTGTAATACGATCTCGTTATTTGGCGTGCAGGGCTTCGGAAAGAGCTACACCTTGGGCGTGATCGCCGAGATGGCTTCGATGCAGAACGCTGGCGTCAATGTGCTCCCATCCCCGCTTGCCACAGTTATCTTTCATTTCCACAAGAGTGATGTGTATGAACCCGAGTACGTCACGGCCGTGGAACCGAACAGAAAAACCTCCGAGATAGATCGGCTCCTGGCCGAGTATGGCGCGCAACCGAAGGGCCTCGATGATGTGGTCCTTCTCGCTCCCGAAGCAAAGGTTGAACGCCGTCGGCGCGAGTATCCCGGCGTCAATATACAGCCCATCAAATTCAATGCAGCCGAACTTGGTGCGGAGAGCTGGAAATTCCTCCTCGGAGCCTACGGCAACGATTCGCTATACATCAGGCAGCTCGTCGCCATCATGCGCCGACATCGAGACGGACTTACGATCAACACGTTTCGCCAGGAGATAGAAAATGCCGATCTCCCAGCGGCCGCGCGTCGTCTAGCGGAGGATCGTTTGACGCTTGCCGAGCCATACATCGATGATGGCCGTCGGCTTGGAGAACTCTTGCGTCCAGGGCGCACAGTGATTGTCGATTTACGCGACGAATGGGTCGAAAAGGACGAAGCCCTCGGTCTGTTTGTTGTCATGCTTCGAATATTCGCTGCAAGCCGTCACGAGGGGCGCGAATTTAATAAGCTCGTCGTATTTGATGAGGCCCACAAATATATCTCCGAATCTAACTTAATTTCGCAGGTAGTAGAGACGATCCGCGAGATGCGGCATCAAGCGACGAGTGTTATCATTGCAAGCCAGGACCCATTGTCTGTCCCAAGGGCGATAATTGAGCTGACTTCGATACTGATAATGCATCGCATGACTTCACCTCAATGGCTTAAGCACTTGCGCAGCGCCATTGTGGCGCTCGACGACTTACAGGATGCGGCCGTTACGTCGCTGCAACCTGGTGAGGCGCTTGTCTGGGCTCAGCGAAGTACAGATAAGCGGTTCACACTTCGCCCACAGAAGGTGAATATCCGACCGCGCTTCACCCAGCACGGTGGCGGCACCAAGACGGCTGTTGTGGGTCCAACCATTCGCTGAGGCTGGGCGTATTCCGCGACGGGGTTCCTGGAATAAATTCGGAGCAAGTGACATTGCCCCTTGAAGCGTTTGATCGGGGGCAATCTTTTTGGAAGAGCTGGGGCACCATCGTTATAAACGGCGAACGCAGCTTATCACATGGTGTTTGTGTGTTCAGCGGATAGATATGGGAAGAATTTCAACAGCGGAAGAAACCGATCGAACGACGTGTTTTATGCTATCAACCAATCCATTAGCTTTAGTTTCATCATCGTATACCAATAGCGTCAGTCCATTCGATATTGCCGCACCGAATAGCGACGTAAATACATTGATATTCTGTAGTGTATCCGTAATTCCATTGCGGTCGTACATAGATAACATAGCGCATTCAATATAGGCTATTTTATGCGCAAACATGTATTTTGTGACATGGGAATGAATGTAGCGCGGCCTACAAAATACCGGCTTTTGTCGGGTGTCGACTACAGTTCGAACAGTGTTTCGCGTAAGAATTCCAAAAAAGTCCTCCTGCGACAGCTTATCGATAGCCAAAAATGCGAACGACCCAAACTCGTTCCGTTCGCGACGGAACAGTTCGCCTTGGATTTGTGAAACGCCATGTTGTGCCGTTGGTGTGCTAAAAAGGGTAATGACGTTATGCTCTGGCATCAGCGACCTCCCCGACCAATGAAGCTGCGCTCTCCTCGACCTTACTCAACTCGCGTAGCCGAACCGCATAAGCTGGCACGCCGACATCCGGTAGGGCAAACGTTCCATCGCTTTTTTTAAGTTCGGTGCGTTTGGTGAAAAAATCCTCAAACATGCGTGGGCCAACGCCAGTAAATGGCGCTACGACCATTTTCTTTTGAGTTTCGCCGGGCTGGGAGGTCGTCGTTGTGATCGAGTCTTCGTGCAGTTCGGTTGCCAAGCTCTTAACGTAAGGCTCAATGTAATAGACCTGATGGATCCCTGCCGTAACCAAATGTCTTGCGCAATTGTGGCAAGGATAGGTTGTGCAGTACAAAGTGGCCCCAACAGGAGAAAATCCATTGCGAGCCGCGGCGACTAAGGCATTCATTTCAGCGTGTATTGATCGAGAAAATTCGATCAGGTCCTTGATCCCTGGCATATTTTCAAAGAGTTCCTCACTCTTGTTGAAAAATTCTTCTATTTCCTTTCGAGTCTTATCTCGTGCTTCAGCCGCGATGTCGGAGACAAGTTCTTGGCGCGGATGTGCAATTTCAGCTAATTGCTTGGAAAACGATTTGGCAAGCCATGCACCGATGTCGCGCCTGAGGCCGCTTTTTTTGCGGTTGTTATGACAGCCAATGAATTTCGGTTCGGTGCCCCATTCCCAAACATGACAGCGATGATCGAGGTCGCCCCCTTCCTCGTACACGCCACCACCGAACTTAGGGACATCGTTGGCCCCGGTCGCGACAATGTTGCCATCTACCGACAGAATTGCTGCGCCGACTTGGCGAGACAGGCATGCAGATTGGCGGGCGGCAGCGTGGGCATGGTACATTGCCCGCTCACCGCGTGTGGGCCGAACCAGGGCGGAGCCAAGAAGCAAGTTAACGAAACGCTCCAGGTCGGCGTTCAGATTGGCGCCATCGGGAGATGGGCTGTTATTGTCGAGAAAATAATCGGCGAGAAAAAATGCATCCCTCACCTGCTGACCGTGTTTCCGGCCTTCCTTGTCCTTCTCGTCACGTCCCATGTAGTCGCGAACTTTAACATCAGGTACGCCGCCATATTTCGCCGGAGATGTGGCGGAGCCAATCAGGCGAGCTTCTCTTATCGATCGTTCGCAATGCACCGCCATCAGTCGAAAAGATTGATCATAAACTTTACGCAGCAAATCGACCTCATCTGGATGTTTGATGCTGTCGAGCAAATACGCAATTTTCTTTTCTCCAGGGCCACCGTTGCCGCGAAGTTCAATGATTTTTTTGACTGCGAGCGAGGCAACAGCAAAATGTTCGAATTTCGCACGCAGTTCGTCGCCCAAGTCTTGCAGTTGACACGCTCGATCGAATTTCGTCGGGCCGCTACGGGTTCCTTCGATCACTTCGACTATCGTGCGATCACGGAAGCGTTCGGCGATAAGGCCACTGAGCTTAATCGGGCGAACCTCATAGCCCGCCGTTTCAAGGAATAGGCGAAGGCGCTTTATAGCGGTTGAACAGCCGGCTCCAGCGTATGCAACGACCCCGATGACAATCTCACGCGAGAGGGGTGATAAATCCTCGGGGCGCTTCTCAACGGGCGCGTCATTCGAAATCAACTTCAACGGCTGCGTCATTGCCTCGACCTCAATTTGGCTGCGGCGACATCCCAAGCCATTGCGAGTTGGAATTGCGCTCGCCATTACGCCGAGCTGCGAATCGATCCGTGCGAGTTCCGCTCATGATACTATGCTACAATTTTTTCCATAGTGGCTTCCGTCCTGCGAAAGCCGTGATACCATGATTGTGAGCTTCGCAGTTGCTCGCTGGACAATGCCCGTAGCACAAGACGGGGGCGAGGGCGACGGTGCGCGCGCGGATATTGGTTTTAGGCTTGGCGGTCATGGCGGCGTCCCTTTCGTTCGTCGCGCGCCGGCTCTACGCAGATCCCGGCAACGTCAGGCGCCATATATTGCCGCGGACAAACCCCTTCGAGACCGCAGCCTCGCTGTCGAACGCAAGCTGGGTCAGATCGTGCAGAAGAGCCCGGATCGCCTGTCGATAATCGCCTCCAAACTCTGCGATAACGGCGTCAATCTCCTCGTTCGTGGCGTCGATGATGACAGGTTGTTCGACCGCAGCCGGCATGGTTCCGCTCCGCCTCGATATTGGAACATAAAGAGAACATCGTGGAGGTCGGGAGTCAAGGGCGGCGTGCGATGATAGGAAGGCGCGGTCGGTAAGGTTTCGGAGATTTGGTCTAATAGTAATTAGACTAATCCTAATTCGACTAACAGGCTGCTGAAAAACTCCTTCCGTTTGATCATCAGTCGTGATTCCATCTCTTTGCAACGGGAGCGATGGAATGCGCGGGACGGACGAGGGGTCGGGGCAACTTTTCAGCTATGTCGATCTGGAATCGCGGGTTCGGCGCGATCATCCGTTGCGGGCGATCCGGCTGATCGCCAACGAGGCCCTTGCGACATTGGCGTCGGATTTCTCTGAGCTTTATTCCAAGACGGGGCGGCCCTCGGTCGCGCCTGAACGGCTGTTGCGGGCGATGCTGCTGCAAGCCTTCTATTCCGTGCGCTCCGAGCGGCAATTGATGGAGCGTCTCGACACCGACTTGTTGTTTCGTTGGTTCGTCGGCTTGAGCATCGACGATCCGGTGTGGGACGCCACTGTGTTTTCGAAAAACCGCGACCGCCTGCTGGAGGGCGCCATCGCGGCGAAGTTTCTCGCCGCCGTCCTGGCCCAACCGCGCGTCAAGAAGCTGATGTCGAGCGACCATTTTTCCGTCGATGGCACGCTGATCGAAGCCTGGGCTTCGATGAAGAGTTTTCGGCCCAAGGACGGGTCAGGCAATGAGCCGCCGCCCGGTTCGGGCCGCAATGGCGAGGTGGATTTCAAGGGCGAGAAGCGTTCGAACGAGACGCACGCCTCAACCACCGATCCAGAGGCCCGGCTTTATCGCAAGGGCGCGGGCATGGAGGCCAAGCTCGCGTTCCTCGGCCATGCCCTTATGGAGAACCGCGCAGGTCTGATCGTCAAAGCCTGCCTGACGCCTGCCGACGGACATGGCGAACGCAACGCCGCGCTCGCCATGATCGAACCGCTCGCCAACCGCCCAACCGGGATCACGCTTGGCGCCGACAAGGGTTATGACGCCCGCGTTTTCGTCAACGAATTGCGCGCGATGAACGTCCGACCGCATGTGACGCAAAATACCAACGGCCGCCGCTCGGCCATCGACGGACGCACGACGCGCCATCCTGGATACGCCGTCAGCCAGCGCATCCGAAAACGCATCGAAGAGGCCTTCGGCTGGATGAAGACGGTCGCCGGCCAGCGCAAGACCAAGCTTCGCGGCGTCGAGCGGGTTGGCTGGTCGTTCGCCTTCGCCGCCGCAGCCTACAATCTCATCCGACTGCCGAAATTGATCGAAGGGAAGGCGGGATAAGGCGGTCAGGGAGTCCCCAAACACCCGTCTGCGTTGATCTCGGCGGAGCACAAGACACAAATCGCTCCCGAAATTTCTGCAAAGTGACGGGTGGAGCTTAACTCTGGGCGTTTTTCAGCAGCCTGCTAATTCGGATGAGTGGGTATCCCGCCTTAAGGCGGCGTCTACTCGAAATCTATCGGATGCGTTACGGCGCGCGCGTTCCGCCCGTCTGTATTTGATCGATCAAAGTCAGCATTTCTTGAAGCTTGCTCTTCGCATCAACCAGTTTTTTTGCAGCCAAGAGATCACTTCGTCCGCAAAGCGTTAGAATGGTTTCGAGAACCTGATCCGAATGCCGACAAAGGAGCAGAAGAAATTCACCGCTTGGTCCGTTCCGGCCCTCGTACCAGTTCTTGGCTGCGCGCTCATTCGCGTCTGTCAGCATTGCGATCGACTTGACGGCGCTGCCTTTCCCGTCGAACTCGCGGTGTAGAGCTTCGGATAAGGGACACTTATTGGACGTGCGCGCTCATGGCGAGCAAGCCACAAACATAAAGCTTCCCGCCCTGCCGCCAGGCCGGGAGCCGCGCACGATGCCGTCATTTGAAGGCAACGCTCGAAAATTGGCGGAAACCTGCTGCGGGTAATAGCGGCCCAAGTTTCGTCTGTGACAGTCCCGGAGACGGTTAAATTATTGTTAGATTGGAATGTCGACAACGCCGTAGCCGGTCGTGGTCAACTCGAATCTCCGCAGGCCGGATCTTTCCGACGCGGGCGCGGCACGCGAGCGTAACCAGTATGGATTCTGATTTGCATAAATCGTGGTTGAAATTTGTTGCACTGCGCCCTGACGTCTGTTTTTCTTAGTTCAGGGCTGATCCGGTGAGTTGGTTTCGCACCATACGACGTAGAGGCGACGCTGGCATAGGAATTTGGGCTGTGAGAGCCTGGCGTTCAGCGTGGGGTAGGAGCGCGCATTGATCTCGCAGCAGTGGATCATGCCGAACACGCCGATGGGTGCCACACTGACCGGTGGAGGAGCCACGTTTCGCGCGTGGGCGCCCCGGGCAACCGCCGTCCATCTGTGTGGCCAGTTCAATGGTCTCCCCCAATGGGATCCGGTGCCTGCGAACCTGATGCAGGTCGATGCGCATGGATACTGGACCGGATTCGCGCCTGGCGCGAAAGACGGCGATCCATACAAATTCTTTGTCGTGGGTGTTGGTAGCAGCGGATTCAAACGCGATCCCTACGGGCGTGAGGTGACTGCGGATCCACCGTTTCCAAATTGCAACTGCATCATCCGCGACCCCGGATCATACACTTGGCACGACCAGGCGTTCGTTACGCCCGACTACTCCAACATGATTGTCTATCAGTTGCACGTCGGAGCATATGCACCGCGCGAATCCGGCGTAATGGGCACGTTTCTCGACGTCGTTGAGAAGATTGAGTACCTGGCTGCTCTAGGCGTAAATGTCGTTCAGCTGTTGCCGATCGACGAGGCCGAAACGGAGCCTACTCTCGGCTACAACGGCACCGACTATTTCTCGCCTGACGCCGGATATGTCGAGTACGACGCCGGACGACTTCAATCCCATCTTACGACGATCAACAAAATATTGACCTCATGTGGCCAGTCCCCGCTCTCCGATTCAGATCAACTTATATCTGGCCCCAATCAACTGAAGGTTCTAGTCGACCTGTGCCACCTTTGCGGGCTCGCAGTGGTGTTTGACGTCGTCTACAATCACGCTGGCGGTTTCACGGGGGACGATGAGGCCATCTACTTCTGGGATCGCTTTTCCGACTCGAACAACAATAATTCGCTCTACTTCTCTGATCAGCCCTATGCCGGGGGATTGTCCTTCGCGCTTTGGAACCAAGATGTCCGCCAGTTCATCATTAACAATGCGATATATCACTTTGACGAATTTCATATCGATGGGCTGCGTTACGACGAGATCAGCGCTCTGCTTAGTTTGAATCAGACTACCGGCTTTGATTTTTGCCAAAACATTACCAATACGGTTCGCTGGAACCGTCCGCGATCATTGCAAAATGCAGAACACTGGCCGGTGGCGTCGGTGATTACCGAGGCGCCTCCCCAGGGCGCCGGTTTCGACGTCATTCAACACGACGGCTTGCGCATCAGTCTGCGCAGCGCCATCCAACAGGCTTCCTACGGGAGCAGCACCTTCCTCAACCTCTCGTCAGTCGCTTCGAATATCGACGCTTACGCCGTCTCGGAGGCTTGGAAGGCCGTCACCTGCATCGAGAATCATGACATCGTGAAGGACGGCACCGATCTCAGGATTGCAAGGCTCGCGGACGGGTCCAATGCGCGCTCCTGGTATGCGCGCAGTCGTGCGCGTGTTGGATCGGGGCTACTTCTCTTTTTGCCGGGCATCCCGCAAATTTTCATGGGCCAGGAATTCCTGGAAGACAAGCAGTGGAGCGAAGTACCGAGTTCGCCGCTTCATATCTGGTGGGATGGCCTGAACTCCGGTGATCAGTCGATGGTCGATTACCTTCGCTTTACGAGCGATGCGATTCGCGCCCGCTGAACTCATCCCGCACTTCGCGGCCCCTCGGCTCGACCGTTCTACGTGAACGAAACGGATCGCGTGATCGCGATTCACCGTTGGCTTGACGGGACCGGGCGCGATGTCATTATCGTCGCCAGCCTGAGCGAGACGACTTATTGCAATTACGAAATCGGTTTCCCGCGTGGCGGACGCTGGCTCGAAGCCTTCAACTCGGATGTGTACGATCATTGGGTTAACCCCTGGGTCGCCGGCAACGGCGGACAAATTAATGCTGGGAGCATTCCCCTCCATGGTTTTCCAAACTCGGCTGCATTGGTCATCCCCGCTAATGGCGTTCTTTTGTTTACTCTGGATGGCGGAGACTAAGCCTCACGTCGCCGGCCGGATCCGTACGCGAAGCTACCGGCTTGCGTATATGAGTGTCGCCGCACTTGCTGCTTTTTCCACCCCATGCCGGGCGCAGCAAGCTGTCAACGTCTTGACGTTCCACAACAGCAACGACCGCGCCGGCAGAAACCTCCAAGAGGTGGAACTGAACATCTCGAACGTCAACGCCAACAGTTTCGGCAAGTTGTTTTCGGTTGCGCTTGATGGCAACTCTTTTGGTCAGCCGTTGTACGTGGGTTCGGTACACATCGCCGGCGCTGATCGCGCCATGGTTTATGTAGCGACTTCGAACGACAGCGTATACGCAATTGACGCCCGCGACGGAACCATCGAATGGCGCGTTAATTTGGGAAAGCCGGTCCCCCGGCTCGACGTCAGCGCGTTCAGCCACGCTCATATGCCAGCCTACGTGCCACCCTACTATGATCTCTATCCCAACGTCGGGATCGCCTCGACGCCCGTCATCGATCTTGTCGGCCAGACCCTATTCGTCGTTTCCAAAACCAAGGAACTGAGCAAAAACGCAACCTATAAATATTCTCTGCATGCACTGGACCTGCGCGACGGATCGGAGAAAAATGCCGGTCCCGTCACGATCGACGCGCATGTCGGCAAGGACGGGAAACCGGTAAACGGTGGCGCAGCCATCAACTTCGATCCCTTTCTCGCGCTGAACCGGACTGCGCTACTGCTCCTGAACGGACGCGTCTATGTTGCGTTCGCCTCGCAAGGCGATGTGCAAGATAAAGTCTCCAGGCCCTTTCACGGCTGGATCTTCGGCTTCGACGCCGGTCATCTAAAGCAACCGCCCTGGGTATTTTGCACTTCTCCCAGCAGTCAGGAGGCGGGCATCTGGCAATCCGGCGGCGGACTGGCTGCGGACCAAAGCGGCCGCCTGCTGGCGGTTACCGGCAACGGCCCCAACGTTCCCGGCAGTTACGGCAACAGTGTCTTGAATCTGTCCACGGTCAGAGGATTGGAATTGCAGGATTGGTTCACGCCGGACAATTCGGAATTCCTGAACCGCTGGGATCTCGATCTCGGCTCGGCTGGCCCAATGATCCCGCCCGAAGAGGATATTAAGGATCTGGTAATCACCGGCGGCAAGGACGGGATGTTGTATGTGTTGCATCGCTCGGCGCTGGGCCACGGTCAGCCCGCGGCCGGCTCCACGAGTGTTCAGGCGATCCGGATCACGCCGGAGCCACAGCCTCTTCCCGAGCCGCCGACTTACCATGGCCCACCGCTTTATCGCGGCCCCAATGACTGGCATCACCTTCACGGCATGCCGGTTTACTGGAAGGGACCTCAGGGCCCGACGTTGTATCTGTGGCCGGAGATGGAAAAGCTCAAGGCCTTCTCGTTCCAGGACTCGAAGCTCGGAAAGTTGGCCGAGAGCAAGACCGCTGCCGCTGCCGGCATGCCGGGTGCCTCACTCTCGCTATCCGCAAATGGAAGTCAGCCCGGAACCGGCATTTTGTGGGCTTCCCGACCGCTGGACGCCGACGCTAATCGTCATAACGTCGAAGGGGTTCTTGAGGCGTATGACGCATCCCACATCGCCGACGCCGAGCCGATCTGGACCAACAGGTCAAACATGCAACGTGATGGTGGCGGCTTCTATGCCAAATACTCTCCACCCACCATCGCCGAAGGCCGCGTATACCTGTCGACATTCGCGCCGGAGAACCCCGACCGTACGCGGGTCCCGGGCAAGTCTGCTCAACTCGTCGCATACGGTCTGTTGCATCCGGTTGCGTCGCTACCGGAAGTCAGTGAGGCGATCGATGCCGGCGTCGTCAGATTCTTCGCCAATGCGAAAGCCCGAGACCTGGCCGAACCCTCCTACGCCCTGCAAAAAAAGTTTGATGTGATTGGGCCAGCGCCAAAGGATTTTCCAGTCGCACCTCGATTTGCCGCCACCGGCGCTTCGGTCGCGGTCGAACCGGGCACCTCATTGTACGGGACCGGAATGGTGTTTGGTCACCTGTTACGCAACGGGCAGTCCACGGTAGCCTGGAACATGGATAACTACGGATACCCCTATTACAACAACCACGCTACCAACCTGTATGAGTCGCACCCGTGGGTCCTCGCCGTCCGCGCCAATGGCACGGCGTACGGAATTTTGGCCGACACCTCGCACAAGGTCGTCATTGATACCACCACCGACATCAAGTTCAGTTCCAATTCGTCCTTTCCTCTGATCGTGATCGAACGGCCGTCGCCGCAGGAAGTGTTGCGTGAATTGGCCAAATTGACCGGTTACATGCCAATGCCACCCAAATGGGCGATCGGCTATCATCAATCCCACTTCTCATACACGCCGGAACTGAAGGTCCTGGGCGTAGCCTCCCAAGCGCGACAGGCGCGAATTCCGGTCGACGCGGTCTATATGGACATTGACTATATGGATCACTATCGCATCTTCAGCTTCTCACCGCGTACCTTTGCCGATGCGCCGGATCTCAATCACGACCTGGCCGCACTGGGATTTCACAATGTCTGGATGATTGATCCGGCGATCCGAGCGGAGAGTTCGCCCGGAGTGAGCCGGGTCTTCGACACCGGGATGGCGCAGAATGTCTGGGTAAAACAGAGCGACGGAAAGACGGCCTATCACGGCAATCAGTGGCCCATCCAAGATCCCGACAAAAGCATGCGGACGTTTTCGCTGTTTCCGGACTTTACCTCTCCGCCGGTTCGGACTTGGTGGGGAACCCAGTTCAAGGATTTCCTCTCAAACGGCGTGGACGGCGTCTGGAACGACATGAACGAGCCCGCCGTGTTCGTTGACGCGCACACGATGCCGGATGACAACCGCCATGTCGGAGATCCTTCGCTCATCGATTACAACGGTCAGCCGCAAGGCGCCGCACGCTCGGCAGGATCACACGCCCGATACCATAACGTCTTCGGGATGTTGATGGCGCGATCCACGCGGGAAGGCATCGCCGGCGCTGCGCCCGCGCGTCGGCCGTTTGTACTGGCCCGTGCAAATTTTATCGGTGGTCAGCGGTACGCGGCGGCCTGGACTGGAGACAACACTGCCAATTGGGAACATCTAAAGATGTCGATCCCGATGATTCTAAACCTCGGTCTGTCGGGCCAGCCGTTCGCCGGTGCTGACATCGGTGGCTATCGCTATTCCAAGGACGAGAAGCCGCAGCTCACCAAAGAGGATGACGCCAAACTGTTCGAAAGATGGTTGGGGTTTGGCGCCCTATACCCTTTCAGTCGTGCGCATTACGAGCGCAATTTCGGACCTCAAGGCACGCCGCCGGGATGGCAGCGCGAACCATGGTCGTTCCCAGACGAAATCGTGGAAAGCAATCGCCGCGCCATCAGCCGGAGATACCGACTGCTGCCTTATCTTTACACGGTATTCCACGAGGCGAGTACCAGCGGGTTACCGGTGATAAATCCTTTGTTCTTTGCCGATCCGAAAGATCCTCAATTGCGAGGAGTCGATGACAGCTTTCTTCTCGGCAGCGATTTGCTCGTCGCCGTCCAGGTCGATCCGGCTGTCGTCTCGAAGCCTGTCTTACCCAAAGGAATCTGGCACCAGATCGGATTTCCCGTGGAAGGTGAGAAAGAGCCGGCGACGGACATCGACACGCCCAATTTACCTGGTCTTTATGTTCGAGGGGGCGCTATCGTTCCGACCGGACCGTTGATGCAATACACGGGCGAGAAGTCTCTCGACCAAGTGACCCTGCTCATATGCCTTGACGAACAGGGTAAAGCCAACGGCACTTTATACGAAGATGCAGGAGACGGATTTGATTATCTTAAGGGCGCCTATCGCCTTACGACCTATCGCGCAAGCGTGGAAAACGGAAGCGTTGTGGTGACCTCCAGCGCCGAGGGAAATTTGCCGCCATCCAACCGCTCTGTAGCGGTTCGAGTCTTCTGGCATGACAAGGAATTCACAGGGAATGGCAAGGAAGGCGGCTCGATCTCGATAAATGTTGCGCATCCGTGAAATCGGCCTAGGGCGACGTCGTATGGGTAAATGTGGTAGCGACCCACAGTCGGTTGAACTCGACAAGCTCCGAGCTACCCAATACGTTGATGCGGCAGCATGCACAGACGGGGATTTTGCGCAGTTAATTCGCCTCTTTGTTGAACTCAATTTTGGAGGGATTCGCATGGCGATTGCATCGTTCGATCAGCTTAAGGCATATATCAACAATATTTTGTCACAAAACCAGCAAAGCGATGATGCCACACACTCGCCACACAAAGCATTCTGGAGCAGTTTGACATATCAGCAGTTTGTTTCTGGAGATATCCCCGGCGTGAGCCCCCCTATAAAGATTCTTGTTGCCAGAAATTCTGGACAGTCCAATATTATTCTAGCGTTACGTGGCTCTGGCCCTCTATTTGACCCTAATACGGGCCAATATGGCCAGATGCCTTCCGATGGACCGCCTTATTTCACACCTATTCAGATAGATGAAATTGCGGCGTGGATTGACGCGGGTTGTCCCGAGTAAATAGGCGCACTTCCTGGTGAAACGCTTCCATGCTCCGAGGCTTATCCCGATGACTCAGGTTGCACATTTCCGGCTGTTCCTACTTTCCGGTCGGCTTGGAGCTGCCATAGGAGGCCAGAGGAGCGCCCGGCCATCTTCTCGCAGCCAAGAATTCAGGCCTCCTCAGCGTTCGTTAAATGGTCAGGAAATCGCGTCGTGGTGCCCCCTAAGTCAACGGGATAAGCCGCCATGCTCCAGTTGAGAGGGCTGTTACGTCTGGTTCCTGCGTCGTTATGATTGGCTAATTATCTGCTTTTGTAGCCAGCAAAATACATATTCACAAACATGAGCACAAACATCATCGAGGTATACTATGACTAACGCGGCGGGGAGCTTAAAGAGCTTGGTGGGACTGGCATCAATTTTGAGCATTCTTCTATTGGTCACGTCCTCGGCTCAAACGGCGGACAACGCTGCAGCGCCAGATAGGCGTGAGGAGAAGTTGAAGTCTCATACGCCACCTGATTTTCCGCCACCTCCTGCCAACAGCGCGCCTCAATCTGAGCTGTTGAGCTTTTCCGGCGGGAAAGCAAAGGAATATGCTTTTCCTCATATCGATGTTCTAACCTACCACTATGATAACAAACGAACAGGAATAAACCAAACCGAGCGTGACTTGACGCCAAGTAAAGTGGCGTCGAGCGATTTTAGTTTATTAAAAACACTTCAGGTCGAAGGAAACGTATTTGCGCAACCCCTGTTAATTTCTAATTTTGTGATGCCGGATGGAGAAGCTCATGACGTGTTAATTATAGCCACTGGCCACAACATAATATACGCATTCGATACAAAAACCTTTTCTATATTATGGAAAATTGATGACCTTGGCCCTGCCCAGAAATCTGCCGACGTGGGGTGCGGAGATGTTGAAACAGAGTATGGCATAACAAGTACTCCTGTAATTGTCAGGCAATCCGATAATAGTGCCATCCTGTACGTTGTGTCTGCAACAGAGCCTTCGTATATGGAGTTTCATACTTATATTCACGCAATTGACCTCAGGACGCATGCCAAAATAACCAGCGCTGAAATATTTCCGACCGATTCACCTCATGAGAAGCCGAGTATAAAGTTCAATCCACAAAACCAATGGAGCCGCGCTGGCTTGGTGTACAATAATAAGTCTATTTTTGTTAGTATTGGGTCTCATTGCGACGGGGTCACTGATGGCGTGGTGCTTTCAGGATGGCTTCTCAAGTACTCAGATAATTTAACACTAAAAGGTTCGTTCCACACGATATCGGCCCCGAGAACGGGTCTCGCTAGTATTTGGATGACTGGATTTGCTCCAGCGATCGATGAGTTAGGTAATATTATCGTAGTGACTGGAAATGGCGACGTTAACCCTCCAGATAATTATGGAAATAGCGTCATTAAAATAAATAGTGAGACAATGATGGTCAGTGATTATTTTATTCCATCTAACTATATTAGGCTAAACCAGGGTGATTTTGATTTTGGCTCGGGTGGGGTCGTTTTATTTTCCACAAGTACCCAAGGCTCAAAAAAAGATCTGGCGGTGGTGATTGGCAAGGATCCTGTACTTTATACGCTAGACTTGGCAGATTTAGGGAAAAATCAAGCGAACGATGCCGGTGTCGTTCAGGCACTTCGCGTGAAGCCCTGCGCCGTAGCGAAGCCATGTCGGGGTGTTTGGGGTGGGCCAGCGCTGTTTCCCACGGAAGATGGTTTACACCTTTACTTGCAAGCTGAGGGCGACGTTCTACGATCATTTTTGTTGAAAAACGCAACGACGCCGATGTTTGAGGCTTCGGCCGTCCATGGGGGGACTGCGGGAGGATATGGCGGCTCGATTCCGATCGTTTCTTCGAACGCTAGCGATGACGGTGTTGTTTGGCTGCTTCGACGTAGTATGCCGATCGAACTGGAAGCCTACGACGCAAAATCGCTTGCGCTGTTGACATCTGCGCTTGTTGGGGATTGGTCAAAGGATCCTTCGCCAGCTGATAAAATGGTGAATGCCTTCTTGACGCCATTGGTCGCAAACGGCCGTGTTTATGCTCCAGCATTTAATGTCGTGAAAGTTTTCGGGTTAGCATCCGAGGGCATGAGCCCGATGTCCAGGGCATTCCAACCATTGCGCTGAGCCTTGCGCTTGGCGCCTTCTGCTCGGGGTGGCTATGGAGGCAATGTTCGGTTAACGCCTGTTGGGGAGGTGTTGATTAAAAATAGCTCTGAGCGGAGGCGTAACGCCGTCCACATAATCCCGCTTGCGTAAATTCGGAAGTGTGGATCGAGGAGGACGACGGCAAATGGGAGCGAACGAATGGGGCCAGGAGGCTACCTGATAGGTTTAAGCTTAGCTAACTCCCGTTCTGGAGGACGAGTATGGCTCGCGACATTACTGTTTCATCGGCTCAACTTGATCATATAATTAGCGATACGGTTCGAGAATCGGCGTCGAAGCTTGGCGTTGGTATCAATCAATCAACGATAGACGCCTTCTTGGAGAGGGACCAAGCCCATGAGGGACAAAGCATCTTCGTCATTGATACCGATTTGGTGGCCTCCACAATTGATGGACTGCTAAGGACGGCCTCAACGGTTTCGTCGTCTGGCTTTGTAGATGGGAGTGCTATCGAAATAGCTCGTGCGACTTATGAATGTCATTATCTCTGGTGGTGCTGAGATGGCTGATCCTGTTTTCGAAAAGGAAGGCGTTCAGGCTGCGATCGATTTCGTCAAATATTTGTTGACGCTCGCAGGTGGTGCGATGGCATTATTAATACAGCCTACGTTTTACGGCACGTCGTTGACAATTAAATTGATTTCGTCTCTTGCGTTTATTTGTCTCACGGTTTGCATTTTGTCGGGACTATTCGTGCACGCGCGCGGATGTGTTATGCTTCAAAAAAAACAATATGACCTCGAAGATTGGCATCTAAAAGTACCCGGCATGACCAATCAACTGTCGTTTTTCATTGGCTTCGTTCTGGTTGGGGTTGCCATGGCTGTGAAAGTATGGGGTTGAACCATCGCAAACTCGCCCTTTGAGGAGACTAAGGTCAACTTGGCGCTAAACCATTGGGGAGATCCCCCGGCTCTGCCGGGGTGGCAGTAAAAGTTTGACGTCTCCTGGGGTGTGTCCGCCCTGAGCAGGCCTCGCCCGAGGACAAGTCAAGAATCGTGGGGCGGCCAAGGGACACGGGTTGGTATTGCCCTCAGCATCATCGTGCGCGAAGGGAAAACCAAGAACGTTTCGAATTCACTGTCTCCAAAGCGTCTTTCGGGATTGGCCGGTCGAGGGGCGGAGTCAGTCGAGAAAGGTTAGGCCGCGGGAGCGGCCTTTTCAGCCGCTTTGAGCGGCTCCAATCATAAAGCCCCCGGCTTTGCCGGGGGATATTTACTTGTCCTGGCCATGTTCCGAGGAAAGCCCTCGCAAGGGATGACGTCTGTGTCAGGACTTCGTCGTCGCCATGGACTGGGCCGAATTCGACGCCGACGATCGGACGACGCTGGTGTTCAGCCTCGTCACCACGCATGGGCGGCCCACGCGGTTGTTGTGCGGTAAAATAACTTAGCTATCTCGGCTTGAAGGAAGAAGGCAGTCTCGGTACCTTCAGAAAGTAGCGTATCACCGCGCCTCTCACTCTAGTGAAACCATGACAGTGAAGCATTTGGACGACCGTATCGGATTGGCGCTGTCTGGAGGAGGCTTTAGGGCGACCCTATTCCACCTTGGCGTAGTTCGGTTTCTTTTCGAAGCTGATCTATTGAAGCCTATCAAGTTGGTAAGTGCGGTCTCTGGGGGAAGTATTGTAGCGGCTCACCTCATCCTTAACTGGGAGAGATACACAGGTTCAAAGGAAGAATTTGACGCCGCGGCCCGTGAGGTTTTGAATTTCGTCCAAGCCGATATTCGTGGGCTGGTTCTTCGACGTTGGATACTCGGCTGTTCAACTATCGTGCCGCGTTTCTTGCTACCGAAAAAATGGCAATGGTCATTAGTCAACCTATTGCAACGACAATATGGGCGCCTTTTTCGCGTCCCGGTCGTGACATCTAACGCTGAGACTCAACCTGCTACTAGCCCGCTATCCGACGGCGCTCGCAAATCTACGACGCGAGCCACCAGAGCCGTGACCAATCGCGAAGCAACCATTAGGGATCTTCGGGGCGGCCGTCCAGCAGTGAGGTTTAATTGTACGAGTTTGACGACAGGGGATCCGTGCTATTTCGATCAGGCCGGCTTCGGCCGGTTCAAAAATGGTGTCATAGAAGCGCCGACGCCTGCGCTCAGCCTGCGGGTGGCTTATGCGGTTACAGCTTCTTCGGCATTCCCGCCTTTGTTTCCACCGGTGGAGATTTCGCACGAAACGCTATTTTGCGATCAAAGAACTTTTGAGCACGAACATCGTCTCACGGATGGTGGAATTTACGACAACCTTGGCGTGGAGGCTCTTGTTGCAAAGTATAAGGAGGGTGTGTCAGCTATAGAACAGCAAATACCCGTAAAAAATATGATAATTAGCGATGCTGAAGGAAATTTTGACTCAGATTTTGATGCTAAATACGTATTTCCTGTTAATCGTAATATTAGAGCCAACGACCTCCTAATGAAGCGGGTTAGCGTTTTACAGCTTCAAGACTTTGAAAGCCTTTTGGACGGGGGGGCCGAAGAGGAGGAACCTTCATTTGTTAGAGTTAAGATAAGGGAGTCAGTTCGTGATCTGGATGACAAGACGGTTCTTGCGCCAGAGGTTCAGCGCGCATTGATCAATGTCAGGACCGACTTGGATCGCTTTACGCCTAATGAGGTCACTGCGCTCATCGCGCATGGATATAGCAAGGCGCGCGAAGCCCTGCTCGATAAGAAGCTGGTAGGGGCTGATGCCCCAAAATTCGCTTGGGATCCTTTAGGAAATTGGGAGGTCGTAAAAGCACTGCCGGCCGACGAACTCAAGCGTTCACGTTTGAGAAAGTGGCGACTGTGGTCGCGAGGTGATCCGATAAGCTGGGTTACCGGATTTTATGCCCTTTTCATTTGCGTTCTTCTTGCATCTCCAATTCTTATCTTCGCACTGCAATCCTCCGTCGACGCAAAAAGGGCCGCCGAAGCTGCAGATGCCGCGGCTGCAGCGCAGGCTGCAAACGCCATTGCACAAGCGCAGGCGGCTAAAGCGCAAGCTGCAAGGGATGCTGCACAAGCGCAGGTACTCAGCGGCGCAATCTCTCAGATCCAAAATCTGATGGTGTCGCTGAGCCAGGGATGCTCAGGGGGACCGCACGGAGTGCCTCCGGTAAACTGGACCAATTTGCAGCCCCACGGTAACGCGGCTGTGAATGCACTTGCCACTGCAAAAGTGGCTTTGGCGCAAGGCCAGACAGCGATTGTTCTGCAACAAATCAATTCTGCTCAAGGTGAATTAGTCGCATTGGTCAGCGGTGCGCATAACAATTGTTCTGGAGGGGGGCACGGAGAGGATCCTCCCGGCTTTAACGGGTATACGGCGGAACGGGATAGGCTGAAGGAGACACTGGACGTGTTGAAGCTCTCTTTGGGACTTTAGAAATTGATCTTCCCCGTGCGCCTGTCGCGCTGAACGGCGCGGGCTAGCGCGAATTCGCTGGCTCCCACCCGGAAGGGACGAAAAGCCCACTGACTCGGTGGTCTAGCCTGTAGAATTCAAACTTGTCATCAACGTACAAGCAGCAAAGCGATCGGATCCGGCATACCGCCACGCGGCTTTTTTTTCGACGAGATGATCGAACTAAGAGCTAAGGCTCGTTAAGTCAGCTTCTGGTGCCAAGCGGGCTTTCCGAGAGTGTCGGAATTAATGGCACCGATCCACCCGAGGGCCATACCCGCGTCACTCTGACCGAAAGGGCCGTTCAGAGTGCGGTAATCGACGTATGCGGATTCGTGCTAGGTCGGTTCCATTGACTTTCCCTCAGCCTTAAAGGAAGACCTGAAACTCAGGGTAGCAAGTTTTGACGCCGCGAACCTGGGACTTGCGATACAGGTCCAGAACACGTATGTTTAGTGCGTTCTAAGACGGCAAACGGCATGATCCGCCGGATTGGCTAGACCCCTCGCAACCGGTGTATCGGCTCCCTCCCCCGCTACCATTCTCAAAAACGAATTTTGCGTCTCGGGGCCGAGCGCTTTCGCCTTCTCTTGCCAAACAGCAAAAGGCCGTCGCGTGACCGATCTTTACGCCGTCATCGGCAATCCCATCGGCCATACCAAGTCGCCCCTTATCCACAAGGCTTTCGCTGAGCAGACGGGTCAGGACATCGACTATGTCCCGATCCTCGGAACCCCCGGCGGCTTTGCGGCGGACGTGGATGCATGGCGCGCCAAGGGGCTGCGCGGATTGAACATCACCACGCCGTTCAAGATGGACGCCTTCGCCTATGCCGACCGGTTGCAGGACCAGGCTCGCATCGCCGGCGCCGTCAATTGCCTGTCCTTCGATGAAGCGGGCGCGGAAGGCTTCAATTTCGACGGCATCGGCCTCACGCGCGACATTGTCGTCAATCTCCGCGCGCCGATCGGCGGGCGCCGCGTCCTGCTGCTCGGGACCGGCGGCGCCGCGCGCGGCGTGCTGGCCCCCTTCCTCGCGGAAAATCCGGCAGAGCTGGCGATCGCCTATCGCTCGCCGGACAAGGCGGCGGCGCTTTGCGCGGCCCATGCCGGCGAGGGCGCGCTGGTCGCCGTCGATTACGCCTCGCTGGCCGGCGGCGCGGGCTATGACCTCGTCGTCAATTCGACCTCGGCCAGCCTGACCGGCGAGGCGCCGCCGATTCCTCCGAGCGTTTTCGCTCCCGACGGACTTGCTTACGATCTCGCCTATGGCAAGGGCCTCACGCCCTTCCTGCGGCTGGCGCGACAGGCCGGCGTGAGGCGGGTCGTCGACGGCGTGGGCATGCTGGTCGAACAGGCGGCGGAAGCTTTTGCGCTTTGGCGCGGCGTTCGCCCGGAGACTGCGCCTGTCATCGAAAAACTGACGATTCCGCTGGTCTGAGCGCGGCCGGAGCAATACAAAGGGCACTCGGGGGGAACCGGCATGAGCCGCATCGTCTATCTACTCAATGGTCCCAACCTCAACCTGCTCGGCAAGCGCGAGCCGGAGCTTTATGGCCATGAAACGCTCGAAGACGTCGAGCGCGACTGCCGCGCGCTCTGCGACGAGCTGAAACTCGACCTGCGCTTCTTCCAGAGCAATCGCGAATACGAGCTGATCGACTGGATTCACGAGGCGCGGGAAGCCGCCGGCGGCATCGTCATCAATCCCGCGGCCTACACCCATACGTCGGTGGCCCTGCTCGACGCGCTCAACGCCTTCGAGGGGCCGGTCGTGGAAGTGCATATTTCCAATGTCCACAAGCGCGAGGCCTTCCGCCATCACTCCTTCGTGTCTTTGCGCGCCGACGGCGTCATCGCCGGTTGCGGCACGCAGGGCTACCGGCTCGCCCTGCGTCGCATCGCCGCGCTGATCGAGGCCAAGAAGGCCTGATCCCGCGCTGATTTGCGTGCTTGCAAGCGGAATCGCGCGGGCGCCCCGCCGATTCCTTCGATTTTCGAGAATTCTGACCGTTTCGCCCCTATATTGCCGGGAAGCGATCGTATCTGGCGCGCGGGGCGAGCAGCCCGTTGCCACATGCGGCAGAATCCACCTATACCTTGCTCGAGACAGCGCCGTCGCGAGCTTGGCGTTCGGCCGCGGGCCGTCGCCAGACCGGTTTTCCAGGATGACGAAATGACCCAGACAGCCTCCCTTGAACTGCTCGCGTTCAATCTCAAGCTTTTGGGATCCAAGCGGCGCAAGAGGCTGCTGATCAGCGCGGGGCGCGCTTCCGACAAGGAGAGGCTCCTGCCCGCCATCCGGAAAATCCTCGATCTCGACGTCGATCTCTACGCCACGCCGGGCACTTACAGGTTCCTGAGCGCTCATGACGTCGGAAGCGTCGAGATCCACAAGATCAACGACGCCCATGAACCCAACATCTTGAGCTTCCTGAAAGACGACCGCTTCGACCTCGTCATCAACATCCTCACCGGCGACGAGGATTACGACGAATCCTCCGACGCGCGGCTGATCCGGAAACTTTCCATCGAAAACGGCATTCCGCTGATCACCGATTGCGATGTCGGCATCGCCACGCTCGAACAGGTGCTCAAGGATTCGAAGGAGGGCACCTATCGCTACAAGCTCGGCGACAGCTCCGAGCCCTGGAACATGCGGGCGCATTTCCTCGAGGCCGTGGCGAAAAACGGCGGCTTCGCCAATCACCACGCCCATTTCGACAAGGCCTATCTGATCAACCAGGAAAACCTGCGGCTCAGTCAGGTCGACATGCAGAAGAAGTGGGAAATCTACCGCTATCTCAAGGAAAACTACACCTACGACGACCTGATCGAGCGCATCAGCCGCGGCCTCGAGGCGATGATCGCCCAGGGCGCCACCTATTGCCGCACCATGGTCGACGCCGACTCGACGGTGGGACTGCTGCCTATCAAGGCGGCGACCGAGGTCAAGCGCCGCTATGCCGACAAGATCAAGTTCGAAGTCGGCGTGCAGCCGTTGCAGGGCGTGCTCGACCCCGCTTCCTACGAGCAATATGCCGAGGCCTGCGAAATGGCGGATTTTTGCGGCGGGCTGCCGTCGCGCGACCGGCTGCAGGGCGCCAAGCATCTCGACGTCGTGCTGCAACTCGCCAAAAAGCTTGGCAAGCGCGTCGACGTCCATGTCGACCAGGAAAACAATCCGCTCGAATGCGAGACCGAGCTTCTGGCGTTGAAAACCATCGAGCACGGCATGCAGGGCATGGTGTTCGGCGTCCACGCCATTTCCGTCGCCGCCAAGGAGGAGCGAGAGCAGGACCGCATCATCGAAAAGGTGCTGGAGGCCGACATGGGCATCATCGTCTGCCCCTCCGCCGCGCTCAGCATGAAGCAGCTCGGAATGAACGCGCCGCTGCACAATTCGATCGCGCCTTTCCCGAAACTGCGCGACGCCGGCGTGCGCTGCTATCTCGGCATCGATAACGTGCACGACCTCTTCATGCCCATGGTGGACGGCGATTTCTGGACGGAATGCCGGATGCTGATGGAGGCCTGCCGCTTCTACGACATCGACGCCGTCGCCGAATGGGCCTGCGCGAAATACTGGCGGGCGAACTGAAATGAACCGGCCGCAATTGCGCTTGCCTCAATTACCCCTGGGCGTCGCCGTGATGGACGAGGATCATTACGCGCTCGAACAAATGTTCGCTCGCACCCCGCAAATCGAAGAAGTCCGGGCTTCCAGGCCATCTCGACGCGATCATCGCGGAGATAAGGGCGCATTTTCTCCGCGAGGAAGCGGAAATGGAGAAGGTCGGCGTTCCCATCCTGCATTGCCACAAGGGCCAGCATGAGGTCCTGCTGCAGGAGGCCGAGAAACTGCGCGAAGTCCTTTTCCCGCGCGGATGCGCGGATGCAGCGCCACATGATCGGCTTCACGCTGGCGCAGCACGTCGCCAATCACATCGCCAGCATCGATCAGATCTCCTCGACCTTCTTTCATCAGAAGATCGATTACGCCGGGAAGGATGAGGCCCCCGCGGGATGTGGCGGCTCCTGAAGCTTCGGCTCCGGATCAGCCTTCCATCAGCCGCGTCACCAGTTCGTCGAGCTGCGGCGCTGTTTCCGCGGCGCGTCCGTGCAGCACATGGTCGAAACCATGTTCCTCCAGCGAGTGCTCGGACTGGAGGTTTGACAGGACCGTAATCGCCGGGCAGCCATAGGCGATCTCCTCGATCGGCAGCACCTGGCCCGAAGTGCCCACGATGACCAGCACGTCGTCTTCGGAAAGCTCCGCGAGGCTGCGCCACATTTCGGCATAGGCTGGCGCCGGCTCGTTGAAGAAGACCACGGCGGGCTTGACGCATTTGAGGCTCCCGCATTGGGCGCAATGATCCCTGTCCCGGTCAAAGGCGCGATAGCCGAAATCCCATTCCGCGTCGCATCCCACGCAGCGCAGCCTGGTGAGCAATCCATGCACGTGCAGCACGTCGCGAGCGCCCGCGCGTTCGAAGAGATCGTCGACGTTCTGGGTGATCAGCCTGGCGCCGAACCGTCTTTGCCAGGAGACGGCCATTTTATGCGCCGCATTGGGCTGGGCGGTCGCGAGTTCGCTGCGGCGGCGCGAATAGAATTCGTGCACGAGATCGAAATTGAGCTTCCAATTGGAGAAATTGCAGACGATGTCGGGATCATATTGCGCCCACAGGCTTTTTCCCCCCGAGGCGCGAAAGGTGTCGAGCCCGGAATCGGCGGAAATGCCGCTGCCGCTGAGGAGGATGAGCCGGCGCATGGGCCTTCCATTATTCGCTTTTTTCGTCCGCAGGACATAAGGACGTCGCGTCGCACGCCGTCAATCCGCACCTCCGGCCTTTTGCGCGCTTTTGCTGCCGATGCATCGTTGGCGTCAAGGGTGTGTCAGGTTTAGCTTGCGAATACAGGCCAATTCCGGCCGCGACGGGACTGTCATGGAAATTTCATCGGCCGATGTCGGCAGGCTCGATCTCGTTCAGCTCATCTATCGCAGCCGCAGTCTCCTGCACGGGCCGCAGGCCGAAATAAATGCCGGGGTCGGCGAGATTCTCGAAATTTCGCGGCGCAACAACCCGCTGCATGGCGTGACGGGCGTGCTGTTTTTCGACGGCTTCAATTTCGTCCAGACCCTCGAAGGGCCGCCGAGAGCGATTGAAGCGCTCTATGGCAATATTTCCAGGGATTCGCGGCACGAAAACATCGTCCTGCTCGATCACGCCGTCGTGGGCGAGCGTTGTTTCGAGGCCTGGGCCATGGCCTTTGTCGGGCGTGGCGACGATCCGACCTTCCGGATTCCCTCGGGTTTCCTCGGCGACATCGTCGCCGGCCACTCCGCCGCCGGGACCATTCTCGAAATGATGGCCTATTTTCTTCAAGAGGATTGAGCGCGGCCGGAGCTTGGCCGCGGCCTCACCGCCTCTCGAATGCGCTTCAGCGCCAGAAAGGCTTGATCTGCTTGAAAGTCTTCCAGACCTTTGCGAGCTTTTCGTCGGCGATGACGGCGCCGCGCGCATACCATCCGGTGACGAGGCCGGCCGAGCGCGCCGTCTCGGCTTCGTGGTTCTGGCTGAGAAAATGATCGGCGCTCGCCGCGTCATTATGCGCGCCGAGCAGGCCCTGCAGTTGCGAGGCCGCCTTGACGAACGCCTGGGCGTCGCGGGCGTCGGCGAAGCAGGGCGCGAAAAACTCCGCCCCATAGCGCAGGTTTTTCAGGGCAATGCGCGCCTCGTGCCGGGCGGCGTCGGGGAGGGTGGCGAGTTTCCTGCCCCGTTTAAGAACTCGCCGGTAAAGCCGCTCCAGCGCCTCGGCCGCGAAAACTTCGACCGGTTCGGTCAGGACGCCGAGGCCCTCGCCCGACAGCGCCTCGCGCCAGCCGCGCCGGGCGGCGAAGGCGCTGAGCCTCATCACGAAGATCGTCGGCCGCTTTGAGGCGAGTAGCGCCCGCGCCTCCGCATAGGCTTCCTGGCGGCGCGCCTCGATCGCGTCGAGCAGGGGCGAAAAATCCTTCCGCTCGCCGAAATGATCGAGCGGGCCGGTCTCGACGAGTTCGCGCAAGGCGTCGCAGTCGCGCGCCGGGCCGAGCGCTGTCGCGAGCGCCTTGGCCTCTTGCCGGAAATGTTCGAGTTCAGCAGAAGGCGCCGCGCGCAAGAACATGGCCAGCGCCGCCCGCAGCCGCCGCAGCGCCACGCGCATCTGGTGGATCGCCTCGGGATCGTCGCCGCAGCGCAGAGGCGCCCAGTTGGCGACGAAATGGGCGCAGGAGTCCGCGATGATTTGGCCGATGGCCTCGTCGAGCACCACGTCGCCGGGCAGTTCGGCTGGCCGCGCCTTGACCGGAACGGGCGCCGTGCCCTCGGCAAAGTGGTTGGCGCGCTCAGCCTTGCTGACGATGTCGAGGACCAGCGGCAGGCCGTCAGCGAGCTGGGCGGCGAATTCGTAGAGGTCGCGCGTCGGGCCGGCCTTCAGCTCCAGCTCGACCTCGCAGAGCGGCGCGCTGCGCTCTCCGACGAGTATGACGCCCTCGTCGAAAGCCGCCTCGATCCTGGCCGCGCCGTGGCCGATGAGACGGGTGACGCGCCAGACCCGGGTTTCGTAAATCGGCGCGAGCGGGCTGTCGCCAACCAGCGCCCGCAGCCGCTCGGCGATTTCTCCCTGCAGCAGCGACAGGTCAGGCTCGAGTTTCGTCACGGCGATTTCGATTTCGCCGCGGGCAAAGGCGCCTTCGCCGGGATCGACAGGCCATTTGACGGTCATGACATGCGCGCCGCGGCCGCTGCGTCGGACGCGCAAGGCCATGCGGTTCCTGCGCAGGTCGCCTTGCGGGGTGTCGAAATAGACGGAGGCGAGTTTTCGGCCGGGCGAAGAGGTCGCGCCAGCGCGCAACAGCGGCGAGGCCAGCGCGGCGGCGAGGCCTTCCGGCTGGGTGACGAGCTTGATCTCGATCTCGCGCTGACGATCGCGAATTTCGTCGTCATCGCCAGCCGCGACTGCGGGCGGCGACGCCGGAGGGGAAAGCGAAGGAGCTGTGACTGTCAAGACGCGGCAAACTCATACAGGACGCGGGGCCGGACTGCGCCGGATTGCCGAGCGGGAAGCGGAAAAGCGTTTCCTTTGCGCCCATTGTAAAACAATTTGATGAAAAAGGCGCTGGTTTTCGAAGGAGCGTCAATATGCTTGACTTGACCTGAGCCGCCAACGGCCGGAACTTCCCCGCCGCGCCGCGGTTATCGGCCATGACGCGAAACCGAGCAGGGCGGCCCGATGATCGAGACTGTTGCTGCCGCGGCGCGACGCATTCTCTGCGTCTTCCCGCATTACGAACCTTCGCTGGGCTCCTTCGATTTCGCCTATGACGTCACCGCGGGGCTGCGCGGCTTCATGCCGCCGCAGGGGCTTCTGGTCGTCGCCGCGGCCTTGCCGCCCGGCTGGGAAGTGCGTTTCGTCGACGAAAACATCGACCCCGCGACGGATGCGGATTTTGCGTGGGCCGACGCGGTGTTCGTCAGCGGCATGCATGTGCAGCGCCGCCAGATCGGCGACATCTGCGCCCGCGCCCACCGGCGCGGCAAGCTCGTCGTGCTCGGCGGTCCCTCTGTCACCTCCACGCCGGACCTCTATCCGGAGGCCGATATCCTTCATCTCGGCGAAATGGGCGACGCGACCGGGCAATTGTTCAATCATCTGGCGCAGGATTGCTCGCGTCCTCCGGGCCAGATGCGTTTCGAGACCGGGGAGCGGACGCCGCTCGAAGTCCTTCCCGATCCCCGCCTATGAACTGGTCAGTTTCGACAAATATTTCCTCGGCTCGCTGCAATTTTCGAGCGGCTGCCCCTATGAATGCGAATTCTGCGACATTCCCGGCCTTTACGGCCGCGTGCCGCGCCTGAAGTCGCCGCAAAGGATCATAGCCGAACTCGACAAGCTCCTCGGTTGCGGATTGCGCACCGCCGTCTATTTCGTCGACGACAATTTCATCGGCAACCGGCGCGCCCTGCGCGAATTGCTGCCGCATCTCGTGGCCTGGCAGGAAAAAAACTCCTTTCCCGTGACCTTCGCCTTCGAGGCGACGCTCAATATCGCCAAGCACGACGATCTCCTCGACATGCTGCACGACGCTGGTTTCACCGCCATTTTCTGCGGGATCGAGACGCCTGAGGTCGAGGCGTTGCATGCGATCTCCAAGGGCCAGAACGTCAAGACCATGCCGATTCTCGATGCTGTGAAAAAACTGAACAGCAAGGGAATGGAGGTCGTCGCCGGCGTCATCATGGGGCTCGACACGGACGGCGCGCAGACGCCGGGGCGGATCAGGGATTTCATCGCCGAGTCGCAGATCCCCATGCTGACGGTCAACCTGCTGCAGGCGCTGCCGCGCTCCCCGCTCTGGGATCGGCTGTCGCGCGAAAACCGGCTGTCATCGGATGAGGATCTTGAATCCAACGTGGTCTTCAAGCGGCCGCATGAGCAGGTGGTGGCCGAGTGGCGCGACTGTCTCGCCTATGCCTATGAACCCGCGCGCCTCTTTGCGCGCTACGATCATCAGTCGCGCGTCACCTATCCGAACCGCCGCCCAAGGATTTTTGCGCCGGGATCGATCCGCGCCAAGGATGTGCGGCGCGGACTGACCATGCTGTTCCTGCTGGTCTGGAAGCTCGGGGTCACCGGAGATTACCGGCGTGTGTTCTGGTCCTTCGCCTGGCCGCGGCTGAAGACTGGCAAGATCGAGGAGTTGATCGCCTGCAGCACGCTCTCGAAGCACCTGATCACTTTTGCGCGAAAGGCCTGCGCCGGCGAATTGAACGCCTCGCATTATTCGACCAAGGTGCGCGGCGAGGCCTCGACCGCGCAGGCGCGGCTGGAGCATATTCGCTGACGCGGGTTCAGACCGGATCGTGTGCGTCAGAACAAAATCCAGAGAGGGGAAGGAGCCCGGCGCCCCCCGACGGCCGGGCTCCCCATTTGCTCTCCCCCCGAAGAGCAAGGCGAACCTAGCCGAGGGGCGCGCATCGAGTCTCGCGGATTCGGCGCCGCTGGACACGATTGGAAGCGACCGTTGCCTTTCGGCATTAGCCAAGATTGCGCGCCCCCAATTGCCTGGGAAAAACTCTATGTCTGCACGAAAGCGGTCAGCATCGCCGTGACCGCGTCCAGCTTCCTGGCGGCGAAGGCGCGGTGCATGTCTTCCCCATAGGGACAGGGATGAACGCTCCAGGCGGAGGTCATGCCGTAACCGGCCTTCTCCATCAGGATTTGCAGGGTGATGCGCAAGATGTGGCCATTGCCGTCCATGAAGGGGTGGGCGGCGCCGAACAGCGCGACCAGCGGCACGAGGCTCGCAAGCTTTTCCTCCGCGCTCGTCGCCCTCCGCAGGCCGTCCTTTTCAAGCGCGGCGGCATAGCGGACCATCTCGTCTTGCACCTCGTGCGGTCCGGCGATGTCGGTCGTGCCTTCAATGTCGTTGAAGGACACGTAGACGATGCAGTCCCTGAGCAGGGGGTGGTCTTCGCCGCGGAAATGGCCGGCGGCCGGCTGGGCCTCGTCCGTCGCGAGCCGGTCGTAAAGGTCGAAATGGATCGCGCGGGGATCGGCGAGCGCCGCCAGCGCCTCGGTCTCGCCCATGGCCCCGAGGCGCGCCAGGACCAGCGCGCAACGCGCCTCGAGAATGCGGTCGGCCGCGCCCGCCAGTTCGAAAATTCCCTGGAAAGGCTTGCTCATCTTTTCCTGCAAGCAGTCTTCATCAGCCCGGGAAATCCAGCACGCCGGCCTTGCCGGCCTGCGTGCCGAACGCCATGCGGCCGCCCTTGGCGTCGAAGGCCAGCGCAGTGACCGGATCGCGCTCGCCCTCGGTGCGCCGCACCAGGATTTCCGCGCCGTCGGAGAGCCGCACCAGCAGGATCCAGCCGTCGTCATAGCCAATGGCGACGATCAGCGCGGAGGGATGAAAGGCGACCCGGCTGACGATCACATTGGGCCTGACGCCGCATTCCCGGGGCGGCTGCCCCATCGGGCCGTCCTTGCCGGAAAAGGGCCAGACGACGCAGCCGTCGGCGCCGGAGGTGGCGAGCCAGGCGCCGTCATGCGACCAGGCGGCGGAGCGCGGCTTCGACGGATAGCCCGACATGTTCATGCTCTTCTTGTCGGCGAGCCGCCAGCCATGCATCATGTTTTCCTGCATGGAGGTGACGACGAAGCGTCCGTCCGGCGACACGGTCGCGTCGAGATGCGAGCCTTTCCATTCCAAGGCTTCCGGCCCCGCGGCCGTATTGGGGAACCACAGGCTCGCGCCATTGTAATGGGCTATGGCGAGGCGATACCCCCGGGGGAAATAGGCGAGGCCGCGCACGGACGAGGGCGACTGCCAGCTCCTGATTTCGCCTTTGGCGTCGCGGGCCAGGACATTCTTGCCGCTCGACCAGCAGCAGGCGCCGTCCGCCCGGCACGCGACGGCGTCGATCCAGCCTTTTTCCTGCGCCAGCATTTCGACCTTGCCCGAGGCGTCGGTCGCGACGACGCGGCCGTCGTCGCCGCCTGTGTAAATCCTGTTTCCGTCGCCGGTCGAAACGAGAATAGCTCCGTCCTCATGGGCTTTTACGCGCCGCTCCTCGCCGATTTCGGCGAGCAGGACTGTGCCGTCAGCCAGGGCGAAGGCGGGGATGCGGCCTAGAAAGAAGGCGCCGGCGACTCCTGCGCCGGCCTCGACCGGCGTGACGCATTCAGTGAGGGAGGATTGGCTCATCGGAAGGGGATTCCAGGCTCGCAACGACGAAGGAGAGGAAGGCGCAAAAGCTCGTTTTTGTCCAGGCGCCCCGACATCATGCGACCCGGCCGCAGGCTGCGGCGGTCTCGTCGAAGGCTTCGGTCAGCTTCCGGGCGCGCAGCAGGTTTGCCGCCGAAAGCGCGTCAGCCGTAGGCCCCCAGGCGATTTTTTCGCGCGCCAGCAAAAGGCACTGGGGGAAATTCGCGCGCACGAGGTCGAAATCGTGGAGCACAGCGACAATGGTGCGTCCTTCGCCATGCCAGCGGCCGATCAGGCCGAGCAGGTCGTCCACCGTGCGCTCGTCTATGGCCGAAAAAGGCTCGTCGAGCAGGATCACCGGGGCGTCCTGCAGCAGCAGGCGGGCGAACAGCATGCGCTGCTGCTGGCCGCCCGACAGCGCGCCTATGGCGCGGCGCTCGAAGCCGGACAGGCCCACCGCGGCCAAGGCGTCGCGCACTTTCTGCTCATCGGCGCGCTTGATGCCGCCAAACAGGCCGATTCGCCGCCACAGCCCCATGGCCGCCATGTCGAAGACGTCGATCGGAAAGCTCACGTCGATCTGCGCCGCCTGTGGAAGATAGGCGATGTCGCGCGGCCGCACGCCGCCGAAATCGATTCCGCCGCCCATCGGCGCGATTACGCCGGTCAACGCCTTGAGCAGGGTCGACTTGCCCGCGCCGTTGGGGCCGCAGACCGCGAGCAGCGCGCCCTTTTCGATCTCGCCGTCAAGGTGATGTACGGCCGGGTGCCGGTCGTAGCCGAGGGTGAGATTGCGGAGCGTAATGGCCGCGCTCATGACAGGGCCCAGCGCACGCCGGCCCAGAGCGCCACCACCAGGACCAGCACGATGCCGAGCCTTTGCGCCGCCGACAAGCGCAAGAGCGAGAAGGCGGCGTCCTGCCGCTCCTCCGCCGCGCCATGCGCATGGTCGTGCGCATGATCATGATTTTGCGCATGGTCTTCAGCCAGCATGGTTTGCCTCTGGCGCCGATCTTGGCGTCTTTCGGACGGGATGATAGCGGAACATCCGGTTTTCGGGCAATTTTTCCAGCCCAGCCGGGAAAACGCGCAAAACGGCGGGCAGGAGGCCGCCAGCTGGCCGGTCAGCGGCGGAAAGTCTCGTGCGCGACAGCCGTCCGCATGAAATAATAAAGGCCGACGAAACCGATCACGATGAAAACGACTTCAAGGACGTGACCAATGGTCGCGCCAAGCTGGAACATGCCGCCCAAGGCCCAGCCGGCGGCCCAGGAAGCGCCGACCAGTTCGGTGCCGACAAGAATAGCCAGCGCAATCAGTGTTCTGGCGTTGGTCCAGTTGATCGGTTTTTTCTCGGACATGCAATTGGCCTCGTTTGCGCCGACACGTCTAGACCATAGCGCGGCGGCTTGCAAACGGCCGGCGCTTGTCGGCAGCCGCATTTTGGGGCAGAACTGCGCGCCAGTTTTTCGCGCGGCTGATGCGGCGGAGAGACTTAACCGGAGCTTCGAGCGATCACATGGTGCTTTTCAAATCCCCCCTCGCCGGCGCCCGTCGCGCCGCCCTCGTCTTCACCATCTGCGCCGCGGCGCTCACGCCGGCCCAGGCGAAGGTTCTGGCGACGGTCAACGGCGTTGACGTCACCGAAGAGGACCTGGTCCAGGCGCGCGAGGATGTCGGCCCGACATTGCCCAAGCAGATGAACGACAAGGCGCGCGACCACGCGCTGCTCGACTATCTCATCGACGTGAAGCTGGTGAACCAGAAGGCCGTCGCCGACAAGATGGACCAGAGCGAGGATTTCAAGAAGAAGCTCGTCTATTTCCGCGAAAAGCTGCTGATGGAAAGCTTCCTTGGCGAAGTCGCCAAGAAGGGCGCGACCGACGCCGCGATGAAGGCCACCTACGAAGAGGCGGCCAAGGCGCAGAAGCCCGAAACGGAAGTTCACGCGCTGCACATTCTCGTGCCGACCGAGGACGAGGCCAAGACCGTCGAGAAGCGCCTGAAGGCGGGCGAGGATTTCGGCAAGCTGGCCAATGAATTGTCCAAGGACCCGGGATCGAAGGGCGGCGATCTCGGCTGGTTCACCAAGGAGCGCATGGTGCCCGAATTCGCGGAAGCCGCCTTCAAGATGGAGCCGAACCAGGTTTCCGACCCGGTCAAGACCCAGTTTGGCTGGCATGTGATCAAGGTGCTGGAAAAGCGCCAGCATCCTTTCCCGCCGATGGATCAGGTCAAGGAGCAGCTGGAGCATTACGTCGCCCAGAAGGCGCAGAGCGAGGCGATCGTGAAGCTGCGCGAAGGCGCCAAGATCACCCGCGTCGACGAGGACAAGTCGGTTCCGACGATCGAAGGCGGCAAGCCCGCCGACGCCAAGCCCGCCGACGCGAAACCCGCGGAAGAGCCGAAGAAGTAAGCTCGGCGAAAGAAACGCAATCGAAAATCCCGCCTTTGCAGGACAGTCCCTCAGCAAAGGTGTTGAGGTAAAAATATCACACCGGAAATACCAAAGGGCGCCCTTCGCGGGGCGCCCTTTTCGTCTTCTGGATTGGCAATCGTATATTAGCTGACGGCTACAATGTTTCTAATATGTCCTCAATGGAGGGCATGCCATGTCCATCGAGAGGAGCGGCGCGTTTATCGAGGTCGTTGACGAGGATGGGCTACGGAATCTCGTCTGGATCGCGGCCATCCAGCGGGTTTTCGATGTCGATGAATTCCGACAGGAATCCCACCTGACGATTGCCGGGCGCATAATCCTGATTCGCGTCCCGTTCTACGAGGTGCGGGAGATCATCGTTGGCTGATGCCCACCCGGTCGGCGATTGCCCTGATCAAAAGCGTGGCCTACGCTACGGGCAAAGCCAACGCTTAGAGGGGAGGTAGATTTGGTTAGGCCAATTTGTTTGATGATTTTTCTTATTGCGCTTTCGGCTTGCAGTAAGAATGATGCACATACGCAAATAGCGGCATGCAAATTGGAGGGGATGAAAATATTCCCTGACGGGGCGAAAGCGGAAGAAGAGTCATCGATGCTGGATCAGAATCCGGCCAAGAATGCATACCACGATTATGTCGTAAATTGCATGACAGTAAATGGATATAAATTGGACGCTATGTTGCATCTGTGCAGAGAAAATGTCGTATATGGTTTGGGAATGCACGACTATTGCTACCGGCCGTCTTCGTTCATAGAATCGGCATTATTTGACATGCAAAATCAACGTTAGTAGGAGCGGGATGCATGCTCCAATTGGAATTGTTACACGCTCGCGTTCTTTGAAATTCGTCACATCCTATCTGTGAAACGCAATTCTATTTTTTTGATGACTTCAACGTCATCTGGATAAAAATGGTAGAGGATTCCATTCTCTTGCATGAGAGTCCATGGATGGACGGAGGTCATAGGTCCATATGCTCTGATTGCATTTGTGTTTTCACCGACAAGGGTTCCGGCGGCGGTGGTCCCATTCTTGATATTTTTAAGTGCGAGATTTTCTCCAATCGACGATTGAAGATATTCGGTGCTAATGGACATCGTTGCGCCTTTCGTGAATGTGCCTGTCGACTCATAAATGGAGAGCATTCGCTACCATTCAAGGCATAAACGTAAAGCATATTCCTTGGATATCTTGTGCTATACATCTTGTGATTTGTTGGACACATTGTATCATTCGGGACAGCTTGTATCTTGTATCAATGGTAATACAAAATGTCTTGCATTCTGAGCGGCCCTGCGGCCAATTCAAACTTGAAGAGGCGGTTTTCTCGTTCCGCTCGTCTCGGAGATCTCTCCGGCCTTGCAAGCCACGGCTGGTTGCCGTGGCCTTGGGGCTGGCCTTTGCAGGCGGGATTTTTGTTGCGCAACCCGTCAGCGCGGTCGCGGCCCCTCGCGCTCGCGCTTCGCTTCCGTGCGAAAAAGATCGACGAAATTCTTCAATTCCGCTTCGGGCAGGTCGGTGACCGCGACATAGGCGCGGTCGGAATCGCTCCAGTTCGCCAGATGATAGCCGTCGCGGTTGCTCAGCTGAAGCGCGGCGTCGCCGCGGTCCAGCGCCAGTTCCGTCACTTCGATGCGATGCTCGCGCCGGCGATAGACCAGCGTCGGGACGATCTTTCCGTCGATCGCCTCGACCCGGCCGCCTTCCAGCGGAAAGCCGGCGGAGGACAGGTCGAGCGCCGCGACCGCCAGCGGCGCGCGGCTGGCGAGCCACGGTTTGACCACATGACGGTCGCTGGTCTCGATATCGACGCCGCGACCGCCGATCTGGCTCCGCATGAAGGCCGAGACCAGCGCCCGGTCCGCTGAGGGCGCATCAGGCCGGAGGGATGCCCCGCCATAGCCGATGGCCGCGCCGAGCAACAGCGAAGCCGCCATCGCGGGCGCGCGCCAATGCGTCGCCGGGCGCGCCTTCCGGTCGGGCGCCGAAAGGGCCGCCATTCTCGCGCGCAGGGCCGCGGGCGCGGCCTCGACTGGCGCGGCGGCGCGCAGGGCGGCGTCGATCGCCCTGAGGCGGGCGAAATCGGCGGCAAGCTGCGGATCGCCAGCGCAGGCGCGTTCGAACTCCAGCATGCCCTGAGCGTCGAGTTCGCCGTCGAGGGCCGCCTGCATTCTCAGGACATTTTCCTCCGCTGCGCTCACGCCCCGCCTCCCCAAACTTCGGCAAGCGCCGCCCGGGCGCGCGCCAGCCGCGACATGACCGTGCCCAGGGGCGCCTCGGTCGTCGCGGCGATTTCGCGATAGCTCAACCCGCCGACGATGCGAAGCAGCAGGGTCTCTCGCAAAGCCAGCGGCAGCGCCGCGATGGCGTCGCGCAAAAGGGCGCCCTCGTCGGCCGCAATGATTTTCGCCTCGGCGTCGGGCGCCGGATCGCTCGTCCGTTCAAGGGCGGCGTCGACGTCCGGCGCCAGCGGCTTTTTTCGCGCCAGGAAGCTCAGGGCGACATTGCGCACGATGGTCAGGAGCCAGCCGCGCGGGTTCGCGACCGACTGCGTCTCCAGCGCGGCGAGGGCGCGCAGGCAGGCGTCCTGCACAATGTCCTCGGCGTCGGCGGAACATCCGGAAAAATGCCGGGCGAGGGAATAGGCCTCGTCGAGATGAGGCAGGACGACGGCGCTGAAGCGTCGCCGCGCCGTTTCGCTGGCGGTCAAGTGAGGCGCTCCCCGGACTTCGTCTCAACGCAATGCTTCAACGCGCGCGCGTCTTCAGGAATTCGATGACATCCGCGCGATCCCCGGCCTTGTCGAGATGATAGAACATTTTCGCGTTGGGAAGGAATTTTTGCGGATCGGCGAGCCACTGGTCGAGATTGGCCTCGTCCCAGACGAAATCGGCGTTCTTTAGCGCGTCGGAATATTTGTAATCCGGCAGGGAGCCCGCCTTCCGCCCGAAAACGCCGCGATGGCGCGGCCCCACATCGTTCTTGTCGAGCGAATGGCAGTCCTGGCAGCCCTCGTAGAGCGCCTCGCCATGATCGGCGTCGGCCGCCCATAAGGGAAAAGCGAAGCACAGCAGCGCAATGGCCGCAGCAGCAAGTCTGGTCATGGCGCATTTCATCCTGCGAGGGCGGTATCGGTGACGGCGAGCTTGCCCTCGCCTGCGGCCACAGCGACCTGCGTTATGCCCAACAGCGACCGCAACTGCCCCGCAGGAACCTTCAGGGGGCCGGGCGCGGGCGCGGTTCCCGGCGCCGGCTGCGGAAAGGCGGTGGAGCGCGCGGTATGGAAGGTCACGGCGCCCTCGACCTTCTGCATCAATTGATGGATATGGCCGTTCGAGCACGGTGACCGAGCCGAAGCGCGCGAGAAGGCTCAGCGCCGCCTGCGAATCCTCGGTTCCCCAGCCCCATTCCGGCGCGATGGTCCAGAGGGGAATATGGCAGAAGACGACCACGGGGGTCGAAGCGGTCTTGCCCTTGAGATCGTCGGCGAGCCAGGCCAGTTGTTCCGGCGCCGAGAAAGCCGAGGCCGTTCTTTTTCAGGTCGGCGACATTGTTCAGCGAGATGAAGTGAACGCCGGAATGATCGAAGGAATAATAGCCGCCATCACGCGCGCCCTTGCCGAAGCGCTCCATATAGGCCTTGGCCGTCGCCGGCATCGAGGATGTCATGCTCGCCCGGCGCATAATGCACGTCGAGGCCTACGCGCGAAATGGCCTTGGCGGCGTCGTCGAATTGCTGGGGCAGGGCGAGATGGGCGATGTCGCCGGTATGGATCATGAAATCGGGTTTTTCCGGCAGCGACGCGACCTGATCGAGCGCCTCGTTGAAGGTTTTCATCGAATCGGGATTGGCGGGTTTGTCAAAGCCGATATGGCTGTCGGAAATCTGCACGAAGGAAAAGCCGGCCTCCTTCGCCTGGGCCGCGCCGATGAGGCGCGAGGACGGCACGCCGCCGGAGAAAGTCCAGAGGACGCCGGTTCCGGCCCAGGCCATGCATTCCAGGATTTTCCGGCGATCAGGCAATTCGGTCATTTTCCGTCTCCGCGTCGAAGTGGGCGTCGAGGAGGAGACTCAGGCGCGACCGGGTTTATTCCCGCCCGGCGAAAATTTCGGCGCGATTTTTCCTGTGCGGCGTCAAAGCGTCTTGACGGCGGCGCATCGGCCAACGCAAATCCGCCGGATCAAACTTTCGTCAGGACAAGACCCATGGCCGCCGCCGCACCCGTTTCGCCGCTCGCCCCCAAGAGCTTTGCCGAATTGCCGCCGATCGACGGCGTGCGCCTGGCGACCGGCGCAGCCAACATCCGCTACAAGGGCCGCACCGACGTGCTCCTGGCGATTTTCGACAAGGGCGCGACGGTCGCGGGCGTGTTCACGACATCGAAATGCCCGTCCGCGCCCGTCGACTGGTGCCGCGAAGAATCTGTCGCAGCGGCAAGGCGCGGGCGCTGGTGGTCAATTCCGGCAACGCCAACGCCTTCACCGGGAAAATCGGCAAGGCGGCGGCGGAATTGACCGCGAAACTGGCGGCGAAGGCGGTCGGCGCGGACGAGGACGAGATTTTTCTCGCCTCGACCGGCGTGATCGGCGAGCCGCTCGACGCCACGCAAATTCGAGGGCGTGCTCGACAGGCTGGCGGCGCAGGCGAAGCCGGAGGGCTGGCTCGATGCGGCCAGGGCGATCATGACCACCGACACATTTCCGAAAGTCGCGACCGCCAAGGCGAAAATCGGCGACGTCGAAGTGACGATCAACGGCATCGCCAAGGGCGCCGGCATGATCGCGCCGGATATGGCGACCATGCTCGTCCTATGTCTTCACCGACGCGCCGATCGGCGCGGAAGCCCTGCAAAAGCTGCTGTCGCAAGGGCGTGAAAGAGACGTTCAACGCGGTCACCGTGGACAGCGACACCTCGACGTCCGACACTTTGATGCTGTTCGCCACCGGCGCGGCCGAGGCGCGCGGCGCGAAAAAGATCAAGAAGGCGGGCGACAGGCGATTGCACGATTTCCGGGAAAAGCTTGACGCGCGTTCTGCTCGATCTCGCGCAGCAGGTGGCGCGCGACGGCGAGGGCGCCCGCAAATTCGTCGAAGTGCAGGTCACCGGCGCCGACAGCGACAAGGCGGCGAAGAAAATCGCCTTTTCCATCGCCAATTCGCCGCTGGTGAAGACGGCGGTGGCGGGCGAGGACGCCAATTGGGGCCGCGTCGTCATGGCGGTCGGCAAGGCGGGCGAAAAGGCCGAGCGCGACCGCCTGTCGATCTGGTTCGGCGACATCCGCGTCGCGCACGAGGGCTTGCGCGATCCCGCCTATGACGAGGCGGCGGCGTCGGGAGTCATGAAGCAGGACAAGATCGTGATTCGCGCCGATCTCGGCCTCGGCAAGGGCGAGGCCACGGGTCTGGACCTGCGACCTGACCAAGGACTATGTCGCGATCAACGGCGATTACCGTTCATGACGCGTTTTCAAGCGAAGTGGAGACCGGTTCGCGTGAAGAAAACGCTTGCAAACAAAAACAATCCGCCGCCGTCCGATGCCGATCGATCGATTGCGGAATTCGGTGACGGCGCGATGACGCGGATGCTGCTGGTTGTCGCGGCCGCGCTTGTCGATGCGGATAACCGCGTGCTCATCGCCCAGCGCCCGCAAGGCAAGCAACTGGCGGGCCTGTGGGAATTTCCCGGCGGCAAGCTCGATGTGGGCGAACGGCCGGAACAGGCGCTGATTCGCGAACTGCACGAGGAATTGGGCATCGAGGTCAAGGAGCCATGCCTCGCCCCGCTCACTTTCGCGAGCCATGGTTACGAAGATTTTCACCTTTTGATGCCACTCTATGTCTGTCGCCGCTGGCAAGGGTTTGTCACGGCGAAGGAGGGGCAGGCGCTGAAATGGGTTGCGGCGCGAAATCTGCGAGACTTTCCAATGCCGCCCGCCGATGAACCGCTGATTCCCGCGCTTATCGAGCTTTTGTCATGATGTGGTCAAACTCTCGGTTCACATGACGTTCATCCGTCAGCGCGTAAATGCCATTGTGCAGTGCGATAATACGGATTTTTCACACTATTCGCGACTTGAACACAGCGCTAAGCGCTGCGACACTTTGGCCTATTGTGTGATCACGGAAACGTGACTAATGGCACCTGCACAAAGTTCGTGCTTGAACTAATTTGTGCAATGCAGCATATTGGGATCACGAGTAGCGAGGAAGCGTCCTGGAGGCTGTCTACAACAGCGGCGATATTGCCGCGCAGGAACAAGGAATACCCCACATGGAACAGACCATGATCCATGGCGGCGTCATACGCAGGCTATGGCCGGCCGATCTCCCGAACTTCCGGGATCATCTCTTGCGCCTCGATGCGCAAAGCCGGTTCGATCGCTTTGCGATGGCGGTAAATGACGATTTCATGATTCGCTATGCCGAGCGCTGCTTTGGCATCGACGACGTGATCTACGGCTATTACGTCGATGGAACGCTGCGCGGCGCAGGCGAGTTGCGCGCCGTCGGCAACAACATCATCGGCGGTTCGGTCGAGGCGGCCTTTTCCGTCGAAATGAACTGGCGTCGTCGCGGCGTCGGTTCGGAACTGATGTCGCGCATTGTCCGCGCGGCCCGCAACCGCCGCGCCGACGCGCTCTACATGTCGTGCCTGGCGCGCAATGTCGCCATGCAGGCGCTGGCGCGCAAGTTCTCGGCAGACCTGCGCTTCGAGACCGACGACATGACCGGCAAGCTGGTGGCGCGTTCGCCGTCCGCCGCCTCGGTCTGGGGCGAACTGGCCGACAACGCCACGAGCTTCGCCACGGCCATGCTCGACCTGCAGACCCGCGTCTTCTCGATGCAGCCGCGGGCGTAAACAGATTTTCGGCCCGCACGCGGGCCGCGAGTTCCTCCCCGACTTGGGCGCGCCGCAAATGGCGCGCCCATTTTTCGTTTGGGCAAGCCGCCGGGCTCAACGCTTGGCGTTTCCCATCGCCTTGACGATCTCCATCGTTTCGACCGATACGCGCGTGACGCGGGCCAGCAGGTCCACGACCTTTTCCTTGTAATCGGCAAAGCGGTAGCTATTGAATTTTTCGCGGATTGTCGGGTCTTTGGGCGTCTTTTCCTTGTGCTGGTCGAGAATCCAGTCGACCCCCGAGCGATTGCCGAGCCGATAGGAAAACGCTGCCGCCGGGACGCCCGACAGCGTGGTTTCCGAATCCAGCCGGATCACGCCGTCGTCGGGCAGGGATTTCAGGATGGGCTTGGGCGCGACACCCGCCGCGCGGGCGCGCGCGTCTGGCGAATCGATGCGCGTGATCGGCCAGGGTTCGACGGTCTCGAAGCCGATATGCAGCTCCATCAGCTTTTCGCCCCAATCGGCCCATTGCCAGAAGTCCGGGTAGAATGGGATGCGGGGAAATTCGCGCTTGAGGTTTTGCGCGTATTTTTCCCGATAGACGGGATCATGCAGCAGGCCATAGACATAATGGAAAATGGCGTCCTTCGTTATGGGGCGCGCTTTTTTCGCTGGTGAACCGCGCCGCGCAGGCCGCGATTTTCCCTTCTCCCCCTGCGGGAGAACGCAGCCCGAGGAGCCGGATGAGGGGTCGCCGTCTGCTCCAATAACCTCGGAGCCGAGCCCCGGCGCCCCCTCATCCGTCTCGTCGCTTCGCGCCGATCCACCTTCTCCCGCAAGGGGAGAAGGGGTGGCGCTCTTGTAATGGTCGCGGAATTGTTTGAGGCCCCAGTCGGTGATGTTGTCGATACGGGAGCCATCGGGGAGGTAGCGATAGCGAGCAAAACATTGCGCCGCGCTCGGGATGAAGGCGTCTTTGTTTGGCAGCTTGTCAGTCGCAACAAGCGAAAAAGGAACTCGCTCCTCAACTGCAATCACCAGCAGCGTATTTTTTGCCTCGCTGTTTGGAAAGAAGTTGAAGTTCTGATATGGCCTATGAGTTAGCACTGGCGCGAAATAAGTCTCTTTTAAAACGAACGGACGATACAAAGAACCGCAAATGGCCCCCTTGGACATTTCGATTTTTTTGTTATTCTTGAGATGTGCTTCGAGTTCGGAAGTCCACTTAATGTCACGCGAAACAAACTCCGATACCGGGGGCCTGTCTTTCGAATTTTGCCAGCGTGTTTTTTCCTCGTTGAAGCGCTTGATAAAAAAAGAAGTCTTTAATTCGAGCTTCGAAAAATCAAAATCGTAGAGCCATTCGTCTCGATTTGTGACGATCCCTAATGAGTAAAGTTGAAATAGCGCACGACTTGCGCGACCGCCCTTGGTTGTTTTTAGCCCAATAGGTGCAAGCGTATCCCAATCATTGTCCGTCAAATTCACCCAATTGGCGTTTTTGTCCGGCTCGAATTCGTTCGTAGCGAATTTGCGAAGCGGGCGTGGCGCCCAAAAACGCCAGCTTGTCCTCGGCGGTGTCCATCTCCGGGCGCCGGGCGTAATAAATCCGCGCTGCCGCTTTTCCCTTCTCCCCTTGCGGGAGAAGGTGGCGCGAAGCGCCGGATGAGGGGGCCCTGCGTTTGACAAAGAATGAAATGGCGACCCCGGTCTGGATGCCGAAGACATTGTGCTTCGTCCCCGACAGTTTCGGATTGGCCCGCACGTCGCCGCCCAAATCCACCACGTAAACCTCGGCGAAATCCTGCGCCACGCAGCGCCGAAACCCGTCAAAAGTGCGGCTGTCGATGAACGAGCGATTGGTGATGAAGGCGAGCACGCCTTCGTCGTGCATGCGGTCGGAGGCCCAGCGGAAAAACCGCGCGTACATGTCGTAGAGCTTGGTTTTCTGCGCCGTGCTCTGCTTGATGTAAGTGTCCTTGATGCGCTGGTCGATGCGCTGATAGTCCCGGTTCTTGTTGTTGTCGTTCTCGTTCTGCTGGTTGGCGTTGTAGGGCGGATTGCCGATGATCACCGAAATCTTGCGCCGGTTCTGCCGCTTGATGCGCTCGACGTTTTCCTCCGACAGCGCGCCGAAAAGGTCTTCCTGATAGCCGGAAAATTTGCCCAGCCCCGCGACATTGTCGAGCGTGTCGACAAAGCAGAGATTTGGGAATTCGGCGAATTGGCCGGAGATCGCCGCATAGGTCGCCTCGATGTTCAGGTTGGCGACGTAATAGGGCAGGATCGCCACCTCGTTGGCGTGCAGCTCCTCCTTGTATTTATGCAGGAGTTTTTGCGGCTGACCGCGAAAATGCTCCAGAAGCTCGCAGATGAAGGTGCCGGTGCCCGTGGCGGGATCGAGGATTTCGACATGCGGGTCGATCAGCGCCTTGCCGAAATGCTTCTGGCACAGCCAGTCCGCGCCCTCGACCATGAATTTCACGATTTCATGCGGCGTGTAGACGACGCCAAGCCGATCCGCCGCCTTGGGATTGTAGACCTTGTAGAAACGCTCGTAGATCACCTTGAGAAAGGTCTGCTTCTCGATATGGCTGGTGATCTGCGCGGCATTGGCGCGGATGGCGGCGTAATAGGGTTCGAGGGCTTTCAGCGTGTCGCGCTTGACGCCCTTGGTGAAGAATTTTTCCTCCAACTCGTAAAGCTGCCTGGCGATATTGTTTTCGCGATGGAAATCGCCGTCCGAAAAGACATGCGCGAAGATTTCCTCGGTCAAAATGTGCTGGATCAGCATCTCCTGGATGTCGGCTTCCGTGACCGCCGGGTTGATCGTGCCCTGCGCCTGTTTCAGGAAGGCGTCGGCCGCCCTCCGGAAAGGCGCATTGGACGCATAGGCGTCGCTGATGCGGGCGCGCAAGGCTTCGAGCACTGCGGGCAAGTCCATCGCGAATTGCGCCACCGCCTTGCGGAAATCGGCGATTTCCTGCCGCTCGTAGCCGAAGAACAGCGACACGAGATGGCCGAGCTTTGCGATATCGCGCATGTCGCAGCGCAAGACCTCCTGACGATTTTGAATCAGGACGGCGGTTTCGGAATTCTCGAAAATGATATTGTCTTGCGGATAGCCCTTGGCGAGTTTCTTGCGGATTTCGGCGTCGAGATCGTCGTCGCCGTCCTTGGCCTCCCAATAGCCGAGCGGCACGCGCAGATCATGCAGAATTGTTCCGTCCGGCCGGATGCGATTTTTCTGGGGCGACAGGAATTCATATTGCGAGATGAAAATCAGGTTGGCGCGCCGGGCCCAGCTCTTCAACAAATCCTTGAAGGCCTCGGAAATCACGCCTTCCGTAACGGAGCCGGAAAATTTCTTCAGGCGGTCGATTTCGTTGAAATAGTCGTGGATCAAAATCTGGTTCATGAAATGCGCTCCGCGCGCCGAGATTACCCTCCGCCGCGGCGCGGAAGCAAATGCGCTTCGCGCGACGGGAACGTTCGCGCCCAGGTTGTGAAAACAAGGCAACCCCGCCTGCATTCAAAAATGTGGAAAAAGCGCAATTTTTTGATCGATTTTCATAAATTGGCGCTGTTTTTCTCAATGTTTAGAGCGATTCTGCCGCGTTTTCGAGGACTCAACCCTGGGGTTGCAAATTAAGGCGGGGAGAGCAGCACGTCGAGAGAGCTGGAAAGGCGTCGCCGGGAATGGTGTGATTACAACGAGGAAGGGCAGACGGCGGACAAGCCGCGCCTGCCATTGTTTCACGTGGAACATAACAAGAACGGCGTCAAGGCGGCTCCTGGCGTTTTTTCGCGCCATTTCCACTTTTCCAGTTTTGGGAATTTCGTTCCGACCGCGACAACTGAAGTAATCCGGCGTTGTGGATTGCTTTGCTCCGCTCGCAATGTCGGCGTTAGATTCGAAAAAGGCGCGCCGTGCTATCGGCGCGCCTTTCTTCAATTCATCTTCGTCGGTGCGCACTCACGCCTGGCGCGAAATCATCATGTTCTTGATTTCCGCGATCGCCTTGGCCGGGTTCAGGCCCTTCGGGCAGGCGCGGGCGCAGTTCATGATCGTGTGGCAGCGATAGAGGCGGAAGGGGTCTTCCAGATCGTCGAGGCGTTTGCCGGTCGATTCGTCGCGCGAATCGATGAGCCAGCGATAGGCCTGCAGCAGCGCCGAGGGGCCGAGATAGCGGTCGCCGTTCCACCAGTAGGACGGGCAGGAGGTCGAGCAGCAGGCGCAGAGGATGCACTCGTAGAGGCCGTCGAGCTTCGAGCGGTCCGACGGCGATTGCAGCCATTCCTTTTCCGGCGCCGGCGTCTCTGTCTTGAGCCAGGGCTCGATCGCCGCGTGCTGGGCATAGAAGGTCGTGAGGTCGGGAACGAGGTCCTTGACCACGGGCATGTGCGGCAGCGGATAGATCTTGACGACGCCCTTCACCTCGTCGGTCGCCTTGGTGCAGGCGAGCGTGTTCGCGCCGTCGATGTTCATGGCGCAGGAGCCGCAGATGCCTTCGCGGCAGGAGCGGCGCAGGGTCAGGGTCGGATCGATCTTGTTCTTGATCCACAGGATGGCGTCGAGGATCATCGGCCCGCAATCGTCACGGTCGACATAATAGGTGTCGATCGAGGGATTGCGGCCATCGTCCGGGTTCCAGCGGTAGATCTGGAATTCGGCGACGTTTTTCGCGCCTGCGGGCCTGGGCCAGGTCTTGCCCGGTCCGATGACCGAATTTTTGGGCAGTGCGAGTTCGACCATTGACTTGCTCTCTCGTCATTCGCTCAGGGAGCGAAAAATTCGTTGGCCGGGGCGGCGGCCCAGGCCGGCAAAACTTTAGTACACGCGGGCCTTCGGCTCGATGTAGCTGACTTCGTCGGTCATGGTGTAGCTGTGCACGGGCCGGTAATCGATGCTCACGGTTTTGGCCGTGTCGTCGATGGTCGCCAGCGTATGCTTCATCCACTCGGCGTCGTCGCGGTTGGCGAAATCCTCGCGGGCGTGGGCGCCGCGCGATTCCTTGCGGTTGGCCGCGCCTTCCATCGTGACGACCGCCTGGACGATCAGATTGTCGAATTCCAGGGTTTCGAGCAGGTCGGAGTTCCAGATCAGCGAGCGGTCGGAAACGCGCAGGTCGTCGCGGCCCTTCCAGACGTCATGGATGAGCTTGACGCCTTCTTCGAGGACCTCGCCGGTGCGATAGACCGCGCAATTGTTCTGCATGACCTTCTGCATCTTCAGGCGCAGGTCGGCGGTCGGCGTGCCGCCCTTCGCGTTGCGATAGTGATCGAGGCGGGACAAGGCGAGATCGGCCGAGTTCTCCGGCAGGTTTTCCTGCTTGGCGCCCGCCTTGACGATTTCCGCGGCGCGCAGGCCGGCGGCGCGGCCAAACACCACGAGATCGATCAGAGAATTGGAGCCGAGACGGTTCGCGCCATGCACCGAGACGCAGGCGGCTTCGCCGAGCGCCATCAGGCCGGGCACGACGACATCGGGGTTGTCGCCCTTCTTGATCAGCACTTCGCCGTGATAATTGGTCTGGATGCCGCCCATATTGTAGTGGACGGTCGGCAGGACTGGAATCGGCTCGCGGGTCACGTCGACGCCGGCGAAAATCTTGGCGCTTTCCGAAATGCCGGGCAGGCGCTCGTGCAGGATTTTCGGGTCGAGGTGGTCGAGATGCAGGAAGATGTGGTCCTTGTTCTTGCCGACGCCGCGTCCTTCGCGGATTTCCATGGTCATGGCGCGCGAAACCATGTCGCGCGGCGCGAGATCCTTCACGGAAGGCGCATAGCGCTCCATGAAACGTTCGCCCGCCCCATTGGTCAGGTAGCCGCCTTCGCCGCGCGCGCCCTCGGTGATCAGGCAGCCCGCGCCGTAAATGCCGGTCGGATGGAACTGGACGAACTCGAGATCCTGCAGCGGGAGTCCGGCGCGCAAAACCATGCCGCCGCCGTCGCCGGTGCAGGTGTGGGCGGAGGTCGCGGAGAAATAGGCGCGGCCATAGCCGCCGGTGGCGAGAATGACCAGTTGCGCGCGGAAGCGGTGGATGGTGCCGTCGTCCATTTTCAGGCAGACGACGCCGCGGCACTTGCCTTCCGCGTCCATGATCAGGTCGATGGCGAAATATTCGATGAAGAACTCGGTCGAGTTCTTCAACGCCTGGCCGTACAGGGTGTGCAGCATCGCGTGACCCGTGCGGTCGGCGGCGGCGCAGGTGCGCTGGGCCGGCGGTCCACGGCCGAAATCGGTGGTCATGCCGCCGAAGGGGCGCTGGTAGATCTTGCCTTCCGCCGTGCGGGAGAACGGCACGCCCCAATGTTCCAGCTCATAGACGGCGGCGGGCGCGTTGCGGCAGAGATATTCGATCGCGTCCTGGTCTCCGAGCCAGTCGGAGCCCTTGACGGTGTCGTACATGTGCCATTTCCAGTTGTCCGGCCCCATGTTGGCGAGCGAGGCGGCGACGCCGCCCTGCGCCGCAACCGTGTGCGAGCGGGTCGGAAAGACCTTGGAAATGCAGGCGGTGCGCAGGCCGGCCTGCGAGCAGCCGACAGTGGCGCGAAGGCCCGCGCCGCCTGCGCCGACCACCACCACGTCGAACGTGTGGTCGGTGATCGGATAGGCCTTTCCGCCGATGGCCGCGCTGGCCGGGGCGTCGTTGGATGCCATTGGATGAACCCTTGATCGAAGTGAAGGACCCAGGCCCGCCTGTCATTGGGCGCCCGGCGCGAAAAATTCAGGTGAAGCTGATGCGCAGCACGGCATAGACGGCGGCGAGGCCGACCACGGCCGAGAAGCAGAAATTGGCCATCAGGGCGAGTTGCTTGGCGTGCTCGTGATGCACATAGTCCTCGATGATGATCTGCATCCCCAGCATCATGTGCCAGGCGCCGGCGACGATGAACAGGATCATCAAGATGGCCGGGCAGGGCGAGGCGACGAGGGCGCGGGCGCTTTCGAAATCGCGGCCGGCCAGCGAGAGCAGGATGAGCACGAAGGCCAGGGTCAGCGGCAGAAGCGCGAAGGACGTCAGCCGCATGCGCCAGGCGTGGAGGGTGCCGGATTTCGCGGAACCGAGGTGGTCGACTTGAGCGCGGGGCGTTTGCAGCTTGGTTTGCTGGGTCATGTCAAATTCCTCAGCGCAGGATAAGGACGGCGATCCAGATCAGGACCGTCAGCACGGCGGCGGCGATGACCGATCCCCAGGCGAGGCGGTCGCGCTGCTCGGGTTCGAAGCCGTGGCCCGCGTCCCAGATGGCGTGGCGGACGCCGCCCATCGCGTGCAGCATCAGGGCGAAAGTGTAGCCGAACAGGACCAGTTGGCCGAGGAAGGAGCCAAAGATCGCGGAGACCGTTGCATAGGAGCGGGCGTCGCCGGCGAGGCCGAGCAGATAGATCGCCAGCAGGATCGTTCCCACATAGAGCGCGCCGCCTGTGACGCGGTGGGCGATGGAGGCGGCCATGGTCGGAGACCAGCGATAAATCTGGAGATGCGGCGAGAGCGGGCGGCGCTGCTCCAGCGGGATCGGGCTGGGATCGGCCATGAATTCACCCTTCCTGTTCAACGAGGGACCTTTGGCTTCGGGCTTGGGGCGCGTTCCGCGGAGGCGACGCCCGAAAGGTCGGAAAACTTCACTAATCCAATCGAGAGTGCAGTGCAATGGAGTGCGCCTCAACCCTTCGGTGGAGTGGCCGGCGTATTTGAAGCCCTGCTGATTTGCACTAAATTTGGGCGTGCGCGTCGCGCCGAGTCTTGCTTTCGGCGCGCAAAGGGGGGAAAGCTAGAGCTGCGTATGAAAAAGCGGACGCCGGTTTTTCGCTGGAATGTAGTGAAATCCGCGGGAATCCGGAGTAATCTGGAGTGCTTTGCGATTTGGTTGGATGGCAAGGGATTTTGGAGCGGGTGGAGACTTCGCGCTTGAAACGTTTTCCGATGAAAAAGGCCGCGCTTTCGGCCGTATTTCTGGCCTTCGCCGCCGGTTTCCTTGGCCTTTCGTCCCCGGCCTCGGCCGCGCCGCGGCTGACCATCGAATCAGGAGGCGTGGCGCGCCACGCCGTCGTGGTGATGCGCGACCGTCTGAAACTGCGGCGTCGGCCGCTGGTCATCGTGCTCAACCGCGGGGGCAGCTTCGGCGTCCGCGGGCGCCATTCGCGGGGGCTCGAGGAGGCCGCTTCGTCGAACAAGCCGATCTTCGTCTATCCTGACGCCGTCAATGGCGCATGGCCGGTCAAGCCGGGACCGGAGGCGGACCGCGACGTCAAGTTCCTGCGCGACCTCATCCAGCATCTCGTCGCGCAGGGCCAGGTCGATACGCACAGGATCTTCATCGTCGGCTATCACGCCGACGGCGCCTTCGCCTATCGCGCGGCCTGCGCGGGCATAGGCCAGCCGCTGGCCGGGCTGGCGACGCTGATCTCCGCCATGCCTGATGACCTCGCCAATTGCGCGCCGCCCGCGCCGCTGGCCTATATTTCGGTGAGCGGCCAGGCCGACCCGCTCATACCCTACGCCGGGGGGGCCTCGACCATGCAGGACGGCGCCTTCACCGCCTTGCCGGCGGAAACGACGCTGGCGATATTCGCAAAAATCGACGGCTGCGGCGCAAAGCGCGACGAAAAGGCCATTCCCGAACGTGACAAGCGCGACCGCACGCGCGCGTTTATCCAGTCCTATGCGGGTTGCAAGGCGCCGGTGGAGCTCATTCGTGTCGAGGGCGGCGGTCATCGCATCCCCGGCCGCAAACCGGACATCCAGGACGAGGCGCTCGGCGGAGAAAATTATGATTTCGACGCCCGGCGGGCCGTCTGGGACTTTTTAAAGAGCGCCGGCGCCTGAGCGGCGCCGTGGGGCCAAGTCGCGTCCGGCGTTGACGCAATAGCGCTTTAGAACCATTTTTTCGCTTATAAATCCGCACTATGCCCTGCGAGCATGGGGCGACGCGATTTCCGCGACGCCCGGCCCAAGGGGATCAGATGAGCGCCAACGCCAATGTCATCGGGAATATCGAAACCGTCGCCGGGAAAAATACCGAAAGTCGCGACACGCTTGTCTTCTTCGCCATTGTCGTCCTGGCGCTTGTCGTCACCGTCATCGCCGGCGTGGCGTTCGGCCTGGGCGGCATCGGGGCCGTGGCCATTGCCGAGGCGGCGCTGATGCTGGTCATCTGCCTGATTCTGACGCGAGGCTGAGCGTTTGAGATGAAAAAGTCCCCGCCGCGGGGACTTTTTCCGTTCACGTTCAACGCGGCATCAGGGCCCAGTAGTCGAGATCGAGAATGACGCTGGCGTCATAGCCCTCGCCCTGTTTCAGGGGGTGGGCCGATGTCGGCTGGTCCTTGGTTGCGATGGTGCGCAGGCGCAGCGCGCCGACATCGGTGCGCCCATGAATTTCGGCGCGCTCCAGCACTTCCGTCCAGGCGAAGACCGTCAATCCGGCAAACAGCGGGGCGACGTGGCGGCCGCCGTTGATCGCCGCGATGTGGAAGGCGTTGCCAAGCCCGTTGAAGCTCAGCGCCCGGGCCAGCGAGATGACATGGCCGCCGTAGATCAGGCGGCGGCCGAAGCGGCCCTGGCCCTCGGTGAACTGGTTGAAATGGACCTTGGCCGTGTTCTGGTAGAGGCGGGTGGCGAGCATGTGCTCGGCCTCCTCGACCGTCATGCCGTCGACATGATCGATGCGTTCGCCGGGCAGGTAGTCGCCCCAGCGATGCTTCGAGCCCGACAGGGCGAAATCATATTTCTTCACGTCGATGACCGGGCAGGCGTCGCCAAGCTGGTCCGGCTCCAGGGCGCGCGGCAATTGCGGCACGACTTCCGCCGGGGCCGGCGCATTCGGGTCGCGCTTGCGCACCATTACCCAGCGCACATAATCGAGCACCAGCACGCCGCGCTGGTTGACGCCGCGCGAGCGAACATAGACGACGCCGGTCTGGCCATTGGAGTTTTCCTTGTGGCCGATGACTTCGGAGCTCGAGGAGAGCGTGTCGCCGGGATAGACGGGGGCGTGGAAGCGGCAGTCGGCATAGCCGAGATTGGCCACGGCGTTGAGCGAAATGTCGGGCACGGTCTTGCCGAAGACGATGTGGAAGACCAAGAGGTCGTCGACCGGGCTCTTGGGATAGCCGATCGCATGCGCAAAGGCGTCGGAAGACTGCACCGCAAAACGCGAGCCGTAGAGCGCGGTGTAAAGCGCGACGTCGCCGGTTGTGATGGTGCGCGGCGTCGCATGGACGATCACCTGGCCGAGTTTGAAATCCTCGAAGAAATTGCCCTTGTTAGTCTTGCTCATGACGCCCCCCAGGCGTTGAATGTCGGCTGGCGGTGCGTTTAGGCGCGACTGCGGCCTTTGGCAAGGCTTCCAGCCCTAGCCAAAAGATCGAGGCTCTCAGCGAGCCCTGCGGGATCGCCTTCGAGCGCCAGCGCCTTGTGGCGTGACGTGGCGCCCGAGACGATTGTTACGCGAGAGGAAGGAATTTTCAGGCTTTTCGCCAGCAGCGCGACGAGCGCGTCATTGGCCTTGCCGTCCTCGGGAACGGCGCGCACCCGCGCCTTGAGCACGCTCTGGCCGTCGGCGCGCGTTTCCGCGCCCTCCAGCGCGTCGCGGCCGCCCTTTGGCGTCAGCCGCACATGCAATGTCACGCCATTTTCGCGCTGGGTGTAAAATTTCGCGCCGGCTGCGGTCGCGTCGCTGGAGGTCACGTCGCTACATGGCCGACATTTGCAGCCGGGCCACCACCTCATACAGTTCCATCTGGATGAAGGAGAGCACGAGCAGCAGGATGATCGGCGAAATGTCCATGCCGCCGACCGCGGGCAGGAAGCGGCGGATCGGCTGCAGCGCCGGTTCGGTCAAGGCGTTGACGGCGTTCCAGATCGAGCGGACGAATTCGTTGCGCATGTTGATGACGTCAAAGGCGAGCAGCCAGGACATGACGGCCATGACGATGATGACCCACCAGTAAAGGTCGATGGCCATGATGAGCACCCGGAAGACGGGGATGAGGAAAGCAGCGGCGGCCATGGCGACTCCGGCGAAAAAGTACGAGCACGCGATGTTTATGCTGTCGCGGGCGCGCAAACAAGTTTTGAGCATCCGCCCGCCGCGCTCCGCGGGCTCGCGGGAAGGCCGATGCCTGTTCGAGAACGCGGTTTTTTGGCGAAAAAAGGTTTCCATATTTCCGCGCGCCGTTTTGCCAATTTCGACGTCGCCGATTGACAGAATTGCGCCCGCGCCCTAAACACCCGCTCCGGAACGGGGCTGTAGCTCAGATGGGAGAGCGCTGCAATCGCACTGCAGAGGTCAGGGGTTCGAATCCCCTCAGCTCCACCAAGCCTTTCCAGAATTCTTGATATTTATTTAGAACCGTTCCGGACCGCGCTCGCGTGGAAGCGGCGACATCCGAAGCGCGCGGCCTGCCGAAGCTTTGCCGGACGCACTTGCGAAACGGTGGATAAGTTTTTTCGCTTGCGCCGCGCCGCTGCGACAAAAAAGCCCGGAAACGCTGCGACAAATCGGCCATCCCCCTGACGAGGCGAGTCAATGGTTCATATGGGTGGCCAGCCAGACAAAAGTTCAGCATTGTCGAGGGCGATCACAGTAGATAATGTCTTGACCACAAGAACGAACGCCATGAACAGCGTTGAAATTGCTCAATAAAAAGTCGTCAACATCCCAAAAGACGTCTTCCATGCCCAAAAATCCTGCAAAGCGCCGCGCAAGCGTGTGCTTTGCAGTATGTCTCGCGTAAAAAGCGGTTTGTTTTGTTACAGTACGGGGAAGAAGCTTGACCACACCTTCTCAATCGAATGTCTCGCCGGATTCCAGGCTCGGTTCCTTGCCCGGTTCATTGCCTGACGCATGGTCGGGCGTCCTTGTGCAGATTTCGGCTCTGGGCCTGGCGATGATGCTTGGCTTCGGCGTCGGCGTCACTTTCCAGGCGGATCGCGACGCCAAGATAATGGCGGGCATGGCGCAGCAATCGGCCCAGGCCGCCGCGCCAAAAACGCTGGATGCCCTCGCTGCGCCGTCCCAAGGTGCGCCGTCAAATGTTGCGCCGGCGCTTGCGTCTCCTTCCGCCCTCGCCGTCACGGTGACTGCCAATCCGCCCGCGCAGCGTCCTGCGCCTCCCGCGCCGGCGGCCGCGAAGGCGCCGGAAGCGCCGGCGCTCGGCCTCGTGCCCTACGCTTTCGTCTATCGCTACGAGAAGGACGGTGGGTTCGGCTATGATTTCAAGGTCGGGAAATTCGAGAATGTCGCGGCCGCCAGGGTCGCCGCCATTTCCGAATGCCAGCAGAAGGGCGGGCGCAACTGCAAATTCAATTTCGCTCCGGCGGGACTTTGCATTGCCGTGGCGCGGCCGCCGTCGGGCCAGTACCGCGTCTCGCAACCGCTGCCCGACGAAGACGCCGCCGCCTCGGACGCGCGGGAGCTTTGCCTGCAGGATCACGCCTCGGGCTGTCGCGTCGACAAGGTGCTGTGCCCCTGAGGGCGGGCAGGGCTTCCGAAGACCGCAACTTTTCCCGGCTTTGAGCGTTGCCTTGACAGTCGCATGGCGCGTGGTGTCGCGCCGCGCAGATCTGGGAGGCAAGGATGAAAAGTTTGCGCATGCCATTGTTCGCCGCTGTCGCTCTGGCGGTCTTCAGCCTGGTTTCGACCGGCGCCGAGGCCGGCTGCGCGCGTTGGGGCGCGTCCGGCTATCATTTCTACCGCTCGTGCGTTGGCCCGTCGTTCCTTTATCCGCATCATCGCCGTTGCTATCGCAGCGGCTTCTGCGCCTATCACTAGAACGTCCGCCAAATCGACAGATCGCCAAGCGGCGTCCCGGCCAGCGTCGGGACGCCGCTTCCGCGGATAATCCAGGCATTGTTCGCGATTCCCGCCCAAATGTTCGATTCTCGCTTGTCTCCCCGTCGTCGATTGTCCAAGTTGCCGCTGGGTAAGGTTTTGCGTGGAAACGGGTGAAGATGCGGCGAAACGGGCTGCGCCCTGGCTTGGCGATCGGGCGGGCGGCGATTGCCGCCATCGCCGGCGTCGCCGTGGCGGTCCCCGGCCTTGTGTCGCCTGTTTGCGCCGCCGCCTGGACGCCAGAAGAGGGGCATGGCGAAATCATCGTCACCACCCTGTTCGATGAGGCCAATGTCGCCTTCGACCAGGCTGGCCGCTTCACGCCGACCTCTCGCTATCGCAGCCTGCAGGCCTCGGCCTATGTCGATTACGGCGTCACCAACTGGCTCGCGGCCCTCGTCAAACCCTCGCTCCAGTCCTCTTCGCTCGGCGCGCCGGACAACCAGCGCTTTACCGGGCTTGGCGACAGCGAGATCGGCGCGCAGGCGCGGCTCTGGCGCGACGATTCGACAGTCGTCTCGGCAGCGGTCCAGGCGCGGTTGCCGACCAGTTCCGGGGCTGCCAATTCCTGGCTGCCGGGGAACGACCGCGCCGATTTCGATTTTCGCCTGCTGCTGGGCAAGACTGTCGCGGTCGGCGCGCTGCCGGCCTTTATCGAACTCCAGGCCGCCACGCGCCTGCGCGGCGGCCCCGCGCCCGACGAGGCGCGCGCCGACCTGACTATCGGGCTCTATGCGACGCCGCGCCTGATGCTGCTGGCGCAGAGTTTCAACATCGTCTCCGGCCCGTCCCGCCAGCCCGATTATCCGCGCTGGTCCCAGTCGAAAGCGCAGCTGAGCCTCGTCTACAGCCTCGACTCCGACTGGCGGGCGCAAGTCGGCGCCTTCGCCACCCTTGCCGGGACCAGCGCCTATCGCGAGAATGGCGCGCTTGTCGCGCTCTGGCGGCGGTTCTGAAATTTGCGCGAGGGACTCAATGGACGCGATCGAGAAATTGTTTTCGCTGGCGCGGGCGGCGCGGACGCGCGCCTATGCGCCCTATTCGCGCTTTCCGGTCGGCGCCGCGCTGCGGTCGGGGAGCGGAGCGCTCTATTCCGGCTGCAATGTCGAAAACGCCGCCTATCCGTTGGGGGTCTGCGCCGAAACGTCGGCGATTTCAGCCATGGTCGCGGCGGGCGAAACCGTCCTCGCCGAGATTCTCGTGCTCGGGCCGGGGCCTGGCCGCATCGCGCCCTGCGGCGCCTGCCGCCAGCGCATCGCTGAATTCGCTCGTGAAAAAGCCGTGGTTCATCTTGCCGACGATGCCGGCGGCGTCCTATCCTTGCCGATCGCCGAACTGCTGCCGCATCCATTCGGACCGGCCTCGATCGCGCGCCGCTGAATAGGGTTCAGCCGGAAATCAAATCCAGGAAACCAAGTTCATGTCCGCTGCCGTCGATCAATCCTTGCAGGTTCTCAGGGCGCGGGGCGTGGTTGAACCGGTCGACGTGGCGGTGCTGCTCGGCTCCGGCCTTGGCGGTCTCGTCGATGGGATTCCCGGCGCGATCAGCGTCCCCTACGCGGAGCTGCCCGGCTTTCCGGCGATCGACGAGCCCGGGCAGGGCGCGCGGCTGACCGTCGGCCGGCTGGAGGGCGTGAACCTCTGCTGCCTGCAGGGACAGGCGCATTTCTACAATTCCGGCGATCCCGCATGCATGAGCGATGCGCTGCAGCTGGCAAAGGCGCTAGGCGCGAAGCAATTGCTGATCTTCGTCCCGGCTGGCTCCGTCAAGCCCGATCTCTATCCGGGCACGCTGGCGCTGGTCAACGACCACATCAACCTGACCGGACTCAATCCGCTGATTGGCAGGATCGATCCGCACGCTTTCTTCTCGTTGAACGAAGCCTATGATCCGCGCATCTGCCGCCGGCTGAAGCGCGCGGCGACGATTTCCGGCGTCGCTGTGCACGAAGGCGTGTTCATGTGGCTGTCCGGCCCGACTTTCGCCACGCCTGCGGAAAGCCGGATGGCGCGCACGCTCGGCGCCGATCTCGTCGGCCCCGCGCTCGTGCCGGAGATCATTCTCGCGCGGCGGATCGGCCTGCGCGCGGCTGCGGTGGCGGCGGTCTCGCATTTCTCGGCGGGCGTGCAAGGCTCCGATCCCAATCCGATCGAATGCCAGCAGCAGGCCCTCGCTGGCTCCATCGGCCTGCGCCGCCTGCTCCGCGCCTATCTGAAATCGCCTGATACGGTGGCGTGAGCGCCGGCGGCTATTCGCGGCGCGTTCGCCGAACGCGCTCCACGGATCATTCGGCTATCCAAGGCTGGAGCCAGCTTTCCGTCAGCACTTTCTGCCCGGCGCGCAACATGGCGTGGACATTGGTGAACTGGCCCGGCTCGACCTGCACGTCGATCATCGCCCTGAAGCCATCGATATGCGGATTGGGGGTGAGAATGGTGCGCATGATCTTGCCCTGGTCGGTCGATGCGACGACCTCCACCAGATTCGGATCGTGCTGGTAATATTCGAGATCGCCGCCGGAGAAATCGACGATGAAGCGGCGCTCGCCGACATTGACGGTCTCATTCGAGCCGAGCGCCTTGGGCGAGGTGTGCCAGGTGTTGACGACCCGGCCGTTCGGCGAAAGAGCAGGCAATTCGAGCAGCGACCGGATGCTGTAGGAATAGCTGAAAGGCTTGCCGGGCTCGGGGGGGACCTTGGGCGTCCAGTAGGCGACGATATTGTCGGCCGTCTCGTCCTTGGTCGCGAGCTCCAGCAGTTCGATGCGGCCGTCGCCCCAGTCGCCGTGCGGTTCGACCCAATAGGTCGGCCGTATCTCGTAGGCGAGTTCGAGATCCTGGTAATGGTCGAAATTGCGGTCGCGCTGGACGAGTCCGAAACCCTTGAGGCTCGGCTCGGCGAAGGTCGACATGGCCATGACGCGTGGGGCGCGCAGCGGCCGCCAGATCCATTCGCCATTGCTCGCGTGCATCATCAGCCCGTCGGAATCGTGCAGCTCCGGCCGGTAGTCCTCGTTGCTCTTGCCGCGGTCCTCGCCAAGAAAAAACATCGAGGTCAAGGGAGCCAGGCCGAATTTGACGTTGGGCTTGCGCGGGAAGATCGTCGCCGACACTTCCATGACGCTTTCGACGCCGGGATAGAGGTCGAAGCGATAGGCGCCGGTGACCGAGGCGCTGTCCAGCAGCGCGTAGATCGTCGCCTTTTCGGGATGCTGCTCCGAAGTCTCGACCCAGAATTCGCGGAACACCGGGAATTCCTCGTCGTCGCCGCCTGTATTCACTGACAGGCCTCGCGCTGACAGCCCGTAGTTCTGGCCGCGGCCGAGGAAACGGAAATAGCTGGCGCCGAGGAAGGAGACGACCTCGTCGAGCGAGCGCGGCGCATTCAGCGGATAGTGCAGGCGGAAGCCGGCGAAGCCGAGATTGACCGGAAAAGTCTTGTCGAACTTGTTGCGACCGTAGTCGAACAGGCTGGCCGAATAGGGCAGCGGCGTGGAAATGCCGTCGCGGATCGTGTTCACCACCACGGGGCGCGTGTAGATGAAGCCGGGATGGAAGGCCTGGAGACGGAAGGGGCCGCTGCCCGGCCCGAGCGGCGATTTTTCCGGCCTGAAGCGGATGTCGCGGTAGGAGTCGAAATCCAGCCGGGTCAGGGCTTCCGGCAGTTTCGGCGCCTGTCCGTCATAGGGCGCCTCCGAGAGGTCGCGCGCCCGCTTGACCACGTCGTCGAAGCCGAAGCGCGCCGCCTGCGGCTGGCTGCCGTTCGGGGCGCCGTTAGTCCCTTGCTGCGTCTGAGCCAGGGCGGTGGCGAAGCCTTGCGGGGCGAGGGCTGCGGCGCCGGATAGCGCAAGGGCGTTGAGCAGCGCGCGGCGGTCGAACTGGGGCCGATTCGATCTGGACATATGGGCAATTCACTTGAGGCAGGCGGATTGCGCCGCGATCCCGGCGCCGTCAAGCAGTTAATGGCCTTTTGCGGCCGCCGCAAGGCGCCTTTTGGCTGATCGGCGGGGGTAGCGAGGCGACTTTTGCGCCATAGCTGTCGAAAAAGTTGTGGTGATGGCGTTTTTTTACTTGCGCGAAAGGTTTTAACCCATATTTATGTCCTTGCCCAAATCGCACGTGCCTGTGGTCGTGTGTCGGTTGGCGGGTATCCGGACAAGAGGCCGGGGAACCGCCTGAGAACCAAACCGGCAGCCGGAGGCGAACCGGCGAACTCCGTCTGCACGGAGGATCGCGACTTAAAGCAACGACGGACCGGGCTTTTTCGTCTCTGTCGGCCCTCCAAAGGTCGGCTTACCGAAGAGGCTTGTCTTTCTTGCCGGGCGTGCGGAACGGGGTTCCCCCATTCCAATCGAAGGCCGCTTCAGACGCTTGGATAGCTTCGTGCTTTCCGGGCCAAAGGCGTCCACGGCGCAGCACCCGATCGTCCGCTTTCGCATCACGCGAAGTCGAACGGTCACGATGGCGTTGGCTATACTGCATCTCGCGTCTCCATCGCGCGACTGCGGGCGGCTGGCGCTCATCCTCCGAAGCCCTGTTTCTCTGGCGCGCTTTCAGTCGCGCCCTTCGAAGGGATGCCGCGATGACCAATCGTATCCTTGAATTCCTGCGCAACCGCCGTGAGGAAGGCCGTGCCGACGGTCCTTGCGTCGTCGTCGATCTCGACGTTGTCAGAGATAACTATGGCGCCTTCGCCAAGGCGCTGCCGGACACCCGCGTGTTCTATGCGGTCAAGGCCAATCCTGCGCCGGAAGTGCTGGCCCTGCTCGCCGAGCTCGGCTCCTGCTTCGACTGCGCCTCGGTGGTTGAAATCGAGCAGGCTCTGGCCGCCGGCGCTTCGCCCGACCGCATTTCCTATGGCAACACAATCAAGAAGGAGCGCGACATCTTCCGCGCTTTCCAGCTTGGCGTGCGTCTCTACGCCGTCGATTGCGAGGCGGAGGTGGAAAAAATCGCCCGCGCCGCGCCGGGCGCAAAAGTCTTCTGCCGCATGCTCTGCGACGGCGACGGCGCGGAATGGCCGCTATCGCGCAAATTCGGCTGCGCGCCGGACATGGCGCCGCGCGTGCTCGAACACGCCCATCGCCTCGGGCTGGAGGCGCACGGCCTGTCCTTCCACGTCGGATCGCAGCAGCGCAATCCGCGCATGTGGAACCGTGCGCTGAAGTCGGCGTCCCTTGTGTTCAAGGACCTCGCCGAGCGCGGCGTCAACCTGCAGATGGTCAATCTCGGCGGCGGCTTTCCGACCCGCTATCTCAAGCGCGTCTCGACCGTGCGCACGTATGGCGACGCGATCTTCACCGCCTTGCGACGGCACTTCGGCAACAATATCCCCGAGACGATCATCGAGCCGGGGCGCGGCATGGTCGGCAACGCCGGGGTGATCGAGGCCGAAGTCGTGCTGATCTCCAGGAAGTCCGACGACGACAAGGTGAAATGGGTCTATCTCGACATCGGCAAGTTCAACGGATTGGCCGAGACAATGGACGAGATGATCCGTTATCCTATCCGCACGGACTTTGATTCGGATCCGCGAGAGCCTTGCGTGCTCGCCGGCCCGACCTGCAACTCGGTGGACGTGCTCTATGAGAAAGAGCCCTATCTGCTGCCCATCAGTCTCGAAATCGGCGCGAAAGTGCTCATCGAGGGAACAGGCGCCTATACGACGACCTATTCCGCCGTTGGTTTTAATGGGTTCCCCCCGTTGCAATCCTACGTGATCTGAGTTCGCGTCCGCGTCCCAGACTTCCTGACATCAAGCGCCGCCCCCGGCCGGGAGCGGCGACCTCTGCACCCCCTCTCGACCCGGTGGAGGTCCGCATGATCCAGCACGCGCATGATGACGCCCTTTTCGGCGACACGATCATAAGCCAGGAAACGTCCCGCGACTTTTCCGCGCGAGAGGCGCTGCTCGATCTGTCCTTCGGTTCGGAGCGTCGGCGGAAAACCTGCGAGCGCCTGCGCGAAGGCCGGCTTCCGGCTGATGGCCTCGCCTTTTCCGCGCATGAAAATGGCGTGCTCGTCGGCACCTTGCGCTTCTGGTCGATCGCGGCCGGCGACAGGCATGAGGGCTTGCTGCTTGGCCCGATCGCCGTCGACCCGTCGTTGCGGTCGCGCGGCCTGGGCGGCCGCATGATCGGCAATGCGCTGCTGCGCGCTCGTGAACTCGGGCACAAGGCCGTGCTGCTGGTCGGCGACGCGCCCTATTACCAGCGCTTCGGATTTTTCCGCGCCGGCGCCGAAAATCTCGATATGCCCGGGCCGGTCGACCTGGCGCGCTTTCTGGCGCTCGAGCTTGAGCCCGGCGCGCTTTCGGGGGCGCGCGGGCTGGTTCGCGCCAAGGGCGACCTGGCTTTCGAGGCGGGAATTCCGCTCGCGGCCTGAGCTGTCGCAGGGGCGTCACATAAACCAACAAAATGCTGCATTGCAAAAAACCGGGGCCGTTCGGCTTGACCCGGGCCTTCTGCTTTGCGAGTAAAAAGCCCAGAAAACCGCCTCTCCAATTCAGGACGACATCATGACAGACTGGCCCGTGCACGGTCGCATCTCCGGCCCGATCGTGATGATCGGCTTCGGCTCCATCGGCAAGGGCGCGCTGCCCCTGATCGAGCGGCATTTCGAATTCGACCACAAGCGCCTGGTCGTCATCGACCCGCTCGACGCGGACAAGTCGATCGCCGAGGAGCGCGGCTATGAATTCCTCAAGAGCGCGGTGACCAAGGACAATTACCGGGAATTGCTGACGCCGCTGCTCACGCGCGGCGGCGGCCAGGGGTTTTGCGTCAACCTTTCGGTTGACACGTCCTCGCTGGCGATCATGGAGCTTTGCCGCGAGATCGGCGCGCTTTACATTGACACCGTGGTCGAGCCCTGGGCCGGCTTTTACTTCGACAAGCATCTGGGTCCCGAGGCGCGCTCCAATTACGCCCTGCGCGAGACGGTGCTGGCCTCGCGGCGGAAGCATCCCGGCGGGACCACGGCGATTTCCTGCTGCGGCGCCAATCCGGGCATGGTTTCCTGGTTCGTCAAACAGGCTCTGGCCAATCTCGCCGCCGATCTTGGCGACGCCGCGCCCGAGCCGAAGACTCGCGCAGAATGGGGCGAACTGGCGCAAAGGCTTGGCGTAAAAGGCATTCATATCGCCGAACGCGACACCCAGCGCGCCAAGCATCCCAAGCCGCGCGGAACTTTTGTGAACACATGGTCGGTCGAGGGCTTTGTTTCCGAAGGCGTGCAGCCGGCGGAACTCGGCTGGGGCACGCATGAGACGTGGATGCCGGACAATGGCCGCACCCATCATTTCGGCTGCGGCTCGGCGATCTATCTGCTGCAACCGGGCGCCAACACGCGCGTGCGCAGCTGGACGCCGACGCCGGGCGCGCAATTTGGCTTCCTCGTCACGCACAACGAGGCGATTTCGATCTCCGACTACCTGACCGTCCGGGATGACGCGGGCGCGGCGATCTACCGTCCGACCTGCCATTACGCCTATCATCCGGCCGATGACGCGGTGCTGTCGCTGCATGAAATGTTCGGCGCCGGCGGCAAGGCTCAGGAAAAATTCCACATCCTCGACGAGCACGAGATTGAGGACGGCATCGACGAACTCGGCGTGCTCCTGTTCGGCCATGCGAAAAACGCCTATTGGTTCGGCTCGCAGCTCTCCGTCGAAGAGACGCGCGAACTCTGCCCCTACCAGAACGCCACGGGCTTGCAGGTGTCCTCGGCCGTGCTCGCCGGCATGGTCTATGCGCTTGAAAACCCCAATGAGGGAATTCTGGAAGCCGACGAACTCGACTACCGGCGCTGCCTCGAAATCCAGACTCCCTATCTTGGCCCGGTCGTCGGCGTCTATACGGACTGGACGCCGCTCCAGGGCCGTCCGGGCTTCTTCCCGGAGGACATCGACGAAAGCGACCCCTGGCAATTCCGCAATATTCTGGTGCGGTGAGGCGCGAGTTCTGGCCGTCCGCCCCGGGCGGCCGCCGCGAAATTCATCGGGCGCGACCCTGGCCGCGCTCGGCGCAGGTCTTCCACCGATCGCTTGTTTGACAAGGCCGCGCAAGGCGGCCCAATTTTGTCTGTGACGCTGAACGGCGTCCAGTTGCGACAAGCTTCGGGGGAGGCGATCATGGAACCGAACAAACGCGTCTGCGTCATCGGCGCAGGGCCATGCGGCATTGCGGCGGCCAGGAATTGCGTGCTCGCCGGACTCGAAGTCGTGGTTTTCGAAAAAGGCGACAAGGTCGGCGGCAACTGGGTCTTCGACGCCAGGACCGGCCATTCCAGCGTCTACGAAAACACCCACATCATCAGCTCGAAGGCCTGGTCGGAATATGAAGACTTTCCGATGCCCGCCGACTATCCGGACTATCCCCGCCACAGCCAGATGCAGGCCTATTTCGACTCCTACGCCCGTCGGTTCGGCGTTTACGAACATATCCGCTTCAACCATGTCGTGCAGAAGATCACCCGCCAGCCGGAAGGCGACTGGAGGGTCGAATTCACCGACGCCGAGGGCGCGGGACGGGTCGAGCAATTCGACGTCCTGATGGTCGCAAACGGCCACCACTGGAACCCGAAATACCCAGATTATCCCGGCCATTTCAGCGGCAAGTCGATGCATTCGCATGATTTCAAGGCCGTTGACGACAGCTGGCGCGGCAAGAAAGTGCTGGTCGTCGGCGGCGGCAATTCAGCCTGCGACGTGGCGGTCGAAGCGGCGCGCGTCGCCGAAAAAGTCTGCCTGTCCATGCGCAGTCCGCAATGGTTTGTGCCGAAATTCATTTTCGGCATGCCCGCCGACGTGTTCGCGGCGACGACGCCGCAATGGGTTCCTGTCCCGATCAAGCAGTGGGTCCTGAAAGTCCTGCTGCGCATGATGCAGGGTCCCTACAGCCGCTATGGACTGCCGGAAAACGTCAATCCGCCGCTCAGCCATCACCCCACCCTCAATTCCGATCTGCTCGATTACATCCGGCACGGCCGGATCAAGCCGCGCCCGGCGATCAGGCAATTGCTTGGCGAGGAGGTGGAATTCGTCGATGGCGAGCGCGAGGCCTTCGACATCATCTGCGCGTGCACGGGTTTCTGGACGACTTTCCCATTCTTCGACAAATCCTTCATCGATTACCAGAACGCCGCCAAAGTGCCGCTCTACCGCAAGATGATGCATCCGGATTATCGCAACCTCTATTTCATCGGCCTGTTCCAGCCCGTCGGCTGCATCTGGCCGATGGCCGATTACCAGGCGAAGCTCGCCTGCCTCGAAATTCTCGGGCGATACCGCCGCCCCGACGATCTCAACACGGCCATCCAGAACGAAATCGATCATCCCCATTACGATTTCGAGGGCGGCCAGCGCCATGCTATGGAAGTGGATTACCATGCGTTCCGCAGCGAGTTGCGGGAAGAGTTGCTGAAGGCCGGAGTCGACATTGGCAAGGCTCCGGCGGCCGACAAGGGCCGCTATAAATCAGCGATGACATTGAGCCCGGCCCCAGTCGCCGGCGGAGGATGAATTCATGCGGCCACAGATCATCTTCGTCCATGGCATGTGGGGGCGGCCGTTAATCTGGGCGCAATGGCGGCAAGAGTTCGAAGCCGCCGGCTATCCCTGCACTGCGATCGCCTTGCCCGGCCATGCCGACGGGGATAGCGACAGCGCGCTCGAAAAGCTGGGACTTGCCGACTATGTCGACGCGGTCGCGAAGGTCGTGGCGCAGTTCGACCGCCCCGTGCTGATCGGCCATTCGATGGGCGGCTTCATCGCCCAGAAAATTGCATCGCGCGCGTCGTTGCGCGCGGCCGTGCTGGTCAACAGCGCGGCGCCCGCGCCGATTTTTCCGCTGCGGCTCGTTACGCTGCCGGGCACTGCGCGCTCGTTCTCGACCTGGGGCCTCTGGCGCAAGGCGTTCCGGCTCCTGCGCTGGGAAGTCGATTACCTGATTTTCAACGTCACGCCAAAAGAAGAAAGGGCGGCGCTGTTCGCCCAGATGATCGCTGAATCCGGCCGGGCCGCCTATCAGCTTGGTTTCGGCCCGCTCAATCTGGCGGGATCGAACCGGGTCGATCGCGACGCGATCAAATGTCCGTTGCTCTCGCTTGCCGGCGCGCGCGACCGCATCGTCCCGGCCGGCGTCAGCCGAAGCATGGCGGCCTGGTATGGCCAACGCATCGATTACCGCGAATATCCCGAACATGGCCATTGGATGCTCGGCGAGCCGGGCTGGCAGAGTCGCGTCGCGGAAATTCTGGCCTGGCTCGAGCCGGTTTGCGCGGCGCAGGGAGCGACTGTCGCCGCCGAATGAGCGCGTGGGACGCCCGAAAAATTTTTGCCGCGAATGCGCAAAATTCCGGAGCGCGCCGCTATCCCGTGCAAGCTGTTTCCGGCTTCGCCGTGTGACTCTTTCCTTGCTTGGCCTCGTTTTCGCCAGACTTGCGGTCTTGATGTAAGACTTCGATCCGCAGAGGCAGATTCGAATCGAAGGGGGCGTGAGTGGCGGTTTTATTCAGGGGCTTCGCGGCAACCGCTCTGTCGGCGCTTGGCCTTTGCTTCTGCCTGACGCAGGCTGTCGCCCACCCTCATGTCTGGGTCGCCGCCCGCGCGGAAATCCTTTTCGCGCCCGACGGCCGGATCGAGGCGATCCGCCATGTCTGGACCTTTGACGAAATGTATTCCGCCTTCGCCACGCAGGGCCTGGGCAAGGACGGCAAGCCGCCGACACGGGAAGACCTGGCGCCGCTGGCCAAGACCAACGTCGAATCCCTCGCCGAATTCCAGTATTTCACCGTCGCCAAGACCGGCCCCAAAATGTACGAATTTGGCGAGCCCAGGGATTACCAGCTCGAAGCCGACGACAAGAAGCAGGTGACGCTGAGCTTCACCTTGCCGCTGAAAGAGCCGGTATTCGCGAAAAAGCCCTTCACCTTCATGGTCTACGACCCCACCTATTTCGTCGATATCGAACTGGAGAAGGCGGATCCCGTCACCATGAAGGGCGCGCCGGCGGGATGCTCGCTCACCACCATGCGGCCAGACCCGCTCACGGGCGGCGATTCCGCCAAACTCAATGAAAGCTTCTTTTCGGGCCTCTCGCCGGGCGCCGATTTCGGGATCAAGATGGCGACGCGCACCATCGTGGCCTGTCCATGAAACGCTTCATGCAACGGCTTTTCGGCCTCGCCGCGCTCCTCGTCTGGAACGATGCGGCGCGGGCGCAATTTGGGCGGCAAAACCCGTTTTCGCTCGGCGTCAACGAGGGCGCGGTCGGCGATGTCGGGCGGCTGGGGCTTTGGCTGTTGCGCCAGCAGGCCCAATTCTACGAGGCTCTGCGCCACGCGGTCGACGCGGCCGAGAAAAATCCGTCCGCGGCGCTGTGGCTGGCGGCGGTGGCCTTCGCCTATGGCGTGTTCCACGCCGCCGGTCCCGGCCACGGCAAGGCGGTCATCGCCTCCTACATGCTGGCCAATGAACGGGCGCTTCGGCGCGGCCTGGTTCTCTCGGCGCTCGCCGCGCTCCTGCAGGCGCTCGTCGCCATAGCCATCGTCGGCGTGGCTGCGGTCCTGCTCGGCGCGACGGCCCAGAAGATGGCCAATGCGACCCATTGGGTGGAAATTGCGGCCTATGTCTGCATCGCCGGCCTCGGAGCCTGGCTGGTCTGGCGCAAGGGCGGGGATTTTCTGGCCTCGTGGCGCGCCCCGCGCCTGCCGGCGAGCTCCCGCTTCCAGTGCGCCGATCCAGCCCATGCGCCGGGATGCGCGCATTGCGTCGCGCCGGATCCGTCAAAACTCGGCGCCGATTTTTCCTGGCGACAGGGGCTCGCCACCGTCGCGGCGGCGGGCGCGCGCCCCTGTTCCGGCGCGTTGCTGGTGCTGGTCTTCGCCTTTGCGCAGGGGGCTTTCTCCATCGGCGTCTGGGCGACCTTCGCCATGGCGGCGGGAACGGCGCTCACCACGGGCGCGCTGGCCTCCGGCGCCGTGCTGGCCAAGGGCGTGATGACCAAAATCCTCGGCGCGCAGACAAGGCGCGGCGAGATCGCCTCCCGACTGCTTGAAGTCGTCGCCGCCTGCGTCGTGCTGTTTCTCGGGCTCTCCTTGCTGGTCGGCATATTTGTGTCGGGACAGGCATGAACCGATCGGCATGCCAGCATTGACCGAGCCCGCGATATTCATCGACGCCGACGCCTGTCCCGTCAAGGACGAGTGCTACAAGGTCGCCGCGCGGCTCGGGCTGAAGGTTTTCGTCGTCGCCAATCGCCTGTTGCAGGTTCCTCGCCACGATCTGGTCGAGCGCATTCTCGTGCCGCAGGGGCCCGACCTCGCCGACGACTGGATTGCCGAACGTGCGGGACCGACGTCGGTCGTCGTCACCGCCGACATTCCGTTGGCGGCGCGCTGCGTCAAGTCGGGCGCCTGCGTGCTCGCGCCAAACGGCAGGGTTTTCGACGAGGCTTCCATCGGCATGGCCCTGGCCATGCGCAACCTGATGGAAGATTTGCGCTCATCCGGCGAAACCACCGGCGGACCCAAGGGATTTTCGCCGCGCGACCGCTCCGCCTTCCTCTCGGCGCTCGATCGCGCCATCAGGCAGGCGCGACAGCGTTCGAAAAACTAGTAAATGCGCCAACGTTCGAAAAACTGGAACGCAAGCATCCATATTTTATCGGTTTTTTCTGGAGACGGACGCCCTAGATAGAGTTTCCAAGCAACTTCATGAGGATTTTCATGCCCCGTTTTCTGCCCCTCTCGGCTGCGCTTCTTGCAGCGTCCACCCTTGTTTCCCTCGCCGACGCGCCGGCCTTCTCGCGCGATCCGGCCGCTGTCCAGGCCGGGACCTATCAGGTCGAGCCGGGCCATACGCGCGTGCTTTTCGCCGTTTCGCACATGGGCTTTTCGACCTGGTACGGTGATTTTACCGGCGCTGAGGGCACGCTCACCCTCGATCCCTCGGATTCCTCCAAAAGTACGGTTCAAATCCGCGTGCCCGTCGCCAGCGTCTCGACCACCAACGCAAAACTCGACGGCGAGCTCAAGGGCGACAAATGGCTCGACGCCGCGAAATTCCCCGAAATGGTCTTCAAGTCGGAAAAAGTGACGCTGACAGGCAAGGACGCCGCCGACGTCGAAGGGCGGCTCACCCTGCACGGCGAGACGAAGCCGGTGACCCTGCATGTCCAGTTCAACGGCGGCGGCGTCAATGTCATGGACAAGCATTATACGGTTGGTTTTGAGGCGAAGGGCAAGATCAAGCGCAGCGATTTTGGCGTCAAAACCTATGTGCCGCTGATCGGCGACGACGTCGAGCTGATCCTCAGCGCCGCCTTCGAGAAGCAATGAGGCGAGGCGCTTCTGGCCGAGCGCAAAGGGCGGCGGCTTCAGCCGTCGCCCTTTTCAATTTGTTCAGGATCAGCGCAAACGGGTCATATTCCCTGTTTATGGAGAGTTCGACCGATCTGAACCCACTTTGCCGGAAGGCGCGCGGAACCCATGTCCGATCTGACGCATAGTTTCAAACGCAGCAAGGCAAGCGATTGCATGAGCGCGCCGGCTGTCACGATCCTGCCTGACCAATCGGCGCGGGCGGCTGCTGAAATCATGTTGCGCCTCAAGATTTCAGGACTGCCGGTGGTCGATGCGCAGGGGCGGCCGCTTGGCGTGGTCAGCGAGGGCGATTTTCGTTTTTCCGATGCGACGACGCGAAAAAGGCAGCGCGAAAACTGGGTGAAAATCCTGTCCGGCGGCCAGGACATGGCGAAAGACTATCTCGACGTCCTGGAGCGCGAAGCCGAGAGCGTCCGGCAGATCATGGCGCAACCGGCCATTTGCGTCGATGCGGACGCCGGAATCGACGAGGCCGCCGAATTGATGCGCGAACGTCGCATCAAGCGGCTGGTCGTGCTGCGCGATGGCCTTGTGGCCGGTGTGGTGACGCGCGCCGACCTGCTGAAATTCTTCGCGCCCGCGGCGGCGCCGCCCGCCCGGCCCGTGACGCCGGAATTTTTCGAAATCCGCGCTTTTCGCCCGACGCCCGCCGCGAAAACAGGACGCTGCGCCGTCGGTCCCGCCGGGCGTCGTCAGCGCCGTCGAGTTGAAACAGCTCGTGCAAGAGTTCGAGCGCAAGAAAGGCTCCGTCCACAACGAGGCGCGACGTCTGGCCAAGGAAAAGCACGACGAGCAGGTGAAGCTGCTGCTCAACAGCCGATTTACCGACGCCGAGCTTGCGCATGTCATGATGCTCGCGCGAGAAGCGGCGCGGCGCGGCGAGACCGGCGTCCCGGCTCTGGTCTTTCCCGCGGCGCTTTGCACGGATGGCGGAAGGGCGATCAACCTGCCGGATCCCGAATGGCCAGCAACCCTGCGCGGCAAGGCGGCGGATTTTTTCCTGCGCTGGGAAAGGGATTTGAAGCCGCTGGGGTTTTCCCTGACGGCGCGAATGGTGAGTTTTCCCGATGGATTTCCGGGCGATGCCGAACTGGCGCTGGCCTGGGGGCATTAGGCGGCCCCTCTCGCCGACTTGGGGCTCATCCGTCGTTCGCTTCCCCTCGTCATGGCCGGGCGTTGCCCGGCCGAATGGCGCGCGCTTTGTCCCGGCGTGACCTCAAATTTGTCGCGTGCGAAGGCGTCATGGATGGCTTTTCGGGGTTTGAAGCGCCTCGTCCATTACGAACGCTCCGGAACTATTACCGACACCCGATTGCCGCCTCCGCCGACAACCTCCGGCAAACCGTGGCCTTTGCCGGAACGGATCGTTGCGACCCGAGGTGGTTCTTTGCGGAATTTGCCGGCGCCATCCGGCCCTCAAGGCGCTTGACCCGCGGCTCTATCTTCGTCGACGGAGACAATGGAAAAGTTCTTCTTCTCGCCGCGCGCTGCGACGGGATTGAAAAAGTCGCCTGAATTCGATCCGCCATCGTCGCCGGGAGGGACGCCATGTCTGCAATCTGTCCATCGCCACTGCCGGAGGAGTCGCTGCTCGACAGCTATCGGCTCGCTGGCGCCTACACGGATTGTTATCTGGCGATCCTGCCGCAGCGGATTTCGCAGGCCGAGTTTGTTGAGGCGTTTTACTCAAGCTGGCTGTTCAAGGTAGAGCGCCGGATCCTCGCCCTGATTTTGTCAAAGGCGTCGTCCGACGAAGAGGCGACAAAACTTGCCAAGGGAGAGACGCGCGATTTTTCCGCATGGCGCGTGGAAAACCGGGACGACAACCAGTTGCTGCTTTGCGATTGCCTGGGACACACGAGGTCATGGCTGATGTGCGTCAGCGGCGGCGCCGCCGGCTCTCCCGTCACGTATTTGTATTTTGGGTCGGCGGTCCTTCCGCGCGGCGGCCTGCCTTCGGGACGCAAGACGTTTGGTCCTGCCTTTCACCTGTTGGGCGGCTTTCATCGGCTCTATTCGCGCGCGCTTTTGCGGCAAGCGGCGTCACGACTGAAGCGACGCGGGCGCGCGAACGTCAGCTTTTCGTGAAACGTGCAGCAGCGGCCGATCAACCGTCCGCGTCATATCGATAGCCGACGCCGTGCACCGTCTTGATGATCCCGGGCTTTGCGGGATCGGCTTCGATCTTGCGCCGGAGCGAGGAAATATATTGATCGAGAGCCCGGCTGTCGGGCATGAAATTCGGCCCCCAGGCAAGATCGAGCAAGTCATTGCGCGACACGGGCTTGCCGCTCCGGTCGAAAAAATCTTCAGGACTGTTGCTTCCCGGCGGCTGAGGTCAATGGATTGCTGGCCTCGGAAGGCTCGCAACGCGGTGGCGTCGATACGAAGGTCGCCCATGGCGAAAGGCGCGTCTGACGGCGGCGCGGCGGAATCGACGCCCGTGGCGCGGCGCAATGCGACCTTGAGTCTTGCGACAAGCTCACGCGGACCGAAAGGTTTTACGATGTAATCGTCCGCGCCGATTTCCAGTCCGATCACGCGGTCGATTTCGGCGTCGCGCGCAGAGAGCAGGATGATCGGAATACGCGCGTCCAGAGCGCGTATTTCCCGGCACAGCGACAAGCCGTCCATGCCGGGCATGAGCACGTCGAACAGACAAAGCGCCGGCCTGTCGTCCCGAAAGGCGGCGAGCGCGCGCTCGCCGTCCTCGGCGCTGACGCAGTCAAAGCCAGCGCGGGTCAGCAGTTCGACGAGGCCTTTCAGAAGATGGGCGTCGTCATCAGCCACCAGCAGCTTCACGAGCTAATCCTCAACGCGTCTTGCTTTCAAGCTGACGACCACATGCAGGCCGTCCTGTCCATTGTTCAAAATGACATGGCCGCCATTCGCCTCGGCGAGCTCCCGGACGATGGACAGGCCGAGGCCGGACCCCGAAGGCGAGAGCAAGGCGGATTCTTCGAGGCCGGGCCCGTGATCGCCAACGTCCAGCCGAAGGAAGCCAGCGTCAAACCGTGTCGCGACCGAGATCGCGCCGGGCGCATATTTGCAGGCGTTGTCGAGCAGATTGACCAGGATTCTCTCATATGCGGCCACGTCGAAAAGCAAGGGCGCAAGCTCGCTCCCTGCAATCGTGCACAGGCTCTCGCTGACTGCAAAACGCGGGCTGAACTTTTCCAGCACCTGCTGCAACACGTCGTCAGGAACCGCCTTGCGCATATGCGGCGGCGCCGAGCGGCCAAAGGCCATGGCGTTGGCCGCGACCTCGTCAAGGCGATCTACCTCGGCCGCCAAAATCGCGCAGTGATCCTGCGCCCTGGCGTTGCCGCGCGTTTCTTGCGCGACCAGTTCGCAAAATAATTTCAGATTGGCGAGCGGCGTGCGCAGATCATGCGCGATCTTGTCCAGAAAAGCCTTCTTCCGTTCGGACTGGGCTAGCTTCTCCGCTTGGCGCCGCCCCAGGTTCAAGACGAAATAGATCCAGAAGGCCGCGAACGGGACGCTTGTGATGAGAATACGCCTTGGACTGGCGTTTTTTGGCTCCGCGCCGCCAATTTGCAGCGTCCACCCTCTTAGCGCGCCGCTGAATGGAAAAGCGTAGCCCTCGTCGACAGCCTTTTGTTCGTCTCCCCAGAACACGCGGTTATAGGGATCGCGCAATTGCGCCGCTGTATCCGACGCGTTTTTCGCGGACGAACTCAGGGCGGCGATGAGATCCGGGCGCAAAACCGCTTCGTCGAGCGCGAAGCATATGTTGGCCTTGTCGGCGTTTTCGCAACGAAAATAGACGACGCCCGACAGGCCCGCATACCAGCCTTGCGGTGGGTCCAGTCGGGAATAAAGGTCGGCCGCCACCATGAGCAATTGCCTGCGCTGGTCCTCGATGTCGGGAAATCCCCAATCCTCGCGTGCGGGGAACAGCAGTTCGCTCCCGCGGCGAACCAGAACATAGGAAACCTCGCCGAAAAAAATCATCTGGCGCAAGTTTGCGCTCAGATTGCCCTCCCGGCGGACGGCGTCGATTTTCGTGAAGATCGCGCGCGATTTTGCATCAAGCGCCGCAGCCATGGCGGTTTCCACGCGATGCGCGGCGGCGGCGGCTAGTTCTTGCGCTGCGCGCCGCTTGACGGCGTCGTCGGCGTCCAGCCAGCCGAGAAGCAGATAGCTGAACGCCAGCAAGGGGAATGCAATGACGACAGCGGGAACGGCGATATTGCGGAACCCGGCGATATGCGTCGGCGCCTTTGACGCCGACAGGCGCAAAAGGCTGGGAACGCCTCTGATAATGGCAGGGAGCCGCAAGAACGCAGATTTCATTTTGCTTGGGGCATCCCGCGTCAGGAGCATGTGCAGTCTGCGGCGAAAGATCGCCGCGATGCTTGATAGTGTCCAATCCCCCGCTGAATCGCAATCGAGGACCGTTCGGCCGAAAGCAAGGATGACGGAATTCGCCAGCTGATGGGTCAGCCGCATCCAATATCCATGTCAGACAATTGTCAGCCAAGCCGCCAACGGAAACGAAGCTCGCGCCCGAGCGGGAACAGGCAAGCGCGAGTCGCCGGCGGCGGGCCCTGGCGTCAGGGAATGAGAAGAGTCGAGCCGGTCGATTCCCTCGCCTCCAGCGCGCGATGCGCCTCCGAGGCCTCAGCCAGGGGGTAACGAGAGTGGATGGCGATTTTCACCTTCCCGGAGGCGACCGCTCCCAAAAGCCTTTGCGCCATGTCGCCAAGCCTCGCTTCGTCGGCGATATGGGTGAACAAATTTGGGCGGGTCGCGAAAAGCGAGCCTTTTTGCGCCAGCAGGCTGATATTGAAGGCGTCTATTGGTCCCGACGCCGAGCCGAGACTGACGAAGACGCCAAAAGGCCTGAGGCAGTCGAGCGAGCCGGGGAAAGTCGCCCTGCCGACGCCGTCATAGACGACATGGCAAAGTTTTCCGCCGGTGATCTCTTTCACCCGCGCGACAAAATCGTCCTGGCGCGTGACAATCGCCTCATGCGCGCCCGCCGCGCGCGCCAGAGCCGCCTTTTCGGCGCTTCCTGCCGCGCCGATCACCGTCGCGCCCAGCAAGCGCGCCCATTGGCAAAGGATGAGGCCCACGCCGCCGGCAGCCGCATGAACAAGGACCACGTCGCCCGGCTTGACGGGATAGGTGCGAAACAAAAGATATTCGGCGGTCAGCCCCTTCAGCATCATGGCGGCGGCCGTCTCGCAGGAGATCGCGTCGGGCAGCGGAACCAGGACCTTCGCCTCGATGTTGCGCGCCTCGGCATAGCCGCCGAGGGCGCGGACATAGGCGACGCGATCGCCAATCCTGAATGTGCCGACGCCTTCTCCCAGCGCGACGATCACTCCGGCGCCCTCATGACCTGGCGTGAACGGGGCTTGCGGCATGGCGTTGGAGCCGGAGCGGAAATAGACATCGACGAAATTGACGCCGATGGCGTGGTGACGAATTTGAACTTCCCCGGGACCTGGAGGCGGCAGTTCGACCTCTTCATAGCGCAGGACTTCCGGGCCGCCCTGCTGGTAAATGCGGATCGCCTTGACCATTTGAGCTCCTTCCAAAGTGGCGCCGCTGGCGACCTGCCGGCGGGGATCGAACAGGGGCGGCGGCGCCCGGAGCCTCGCAGCGGAGCCGATCAGGCGGCGGCGCCCGGCGCGCCTCGCAAGGCCATCAGTCCTCGCGATGGGTCGTAGGCGATGATGGCTCCGAGCAAGAAGACGGTCGTGCAGCCGGCCGTCACGGCGAAGGCGAGCAAGTTGAACTGCCCGTAGAGCGCAAAGCGGATCAACTCCACCGCGTGGGTGAAAGGATTAGCCTGACAGACCCAATAAAGGCTGGGGCTGCCTTCTTTGACGCGCCACAGCGGATAGAGCGCCGAGGAGGCGAAGAACATCGGGAAGATGACGAAATTCATGATCCCCGAAAAATTCTCCAGTTGCTTGATCAGAGACGACATCAGCATGCCGAGAGAGCCGAGCATCAGCCCGACCACCAGCAGCGCCGGCAGCACGGTGAGATAGCCTGATGGAGGCGGCTGGATATCCCAGAACCAGGCGATCGCGAGATAGGCGTAGACCTGAAGAACCGAAACCAGCGTCCCCGCGATGAGCTTGCCGAACAGCAGAAACCAGCGGGGGAAGGGGCTGAGCAGCAGCACGCGCATATTGCCCATTTCGCGGTCGTAGACCATCGACAGCGACGACTGCATTCCGTTGAAAAGCTGGATCATCGCGATCAAGCCGGGCGTGATGTAAGCGTCATAGAGGATATAGGTGTCGTAGGGCGGGATGATTGAAATGCCCAGCACCTGCCGGAAGCCCGCGGCGAAGATGAACAGCCAGACCAGGGGTCTTACCAGGGCGGAGACGAAGCGCTCGCGCTGGTGCAGGAAGCGCAGGCCCTCGCGCCAGCTGATGCCTTTGAGGCAGATGAAATAGGCCGCAAGCGACAGGCGGGGGGGCGAGCTGGCTTGGATGGTCATACTACCCCCAGCGCAAGCTGTTTTTCAGCGGTCAAGGCGACAAAGGCCTCTTTCATCTCGGCGGCGCCGGTGGCGCGCAGCAACGAGGTGACGGAATCGTCGGCAAGCTTTTTGCCCTTGTGCAGCACGATGACATCGTCGCCCGTCTCTACCTCGTCGGTCAGATGGGTGGCCCATAAAACGCCCATGCCCTCGCTGGCGATCAGCCCGCGCACCAGACGCAGGATTTCCGCGCGGGCGCCGATATCGAGACCGACAGTCGGTTCGTCGAGCACCAGAAGGCGGGGCTTGTGCAGCAGCGCGCGGGCGATTTCCACCCGCCGCATCTGGCCGCCGGAGAGATCGCGCACCTTGTCGTTGGCGCGGTCGCCGAGACTGACCGCGTCAAGAAGTCGCCTGGTGCGCAAATTCGCATCGGCCTTGCCGATGCCGTGCAGAGCGGCGTGATAGAAAAAATTCTGCGCGACCGACAAGTCGAGATCGAGGGTGCGCGACTGGAACACAACGCCCAGTCCAGCGAGCGCGGCGCCGGGATTTTGCTGGAGGTCGCAGCCAAGCAGGCGGATCGCGCCCCTTTGCAACGAAAACAGGCGCGTGACCAACGAGAACAGCGTGCTTTTGCCGGCCCCGTTCAGCCCGAGCAGGACACAAAAGGCGCCGGGCGCGACGGAAAAACTCACATTGTCGAGAGCCTGCCGCGCGCCATAGCGATGGCTGACATTTTTGATCTCGAGGGCGGGGGTTTTTTCGCTCATGGTTTTGTCGCGCCGATGATGGCGAGATCCCACGGAAACTCGCCGACCTGTACCGATTTCAACACTTTCATCGCGGCGACATCGATCACCGACACGTCGTTGGAAACGCCATTGGCAGTGAGCAGCATCTTGTCATCAGGGGTAAAGCCGGCATGCCAGACGCGCTGGCCGACCAGCAGATATTTGATCACGGCCCTGGTTTTCACATCCACGGCCGCCATGCGATTGGCCGGGCCGAGCGAGACGAAGGCGAGCCTGCCGTCATGCGAAAAATTGATTCCCACCGGCTGGATATTTTCGCTGCGCAGGCCGGGCACGTCGAATTTGATCCGCTCCTTGATTTTCCGCGTCGCCGAATCGACGACCACGACATCGCCGCCAACTTCGGCGGACACCCAGACTTCGGCGCCGTCAGGCGTGAAGGCGGCGAAGCGCGGCCGAGCGTCGACCAGCACATTGGCCAGGGTCTTGCGCTTTTCCGCATCCACGAAATGCGCCATGTTGGTGGTCTCCGTGGTGCAGACGACCAGCTTTCCGTCGGGGCTGACAGCGAGGCCCTCGGGCTCGACGCCGACGCGCACGACGTCGCCGAGGCTTTTTGACGCGACGTCGAAAAAGCTCAGGAAATTGCTGTCTTCATTGGTAATAAAAATAGTCTTTCCATCCGGTGAAATGTCCAGGCGCTCCGGATCCTTGCCGGCGGGAAATTCGCCCGTCACCGAAAGGCTTCGCGGGTCGATCGCGGCGATCGAGTCGCCGTCGCCCAGCGCGACATAGACGGTTTTCCCATCCGGGCTTGCGATGATGCCGCGCGGGCGCTGTCCCACGGGGATGGTCTTTCTTACCGTCAGCGTTTCGAGATCGATGACCGAAACGCTATTGCCTTTCTCATTGCTGACAAAGGCGTCCGCGCAATGTCCGGGCGCGGCGCCAAGCAAGGCGATAAAGAGCAAGCCGCTGGCCACGAGAGTGCTGCGCGGAAACGAGAGGATTATTTCAGTTTGCATTTCGTCTCCGGTCGATCGAGGCCGAGCGTGTCCAGTTCGGAAAACTGGTGCATGAAGCCTTCCTGCGGCGAAACCGACACGACATTGCGGCCGTCGGACAGCAGGATGGGCTGGCGCAATTGCAGGTTCCAATCGCGCAGAGTCAGTTTCTGGCCTTTGTAAGCGGCCAGGGCGAAATCCTTGGACGACAGGAAGGCTTTCGTCGTCGCGGCATCCTTTGCGGCGTCGTGCGAGGCGGCCTCGCCGATCATCCGCGCCGCCGTCCAGGCGTTCATGTCGAGCGCGCTCATGGGACGGGAGAATTTGGCCTCGAAGCGCTGCTGCAATTGGGTCGCGCCCCATTGCTCGTTCGAGGCGTCCCATGACGTGGGAACAAGGCCCGCCGAACCGGCCACGGGGCGCGGGTCCCAGGCGCGATAGGGCAGGTAGGCGGCGAAGACCGCACTCTCGTCGGCGGCCACCAGCACGTCATGGGCGGGAACGTTCTGGGTGAAGGCGGGAATTTGTTTCTGCACGAGGGCGACGCCGCTGTCGGCGCGCCTTGCCCCGCCCGTGTCCTCGAATACCCGCTCCTCGACGATTTTCGCGCCGAAACGCGCCGCCGCATGTTTCAAAGCCTCCGCCCACAAGCGATCTTCCGGATGCGAGCCGAGGACGAGGAACCATTTGCGCCATTGCTTCCAGATCAGATATTGCGCCAGCCCGTCGGCGAGCATGGAGCGTGTCGGCGCGACATGCACGACATTGCCGCGGCAATCCTGTTCGCGCAAAGAATCGTCGGTCGATCCGACGTTGAATATCAATGCTTTGGCGGCGCCGGCGCTGTCGGCGGCCCTGAGCAGGTCCAGCGCCGGGAGATCCGCGAGAATGTAGCGCGCGCCCTGTGCGGTCAGAGCCCCCAGCGCGACGGCCGCATCCTCGCCGGGCTTGAGCCGCGTGGTCGTCAGCCTGAAACTCTGCCCCAGAAACTCTCCGGTCGCGGAATTGTCGTTCACGCCGATTTGCGCGCCGGCTTCACCCTCATTGGCGCTCGGCAGTTCGAGCCGCGAAAGCGCGCCGCGAGTCTCCGCGCGACGCACATAGCCGATCTTGATTTCCGCGCTCTCGACACCCGGCTTCTCAGCCTTTTCTTCCGCGCGCGGCGCGGTTGAAATCAGACACAGGCCCAGACCGAGCCACTTCAAGAAGCCGGGATTTTGCAAAACGCCTCCTCGCGATTTTTTCGTCGGATCGAATTTCCGGGAGGGGTTCACGGTCTGAAAGCGCCGGGTGGAATGTGGCCGGGCGCGACATAGGCGTGATACAGGGCGTCGAGTTGCGCCCAGAGCATGTTGCACTTGAAGCGCACGGCGTCGATGCAGGCTTCCTGCTCGGCGCGGCTTACGGCGCGGGTCTTGACATAATTGAGAGCAAATTCCGAATCGCGAGAGGCCTGCGACAGCCGGGTTCGGAAAAAGCCCAGCACATCCTCGCCGATGAAATCGTAATTTTCCAGCATGCCGGAAATGCGTTCGCGCTGGATTTTCGCGGCGAAAAGTTCGGTCAGCGAGGACGCCACGGCCACCGTCAGCGGCGGATCGAGAACGAAGCGGACATAGGCTTCCACGGCATAGCGCGTCGCCTGCAGCGCGCCGGCTTTCGAAACCACGTAGCGGCGATCGAGGCCAAGACCGTCGGTCAGGATCAGCCAGCGCTCGATGCCGCCGGGTTCGTCGCCATGGCCGTCCTGATCGTGCAGACGGTTGATCCAGGCGCGCCGCAATTCGCGACATCTGGCGCGACCCATCAGGGCGGCGTCCTTGCGTGGAATGGCCTCCTGATAGCAATAGCGATTGAGCGCCCAGGCCTGGACCTGACCCTTGTTCAATTTGCCGCCGTGCAGCAATTGATGGAACGGATGCTTGTCGTGATAAAGCTCTTCAGCGACAGCGCGGATCGCGGCCTCGAATTCATCGGGCGGCAGGAGCGGAAGGTTGGCCAGTCGAATTCTTTCCTGTAGCATTGCGTCTCTCCCCTATGTTGGCGCGGCCGAGCTAATGGCCGCCGTTCATTGTGATTGCTTCAGGCTGGCAGGCCTGGTCCTGGATCGCTTGCGCGCGTGCGCGCAATTGCGGCATCAGCGAAGCGCGCGCCGCGCGCGGCGCATCGATTTCGAAACTGGCGAGAATGCGCGCCGGCGCGCCGCCCATGAAGACGACCAGATCGGCGAGCCGCAGGGCGTCATCGACGTCGTGCGAGGCGACGACCATGGTCATGGCGCGCGACGCGAGGTTGGTCGAAAGGTTTTCGCGCAGCCGCTCATGCAGGCCCCGGTCGAGCGAAGCGAAGGGCTCATCCAGCAACAGCAGATCGGGATTGACGGCAAAGGCGCGCGCCAGCGCGGCGCGTCGCGCCAGGCCGAGCGACAATTGGCCGGGGTAATCCTTTTCACGGCCCTTCAGTTCGAACGCGGCTAACAAAGCTTTCAGGGCCTCGTCCGTCAGTTCGGGCGCCACCAGCCGTATGTTTTGCTCGACATTGCGCCAGGCGAGCAGCCGAGGCTCCTGAAACGCCATTGAAATACGCCCTGCGGGGCGCTCGATGACGCCCAAAAAATCCCGGTCGAGGCCGGCGATCATTCGCAGCAAGGAAGATTTGCCGCAGCCCGACGGGCCGAGCAGCGCTGTCACCGAGCCCGTCTTGAGCCGCAGCGTGAAATTGTCGAACACTTTTCGCGCGCCGCCGTCCGCCAGCCGAAAGGTTTTTTGCGCTATGGAGACGTCAAGATGCATGGCGGCGCCACCATGAGGCTGAGCGCTCGGCAGGGCGCAGGACCAGGGATTCGATCCCGATCATCAGCGCGACGAAAGGCGCGACGTAAGCTTGCAGCAGCGGCAGGTCGAATTGCTGGAACGCCATGCCCATTTTGAAGCCGACGCCATTCGGGCGGCCAAGAATTTCGATGACCAGCACGATCTTCCAGACCATCGCGAGACCGCCGCGCGCGCTTGCCGCGAAATAGGGCGCCAATTGCGGCGCCAGGACGTGCCGCCAGCGCCGCCAACGCGGCAGCACGAAGACCTGCGCCATATCGTCCAGGCCGGAATCGAGCGCGCGTGCGCCCTCGCGCATGGTCACGACCGTGGTCGGAATCTTGTTCAGCGTGACCGCCGCCAGGACCGCGGCTTCCGTCAGCCCCACCCAGATATAAGCGTAGATGATCACCACCAGGGCCGGCGTATTCAGCGCGATGACCAGCCAGGGATCGATCAGTCTGTCGAGCGCCTGCGAGCGTCCCAAAGCCAGGCCGAGCGCCGAGCCGACAAGCATGCCGAGACTGAAGCCGGCAAGCGCGCGCGCCAGCGTCACGGCAAATTCGAACGGCATGTCGCCCGAGCGGATTTCCTTGACGATGGCCGTCAGCGTCGCGTCGGGGCCAACCAGATAATGCGCGCCGAGCGCCATGGCGGCGATCTGCCAGATCGCGACGAACAGGCAGAGGGAAAAAAATCTGCTCACGGCGTCGCCACGGCGTTTGGTTTCGCCGCGGAATTGTCAAGCGACGCGTCTTTCCCCGCGGGGCCGCGATAAAACACGCCGGAATTCGAGCGTCTGGGCCGAGCCGACCAAAGGCTCGCCGCCAAGTTTCGCCAGCACCTGGTAAATCGCGGCGGCGTCGGCTTCTTCGGCGCCGATTGGGCGCGAATGAATTCCTTCTGCGTAGCGGCGGCGATAGATCGCCAGAGTCGCCGGGTCCCTCGCGTCGATCAGCGGCGCGATCTTGGCGAAAGCCTCGTCATCCCCAGCGATCATATGTCTGGCTTTGCGGGTGATCTCCAGGAAGCGTTCCAGCACGTCCTTGTGAGCGGCGGCGAAGCTCTCATCGAACACATAGCCGCCGACGGAAATGGGCCCCTTGGCGCCGAGCTGACGCTCGACCTCGGCCATGTCGATCGCGCGCGCGAAGCCCCGGCCTTCGAGCGAGGCGCAATAGGTCCAGAACTCCAGCGCGGCGTCGATTTCGCCTTGGCCCAGCTTTTCGGCCAGCAGCGGCGGGGCGCCGAAGACGACGGTCGATTGGGTCTTGAGATCGACCCCCTGTTGCAGCGCCCAGGCTTGCAGCAACAGCCAGCTCTTATCCAGCGGACCGCCCGCGACGCCTAATTTCTTGCCGACAAGATCGGCCGGCGAATTGAGTTTCGCGCCCGCCTTGGCCATGACCGCGCCAAGCGTCGAGGATTGCGGGTAGAAGACGAGCTTGTGGCCAAGGCCGCGCTCGCGCGCCGCCCAAAGCCAATCCGAAAGGATCATGTCTGCGCCGCCGCCGATCAGCGCGATTTTCCCCGCCTCGGTCGAGGCGAGTTGCGTCACTTCAAGCTCCAGATCCGCCTTGACGTCAAGGCCATAGGCTTTCACGACCGCCAGTTCCCAGGCGAAAGTGCCTCCGGCCAGGGCGGTGACGCGCAGATGATCGGCGGCCTGCGCGGCGGGCGGCAGAGCCAGGGCGGAAAGCAAAGCCAATGAAGTCCGCAGGCGTGTGAATTCTTTTCGCATTGTGCAAAACCAAGGCTCGGACTGCGGAACGGATTGGCGGGCGGAAGATGAATTGGTCAGTCCTGCGGCGGGGCCCGCCAGGCGATGCCATAGGCCGCGAAAATGCGCTGCATTTCGCCTGAACTCTTCAGCTCGGAGACACCCTTGTCGATCGCCTCTCCAAGCTCGATATCGTCGACTTTGACGGCGCCGCCGATCGTCCATTCGCGCGCCATCCAATATTTCGGATAGACGATGCTGACGGGACGCGAGACGCTGTGCGCGAGATTTTCGACCATCGCCGCCTCGCCATAAAAGGCCGCGACCTCGCCGTTTTGATAGGCCGTCGCCGCTTTCGCCACGCCCTTGAAATGCACCACGCGGTCGATCAGCTTGTGATCGCGCGCCGAGAGCAGAATGATGTCCGATAAAGTCCCGCCCTCGACGGCGACTTTTTCCGTCTCGAACAGAGCAAAATCTCTTGCGCTGTCAGCCATGGCCGGATCGACGGCCATGGCCAGGCCTTCCGTGTGATAGGGAGAGACAAGCTTGATCTTGTCATTTGTCGCTTCGATCTGCTTGTCGCAGGGGACGTGCAGCATGACGTCGCCCGGCTTCGTGCCCAGAAGCGAGCCGCGCCACACGCCATTGCGCAGATCGTCGCCGATATCGTCTTCAGCGCGCAGTTCGAGATAATCGACTTTGAGTCCAAGCTGCCTCGCCAGGGCGGCTCCAATATCGACATCGATGCCCTTCAGCTTGCCGTCTTCCTGCCAGGACCACGGCTTGTAATTCTGGTAAATGGTGACGCGCAACTGCCCCGCTTGCTTGATCGCCTCCAGGGATCGCGCCTTCGCCGGGGAACCCGCAAGAGGCGCAAACGCCAGGGTCGAAAGAAAGACCGCGACGATGCGCGCCGAAGCTTGTCGAAGCGCCAATGTGAACGGACGCGGGTTCCCGGAAGAACTCGCTGCGTGGCGGTCGCGAGTCACGTCGAGCTGTGGCAAATGCTGTTCAGAAACCATTGTCGCCCTCGATCTGATTAAACGAGCGCGCGCTCCAGGCGCGGCCGTCTTGACCGAAAACGAAAATGAGGGAATGGGAAGAAGAATGGGTCAGCCGAACCCATAAAATTTGTCAGCCAAATCTCATCTCGGTCGGAAGAGGCTAACGCAGGGGGCGGGCCTTGGCGTCTTGGTCCGGCCTCCGCTGCAAGCCCGACCTGCGGCCTGCCGCCGCAATCCGCCGTCCTGCCATCCGCGTGCGGGGAGAGGGGCGTTCGCCGCCGCTCCTCAGCCCTGAGGCAACTTCTCGGCCACCAGTTTCGCCACGGCGGGATAATCGATTTTGCCGGAGCCGAGCAGCGGCAGTTTTTCGACTGCCAGCACCTGTGCTGGGCAACATCAGTTCAGACGCGCCCTGCGCCTTGGCGACAGCCATGAAGTCGCGCGCGCGTCGCCGAAACTTCCTCGGTGCAGAGGATCATGCGCTCGCCCTTGCGCGGATCGGGCTGGGCCACCACCGCCACGCGGGCGCCCGGCCAGCAGACGCCGGCGAGATTTTCCACCGCCGCCAGCGAGATCATCTCGCCGCCGATCTTGGCGAAGCGCTTGGCGCGTCCCTTGATCGCGACAAAACCCTGCGCGTCGATGGCGACGATGTCGCCGGTGTCGTGCCAGCCGTCCAGGGGGCTGCTCCAGAACGCCTGGGTTTTCTGCGCGGAAATAGCCGAGCATGATGTTGGGTCCGCGCACATGCAGGCGCGCGCCCTCGTCGATGCCCGCAACCGTTTCGAGCCGCGTCTCTATGCCCGGCATGATGCGCCCGACCGTGCCGAAGCGGTTGAACATCGGCGTGTTCAGGGCCAGCACCGGCGCTGTTTCGGTGACGCCATAGCCTTCGAGAATGCGCAGGCCGAATTTTTCGGCGTAGAGGCGGCGCGTCGCCTCCTTCACCGCCTCCGCGCCGGCGATGATGTAGCGCAGCGAGCGCAGGTCATAGGGGTGCGCCGAACGCGCATAGCCCGTGAGCAAGGTGTCGGTGCCGAACAGTATGGTGGCGTTCGAGCCGTAGATCAGTTCCGGCACGATGCGATAGTGCAGGGGTGACGGGTAGAGATAGATCGGCACGCCGGAAACCAGCGGCAGCAGGAAGCCGCCTGTCAGCCCAAAGGAGTGGAAGATCGGCAGGACGTTGAACACTTTGTCCTGCCGCCCGAAATCGATGCGTGACGCCGCCTGGGCGACATTGGACAGGATGTTGCGGTGGGAGAGCGCGACGCCCTTGGGCACGCCTTCCGAGCCCGAGGTGAAGAGGATGGCGGCGCAATCGTCCGGTTTCGCCGGGCAGATCGCCTCGCGGGCGTGGAAGAAGGCGCGCAGCTTGTCGAAGCCGGAAATGGCGCCGGCCACGTCTTCCAGATAGATGAAGCCGATGCTTTCGCCGAGCCGCTCGACCAGCGGCTGCAGCTTGGCCTTTTCGATGAAGCTTCGCGACGTCACGATTTTATCCACCTTGGCCGCGGCGCAGGCCGCGAGGATATTGGCGGCGCCGGAAGTGAAATTGATCATGGCCGGTGGACGGTTGGCCGAGATCAGGCCGAGCAGGGCGGCGCCCGCGGCGTTGGCATTGGGCATCATCAATCCGACCGGCTGGCCCTCGGGCGCGAGGCCTTCAGCTTTTCGCCGAGGACGCGCGCGCCGATCAGCAGCTTGCGGTAGTGAGCATTCGCCGGAAGCGGGTCTTCGAGTGCCGATGCGCGACAGGCCGTGTTTGCGCGCGGCTCCGGCGACGGCGGCGAAGATCGTCATGTTGGCGTCGGTGGTGCGGAAGATCAGGTCGGACATGATCTGGTAGAGCGCAAGCGCCTGCCGCCATGCGCCGCGCCTTGCCGCGCAGGGCGTCGTCGACTTTCAGTTCGATCGGCTCGAGGATGGTGACGTCGACCTTGGTGAACCAGCGGCGCGGCGCCTGTTCGCGCGACAGGCGCGAAAAAATCGTGGCTTCCAGGCCGTCGATGCGCACCGGCACGATCTTGCGCGCCGGATTTTTCGGCGATCAGGCCGGCGCCGTCATAGACCTTCATCAGGCTGCCGGTGACGGTCAGGCGTCCCTCGGGGAAGATGATCAGGCGTTTCGCCGTTCTTGACGGCGTTGATCAGGCGAGCGCGTCGCCATGCGGCTTGCGTCGGATCGAGCGGATAGGCGCGGGCGAGATTGCAGGAAGGGCTTGACCCACCAGCGCCTGGCGATGCCGGAGTCGATGGCGAAGACAGGGTCGCCGTCGATCAGGGCGAGGGCCAAGGCCGCGTCGAGGAAGCTCACATGGTTCAGGGCGAAAATGGCGTTTGGCGCCGGCCTTGGCGAGATTGTCGCGGCCGCGCACCTCGAGCCGATAGAAGGCGCGGAACAGGATCGACAGGAAGTCCTGCAGCGGGTTGGTCGGCAAGCTTCCTGAACATCCAGATGGCGCCGACCGAGGCAGGCGAAGAGCGGATGAGCGCGAAGGCGCCGGCGAGGTCGAGGCCCGCGGCCTGCAGGCCGGCGATAACCAGCGCGCCGCCGACCATGAAGGCGGCGTTGAGCACGTTGATCGCGCCGACGATGCGGGCGCGCTTTTCGATCGGCGCCCAGGCCTGCGCCGCCGAAAAGCTGGGAACGGCGAGAACGCCGCCCGCGAACGCCAGGCCGCACGAGATCGACGCCGACGCGCCAGGCTGCGGGCATGGCGAAGAAGTTGCGCCAAATCGCTTGCGCCTGTCGCGGGCGGAAGTCCATGCAGCGGTCCAGGCGAGATCGGCGGCGAAAAGGCCCATGACCAGCGTCGCCACGGGGGCGGGCAGCAGGATGATGCGGCCGCTGCACAGGAAGGAGCCGAAGGCCGAGCCGAGCGCCACGGCGATGGCGAAGGCGCCGAGATAGAGGCTGACCGCCATCTCGTCGCCGCCGAGCTGCCATTTCACCATCGGCGGCAGGAGCGAGAGCGTGATCGCGCCGAACATCCAGAACAGGCTGACCATGACGCCGGCGCGCCAGAGCCGCGCATCGGCCCAGAGGTCGGACAGGAGATGACCGGTCGAACGGAAGATATTGGCCTCGATGCGGAGATCGGGCGCGCCTTCGCCGGTCGGCGGGATGAAGAGGCTCGCGCCGTAGCAGAGCGCGGCGACGAGCGATCATGGCGAGCGGCGAAATGCAAGGGATTGCCGCCCTCGCGCGAGGCGAAGCCGCCGGCCATCGTGCCGAGCAGGATGGCGACGAAGGTCGCGCCCTCGATCAGGGCGTTGCCGGCCGGGCAATTCGTCGCGGTGCAGATGGTCGGGCAGGATGCCGTATTTGATCGGGCCGAACAGCGCCGAGATGACGCCGAACATGAAGAGGGCGACAAACAGCGATGGGCGTGGATTGCAGCGCGAAGCCCGCGACCGCGACGGCCGCCGCGCCGAATTCCGCCAGTTTGAGCCTTTGCGCGATCAAGGCCTTGTCGAAGCGGTCGGCCATTTCGCCGCCGAGGCCGGAAAGGAGGAAGAAGGGCAGGATGAAGACGCCGCCGGCCAGCGTCACTAGCGATTTCGCCGCCATCGCCGCGGCATCTTGTACATGATCAGGAAAACCAGGGCGTTCTTCAGGAAATTATCGTTGAAGGCCGAAAGGAATTGCGTCCAGAACAGCGGCGCGAAACGCCTTTGGGCAAGCAGCGAAAACATGGCGATCTCCAGAAACGGCTGAACATGCACGCCCAGACGCAAACAAAGAATTGACGTTCCCGAACGAGCTCCGTCTTACGCGGCGGCTGCGACGGCAGCACATGCGCGCCAAGGATGGTTTGAAAATGGCGGCCCCGGTGATATGAACGTCGTTCACATGCCAATTGTTAGCGCAGACATGAACATTGTTCAAGCTAATATTTGAACGATGTTCAAAAAAGCGATCGTCAGGGTTAGGGGCAGGCTTGGGCGATGACCAAAACGCAGGAAAGGCGCGCGGCGCAATTGCAGGCGCTGATCGACGCGGCCGAGCAAACAGTGGCGGAGCAGGGCCTTGCCGCCCTGAAGGCTCGCGATCTCGCAGCAAAAATCGGCGTTTCGCTGGGCGGACTCTATAATCTCGTTGGCGATCTCGACGAGGCGATCCTGCATGTGGGTGCGCGCACGCTGGCGCGGCTCGACCGCGCGCTTTCCGAGGCGGCGACGAATGAAAACCGGCCGGTCGAGCGCCTTGTCGCCATGGCCCTGGCCTATTGCCGTTTCGCCAGCGCGAACCTGGCGCTGTGGCGCGCCTTGTTCGAACATCGCATGGCCCCAGGCTCCGCCGTTCCGGAATGGCACGCGACGACCCAACTCGATCTCTTCGCCCATGTCGCCGCGCCCTTGCGCCAGCTTCTGCCCGGCGCGGACGAGGAAGACCGCGTTCTCGTCGGCCGAACCCTGTTTTCGGCGGTGCATGGCGTGGTTGCGCTCGGCCTTGAGGAAAAGCTGGTCGCGGTTCCGCGCGCCGCGCTCGAGGCGCAGGTCGAGCTCCTTGTCCGCGCCGTTTGCCATGGCCTCCCCGCGAAATTTGCCGCCAAGCCCGGAAATTGACGAAAATACGACAAATCAGTTGCGCGCCGACCCGCGCCGCGTTCAACTGGCGGCAATGACAGGCTTTCCAAAAAGCCGGACACGACGAGGGACGCTCCAGCATGGACGCCGAAAATCAGGCTTCTCCCCAGGCGAAGAAACCGCTCTACCGCCAGCTCTACGCTCAAGTGCTGTGCGCCATCCTGCTCGGGATCGTCGTCGGCGTGGCCTTTCCGGACTTCGCCACCAAGCCCGGCGTAAAAGCGCTCGGCGACGGCTTCATCAAGCTGATCAAGATGGTGATCGCCCCGATCATCTTCTGCACCGTGGTGTCGGGCATCGCCCATATCCAGGACGCGAAAAAGGTCGGGCGCGTCGGCGTCAAGGCGCTGGTCTATTTCGAGGTCGTTTCGAGCTTCGCTCTCATCATCGGCCTCGTCATCGGCAATGTGCTGCGGCCCGGCGCCGGTTTCTCCGGCCATGGCGACGCCGCCGCGGTCGCCAAATACGCCAGTCCGGAAGCGCAAAAAAGCACGGTCGATTTCTTCCTCGACATCATTCCCGACTCGGTGATCGGCGCCTTCGCCAAGGGCGACATCTTGCAGGTGCTGTTCTTCGCGATCCTCATGGGATTTTCAATGCTGGCCATGGGCGAGAAGGGCGCGCCCTTGCGCAAGCTGATCGACGAGACGGCCCAAGCCATATTCGGCGTGCTCGGCTTTGTGATGAAGGCGGCGCCCTTCGGCGCTTTCGGCGCCATGGCCTATACGGTCGGCAAATTCGGCCCCAGCGTTCTGGGCAACCTCTTCGGGTTGATCGCCACCTTCTATTTCGCCTCGGCGGTGTTCATTGTCGTCGTGCTCGGCGTCATCGCCCGGCTGGCCGGGTTCAACATCTTCAAATATCTCGCCTATATCAAGGATGAACTGCTGATCGTCTTGGGCACGTCGTCGTCGGAAAGCGCGCTGCCGCAACTCATGGCCAAGCTCGAAAATCTCGGCTGTTCGCGCTCGGTGGTCGGGCTGGTCGTGCCGACCGGCTATTCCTTCAACCTCGATGGCACCAACATTTACATGACCCTGGCGACCCTTTTCATCGCTCAGGCGCTCAACGTCCCGCTCGACCTCGAACACCAGTTGATCATCCTCGGGGTGGCCATGCTGACGTCGAAAGGCGCTTCCGGCGTCACCGGCGCCGGCTTCATCACCTTGGCCGCGACGCTTGCCGCCGTCGATCCGCGGCTCGTTCCGGGCATGGCCATCGTGTTCTCGATCGACAAGTTCATGAGCGAGAACCGGGCGCTGACCAATATCATCGGCAATGGCGTCGCGACCATTGTCGTCTCGGCCTGGGAAGGCGAACTGGACCGCGAAAAACTCAACGCCGCGCTGGGCCACCCGGTTGACGCCGCGGCCGCCATCGCGGCTGCGGCTGAGGAAGCGACCGCGGAATGAATTCTCCTCCCGCGTAACATCGCGCCACCCTCGGGCGTATCGCCAGCGACAATGCTTTTTTCGCGGAGGGCGCCATGCAGGACCGTCGACTCTTCCTCGCCACGATCGCCATTGCGGCCATGCTGGGCGGCGAGGCGCGCGCTTTCGTCGTCGAGCCCTATGACAAGCCCGCGGCCGACGCTGCGATCGCCGAGGGCAAGACGGTGATCATCGAGGTCTATGCCTCCTGGTGCCCGATCTGCCAGGCCCAGGCGAACGCGATCGACGCGATGAAAGACAAGCCTTCCTACAAGGACATTGTCTTCTTTCGCGTCGATACCGAAAAGCAGAAGGATGCCGTGAAGGCGCTGCACAGTCCGCGCTCGACCTTCATCGTCTATCGCGGCGGCAAGGAAGTGTCCCGCCAGTCCTGGGGCGCCACGGACGAGGATGTCGCGCGCGTGCTGATGTCGGCGGTGAAGTGAGCGGCTTCGCCTAATTGCCGGAGCGCGCCGCGTCGGGCGGGCAGACGCTCTTGATCGCTGCAAGGCTCTCTTTTCCTGCAGCCGTCCCTGGCGTGATGAAATCGCCATGTCCAGCCCCCGGCACGATGCGCAGGTCGACCTTTTCACCTTTCGCCTCGGCGTCGTGCTGGTAAAGATAGCCGTGACTGGCCGGCACCGTCTTGTCGCGCGCGCCAAAAAGGAGCACCTGCGTTACGCCCAGCGGGAGCATCTCGACCGGCGACGTGTCCTTGAGCGCAGCGTCGAATCCTCTCGCCTGGGCGCCGATCAATGTCGCTATGGTGCCAGCGCCGGCCCATTCATCCGCGGGGATCATGCTGGCATGCAAATTCGGCGGACCTGCCAGGTCGACGACGCCCCCGACCGGTAGAAAATCGGGATTGTAGAGCGGGCTCGACTGGGGGATGCGGCTGCGCGCCGCCAGCCACAGGGCCAGATAGCCGCCTGCGGAATGTCCCACCGCGACAACGCAGGAAAGATCGAGCGGCATCGTTTTGGCCATGTCGCGCAGATGGTCGGTCGCCGCGCCAACATCCAGGAAGGTTCCCGGGAAGCCGCCTCCAACATCGCCTATGGCGCGGTATTCGATGTTCCAAACCGCAAATCCCTGCTTTGCCAGCTCCGCCGCCGTGCGGCGCGTGGAGGCGAGGTCCGAATTGTACTGCCAGGAGCCGCCGTAAATCAGGACGACGACCGGATGCGAGCCGGTTGCGTCTGGAAGCCACAATTCCCCGAACTGCTTTTTGGCCTGGCCATAGGCCATCGGAGCAGGCGGAAACGGCTCGGGCCGTCGGAGCAGGAGGAAACCCGAAACGCTCGCCAAAACCGCGAAAGCGACGCCGGCCAACAGCGCTTTTTGTAAATTATGTCGGCTTCTGGAGAGCTTGATCAAACTCATGAAGAGTCCATCCCTTGAAGTCTGGCCGGGCGGCGCATCGGTTATAAATGCGCTTCCCGCATCAGCCGTTCAGTCGCCAGATTTCGAAATTGAGCAGGCCGGCGTAGCCGACCCAGAGAAAAAGCGGCGCCAGGCACAGGCCGGCGAGACGGTCGAGCCGCCAGAACAGGGCCATGGTCGCCGCAATGAAAATTTCCTGCGGAACGATGTCGATCAGGCCCAGGAGGGGGCTTTCGGCGGCGAAAAAGGCATAGGACCAGAGCACATTGAGGGCGAGTTGGGCCAGGAAGAAGCCGATCGCCGCCTTGCGTCCCCTCTGCTCGGGCAGGATCAGGATGCGCCAGAAGGCGAGGGCCATCAGCGCATAAAGCAGCGTCCAGACCGGACCGAAAACGGCGTTGGGCGGCGTGAAGCCCGGTTTTGCGAGCCCGGCGTACCATGGGACGAGCTTGGGAAAGGTCGCGAGCTGGCCAAGCAGCGAATCGACGAAGACGAGGACCGCCGCGAGCAGGGCGGCGCGTCGGGGCTTCATGCCAGGTTTTGCAGCCATTTCGATCGCCATGACATCCTCCCGGTCAGGATTCGCCGCAAGCGGCGGGTTGGACGCGGAAAGTCCAGAAGCGATGGGCGGCGAAATTCCAGACCATGACGATCAGGGTGGTGACAACCTGGGCCGGTAGATAGGGCGCCTCCCAGGCGACGACGAAAAGTCGCATGAAGCCCCAGGTGAGGAAAAAAGCCACGACGGCCACGATGGCGAAGCGCCAGCCGGCTTCCGCATGCGGGCGGTCGCTGTCGAACGTGTGGCGGCGGTTCAGCACATAGGACGCCAGTCCGCCGCAGCAGAAACCCGAGAGCGTCGCCGGGATGACCGCCCAATGCGCCAGTTCCTTGAGGGCGATCAGCAGGGCGTAATGGATCGCCGTGGCGATCACGCCGACGATGACAAAGGCGGAAAACTGGCGGTGCAGCGACATCAGGCGAAGTCTTCCTCGGCTCGGCGGGTCAGCGGGGCGGCAGGGCGGCGAAATAGGCGGCGAGCGCCTTCATGTCCTCGTCGGTCATGTTTCGGCTCATGTAGAGCATTTCCTTGTGTGCGCGTCGACCCTGGCGGAAGGCGCGCAACTGGTTGAGCAGATAGGCTTCGTTCTGGCCGGCGAGATTGGGGATCTCGACGTCGCGTCCGATGCCGTCCATGCCGTGGCAGGGGACGCAGGCCGGCAGCGCTGTGGCGGTTCCGGCCGGCGCGGCCATGCCTGGCGCAACTGCCAACAAGGCGAAGGCGAAGGCGGCGATCCGCGTCGTCAGGGGCGAATTCAAACTCAAGACCATTCTCCTTGCGTAAAGCTTAGAACATGAATCGGCGGGCGCCACGTCAGGAAAATCCTCGCGCATGCTTTCCCACGGCTTTTCCGCCATGGGGGTTCACAGGGCGAAAAAACTCGTTTAACACGGGCGTCACATTCGGGCTCGTTTCCTGTCCGGATCAAGACATTCTCGCCCGTCACGAGACGGTCAGTGGAGGGCGCGCTCCGGCTTCTCAGCCGAAAGTGCGGCCTTTTTTTGTGCGCGACGGTGGCTTCGCCGCTGCGGCTGCGACGCCAAAATCCTGCCAGCCCCTGGGGCCGCCGGGAGCGACTGCGACGCCGAGCTCGTGCGAGGGGCGCCCAAACCGCGCCGATGTGCGGCTTGGGCAATAAACAAAACCGCGCCCATGCGCGGCTTGGGCAACATAAAGAGTCCATAATGCCGAAGCGGACAGACATCCAGACGATCATGATCATCGGCGCGGGGCCGATCGTCATCGGACAGGCCTGTGAATTCGACTATTCCGGCACCCAGGCCTGCAAGGCGCTGAAGGCCGAGGGCTACCGCATCGTCCTGGTCAATTCCAATCCGGCGACGATCATGACCGATCCCGATCTCGCCCATCGCACCTATGTCGAGCCGATCACCCCGGAAATCGTGGCGAAGATCATCGAGAAGGAGCGCTATGCGGCGCCTGGCGGCTTTGCCCTGCTGCCGACCATGGGCGGCCAGACGGCCTTGAACTGCGCGCTTTCGCTGAAGAAGATGGGCGTGCTCGACAAGTATGAGATCGAGATGATCGGCGCCACCGCCGAGGCGATCGACAAGGCCGAGGACCGCGAACTGTTCCGCGAGGCCATGACCAGGATCGGCCTGGACACGCCGAATTCGCATCACATCAAGACGCTCGGCCAGGCCCTTGACGCGCTCGAAGACATCGGCCTGCCCGCGATCATCCGGCCGTCCTTCACGCTTGGCGGCACCGGCGGCGGCATCGCCTACAACAAGGCGGAATTCATCGACATCGTCGAACGCGGCATCGACGCCTCGCCGACCAACGAAGTCCTCATCGAGGAAAGCGTGCTGGGCTGGAAGGAATACGAGATGGAGGTCGTCCGCGACAAGGCGGACAATTGCATCATCGTCTGCTCGATCGAAAATATCGATCCGATGGGCGTCCACACTGGCGATTCCATCACCGTCGCCCCCGCGCTGACGCTGACCGACAAGGAATACCAGATCATGCGCGACGCCTCGCTGGCGGTGCTGCGCGAGATCGGCGTGGAGACGGGCGGCTCCAACGTGCAGTTCGCGATCAATCCCGAAAACGGCCGGATGATCGTGATCGAGATGAACCCGCGCGTGTCGCGCTCCTCAGCCCTGGCTTCGAAGGCCACGGGCTTTCCCATCGCCAAGGTCGCCGCCAAGCTCGCGGTCGGCTATACGCTCGACGAGATCGCCAACGACATTACCGGCGGCGCGACCCCGGCTTCGTTCGAGCCGACCATCGATTACGTGGTCACCAAGATTCCACGCTTCGCCTTCGAAAAATTCCCCGGCGCCGAGCCGACCCTGACCACGGCGATGAAATCGGTCGGCGAGGCCATGGCGATCGGCCGCACCTTCGCCGAATCGCTACAAAAGGCGCTGCGTTCGCTCGAAACGGGGCTGTCGGGACTCGACGAGATCGAAATCGAAGGCCTCGGCAAGGGCGACGACATGAACGTCCTCCGCGCCGCGCTTGGGACTCCGACGCCGGATCGGCTGCTCGTCGTTGGCCAGGCCATGCGCATGGGCATGAGCGACGGCGAGATTTTCGACGCCTGCAAGATCGACCCGTGGTTTTTGGCGCGGCTGCGCGAAATCGTCGTCCTTGAGAAGAAGGTCAGGGATTTCGGCCTGCCGAATGACGCGGAAAACCTGCGCACGCTCAAGGCGGCGGGCTTTTCCGACATGCGCCTCGCCTCGCTGGCGCGCAAGTCCGAAACAGAAGTCGCCGAGTTCAGGCGCGGCCTGGGCGTGCGCCCGGTCTACAAGCGCATCGACACCTGCGCCGCGGAGTTCGCTTCCCCTACCGCCTACATGTATTCGACCTACGAGACGCCTTTCGCCGGAGTTCCCGTCCTGCGAGGCGCGGCCGACCGACAAGCGCAAGATCGTCATTCTCGGCGGCGGCCCGAATCGCATCGGGCAGGGCATAGAATTCGACTATTGCTGCTGCCACGCCTGTTTCGCGCTCAGCGACGCGGGCTTTGAAACCATCATGATCAACTGCAATCCGGAGACGGTCTCGACGGATTACGACACGTCGGATCGCCTCTATTTCGAGCCGCTGACCCGCGAGGACGTGCTCGAAATCCTTGCCAAGGAGAAGGAGGCGGGGACGCTTGAGGGCGTGATCGTGCAATTCGGCGGCCAGACGCCGCTCAAGCTCGCCAAGGCCTTGCAGGACGCCGGCATTCCCATTCTCGGCACGTCCGTCGATTCGATCGACCTTGCCGAGGACCGCGACCAGTTCAAGCGGCTGCTCGACAAGCTCCACCTGAAGCAGCCGAAGAACGGCATCGCCTATTCGGTCGAACAGGCGCGGATCGTCGCGCAGGAGCTTGGCCTGCCCCTGGTCGTGCGTCCATCCTATGTCCTCGGCGGCCGCGCCATGGCGATTCTCCGCGATCCCTCCGAGCTCGACGACTATCTGCACGGGGTCTTGCCGGGCCTGGTGCCGTCGGATGTCAAGGCGCGCTATCCCAATGACAAGACCGGCCAGATCAACACGGTGCTGGGCAAAAACTCCCTTCTGTTCGACCGCTACCTCGTCGACGCGGTCGAGATTGACGTGGACTGCCTCTGCGACGGCAAGGATGTCTTCGTCGCCGGCGTGATGGAGCATATCGAGGAGGCGGGCATACATTCCGGCGATTCCGCCTGTTCGCTGCCGCCGCGCTCGCTGTCCCCCGACATGGTCGCGCGGCTCGAGGAGCAGACGCGCAAAATGGCGCTGGCGCTCAATGTCGGCGGTCTCATGAATGTCCAGTTCGCGCTCAAGGACGGCGAGATCTACGTGCTGGAAGTCAATCCGCGGGCTTCGCGCACCGTGCCCTTCGTCGCCAAGGTGATCGGCCTGCCCCTGGCCAAGATCGCCTCGCGCATCATGGCCGGCGAAAGCCTGGCTTCTTTCGGCCTGAAACCCTGGAAGGGCGGGCATATTGGCGTCAAGGAGGCGGTTTTCCCCTTCGCGCGCTTCCCCGGCGTCGACACGGTGCTCGGCCCGGAAATGCGCTCGACCGGCGAAGTCATCGGCCTCGACCGCTCCTTCGACGTGGCCTTCGCCAAGAGCCAGCTCGGCGCGGGTACAAAGGTTCCAACCTCCGGCTCCGTCTTCGTTTCCGTGCGCGAAGCGGACAAGCAGCGTGTGCTCGAGGCGGTGCGGCTTTTGGCGCATCTCGGCTTCAAGGTGCTGGCCACCGGCGGCACTGCGCGTTTCCTCAGCGAGCACGGGGTGCCGGCGCAGAAGATCAACAAGGTGTCGGAGGGGCGGCCGCACGTGGTCGACGCCATCAAGAACGGCCACGTGCAGCTTGTGTTCAACACCACGGAAGGCGCCCAGGCCCTGGCCGATTCGCGGTCGCTGCGCCGCGCGGCGCTGCTGCACAAGGCGCCTTATTACACCACGCTTGCCGGGGCGCTGGCGGCCGCGGAAGGGGTAAAAGCCTTCATGGCCGGCGACCTTGAAGTGCGGGCCCTGCAGGATTATTTCGCCTGACGACGCTGCCTGCGGCAGGAGGCCGGAAGGGCGGGGCGCGCGGCAATTGACCTCAGCGCCCCTTTTGTACCATCATGCCCCTCCGGCTCGCCAACAGCCGCCGACGCGCCCCTCCGGGCGCGTTACGCATTTTGTCCCCGGCGGCGTCTCGACAGGGCGTCCCGGCCGGAAAGATTTGAAAGAGTTGCTGTTATGGAAAAGCTGCCCATGACCGTCGGAGGCTATGCCGCCCTTGAAGCGGAGCTCAAGCGCCGCCAGCAGGAAGAGCGTCCGCGAATCATTCAGGCCATATCCGAGGCGCGGTCGCACGGCGATTTGTCGGAAAACGCCGAATATCACGCCGCAAAGGAATCCCAGTCGCTCAATGAAGGCCGAATTGCCGAGCTTGAGGACAAGATTTCGCGCGCCGACGTGATCGACGTCAGCAAACTCTCCGGAACCACCGTCAAATTCGGGGCCACCGTCACGCTGATCGACGAGGATACCGAGTCAGAGAAGCGTTATCAGATCGTTGGCGATTCCGAAGCGGACGTGAAAGCGGGCAAAGTGTCAATTTCCTCGCCGATTTCCCGCGCGCTGATCGGCAAGAAGGTTGGCGACGCCGTGGAAGTGAACACGCCTGGTGGCGGCAAGAGCTACGAGATCGTCAAGATCGATTACCTGTAGCGGCGCCGCTGGCGCTGCGGGCCAGCATCTTCGATCGCTTCTCCATTTTTTGGACCGCTGTCCGCCGAACTCCGGTGGCAAGACGGTCCAGCCACTGCTGGCGCGCTCCTCGACAGGGGGCGGGCCTGCCCGTTTTTGGGCGTTTGGGGCTGCGTGGCGCAGTATATCGCGACAGGGCGAACAACGGCAAATACGCGCGAATTTACATTATAAACTGTTACTTCCGATTGTGTTGGCCCGCTCCCCTTGGGCCGGGCTCGCCGCCACCCCAATTTTCACTGTTGCAGCAGAAGCTGCAGCCATAATGGGCGATCCGGGAATAACAAGGGCTGTCCGGGGCGGCTATTCCGCAGGCGCGACAAATCTTCCTTCAACGAATTGATTTTATTAATTGTTCCTTGTGAAAACAGAATTTCCAGGGAATGAGCGGTCACCAAATTGCGGGGAGTGCAAGACCGCGAGAGATGCTCCGCTCGAACCTGCGGAAATTACCGACCTGCCTTTTTGCCGCCCGGATTCCGACAAAAATTTTGCTTCGGAAACAAGTCGAAAAGCTCAAAAATCGCGCGGAAGCTGTTTGTTTTGGCAGGTCATGCGAACAAAAACTACTTGCGTCTCATTCGCGTTTAGGATTACGTAACGTTAATAAGTTTCTAATATGGCATACCGAGAAGTATGACGAAGGGTCGCAATGCAACCTGTGCGTGTAGAGAAAGAGATCGACACTCAAGTCTCGCTGGAGCGCGAGGCGACTGTTGATGTCGATCGTGGTCTTTACATACTCCGCTATACAACTGGCGCTGCGTCAGGCGTTTCGCCTGTTGCTTCAGCTCGTCCCGCGCCGGGAAGCGAGCCTTTCGTCGAGGTCATTTCCGCTCCAGGGGTCATCGCCGGTTTTCTATCCTGCCCCGGGGACTGCGTGGTGGTCCGCGCCGAGCGCTCCAGCAGCCTGGCTATCAAGGTGATGCGTCGGAGCGTCGCTGAATCAATCGACGCTTCCTTCCGACTCGAGCCGGTGCTTGGCGCCGAACGCGCTCCGGCGGCTGTTTCTCCGGCGAGCGCGGAAGACGCTGGGCCGGTCGCCCAGGGCGGCGACGCGCAGAAGCTCAGGCTGCTCGCCCATGTGGCGCGGCGCGGCGACGTCCAGGTGGCCGCTGGCGAATGGATTGCGGGACCGAACGCGCCTTCCGCGATCGAGGGAATTGAAATCGGCGGCGATCTGCCCGCTGGAGTGCAAATTGAAGTGCAGCCGCTGGTTTCGACAAATCCCCTGCGCTGGCTCGACTGGAGCCGGGCGGGCAAATTCGCCGGCTCGCGCGGTCGCGCTTTGCCGCTCGCGGGGCTTCGCCTGCGTCTGGTCGGGGAAGAGGCTTCGCGCTTCGTCCTGGCGGTCGACGCCTTGTTTCTGGGATCCGCGATCCTGAGCAAGCGTGGGCGTGAAATTGAACTTGTCGGTCCCGCGGGAGGCGATCCCTTGATCGGCTTGCGGCTCGAACTGGCTGCGGAGTCGATGGCTTCGATTGGTGAGGTGATCGCCAACGCGCCAGTGATCGCCGACGCGCAAGCGATCGGCAACGCGAAGGCAATGGCTGATGCACCGTCGTTCGCGGCGCGTCGCATCGAGCCTAGGGTGAAAGTTTTTCGTGCGGCGGTCGGTAACTGATCGCGTTTGGGTAGCATTTTTTAAAAGGGGGCCGCCGTGGCGACATATAACCTAAATTCCACTCTCCAGTTGAACCATGTCCTCGCGGGCAAGACGTCGGACATTCAGAATCTCATCGAAACGACGCTCACAAACGCTGGGCTTGCGCCTTCGAGCACCCACAGCCTTCTCACGGAGCTCGAGAGCGCCGCTGGCACATATATCCTGGGCAAGCCGGGCGGTCTGTTCCTTTACGAGGGTTCGCCCAACACCTGGGCCAACGTTCTGAGCGAAGGCCACAGCGTCCTTGCGGATCCCGGCAACATTTACGACTATACGATTGGCGGCGATACGGTGATCGCCGGCGACGGTCCGTCGGTCATCGCCGTTTCCGCAGGCGCCAACCAGCTTTATGCCGGCACGGGCGGGAGCACGCTGTACGGCGGCTCCGGCGCCGACACGCTCTATGGGGCCGGGACGTCGGACCTGGTTGCAGGCACGGGCAACAACGTCCTCTATGGCGGCCAGACTTTTGAAACCGCTCCGCACGATACGCTGCACGGCGGCGTCGGCGCGGACGTCCTTGCCGTCTCGCAAGGCAATAACCAGCTCATGGCCGGCTCCGGCTTCAATACGCTCTACGGCGGCACGGGCGCCGACACGCTCTGGGGCGGCGGCCGCACGGACATCGTCCTGACCGCCGGCAAGAGTGTCGTCTGGGGCGGCCAGGTCGCCGGATCCGAAGACACGATCTGGGGCGCGGCCGGCGCCGACATCAATGTCGTCCAGGGCAATAACACGATCTATAGCGCCGCTGGCAGCGAGACCATCGACGCGGGCTCGGGCGCCGACAAGATCTGGGGCGGCTCAGGCCACGACACGATCAACCTCTTCGGCGGCAACACGTCTGTCACCGGCGGCACGGGCGCCGACACCGTCGTCACCGGCTCGGCCAACGCGACGATCTTCGGCGGCGCTTCGACGACGGTCACCGAAAACAATGCGTTGGGCACCGCCAAGACGGCGTCGCTCGCCGACGGCTCCACGCAATATACCTTCGCCGATGGCCAGGTGCTCGACGCCAAGGGAGTCACAATCAACTTCACCGACCACACCGGTACGAAGGTCTGATTGCAGGAATGAAAAACGCCGCGTGAGCCCCCTCACGCGGCGTTTTTTTGTGTCCGCTTTTAGCGCCGGCTTCCGGCCGGCGAAAGGCGCGCCTGAATCCGAACGCGAGCGCAGCCCTTCCGCTGGCCTGCGTAACCTCAGCGATTTTCCTTTTGGGCGACGATGTATTATTCGGGGAGAAAGCCGCTCCGATCCGCGGCGCGCGAGTTTGGCCCGAAATGAATATCCTGTTCGTCCACAATAATTTTCCGGCCCAGTTTCGCAATCTCGCCGAGGAACTGTCGTCGAGGCCCGGCCACAGGGTGGCGGCGATCGGCTCGGAAACCGCGCAGCCCCTGCCGAATGTCGAACTCCACCGCTACCGCATGCCGCATTTCAATGTCGCGCCGACCCATCCTTTCGCTCGGCGGTTCGATGTCGAGTCGCGCCGCGCCACCGAGGTTCTCTTCACCCTGACGGAATTGCGCCAGGCCGGTTTCGAGGCGGACCTGATCGTCGGCCATTGCGGGTGGGGGGAAACGCTGCCGCTGAGGTCGGTGTTTCCAAACGCGAAAATCGCCATCTACTGCGAATTCTACTACCAGCCGGAGGGACAGGACGTCCATTTCGATCCGGAAGGGCCCAGGCTTGGCGTGGACGGCCTCGTCGCGCTGCAGTGCAAGAACGCCAGCACGCTTTTGTCGCTGGCCCAGGCGGATCTTGGACTTTCTCCGACTCATTGGCAGAAGCAAACCTATCCGCGCGAATTCCAGGACAAGATTCATGTGGCGCATGAAGGCGTCGACGGCGAGAGGCTGCGCGCCGACGATTTTGCGCGGTTCACCCTGCCCGACGGAACCGGCCTCAATCGCGGTCAGGAGGTCATCACCTTCGTTGCGCGCAATCTCGAGCCCGTGCGCGGGTTTCACATGTTCATGCGCGCGCTGCCGCGAATTCTCGCGGAACGCCCGAACGCCCATGTCGTCATTGTCGGCGGGGAGGGCGTTTCCTACGGCGCATTGCCCCCCGACGGCGCCAGCTGGAAATCGATCTATCTCGATGAAGTCGCGGCAGAACTCGATCTTGCGCGCGTCCACTTTCTGAATTTTCTGCCTTACGACGAATATGTACGGCTTCTTCAGGTGTCGAGCGTGCATGTCTACCTGACCTTTCCTTTCGTCCTGTCCTGGTCGATGATAGAGGCCATGGCGATCGGTTGCGTGATTGTCGGCTCCGACACCGCGCCCGTGCGCGAGGCGATCGAACATGGCGTCAACGGTTTGCTGACGCCGTTTCACGATCCCGCGGCGCTGGCCGAAACGGTCATTGCCGTGCTGGCCGAGCCCGCGCGATACGAACCGCTGCGCGCGGCGGCGCGCGCCACGGCGCTGGCGCGTTTCGCCAAGCGGGAATGTCTTGACAACGCCCTTGCTCTACTGGGAATCGAAAAGCAGAAAGCGCCTGAAGGCGTTGACGACGCCGCGGCTTCGGCGAACTGAACATGATGCGCGCGGCCGGAGTTGACCGGCGCTGCGCCTACGGGATGGAAAGACGGGATTGCCATGAATGACGATACGCGAAAAGTGGTGCTCAACGCCGGCTGCGGCGCGACACATACGGGGGGGCATCTTGTCGGTTTTGCGAAGGACCAGTGGCGGGAGGTCCGGCTCGACGTCGACCCCCACACCAATCCCGATATTGTCGGCTCCTTCGCCGACATGCGCGGCATTGTCGCCGATGCGCAATTTGACGCCATCTATTCGTCTCACGCCATCGAGCATCTTCACGCGCACGAAGTGATTCCGGCGCTGCGCGAGTTCCTGCGCGTCCTGAAGCCAGACGGCTTCGCCGTGCTGACCTGTCCCGATCTCGCCGCGATCGCCAGGCAATTGCTGCAAGTTGGATCGGAAGGCGTCGTCTATAACTCCCCGGCGGGACCGATCCGGCCGATTGACATGCTGTTCGGCCATTCCGAATCCATTGGCGCCGGCCGGACCTGGATGGCGCATCATACGGGATTCACCGCCCCGCGCCTCGCGCGTGTCGCCCTGGCTTCGGGCTTCAAGGAAGCGCGGATCATGGAAACCGAATTTTTTGATCTCTGGGCTGTCGCCCTTGGTCCGCAGGCCTCGGCGGAGCTGATAGCGCCGCAGTTCGCGGGCACGGCGCTGGCGAAGCTGTTCGCTTCATCGGCGGTGCGCGAGGAAGCGCCTGCGCCCGGCGCAGGAAACGCTGCGGAGGCCGAGGCTGTCGGAGGCGAAAGCCATGCGTCCGGTTGATCAAAAAGGCAGTATTTTGATCGCGCGAGCCCCCATTCACTTCGCTTGAAAACGCTTTATAGCATTTTCGAGCGAAGTGGATTTCGGTTCGCGTTAAGACCCGAAGGGCCGCGTTAGCGAATATGCGTAAAAACAAGAAACTGGAGCCTGTTCGGTGAACCGGAGTTCACAGAACAGGCTCTAGCGCGCAGCCGGAGGGGACTTGAACGGCGAATCCCTGTTTTTCGACTTGCAACGCCATGGCGAGTCGCTGGCGCTTCTGGCCGCCGAGCGACTTGGCAGCCGCGAATTCGCGGCGGCGTTTCAATATGCGGATCGCCTTTGCCGCCGCGAAAAGCCGCAGGCGCAGGATTTCTTGCTGCGGTCCGAAGCCTCGCGCGGCGCCGGATACGAAGATTACGCGGCAAGCGACCTGTCGCGCGCCCTGGATATCGACCCGACCCATCGTCATGTTCTGCGCCTTGCGATGCAATGGGGCGCGCCGGAGCAAAAACAGGAAGTCGCCCGCAGCGTCGTTGGCGACCTCCTGTCTGATCGAGATGAACTGAGGCGCGCGCTCGCCGTGCTTTTTGGAGCGGACGCAAGGCTGCAATTCCGGCTGGAGCGCCGGGGCGGCGATCTCTCGGGCTGGGTCGCCTGGTCCGCCGGGGCCGCCCTTTCCCTGCGCGTCGAGGACAGCGCCCCCCGGCTTTTGCACGTCGACGGCGATCAGCGACATTGGCTTGCCGGCAAGGGCTGGGGCTGCGCCGAGATCGTCCTTGCGGACAAGGACGGAGCCTTGCGCCAGATTGATTTCCTGCTCGACGGGGCCGAGACCGGCAGTTTTCCGGTCCCGCCGCGCCCGTCGGACCGCCCACGCGATCTCGGCGGAGCGAAAGAACTCTTCCCAGGCGCCGGCAGTCCCGCGATTGAACGTCATCATTCCCGTCTACGAGGATTTCGAAGCCACAAAGGCCTGTTTCGCCGCGCTTTTCGCCGAGGGCGGGCAGGTCGCGCCGCGGCTCCTCGTCGTCGACGACGCCAGCCCCAATCCGAGTTTGCGCACCTGGCTCGACGTGCAGGCGGCGACCCGCAAATTCACGCTGATCCGCAACGACAGGAACCTCGGCTTCGCGGCTTCCGTCAACAAGGCTCTGGCGCTGTGCCCTGCGGGCGACGTGGTGCTCCTCAATGCCGACGCTGTGCCGTCGCCCCTGTGCTTCGAGAGGCTCGCGCGCATCGCGGGCTCCGCGCCCGGCGTCGGCACGGTCACGCCTTTGTCCAACAACGGCGAATTCACCAGCTTCCCCGAACCCTTTGTCGCCAATGCGCTGGGCGCTCGCCAGGACGTCGCCCGGCTCGCTGACCTGGCCTGGCGCGCGAATGGCGCCGCGACGGTCGATCTGCCCAACGGGATCGGCTTCTGCCTCTACATCACCCGAGCCTGTCTCGACGCAGTGGGGTCGCTGCCGGAAATTTACGCGCGAGGTTACTACGAGGACGTCGAATTTTGCTTGCGCGCGCGCGAAAAAGGCTTTCGCAACCTCTGCGCGACGGGCGTCTATGTCGGTCATGCCGGCGCGCGCTCCTTTCGCGCCGAGAAGCGGCGGCTGGTGATGCGCAACCTCGCCACCCTCGAACAACGCTTCCCCGATTGCTCGCCCGAAAGCGCCGCCTTCCTGCGCGCCGATCCGCTCGCCCCTTATCGCGGCGCCATCGAGGCGCTGGATCCCATCCGGGGCGAGGCCGTGCTCATGGTCTGCGGCGAGGGCTCCTCGGGCCTGCTGGCGCGCGAAGAGGCGAGACGCGCCAAGGGCGACGGGCTCTTGCGCCTGATCTGCCAATGCGACGTTTCGGACGAGCGGGTCCAGCTGCGCAATGCCTCTGGCGGCGCCCCGCAATCCCTGGAGTTTTCGCTGCGCGACGCGCGGCAGTGCGCGGCCTTGCGCGACTGGCTCGGCGCGCTCGACCTCCGCGCCATCGAAATCTTCGATCCGCTGTCCCTGCCGATGCGATTGCTGAAGATCGCTGTTCCGGCTCGGGCGCCTGTCGATCTCGTCGGCGGCGATTGCGAATGGGTGCTCCCCTCGCGTCTGCCGTCGGGAGGCGCCTGCCGCGATTCCGCGATTGCAGGCCCCTGCGAGGCCTGCGCCACTCCCTTTTCGCGCGACGAGGCCGAAGCGGCGCGGAAACTGCGCCTTGCGCGAAGGCGCCCCCTCCTGTCCAAGGCGCGGTCGATCAGGCCGTTCGACCGGATGAGCGAGGTTTTCGCGCGTCACATCTTTGGCGATTCGCTTGTCGCGCCTGAGCCCGCCTATGGTTCGCCGCGAGCGTTCGCGCCGCGGAAAATCGCCGACGGCGCGCTCGCGATCGTCTCGCCGGGGCCCTGCGTCCTGACGGACCGGCTGATCGTCGCGCTTGGCCGCGAGCTATTGCGGCGCGGCGAGGTCGCGCGGATCGTTGTGCTCGGCGAGTGCGCCGACGACCTTGCGGTTATGGGACCGGGCAATGTTTTCGTTGCCGGCAAGGTCGAGACGGAGGAATATGAACGCCTCCTCGCGCAATATGAAGTTTCGGCCCTGATGTCGCCCTACCGCACGCGTTTCTTCGGTCACGTCGACCGCCTCTCCATCAACTCGGGGCTGCCAAAAGCCTATTTCGACTGGACATACGGAAAGCTCGACGTCACCCCGGGCGATCTGGCGCTCGATCCTCGCCTGTGCGACGCCAAGGCCGCGGCGGTCGCGGCTGACTGGCTCAAGACCGCCTGCCGGGGATCGGCCTGCCCATGACGACATCGGCGGGGACGGAGGGGCGGGGCCGGACGCTGGAGGCGCGACTGGCGATCCTGTCGCCGACGCAGGTCGGCGGCCATGTCTTCGACGCCGGGGACCCCGACAGGCGCTTCGTCGTCGAACTGCTGATCGACGGCGCCCCGGCGGCGCTCGCCCGCGCCGATATTCACGATCCCGATCTTGCGGTCGAGGGCCGCGACGGCTGTTACGGCTTCGTCTTTTCCATCGACGACCGGGCGTTGCGCGTTGCGCGGCAGATTGAAATCCGCCTCGCCAACGGGGGGGCTGCGCTGGCGCCGCCGTTGCTGCTGCAGCCGCCGCCGCCGGCTGCGTCCGCGCCGCGGGGCGGCATGGTTTGCTGGCTCGGCGGCCTGCGGTTGAATGGCTGGCTCCCGCCGGGCGCGGACAGTTCCAGCCGCGTCCGCGCCATCATCGATGGGCAAGTCGTGGCGGAAGCCGCCGCGGCGCACTGGACCCATTTCGGCGAAGGGCGCGAGGTCACGCCAGCGCCCGGGTTCGATCTCCAGCTGCCCGCCCGATTTGCCGACGGCTGCGTGCATCACGCGCAGGTCCTCGACGCCGGCGGGCGCGAATTGCCGGGCAGTCCTTGCGTCTTCGTCGCCTTCGATGACGGGCTTAGACGTTTCATCGACGATCACGCGGAGATTTCGTCGCAGAGGCTGCGCGGAGATCTTTACGACCGGCTGATGCCGCAATCGCTGCCGTTTTCGATGTTCGCGGAATGGCGCGCGCGTTTTCCCGCGCAGGCGCCGCCAGCACAGAAGGCGCCGCCAGCAGAGGAAGCGCCGCCAGCACAGAAGGCGCCGCCAGCAGAGGAAGCGCCGCCAGCACAGAAGGCGCCGCCAGCAGAGGAAGCGTCGCCAGCACAGAAGGCGCCGCCAGCAGAGGAAGCGCCGCCAGGCCAAGAGCCGCCGCCAGCACAAGGTATGGCGCCCAAAGTCGGCGTGGCGCTGATCGGCGAAGGCGATGTCGAGGCCAGCGTCTTGAGCCTGCAGGCGCAGGCGGGGTGCGAGTGGGTCGGCGTCGCGCTCGATGGCGGCGGCGAGACGATGTTTTCCAACGCTGGCTTGCGCGAGTTTCTCGACGGCGAGGCGAAGGATTGCGAATCCGTGGTCTTCGCCCTGTCGGGCGCGGTCTTCGAGCCGACGGCGCTGGCGCAATTCGCGCAGGCGCTCGCGCTTTTTCCGGCTGCGCCCCTGGCCTATGCCGATTTTACGGTTATGGCGGAGGACGGCGGCGAATGGCCGGTGGCGCTCTCCGCCTTCGACTACGAGCGCATGCTCGAGCAGGGGGCTGGCGCCCTGCTGTTCGCGGCCCGCATGCCCTTCGCGCGCGAGGCGGCGGCGGGCGGCGCCGACAGCCTCTTTCGCCTGTTCAATGTCTCGCAGGACGGACGGCGCGCGCGCGGTCCGCGGCATTCGGAGGCGCTGGCCGCAGCGCCTGCGCACCTGCCGTCCTTCCTCGCTCGCCTGCCGCGTCTCGACGTCGCCGCCGCGGCCACGGTTCTCGCCCGGGCGAATGACGCGCATTTCGCCCGACGCGGCGCGAGCGCAAGATCGCAGCCCGATTTCGGCGCGCTCTTGCCCGCAGTCCACGTCAGGCGCGCGCCGTCGCGCGTAAAAGTCTCGGTGCTCGTCCCGACCCGCGACCGCGTCGACCTGTTGAAGCCATGCCTCGAATCGCTTGTTCCGCAGCGTCGATGTCGCCCGGCATGAAGTCATCGTGCTGGACAATGAGTTCCTCCGACCCGGAGACGCTTCGCTATTTCGAGCAGCTGGCGAACAGGGGCGTCCGGGTGATCCGGATTGGCGGCCCGTTCAATTTCTCGAGAATCGTCAACAAGGGCGCGTCGATCGCGACGGGACAGGCGCTGCTGCTGCTCAACAACGACACCGAGGCGCTGGGCGCCGGCTGGCTTGAGGAAATGCTCGGCCGCATGGGTGAGCCGGATGCCGGCGCGGTCGGCGCGACCCTCGTCTGGCCGAGCGGCGTGGTGCAGACATGGCGGCGTCGTGCTTGGCCCGAGTTTCGACGCGAGCCATGCTTTCAACGACCGGATCGACGGCGACGCCGGCTATGGCAGATCTGATGCGCGCCGCCCACGAAGTCAGCGCGGTCACGGCGGCCTGCCTGTTGACGGACCGTAGCCTGTTCCTGGAGGTCGGCGGGTTCGATGGACTGAATTTTCCGAGTCAATTACAACGACGTCGATTATTGCCTGAAATTGCGGGCGCGCGGCCTGCGCGTCGTGCTCACGCCCTATGCGAAGCTTTTGCATCGCCAGTCGGCCAGCCGCGGATACGACCTGCGAGCCGACCAGAAGGACAGGCTGCAAAGGGAAATTCGCAATCTGCGGGCGCGCTGGGGAGACGCGCTGATGAGCCGACCCCTATTACAGCCCCTTGTTGTCCCTGGACAATATTCCCTTCACGGGCCTGGCCTGGCCGCCGCGCGCCGCGCGCCCGCGCCAGAATTTTTCGGCGCCGGCGAGGCCGGTCCCGCCTGGGTTTTAGAGGCGCCAACGATTGTGCATCGTTGCAAACCGGGCATTCCGAAATCGCTCGGCCTGTGCTGGTTGTCCTGGATGCCGCGCTTTCCTATCTCCGGTCCGCCTGCCAACTTTTCTCGGGAATTCCGCATGACCAAAGTCAAAGCCTATGCCACGAGGGATGCCGATGCGGCGCTGGCGCCGTTCAGCATCGAGCGGCGCGCGCCCGGCCCGCATGACGTCGAGATCGACATTCTCTTCTGCGGCGTCTGCCATTCCGACCTGCACCAGGCGCGCAACGACTGGGGCAACTCGCAATATCCGATGGTGCCCGGCCATGAAATCGTCGGGCGCGTGACGCGGGTGGGCGAGCACGTGAAAAAACTCGGGGTGGGCGATCTCGCCGGCGTCGGCTGCATGATCGATTCCTGCCGCCGCTGCGAACCCTGCGAAGCCGATCTCGAACAATATTGCGCCGACGGCTGCACGCTCACCTACAACAGCCGCGAGCGGGAGACGAAGGCGCCGACCTTCGGCGGCTATTCCGAAAGCATCGTGGTCGAGCAGCGCTTTGTCGTCAAAGTGCCCGGCAATCTCGATCTCAAGGGCGTCGCGCCGCTGCTGTGCGCGGGGATCACCACCTATTCGCCGCTGCGTCACTGGAAGGTCGGGCCGGGCCAGAAGGTGGGCGTCGTCGGTCTCGGCGGTCTCGGCCATATGGGCGTCAAATTCGCCAAGGCCATGGGCGCGCATGTCACGATGATCACGACCTCGCCGGAAAAGGGCAAGGACGCTCTGCGCCTCGGCGCCGACGAAGTGCTGGTCTCCAAGGACAAGGAGGCGATGGCCAAGGCGCGCGGAAAATTTCACTTCCTGCTCAACACCATTCCTGTCAGCCATGACATCAACCCCTATCTGGGGCTGCTGAAGCTCGATGGGGTCATGGCCCTGGTCGGCGCGCTGACGGCTCTCGATCCCGTGATCGGCGGCCTGTTGATCGGCGGCCGGAAGACGGTGGCGGGATCGCTGATCGGCGGCATGGCGGAAACTCAGGAAATGCTGGATTTCTGCGGCAAGCACAATATTGTCAGCGACATCGAGACGATCCGCATCGACGAGGTGAATGCGGCCTATGAGCGGCTGCTGAAAAACGACGTGCGCTATCGCTTCGTGATCGACATGGCCACGCTGAAGGCGGCGTGAACGAGAGGGGATGATGTCAGGACAGGCAATGCCAAGGCTCGAAGCGTCCTCCTCGTTGCTCCTGCTGATCGATCTCCAATCCCGTCTCGTGCCGGCGATCGACAAGGGCGCGGCTGTCGTCGAAAACGCGCGGCGCCTGGCCGCCGGCGCGCGCCTGCTCGACGTCGCCATGCTCTACACCGAGCAGAATGCGGAAAAGCTCGGCGCCACAGTTCCCGAACTGGCGGAGAGGCCTGAACCCGTGCTTCACAAGATGAGCTTCGACGCACTGGACGCGCCGGAATTCCCGATTCGCCTGATCGAGAGACGCTCGGCGGTGGTCGCCGGCTGCGAAGCGCATGTCTGCGTTCTGCAGACCGCGCTCGGCTTGATCGACAGGGGCGTCCGGGTTTTTGTCGTCGCCGACGCTGTGGGGTCGCGGCGTCCGGAAAGTTGGGAGGCCGCGATCCGCCGCATGGAACGGCATGGCGTGGAAATCGTCACGACCGAAATGGTCTTGTTCGAATGGCTTAAAACGGCGGCGCATCCGAATTTTCGCGAGATTTCGAAGTTGATCCGATAGGCCGGGGCTGCGCGCGCCACATTTCCCATCGCGCTCGAAACAATCCGTCCGCCCATGCGTTGCCGCACGTAGGGTCAAGCCCGCATTCCCGGAGCATGGAGCGGCTTATGCTTGAGCGGTCGGGAAAAATCTGCATCGGCGTTGGAGGCTGGACTTACGCGCCGTGGCGCGGGCTTTTTTATCCCAGCGGCGTAACGCAGGAGCGCGAACTCGAGTACGCCAGCCGGCATCTCTCGTCGATCGAGATCAACGGCACTTATTACGGGAGGCAGAAACGCGAAAGTTTTGTCCGCTGGCGCGAGGCGACGCCCGACGATTTCATCTTTTCCGTCAAGGGGCCGCGATTTGCGACCAACCGCCGCGTCCTCGCCGAGGCCGGCGGATCGATCGAGCGTTTTATCACCAGCGGCGTGACCGAACTTGGCGGCAAGCTTGGACCGATCCTTTGGCAGATGCTGCCGTCGAAGCAATTCGTCGAGGACGATTTTGAGGCGTTTCTTGAGCTTCTGCCGAGGCGGCATGATGGGATTGCGCTTCGTCATGCGGTCGAGCTTCGGCATGAGAGTTTTGCCTGCGCCGCAGCGATAAAAATCGCACGCAAGCATGAAGTCGCCATCGTCCTTGCAGGCGATTCCGAATTTCCGGAGATCGCGGAATTCACCGCCCCCTTCGTCTACCTGCGCCTGATGGGTTCGAAAGACACGTGGAAGCAGGGATATTCCAACGCGGCGCTCGATCTATGGGCCGATCGCGCAAAGTGTCTTGCCGAGGGTAAAATGCCGGACGGTTTCGCGCCGATTGTCGAGCCGCCTCGACCGGAAATTCGCGACGTCTTTGTTTATTTCATCGCCGGGCACAAGGCCCACAATCCCGCCGCGGCGCAAGCCCTGATGAAAAGATTGGGATGAGAAGCCGCAGGGGCGTCAGCGTCCAGCCAGCCAGCGCGGAACGATCTGCTGAAGCACGCAGTCGCGGTCGACGAATTGGTGCTTGAGCGCCGCGCCGACATGCAGCGCGATGACAGCCAGCATAAGCCATGTCGCGCCGATATGAATAAGGGTCATTTGCTCCGCCAACGCCGCCGAGGAGGCGGCGATGTTGGGAACGACGAACATGTTGAAAAATCTCGTGGGGATCGGGAGGATCGTGGCGGAGGCCAGCAGCCAGCCCGACAAAGTCGCTATCAGCGTGAGCAGGTAGAGCGCCCCGTGCAGCATGGCGCGGGCGCGTTGCATCCACGCCGGCAGGGGTGGCGACGGCGGCGCGCGGCTTGCCAGACGCGCGATCAGGCGCCCCGGCAGCAGCGCCAGCGCGACGAAGCCAAGCGACTTGTGCAATTGGTAGAAATCGTATCTGCGCGCGGGGTCGTCGACCGCATGAACCATCGCCAGGCCAAGCGCCAGAAGGGCGAGGACGACCAGCGCTGACAGCCAGTGCAGCGCGATCGTCGCGGAACTCCAGCGTGGCGCCCCGGACGGGTTCACTGGTCCAGCGCCGCGCTGGAAATCGTAAGGGACACATCGCGCGAAATGACGGGATAGCCGGAGATCATCCCGTAATCGAGGCGGTCTATTTTCGTTTTTGCTGTGAACTCGAGGCGCGTGCGGCCGCCGTCTCGTTGCTTGCTTACGTCGACGTCGACGCTGAGGGGGCGGGTGACTCCGAGCAAAGTCAGGGCGCCGGTGACGCGGACCGTGGTCTCGCTGGTCTTCTCGACGGAGGTCGAGGTGAAGTCGATCGTCGGAAATCCGTCGGAGTTGAGCAGGGCGGCGCTGCGGATGAAATCGTTGAAGCCGGAGGAGCCGGCCTCGACCGAACCGGCCTGCACCTGAAAGCTGACGCGACTTTTGGAGGGATGATCGAAATCCACTGCGAGGCGACCGCTGAAATGCTCGAATTTTCCTGTCGTGCGCGGCCATCCGACCGCGTCGATCGAAAAGCCGATATGCGTATGCGCAGGATCGATCGACCAGTTGGAGCGGTCCGGGGCGGCTCGGCCAGGCGCCGGAGGAGCGAACGCGGCCGCAGCGAGCGCGACGGCGAACGCGCCTGCGCGTAAATTGCCAGTTGAATTGAGCATGTGCGCCTTTGGTTCGACTGCCCGGCAGCTATTGCTGCACAAATGCGTCGAAGAAGAGGCTACATTTGTTTTCAGAGGATGGTGGGCCGGGCAGGACTCGAACCTGCAACCAGACCGTTATGAGCGGCCGGCTCTAACCATTGAGCTACCGGCCCCACCTGCGCGGAAGAGCGCGCGCCGCGTTTTAGACCGATTTCCTGGAATTTGGCAACGCGCCGTGCAAAACCTCGTCCTCCGCCGGAATCGGGCGCGGCCGGCCATTGTCGTCGATGGCGACGAAGGTGAAGGTCGCGTCAGTCACTTTTTCCAGTTCATGCGAAATGAAACGCTTGGCCCAGGCCTCGATATGCAGCTTCATCGAGGTGCGGCCGACCGATTCCACCACCGTATAAACCGACAGCACGTCGCCGACCCGCACGGGGCGGATGAAGATCATCGTGTCGACTTTGATCGTCACCACGCGGCCGCGCGCCCGCTCGACGGCGGCTATGCCGCCGGCCATGTCCATTTGCGACAGCACCCAGCCGCCGAAAATGTCGCCATTGGCGTTGGTGTCGGCGGGCATGGCGATCACCCTCGCGGTCAACGCGCCGTTGGGGGCGTCGCCGTCGTGCATTTCCGCTGCGCTCATCAGCATGGACCTCCGAATTTGCGGCCAAGGTTAAAGCGGGACCGTGCAAAAGGCGAGAGCGCCTGAAAACGGGGAGAGGGGACGGCCCCAAATCCTTGCGGCGCCGCGAAAACGCCTTATCTACAACGCTTTCCCCGCCAGGGAGGCGCGCGTGACGACGAAAACCTTCAAAATCAGCCGATCCGACGAGGAATGGCGCGCAAAGCTCACGCCGGAGCAATATGACGTGCTGCGCCGCCATGGCACCGAGCGCCCAGGCTCTTGCGCCCTAAATCATGAAAAGCGCCCAGGCGCCTTTTTTTGCGCGGGTTGCGGGCAGGAATTGTTTCGTTCGGGCGAGAAATTCAATTCGGGAACGGGCTGGCCGAGCTTTTTCGATCCCATCGAGGGGGCGGTCGAGGACGACAGGGACATGAGCCATGGCATGGTTCGCACCGAGGTCCATTGCAGCCAATGCGGTGGTCATCTCGGCCACGTCTTCGACGACGGGCCGCCGCCGACCCATCTGCGCTACTGCATCAACGGGGTTGCGCTGGACTTCAAGCCGGACTGACGCGTGCAGTTGAGCTTACGCGGTTTGCCGCCGTGAATCATAATTCTGGCGATTTTCCGCAAAAAACGCTATGGAGCGGCAAAAGGGCGCTCCCCTCCAGCTTCAGGGAACATTCATGCGCAAGGTTGTTGGCGCGAAACTGCATGGCATCCACGTGACCGATGCCAATATCGACTATCACGGCTCGATCACGCTCGATCCTGATCATTGCGAGGAAGCGGGGATTCTGCCGCTGGAATTCGTGGAGATCTGGAACAAGAATTCCGGCGCGCGCATCTCGACCTACGTGATCCTCGGCGAGCGGGGCTCGCGCTGCTGCATCCTCAATGGCGCGGCGGCGCGCACCTGCCAGCCCGGCGACCAGATCATCATCTGCAGCTCGATCTATATCGAGGCGGCCGAAATCCCCTCCCTGCGCCCAAAGGTGCTGGCGTTCGATCGCGAAAACCGCATCATCGACCGTCTCTCCTACCATGTCGATCTCGACGAATCGGGCCGCTACCGCTTTTCCATCCAGGACGAGACGGGCGAAAAACAGCCGATCCCGCTGAAAGCCAAGCAAAGCTGACAAGCAAATCTGAAATTTCGCGACCTCACCGCAAGTCGCGTGCGGCGCCTCGCGCGCCGTCGAAGGAGTTTTCACGATGAATGCAGGACTGTCGTTTCCCAAGGACAAGATCAGGGTCTTGTTGCTGGAAGGCATCCACGAGAGCGCCGTCGCCCTGTTCCAGGCGGCGGGCTACACCAATGTCACCCGCCTGACCAAGGCGCTCGACGGCGAGGCGTTGCGCGAAGCCCTGCAGGGGGTCCATATCGTCGGCATCCGCTCGCGCACAAAACTGACGGAAGAGGCCTTCGAGGCGGCGGACCGGCTCATCGCGGTGGGCTGCTTTTCGGTGGGCACCAACCAGGTCAACCTCAATTCGGGCCGGGTGCGCGGCATTCCCGTGTTCAACGCGCCCTTCTCCAACACCCGCTCGGTGGCGGAACTCGTGATCGGCGAGATCGTCATGCTGCTGCGCCGCATTTTTCCGCGCTCGGTTTCGGCGCATGACGGCGGCTGGGACAAGAGCGCCAACGACAGCCTCGAAGTGCGCGGCAAGACGCTCGGCATCGTCGGCTACGGCAATATCGGCAGCCAGCTGTCGATGCTGGCCGAGAGCATGGGCATGAAGGTGATCTTCTTCGACGTCACCGACAAGTTGCGCCATGGCAATACCGAGCCCTGCGATACGCTCGACGAACTTCTCGCCCAGGCCGACGTGGTCAGCCTGCATGTGCCGGAAACGCCGCAGACCAAGAACATGATGGGCGAAGAGCAGTTCCGGAAGATGAAGAAGGGCGCCTATTTCATCAACAACGCCCGCGGCACCGTGGTGGACATCGATGCGCTGGCGCGGGCGATCAAGGACAAGCATCTGCGCGGCGCGGCGGTGGACGTATTCCCCAAGGAGCCGGCCGGCAACGCCGAAAAATTCGTGTCGCCGCTGCAGGGCCTGGAGAACGTGATCCTGTCGCCGCATATCGGCGGCTCGACGGAAGAGGCGCAGGAGCGTATCGGCGCGGAAGTGGCGCGCAAGCTCATCGACTATTCGGATGTCGGCTCGACGCTCGGCGCGGTCAATTTCCCTCAGGTGCAGCTCCCGCCGCGGCCCAATGGCACGCGCTACATGCATGTCCACCGCAACGTGCCGGGTATGATGATGCGATTGAACGACATTTTTTCCAGGCGCAGCATGAACATCGCGTCGCAGTTCCTGCAGACGGACGGCGAGGTCGGCTATGTGGTGATCGAGGCCGACGGCACTCGCGAGGATTGCGAACAGGTGCTTGAGGAAATCCGCGCGCTGGAAGGAACCATGCGCGCCCGGATCATCTACGAGCGGTGACGGGTTTCTGCTGAAACTGGAAGGGCGCTGTCTCGCGACGGCGCCCTTTTTCATTGCCGAGGCGCAAGCTTACTTCTGCTTGGCGATGATCTTGTTCTTGATGCCGTTATAGACGCCTTCGGTCAGGATGTTCTTCTGTACCAGTTCATCCTTGCCCTTGTAGGGGCGGCCGGCGATGATCGCCTTGGCGCGGACGTCGCCGATGCCCTTGAGGGCCTGGAGCTCTTCCTGGCTGGCGGTGTTGATGTCGAGCAGGTCCGGCTTGGCCTTCATCGCGCCGGCAGGCGCGGGCGCCGCTGCAGGCTTGGCCGGGGCGGCAGGCGCGGTAGTCGCAGGCGCGGGAGCCTGGGCGAAGGCAGGGATGGCGAGGGCAAGCGAAGCGGCGGCTATGAAAGCGCGCAGGGTCTTGTTCATGGCAAATGTCCTTTTCGCCGAATGGGCGTGTGCGGGGCGTTTCCTGTGGCGGCCGGACGCGGAGAGCGCCGCCGGGACGAAAGCTTCACCATTCCCGGCCGTTCGTCAAGATTTGCAGGCAGGGCGGCGATTTCAAGGGCATCACGAAGAAATATCGGGCTCCGCGCTTGCCGGGCGGTCCTGTCCTGATTATGGTCCGCCCCCACCGACCGCCTGAGTCGGACATTGGGGCGTCGCCAAGCGGTAAGGCAGCGGATTTTGATTCCGCCATACGGAGGTTCGAATCCTCCCGCCCCAGCCAGACCTCTGCCCTAGGTCCAAGATTTCCCGGAATTCCTGAGTTTTTGTCCTGGCTCGCCCTGAGCCGGGGACGATTGTGCCCAGAGGTGTCGCACAGGCCTGCCGCCGTCGCTCGGCTCGCTCCATCGACAAAGCCCAAGGAAGCGGCGCAAAATGCGAACAGATCGATCAAGCCACCATCGTGCTTGACCCAGCCAAACGGATCGCAAATGAAGGACATGCTGATCGTTGCAGTCGCTGGGCTTGTGGCAGGCGCCATGAACGCTATCGCCGGCGGCGGATCCTTCGTAACCCTGCCAGCGCTGGTTGCCGCCGGCGTTCCCTCGCTTTTCGCCAACGCCACGTCCACGGTGGCGCTGGTGCCGAGCGCGCTGGCGACGGCTTTCGCCTACCGCCACGATTTTCAGGAATTCGAGGGCGTCAAGCTCTCCACAATGGCTGTGATCAGCGTCGTCGGCGGCGCGCTTGGCGCCATGTTGCTTTTGGTCACTTCGCAAAACGCCTTCGACAACATTTTTCCCTTCCTGTTGCTTTTCGGCGTGCTGGTCTTCGCCTTTGGCCGCAAACTCGGCGAAGCCTTGCGCAAGCGCATGACGATTCATCCGCACGCCATGCCGGGGACGCAATTTGTGCTGGGTATTTACGGGGGCTATTTTGGCGGCGCGGTCGGCGTCATGATGCTCGCCGCATGGAGCGTGCTGACGACGGCGACCATCAACAACATGCAAGCCTCCCGGCATTTGATGAACGCCTCCATGAACGCCACCGCCTCAGTGTTTTTCGTGGCAGGGGGGCTTATCCGCTGGAAGGTCATGGCGATCTTGCTGGTCTTCTCGACGATCGGCGGCTATCTCGCTGGCCACTTCGGGCGCAGGCTTGATCCGGGAAAGGCGCGCATTGTGATTTCCTGCCTCAACGCAGTCATTACCGCGGTCATATTCTGGCGCCGCTTTGGATGAGCAGCGCCGCCGCGCGAGGCTAACTCCGGATCATCCGGCATGGGGCGCAGCAGGCGACCGAACGCCGCTTTCAATCAGTCACCCTGCCCAATTTGCGCGCCGAGCCTTGGGGATTGATTTTGGGGCCGTCCACGATCCAGGCGTCGAAGAAAAATTGCGCGCCGACGTTGAGTTGGCGACAAATCTTGTAGAGCAGCTCCGCTCCAAGCCGCTCACGGCCCGATTCGTAAGCCTGAAGCTGTGCGTCCGAAACGCCTATGGCGGAGGCCAGGGCAGGTCTCTGCATACCCAGCTGAATTCTGCGCAGGCGAACCCTGGCGCCAACGATCTGGTCCACGCTGTCGGATTTTCGCATGTCTCATTTTCCCTTTTCGATGTGCCCCCGTTTTTCAAGCGTCGCAGATGACTTGAAGCGGGCGGGATCAGCGACAAGCGAAGCGCGCAGAATGATATCGCTTGTGCGAGGCTTCGATGCCGGCAACCTGACGGCTCTTCAGGGCGTAGCGCACAGCGGCGGCCAACGCCTCCGGCGGGAATGGTTTGGTGAGGAAGTCGGTCACTCCCAAGGCTTTGGCCTTGTCGCGCAGCGGTGCGGTCGCCTGCGCCGACATCAGGATGACCGGCCAGCTCAAGCGGCGAAGCGAGATTTCGGAAACAAGGTCCATTCCCGTCATATCGGGCATCTGCAGATCAGTGAGAACGCACCCTTCGTTATCGGGCGGACCAGCCTTCAGGAATTCGAGCGCCGAGGCATAGGTTTCGACAACGAAGCCGTCGGCTGTCAGCAGCAGATCAATGCTGTTGCGGATGGCTTCATCGTCATCGATGACGTGGATGATATCCAGCTTGCCCATTGTTCAACTCCTGACCATATGCGTTTTCCGCGATTTCCCAGAACGCCAATGGCGCCATTTTCCAGAGCAATGAAGGCACATGAACTCAGAAGCGCGACCAAAAACAAATAGCAGCGATTTTAACCCTGCGGCATGAGTGTTTGAATTCCGATGGTTTCCCATGTCAATTTCGATTCGTGTTCGAAAAGGATCTTATCCCGAGCGGATTGCGTCAAATGCAGCAAGCAACGCTTCGAACCGAAGATAGCGCTCCAGCAGCAAGCTATAGAGCTTTGAAATATCGCATGAATGACCATCGATCGAATTGGTTTACCAATCGTTAACGAACGACGTTATCCACCTGGAAGTGCAGTCACCTTTTTGTGATCCTCGCATCATATTTTCACCTATTCGAGAAAATTACTGAAAACTGGCGAGGAAATCATCAAGCGGTATTTGAGCGCATCGTGTGAAATAGCTGAAAATGACAAGCTGTATCTTGACCATGCCCTGATCATTCTGGCGGTTGCGAGGGCATTGCAACCCTTGGGACGTACGGGCGTTCCCTGGTAGAAGCTGCAACGCTGGACCTTGCAAAACCGCGAGGGGATTTTCCTGCTTTTCCAGAGAACAGGGGATGTCTTGGGCTTCACCGAAAAGGTCGCCGAAAATTTGCGAATGGGGTCGTTCGACGCCGTGGCGCCGGGCGATCCTTTCGCGCCTTTCTGCGCTGCTCCCGCGGGTCGGCCTTTTGTCGTGGCGCAGCTCGGCCAGTCGCTCGATGGGCGTATCGCAACGGTCAGCGGCGAATCCCGCAACATCAGCGGCGAAGCGGGCCTGGATCACTTGCACCGGCTTCGGGCCAATGTGGACGCCGTGATTGTCGGCGCGGGCACTGTTGTCGCCGACAATCCGCAGCTTTCCGTTCGCCGGGCGCAGGGGTCTAATCCCGCCCGTGTCGTGATTGACCCGAGGGGACGGCTCGGATCTGGCGGCAAGTGGCTGGCGGAAGATGGCGTTCCCCGCTTTCTCGTGACGGGCGAGGCGGTCGAGCCGCCCGGCGGCGCCAAATTGCTGCGGCTTGCCGCACATGGGGGCAGGATTGCGCCGGCGGCGATCGTCGAGGCGCTTTTCGTCCGGGGCTTTCAGCGCATTCTCGTTGAGGGCGGCCCACGAACCATCGCTGCATTCATCGAAGACGGCTGTCTCGACCGCCTGCATGTTCTGGTCGCGCCGGTCATCATTGGTTCGGGTCGCGCCGGTCTCGAGCTTCCGGCCGAGCCCAGGCTGTCTCTGGCTTTGCGCCCGAATGCGACGCCGTATCTGCTCGGCGATGGCGAGGTCCTGTTCGACTGCGATTTCGCCGCCTATCGCCGGAACGCGAGTTGAGAAAGGGACGATTGCCGCCCGCTAGCCTTCGGGCAAGGTGAAATACTGGCCGAGGAGCCGGTAAGCCCAGAAGGCCTCGTCGCTTTGGGCGCTTTTGCGCAATTGTTCCGGCGTGAAGCCGGTATGCCGCCGCATTTGTCTGATCATGTGCGACTGGTCGGCGAACCCGGACGCCGCAGCAAGCTCGGCCCAGCGGATATCGCCGGTCTGCAGAGCCTCGTGAAGTCTTGCATAGAGCTGCTCGGTATGGCCAAGGCCCTGCAGGTCCCGTTCGCTCATGCCGGTGATTGACTTGACCCGCCGCGCGATCTGCCGCGCGCTCCCTCCCGGGCCGCTTGACGCCGCTCTGACGACAAGGCTTAGGCTCCAGTCTTTCAGCCATTTGATGGATGCGTTTCCTGCAGGGCGCCTTTCCGACCACATCGTCGCGATCTTGTTTTCATACGCCGAACAACTTTTTTCAACGCCTTCGCGCCATACGGCGTCCAGAAATTCATGGCAATGCCCCAGGAGGGGCTGAGGCAAGGCTTCCTCCACGGGCGCCAATCGCCCCGTAAATGAACTCAGGTCGAGACCAGTCATCGCCGAAAGCGCATCCGGGTAGAAGGCGATCGCGATCGCGAATGTCTCGCCGGGGTTCCAGGAGACAAGCGGCCCGAGTTGCGTTCCCGAGAACGCAATACGCGGCAGTTTTGCTCCCGTCCAGGGCCGCTCCATCTGGTCCGGCCGTTCGATCAGATGGCAATCGCCGGCAAGCGTCCAGGTCACGGCGCATAATGGGGAAGCGGGAAAGAAGTTGAACCTCTGTGCGGGATCGAGAGGGACGCGCCGCGTGTCCCGAATGAACGTGCAGAAGACGCATCCGGCGACCGCCGGGCGGGGCCAGTTGATCCTGGAGGCGCTTATCGATGCCATCGCCATGTTCCCTAACCCGGCAATCTATGGCGGAATGTCCGATCCGTTCAATACGCGGCCGATCGCGTCTGGCAGATGAGGCTGATTAGAAGTTCGAATTTCGGCAGGTTCCCATGCTCGATGCAAGTCCTTTTGTCGTCCCGCCAGCCCCAGCCGTTCATCCCAAGGATCTTTCTTCCCTCGGGCTGCTGTTGACAATGACGCGCAACTCCCTCGCGATCTGGCCCGACTACGCCTTCGACGCGCCATTCTCCCGGAACAGGCTGTTCGGCATCGAAAGCGTCCTGATCAACGACCCGGCTGGCATCCGCCATGTCATGACGACAAACGCCGCAAATTATGTCCGCCCGGCGATGATGCCGCGCATCATGCGCCCGCTGATCGGCCGGGGCCTGTTCCTTGCTGAAGGCGGTGATTGGCGCCGGCAACGGCGCCTGCTGTCCCCCGCATTCACGCCAGCCAATGTCAACATCCTCATTCCTCATTTCCTCGCGGCCGCCAATGACCTGGTCCGCGACCTAGAAGGACGGCCGAGCGCCGATCTCTCCGATGCGTATCAGGTCGCGGCGTTGAACGCCGCGCTGCGCGCGCTGTTCTCCATGCCCGATCAACGGGAGCGCGACAGGATCGGCGCCCTGGTCCGCCAATATGTCGCTGGCCCGGGGCGCCCGCAGTTCTTCGATGGCTTCGCGAAATCAGAGACGTCCTTCGCCTTTGCCCTGGGCGGACGCCGCGCTTTTCAGACACGCTGGTTCGCCGCAGTCGACGAGATTGTCGCGGCGCGGCGAAATTCTCTCCATCACGAGGACACGCGAGACCTGCTCGATCTCTTGATTACGGCCCGCGATCCCGACGGCGGGTTGCTCGCGGCCGACGAGGTCCGCGACCAGTGCGCGACGATGATCTTTGGAGGCTACGAGACCACGGCAAGACTGCTTTTCTGGGCCACCTATCTGTTGACCCTCGATCGGGCGGAGCAAGCGCGGCTGCGAGCGGAGGTCGCCGCCTTCCCGCCCGAACGGGTCACAAGCCTTGACGACCTCGGCAACTGGCCACGCCTGCGCCTCGTGCTGCTGGAGACGCTGCGGCTGTACCCGCCGATTCCGCTTCTCGTGCGTGAGCCGATCGAGGACGACGTCGTCATGGGCGAACAGGTGCGGCGCGGCGTGGCGATCTTATATTGCGCCCTGGGTGCTTCATCGCCATCGCAAGCACCGGAAACATCCGACCGCCTTCATTCCAGATCGGTTTGCGAACCAGGCGTCGCCCTGGACCGCGGGCGGCGCCTATCTGCCCTTCGGCGCCGGTCCGCGCATATGCATCGGCGCCGTCTTCGCTCTGGCCGAGGCGCAGATCATGCTGGCGACCGTGTTGCAGCGTTGCGCGCTCGCCATCGAGGGCGCGCGTCCCGTCATGCCGGTGGGGCGGCTGACCATCCAGCCAAGCTATCCGCCGATATTCAAGCTAGAACCAACGCAGCAATGCCGCGTCCGGCCTGGAGCCTGAAGGCGCGCCGCCTGACCTCAGGACCTGTGCGTTTCGCGCCAGGCGCGAACGGCGGCGAGCGTGTTCTCGATGTGCTTTTCCGGCGCCGGATCCTGAAAGGAATAAATGACCTTGCCGTCGGGCGCGATCACATAAGAAATGCGGTCGGAGAGGACCGCGCCGTTCGGTCCGGGTTTTACGCGCAATGAATCATAGGACTTGATCACGGCGGCGTCCGGGTCGGCGGCCACGGGGAATTTGTCGCGGCATTCTCTCGAGGAAAAGTCGATCTGGGTGTCGATATTATCCGCCGACACGCCGATCAGCGAGGCGCCCGCGGCTGCAAAATTTTCGGCGTTTTCGGCGAAATCGTGCGCCTCGACGGTGCAGCCCCTGGTGAAGGATTTTGGGTAGAAATAAAGCACGACCGGGCCCTTCTTCAGGGCTTCCGAGAGTTTGAAGGTGAAAGCCTTTCCGCCGAGCGCGGCCTGCGCCGTGAAGTCCGGCGCGGAATCGCCGTCCTTCAGCGCAGCCGATGCGGCGGTCGAGAGCAAGGCGCTGACGCAAGCGCCAAACAGCAGACGTTTCATCGTTTGTCCCCGGGGAAGTTTTTGAGACCTTGAGATGGGCTTGGCGAGGAGACACTTCAACGAAGCGCCGGCGGCAAAGTGGCGGACCCTTCAAATAGTTTCTTGCACTCCGAACTCTTCGGTCTTTTGCGCATTGTGATCTTGGGCGAGGCATCGCCAGCGAATCCTTCGGGAGGCGGCCGATCACCTTTCGCGACAACCTTCGACTTCGCGACCGGCGGCGCGATGTGTCGCATCGGCGACGCGCGTTTGCGCTCACTTGCGCCCTCTCGCTCTGGCGCCTCGTCGCGCTGAGCGCGCCCGCTCTCGCGCAAGCGCAAAACGAAGCGCCGGCCACGCCGCCGGCTGCCGAACAACCTGCGGCCAGGCCTGCCGCCGAGCCCTCATCCGCGGCCAAGCCGGGCGACCAGCCCGTATCTGCGGCGAAACCGGCGGAGCGCCCGGCGACGGAAACGCCGGCCGTGGTCATCGATGGAGCTGCCGCGCAAACGCTGCTCGGCAAGCCGGTGCAGAGTCTGAAGGGCGAGGATCTCGGCCGCGTTGTCGACGTCGTCGTCGACCGTTCCGGAGTCTTGCGCGCCGCCATCGTCGACTTCGGCGGGTTCCTGGGCGTCGGCACCCGGAAGATCGCGGTCGACTGGCATGTCCTGCATTTCCCGGAAAATGGTCCGATGAACAGGCTTGTCGCCGACCTGCAGCGCGATCAGCTGCGCAATGCGCCGATCTACAAGGAGGGCGAGGCGGTCGTCGTCATCGGCGCCGCCAACGCCCCGCCGCCCAACGCCCCACCGCCCAACGCCTCCCCGCCTAACGCCCCGCCCTCGGAGCCGCCGTCCCAGTCCGCCCCAAAACCTTGACGGAGGACGTCGCGACGAAGCGCCATGATGACTTTGCGGCAACCCCTTCGCGCCGAAGCAGCCACGGGCTCGATTGGCTCGTGTTCTTTGTCGCTGACATCCAGACGGGCTTCGGCCCTTTCGTTGCGGTTTTCCTGACGACGCAGAAGTGGACGCAGGTCGATATCGGGCTGGTCCTCACCGTCTCGCGGCCTTGTGGGGCTCATAGGCCAGGTTCCGCTGGGCGCGCTCGTCGATGCGACGAGATCGTTGCGGGCCTTGTCCGCCGTGGCGCTGGCCGCCATTGGCGCCTGCGCCATAGCTTTCGCGATCTGGCCGGTCTACGCGGTCGTGCTTTTGACGCGCGTGGCGCACGCCGCGGCGAGTTGCCTGCTCGGGCTCGCGATGGTGGCGATCAGCCTCGGTCTCGCTGGCGAGGGGGAGGCCAGCGAGCGCTTCGGCCGCAACGCCGCCTTCGCTTCGGCTGGAACGGGACTGGCGGCCGCCGCCATGGGCGCTTGCGGCTATTATCTTTCCAATCGCGCTGTGTTCTTTCTGACCGGCGCGCTGGCGCTGCCGGCTCTGGTCGCGCTATGGCGCATCAGGCCGGAGGAGATTGGTCCCGCCTCGGACGCGGCGCGCGGCGAAAAGACCAGCGCGCATTCACTCGCCCAAGGGACTTCGGAGCTGCTCCGAAGCCGCGCCTTCGTCACGTTCTCCGGGTGCATCATGATGTTTCATCTCGCCAATGCGGCCATGCTGCCGCTGGCGGCGAGCATGCTGACGCTGCGCTCGAGCCAGGCGGCGACGATCATGGTCGCTGCCGCCATTGTCGTTCCGCAATTCACCATGACCGCGCTGTCGGCCTGGGTCGGGCGCCTCGCGCATTTTCGCGGACGCCGGCCGCTTTTGCTCGCGGGTTTCCTTGCGCTGGCGCTGCGCGGTCTTCTGTTCTCGCTGACCAACACGCCCGAGCTTCTGGTGATGGGGCAGGTCCTCGACGGCGTGTCGGCGGCGGTCCTTGCCGTGCTCGTTCCGCTGACCATGGTCGATCTCACCCGCGCTCACGGCCACTTCAACCTGGCGCAGGGCATGGCTGGCTGCGCCATGGGCGTGGGGGGCGCGGCGAGCACGACGCTCGCCGGCTATGTCAGCGACAGGTTCGGCAGCCACGCCGCCTTCGACATGTTGACCCTGATCGCCACGGCGGGATTTCTCGCCGTGGCGCTGCTGATGCCCGAGACTCAACCGACGCCGACCGGCGAAGGCGTCAGCCGATAGCAAGCCTTGGGCGAGCGCGCGCGCCCTCGATCATTCGGCGATAAACGCCCAGATAATCCTTCGCCATCCGGCGGGAGGTGAAACGCTCCTCGAACCTTCTGCGGATGTTTTCGCGCGACAGGGACGTGGCCTCGTGCACGGCGCCGACCGCGCTGGTCTCGTCCTCGACGACGAAGCCGGTGACGCCGTCCTCGACGATCTCGGGAACGGAGCCGCGGTTGAAGGCGACCACGGGCACGCCGCAGGCCATGGCCTCGATCATGACCAGGCCGAAGGGCTCCGGCCAGTCGATCGGCACGAGCAGCGCAAGGGCGCCGCTGAGAAAGTCGGGCTTCTGCGCGTCGGTGATCTCGCCGATAAATTCGACGCCGGGCAAGGCGAACAGGGGGCGGATCGCCTCCTCGAAATAATCGGCGTCGGCGCGGTCGATCTTGGCGGCGATCTTGATCGGCAGGCCGCAGCGCTGTGCAATGTGAATGGCCAGATCGACCCTTTTTCCGGAGAGATGCGGCCGAGGAAGGCGAGGTAGGACGGCTTGGCTGGCTGCGGCCGCAGCAGTTTTTCCGGCAGCCCGTGGTTGACGGTGGCGACCCAGTTGGCCCGCGGCAGGGGACGGCGCTGCGCGTGGGAAATCGAAATGACGGGTATGGATGAGAACGTCTCGAAGACCGGGTGATGTTCGGGCAGGTCAAGGCGGCCGTGCAAGGTGGTGACGAAGGGCGTCGGCTGCCGCGACATCAGCGAAAAGGAAAAATAATCGAGATGGAAATGCATGATGTCGAACTGGCTGGCGCGGCGGCAGGCCTGTTCGATCATCATCATGTGCAGCGAATTGGCGTCGCGCACGGCGCCGTCGAGCCGCAGCGCCCGTGGCCACATGGGCTCGAGCTTCGCCGACGTGATGGAATCGCCGCTGGCGAAAAGAGTGACGTCGTGGCCAAGCTCGACAAGATCTTCGGTCAGCCAGGAAATGACGCTTTCGGTGCCGCCGTAAAGCGAGGGCGGAACGGCCTCGGTCAAGGGAGCTATTTGCGCGATGCGCATGTCGGAAACCTCTCTCGTTCGGTGGCCAAGCTTTCGGTAGAGCTTTGCAATTCAGCGCCTTGGGCGCGAAACATTTTCGATTGCGTCGCGTTGGTGGGACGACCGCGCTCAACGCCGCGACGCAGGTTCGGGTTTCGTCACGGCGCTTCACTTTTCGACTCGCACGCGCAACTCGCCACGAGTCGCCAGGACCGCCGTTCAGGCTCGGACGTGACCGGAGAAGGCTCGCCATTGACTGAAGATCTTTGCCGTTTCAGGGACAGGCCGATCGCCTTCTTCGCGCGCTATATCGGACGAAGTCCGGTCTTTCACGCCATCATTCTCATCTCCGTGCTGGGCGCGGTGGCCTGTTCTGTCAGCACGCAGTATGGGGTCAAGCGCCTCGTCGACGCTTTGGCGCGCACGTCCGCCGGGGGAGCTTTTTCCGCAGCAAGTCCCTTCTCCGCGGCGAATCCGTGGTCGGCCTTCTTGCTCATCGTCGCTTTCGTCGCGGCGGACAATCTCCTGTGGCGGCTGGCGAGCTGGTTGGCGAGCCATGCTTTCGTCAAGGTGTCGGGCGACCTTCGCTCCGAACTTTTCCGCCATCTCACCGGACACGCGCCAGCTTATTTCGCGGGCAGCGTGCCCGGCGCCTTGACGAGCAGGATCACAGCCACGTCGAACGCCGTCTTCCAGATCGAAAACATGACGATGTGGAACGTGCTGCCGCCTTGCGTCGCCACGGTCGGCGCGATCCTTTTTCTCGCAATGGTCAGCGTCAAGATGGCGGCTGTTTCGGTCGCGATTTCGGCGCTGGTGCTCGCGCTGATGTTTCATCTTGCGGCGGCCGGTCGCCCGCTGCATCACGAATTCGCCAGCAAGGCGGCGGCGGTCGATGGCGAAATGATGGATGTCGTCGGCAACATGCCGCTCGTGCGCGCCTTCGGCGGCCTGTTTCGCGAGCATATGCGCTTCGATGTCACCATCGCCGCGGAAATGCAGGCGCGCAAGCGCAGCCTGCGCTATCTTGAAAAGCTGCGGCTGCTGCATGCGCTTGTCGTCATCGTCGGAACGCTGTCGCTGCTCGCCTGGGCGATCACCCTGTGGCAGGACGGCCGCGCCACCGCCGGCGACGTGGTGCTGGTCTGCACCCTCGGCCTGTCCCTGCTCAGCGCGACGCGCGATCTTGCGGTGGCGCTGGTCGATGTGACCCAGCATATGGCGCGCCTGTCGGAGGCTCTGAAAACCCTGCTGTCGCCGCATGAGCTCAAGGATCATCCCCAAGCCGCGGCGCTGGCGCCCAATGGCGCGCGCGTGAGCCTGGAGAACGTGCGTTTCGGCTATTCCGCCGACAGCGCGGTCTTTGACGGATTGACTCTTGACATCACCAGGGGACAGCGGGTCGGCCTGGTCGGTCCGTCGGGCGGCGGCAAGTCGACGCTCGTTGCGCTGGTCCAGCGCCTCTACCGGGTCCAGTCCGGACGCATCCTGATCGACGGCCAGGACATAGGGCTCGCGACCGAGGACAGCCTGCGGCAGGCGATCGCCGTCGTGCCGCAGGACACGGCGCTGCTCAACCGCACGCTGATGGAGAATATTCGCTATGGCCGGCCTGATGCGAGCGACGAGGAGATCTGGGCGGCGGCGACGGCGGCGCGTTGCCGGCCTTTCATCGAAAACCTGCCCGACGGTCTCGAGACGATGGTGGGGGATCGCGGAATAAAGCTTTCGGGCGGCCAACGCCAGCGCATCGCCATTGCCCGCGCCTTCCTGAAGGACGCTCCGCTGCTCATCCTCGACGAAGCCACCTCCGCGCTCGACAGCGAATCGGAGGAAGCCATTCGCTCCGCGCTCGAAAGGCTGATGGCGGGACGCACCGTCATCGCCATCGCCCATCGGCTTTCGACCCTCCGCAATTTCGACCGCATTGTCGTGATGCAATCCGGCCGGGTGGTCGAGGACGGCGCGCCTGATATTCTTATGCGCGGCGATGGTGCCTATCGCGAATTGATCAGCCGCGAGCTCGACCGCCTCGCGCGGCAGGCGGCTTAGAAGACTCTGGTTTAAAACATCTTCTTCGCGCGACCGGGATGTTTTTTCGCGCGAAAACGCCCTGATGTTTTGGCGCCGCCGCTTGATTGCCCGGTGTGCGGTGCCACATGACAGCGCGCTCCGGCGATTTCGCAAGCGCGAGATTTCTTGCTCGGGGGTCACCATGCAGACGGTCAACAGCGGAGACATGGCCGATATCGCCGCCGGCGCGTCCGGGACGGCGAAATTGGCGCAGTTCTTCATCCCCGCCGCCGCCTCGCTGCAGGAACGGAGGCCGCGGGTCTTGAAACATGGCGACACATTCGGCCTGTTCGACCACAATGGCGACGCTCTCGGCGGTCAGGGCAATCCTGAGGGTCTCTATCACCTCGACACGCGCTACCTGTCGTTCTTCAGCCTGACGATCGACGGCGAGCGGCCGATGCTGCTCAGCTCCACGCCGCGGGACGATAATGCGGCGCTGATTTTCGACCTGACCAACCCCGACCTTTATGACGCGGGGGGCGCGCGCGTGCTCGAGCACGACCTCATCCATATCCGCCGCCTGCGCTTCCTGTGGAATGGCGCCTGCTACGAGCGGCTTGCGGTGCGCAATTACGACAATGAGCCGCGCCGCGTCCGCATCGGAATGAATTATTCCTCCGATTTCGCCGATCTGTTCGAAGTGCGCGGCAGCCGAAGGAAAGCGCGCGGCGCCATGCAGCCGCCGGACATCAACGGCGACAGCGTCACCCTGCGCTATACCGGCCTCGATCATCTGAAGCGCTGCACGAGCCTTCGCTTCGAACCGGCGCCTGCCGAAATCGATGGGGAGCAGGCGCAGATCGACCTGGACCTCGCGCCGATGGAGAAGCGGCTGGTCTTTGTCGAAATCCGCTGCGGACCGGAGAAGGCCAATCAGTCGACACGATACGCCTTCTTCGCCGCCCTGCGCGACGCGCGACGCGCGCTTCGCGCCTCTTCGAGACGCGCGGCGACGATCACGGCCTCCAACGAGATCTTCAACGAGACCCTGCGCCGCTCCGTTGCCGACCTCGCCATGCTGGTCAGCGACACGCCGCAGGGTCCTTTTCCCTATGCGGGCATTCCATGGTTCAGCACGGCGTTCGGACGCGACGCCCTGATAACGGCGATGGAGACGCTCTGGCTCGATCCGGCCATCGCGCGCGGCGCGCTTTGCTATCTGGCGGCCTGCCAGGCGACCGAATTCAATGCGGCTGCCGATTCCGAACCGGGGAAAATCCTCCACGAGGCGCGCAACGGCGAAATGGCGCTGCTCGGGGAAGTGCCTTTCCATCGCTATTACGGCAGTATCGATTCCACGCCGCTCTTCGTCATGCTGGCGGGCGCCTATCTCGCGCGCACCTGTGACGTTCCGACCATTCGCGCGATCTGGCCGAATATCGAGGCCGCCCTGCGCTGGATCGAGGCGGAGGGCGATCGCGACGGCGACGGCTTTGTCGAATATGGGCGCAGGACGTCTGAAGGGCTGGTCAACCAGGGCTGGAAAGACAGCGGCGATTCCATCTTCCACGCCGACGGCTCGCTCGCGCGCGGGCCCATCGCGCTTGTCGAGCTGCAGGCCTATGTCTTTGGCGCCTGGCAAGCCGCGGCCGAGATATCGCGCACGCTCGACCTGCCGGCGCAGGCCGAGGCGTGGCTCAAAAAGGCGGAAGACCTGCGCCGTCGGTTCGACGCCGCCTTTTTCGACGAGGACCTCGGCACATACGTGCTGGCGCTCGACGGCGAGAAAAAGCCATGCCGCGTGCGCTCATCCAACGCCGGCCATGCGCTGTTCACCGGCATCGCCTATCCCGAACGGGCTTCGACCGTCGTCGCGACTTTGACGGACTCGACTTCTTTTTCAGGTTGGGGCGTGCGCACCATCGCCTCGACCGAAAGCCGCTATAATCCGATGAGCTACCACAATGGCTCGATCTGGCCGCATGACAATGCGATCGTCGCCGCCGGCTTCGCGCGTTATGGGTTCCGGCGCGAAGCGGCGCGCGTATTCGAAGGCGTCAATGCCGCCTCGACCTATATCGACTTGCGCCGGCTGCCCGAGTTGTACTGCGGCTTCGCGCGCCAGCGCGGGCAGGGTCCGACGTTTTATCCCGTTGCCTGCGCGCCGCAGGCCTGGGCGGCGGCGGCCCCCCTGTCCATGCTCGAATCCTGCATCGGTCTCGGCTTCGATTGTCAAAACAGCCACATCAGGTTCGACCACCCGGTCCTGCCGCAATTCCTGGACGAAGTCGTGCTGCGCGGCCTGTCGATCGGCGAGGGATCGCTCGACGTCTCCCTGGTTCGGGACGGCCACGGCGTCGTCGTCAAGGCGCTGTCGCGCAAGGGCGCGATCAACATGCTCGCCGCAAGCTGATCGATCAATGTCCCATCGGCGCGGCGCCGTCCAGCTTGACCTTGCGCAACATGAGCGCGAGCGGGACGGCGGCGAGCGAGACCAGCATCAGCGTCCAGAACACGTCGGTATAGGCGAGGAGCGAAGCCTGCTGCTGCACCTGCTGGCCGATCCAGGCGAAAGCCTGCTGCTTTGCCTGCACAAGCGACGACCCTTGCGCGACAAAAAATTGCGTCATGTGATCGAGCGTCTGCTGATAGGCGACGCTGGAGGGAATGACGCCCTCGGCGAGTCGGCTCTGATGGAATTGCTCCCGATGCGCCAACACGTTCGAGGCGAGCGAGACGCCGATCGAGCCGCCGGTATTGCGCGCGGCGTTGAGCAGCGCGGAGGCCATGTCGGTCTTGCCTTGCGGCAGCCCGTCATAGGAGGCGGCCGTGATCGGAATGAAGATCAGCGGCAGCGCGACGCTGACGATCATGCGCGCCTTGGCGAAGAACCAGAAATCGAGATCGGCGGTGAGATTGGTCAGGACGAACATCGAAAGCGCGGCGATCGCTGCGCCCACGGCGATCAGATATTTGGGCTGCACCCGCTGCGACAGTTTTCCGACCGCGAACATCATGGCCATGGCGATGACGCCGCCTGGCGACAGGACGAGGCCCGCCCAGGTCGCCGTGTAGCCGAAATCCTCCTGCACGAGTTGCGGCATGAACTGGGTCGTCGCGAGCAGGATGGCGCCGGTCGCGCCCATGACGACGAAACAGGCGCCAAATTGGCGTGTCGCGATCATGCGCAGGTCGACGAGCGGATTTTTTCGCGTGAGCTCCCAGGGAACCATCAGCAGGAACGCGATCGCCGACAGGACCGTGAAGGCGACGATGAAATGCGAGCCGAACCAGTCCTCGACCTGGCCACGGTCGAGCACCATTTCGAGCGCGCCCAGGAACAGGGCGACGAGCACGAAGCCCATCGTGTCGAAGCGGGCGTCATGCGCTTCCGGCTTGGGCTCCTTCACCAGCGCATAGATCAGCGCCATCGCGAACAGGCCGACCGGGCCATTGATCAGGAAGCACCAGTGCCAGGAGGCGTTGTCGGACAGCCAGCCGCCGAGGGTTGGCCCGACGACGGGCGCGACGACCACGGCTATGCCGAACAAGGCGAAAGCCTGGCCGCGTTTTTCGGGCGGAAAGGAATCTGCGAGGATCGATTGCGCCACCGGCACCATGCCGCCGCCCGCGACGCCCTGCATCACGCGGAACAGCAGCAGCGATTGCAGGTTCCAGGCAAAGCCGCACAGGACCGAACTCAGGGTGAACAGGCCGAGGCAGGCCAGGAAGAAGGTCTTGCGGCCGAACTTTTTCGCCAGAAAACTTGTCGCCGTGACGATGACGGCGTTGGCGACGAGATAAGTGGTCACAACCCAGGAGGACTCGTCCTCGCTGACGCCCAGGCCCCCGGCGATATAGCGCAGCGCGACATTGGCGATGGTCGTGTCGAGCACTTCCATGAAAGCCGCAAGCGCGACCACGACGGCGATCACCCAGGGGTTGACTGTCGTCTCGATCGCCGGCGGCGGAACGGCCCGGGCTAAGGTGGTCGCGCTCATGCCGCCCTCCCGCCCAGGAATGCCGCCAGGCGCTCATAGAGCGAGGGGCTCGCGTCAACGCGCACGTCCGGGACGACCGACATGCCCGGACCCAGCGCGACGTCCGAAGGCGGATTGTCGAAGACGATCTTGACCGGCACGCGCTGCACCACCTTGACGTAATTGCCCGTCGCGTTCTGCGCCGGCAACAGGGAAAAGGCCGTGCCGGAGCCCGGCTGCACGCTCGCGACATGGCCGCGGAGCCGCCGCTCGGGATAGGCGTCCACGCGCAGCGTCACGGGTTGGCCCGGCCGCATCGCGTCGAGCTGGGTCTCCTTGAAATTGGCCGTGATCCACATTGTGTCGGGAACGAACATGGCAAGGCCGGTTCCGGAGGAGGCGAACTCGCCCGGCGCGGCGCTGAGGCTGACGACGCGGCCTGGCTCGGCGGCGACGACATTGGCATAGGAAAGATTGAGCCGCGCCTGGTCGCGCTGTGCATTGGCCTGCGCGAGGCTGGCCTCGGCGCTGGCGCGCTGCGCCTTGAGCGCGCCGATCTGGCGTTCGGCGACGACGGCGGCCGCTTCAGCGCTTTTCACCGACGCCTGCTGCTGTCCAAGCTGCGAATTATACTGCTGGGCGTTCTGGACCGAGCCCGCGCCGGATTTCGCCAGCGTCGCGTAGCGCGAGGCCTGCTGCTGCGCGAAGGTCAGCGCGGCCTGCGCCAGATCGACCTGCGCCTTGCTCGAACTCGATTTGCGCGGTCTGCACGGCGATCTGCTGGTCGATCGTCTCGATGCTGGCTGCGGCGGCGGCGACCTGAGCCTCGGCCTGGGCGAGCGCCACGCGGTAATCGCGGTCGTCGATGCGCGCGATCGTCTCGCCTGCGGCGACATGCTGGTTGTCGGTGACGGGGACGGCGCTCACATAGCCGGCGATTTTCGGCGCAATTGCGATCTGCCGCGCGGCGATGAAGGCGTCGTCGGTGCTCTCGAAATGATTGCCGTAGTCATACCACAGACTGCCGCCGCCAACGGTGGCGGCGATCAGCAGCGCGCCAGACGCCGCAGCGAGCGGGCGTCGGCGCAGCAGGCCTGCTTTTTTGCGGGCCGGCGCTTCGTCCGCCTGCCGCCGGGGCGCTTCCGGAGCATGGAGGGCTTCCCGTTCGGCGAAGCGCGCGTCCGCGAAGGATGGCGGCGGCTCCAGTTCCGCCTTCCACTCGTCGTTTTGAGGGAACGCAGTCGCGATATGATCGTCCAGATCAAGGGTGGCCTCGGCGTTGACGTCCTTCAGCATCCTGCTTCTCCGGCATGGCGGCGGAGCCCAGTTCAGCTCGCGCTATTGAAACGAAACGGTGTCGTTTCGATAATTAGGACGTATTTTCAATGGCGTCAATAGTGAACGATACGGTTTCGTTCTCTTTACACGCAGATGTGATGCTCCTATATGATGGCGAGGAAAGTCGCCAATCCCGGATCGGCGACGGTGGTAGGCGAGCAAATGGACAGGTCAGAACCGGCCGCGACAGCCGCTAAAATTTCGCGAGGAAAAAATGCGGCGCGAATCGGACGGCCGCCGCTCGAGCGCGCCGGCGAGATCGAGGAGCGCATTCTGGAAGCTGCGCGCCGCGTCTTCCTCGAGCACGGGTTTGACGGCGCGAGCATGGACCTGATCGCGCAGACCGCGCGGTCCGGCAAGCCGTCGATCTACGCGCGCTATCCGAACAAACAGGCCCTGTTCGCCGCCGCCGTGGAGCAGGGGATCGCCCTTAAGAACGCCAGGCTGCGCGGGTTCAAGCCTGGGGGATCGACGCTCGAGGAGCGGCTTGCCAGCATAGGCGCGGCCATGTTGCGCGAGACGCTGTCGCCGGATTTTGTCGGACTTTACCGAGTGGCCCTGGCGGAGGCGCGCCGGTTTCCCGATCTCGTGGGGGGCCTTTCTCAAATGGCGCGGCGGCGCGGCCAGGAAACCGTGGCGGAACTGCTGGCCGAAGTCGCGGAATGCGGCGATTTCGGCGTGCCGGCCAAGGCTGGCGGTCGATGTCTGGCTGCGGCGCGCATATTCGCAGACCTGATCCTGCTGCCGCCGCTCATCCGCGCCTTGTCGGGCGAGAGCCTCGACGCGCTGTACGGCGAGATTGACGCCTGCGTCGCCGAACGCAGCGCTTTCTTCCTCGCCGCCTGCCGCAACGGCGGCCTCGCCTGAGGGTTATAGGGTGGCGCTGAAGCACGAGCTCTAGCATGGGACGGTTCGCGATGGATTCGACGCTCTGGGGGGAGATGGACGCCTATATCGCAGCAACGCTGCTTCCCGCCGATCCCGCGCTCGAAGCCGCTCTGGCGGCCAACAAGGCGGCGGGCTTGCCGGCCATCGATGTTTCGCCGGCGCAGGGCAAGCTGCTTTATTTATTTGCCCGCATGATCGGCGCGCGGCGCGCGCTCGAAATCGGGACGCTTGGCGGCTATTCGACGATCTGGCTCGCCCGCGCGCTTCCCGACGACGGCCTTGTCGTCACTCTGGAGGCGTCGCCCGAACACGCCGCGGTGGCGCGCGGCAACGTCGAGCGCGCGGGGCAGGGGGCCAAGGTCGACATCCGCGTCGGGCCCGCGCTCGAAACGCTGCCGACGCTTGAAGGCGAGGGCGCTTTCGACATTGTCTTCATCGATGCCGACAAGGCGAGCATACCCGCTTACGTCGATTGGGCGCTGCGGCTCGCTCGCGTCGGAACCGTCGTTATCGTCGACAATGTCGTGCGCAACGGCGCCGTGCTCGACTCGGCCAGCGAGAATGCAGACGCGCAAGGCGTGCGCCGCTTCTTCGCGCAAGCCGGGCGCGATGGCCGCCTCTGTGCGACGGCGATCCAGACCGTCGGCGTCAAGGGCTGGGACGGCTTCGCCATCGCGATCGTCGAGTCGATCGAGCAATTCCGCAGAAAGTCATAAGACAAGCATTTTCGAGTGAAGTGGATTCCGGTTCGCGGTAAGACCCGAAGGGCCGCGTTAGCGAATATGCGTGAAAACAACAAACTAGATCCTGTTCGGTGAACCGGAGTTCACCGAACAGGTTCTAGGCGGCCACGCCAATCTCTTCGACGTAGAGAAGCGCCTGGATATGACGGCACTGGCGGACGATATCGAGAGCTTCCGGAGCGATGGCGGCATAGTGCGGGTCGCGGGCAAACAGCTTTAGCGCGGCTATATCGGCGTCGTCGAAAGTGATGTCGCAGAGATCGACACCGTCAAAATCCGTCTCGATGACGACGCCGTCGATGCGCGTGGCGAGGCGCTCGCAGAAGGCGATCGCCGAAATCATCAGCGGCCGCCATGCGGCCGCCAGTCCCGCGGGAACGTCTTCGGTCGCGTCGACGGCCTCCGCATTGGCGACGATGCGGTCAAGCAAGGCATAGGCTCGCGGGATCATGCGAAGATCGTCAAGAATTTTATCGGCGAGGAAAGCGACTTTGGTTCGGCCCGTCATGGTCGTCCTTTGATTGATGCGGCATGGGCCATACAGGAAAGGCGCCAGTTGCTGCAAGCTCGGCTGATCGATTGTTTCTGCGAAGGTTGGCTCATGGCGCTTCCCGTCAATGTGAAGCGGGCAGGGATGAAACGGGTTGACGAACGGGTCGTCGGCATTAATGTTAATTGTATTAACATCCGCGCGCCGAGGGACATTGCAATGGCCAGTGCAGTTGAAATGCTGATCCGCAAGGCGGTGACCGAGGGCGTGATGTCCGTCGCCAGATTTAACCGCTGGCGGCCACGCATCGCGGCCTCCAACCCCTACCTGACGGGCGTGTACAGGCCGGTCGGGGACGAGGCGACGATCGAAGAACTCGGGGTTGCCGGCGCCATTCCGATGGAGCTTGACGGCTGCTACATGCGCAATGGGCCCAATCCCGTCGCCCCCAATCCCGCCACCTATCACTGGTTTGTCGGCGACGGCATGGTCCATGGCCTGCGCCTGAGGGATGGCAAGGCGCTCTGGTACAAGAACCGCTGGGTGCGTTCGGATCATGTCAGCGCGGCGCTCGGCGAGCCGCCCGCGTCGGGGCCGCGTCGCGGCGCCTCCGACACGGTCAATACCAATGTCATCGGCCACGCCGGGAAGATCCTGGCGCTGGTCGAGGCCGGCGCGCTATCCGGTCGAGCTGGACGGCGATCTTGCAACGATTGCGCATCGCCCTTTCGAGGGCGCTCTTCCCTCGGGTTTCACCGCTCATCCGCATGTCGATCCTGAAACCGGCGAGATGCATGCGATCTGCTATGACGGCCAAGTGATGGATTTGGTGCGCTATGTGATCGTCGGCAAAGATGGCCGCATTCGCCGGGAACAGTCGATCGCCGTCGAGCACGGGCCTTCGATCCACGATTGCATGATCACGAAAAACCACGTCATCGTGCTCGATCTTCCCGTGACCTTTTCGATGAGGGCGCTGCTCGCAGGTGACGAATTTCCCTATGCCTGGAACCCGGGCCACAAGGCGCGCGTCGGCCTTCTGCCGCGCGAGGGGGGCGAGATCGTCTGGTGCGATGTTGCGCCATGCTATGTCTTCCATCCCGCCAACGCCTATGAATTGCCGGACGGCAAAATCATCTTCGACGCCTGCGTCCATGACAGGATGTTCGCCTACGGCGCCAAGGGGCCGGATTCCACCCGCATTACCTTCGAGCGCTGGACCATCGACCCCACGGCGCGCAGCGTCGCGCGGCGGGTCACGGACGAGGAGGCCCAGGAATTCCCGCGCATCGACGAGCGGCGAACCGGCAGGCCCTATCGCTTCGCCTATACGCTGGCGATCAAATCCGGGCGGGCTGGACTGATCGGCGACACGCGCCTGTTCAAGCACGATCTGGAGACGGGCGGTCGCGAGGTTCGGGACTTCGGCCCGGACAAGCTGCCGGGTGAATTCGTCTTCGCGCCCCGTTCGGCCGACTCGGCCGAGGACGACGGCTGGCTGATGGGATTCGTGCTCGACAAGGCGAAGGACGCCACGGATTTCGTCATTCTCGACTTTGCGCGATTTCGCAGGCGCGCCGCTGGCGGAAATCCATGTTCCCCGACGAGTTCCGCCGGGGTTTCACGGCAACTGGATCGCGGGCTAGCGGCCAAAACCACAGGCGCGGCGCCGGATGCGACGCCGCCCACGGCTCATTGCTGACCATCGTGACGAGGTTGGCGAGTGTCTCTTCATGAGCCTTCAGCGGCATTCACGCCGCGCGAGGCGACCCGAATATTCATGAACTTGAGCCACGTGCGACGCGGCGAGGATGGATCGTTTCGCCGCGACGAAGCATCGCCATGAGTTCAACAATCTTCGCTTTTCGTTTTTCCGCGGTCTTCGCTTGATGCACCCGATAGATAATGGCGTAGCGATTCGCAGAGTCCAAAGTGTCAAACACCCGACGAGCGCTAGGGTCGCCATCCAGCGCGGCCTGCAAGTCAGCGTGAGGGATTGCCATGCTTTGTGATGGGTAGGCGGCCTCCCATCGCCCGTCCGCTTTTGCCGCGTCAACCTGCGCTAGTCCATTTTGTGTCATTTGGCCTAATTCGATCAGTTTCTTGACCCGCTCGCAGTTTATTTTCGACCACGTGCTCTTGGGTTTTCGTGGCGTGAAACGCGTCTTGAAATAAAACTCATCCACACTGCCCAACTGCCCATCGATCCAGCCGTGCGCAAGCGCGAGATCAATGGCGTCCGACTTGTTAAGTGTTGCCTCTGCAGCGACTTTCTTTGCGAACTTGAGCCAAGCACCCTGAGAATTGAGGGGCTGGGTTGCCAACCAATCCTCGAAGGCGGCGGCGTTTGAGAAACTCAGAAGGGGAAGTTTGTCGGCGGCCATGGCGTCACGATAGCATTTTGTCCAGCAATTCTACCCGAACGGTTCTACGGATTGTGGAAGACAGAAGTCCATCCTCGATTTCCTCATAATGCGGTTCCGTGAGTGTGCATATCTCAACATTTCTGAACCGATAATTTGGGCCAAGCCGATCAATGGCTTGGCCGGAACAGACTTCAGGTGCAAATCTCTGCCTATGTCCGCAATCCCTCGCGAAGACGGCTTTGCCGGCGACGTCGGCGGCCTAACGCTTTCCGCCATTCCCGGTCATTCGCAATCAGCGCCAAGCGTCGCTTTTATCCGCTAGATCGCTTCGGGAACCATGGCGATGGCGCCGCATGGGCATTCCTGGGCGCAGACGCCGCAGCCCTTGCAGTAGTCGTATTTGAAGGAAAATCCCTTGCCGGGGCCGAGCTTGGTCACGGCATTGTCGGGGCAGACGCCATAGCAATTGTCGCATTCGAAGCAATTGCCGCAGGACAGGCATCGCCGCGCCTCGTAGAGCGCGTTGCCGGCGTCGAGTCCCTGCACCACTTCCTCGAAGGTCGAGGTGCGCCGCGCCATTTCCAGCACGGGCCTTAGCGTTTTCGGCGCTTCGCCATAGTACCACGTGTTCAGCTTGTCGATCGTCGCGAGTTCGTGCGGCGCCGGATGGACGTAGGTCTCATTGCCCAGGAAGGCGTCGATGTTGCGCGCGGCAAGTTTTCCGTGGCCCACCGCGACCGTCACCGTGCGTTCGGACGGCGCCATGTCGCCGCCCGCGAAAATACCGCGGGCGCCGGTCATCATGTCCGCGCCGACCTGCACGGTTCCGTCCTTGATCTCCAGCCCCTCGACGCCCTGCAAAAGCGAAAGATCGACGTCCTGCCCCAGCGCGAGAATGACCGAATCCGCTTCGAGCGTTTCATATTCGCCGGTGGGCTGCGGAAAGCCTTTTTCGTCGAGCGCCATCTTTTCGACGGTGATCGATCCGGCCTCGACATTCTTGATCGTCGAGAGCCATTTCATCAGCACGCCTTCTTCCAGCGCCTCTTCGAGTTCAAAATCGTGCGCCGGCATTTTTTCACGCGTGCGGCGATAGACGATCACCGCCTCCTCCGCGCCGAGCCGCTTGGCGGTGCGCGCCACGTCGAACGCGGTGTTGCCGCCGCCGTAAACAATGACGCGGCGCCCGAGCAGGGGCGTTTCCTCGCCCTCCATCGAGCGCAGCACCTGCACGGCGTCGAGCACCTTGGCCGCCTCGCCCGCGGGGATATAGGCGCGTTTGGCGATATGCGCGCCGACCGCGAGGAAGGACGCGTCGAAGTTTTCAGCGCGCATCGCGTCGTGGATGTTCTCCACCTTGGAATTATAGAGAATGGTCACGCCGAGATCGGCGATGCGCCGCACTTCCGCGTCCAGGATTTCGCGGGGCAGGCGATATTTCGGAATGCCGAAACGCATCATGCCGCCGGGCGCGGGGCCGGCTTCCCTGATCGTCACGGCGTGGCCGAGCCGTGCAAGCTGATAAGCGGCCGACAACCCTGCAGGACCGGCGCCGACGATGAGAACCTTCTTGCCTGTCGTCGCGGCGGGCGGCGCAAATTTCCAGCCCTTGTCGATCGCCATGTCCCCGAGAAAACGCTCGACCGAATTGATGCCGACGGAACTGTCGACCGCCGCGCGATTGCAGGCGCTTTCGCAGGGGTGATAGCAGACGCGTCCCATCACGGCGGGCAGCGGATTGTTCTGCGTCAGCGAGCGCCAGGCCTCCTCGTAGGTGCCGCTTTCGGCCAGGGCCAGCCAGCCCTGGATGTCCTCGCCCGCGGGGCAGGCGTGGTTGCAGGGCGGCAGCCGCCGCACATATTCCGGCCGGACCGTGCGCCACGATCCCGTGTGGTTGGCCAGCGACGTGCCTGCGTCGAGCGTGGTGGCGAAGGGATGCTCCATGGTCGCCCTGTCCTCAGATTTCGTCGTCAGCGTCGAGAAGCCCATATTCCGCGATATGGGCGTCGCACATCGCCTGCATGCGGGCGACGCGAGGATCCTCATGCCCGTCGCGAAACAGATGCGCGAAACGTTTTTGCGGCCGCATGTAGTCCGTCACCGGGATTTTACGCCTGATCTTCCGGACATGCGTGACCTTGCCGTGCTCGGCCTCGAAGATCGGATAGAGGCCGCATTCGACCGCCATGCGCGCGAGGCGGATCGTGTCGTGCGACGCCGCGCCCCAGCCGAGCGGGCAGGGCACGTTGATCTGGATATAGCGCGCGCCATGGATCGACATGGCCTTGGTCACCTTGCGTTCGAGATCGTGCAGGTCGGCGACGGTGGCGGTGGCGACATAGGGAATGTTATGCGCGACGGCGATCTTCGGCACGGACTTGCCCGTGCCGAACACATTGCCCGGCTCGGGGCCGAGCGCGGGCGTGGTGGCGGTGCGCGCGGTCGGCGGCGTTGCCGAGGAGCGTTGCACGCCGGTGTTCATGTAGCCTTCGTTATCGTAGCAGATGTAGAGCACGTCGTCGTTGCGCTCGAACATGCCGGACAGGCACTGGAAGCCGATGTCGGTGGTGCCGCCGTCGCCGCCTTGCGCGACGACCCGGACTTCATGGCGATTTTTCACCCGCATGGCCGCGGCGACGCCGGTCGCCACCGCCGCGGCGTTGCCGAACAGCGAATGCAGCCAAGGCAATTGCCAGGATGTCTCGGGATAAGGCGTGGTGAAAACTTCGAGGCAGCCGGTGGCGTTGACGGCGATGAGATTATTGCCCGACGCCCGCATGGCCGCGTCGATGGCGTAGCGCGCGCCAAGCGCCTCGCCGCAGCCCTGGCAGGCGCGGTGGCCGCAGGTCAAGGCGTTCGACCGCTCCAGCGACGCCTGCACGGAGCGCTCGTCTTCCGCCACCAGCCTGTTGCCGACGGTGAAGGTGCCCTTCTGGTAATATTTGAGCTTTTGCGAAGCTTCCTCGGGCGCGATGATTTCGGCGTCGGTCATGGCTGGCCTCACTCGGCGGGAATGTTGGATTCGGCGGCGAGTTGCTTGAGGATGTTTTCAGCGGTCGAGCCCGAGCGGCGGGTTTTCCGGGCATGGTGGATCTCGCGCCCGACGATTCGGTCGTTGAGATCGAGGAAATGCGTGCTTTCCCAGGGCTGATCGACAGCCTGCTGGAACAGGCGGCGCAACGACGCGCAGGTGATCGGGCGGCCGCCGAGGCCCGCGACGGCCGAATGCAGGCGCGGCGGCTGCGGCAGGTTGCGCAAGGCCATGTCGACATCGTTGGCGAGCGGGCCGCCCATGCCGACGGAGATGCTTTTCTCCACTACAACCACGTCTTTCGCCTGCGCCAGCGCATCGCGCAGCGCTTCGACCGGGAAGGGGCGATAGGCGACAAGCGTGACGAGGCCGATTTTTTGGCCCTCCTCGCGCATCTCGTCGATCACGTCCTTGATCGTGCCGCAGACCGAGCCCATCGCGACGACCAGCGTCTCGGCGTCCTCGACGCGATAGGGGCGCACCAACCCCCCGGATTCGCGCCCGAACAATTCGGCGAAATCAGCCGAGAATTTCGGGATCAGGCGCAGCGCCTGGGTCTGCTTGTAATGGGCGAGAAAGCGCACTTCCATGAAAGCTTCCGGGCCGACCATGGCGCCGATCGACGCGGGCTCCCTGGGGTCGAGAACCTGCACCGGATCATAGGGCGGCAGGAAGGCGTCCACCGAGGCCTGGTCGGGAATGTCGACGCGCTCCATCGCGTGCGTCAGGATAAAGCCGTCGACGCAGACCATGATCGGCATGGACAGTTCTTCCGCCAGCCGGAAGGCGAGGATGTGCAGGTCCACCGCCTCCTGGTTGGTTTCGGCGAACAGCTGCATCCAGCCGGCGTCGCGCATCGCCATGGCGTCGGAATGGTCGTTCCAGATATTGATTGGCGCGCCGATGGCGCGATTGCCGAGCGTCATCACGATCGGCAAGCCCAGCCCAGAGGCGTTGTAGACAGCTTCCGCCATGAACAGAAGGCCCTGGGAGGCTGTCGCCGTATAGGCGCGGGCCCCCGCCGCCGAGGCGCCGATGGCGACCGACAGCGCCGCGAATTCGCTCTCGACATTGATGAATTCGCAATTGACGAGGCTGCCGTCCTTGACCAGGTCGCCGATGCCTTCGACGATATGCGTTTGAGGCGTGATCGGATAGGCGCAGATCACTTCCGGCCGGCACAGGGCTATGGCCTCGGCCATGGCGTGCGACCCTTCGATTTGCTTCAGCATCAAGCAGCTCCTCAAATCGGCGCCACAGCTTTTTGTTGCGCCATCACGAGATCATGGGCCTCGGTGGCGGCGGCGACATTGGCCGCGCCGATGCGGCCGGGAAAAGCCCGTTCGATCGCCTGCCGGACGCTGTCCAGGTGAACGATTCCGGCCAGCGCGGCGAAGGCGCCGAGCAAGGCGGCGTTCGGCAGGGGACGTCCGACATGTTTCAGCGCCAGTTCCGTGGCCGGGACGATGACGGCATGGCCGCGCGGAAGGCTGTTCGCCGTCTGCGCTATGTGCAGTTCCTCGAAACTCTTGTTGGAGTTGACGAGCAGAAAGCCATCCTTGCGCAATCCGGAGAAGACGTCGATGACCTTGAACAAAGTCGGATCTTGCACGATCAGGCAGTCCGGCTCCTGGATCGGTTCGCGCAGGCGGATTTCCTTTTCGGCGATGCGGCAGAACGCGACGACGGGGGCGCCCGTGCGCTCCGATCCGAAACTGGGAAAGGCCTGGGCGTGACGCCCCTCGTTGAAGGCGGCGATCGACAGCATTTCAGCGCCGGTGACGACGCCCTGGCCCCCGCGGCCGTGGATGCGAATCTGGAACATTCAGCCTCGTTCCGAAGCATGTGGCGCGGGAGGAGTTGCGCCGCGATTCAGCCGGTTTATTTGTTTTTTGACCCAGCCTCGGCGAAGAGTAGCAAGTTGCCGGACCCCGTCAAGCCGCGACTGGCGCGCGAGGGCTGCGCAATTGGTCGTGGCCGGGAGCGCGACCAGCGAACATTCGTTCGCCGAACGCGCCCAGCTTTTTGTTGTGGCGCATAAACTTGTCAGAAAACCGACCGGCGCCCCGGCAATATGCGTCAGGGCTGGACGGTATCGCCCTCGGCCAGCGAATCCGGCGGATTGACGATGATCCGGTCGTTGGTGTCGACTCCCTTGGAGACTTCGAGCGTCGCTCCGAGGTCGTTGGCGATGGCGACGGGCTGCAGATGGACGCGGTTTTCGCTGTCGAGCACCGCGACGTTGGGCCCTTCGGCGCGGAACAGCAGGCTGTTTGCGGGTATCGCCAGCGGCGCCTTGGGGCGTAGCGGCAGCGACACCTGCACATAGGCGCCGGGCGTCAGCTTGCCCTCGGGATTGGCGAGCGTAAGCTCCACCTTCTGGGAGCGCGTCGTCACGTCGATGGCGCCGGCGATGCGCGCCACCTGGCCCGGAAAGGCCTGGCCCGGCAATTCGCTCTGCGTGACGATCACCTTGTCGCCGACCGCGACGCTTTGAGAATAAGCCTGCGGCAGGTCGATGAAGACGCGAAGCGGATCGGTCTTGGCCATGGTGAACAGCGCAACGCCGCCGCCGCCGGCGTTGATCAGGTTGCCCAGATCGACATTGCGCTGGGTGATGACGCCGTCGAACGGCGCCAGAACGTGCTTGAAGGCCGTCATTTCCAGCAATTGCTGGACATTGGCTTCGGCGGCGTTCTGCAGGGCGACGGACGTGTCATAGGCGTTCTGGTGCGTGTCGAGATCCTGCCGGGCGACCGAATCCTGGGCGAAAAGCTTTTTCCAGCGCTCCAGCGCAACTTTCGCCAGCACGACATTGGCCTTGGCGTTTTCCAGCTGCGCCTTGTTTTGCGCCAATTGCTGGTCGAGTTCGGGCGTGTCGAGTTCGGCGAGCGTCTGTCCCTTGGTCACGCGCGAGCCAATATCGACCAGGAAGGTTCGGATATAGCCGCTGTCGCGCGCGTATATGGTTGTTTCGTTGTCGCCGCGCAGGGTGGCCGGTAGGGTCAGGGCGCCCGAACTTTTTGTCGGCGTCGGCGTGGTGGTTTTCACGAAGATCTTCTGGCTCTCCGCCGAACGCGCTTCCAGTTCGGCCCGCGCGGAGCCGCGCGTCAGGATCACCTTCACGGCGCCGAGCGCCAGGATGACGCAAAACAGCAGCGCGCCGCGCTGAGCGGCGCGCCAGATGGCGCCGCGCCTGGGCAAGTGCATGTGGCCGTCGTCGCTGTGCAACGCCATGTTTTCGTGAGATTTTTTCGTCACGGCGCGGGGGTCCTGCGGCGGAAGGAATGGGCGCCGGCGAAGACCAGCGGCACGAAGAGCAGAGTGGAGAAGGTGGCGAAAATCAATCCGCCGATCACGGCGCGGCCGAGCGGCGCATTCTGCTCGGCGCCTTCGCCAAGCCCGAGCGCCATGGGGATCATGCCGACGATCATGGCGAAAGCGGTCATCAGAACAGGACGGATGCGGGTGGCGCCGGCTTCGAGCGCCGCTGCAAGCGGCTGTTCGCCGCGGGCGAGGAGCTCGCGAGCGAAGGAAACCAGCAGCACGGAATTGGCGGTGGCGACGCCGGTGGTCATGATCGCCCCCGTCAGGGCGGGCACGGAGAGCGGCGTTCCCGTCAGGAACAACATCCAGACGATGCCGGCGAGCGCCGCTGGAAGCGCGCTGATGATGATCAAGGGATCGAGCAGGGACTGGAAATTGACGACGATCAGCAGATAGACCAGCACGATGGCGACGAGCACGCCGACGTCCGAGGCCGAGATACGAGCTTTTCATCGTCGGCGCCTGGCCGCGCAGCGCGATGTCATAGCCGCGCGGCAGCTTTTCGCGCGCCGCGGCGACGATCTTGTCCACTTCGGCGGAGACCGCGCCGAGGTCGCGGCCCTCGACGCTGACATAGACGTCGATCGCCGGGCGAAGGTTGTAGTGCGACATGATCGCCGCCTGCGACTCGGGCCGCACGCTGGTCAGGTTGCCGAGCAATTGCGGCGCGCCGACGCCCGAGGCGATCGGGGTGCGCAGCAGGTCGTCGATCGTGTTCATGCGATATTGCGGCGTCTGCGCGGAAATAGTGTAGGAAATAAAATTCAGCGGGCTGAGCCAGAAGGCCGGCGAGGTCTGGCTGCTGCCCGACAGCGAGATCAGCACATCCTGCGCCAGCGTGCTTGCGGTGAGACTGACCTGCTGCAGCCGGGTGCGGTCCATGTCGAGCTGCAAGGTCGGCAAATCAAGCCTTTGCAGGATATGGACGTCCACGGCGCCAGGGATTTTCTTGATCTCCTGCGCCAGTTGCGCAGCGCGCGAAAAGCTCTCGCGCATGTTGACGCCGAGAATCTGGACATCCACGGCGGCGGGCTGACCGAAATTGAGAATCTGGGTGATGATGTCGGCGGGCTGGAAGAAGAATTCCACGCCGGGAAATTTCTCCGGCAGTTTTTTGCGCAGCGCGTCGATATAGGCTTTCGACGCGCGATGCTTCTCCTTCAACGCGATCATGATTTCTGCGTCCAGCGTGCCGATCGTGCCGGCATTGCTGTAAGAGAGATTGATGCCGGAATAGGGCAGGCCGAGATTGTCGAGAATGGTCTCGAGCTCGTCCGGCGGAATCTCGCTGCGGATGAATGTGTCCACCTCGTCGGCGAGCCGCGCCGTCTCCTCGATGCGGGTGCCGGTGGGCGCGCGCATATGCAGGCGGATGCTCGGGGAATCGACGCTCGGAAAGAAATCCTGGCCCAGCGTGAAGACCAAGCCGAGCGAGGCGATGCAGAACAGAAAGAACAGGGCGCCGACGGGGCGGCGGCGCGGCAGCAGCATGCTGAGCAGGACCACATAGGCCCCGCGCATTTTCTCGAACAGCGCTTCGAATTTCTGCTGGGCGCGGGCGAAAAAATTCCTGCGGCCATCAACGGCTATGGGCGCGCGCAGCAGCAGCAGGGCGAGAGTCGGCACCAGCGTGCGCGACAGGACGTAAGAGGCGAGCATCGCGAAAACAACCGCCTCGGCCAGCGGCACGAACAGGAATTTCGACACGCCCGTCAGGAAGAACATCGGCGTGAAGACGATGCAGATGCACAGCGTCGAGACGAGCGCCGGAAGCGCGATTTCGCCGGCGCCCTCGTAGATGAACTCGTAGAGGTCGGTTCCCAGATGCAGATGCCGCTCGATATTTTCGATGGTTACGGTGGCGTCGTCGACGAGGATGCCGACCGCCAGCGCCAGGCCGCCGAGCGTCATGATATTGATCGTCTGCCCCAGGAAATCGAGAATCAGCAGCGAGGTCAGGATCGACAGGGGTATGGACACCGCGATGATGAGCGTCGCCCGCCAGTTGCCCAGAAACAGCAGGATCAGCGCCGCGGTGAGCCCCGCGGCGATCAGCGCTTCGCGAAACACGCCGGAAATGGCGGCGCGAACGAAGACCGACTGGTCGAACAGCGCGCGCACCGTGATGCCCTGCGGCAATTGTCTTTCGGCCTTGGGCAGGGTCGCCTTGAGATCCTCGACAATGCGCAGTGTCGATGCCGAACCGGTCTTCAGGATCGACATCAGCACGCCGCGCGCCCCGTCGAGCCGCACCAAATTGGTCTGCGGCGAAAAGCCGTCGCGGACATGGCCGACCTCTCGCAGGTAGGTGACCGCGCCGTTGAGCGTGCGCACCGGCAGATTATTCAGCCCCTCAATGCTTTGCGGCGAGCCGTTGAGGCCGACGGTGAATTCGGTCGGGCCCATTTTGGCGGTGCCGGAGGGGAGAATGAGATTTTCCGCATTGATCGCGTTGACAACGTCCAGAGGCGACAGTCCCTTGGAAAGCAGGGCGGTATTGTCGAGATCGACCGATATGACGCGCTGCTTGCCACCGAAGGGGAAGGGAATGGCGACTCCGGGAATGGTGACCAGTTGCGGCCTGAGGGCGTTGAAGGCGGAGTCGAACACCGTCTGTTCCGGCAGCGTCGTGCTTGAAAAGGCCAGCTGTGTGACAGGAATGGCCGAAGCTGAATAGGTGATGATCAGCGGCGGCGTCGTGCCTGGCGGCAGACTCCGCAACATGACCTGTTCGCTGGCCAGCGTCTGGGCGATCGCCGTGCCGATATTCGCACCCGGCTGGAAGAAGATCTTGATGACAGCGACGCCATAATAACTTTGGGACTCAACGTGCTCGATGTCGTTGACGGTCGTGGTCAGGATGCGTTCGGCGGGGCCGGTGATGCGATTCCCCATTTCCTGCGCCGACATGCCCGCATAATTCCAGATGACGCTGATCACGGGAATGTTGATGTCCGGCAGGATATCGGTCGGCATGGTCAACAGCATGTAAGGCGTGGCCAGCAGGATGGTGAAGGCCATGACCAGGAACGTATAGGGGCGCCGGAGCGCTATGCTGACAATCCACATGCGGAGGGTTTTTACCGATTGAACAGAGGCGCGCAACGCAGATAGTCGAACCGTGTGCGGCGGCCCGTCTATAGCATCGAATTGAGTCGGGAGGCTATTTTATGCTGCGAATGGCCGCCGACAAAGCCGGTTCGGCAATTTTGCAAGAAATCGCGGGGGCTTCCTGTGGTTTTCGAGCGATATTATCGCCAGATCAGGAATTTCAGCATGAATTCGTAGATGCGGCCATAGGGAGGCGCGAGCAGCGATTTCGCGTTCAACCGGCTTTGCAGGAAGACGCCCCGGCGGTGGGAAAAGGTCCGAAAGCCGTCTTCGCCGTGATAGGCGCCCATTCCCGAAGCGCCGACGCCGCCGACGGGCAGGTTCTCGGTGACGAAATGCATCAAGGTGTCATTGACGGAGACGCCACCCGAAATGGTTCTTTCCAGCATCAGGTCGCGCTTTTTGCCGTCCGCCCCGAAATAATAGAAGGCCAGCGGGCGCGGGCGGGCGTTGATGTAGGCAACGACCTCCTCGACCGCGCCATAGGTCTTGACAGGCAGGACCGGCCCGAAAATCTCCTCGTGCATCACGCCCAGATCCTCGTCGGGGTCGACGACGAGCGTCGGCGCGAATTTCCGCTTGTCCGGCGGAAGCGCCTCCCCGGCCGGATTGATCTCGATCAGGCGGGCGCCCCGCCCGCGCGCCTCCTCGACCAATGCCGTCAACCGGCCGAAATGCCTGTCGCTGACGATTGATGTGTAGTCCGGATTTTCAAGCAGCCTGGGATAAAGCGTCTTGATCCTCTGTTCGAGCAAGACGAGGAAGGCTTCGCATTTGGCCCTGGGCACGAAAACATAATCCGGGGCGACGCAGGTCTGGCCGGCGTTGAACAATTTGCCGCTGGCCACGCCGGCGGCGGCCTGGGCAAGATCCGCGTCCTCTGCGATGAGGCAGGGCGATTTGCCGCCCAGCTCCAGCGTGACCGGCGTCAGATTTGCGGCGGCGGCCTGCATGACGCGCCTCCCGACCGCCGTCGACCCGGTGAAGAGCAGGTGATCAAAGGGCAGGCCCGCGAACGCGGCGCCGACGTCGGCGCCGCCCGAATGACGGCAACCTGCTCGCGCGGGAACAGCTTTCCAAGCATTTCCGCCAGCAGGGCAGAGGTTTGCGGCGTCAGCTCGGAGGGCTTGAGCATGATCTGATTGCCGGCGGCAAGCGCTGCGATGATCGGCATGAGCGCGAGTTGGACCGGATAGTTCCATGGGCTGATGACGCCGACGACCCCAAGCGGCTGGGAGAGAATGCGGGCGCGGGCGGGCAGCAGGTCGACCCCGACCGACACTTTCCTGGGCCGCATCCAGGAGGCGAGATGGGCGATCGCATGGCGCGACGAGGCGACGACAGGCCATATTTCGGCCAGAAGCGTCTCCTGCCGGGCGCGGCAGCCGAAATCCGCCGAAATGGCCTCGGCGAAATTTTCCGCCTCCCCGCGCACGGCGTCGCGCAACTTGGCAAGATCCCGCCGTCGTTCGCCGAGCGACGGCGGCCCGGCGTCCAGAAAGGCGCGGCGTTGCATTTCGAGAATTTGGGCGGCGTCGCTCGCGCCGAATTCCTGCACGTTCACGGGTCGTCCTCCCGGACCGGCCCTTGGCTCTGGGCCTTGGCTCTGCGCCGGCCGGCGGCGCTTTACGGCACGCAAGATTAAGCGCGTCCCGGCAGGCGACCAAGCGAAATGTCGCGACATGACGCGGGTAATGCGGATTTTAACCTGCCGTTGAGCCTGCCTGGGAAAAGGCGAAATAGCTGCAATTTTAAGCATCGAATTAAACGGGGGCATACAACCCCGGATGCAACCTGTCGCCATCCATTCCGCGTCCGTTCCGAGACGCGCCATCAAAGAGGCGGCAATGTCGATCGACTTGAGCAAAAAATCCTTGAAGGGCGATCAGGCCTCCGACGCGATTCTACAGCCGGCAACGCCAGATCCCTTCCTGATCGGCGCATTCGATCAGGCCGCCGCCCTTGCGAATGTCGCTTTCTCTGCCGTTCTCTCGGGGGCGGGCGCGAGCGGCTCGGCCGTAGCGACGACCCCGCTCACGACCTCCGCAGTCTCTGGATCGATGTCCGCTCCCTCATGGGTTTCCGAGCTCGGCACGGCCTCGATCGCCGCCGACATGGCCGCCGCCGACGTCAATGGCGTCGTCAGCGAAGCCGGCCTGACCAAGCTGCTCACCGACCTCGACGCGACGCTCTCGTCCACGTCCAAGCTGACGAGCCAGGAATTCGCCGATCTCAAGACGATCGCCGCCAATCTCAACGTGGGCATGTCGACGTCCGGCCTATCTGACCTATGTGTTCAACGCACTGGTCAATGGCAACGCCGCCAACGCGACCTGGACCGGCGGCGCGGCTTCGTCCGTCGCCCTCGGCAATCTCGCCGCTGGCGCGACCGCGACCCAGCTTTCGGAACTGACGGGGAAATGGTTCCTGGGAACGGACCTGCCGAGTTCGCAAGTGACGATCAATGGCGGCTCCTCCTACTTCTCGGTCAGCTATTCCACTATGAGCAATGTCCCGTTCGGCTCCGCCGGGCCGAGCATGACCGACGTCAACCAGGGCTATCTCGGCGACTGCTATTTCCTGTCGAGCTGCGCCGAAGTCGCGAGCCAGAACGCCTCCGACATCACGTCGATGTTCACCAATAATGGCAATGGAACTTATGGAGTGCGCCTCTTCGTCAATGGCGTCGCCGAATATGTGACGGTCAACGCCTCCCTCGCCGACGGCGGGTCGGAATTCAATCGCGCCACGAACATCTGGGCGAGCCTCGCCGAAAAGGCTTTCGCGCAATTGCAGGCCGGAGGCGTCGATACCGGCAATACGTACAATTATGGCAACTCTTACAGCACCATCGGCAACGGCGGAATGCCCGCCAATGCGCTCGAAGCGCTGACTGGCGCCACGAAGATTACCGATTTCGGCGCGAATGGCGGGACATGGTATTCATCGGTGCAGAACAGTTCTTTGACCTATTCGAACTACACTTTTGGCCTGTCGACGTCCAACGTGTTGCAAACCGTCATCTCCGATCTTTCCGCGCACGACGATGCGGTCCTTTGCTCCAGCACCAACGCCAAGGATTCGTCGGGCAAGACGACGCTCGTCGCCGATCACGCCATGTCGATCTATGGCTATGACAGCTCCACCGGAAATCTCGAAATTCGCAACCCCTGGGGTACGGAAGGCGGCCAGAGTTGGGACACGACTTTCGAGGTGAGCCTTTCGACGCTGCTCTCGGACAACGATTACATCTCCGTCGACAACGCTGGCGCCGCGACAAATGTTTCGGCCCCCACGCTGACCAGCCAGACCGCCAGCCAGACCTGGAAACTCGGGTCGTCGGTCAACTTCGCGCTGCCCTCGAAGACGTTCACCGATCCGCAAGGCGAGACCCTGACCTATTCGGCCAAGCTTTCGACCGGCGCAGCCCTTCCTTCATGGCTCAGCTTGAACGCCACGACGGGCGTCTTCACGGGAACCGTCGCCAATACGACGACCGGCTTGAGCATTGTCGTCACCGCAACCGATACCAGCGGATTGTCGGCGTCCGAGACCTTCGCCGTGACTACGCCGGCCTCCGCCCCCTTGGCGGCGACGACCGCTACGCAGACGTTCACCGATGGCAAAAGCGGCTCGTTCACACTCGCCGCCAGCACTTTCTCCGACCCGCAGGGCGAGACGCTGAAGCTGACCGCCAAGCAGCAAAACGGCTCGGCGCTGCCGTCATGGCTGAGCTTCAATGCGACGACGCGGACTTTCACCGGGACGCCGCCAGCCGGCGCCAGCGCCATAGAGCTCGCGGTCACCGCGACCAATACCAGCGGCCTGTCGGCCAGTGACGATTTCTCTCTCTCCGACATCGCGCCCGCCGCGCCGACCGTGAAAGTGCAGACCGCCAACCAGAGCCTGGCTGAAGGCAAGGCTTTCAGCTTCGCGCTGGCGGCCAATACCTTCGTCGATCCGAATGGCGAGGCGATGACCTATGCCGCGACCCAGCCGAGCAGTTCAGCTCTGCCGAGCTGGCTGAAATTCAACGCCGCCACCGAAACCTTTTCCGGCACGGCCCCGGCGACGGCGTCGACCCTCACCCTCTGCGTCAAGGCGACCGATGCCGGCGGCTCCTCGGCGAGCGAACTGTTTTCGGTCGCGATCGCGGCTGCCGCCGCGAAATTGACCAGTGCGGCCGCCTCGATCGTCTCGACCGGCGCGGTCACGTCGAGCCTGACCCAACTTGCTTCGATGGCAGCGCCGACCCTGGCCAGCCCCGCGCATTGACGTGCGGAACCGCCACCGAAGAAAAAGCCGCCGCGCCCGAAGCAACAGCGGGCGCGGTTAACTTTGCCCTAAAGCTATTGCCCTAGACTTCGCGCTGGTTGCGAGGTTTGTTCTGATGACGCGTATATGTTCTGATTCCGGCGCCTGGTCCCTGGCGCTCGCGCTGCATCTTCTGGGCATTGTCGCCGATCCCGCGCGCATCCAGCATGAGGCCGGAAAACCCGGCGCGCTGGTTGAAACCGACCTAGTTCGGGCCGTGCGAAAGTTCCCGATCAAGGCGAAGCCTGTCGCGCTGTCGCGCAAAAATCTCGTGCGCGCGCCGCTGCCGGCGCTGGTCGCGCTCAGAAGCCGGCGGCTTCGCGGTCGTCGGCAAGGTCACCGACGAGGGCGCGCTGATCCAGGGCCCCGAGGACAGCTCGCCGCGTTTTCTCGCCTTCGCGGCCTTCGAGGCGGAATCAGCGGGCCGTTTCATCCTTCTCGCCAAGCGCGCGCCGGCCTCGGATCCCGCGACGCGATTCAATCTCGCCTGGTTCTGGAGCGCCGCGGCAAAATATCGGCGCATTCTCGCGGAAGTGCTGCTCGCCTCCTTCGTCATCCAGCTCTTCGCCCTGGCGACGCCGTTGATCTTCCAGACCGTGATCGACAAGGTGCTTGTCCATAGCGGCATATCGACCCTCGAAGTCATGGTGTCCGGCCTGGCGTTGATCGCGCTGTTCGACGCGCTGCTGTCGGGCCTGCGCGCCTATCTTTTCGCCCATACCAGCAATCGCATCGACGTCGAGCTTGGCGCGCGCGTGTTTCGGCATCTGCTGCGGCTGCCGCTTGCCTATTTCGAGGCGCGGCGGGTCGGCGACAGCGTGGCGCGGGTTCGGGAGCTCGAGACGATCCGGCAGTTCATCACCTCCTCGAGCATGACGCTCGTGCTCGACCTCGCGTTCTGCGTCGTCTTTCTCTCGGTGATGTTTGTCTATTCCGCGACGCTGGCCTGGATCGTGGTCGGCGCGCTGCCGCTTTACGCGCTGCTGTCGCTCGCCTCGACCCCCGCCTTCCGCCGCACGCTCGACGAGAAATTCCGCCGCGGCGCCGAGAACCAGGCGTTTCTCGTCGAAAGCGTCACGGGCATAGAAACCATCAAGGCCATGGCGGTCGAGCCGCAGATGCAGCATCGCTGGGAGGAGCAGCTCGCATCCTATGTCGGCGCCTCCTTCGCCGCCTCGCAGCTTGGCAACTGGACTTCGCAGGCCGCCAACCTGCTCAACAAGGGGCTGGGCGCGCTGACGCTGTTCATCGGCGCGGGCCTCGTCATCGCCAACCGCATGACCGTGGGCGAACTCGTCGCCTTCAACATGCTGTCAGGCCAGGTCAGCGGCCCCGTGTTGCGGCTGGTTCAGGTCTGGCAGGATTTCCACCAGGTCCGCCTGTCGGTCGAGCGGCTCGGCGACATTCTCAACACGGCGGTTGAGCCGCATGTCGCCAGCGCCCAGACGAGTTCCATGCCGTTGCGCGGCGACATCGAATTCGAGCGCGTGACGTTTCGTTACGGCCTCAATGCGCGGCCGGTGCTGCGCGAAGTGAGCGTGCGGATTCCGGCGGGGCAGGTGGTTGGCGTTGTCGGCCCTTCAGGCTCGGGCAAGAGCACGATCGCCAAGCTGGCGCAGCGTCTTTACATGCCCGAGGCGGGCCGTCTGCTCATCGATGGAACCGACGCCGCCTTGCTGGATCCCGCGACTTTGCGCAGGCAGATCGGCGTGGTGCTGCAGGAGAACATCCTGTTCAACCGCTCGGTGCGCGAAAACATCGCTCTCGCCGATCCGGTCATGTCGATGGAGCGGATCGTAACCGCCGCGAAAATGGCCGGCGCTCATGAATTCATCTCGAATATGGCGCAAGGCTATGACACGCCGATCGGCGAGCGCGGCGTCTCGCTCTCGGGCGGCCAGCGCCAGCGCATCGCCATCGCCCGCGCGCTCGTCGGCGATCCACGCATCCTGATCTTCGACGAGGCGACGTCGGCGCTCGATTATGAATCGGAGAGCGTGATCCAGCAGAACATGCGCGACATCTGCAAGGGGCGCACCGTGCTGATCATCGCCCACAGGCTGTCCACTGTCCGCCATGCCGACCGCATTTTGACGATCGACAATGGCGAGATCGTCGAAGACGGCGGCCATGAGCAACTCGTCTCGAGCGGCGGCCGCTACGCGCAATTGCACAAGATCCAGGCGGGGGTGAGATAGGCCATGTCGATGCTGTCCCCCCGCCTTGCCTTTTCAGCGGAAGAACGCGCCTTTCTTCCCGCCGCGCTCGAAATCCTGGAGACGCCGCCAAACCCCCTCGGCCGCACGCTCGCCCTTTCGCTGTGCGTTGCGGCGCTCGCGGGAATCGGCTGGGCCTGTTTCGGCAAAGTCGACATTGTCGCGGTGGCCTCCGGAAAATTTGTCTCGCACGGCCGCACCCAGGTGGTGCAGCCCTTCGAGACGGCGAGCATCGCCGCGATTCTGGTCCATCCGGGCCAGAGCGTGCGAATCGGCGACGCACTGATCGAACTCGACAAGACCGCGGCTCAGGCCGAGATTTTGCGCGCGCGCAGCGATGGCGCAATTGCGCGGCTGGACGTCCTGCGCCTGCAGGCTTTTCTCGACGGCGCGGCGACCGCGCCTTTCGATGAGGCGATTGACGCCAGCGATCTGGAGCGCCGGCGCGCCCAGTCCCAGCTGACCGCCCAGATCGCGGAGCGCGCCGGCAAGATCGCAAGCCTCCAGCAGGAAGCCGCGCAGCGTCGCGCCGAGCGGCAGAGCCTGCAGCAGACGGCCGACAAGATCGAGAAGACCATCCCCATGGTCTCCGAGCGCTCGGACATTCGCACCAGGGCGGCGGCCATGGGCAATGTTTCTGTTCTGGCGAAGCTCGAAAGCCAGCAATTGCTCGTCGAGACGCGTTCGGAATTCGAGATCACCCGCACGAAGATCGCCGCGCTCGACGCGGGCATAGCCAGCCTCGAACAGAAGATCGCGGGCGCGGAAGCCGAGATGAACGCCAACGCCATGGGAGAGTTCTTTCGCGCGAGAGATCGCGTCTCGGCGGCGCGCGAAGCGCTGGAAAAGGCGCAGAGGCGGATCGACCTGCAGACATTGCGCGCGCCGATCGACGGCACGGTGCAGCAGATGCATGTCGCAACGCTCGGCAGCGTCGTGACGCCCGCGCAGCAATTGCTGTCGATCGCGCCTGATGACGATCAGGTCGAGGTCGAGGCGATGCTGGACAACCGGGACATCGGCTTCGTCACCAAGGGGCAGGGCGTCGAGATCAAGGTCGACGCCTATCCCTTCACCCGCTACGGGCTTTTGCGCGGCGTCGTGAATTCCGTGGATCGCGACGCCGAGGCTGCGCCGACGGGTTCAAACGCCGTGCAGGGCAGCGAGCGCGCCGCCGACCGCACCGACAATGTCGAGGCGAGCGAGCGTCTGCGCTATACGGTGCACGTCGCCCTGCAGCCCGGCGCGCTCGATGTGGACGGCCGTCCCGCGCAATTGCTGCCGGGCATGTCGGTCAAGGCGGAAATCATCACGGGCAAGCGGCGCATCATCGATTTCATGCTCGCGCCGCTGCGCGAGCATATGCACGACGGTCTGCGGGAACGGTGACGGGCACTTAATTGCAATCGGAAACGATGATCTTGCAGGCGTCCTGCGCGCATCCGGCGATGGCGTTGGCCTCGGCGATCTTTTTCGTATCGGCGAAGCCCGTCCCGCCATGCGCCTCCGCAGCGGCATAGGCGCCGCACTTCTGATAATTCACAGCGGTCTTGCAGGCTTTTCCGCCCGACTCGGCGCAGAATTTCTGCGCGTTGCCGATCGCCTCATCCTTGCTGTCGCCACCGCCGATCCCGTAGGCGGGATTGGCCATGCTATGGCCCTCGCCGGGAAAATCGACGGAGATGGAGCCCCAGGTTTCAGCCCGCGCCGAGACGGCGCCGAGGCTGAGGGCTGCGAGGACAAGGCTGGCGCGAAGGAGCGGCTTGCGAAAATTAGGCATGATGAGGGTTCCTGTGATGGAGCGGGTTGATCAGGCGGTGGTTTGTGGCGACGCCGTCGTCGCGAGCGGATCCGCGCCGAAGCGGTTGTCCCCGACCGTGCCGCGCAGGCAGAAAACGTCGACGAAATACCAGATAGGACCGACGATCGGCACAAGCTGGATCAAGATCCACCAGCCGGATTTGCCGCCGTCGTGATAGCGCTTGATCGCGACACAGACGCCCGACCAGATCAGGAAGGCGAAGGTTCCGAAGCCGACAATAACATAGGGAACCGCTTTTGGTCCCTCGACGTGGTAGCCGCCATCGGCGCCGATTTCGCCGGGGATCACTTGCCACAGCAGGACGATGGCGAGCGATGCGGCCAGTGAAGCGCCCATATAATAAAGCAGGGAAAGCCATATTTGAGAGCGAGAGATGCGTCCGCCATGGCTCAAGAGAAGTTTTTGCATGGGCCTCGCCAAAAAAATTGGATTTCAGAGGCGTTTAATCGATCATGCGCGCGGCGAAATAACAATCGCAAATACGGTTACAGCGTCATATCGCCTGATATTAACGCTTAAAGTGGTGAATTATTATGAGTATTAGCGACATTGGGCGTTGAATTGGCTGATTATACTTAACGTGCGTCACGCCCGCCGGGGCCGAAAGCATGCGGGCGGCAGACGACAAATCGTCCACCGCCCGTAAATAGTCTGTCAATTCCGGAACGAGATCGTCAGCCGAACTTGAACAGGATTCCGTAGCCGCCGCGCGGATAATTCCAGGTGATGTCGCCGCTTTCTTCGCAGAGCACGCGGCAGGTGCCGCATTCGAGGCAACCGTCTGCGGTGAGTTCGACCTGGCCGGTTTCGGCGGTCGAATAGCAGCCGGCCGGGCACAGGTGCGTCATGGCCAGCAGGTTCTTCGACGGCTTTTCATGCGGCGTGATTTTTATGTGCGGCTGGCCGGAATCCACCATATAGCGATTCTGGAAAAGCTTTTCTTCGACCTTCTGGAATTGCGCTTCGATGCCCATGCTGGTTCTCCCTGGTCAAAAGATTGTCACCGCCAAGCGCGGGCTAGCCGGATAGCGTCGCCGATCAGTCCGAAACCGCGCGCCTTGCGGAAATTGCGGACCGTGTCCTTTTCCTTCTCGATCTTCGGCCTGCCGTCGACGCGGACGAAATTCTCCATCGCCTTCGACACGAGTTGCGGATAGGTCAGGAAGAGGTTTGCAGCCTGCGTATGCAGCAGGGCGGGCATGTCCTTGTGCTTCTTCAGATCCTTCATGACGAAGCTGTCGTCGAGCATCCGCTTGTAGAGCGCGAGATTGGCCTTGGTCATCGGATCGCGCCGCGACTTGACCTGGAAGATCGCCTCGCCGGCGAGACGGCCGGAGGTCATGGCGAGGTTGGAGCCTTCGCGGTGCACGGCGTTGTTGAGCTGTCCCGCGTCGCCGCAGATCACCCAGCCGTCGCCGAACAATTGCGGAACGGCTTTGAAGCCGCCTTCGGGGATGAGATGGGCGGCATATTCCTTGACCTCGGAGCCGGCGATCAGCGGCGCCACGGAAGGATGCCGCTTGAAAGCTTCGAGCAATTGCGCGGGCGAAGTTTCGTTTTCGGCGAAGTCCGACACCAGGCAGCCGATGCCGACGGAAATGCTTTCCTTGTTGGTATAGATGAAGCCCATTCCGGCCATGCCGTTCGAAATGGTTCCCGCGGCTTCGATCACCGCGCCTTCGTCGGCTTTCAGGTTGAAGCGCTGCTCGATGACTTCGGCTGGCAGGAAATGCATTTCCTTGACCGCCAGCGCGACATGTTCGGCCGCCGGCCGTGGCCGCAGCTCCGAGCGCGTGCCGAGCAATCCGTTGACGCCCTCGGCGAGCACCACGACATCGGCGTGGATGGGTCCGCCGGAACGGTCGGTGCGGACGCCGACCACCTTGCCATAGGCGTCGTGGATCAGTTCGACCGCGGTCGTTTCACACAGGAGGATCGCGCCCTTCTCCTGTGCCTGCCGGGCGAACCAGCGGTCGAATTGCGAGCGGATGATTGTGTAGCGGTTCGGCCGCTCTTCGTTGAAATCGTCGGAGCGGTAGTGCATGCCCGTATGCGCTCTGTCGGTCATGAACCAGAAGCGCTGCTCGATCAGGCGACGCTCCAGCGGCGCCTCGTTGCGAAATTCCGGAATGATCTTCTCGAGCATGTCGGCATAGAGGATGCCGCCCTGGACGTTTTTCGAGCCGGGATATTCGCCGCGCTCGAGTTGCAGGACTTTCAGGCCGCGCGAGGCCATCGTATAGGCGGCGGCATTGCCCGCCATGCCGGCCCCGATGACAATTGCGTCGAATTTTTCGTCGATCATTGTCTCAATCCTCAGCAATCAGCCGGCGAGCCGGTCTTTGGAATGGGGTGAAAGGCGCTGGCGGAACGCCTCGGTCAGCGCGGGCAGGAAGCGGATGGCGTCGGTGACCAGGCCGATATGCGCGAAGTCGAAGATCGGCGCATTCTTGTCGGTGTTGATGGCGACAATCATGTCGGCGCCCTCGACGCCGACGCGATGCTGGATCGCCCCGGAAATGCCCGCGGCTATGTAGAGTTTCGGGCGGATGGTCTTGCCGGTCTGGCCGATCTGGCGGTCCGAAGTCACCCAGCCCTTCTGGATCAGCGGGCGCGAGGCGCCGAATTCCGCGCCGAGCACGGAGGCGAGATTGCGCACGAGCTGGAAGTTTTCCGGACTCTGCAGTCCCATGCCGCCGGCCACCACCACATCCGCGAAAGACAGGTTGGATTTGTTGGAATCGCGGTCCGGCATGAAGCTGAGAATCTTGGTGATGATGTCGGATTCGGTCATGTCGATGGCGAAGGGCACGATGCGGCCTTCGCGGCCTTCCTGTCGCGTCGGCATCGGCATGACGCGCGGACGCACCGTCGCCATCTGCGGGCGATAGTTCAGCGTGTAGATGGTGCAGAGCAGCGAGCCGCCGAAGGTCGGGCGCGTCGCGGCGAGCGACTTGTCGTCGTCGACCCGCAATTCCGTGCAGTCGGCGGTGAGCCCGGTGAGAAGCGTGGTGGCGACGGAGCCTGCGAGATCGCGGCCGAGCGTCGTCGCGCCGAGCAGCAGGATTTCCGGCTTGTGCGCATTGACCAGCTGGGTCAGGCCCTTCGAATAGGGCTCGTTGCGATAGTCAGCGAGGACTGGATTTTCGACCATGTAGACGACGTCGGCGCCATAGGCGAAGGTTTCCTTCGCGGCGTTCTTGACCTCTTCGCCGGGCGGACCCATCACAACGCCGGCAAGCTCCACGCCGAGTTGGTCGGCGAGCTTGCGGCCTTCGCCGAGCAGTTCGAACGACACGGGATGAACGACGCCGCGCTCCATCTCGATGAACACCCAGACATGCTTGTGGTCGCGGTATTTCTCCGGCAGTTCCTTCTTCATCGTGGCGCGGCTGCCGCCTTGCGGCGCGGCGGGCTTCGGATCGCTCATCTTGTTTCCCTCAAAAATTTGCGGCGGCGTCAGAATCCGGATGCAAGTTTGGCGAGATCGCTTTCAATCGCCGGCGCCTTTGCGAAAATGGCGCCGATCAGCGCTTCGGCGGTTTCGGCCGGCGTCGGCGCGATTTCCACCTGCGCCGCCTTTTCTGCGCGGGCCGTCGGCGCGAACACGCGCTTGACCACGGTCGGCGAGCCGCGCAGGCCGCACAATTGCAGATCCTCGATGCCAGCGTCCTTGGCGTTCCAGGTGACGATTTCAGCGCGGGCGGCGCGCAGTGCGTCATCGATGCGGCCGCGCCGCACGACATTGGATCCCTCGAGCATGGTGATCATGCAGGGCAGTTTCGATTGAAGGAGCTGCACGCCGCCTTCCGAGCGGCGCTCAAGCGTGATCGAGCGATTTTCGCCGTCGAGTTCGACGATCGCCGAGACATAAGTGAGCTGCAAAAGGTCGAGGCGCTTGGCGATGCCGGGACCGACCTGCGCGGTGTCGCCGTCAATGGTCTGCTTGCCCGCGAAGATGATGTCGGGGGTCCCGAAGGTTTCGCCGATCTTTCGTAGCGCCTGGGCGAGCGCATAGGATGTGGCGAGCGTGTCGGAGCCGGCGAAGAAGCGATCGGTCAGCAGCACGGCGCGGTCTGCGCCGATGGTCAGCGCCTTGCGAAGCGAGTCGGACGCCATGGGCGGTCCCATGGTCAGCACGGTGACCTCGCCGCCCACCTTGTCGCGCAGGCGCAGCGCCTCTTCGAGCGAGAAGAGATCATAGGGGTTGATGATGGTCGGCACGCCCTGCCGCATGATCGTGTTGGTGACGGGATGGACGCGGATCTGCGCCGAATCCGGAACCTGTTTGATGCAGACGACAAAATGCATTTTTCGCCTCCGGCGGAACGATCCACAAGTCTGGGGATCGAGGACTTTTCGTCGGAAGGGGTGTCGCAAGCTCCGTACCAGTCCGCCGCAGGCTGCTCAATCAGCCAGAAAACAAGGAAAAATGCCAATCTGCCGCTTTGTCGGACGAAGGCGTCGAAACCATCCTGTCGGCATTGCTACAGGAGTGTGCGACCGCAATTGGGAAAAGCCGCCAGATTGTTGGAGCGCGTCAGTTTGCGTTCTCATCCCTTCGCTCCCGCGCCCGCGCCGCGACTTCCTCGTCTTCGTCCGACGCCAGCCTCGCCGCAAGCTCCGGGGGCGCGCGGTCCGCGACGACGAAGCGCACGCGCAGGTCCGGGTCGTCGACGAGTTGGCCAAGCGCTTCCGGCGCGATGCGCTCCGCGGCTTCGCGGCGCACCAGCGGATCCTCGTCGCGGATCAGCGCATAAAGCCTTTCCCTTGGAAGCCGGCCAGCGACAACGCGGCGGATATTGGCGTCGCCGTCGCCGATCATCATCGGCAGCAGGTTCGGGTCGAGCCGGCGCGCGACGGTGATCCGCACCTGCTCGTCCACGTCATCGGCCATGGCGACGAGATCGCCGCCCTCCAGCCGGAGGGCGCAGGCGATGCGAACGGTGCGATCCTTGTCGCGACGCATGTCCTTTACGCGCGCAATGGGCAATCTCAGCGCCGCCATGGCGCGCACTTCCGGTTCGCGATCCTTCATCAGGCGTATAATCTGAAAGGGATTGGCGTATTTCGCGGCGAGGGCGCGCACTTCGAAATAGAGGTGGTCGACATAGCCGCCGGCAAGGTCGGGATTGCCGGAGAAAAATCGATCGATGCGGCGCGAGCGGCGGTCGCGCACGCATATCCGCCCGAGCACGCAACGGCCGCCGGCGCGCAATTCATTATGCGGACAATCCGTGCAGGAGAAAGGGCGGCCGGTCCAGTCCTCCGCCGCTTCGGTCTCGTCGGGCTGCGCCATTCCGGTCCTCGCAATGAAGCAATGAAGACCGATAAAGCAAGCGCTGCGCCAAAGCTGGCGCATAACCCGGGACAGTTCCTGCGGCGGCCCTCGAAAAATCCTGAAATCTTTTGATGTCGATATTTTGCTTTCGGAGGGCGTAGCCGATCTGGCGCGGCGTCAGGCCCAGCAGGCGCGCGGCCTTGGCCTGCACCCAGCCGGTCTTGTCCAGCGCCTCGATCAGCCTTTCGCGCTCGCTCTTGCCCGGATGGACGACAGGGCAATGATCGGGCGAGGGGCACTCCATCGGCAGGCCGCGCTCCATCGCTTCGCTGGCGTGATCGGCGCAGGGGCCGCTCATGGCGCCGGCCAAGGCAGGTTCGGGCGCGATGAAAGGCTCTGGCGCGGGCGATGGCGGGGACACGGGCGCGGGCATGGGCGCCGAAAGGGACGCGGGCGCGGGCGCGGGTTTTGGCGCGGCGGTGATCGGCGGCAGGCCAGACTGAGGCTGCGGATGCGAATGAACGCCGCTTGTCGCGTTATGGCCCTTCCATAGGGTAGCGGAGAGACAGCAGCCCTGCCAGCAGGCGAGATCGGATTCGACGATGTCCTTGCCTGCGGCGAGCGTCGCCGTGCGGCGGACGCAATTTTCCAGCTCGCGAACGTTGCCCGGAAAGGCGCAGGCCGCCATGACGTCCAGCGCCTTGCCGGAAAAGGCGTGGTCGATATGGTTTTCCTGCGAAAATTGTTCGAGGAACCGCGTAGCGAGAATTTTGATGTCGCCCGGCCGCTCGCGCAGCGGCGGAGTGACAAGCGTCACGACATTGATGCGATAATAAAGATCGGCGCGGAAATCGCCGCGCGACACGGCCTCTTCGAGATTGCGGTTGGTGGCGCAGACAATGCGCACGTCCACCTTCAAGGTCTTGGATCCGCCAACCCGCTCGAACTCGCCCTCTTGCAACACGCGCAAAAGCTTGGCCTGGAAGGAGGCGGAGATTTCGCCGATCTCGTCAAGAAAGAGCGTGCCGCCATTGGCCAGTTCGAAACGGCCGAGGCGCTGGTTGACGGCGCCGGTGAACGAGCCTTTCTCGTGGCCGAACAATTCGGATTCGATCACGCTTTCCGGCAGGGCCGCGCAATTGACCTTGACGAAGGCGTTTTTTGCCCGCGGCGAATTTTCATGAATGGCGCGCGCGAAAAGCTCCTTGCCGGTGCCCGTCTCGCCGCGCAGCAGCACGGTGGCGTTGGAGCGTGCGGCGACCTCGATCCGCTGCAAAATGGTCTTGATCGCCGCGCTCTCGCCGAGGATGAAATCGGATTTTCCACGCGGCGAAGGTTTTCCCGAAGGCCGCACTTCGGTCAGCGCCTTTTCGAGTCGGTGCTGTTCCTGGATCAGGCGGTCGCGGTCACGGGCGATGAGGAAATGCATGCGCATCGCCTGTCCCACGAGATTGGCGACCATGGTCAGCAGGCGCACGTCGTCTTCGAGCCGGAATTCGAGCTTGCCGCTCCATTCGCGATCGACCGTCAGCGTGCCCTTGGCGACGCCGTCCACCTTGATCGGCACGCCCAGGAAGCTGACCTTGGTCATCGGCGGCAGAAGGTGGCGATAGGCGGTGCCGGTGAAATATTGATGGCTGGATATGTCCTCGATCACCAGGGGCACGCCGGTGGCGACGATATGGTCGATCACCTTCTGCGGCAGCAAGGTTTTTGCGCCGCTCGGCTTGTCCGATGAGTCGGAGGACGCCGTGATTTCCGGCTCGCCTTCCTCGTCCAGCGCGAGGATGAAGCCGCGCCGCATCTGCATGAAGGAGGAGAGGACCGCGATCACGGCCCCGAGCGTCCTTTCCAGCGACTGTGCGCCGGTCAGGATCTTGGAGATTTCGTAAACGCCCGCCAGGGCAACGTCTTTGTAGGCGGGTTCGAAGAGAATTTTTTCCGTCGTGGCCATGATGCGGCTCCCGATCAATTGGCGCAGCCCCGAAAGCTCGTCTTCTCCCGTGTCATTGTTCGCGGATACATGGACGGAAGGCGTCACGTCCATGTCCGATGTCTAGATCTACGAATGTCCTCGGCGTATTTGTTACAATAAGCCTGCAAAGCTGGCTTGGAAACGTCAAAAAACGAGCAGACGACTTCTCTGCCCGCTCAATTTTGTCGCAACCTGAACAAAAATGTTTCGTTTTTCGAATTCATTCGAAAACTTGGTAAAAATTACGGGAAATCATTGGCTTGCCGTGCAGGGCGTTCACGCCTTGCCCGACAATCGCACGGATACGTCGCGCGGCGCCGCCGCATAAGGCGCCGAGGTGACGAGAATGTCGGCGCCCGCACGGGCGTAATCGGCTGCGTTGGTCCGGTTGATTCCGCCCGCCGCCGCGATCGCCGGCCTCGACCTCAAGGGCGCGAGCAGGCCGATCAGCCGCGCGATCTCGTCCGCGCCAAACTTTTCCGCCTGGATCACGTCGAAATCCGGCTTTTGCCGCCGCGAGCGCCTCATCGAGGTCGCGCGCCTCGATCACCAGTTTCTTTTCCGGAGCCTCGCGACGAAGCCGCGCCGCCGTGCGCTCGAGCGTTTCGTCGGCCAGGAAAGCGCGATGCTCCGGAAAGACCAGAATGGTCTCGGACAGGCCCAGCCGGTGCATGACGGCGCCGCCGGCGCGTACCGCCGCGGCTGAAAAATCCTTGACGCCGGGCGTGTTTTTTCGCGTGCAGGCGACGCAGATGCCCGGAGCGACGGCGCGGGCGGCATCGAGAATTTCGCGCGTGCCGGTCGCCACGCCGGACCAGATCTCGATCAAGGTCTGCGCGACTTTCCAGCCGCGCAGCAGGGCGCTTGCCGGTCCTCGCGCTTGCAGGATTTCATCGCCTGCCGCCAGCGCGTCGCCATCGGCGCGAAAGACGTCGACCCGCGCGCCGGCCATTTCCAGGATCGCCGCCCCCTCTTGCGCCAGCGCCAGCACCATGGCGTTGCGGGCGGAGAAATTCATCACGCCAGGCTGTGCGCCGACGCCGAGCAGTTCGGTGGTGAGATCGCCATAGGGCGCGTCATCGAAAAGCAGCCGCTCCAGTTTTTCGCGCGCGATTGGCGGGGGCATCAATGACCTGCCTTGCTAACGGTTCAGACGACCGAGGGCGCCTTGCAGGGCGCGCGCTTGCGGCGCTTCTGCGCCTGCCGGATCGCCTGCGCCGTCGCATCGGCGATGGCCCGCCCGCGACGGTCGAGGCTGGTCCATTGCGCGCGTCGGCCGCGCGGATCGACCTCCAGCAATTTGCAGCCGGCCGGAACGAAAACGCCGTCGCGCGCCAGGCCGCGAAGCACGCCGTCGATCGGCGCCAGGATGGATTGTCCATTGATCTTGCCGAGAGACAGGTCGCGATAGACGCGGGCGCCGATTTCGACCGGCGTGTGCCAGACGCCGTCGGCCGGAGCATAAACGAAACGTTCCTTGCCGACGCCGCCGAGGGGATTTGGCACGCCGTCGAAGGCGTCGGTGGCGCCGGCCTCGACAATGGCGCCGTTCTTCACCGGGCGCGTCTCGACTGCGATGTCGCAGTTCTCGCCGACGACGAAATTGGGGCCAAGGCCGACCGCAAGGCCGACGAAATACCGAAAATCCGGGGTTATCAGGCGCTTTTGCATCCGCGCGTCGATCAGCACGGGAATGCGGCGCAGCGCCAGCAGATCGCTCAATTCGAGGGTCGTCACCGCGACGCAGTTTTCTTCCCCGACGATCTCCGGAATATCCATCGCGGTTTCGGCGCGAAGTCCTAGAACGCCGTCAATGACCGCGCGATCGTCGAACAGGGCGTCATAGAAGGACATGCCGCGCCGGATCACCGGAGGATAGGGGTCGTGGCTGAGGATGACGCTGTGGCCCGCCTTGCGCAATTTCACAGCGACGGCGGAAGCGATCTCGTTGGTTCCGAGGATGACGGCGAGCGGTTGTGCGGAGCTGGCGAAAAAGTCAGCAAATCTAGACGCTCGCATCTTCTTGCTCCCTTGATTGCTTTCAATATGTCCGCCGGTTTTTTTATGGCGAACTCTCGAAGCAGAAGTCGGGCCAAGTCGAAAACGGCGAATTTACGAGGAAAAAAGTGGAAATTCGCTCCAGATGTGTCGAAATCACGCTGCCCCTGTTGCTGTCGCAACAGGGCCTGTCGGATTTGTCAGCCTTGCTTGACGGTTTCGGCCACCGCGACAAAGCCTTCGAACTGTGGCGGTCCAAGATAAAGGCCCTGCGTTTTCGGCGCGCCGGAATGGGCGCGGCGGAAAGACTCCGAACGTGTCCAGTCCTCGAAATGGCCCTGGCTTTGCCAGATCGTATGCGAGACGAACAGGGTCGACCTCGTCGCTGCTTGCGCCGCGCAAGCAGATGGAAGACGACAAAGCCGGGCATGGAGGGCAGGTCGCTCTGGCGGTTGCGCCAGACCTCCTCGAATTCTTCCTCGCGTCCGAGCGCGACGCGGAAGCGGTTCATGGCGATGAAGGTCATTGGCTTGCCGATCTAAGCGGTGAACATTCAAGCGCGACGCGCCAGCGAGCGAAGAAAACCCTGGGCGTCGTCGTTGAGTTCCATATCAACAGCCGGCGCCATTTTCAGCAGCACATTGGCGACAAAGGGCTCGTCATTGCGCGGTTTCGGCCAGCACTTCGCGCAGCACCGGCACATTGTCCTCGATATGGTGCAGGAAGGCGACGCCTTTTTCCAGCGTGTCGGCCCATTTGTCGCGCGGTCCAGCGCGCCAGCGGATACATGACCTCCTGCGCGAAATTGGATTTGCGCGCCTTCTCGAAAAAGCGCAGCCCGGCGCTCCAGTTTTCCTTGGCGCGCATGGGCGGCGGCGGAAGGTCGCCGAGCAGCATTTTCTGCGCGGCTTGCCCGACATGGTCTTCCAGAGACACGGGCTCGTCGATTTTCGACCTGAAGCTCCACAAGCGCCGAGGCGCCGGGAAAATCCTTGCCGAAACGCGCGGTCAGGCCTTCCTCGACCCTGTCGACTGCGGTCTTGTCGCCTTTCAGCGCTGATGTCATGCAGAAGGCGAAGAGCGCGTCCTTGGCGACATGGCCGACGCCGCCGCTTTTCAGTTGTTGCTCGCGTCAAGGCAGGCGTGACGCCATCGGCGGGCGCCTGGACCTCGCCGGCGCGAAGAGCGCTGATGAAGGCCGTGATTTCAAGCCAGCCGCCGAAATGGGCGAGAAATGCATCGGGGTCGGCATAGACCACGGCGAGGTTGATGTCCTTCTTGCGCTTCACCAACTCGGCCGTATCGGTCATGCGGGCGTTCCTCTCGTTTCAAGAGAATCAGTCGCCGGTGATCACAACTTCGGGCACGCCGGTCTCGTCGAGGTCGAGGCCGTCTTCTTCGGCCAACTGGACGCCGGTCACGCAGACGTCGCCGTCATCGACCACGATCCTGATCGGGGTCAGGGCCTTGCCCTGGCAGGGGCCGGAAAAGCTGTGGCCGGTGTCGATGTCGAATTGCGCGCCATGCTTGCTGCAGACAATGAAATTGCCGGCTTCGTCCATGAATTCGCCGGATTGGGAAGTCGAGACGCTCGCCCGCATGCGGGCAGGCATTTTCAAAACCGTAGAAATTCGATCCCTTGCGCGAGATGAGGATCGGCCAGCGTTCACCCTCGCCATTCGCGCCGACGCGCTTCAGCACGAAGCCGCGCGCGTCATGGTCATCGATCTCGAAGGTCCGGCATATTGCGAATAGCTCGTCCATGAACCTTCTCCTATCTTGGAAAACCAGGGATCTTCAAGCGAGGCGGATAGAAGTTCGCTCGAAGAAAATGCGTCGGATCGTGCTCTAGAGCATTCCAAGTTCGAGCTTGGCCTCGTCCGACATTTTGGCGGGATCCCACGGCGGATCGAACACCAGATTGACCTTGGCGCCCTCAGCGCCGGGGGCCAGCAGCACAGCCTTCTCCACTCGCCGCAGCATTTCCCCGGCAACCGGGCAGCCGGGCGCGGTCAGGGTCATGTCCACAAGGATCAGCGCCGGATCGGAAATGTCGACCCGGTAGATCAGGCCGAGGTCATAGACATTGACCGGAATTTCCGGATCGAAAACGGTGCGGATCGCGGCGATCACATCCGCCTCGAGTTCGCCCGTCCATTCAGGCATTTCCGAGGGTTCGTCGGAAAAGGCCAAAGCGGGGGCGTGAGCAGCGTCACTCATGCGAAAAGCTCCATCACGCGGCGAATGCCCTTGACGAAAATCTCGACCTCTTCGTGCGTATTGTAGAGCGCGAAAGAGGCGCGGGCGGAAGCCGTCAGGCCCAGCTTGGTCATCAACGGCTGGGCGCAATGGCTGCCGGCGCGTACGGCTATGCCCGCGCGGTCGAGAATGGTGGCGACATCATGCGGATGCGCGCCTTCGACATCGAAGGTCACCAGCGCGCCCTTGTTTTCGGCGCGACCGAAGATACGAACGCCGCCCAGTCTGTCCAGCTCTTCCGTCACATGGGCGAGCAACGCCTCTTCATGCGCGGCGACGGCTTTGCGGTCGAGGCCCATCATGTAGTCGAGCGCGACGCCAAGGCCGATGGCTTCGACGATGGGAGGCGTTCCCGCCTCGAAGCGGTGCGGCGGCTCGGCATAGGTGACCCGGTCCTTGAACACGTCGGCGATCATTTCGCCGCCGCCCTGATAAGGCTGCATGTTCGCGAGCAGATCGTATTTGCCATAGAGAAAGCCGATGCCCGAGGGGCCATAGAGCTTGTGGCCGGTACAGACGTAAAAGTCGCAGTCGAGCGCCTGGACATCGACGGTTTCATGCACGCTGCCCTGGCAGCCGTCGATCAGGACTTTCGCTCCGGCCGCGTGGGCGAGGCGGACGATCTCTGCGACAGGCGCGATCGTGCCGAGCACATTCGACATATGCGTGATGGCGACAAGTTTCGTGCGCTTTGTCAGGCATTTCGCGAAGGACTGGATATCGAAGGACCCATCCTCTGCGACTGGCGCCCAGACGAGCTGCGCGCCTTTGCGTTCGCGTAAAAAATGCCATGGCACGATGTTCGAATGATGCTCCATTTCCGAAATGACGATTTCGTCGCCCTCGGAAATGTCCGCGCCCAAAGATGAGGCGACGAGGTTGATCGCTTCGGTGCCGCCCTTGGTGAAGACGATTTCCTCGAGCCTGCCGGCATTGACGAATCGGCGGGCGGATTCGCGCGCCTTCTCGAAAGCCATGGTCGATTCGCCGGAGAGAAAATGCGCGCCGCGATGCACGTTGGAATAGGTGTCGGCATAGGCGGCCATCACCGCGTCGAGCACGATTTGCGGCTTTTGCGCCGAGGCGCCATTGTCCAGATAGACCAGCGGTTTGCCATAGACGAGCCGCGACAGGATCGGAAATTTGTCGCGCTCGGCGCAGACGTCGAAGCGCGATGTGGGCTGGCGTGTTGCGACAGTCTCGTTCAGCATGGCGGCTTCATTCAACATGCGAAGCCTCTCCGGCATGGCGTGCGAGCCATTTGTGCGTGCGTTCGGAGGCAAGGGCGCGCAGGCCCTCGTTGTCGATCGCATCGAGCGCTTCGCCCAGGAACGCCTCGACCAGCATGGCGCGGGCCTCCGCTTCGGGGATGCCGCGCGCGCGCAGGAAGAACAGGGCGTTGGCGTCGAGTTCGCCCGCCGTGGCGCCGTGGCTGCATTTCACGTCGTCGGCAAAGATCTCGAGCTCCGGCTTGGTGACGATCTCGGCGCGGTGCGAAAGGAGCATGGCGCGGCTCAACTGCTTCGCGTCGGTTTTTTGCGCGGCCTGGGCGACTTTGACGCAGCCCTGGTAGACGACGCGCCCGGCGCCGGCGAGGACGCTGCGAAAGGTCTGCCTGCTCGATGTATTGGGCGAGGCGTGATGCACGACGGTGGTATTGTCGCAATGGCGACGGTCGGCGACCAGCGTCGCGCCATCCATCTGCGCCTCGCTCTCTTCGCCCGAGAGCTTCAGCAGCGCCTCGTGGCGGGCGAAATGGCCGCCCTGCGAGAGATAGAAACCGCGATAAAGCGCCTTTTCGCCAATGTCGGCGACGGTGGCGGCGGTCTGGCGCGCCGAGGCGGAGAAATTCTCCAGCCGGACATGGGTCAGCTTCGATCCCGGCGCAAGGCTGAACTCGCTGACGATGGTGGCGAAGTCAGGCGCGCCGTCATGCGTTTCGAAAATGGTCGCCTGGGCGTCCTCTTCGAGCACGACGAGGATTCGCAGATGCCGCCCGTCCGCGCCCTGCGCCTCGACATCGGTCCAGTTGAAGCGAAGGTGCAGCGGCGTCGCCAGCGTCACGCCCTTGGGGACGTGCAGCACGATGCCTTCTTCCATCAGCGCCGTGTTGAGATTGATGATGGCGTGGTCCTGCTGGGGATTGATTTTTCCGATGAAGTCGGCGACGCCCGAATCCTTCTCCCCCAAAAGTTTGCGCAGGGATTTGGCGCCCATGGCGCAATAGGAGGAGAGCGAATCGTCAAGCACGCCATTCTCGAAAGCGGCGACGCAGGCGCCGACGAATTCCGGCGGCGCGTCAAGCTCGAAATCGGGCTTCACCGTCTCGTGCAAGGCCTTGGCGAGATCGGAATAACGCCAGGCCTCGACGCGGCGATTGGGCAGGCCGAGATGCGCAAACGTCTCGCTTGCCTGTTCGAGCAGGGCGCCGAGCCAGGGCGCGGCGTCAACGCGGCGCGCCTCCATGCTGGCGAGAAGATTGTCGAGCGAAACGACTTTGCCCATGGACTGAATCCTCACGCGGCCTTGTTGATGACGGCGTCATAACCGTTTTCTTCGAGCTGCAGGGCGAGGCTCTTGTCGCCAGACAGGACGATCTCGCCGCCCGAGAGAATGTGGATCACGTCTGGCTGGATATAATCGAGCAGGCGCTGGTAATGGGTGATGACCAGGAAGGAGCGGTCGGGCGCCCGCAGCTTGTTCACGCCTTCTGCGACCAGCTTCAGCGCGTCGATGTCGAGACCGGAATCCATCTCGTCGAGAATACAAAGTTTTGGCTTCAAAAGCGCCATCTGCAGCGTCTCGTTGCGCTTCTTCTCACCGCCGGAAAAGCCGACATTGAGCGGCCGCTTCAGCATGTCCTCGGAGATGTTCAATTCCTTGGCGGCCGCGCGGACGATGCGCAGGAACTGCGCCGCGTCGAGTTCTTTTTCGCCGCGCAATTTCGCCTGCGAATTCATCGCGGTCTTCAGGAAATTCATGGTGGAGACGCCGGGAATCTCCATCGGATACTGGAAGGCGAGGAATATGCCCTTGGCGGCGCGCTCCTCCGGCGTCAGGCCGGTGATGTCCTCGCCGAACAGGTCGATTTCGCCGCTCGTGACCTCATAGCCGGCCCGGCCCGCGAGCGTATAGGACGTCGTCGACTTGCCCGCGCCATTCGGGCCCATGATCGCATGAACTTCGCCCGGCGGAACCTTCAGCGAAAGTCCCTTGAGAATTTCCTTGCCGTGCACGTTGACGTGGAGGTTCTTGATCTCAAGCATTATCCGACGCTCCCTTCGAGGCTGATGCCGACGAGCTTTTGCGCCTCGACAGCGAATTCCATGGGCAATTGCTGCAGCACCTCGCGGCAGAAGCCATTGACGATGAGCGCCACGGCTTCCTCGGTGGGAATGCCGCGCGACACACAATAGAAAAGCTGGTCGTCGGAGATTTTCGACGTGGTCGCCTCATGCTCCAGGATCGCCTTGGGATTGCGAGACTGGATATAGGGCACGGTATGCGCGCCGCATTTGTCGCCGAGCAGGAGGGAGTCGCATTGCGTGAAGTTTCGCGCGCCGTCGGCCTTGGCGTGGACGCTGACCAGGCCGCGATAGGTGTTCTGCGCATGTCCAGCGGAAATGCCCTTGGAGATGATGCGGCTCGACGAATTCTTGCCGAGATGCAGCATTTTTGTGCCGGTGTCGGCCTGCTGGAAATTGTTGGCGATGGCGATGGAATAGAATTCGCCGACCGAGTCCTCGCCGCGCAGAATGCAGGAGGGATATTTCCAGGTGATCGATGATCCCGTCTCGACCTGCGTCCAGGAGATTTTCGACCGGGCGCCGCGGCAGTCGCCGCGCTTGGTGACGAAATTATAGATGCCGCCCTTGCCGTTCTCGTCGCCCGGATACCAGTTCTGCACGGTCGAATATTTGATCTCGGCGTCGTCCATCGCCACGAGTTCGACGACGGCCGCATGCAACTGGTTCTCGTCGCGCTGCGGCGCCGTGCATCCCTCGAGATAACTGACATAGGAGCCCTTGTCGGCGATGATCAGCGTGCGCTCGAACTGGCCGGATTTGGCGGCGTTGATGCGGAAATAGGTGGAGAGCTCCATCGGGCAGCGCACGCCCGGGGGAATATAGACGAAGGATCCCTCGGAGAAGACGGCCGCATTCAATGTGGCGTAGAAATTGTCGGTCGAGGGAACCACCGAGCCGAGATATGTCTTCACGAGTTCCGGATGGGTCTGGAGGGCCTCGGAAATCGGGCAGAAGATCACGCCGACTTTCGACAGTTCCTCCTTGAAGGTGGTGACGACCGAAACGGAGTCGAACACCGCGTCCACCGCGACCTTGCGCTGCTGCACGCCGGCGAGCGCCTCCTGCTCATGCAGGGGAATGCCCAGCTTTTCATAGATGCGCAAAAGCTCCGGATCGACATCGCCGATGGTCTTGGGTCCGTCGCCGTCGCTTTTCGGCGCGGCGTAATAATAGGCGTCCTGGAAGTCGATCGGGGGATAGTGCAGCTTGGCCCAGTGCGGCTCTTCCATGGTCAGCCAGCGCTTGTAGGCGTCCAGCCGATAGGCGAGCATCCAGTCCGGCTCATTCTTCCTGGCCGAGATGAAGCGGATGACATCTTCGTTGAGACCCTTGGGCGCAAAGTCGGATTCGATCTCGGATACGAAACCGTATTTGTACTTGCGGTCCGCGAGTTCTTGCAGGGCAGCAGTCTCTTCGCTCATGTCAGGGTTCCGACCTTGCTATCTCTTGACCCGGGAATCAGGGCTTCGGGCGGGGCTGGCCGATTGTGCGATGCGGCGCCCGAGAGGGAGAATGCAAGCGAGGCGCCAGTGCTTGCCAGGAAGCGTTTTCAAGCGAAGTGGAATCCATCTAGCGGGCGATTCCGGCGGAAAGCTCAGCCACAACAGGCCAACCGACCTCGCCTGTCGGGTCGAGCAGGCGCAAGGCGTCGAGCATCGCCTCGGCGTCGCGCCTTTCGCTGCGGCGCAGATGGATGAAGGCGAGCGCCTTCAGCGTATAAAGCGCGAAACGTCCCGCGCCCCCGGAAATGTCGGCCTGCGGCGTCCAGTCCCGCCAGTCTTCCGGCCAACCGGCCTGCCGCGAAGCCTCTTTGAGGCCGGACTGCGCCACGGCGCGGGCCTCGTCGAGATTGCCCTGGTAGGTGTGGATCTTGTAGAGGCAGAAATAGGTCGGCAGCTGCCCCGGCGCAGCGGCCAACGCCTCTCGGAACAATGCGTCAGCGGCCGCAAAATCGCGGCGATAGGCTGCGACGCCCTTTTGCAGCAGGTCGTTTATGGCCCGGGGGAGATCGCCGAAGTTGATGGCGTCGGGCTCGGGGAAAGGGACGATCGTCATGTCTGCCTCCGGCGTTTTGGCCCAAAAGGCCTGCAAAAGCGGGGCCGCGACCCCGCGTCGCATTTCGGACATCTGGAACTGTCGGCATTGCGACGCAGGGCTTTGTGGAGGGCGTTGGTCCCTAATTTGCATCGCAGCATGCAGGCGGCGCGGATTCTTGATCCGTGTCCCGGAAAATCGAATCCAATCCGAAAGGTCGTTCCATGACGGAAAAAACCTCCGACCGCATCAAGTCGATCATCGACGGCGCCGATGTCGTGCTGTTCATGAAAGGCATTCCCGCCGCGCCGCAATGCGGGTTTTCGGGCGCCGTCGTCCAGGTGCTCAATGGCGTCGGCGTCAAATATGAAGCGGTCAACGTGCTGGCCGATCCCTTCATTCGCGACGGCATCAAAAGCTTTTCCAACTGGCCGACCATTCCGCAGCTCTATGTAAAGGGCGAGTTCATCGGCGGCTGCGACATCGTGCGCGAAATGGCGGCGTCCGGCGAATTGACCCAGCTCTTCGCCGACAAGGGCGTGACGGTGACGGCATGACAGACACGGCCTCCGCCACCGTTTTCGACGTGCCGCAGCTCTACAAGCGCCATGTCTTCGCCTGCTTCACCCAGCGCCCGGCGGGACATCCGCGCGGCTCCTGCGGCGAACAGGGCGCCCAGCCCTTGTGGGATCGCCTGTCGCGCAAGGTCGAGGCCGAGCGCCTTGTCGACGTCGGCTTCACGGCTTCCGGCTGCCTCGGCTTCTGCCGCGCCGGCCCGTTGATGGTCGTCTACCCCGAAGGCGTCTGGTATGCGCCGAAGACGCCTGACGATATTGACGAAATCGTCGAGACCCATCTCAAGGGCGGACAATTGGTCGAAAGGCTCGTCGTCGTCCTGACGCGATGATCATTTGCAAGAAATTGCAGCGCGGCGCGCAGGCGCCGTGCCGCCGCACGGTCCCTTTGAGCCTCAATTTCCCGCACAAATGTAATTGAATGCGGCGCCGCTCGTTCCGGTCCCGAGCGTCAGCGTAAATCCCGATTTGCCTTGCGCCGACAGGTAAAAGCTTCCCGCATAAGCGCTGGCGGGCGTCACCGTGCAGAAAGCCGCATTCGGAAAGGCGGTATTGAACGCCATCCTGCAGGCCTTGGGCGCGCCTGCGCCGAGGGTGATCTGGCCGGCGTTATCGGTGCTGCCCGCCGCCACGCTCGGCGATGTCCCGCAGGACGAAAGATTGGCGACCGTGACATTGTAGCCGGTCGAATAGAATTTCGCCGCGCTGTATATGTATGGCGTGGTGATCGAAGCGCCCGTCGCGAAGACCTCCGCATTCTTGCCGGCCGCCTGGTCCCATATGACGAGGGTTTGGTTGACGTTCTTTCCGACTTCCCATTTTGTGGCGTTCAAGTCTGAAAATGCAATCATGGCCTGCTGGCGCGACGCGGAATTCAGGGTGATCGTGTTTGCAGAGGCGTAGCCTGAGCTGTCAAAGATTGTCGAATTTTCGGAAAAATGAAAAACCGATCCGTCGCTGGAGAGCCGGCTGACGATTGAATCCGCCGCGCCGTACCAGTCGATCTCGTAATTCTGCGCGAGATCGATTGCCTCACTGTGGCTGTTCGTGGAGCGAACAGAGTTTTTCGCAAACACGAGTCCCTTTTTCCATTGCGCCCCGGTCCCGACCGCCCCGGGGTTGCCGTTAACGCCGATCGCGGCGGTCGTGTCATATTTGGCTTGCGGCGCCTGCGTTCCGTTATTGTATAACCACAGACCGAAACAGGCGATGCCGCTGACGTTTCCGAAGGGACTGTTTGGCGTTGGAATGGTCGAGTCCCGGCCGCTCAACGAAGTGTTCTCGCAGTTGAGTTCCGCAGCCGCAGTCCAGTTGGCTGCTTGCGTCGAGCCGTTGCGCCCTTCGATATAGGCGCCCCAGGCCCCGGGCTGGAACTGCGTTCCCTGATAGTCATTGCTGCCGATGAGATAGGCGCCGGTCGTCGATCCACAGCAACCTCCGGTCTGGGCCGGATTGGCGTTCAGGAGGGATGACGTCTGGCTGTAACCGTAGAAGGCCTGGTAGCCGCTCACATTGACGGCGGCCATTGAATAGTAGCCGCCCGGCGATCCGGGCGCCCCCATGTTCAGCGAAAAGCGCTGCTGGCGCCGACCCGTTCCTCCATTGACGAACGTGTAGTCGTCAATGGCGTTTTCGGGATGGCTGTAAAGCTTCATGAGCGGCTGTTTTCCGTCAGCCGATTGGTCGGGCGAAAACAGCACGGGCGTGGCCGGCGCGTTTACAGCCGGCCTGGAAATTGGGCCGGACGCCTGGGCCAAGGCGAGTGTCGGGAAAATGGCAAGAGCAAATGCGAGCTTCGGAAGCATATGGCGGACACCGCAATCGAGTTGACGAGATCCGGCCCGTCGTGACGCGATTCGGCGTCGGCGTTGGTCCGTCGGCGTCAGATTGCCACAGAAGCCGGGGTTCGTCCGCACGACCTTTTTCTGAGACGCGCAGGCGGGTTCAGGCGACGGACTCGCTTTTCCTTCGCGTCGCGCGCAAGAGGTTCAGGCAGTCGATATTCGCGGCCATGTCCAGCGCCGAAAAACCGTCGAGCGTTTCGGCGACGATATCAGCGCCGTGCGCGAGCAGATGCGCGACGACGCCGGTCCGGCCGGACGATGCCGCGTACATCAGCGCGGTCGCGCCATTGTCGTTGCGATTGTCGAGATCGATTCCCGCGACGATCAGCAGGTCGATCATCGGGGCATGCTTATCGACGCAGGCGAGCCAGAGGGCGTTGTTGCCGTCCGCGTTGAGCGCCTCGACCTTGCCGCCGGCGGCGAGAAGGCGCCGGGCTGTTTCGAGGTCGCCCTTGAGCGCCGCCCGCATCAGCGGCGTCGTCTTGTTGGCGATTGTCGCATTGACGTCATCGCAGGCAAAACCCTCCGCGCGCAGCCAATCCTGCAGGGGCTTGTCCAATCGAGTCATGGCGAAAATTCCTCTGGGCGACGCCTGCCGGGATAGGCCGGCTCAGTCGCGATGCGCTGGTCCGTCAGCGGCCGGCCGACGGTGAAGTGATAGATCGTCTGCAATCGCGCCGATTTGAGACCGAGAAAATCATGCGTCGCGTCATCGAAGAAGCAGCCGACGCCCGTGCCGCGCAGGCCTGCGATCTCGGAATGGAGATAGAGCGCCTGGCCGATCAATCCGGCCTCCCAGTGCAATTGCCTGTAGCGCCAAGGAGTTTCAACGATCGGCTCCTCGAATTCCGCCAGCATGGCGACGGCGAAGCAGCAATCCGCGGCGATCGCCTGATTGCAGAACAGCCGTCGCGCGGCGCCCCGCGCATCGCCGGGCCGGAGCAGGAACAGCGGCAAATGGCTGGGCGCGTCCACGACCTTGCTCCAAAGAAAGTCCGGGTCAAGCGCGGCGCGCAGAAGATCAAACGCCTCATCATGCCGCGGCAGGGCATAAAGACCGGGCGAAACACCGTCGACGCGATGGACGAACAGGACCGGATGCAGGCGCGGCTTGAAGCTCCAGACATTCCATGGGGCCGCGTCGCGAATCAGCAAGGAGTCGAGCAGGCCGAAAAACGGCGCCGATGGCATGGAGACCTTCGCATCGAAATGCTGGGCGCTTCGGCGTGACAGGATGACGTCCGCCGTGACCGCGTCGCCCGTCGTCGCCGGCAGCGCTGCGGGGACAAAGGGCGTCTCCGTTCCCGAGCCAAGCGTGGCGACGGCGACGTCCTCGATGACAGGCCAGCGATACATCGGATGTGGGTCGAGCAGATTGGCATGTCCGGTCCATTCCCCCTCGGGCGCCGTTCCTTCGCCCGGAAAGATTTCGAGGAGCATGTCTGGATCTTCACGCTCGGCGCGTCCGAAATCCGCGGCTCTATCCAGCCCGAGAAGTCGAGAAACGTCGGCGCTTCCAACGCCTTTGACCATTTTGACCCGCCAGCCCAGAACTTGCGCAGCAAAGGCAAAGGCGCCGAGGGCGTGGCCGGCGTCGAGCTGGCAATAGCGGAAAGCGCGCTCGCCATATTTCCAGGCTTCGCGCCAATGGATCGACGACAGGCCGATACGCAGGCGCGGCTCGCCGCCGCTTTGGGGGCCTTCGTCCTTCCGCCGCTGCTCGAGAGCATGGTCGCGGCTGACATAATGATAGAGCCCGTCCCCGAGCCCCGGGATATTTTCCGCCAGCACATAGGCTTCGGTCGGATGGAGATTGCCGCTCGACGGGTTTGCGCGCAGCGCCCAGCGGTCGGGTCCGAACTGTTTCCAGGCCGACAGGCCCATCGACAGATGCAGGAGCGCGCCGAGCGACGCGAGCCCTGGTCGCGGCGTCTTGTCGATTTGCACGGGCGCCAGCGGCAAGGCGATCCGCGGCGCGCCCGAAAATGCGCGAAACGGATCGGGCTGGGCGTCCCAGTCCAATGTCTCAGGCCCCGGCGCGTAGCGATCGAGCCGATGTTTGGTCCTGGCGTGATAGGCGAAGGCGGTCTTCGCTCCGGCCTGCTTGTCCGGGGCGGGGCAGGGCGTCGCGGCAAGTGGACGCGAACAGCCCTGCGCCTGGTCGAGGCCTTGCCTCCCCTCGAGGAGCGAGAGGACGGGCTCGCGATCGAAGCCGGAGCATTTCCGGCCCTCGGCCTCTATCAGCGGCCTGCGGATGAGAAGCGGATCGGCCAGCATCTGCGCGATGAGATCCTCGGCGCCCAGCCTTTGCGGATCGACGTCGCCGGATTTTACGCGCGGCGCGGCGGGGTTGATCCACTGGGAGATCGGCGCGTCGCCGAAAAAGCCGAGCAGCCGGATAGCGGTCCAGGGCTCGGTCAGGAGGTCATGCGCGACGACCTCGTGGCCGGCCTCGGCAAGCATGGCCTTCTGCTTGCGGTTGGTTCCGCAGCCGGGCTTTTCGTAAAAGTTAACGCGCGCCATTCGCAAAAACCGCTCAGATAATGTTGAGCTGGACGAGCGGCGCAGCGCCGCCGCGGCCGAGAATGACATCCACCTTCTTTCGCACGGACTCGAGCGTCAGCGGCTTGACCATGGCGCCATGCGCGCCCGCCTTCATCGCTTCGACGGCCAGGGCTTCCTGCGCCTTGTCGCAGACGACCAATATGCGGACGCCCGGAAATCTTTGCGCCATCTCGCCGACGAGGCCCAAGCCTCTCTTCTCTATGAAGGAGACTCCGAGCAACACCACATGCGGCGCAAGCCAGCCCTGGCCCTTGTCATAGGCGTCCTCCGGGCTCGCCAGTTCATGCGTCTCGATTTCGTCATGCAGCATGAACTGCAGGATGGAGCGGGTGATGTCGTCTTCGTCGACGACAAAGACCCGCCGCTGATCGACCGCCTTGGATGTTTCAACACCAATCTGCATGGACGCCTCGCACCAGTCTGTGAATTTTCGTCTCGGTGAATTCCGGCTGCGGCTTCACGGAAAGCCGTCGCGCTTAATCCGTGTGCAAATTCCGTTCCGACTTGCGGGCGCCTTCCGACGATTGGCGTAAATTCGCGACAATCATGTCTTGTTTGCCCCAGCCGTCACGGAGCTGTCGGGATGTTCACATACCCAAGCTTTTCGCGGGTTGAAAAAAATAACGAATAAAAACAGCATGATAGGACGATCTAAACCGCTGGCACGCCGGTTGCAATCCTTCTCGGCGGAACGGCGAGTAAGGGCTGAACGCACGCAGACGCGCGACGAGCGATGTGTTCCTTCCCGCAAAGCGGGTCCGTTTCTGACAGAGAGAAACAGTCTCGCGCAGAACGCGCGAAGTCCAAGCCAAACTGAACTTTTTGAGGAGCAACACATGGCTAAGTTGAGGCAAATCGCCTTCTACGGCAAGGGTGGCATCGGCAAATCCACCACTTCGCAGAATACCCTCGCCGCGCTCGCGGAAATGGGTCAGAAGATCCTGATCGTCGGCTGCGATCCCAAGGCGGATTCCACCCGCCTGATCCTGCACGCCAAGGCGCAGGACACCATCCTGTCGCTCGCCGCGGCCGCCGGTTCGGTCGAAGACCTTGAACTCGAAGACGTGATGAAGGTCGGCTATCGCGACATCCGTTGCGTCGAGTCCGGCGGTCCGGAGCCCGGCGTCGGCTGCGCCGGCCGCGGCGTCATCACCTCGATCAACTTCCTGGAAGAGAACGGCGCTTACGATGGCGTCGACTACGTCTCCTATGACGTGCTCGGCGACGTGGTCTGCGGCGGTTTCGCCATGCCGATCCGTGAGAACAAGGCGCAGGAAATCTACATCGTCATGTCCGGCGAAATGATGGCCATGTATGCGGCCAACAACATTTCCAAGGGCATTCTCAAATACGCCAATTCCGGCGGCGTGCGCCTGGGCGGACTGGTCTGCAACGAGCGCCAGACCGACAAGGAATATGAATTGGCCGAACTCGCTGGCCAAGAAGCTCGGGACGTCGCTGATCTATTTCGTGCCGCGCGACAATATCGTCCAGCACGCCGAGCTGCGCCGCATGACTTGCCTCGAATACGCTCCCGATCACGAGCAGTCGCAGCATTACCGCAACCTGGCGACCAAGATCCACGCCAATGTCGGCAATGGCACCATACCCACGCCGATCACTATGGACGAACTTGAAGACCTGCTGATGGAGCATGGCATCATGAAGGCGATCGACGAGAGCCAGGTCGGCAAGAGCGCCGCCGAACTCGCCGCCGGCTGATCGCCTGAAAGAAATGATCCGGCCCCCCGTCCGGGGGGCCGGATACCCAAGGGCGCAATGGATTGCAAGAGGTGGCGACATGAGTGTTGCAGAAACGGAAAGCGTTGCCGAAATCAAGGCGCGCAACAAGGAATTGATCAGCGAAGTGCTGAAGGTCTATCCTGAAAAGACCGCCAAGCGCCGCGCGAAACATCTGAACGTGCATGAGGCCGGCAAGTCCGATTGCGGCGTCAAGTCGAACATCAAGTCGATCCCCGGCGTGATGACCATTCGCGGCTGCGCTTACGCCGGCTCGAAGGGCGTGGTCTGGGGTCCGATCAAGGACATGATCCACATCAGCCACGGCCCTGTCGGCTGCGGCCAGTATTCCTGGGCCGCGCGCCGCAACTACTATATCGGCACGACCGGCATCGACACTTTCGTGACCATGCAGTTCACGTCGGACTTCCAGGAAAAGGACATCGTGTTCGGCGGCGACAAGAAGCTCGCCAAGATCATGGACGAGATCCAGGAGCTGTTCCCGCTGAACAACGGCATCACCGTCCAGTCGGAATGCCCGATCGGCCTGATCGGCGACGACATCGAAGCCGTCTCCAAGGTGAAGTCGAAGGAATTCGGCGGCAAGACCATCGTTCCCGTGCGTTGCGAAGGTTTCCGCGGCGTGTCCCAGTCGCTGGGCCACCACATCGCCAACGACGCGGTGCGCGATTACGTCTTCGACAAGCTCGATCCGAACAGGCCCGCCCAGTTCGAATCGACGCCCTATGACGTGGCGATCATCGGCGACTACAACATCGGCGGCGACGCCTGGTCCTCACGCATCCTGCTCGAGGAAATGGGCCTCCGCGTCATCGCCCAATGGTCGGGCGACGGCTCGCTGGCGGAACTCGAGAACACCCCCAAGGCGAAGCTCAACGTTCTCCACTGCTACCGTTCGATGAACTACATCTCCCGCCACATGGAAGAGAAGTTCGGCATACCCTGGTGCGAATACAACTTCTTCGGCCCGTCGAAGATCGAGGAATCGCTCCGCAAGATCGCTTCCTTCTTCGACGACAAGATCAAGGAAGGCGCCGAGCGCGTCATCGCCAAGTACCAGCCGCTGATGGATGCGGTGATCGCCAAGTACCGTCCGCGCCTCGAAGGCAAGACGGTCATGCTCTACGTCGGCGGCCTGCGTCCGCGCCACGTCATCGGCGCCTACGAAGACCTCGGCATGGAAGTTGTCGGCACCGGCTATGAATTCGGCCATAACGACGACTATCAGCGCACCGCCCAGCACTATGTGAAGGACGGCACGCTGATCTATGACGACGTGACCGGCTACGAATTCGAAAAGTTCGTGGAAAAGGTCCAGCCGGATCTGGTCGGCTCCGGCATCAAGGAAAAATACGTCTTCCAGAAGATGGGCGTGCCTTTCCGCCAGATGCACAGCTGGGATTATTCCGGCCCCTACCACGGCTACGACGGTTTCGCGATCTTCGCTCGCGACATGGACATGGCGATCAACTCGCCGGTCTGGAAAATGACCAAGGCGCCTTGGAAGCAAGACAAGGAACTGAAACTCATCGCGGCTGAATGACCGCGCGCGGCGGCGCCCGTCGAGAGACGGGCGCCAGCCGCCCCCACATGACCGAGAGGGCTTTAAAATGGCACAGAACGCCGATCACGTACTCGACCACTTCGACCTGTTCCGGGGTCCGGAATATCAGGAGATGCTGGCGAACAAACGCAATCTGTTCGAAAATCGGCGTGATCCGGCCGAAGTCGAGCGCATTCGCGAATGGGTCAAGACCCCCGAATACCAGGAACTGAACTTCAAGCGCGAAGCTCTGACCGTCAATCCCGCCAAGGCTTGCCAGCCGCTGGGCGCGGTCTTCGTCGCCGTCGGCTTCGAGAAGACCATTCCCTTCGTGCACGGCTCGCAAGGCTGCGTCGCCTACTACCGTTCGCACTTCTCGCGTCACTTCAAGGAGCCGACTTCCTGCGTCTCCTCGTCGATGACCGAAGACGCTGCGGTGTTCGGCGGCCTCAATAACATGATCGACGGCCTGGCCAACACTTACAACATGTACAAGCCGGCCATGATCGCGGTGTCCACCACCTGCATGGCGGAAGTCATCGGCGACGATCTGAACGCCTTCATCAAGACGTCGAAGGAAAAGGGTTCGGTTCCCGAAGATTTCGACGTGACCTTCGCGCATACGCCCGCCTTCGTCGGCAGCCACATCACCGGCTACGACAACGCGATGAAGGGCGTCCTCGCGCACTTCTGGGATGGCAAGGCCGGCACCGCGCCGACGCTCGAACGCCAGGAAAACAACTCGATCAACTTCCTCGGCGGCTTCGATGGCTACACTGTCGGCAACCTGCGCGAAATCAAGCGCATCTTCGGCATGATGGGCGTCAAATACACCATTCTCGGCGACAATTCCGACGTCTGGGACACCCCGACCGATGGCGAATTCCGCATGTATGACGGTGGCACCACGCTGGAAGAGGCGGCCAATGCCGTTCACGCCAAGGCGACCATTTCGATGCAGGAATATTGCACCGAAAAGACCCTGCCCTTCATCAAGGAGCACGGACAGGAAGTTGTCGCTTTCAACCATCCCGTCGGCGTCAAGGGCACAGACGAATTCCTGATGGCGGTTTCGCGCATCACCGGCAAGGAAATCCCCGAGGAGCTCGCGAGGGAGCGCGGACGTCTCGTTGACGCCATCGCCGACTCCAGCGCCCATATCCATGGCAAGAAGTTCGCGATCTACGGCGATCCCGATCTCTGCTATGGCCTCGCCGCCTTCCTGCTCGAACTCGGCGCCGAGCCGACCACGGTCCTTTCCACCAATGGCGGCAAGGCTTGGGAAAAGAAGATGCAGGCGCTGTTTGACTCCTCGCCCTTCGGCAAGAACTGCAAGGTCTATCCGCAGAAGGACCTGTGGCATCTGCGTTCCTTGCTCTTCACGGAGCCGGTCGACTTCCTGATCGGCAACACCTACGGCAAATATCTCGATCGCGACACTGGCACGCCGCTGATCCGCATCGGCTTCCCGATCTTCGACCGCCACCACAAGCACCGCTATCCCGTGTGGGGCTACCAGGGCGGCATGAATGTCCTCGTGACGATCCTCGACAAGATTTTCGACACGATCGACGCCACCACCAACATACCCTCGAAGACCGATTATTCCTTCGACATCATTCGCTGATCTCCGTCGGAAAATAGATTGTCGGCTTGTCCACAAGCCGACAATCCCCCTCGGCCGAAAATAAGCAAAGGCCCGGCAAGGCGCGTCGCCCTGTCCGGGCCTTTCCTTTTGTTTTGTGAGGCTTCCGCGCCGTTCTGCGCTGCGGCGCCAAACTTGCTCCCTTCGGACAAACGAAGGTCAATCCCGGCCCGACACGCGACTTTGCCGCTTTTGGCGGCGCCGCCGGACGATCTGCACAGGAGAGACGCATGGCATCGCTTTCGGCGACGATCCAGGACGTGTTCAACGAGCCGGCCTGCGGCAAGAACGCCAACAAGTCCGAAGCCGAAAAGAAGAAGGGCTGCACCAAGCAATTGCAACCGGGCGGCGCGGCCGGCGGCTGCGCCTTCGACGGCGCCAAGATCGCCTTGCAGCCTTTCACCGACGTCGCCCATCTCGTGCACGGCCCCATCGCCTGCGAGGGCAACAGCTGGGACAATCGCGGCGCAGCCTCCTCCGGCCCGAGCATCTGGCGCACCGGCTTCACCACCGACATCAACGAAACCGACGTGATCTTCGGCGGTGAAAAGCGCCTCTTCAAGGCATGCCGCGAGATCATCGAAAAATACGATCCGCCGGCGATTTTCGTCTATCAGACCTGCGTTCCCGCGATGATCGGCGACGACATCAACGCCGTGTGCAAGGCGGCTTCCGCCAAATTCAACAAGCCGGTCATTCCCATCAATGCGCCGGGTTTCGTCGGACCGAAAAATCTCGGCAACAAGCTCGCGGGCGAGGCGCTGCTCGACCATGTCATCGGCACGGTCGAGCCGGACTACACCACGCCGTACGACGTCAACATCATCGGCGAATTCAACCTGTCCGGCGAATTGTGGCAGGTGAAGCCGCTGCTCGACGAACTGGGCATCCGCATTCTCTCCTGCATTTCGGGGGACGGCCGCTACAACGAGGTCGCGTCCTCGCATCGCGCCCGCGCCTCGATGATGGTCTGCTCCAAGGCGATGATCAACGTCGCCCGGAAGATGGAGGAGCGCTACGGCATTCCCTTCTTCGAAGGCTCTTTCTACGGCATCGAGGACACCTCGGATTCCCTCCGCGAATTGTCGCGGCTGCTGATCCTTCGTGGCGCTCCCGATGAGCTGATGGAGCGCACGGAAAAGCTCATTCTCCGCGAGGAAGCCAAGGCGTTTGCGTCCATCGCCTCCTACCGTCCGCGCTTCAAGGGCAAGAAAGTCCTGCTCATCACCGGCGGCGTCAAAAGCTGGTCGGTGGTGGCGGCGCTGCAGGAGGCGGGACTGGAGCTCGCCGGCACCAGCGTGAAAAAATCGACGCGCGAGGACAAGGAGCGCATCAAGGAATTGATGGGCCAGGACGCGCACATGATCGAGGACATGACGCCGCGCGAAATGTACAAGATGCTCAAGGACGCCAAGGCCGACATCATGCTGTCGGGCGGCCGCTCGCAATTCATCGCCCTCAAGGCGACCATGCCCTGGCTCGACATCAACCAGGAGCGCCATCACGCCTATATGGGCTATGTCGGCATGGCCAAGCTCATGGCCGAAATCGACCGCACGCTCTACAATCCCGTCTGGGAGCAGGTGCGCAGGCCCGCACCCTGGGCGAAGGCCGGCGACAGTTGGCAGGACCGCGCGCTCGCGGAGATCGCGCAGGAAGAAGCGGAGCTCGCCGCCGATCCCGTGAAGGCGGAGGCCGCGCGCCGGGCGCAAAAAGATCTGCATGTGCAAAAGCGTCGATCTCGGCGCCATCGAGGACGCGATCTCCCAGAACGGCCTGACGACGGTCGAGGGCGTGAAGGAGAAAACCGGCGCGTCCGGCGGCTGCGGCGCCTGTTCGCTCAAGATAGAGGACATTCTGGAAGCTGGCGTCGTTGTCGGACAACCGACACAGGCGCAGACCATGGCGGCGGAGTAAGGCCATGGCGAAACTCGTTCACGGCAAGAAAGCCTGCGCCGTCAATCCGCTGAAGATGAGCCAGCCCATCGGCGCGGCGCTGGCTTTCATGGGCCTGCGCGGCTGCATGCCTCTGCTGCATGGCTCGCAGGGTTGCACCTCCTTCGGCCTCGTGCTCTTCGTGCGTCATTTCAAGGAAGCTATTCCCTTGCAGACCACGGCGATGAGCGAAGTGGCGACGGTGCTTGGCGGCTATGAGAATGTCGAACAGGCGGTGCTCAACATCATCAAGCGCACCAAGCCGGAGATCATCGGCATCGCCTCGACCGGCGTCACCGAGACCAAGGGTGACGACGTCGACGGCTATATCGAGCTGATCCGCCAGAACCATCCGGAATTGCGCCAATTTCCGCTCGTCTATGTTTCGACGCCCGATTTCAAGGACGCCTTCCAGGATGGCTGGGCAAAGGCTGTGACGCGCCTGGTCGAGGAGCTGGTCAAGCCTCCGGTCAACGCTGCGCGGCGCGATCCAGCTTGCGTCAACATACTGCCGGGCAGCCATCTGACGCCGGGCGACATCGAGGAGTTGCGCGGGATCGTCGAGGATTTCGGGCTTGAGCCGACCTTTTTGCCAGATCTCGGCGGCTCGCTCGACGGGCATATTCCCGATGATTTCACGCCGACGACGATTGGCGGCGTGGGCGTCAACGAAGTCGCCGCAATGGGGCAGGCGGGCTGGACCATAGCTGTGGGCGAGCAGATGCGCGCCGCCGCCGAAGCGCTGGAGAAAAAGGCCGGCGTCCCCTTTCGCCTGTTCGAGCGGCTGTGCGGCCTTGCGCCCAATGACGAGTTCATCGCCTTCCTCACGGAGATCAGCGGCCGTCCGGCGCCAGCGAAATACCGTCGCCAGCGCGGCCAGCTTGTCGACGCCATGCTCGACGGCCATTTCCATATCGGCGGCCGGAAGCTGGCGATCGGCGCCGAGCCGGACCTGCTCCATGACGTCGGCTCCTTCCTGCACGAAATGGGGGCGCATGTCGAAGCGGCGGTAACCACGACGCAATCGCCTGTATTCGAGAATTTTCCCGCCGAGGAAGTGCTGATCGGCGACCTCGAGGATCTGGAGACGCAGGCCAGGGAAAAGGGCTGCGACTTGTTGGTCACGCATTCGCACGGGCGCCAGGCCGCGGAGCGACTCGGAATTCCCTTCCACCGCCTGGGCATTCCCACGTTCGACCGTCTCGGCGCCGGCCACAAATTGTCGGTCGGCTATCGCGGCGCGCGCGAGCTGATTTTCTCGATCGCCAATCTGATCATCGCCGATCGCGAGGAACATCATCATGTGACGCCGGAGACATGGCGGGACGCCTGCTCGGAATCTGGCGCCGCGATTGCAACGCCTCCAACACATTGAGGCGCGTTGAAAGAGGGCATGCCGATGAAAGTCGCATTTGCTACACAGGACCTTAAGCGCGTCGACGCGCATTTCGGCTGGGCGAAAAACATCGCCATCTACGAGCTGGACGAGGATGGTCACAAGTTCCTGGAGGCCGTGCAATTTGACGGCGATCTGCAGGAAGACGGCAACGAGGACAAACTCGGGCCGAAGATCGAGGCGGTCAAGGATTGCGCCATTCTCTATGTCGCGGCCATCGGCGGCTCGGGCGCGGCGCGCGTCGTCGCGCAAAACATTCACCCGATGAAAGTGGCGCAGCCCGAAGCCATCGAGGACTTGCTCGACAAGCTGCAGGCCGTGCTGAAAGGCAATCCGCCGCCGTTCCTGCGCAAGGCCATGGGCAAGGGCAAGGAACGCGTTTTCAATTTCGAGGACTAGACAAAAATGACAGACATTGCTGTAGCCGACGAGAGCGCGGTCTTCGCCGAATCCGAATTCCTGAAGGAGTTGGTCAAGGTCTGGCGCGCCCAGGATTCGCATGGACATTGGGACGGAAAGGCCGACGCGGTCCTGCTTGCCGATTATATCGTCGACAAGGCGGCGCGGAAATCCATGCCGATCATCGCCGACCCCGATCCGGACACGCTCTGGCGGCTCGAGCTTTTCTTCAATGCCGTGGCGCTGTCCATCGAGCGCGTCGCCAAGGTCATGATCACCCCGATGATGAAGATGAGCCATGAAGGCTTCGGCCGCATCGTGCTGATCGGCGGCCGGCTGATCGTCGTCAACAAGCAATTGCGCGATGTGCATCGTTTCGGGTTCGAGACCTTCGCCAAGCTCGCGGCCGAAGGCGACAAATACGTCCAGCAGGGCGTCGAGATGATCGAAAAATTTCCCGACGCGGCGAATTACTGAGGGCAATCATGAGCGACGTTGAGACCCTGAAAGCCGAGATCAAGAAACTTTCGGCCCGCGCCATGCAGGCAAAAATGGATCTGCACGATCTCTCCGAAGAACTGCCGATCGGCTGGGACACGATCCTCGACGTGGCAAAGAAGGCGCATGAGGCCTTCGCCCAGCTCGAAGCCAAGCGCGCAGCGCTAAAAACCGCGGAAGCGGCCTGAACGAAAGGGCTAGGAACAATGGCGAATGCGCGCGACGGCCGCGAATGGCAGCCGGAATATCTTCTGGCGATCGACGAGAAGAAATGCATTGGCTGCGGCCGCTGCTACAAGGTCTGCGGCCGTGAAGTGATGACCCTCAAGGGCATCAACGAGGACGGCGACGTGGTCGAACTCGACGACGACGAAGACGACGAGATCGAGAAAAAGGTGATGGTCATGGCCGACATGGGGGCCTGCGTCGGCTGCGGCGCCTGCGCCCGCGTCTGCCCGGCCAATTGCCAGACGCACGGCCAAACCGCCCTGGCCGCCGAATGACGCCGGACCGGGCTTACCGCTGGCTGATGGCCGCGGCGCGGCCCTCGGATTGCCACAGGTTTGACCTGCATGTCTGCGCCAGCATCTTTGCCGTAGCCATCGCCCAGGCGCGGGAGGAGCAAACCTCCCTCGCCGCGACGACAGGGCTCGACGCCGCGACGCTTGGCGCCTTCGCGTCGGAATTATTTCCTGGCGTTGCGGCCGAGCTTGCGAATATGGCCATGGCGCGGCGCCCGCTCCGGCGCCGGAAGAACAATCCGTCATCGATATTCTGCTGCTCTATGCCTCGGGCCGGCTTGAATTCCTGCGTCCCTTGGCGACCCTGATCGCCCGCCGCTGCCAGGAGCCGCGCCATTTGTGGCAGGATCTCGGCCTGCGCGACCGATCGGAATTGTCGCTGCTGATGCAGACGCATTTTCCGCGTCTCAAGGCGCGCAATTCCGGCGACATGAAATGGAAGAAATTCCTCTATCGCATGGTTTGCGGCTCCGAGGGATTTACACTGTGTCCCGCGCCGGTCTGCTCGGATTGCGACGATTTCGCGGCCTGCTTCGGCGCGGAGGATGGGCTCGCGCAACTGGCGCACGCCTATCGCGAAGATCGGCCTTGATTCGTCATTGCGGTTGAAACGAAGCCATCCACGCCGCGGTGGAGCCGCGGCGTGGATCGTTTTCGTCGCTTACGCAATCGCAATTCACTCGATACCCAGTTCCGCCTCCCGGCGATTGGCGGCCAGGCGGAATCTTTCTTCGATGGCTATCGGGCTCGAATAATATTGCTTCTGTCCCAGGTCGAGCGCCTCGAGAGCGAGCTTGCCCTCTTCGGCGGTCAGGGCGACGCGGCCGGCCATGAAGGCGGCTTCGGGCATGACCTGCAAAATCGCGGCGCGGTTGGGGTGGTCCTTCACCGGAATCAGCTCGACCGCTTCGAGCTTGCCGTTCAGCATCAGCGCGGGGCCGACGACTTCGAGCTTGCGGCCGTCCTGGGTGGTTTTAACCAGAGTGCTCATGGTCACATCCATTGTTTGGCGGAATGGCGAGAGCGGCGCGCGCCGCCGCTCTGGAGATTTCAAGGAACCTTCGGCATCTCGAAACCGGGACGCGGATGCGCGAAATAATAGTCGGGACGCTCAGGCCAGTCGCCTTCGGGCAAGAGCTTGAGCGAGACGATTTTTACTGGCGTCCCGGGCGAGCAGGACACGGACGAGAGCTTGATCTCGCGAACGCCGGGGCCGACGGAAAGATCCGCGACCACGGTTCCATCCGCCTTGCAGGCTCGCGCGAACCCGGGCGTCCCCCCATGCTTGGCCTCGACCGCGCATTCGACAAAGGCCGGCGTCTCGAATTCGCCATTCTCGGCGCCAAAGGCCGGCGTCGCGAAAGTGAAGGCGACCAGCACGACGCTGCGATCGACGGGGCGGTCGGCGCTGGCTGGCCGCGCCACTGAATAGAAGGTGAGCGAGCCGCCGTCGAGCTGCGCCTTGATCTCGTCCCTGCTCATGCTGGCGAAAGCCGATGCGACGTTCATTGGGTTCATCTCCTGGTTTCTCTCTGTCGCAGCGCATCAAAATCCGTGCCACCGAGCTGACGCCCTTGCTGCATCCCCGGACAAACCTGTCGGAATGCCTTCGCAAGGCGCCTTCCGTCGTCGCCAAGCCGACGGGATTGTCGAGAAATTTGCCGCGCGCAGCAAATAAGAGCGCGATTCTTGCAAGGCCTTGTCGGATTTATGTCGGAGTGGCCCAATGCTTGAAACGGTGATTGTCGGGGGCGGCCTTTGTGGCCTGGCGATTGCGACCCATCTCGACCGGCGGGGCGAGAGCTTTGTCCTGTTTGAGGCGCGGCCGCGGCTCGGCGGGAGAATCCTAACAATCGACTGCAAGACCTCCGGCCTCGCCATCGATCTTGGCGCCGCCTGGTTCTGGCCGGATAACCAGCCGCTGTTCACGGCCCTGCTGGCCGAATTCGGGTTGCAATCCTATGCGCAGCATGACGAGGGAAACGCGCTGCGGCTGAGCGAGGCCGACAAGAAGCCCGAAACCGTAGAGGTGGCCGGCGGCGTCCATGGCGGCGCGCGGAAGGTCGCCGGGGGCGCGCAGAAAACGATTGAGGGATTGCGGCGGGATCTGCCGGATCAGGCGATCCGCCTCGGCTGCGTCGTGACGGGCCTGCGCGATCGCGGCGATCATGTCGAAATCGACCTTGTCGAGGATGGAAAGCCTGTCACGGTCGAGGCGCGACGGGTCGTGCTGGCCCTGCCGCCGCGCGTCGCGCAGGAGCGGATCGGCTTCGAGCCCGCGCTGGACGAAACCGCCGTTCAGGCGATGCAGGACGCTCCGACATGGATGGCGGCTCAGGCCAAGGCGGTTGCGACTTTCGAAAAGCCGGTCTGGCGTGACGCCGGCCAGTCCGGCAACGCCTTCGTCAGCCATGAACAGGCGGTTTTTGACGAGATTTTCGACTCCTGCGATGCAGACGGCCGCCAGGGCGCGCTCGGCGGTTTTCTCGCTCTGGGGCCGCAATTGCGGCAGTCCTTCGCGGTCGGGCTGCCGCTGCTGATGCAGAGCCAGTTGGAGCAGGTCTTCGGTTCGGAGCTGACGGGACGCGATCAATATTATCAGGACTGGGCGACCGAGGATGCGACCTGCAGCGCGCTCGATCGCGAAAAGGGGCGGGAGGAGCATCGGCTTGTCGGTCATCCCGCATTGCGGCGCGCGCTCTGGGAACGGAAGCTTTATCTCGGCGGCTCCGAGACGGCGGCGCGGCAGGCGGGCTACATGGAAGGCGCGCTGGACGCGGCGCGCCGGATCGCGCGCGACATCCTGCGCCATGCGGGACTCGACGAGGCGGCGCCCGAAGTCGGCGAGGACGTCAACGCCGCGAGCCTGCGGCATTTTGCGGCCTGGGTCGAGAAACAAGGCGATGTGGCCTTCGGCGATTACCGCCGCCGCCTCAATGCGCTTCTCGCGGGCCAGCAGAAGGAGCAATTGACCCAGCTCGCCATGCTCGGCGCGGTGGAGGCGGTTTTTGGCGAAGCGCTGAAAATACTGGGCGGCCTGCCGTTCGACCTCACCTGCGTGACGATCGAGCAGGGGCGTTGCGCCCTCACGCCGCTGGTGCAAAAACCGTTCGGCGATTTCCTGCGCCAGTTCCATGACGATGTCGTCGGGTTCAACCGGACCTCCTGCGCCCTGTCGAATTTTGCGGACGAACATCATTTGGCCAGAAATTACGAACAGGCCATTCTCCGAGATATCGCCGCGGCCTGGGCGGAATTTTCGCTGGCCGCCAATCGCCTGCTTCTCGCCTGCGGCGAAAAGCGCGCGGAAACCGTTTGAACCTTGCCGGAGACCGGAAAAAATGTCCGACGACGCCTATGTGATCTGTGAACTGAACGATATTCCCAGCCGCAAGGCCTATGGATTCCAGCTCGCCGTGGCCGGCGAGGATGGCGCGCCGAAACCCTTTCCAATCGTCGTGGTGCGCTGGGGAACGCAGGTTTTCGGCTATCTCAACCGCTGCCCGCATCACGGGACCAATCTCGATTGGGAGCGCGAGCAGTTCCTTGATCCCACGGGACTGCGCCTGATGTGCGGCAAGCATGGCGCGCTGTTCGAGCTCGGCACCGGCCGCTGCTCGACCGGACCTTGCAAGGGCGACGGACTGACGCCCGTCGCCCTTGAGGTCATCGATGGCGATATTTGCATAAAGGGCGTGACGCTGGTGGAAGACGACGCGCCCGACGAGGCTCTGGCCTAGACCGGCCGGTTGGCGTTGCGGTTCTTGACCGGCTCCATGATGGCGATGCCTTCTTCGAGCGTCAGCGGCTTGAACGATTCCTTCTTCTCGATGGCGCTGTCCAGCAGGAGCTGCAGCTTGCCGCCGCCGTCAAGCTTCTTCATGTCGTTCTTGTCGAGGCCGCACATGTCCATCATTTCCTTCCAGACTGTGGATTCGTCACAGGGCAGGATGGTCAGGGTCGCCTCCCCCATCGGCAGGCTGTATTTGGCCAGGAAGTCGATATTGTTGACGAAGATGAAATAACTTCCGGTCGCCGACAACAGCGGGCCGACGACCTGCTTGAAGGTCTCGAGATTGGCGAAATTGTGCATATACCCCGCCAAGGCTTCGATGGTCGTCTCGCCTTCCTTGGCGATGGCCAGGACGCCCTCGAAGCAAAATTCCGGCGGCCGCGCCTCGTCGGCGAGCTTGGGCTGGAACTTCAGCGCGAAATCGCCGCGAAAGCCGTAATAGCCGGGCTTGCCGGTCGGTCCTTTGAATACCGCGTTGAGCAGGCGGCCCTCCTTGTCCAGGGCCGCAAAGGCGGTCGTCTCGATCGAAGTCATTGGCTTTCTCCAGGTCTACAAAATCGTCGCGCGCCATCGCGCCATGGTTCGTTATGCAAATGGTTTGCCGCTTTTTGCGCCAAGTTTGGCGTGGCGCGAACAATGCTTGTCGGGGTTTCCTGCTCCTCCCACGCGAGTAAGCCGACATGAGCATGAAGCTGCACATCGCGCGCCCCTATGTCGAAGCCCTGGCCGAGGCCTTTCCCGAGCTCGAGGCGCTCAAGGCGCAATTGCTGTTCGGCGACAAGGTCGAGGTTTCCTTCCAGGACCTGTCGGCGCCGCAGGTCGATCGCCTCAACGAGCTCTACGACGCCGCCGGGCCGAAGATGCAGAGCCAGCGCGCGCAGCTGGCGACGCTGCGTCGCGCCTTCGATTCCGGGGCGCCGCGCTTTACGGCAAACGATCTTGAAAGCGTCTTGCCGGCCATCGTCGCGCATCTGATCGAAGACGCTCAGCGCGGCTGGCTTTTCGCCATGAGCGTCGCGGGCAGGCCGCTGCCCTATGTCGTGGCGCGGCTCGACTATACGCCGCCGTCAAATGACGAGACGGGACGGGTCTTTGTCGAGTTGAAGGCCAATTCCAAGGGCGAATTGGCGAGCGTGCAACTGCGCATCAACGCAGCCGACATTGTCGGCAAGACCGTGGCGGATATTTTCGCCTCCAAGGGTTTTTTGCGCGAGACGCCGGAACTGATCGCCGCCTATGAGGCCAATGCGAAAAACTATTTCGACTGGCGGGCGCGCTATGGCGCGCAGTTTTCGGGCGGCGGCCTCGGGTTTTTCGCCGAGGACCCCGCGTCATCCCATCGCAGCAACGACTGGACGCGCAAGGATGCGGTGATCCTCTCGTCCGGCGGCAATCCGGCGCGCCTGGTCAACGACGAGAGCCTGCTCAGCAATCGCGCGCTGACGCTGGAGACCACCGGCGACATTGTCGGCAATTATCTGCGCAAGGCGGCCAAGAGCAATCTCTATGCGGAAGAGGACGAGGTCGCCGCACAGAAAGAGGCGATCGGCAAGGACCTGTTCCGCCAGATTCCCGTGCATCCGTTCATCCTGATGTTCCATCTCGACCTGCACCATTATGTCTGGGTGCATGTCGAGGATGTCGCGCCCTATGTCTATCAGCCCGACCTCAAGACGAAGCTGGTCCTGCCGGAAGAGCAGACGGATCTTATCGACATCCTCACCGCCGAGATGGACGTGCTGATGGACGATATCGTCGCGGGCAAGTCCGGCGGCACCACGGTGCTTTGCGCCGGTCCGCCCGGCGTCGGCAAGACCCTGACCGCCGAGGTTTACGCCGAAATCGTCAAGCGCCCGCTCTATCGCGTCCATTCCGGCCAGCTTGGCCTCAATGTCGCGGCGATGGAGACGGCGCTGAAGGAGGCGCTGCTGCGCGCCCAGCGCTGGGGCGCGGTCATGCTGATCGACGAGGCCGACGTCTATATCAAGCGGCGGCAGGACGACATGACCATGAACGCGGTCGTCGGCGTGTTCCTGCGCGTGCTCGAATATTTCAACGGCCTGCTGTTTCTGACCACCAACCGGATCGACGACATCGACGAGGCCATCGTCTCGCGCTGCATCGCGCTGATCCGCTTCCATTCCCCGGACGACGAGGCGCGCCGGCGCATCTGGGGAGTGATGTCCGAGCAATTCGGGCTGACGCTCGAGCCAGGCCTGATCGAAACCCTGGTCGCGCTTTTTCCGCAGACAAGCGGTCGCGACATCAAGGGTCTGGCGAAGCTCGTCGCGAAATATTGTCGCCATCGCGACGCGCCGCCCGATCTCGACATTTTCAAGCGTTGCGCGATCTTCCGCGGGCCTCGACCAGGCGGACGCCGCCGGCGCCTGAAATGTCGCCCTTGTCGGGATCGCGACATCGACGGCACCTAGGCGGAAAAACCCATTTGAAATCAACAGTACAATTTCATTGCATCGTTGTGGCGCGGCTCTTGCTAATCCCCTCAGGCGAGTATTTCTTCGATCCTGGAGGACTCCGCAATGATCCATCTGACCGACAGCGCCCTCAACGCTGTCCGCAACGCCATCAAGGGCGCTTCCGAGCCCGTCGAGGGCCTGCGCCTCAAAGTCGAGACGGGCGGCTGCGCCGGCAACAAATATCTGATGGGCCTGGTCAAGAAGGCCGACGAGGCCGACGAACTGGTCGAGCGCGACGGCGTCAAGGTTTTCGTCGAGCAGGGCTCGCGCGAGCTTCTCGCCGGCATCACCATTGATTTCGTCGTCGCCATCGAGGGCGCCGGCTTCACCTTCGACAATCCCAACGCCACCCACTCCTGCTCCTGCGGCAAGAGCTTTGGTTGAAATTCTGAGCCGAGACGAAGGGCCTGAAGCCATGACCATGCAGACTGAAATCGTGCAAGACAAAGCCCCGCTCACCGCGGAGCAGCAGCGCCTCCAGTTGGTGCGCGAAGTGATCGAGGAAGTCCGCCCCAACCTGCGTCGTGACGGCGGCGATTGCGAGCTGGTCTCGATTGATGGCAACAAGATCAACGTCAAGCTCACGGGCGCCTGCGTCTTCTGCAAGCTGGCGAGCGCCACGCTCGAAGGCATCCAGGCGCGGATGATCGAAAAGCTTGGCGAATTCGTCCGCGTCATTCCCGTGCCGATGGGCTTCAAGGCGGGCCATTGAGGAGGCTCTGATGCCGACCCTGGCTGCGCCAGTGCAGAGCGAAGCCGGCAAGGAAGCAAGGCCAGCCAGCTCCGAGCGCAGCCTTTGGAGCCTGTGGCGGGAGGATGTCGGCTGCGTCAAGGCGCGCGATCCCGCGGCTCGCAACGCCCTCGAGATCCTGCTGACCTATCCGGGCGTGCATGCGATCATCTGGCACAGGCTGGCGCATCGGCTGTGGCGCGGCGGCTTCAAGTTTTTCGGCGCGGTTCCTGGCCTGGTTCGCGCGGCTCGCGACCAATGTCGACATCCATCCCGGGCGCTACCATCGGCCGCAGCTTCTTCATCGACCACGGCGCGGGCGTGGTGATCGGCGAAACCTCGGAAATCGGCGACAACGTCACGCTCTATCATGGCGTGACGCTCGGCGGCGTCAGTTGGTCGGCCGGCAAGCGCCATCCGACGATCGAGGACGGCGTGCTGGTCGGCGCTGGCGCAAAAATTCTCGGCCCGATCAAGGTCGGCGCGGGCGCGCGGATCGGCGCCAATTCGGTCGTCGTCGAGGACGTGCCGCCAGGCGTCACGGCGGTCGGCATTCCCGCGCGGATCGTCCGCGAACCCGTGCGGCGCGGCCAGGGCGGCGGGCGCATCAATCTCGATCATCACCTCATCGCCGATCCCGGTCGGCGAGGTGCTTTCGATCCTGCTCGATCGCGTCGATTTTCTCGAGGCCCGGCTCAATCACATGCAGCGGTCGCGCGAAAAGCGCGCTCGCTGACCGCCGCCGAGAGTGAAACAGAAACGGAAAGGTGCGTGCCATGAGCGTGTTGCAGGATCTCGGACGGCTGTCGTCGGCGGAGGACTTTTTCAACTATCTCGAGCTGCCGTTCGAGCCGCAGATCGTCCAGGTGTCGCGGCTGCATATCCTTCGCCGCATGGGGCAATATCTCAAGGGCAGCGAGATCGACGGCGCCTTCGAAGGGCTGGCCGACGACGATATCAAGGCGCTCTGCCGCACCCATCTCGATCAGGCCTACCAGGATTTCGTCGCGTCTTCGCCGATCCAGGAGCGCCTGTTCAAAGTGCACAAGGACGCGGTCGCGCCGAAGGAAGAGCCGGTGAACAATAATTTCGTCTCGCTCGATTCGCTGAAGGTCGTCTGAAGAGTCTTCAGCGAGGGGAACCGGCTGGCGACGGAGATCCGCATTCGATCCAGCCGTTCCGAACGGTGGAGACGCGATCCGAAGCCCTGCAGCCCTGTCTGGAGCGCCGATGCTTTCCGCCTCCGGCCGGGCGGCGGAAGCTGCGCTGCACGGCATTTACGAGATCTCCAAGATTCTCGCCGAACCGGGCCGACTGGAATCGGTGCTGTCGCAGGTCCTCGATGCGCTTGCCGGCTTTTTCGACATGCGGCGCGGCCTGCTGGCGCTTTTCGACGACGCCGGCGGCGCGCGGGCGCGCTGTCGGATACGGCTGGGGCGAAGGCGACGCGAAAGCGCATTTCAAGAGCTTGCCGAGCCATTTCGTCGACGGCATCGTCACGACGAAGGCGCCTGCGGTCATCGACGGATGTGACGCGCGACCCGCATTTCGCCGATTGGCCGGCGGATGATGCGCTCGCCGTCATCGGCGCGCCGATCCAGCATCGCGGCGATGTCATCGGGCATCCTGGCGGTCGATCGCGTCGCGGCCCCCGGCGGCGATGAGCATGGTCGAGGAGGACGCGCGATACCTCGCGATGGTCGCCGCGATGATCGGCCAGACCCTGCATCTTTACGACGTGGTCACGCGCGACCGCGAAAGGCTGATGGAGGAGCAAAGGCGCCTCGAGAAAAACGCGCCGCGTCCGTCCGCCAGGGATCAGGAACATTCGCTGGTCGGCATCGTCGGGGCCAGCCAGGCGATCCGCGCCGTCTTCAGCCAGATCAATGTCGTGGCGCGAACACATACGACCTTGTTGCTGCGAGGCGAATCCGGCACCGGCAAGGAGCTCTTCGCACGCGCCGCCCATGATCTTTCGCCGCGCAAGGACGGTCCGTTCATCCGGCTCAATTGCGCGGCGCTGCCTGAAACCACGCTCGAATCCGAATTGTTCGGCCACGAGAAGGGCTCTTTTACCGGCGCGTCGGCCAGCGCAAGGGACGTTTCGAACTCGCCGACCAGGGCACCTTGTTTCTCGACGAGATCGGCGACATTTCGCCGGCCTTCCAGGCCAAGCTTCTGCGGGTGTTGCAGGAGGGCGAGTTCGAGCGCGTCGGCGGTTCGGAGACGCTCAAGGTCGATGTCCGCTTCGTCTTCGCCACCAACCGCAATCTCGAGGACGCCGTCGAGCGCGGCGCGTTCCGCGCGGATCTCTATTACCGCATCAACGTCGTCTCGATCCTGTTGCCGCCTTTGCGGGAACGCGGCGACGACACGCCGTTGCTCGCGCTGGAATTTCTGCGCCGGTTCAACGAGGAGAATGGCGCAGAACAAGCAATTGACGCCCGCCGCGATCAGCTTTTGCAGACATGCTATTTTCCCGGCAATGTTCGCGAGCTGGAAAATTGCGTGCGGCGCACCGCGACGCTGTCGCGTGCCGATCGGATCGTTCGCCGAGGATTTCGCCTGTGCGGCCGACGCTTGTCTCTCCTCGACGCTGTGGAAGGACTTCGGCCAGACAATGCCGGATGTCCGCGGCAAAAGGCGCAGCGCGCCGCGTCTTCCGCCCGCCGCGCGCCGCGACGTCTCGGCCGGCGAAGCTGCGCGAGGGACGGGCTCGGGCAAGACAGCGCCCAGGCTGGCCCCGCGCCCGACCGCGAAAAACTGGTCGACGCCATGGAAAAGGCAGGCTGGGTGCAGGCCAAGGCGGCGCGCCTGCTGAACCTGACGCCGCGCCAGATCGCTTATGCGCTCGGCAAGCACAACATTCCCATCAAGAAATTTAGACATGCTCCACAGGGCATGTCGCATTTCAAACGCGGGCGGTTGCGAACGCTGCAAACTGCGGGCGCGAAAGGCTGGAAAGCCGCGCCAGCACAGCTGGCACGAGGCTTGCTGTCCATAGGGTGCGTTCCAGTATGGGCGGGCCGGCCCGATGGAACGCTGAACAGGTTCAATGAGGAGATATTTCGATGTCCTACAAGATCATCGCTTCGCAATGCACGGGGTGCAGCCTTTGCGAGTTCGAATGTCCGAACGCGGCGATTTCGATGAAGGGCGACAGCCTTTATCATCGACCCCAAGAAATGCACGGAATGCGAAGGCCATTTCGACCACGCCAAATGCGACGAGGTCTGCCCGGTTCCGGGAACCTGCGTCAAGGTTTGAGCGCTGGCCAGGCCGTCGGCTGTCCGAGAAACCCCGCGCCGGCGCCCCGCTGGCGCAGGGTGGCCGTCCGCCCGCGACGGGTCGCGACGAGCCAAAGCCCCCGCCGCTGTGTGGCGCTGCCGAAAGTGACGATAAAATGAAAATCATGATCCGCCGCTCTCCGGATACCGGGCTTTGCATCTACGTCCCGAAGAAGGACCTGGAAGAGCCGATCGTCGAAAGCGAATTCGAGACGCTTTGGGGCGGCTGGATCAAGATCGCCAATGGCTGGGTGCTGGAATTGCCTGAAATGGCGGCTGACACAAGGCTGCCGATCACTGTCGAGGCGAAGAAGCGCAGCGAGGAGGAGTCGGTATGAACGCTCCGATCCTGGACCAGGACTTTCTCAAACCCGCCGAGGCCGAAACCGTGCTTGCCGATCTCGCGCGCAAATTGCGCGGCGGCGGCGTCATTCCCTATCTTGGACCGGCGCTTGCGCAGATGTCTGCGCCAACGGTTCCGATGACCCCCGAGACGCTCGCTGATTTCTTCGGAACCAAAGTCGCCCTGCCGCGCCGGGCGCGCGGAAACGTCTGGGCCGCCGCGCAATATGTCGAGGGGCAGCGCCATCGCTCGACCGTCACCAACATGATGAACGAGGCCTTCGCGCCGAAAGTCGAGCCGACGCCGCTTCACCTCTATCTCGCCTCGTTGCCGATACCCCTGGTCATCGACACATGGTATGACGGCGCCGCGCGGCTGGCTTTCGCCAATCGCTCCGACTGGGGTGAAATCCAGGGCATCACCCGCGCCGGCATCGGCGAAAGCCGGTGGTATCGCTTCTACGACGCCGCCGGAAACGAAGTGGACAAGAGCGCAGCCGAGAGCTGGAAGACCATCCTCTACAAGCCACATGGCGGCGTGACCCCGGCAAAGAATTTTTTGATTTCCGACGCCGATTATGTCGAGGTTCTCACGGAGATCGACATCCAGTCGCCAATTCCGGAAGCGGTGATGAACATCCGCACCGAGCGCAGCTTCCTGTTTATTGGCTGTCGCTTTCACGACCAGATGCTGCGCACCTATGCGCGCCAGATCAGCAAGCGCTCGGCTTCGCCGCATTATGCTCTGGTCGATCCGGAAAAGCTGTCGCTCAACGAGCGCCGCTTCCTGGCGACGGAAAATATCGTGCCGATCGCCGTGCCGCTGTCGCGCGCCTGCCAAATCCTGACGGCCGGCTGAAGACCCGCCGCAGGGCTGCAAAGTTTGAAGGGGGCCACTTGCGGCTCCCTTCTGTTTTTTCGGGCGGCGGACTTCCGCTTGTCGGCTTTGCAACAGGTCGAAAACTCCCTGAAAATTACTGTGCGCAAGCTGACAGAGATAATCGCTATAATTACGCAACATATTGATCTAAAACAAAAAAATTATGGACGGCGATGTGGCATATGCGTTGCTACCTGCTGTCCAGTTCAAAGCTTTAGCTGAAACGCGAGGATCTCAAATGGATTCATCAGCACAACCTGAAACGGCCGCCTCCGGTTCGTCCGTCGATCTCGAAGCGGTGATGCAGCAAGTCGCCGAACACAAGGGCTGCGGCACGACCTCCGAAGGCACGGCGAAGCCGAGCTGCGGCTCCAGCGCCGGCGAAAATGAAATGCCTCCCGAAATCTGGGAGAAGGTGAAGAACCATCCCTGCTACAGCGAAGAAGCGCATCACCATTACGCGCGCATGCATGTCGCCGTCGCCCCGGCGTGCAACATCCAGTGCAATTATTGCAATCGCAAATATGATTGCGCCAATGAATCGCGACCGGGCGTCGTCTCCGAGAAGCTGACGCCGGAGCAGGCGGCGAAAAAGGTGATCGCCGTCGCCTCCACCATTCCGCAGATGACCGTGCTCGGCATCGCCGGCCCCGGCGATCCCCTCGCCAATCCGGCCAAGACGTTCAAGACTTTCGAGCTGATCTCGAAGACCGCGCCGGACATAAAACTCTGTCTCTCGACCAACGGGCTGGCGCTGCCCGATCATGTCGACAAGATCGCCAGCTACAATGTCGATCACGTCACCATCACCATCAACATGGTCGATCCCGAGATCGGCGCGAAAATCTACCCCTGGGTGTTCTGGAAGCACAAGCGCTACACCGGCGTCGAGGCGGCCCAGATCCTCACCGACCATCAGTTGCGCGGCCTGGAAATGCTGACGGAGCGCGGCATCCTCTGCAAGGTCAACTCGGTGATGATCCCTGGCGTCAACGACAAGCATCTCGTCGAGGTCAACCGCGCCGTCAAGTCGCGCGGCGCCTTCCTGCACAATATCATGCCGCTGATTTCGGCGCCCGAGCATGGCACGGTGTTCGGCCTGACGGGACAGCGCGGACCGACCGCGCAGGAACTGAAGGCGCTGCAGGATTCCTGCGAAGGCGAAATGAACATGATGCGGCATTGCCGCCAGTGTCGCGCCGACGCGGTTGGCCTGCTCGGCGAGGACCGCAGCGAAGAATTCACCACCGACAAGATCATGGCGATGGAGGTGAATTACGATCTCGAAACGCGGAAGACCTATCAGGAAATGGTCGAAAAGGAACGCGTCGCCAAGGTCGAAGCCAAGAAGGAGGAGGTCGCTACCCTCAAGGGAATCGAAAGCGACATCAAGGTACTCGCCGCCGTCGCGACCAAGGGGCAGGGCGTCATCAACGAGCATTTCGGCCACGCCAAGGAGTTCCAGATCTACGAACTCTCGACCTCGGGCGCGAAATTCGTCGGCCATCGCCGCGTCGACCTATACTGCCAGGGCGGCTTCGGCGACGAGGATTCGCTCGAGACGGTGATCCGCGCCATCAACGATTGCCATGCGGTTTTCGTGGCGAAGATCGGCGGTTGTCCAAAGAACGATCTCCTCAAGGCGGGCATCGAGCCGGTCGATGAATTCGCGCATGAATTCATCGAAAAATCGGCGATCACCTGGTTCAAGGCCTATCTCGAGAAGGTCAAGAGCGGCGAGATTGTTCACGAGATTCGCGGCGACGCGGAAATCCGCCAGGGCGCCTTGACCGCCACCGCCTGAAATCTTCGCGGCTGCGCATGTCGCAGCCGCGACCATCGAGACATGTGAAAGAAGGGAACCTCTGGCATGGCGTTTAAGATCATTGGTTCGCAATGCACGAACTGCTCGGCCTGTGAAGCGGAATGTCCGAACATCGCCATTTCCGAAAAGGGCGGAACCTTCGTCATCGATCCCGCCAAATGCACCGAATGCATCGGCCATTTCGACGAACCGCAATGCGTCGCGGTCTGCCCCGTCGACAACACCTGCGTAGTCGATTCCGCTTATCCCCGTTACCAAGCCCCGACGTGAGGAAGATATGAACTTCACCATTACTCCCAAAGCCGAAAAATTCATGCGCATGATGATCCTGGCGGATGGCGGCCCCGGCGCGGGCTTTCGCCTGTCGGTCAGTCCCGGCGGCTGTTCGGGGCTGGCCGCGGAAATCGCCGTCAAGCCCGAACCTGAGCCCGGCGACAAGATCTTCCCGCATGGAAGCGTCAAGCTGTTTCTCCCGGCGGAAAGCCGCCTGTTGCTCGAAGGCGTGACGATCGACTTCGCGGAGACGCCGACATCGACCGGGCTGGTCTTCCATGATCCCAAGCAGAAGTCCTGCTCAAGCCATGGCTGAGACCCGGGTTTATCCGTAACGCCATGAGCGCGCTGCTCGAACCAGTCAGGGAGGCCGCCGTCCTCGACGAGGACTCCCTGCTTTCGCATCCGCTTTTTGGCGGGGGATTGCCGCCTCTCGCGCAAGATCATTTGCGCGAGGCCGGCCTGAATTATCATCTGGGCGACGTCGCTGAAGACTTCCTGCGCCGGGCGGAAAAGATCGCTCCCGATCATTTCGCGGTGCTGATCGCGCTCTATCGCTTCTATTTCTACAAGGGACGCTGCGAAGAAGCGCTGGTCGTCGCCAGGACCTGCCTGGCCAAGGCGGCGCGCGAAAAGAACATGGCCGCGGATTGGCGCGAGGCGCGCGCGGGCGACGCCGAATTCGGCGACTATGACGACATCATCGCGCGTTTCTTCATGTTCAGCCTGAAGGGCTACGCCTATCTGAACATGCGTCTGGGCGACCTCGACGAAGGCCGCCTCGCCATCGCCAAGCTGCTTGAACTCGACGCAAGCGACAAGATCAACGCGAAGCTCCTGTTCGACATTCTTGAACGCGCGGAGTCCGACGATGAATGACGACATCGAAGAGACGATCGACTGGCGGGGCTTCGAAATCGACTGCGCCTCCTGCAAGCATGTCGACATGAACGCGACAGGCAAATGTCGGCTTTCCCACGCCTGCGTCAACGACCGCTACGCCCGTCGCATCGACCGGTTTTTCAACTGGAATCCGCATCTTGCCGATGATTACGTCACGCATGAGCATTTCGAGGTTCGGGCGATCGCGGCTAAGCACGCTTCGATCTTCGCGCTGCCGCCGTTGCTTGACGATCCCGAGGAGACGGTGCGCTGGAATGCGGCGCGGCGGCTGCCGCGAAAACACATATTGAAATTGCGCCATGATCCGCATCGCGAGGTGCGCATCCGCATCGTCTCGCTGCTCGAGGATTCCGATCTGGTCCCGATGTTGCAGGACGAGGATTATTACGTGCGCCTCGTTATCGCGCGGCGTCTTGAGCCCAGCCTTCTGGAATGGATGCTGCATGACGACGAGCCAGAAGTGCGGCGCGTGGTGGCGCAGAGGCTGCCGGAGGACATGCTGATGCGCATGGCCGGCGATCCCGAGCCTCGCGTCAGAATCGAAGTGGCGCAGAGGCTTTCGGGCGAACGGCTGGCGCAGATGCGCGGCGATCCCGACTGGCGCGTGCGCTACGAAGCGGCGAGCCGCATCGAGCCGGAACTGCTCGGCGCGCTGGTCGAGGACGACGATGAAATCGTGCGCGAAATGGCCTTTGCGCGACGGAGCCGGAATTGAAAGGAAGGAGACGGCAGTATGAGCAATATCGTTCGTGACAGCGATGTCGTGGAAATCACCCAGCCGCCCTTTTTTTCCTACGGCGACAAGGTGCGGGCCAAGCGCAACGTCCGCAATGACGGCACCTATGCCGGCAAGGAAATCGGCGACCTTCTCTGCAAGAAGGGCGAGATCGGCTATGTCGTGACTATCGGCACCTTCCTGCAGCAATTCTACATTTATGGCGTCGAATTCATGGACAGCGGCAATCGCGTCGGCATGAAGCTCAAGGAGCTGGAGTCGGCGATGACGCGCGAAGAAGAAGACGAAATTCCCCTGCCACAGGAACTTTCCGCATGATCGATCCACGCGAACCAAAATACCAATGGGGCCAGCAGGTCCGCTGCGTCATCGACCTCGTCAATGACGGCTCCTATCCCAATGTCGCCGAGGACGCGCTGCTGGTGGCGTCCGGCGGCGTCGGCGAGATCGTGCAGGTCGGCGCGCATGTCGAGACCAGCACGCCGGTCTACATGGTCGAGTTCGACAAAAAATATGTGATCGGCTGTCTCGAGGAGGAAATCGCGCCGCTGTAAGGCTCGATTTTGAAGGAGTTTTCACGATGACGATCAAGGCCGAGGACCTGCAGGCGATCGAGGCTCTGGTGGGCCAGGCGAAGCGCGACTCTTCGCTCTACCCGGAGCTGCGGGCAAAATTTCCGCATCTGTCCTGGTCGCGATGCGAAGCGTCCGACGTGCTTGAAGAGCCCTTTCTTTCCTTTGACGCCTTTGACCTTCACCTGCTCGACGTGAGCAATCATTGTCCGACTGTCGTCAGCGACATCGACGCAGCCAACGGATTCATCCTGGCGGTCCGGAGCGCCGAAAAATGACCGAACCGGCGCTGGACCACGACACGGACGAGGACGATTTCGACGAGAGCGTGATACCGCTTTCCGATCCCGACATCACCAGGGCCGAACTCGCGGCCGTTGATGCGGTGTTGCGTTCGTCGCGCCTTTCGCATGGCCTCGTGGTCGCCGAATTCGAGCAGGCTTTCGCCGCCTATCTCGGCCGGCGCTACGCCATCGCCGTGCCCTCCGGAACAATCGGGCTGGCGCTGGCGCTCGCCGCATACAAGATCGGTCCGGGCGACGAAGTGATTGCGCCCTCGTTCTCCTACCGCGAGACGGCGCAAGCGGTCGCCGCGATCGGCGCTACGCCTGTTTTCGCCGACATAGATTACTGGTCGGGCGTGCTCGTGGCCGCCAAGGCGGAAACGAAAATCACGCCGAGGACACGGGCCATTGTCGCCGGCAATTGCAATGGCCACCCGGCCGACTGGACTTCCTTGCGCGAACTCGCGGAAAAGCACGGCCTGCCGCTGATCGAGGACTCGACCGAGGCGATCGGCTCGAAATACAAGAACGCCCTGGTCGGGACGTTCGGCGATGTCGCGATTTTCGATTTTTCGCAACCCTCGCCGCTGACCTGCGGCGAAGGCGGCATGATCGTCACCGACAATGTCGATCTCGCCGTGGCGATCAAGCGGCGCCGCGCGCACGAACCGGAAGAGCGCGGCTCGGTCGCCGTCACCGGCGATCCTGCCTTGCAGGCGCAGATGAGCGACATCACCGCGGCGCTTGGCCTGGCGCAATTGCGCAGGCTCGACGAAATTCTCGAAAAGCGCCGCACCATCGAACATTTCTACACAAAGCACGTGCAGTCCTTCGAGGGCATCAAACCGCCATATATCGCGCCCGACGTGACCGAGGTTCACTGGTTCCTCTATGTCGTTCATCTCGGCACGCGTTTTTCGCGATCGAGCCGCGACGCTATCGTCGAGGATCTCGCCGTCGAGCGCGTGAAGGCGGCGCCCTATTGCAATCCGCTGCATCTGCAACGGCATTACATCGACCGCGGCAATCGTCGTGGCGATCTCTTCGTCACCGAGAAGGTCGCGGATCGCGCCGTGGCGCTGCCCTTCCACTCTCATCTCAATGAGGGCCAGGTCGAATTCATCGTCGCGACCATGAAGGACGCGTCGATCAATGTGGGCGCCGGCGCGGCGATCTATTGATCGCCGGCGCACAGCCATAAAGAGAGGGAAAAGACATGTCGTTGATTACGCTGACGCCTTCGGGCAAGACCATTGAAGCTGCCGAAGGAATGAGCATCCTGGCGGCGATCCTGCAGGCCGATCCGGACTTTCCGCACAAGTGCGACGGCAACGCCAAATGCGGCTCCTGCCATATCTCGGTGATCGAGGGCCGCAAGGGCGTCTCGAAAATCGCGAGCGGGGAGAACGCGAAGCTCGACGAACTCGTCGGCGTCGGCTCGAAGTCGCGTCTCGCCTGTCAGGCGATAGTTCTGGGCACCGAAAACATCACGGTCGAGATCCTGAAGCTCTGATTTCAGGGCCGGGCAAAGGAGAGAGAGATGGTGGCGACTGATATCGTGATCCACGGACGTTATGCGCAGGATGGAACCATCCTGGAAATCGGCGAACGTCCCGAAGGCCTGTCCGCGCAGCAATGGTTCAACCTGCTCTGCGTGAAAATTCCGGAAGCGGCCAAGCCGCTGGCCGGCGGGCGCATTGTTTTCCGCGTCGCGGCTTCGCAGCTTGAGACGCTGAAAGCGGAAGCCAAGGCCGCCTGACCAGGGCTGGCGAGACAATGAAAACCCGCCGGGGCGAGGGCGCGCCGGCGGGTTTTCGTTTCTTGAGCTTCAGGCCGCAGCCAGGGCGCGGGCGGCGTCATTCTTGATGCGGTCGACCATCGAGCGCAGGCCGTTGGAGCGCTGCGGCGTCAGATGCTGCTCGAAGCCGAGGCTCTTGAACAGTTTCTGGGCGTCGGCCTCGATGATCTCCCTCGCCGGACGGCCCGAGAAAAAGGCCAGGGTCAAGGCGACCAGGCCGCGCACGATGTGGGCGTCGCTATCGCCCAGCAATTTCAAGACAGGCGCGCCGTCAGAACCTTTTTCGACGCTGGTCAGCAGCCAGACCTGGCTGGCGCAGCCGCGCACCTTGTTGGCGTCGTTGTGCGCTTCCTCGGGGAGGGGCTCCAATTCGCGGCCAAGCTCGATCAGATAGCGGTAGCGGTCGTCCCAATCGTCGAGGAATTCGAAATTTTCGATGATTTCGTCAATATTCATTCCACAACCTCTCGAAGGCTTTCTCCGCTTGATGCAAGAAACGCGCTTAAAGCCGTTTTGTCGAGCCCCTTCGGTACATGGCGTCATGTCGCTGTCGCGACAATGGCTTCACGCCTTTGTCCGAGTTTTTGCGGCTGATAGCCCTCTTCCCGCAGCACCCGCTGCACCACGGGGCGGGCGAGCATGGCGCGATAATGGGCCAGCAGGTTTTTCGGCAGGGCGATCTCGAGCTTGTCGGCCCAGAACTCGACGTAAAACAGCACGGCGTCGGCGACCGAAAAATCGCCGGCGACCCAGGCTCGGCCTTCCATCGCCTTGTCGAGGATGCAAAAGCCTTTTTCAACAAGCAGGCGGCCTTGCGCCTTGATCGTCGCATGAGTCTGGGCGTCGGAGCTGAAATTTCCGGTCGCGAAAATACGGGCGAAGCCTTGGCCGTGCAGGGCGCTGGTGACGAAATGCATCGTCTCGACCGCGTGCGTCTCATCCTCGAGTTCGCGCGGCCAGAGCCTTCCGCGCCCGCGCGCTTTTCCGAGCCAGTAGGCGATTGCCGGCACTTCCGTCAGCACCGTTCCGTCCTTCCTGACAAGGGCGGGAATATTGGCCTTGGGATTGATGGCGAGATAGTCCGGCTTGAAATTATCGCCCGCCGGCAGGTTGACGATATGCGCCTCGAAAACCTCTTCGAGCTCTTCGAGAATGATATGGATCGCCGTCGAGCAGGAGCCCGGGGTCATGTAGAGTTTCATGTTCATCTTGCATCCGGCCCTTCGTCTCAAGCGCGACAATGGCATGATCCATGCAAAACTCGTGGCGCCCCGGAAAGGCAATGGCGAGGCGAGGCTGCAATGAGCGGAAGCGAAAGCGGGCAGGGGGGCGTCACGGACTATTTCGTCGTCTGTCCGTCCCATGATTTTCCGCGCGGCGGCGCCCGGGCTTTCGATCTCGTGGAAGCGGACGGCAACGGCGGCAGGCCTTTCCGCATTGTCATGGCCCGCAACGACAAGGGTGATTTTTTCTGTTACCGCAACGCTTGCCCGCATGAAGGCGTCTGGCTGAATATCGGCGCGGGAACGTTTTTTGACGAGACCGGCGCGCTGCTGCAATGCGGACGCCATGGCGCGCAATTCTCTGTTGAGACCGGCGATTGCGTTTCGGGCGCCTGCGAGGGCGCGAGGCTCGAAAAGGTAGCAACGACTGTGGTCGACGGCGACGTCTGCGTGCATGGCGTCAGGCTGGTCGAGGACGACGGTCATCGCGGCCATCCCGACGACATGGACGAGACCATGGACATCACCATCCATCCTTGAGCGGAGGGCGACATGATCGACGAGTTCCTCGACTGCCGGTATTTTCTGGCAACCTCCGGCATTAAACTGCCGCTCAAGCTCGTCAATCCGATCGAGCCGGATGCGCTGACCAATCGCAACACCTATATCCGCGCCTTCTTCGATCCGGTGGGACGGCTGCTGCGCTTCCAGAAAATCGTCTATGGCGACGTCGAACTGAGCCATGACTATGGCTATGACGCGGACGGGCAGTTGCGCCGCGCCGAAATCCTGATGCTTGACGAAGAGCCGACGGTTCTGACATTTGACGGCGAGGCATCGTGACGGTCGCGCAATTGCTGGAAGCGCTGGCGAAAATGCCGCCCGGAGCCGTGGTGCTGATGGAGGGCGATGGCGGATTGTCGCTTGTCGCCGCGGCTGAGTTGATCGAGGCGCAGGGCGACGCGCCGGCGGAAGTCGTGCTTTCCCCGAGCATGGCGGAATGAACCGAGGTAGCGCGTGAGCGAGACGACAAGCGAAATTTGCATGTTCGACCGGATCGGCGGCGCGGTGGCGATCGATCGGCTGGTCGAGTCCTTTTATGCACACATGGACAGCCTGCCCGAGGCGACGAAAATTCGCGCCATGCACGAGTCCGACCTTGGCGCGGTGAAAATCAGTCTCAAGCGTTACCTTTCGGAATGGACCGGCGGCCCCAAACTCTATTCGCCGGAAAAAGGCCATCCGCGCCTGCGCCAGCGCCATATGGGCTTTGCAATCGGAAACGCCGAGCGCGACGCCTGGATGGTCTGCATGCGCATGGCCTTGGCCGAGCATGTCGCAGATGCGGCGGCGCGGGCGGAGCTTGAAGAAAACATGCGCAAGCTCGCCGACTGGATGCGCAACAAGGAATAGGCGGGCTATCGCGCTGTCGGCGCTATCCGCCCTCCGGCTTGCGCGCCAATGGCGCCAAATCCTGCCTGCCCTGGAAGAATTCCAGATCCAATGCATAGAAATTGCGGACGAAACGATCGACCTTCGGCGAGTCCAGGAGATGCGCCATCCGGGTCGGCGATTGATTGCGCCAAGGCACGTCCGCCGGGGGCAGGCCGAGCGCCTCGTACGCTCGCCCGAAAAAGTCACCGCCTGCGCTCATCGGGATAATGTGGCGAGGCACGATGCGCTGGCCGATCGCGATTTGCCATAGCTGCGGCGAGAAGTGAACGAAGGTCCAGTTCGTCGTGATGTTCGCGATGCCAAGCAATTGATCGATGAACTGCTCGACCACGCGCGTCTGGTCCTCGGGCGGGAGGTCCCGGAGCGGAATTTTCGGCTGGAACTTCTTGAAATGCTCGTCAATCGCCGACACGAACCGATCCCAGGGATTGCGCGCGAAAATCACTGAGGCGTAGCTCTCCGCACAGGCGAAGACATGCGGAAAGAGCTGCTGCAATTCCCACAGGCGAATATGCGAGTGATCGAGCGAATTGCGAAAAAAGGGCGCGGGATAAATGCCCCAGAATTTGAAGGGATCGTCGTGGTAGGGATCGAGCGCCTCACGAAAACTCATGCCGGCGCATTTCGGATTATGAAAAAATATGAATCGGCGCGCATGAGAGACGATCATGGCCCCTCCCATTTGCTGTCTCGCGCGGACTATGCACGTAACTGCGTTTCCCGCCAAGCCGCGCGGAGTCGCGCTTAAAGAGGAACGCCGAAAAAATCCTCGTCGTCGCCGCCCCAGGCGCGGTGCAGGTCGTGCGCGTCGCGCCATTTCAGCTTTTCGGCTTCGTCGGCTTCGCGGTAGCTCACCGCGCCGTCGGGCTTTGCAGCCAGCAGCCAGGTTTTGCCATTGCGCAAAAAACGCTGCAGTCCCTTCATGTCATTGGGCCGCACCACGCATTTCGGCGCCCCGTCCACGAGAATGGTCATGGGAACCATTTGGGCGCTCCGGTCAAAAACCCTCTTTCGGACTGCCCCAGGATTTCGATCCGGCGACGAGCTGCGCCTTTATTCCGGCTTTCTCGACGTCGGCGATGGCTTTGTAGAGCGTCGCCTCGTGGATCAGCGCGCCGGTCTTGCTCATCACCGCGACATAACGGGCGGGGCGGTCGACCTCGCAAAAATATCCGCCGCCCGGGTCGTCGGTCGAGCGCAAATCGCCGTTCCAGTCGACAAAATAACCGTTCGCTTCGCTCATGCGTCCCTCGCAATTTCCTCACGCGCCAGTTGGCGGACGCGACCGTCCGGCACGAGCGCCTTGGTCATCTTGGATATGGCTTTGACCCGCGCCAGCAGCGCAGCGCCGGCCTTTCCGCCGAGCTCTATGCCCGCGCTGGCGCAGATCGAGCGCAGGGCGGCGATGCCCGAATGCTTGCCGATCACCACCTTGTGCCGGCGGCCCAGCATGGCCGGATCGAGGCCCTGATATGTCCGCACGTCCGACAGAAGCCCGGCGACATGAATGCCGGATTCATGTGTGAAGATGTCGGCGCCGACAATGGGTTTTGCCCGCGGAATCGTTTCGCGCGCCGCATTGGAGACCAGTTCCGCAAGGCCCTCGAGCCGGGTCAGATCGACGGCCGTTCGCGCATCGGACGTGCGAAGAAGCGCGACGCAGATTTCCTCGAGTGGCGCATTGCCCGCGCGCTCGCCCAGCCCCAGCACGGTGACGCTGGCATGGCTCGCGCCGGCGCGGATCGCCGCCAGCGTATTGGCGGTGGCGAGTCCAAGATCGTTGTGGCCGTGGAATTCGATGGGCAAATCGGTCTCGTCGCGCAGCCGCTTGATATATTCGTAGGTCGAGAAGGGATCGAGCAGCCCGAGCGTGTCAGCGAAGCGGAAGCGGAACACGCCAAGTTTCGACGCCGCGCTAGCGATCAGGCCGATGTCGCGCAGGTCGGCGCGCGACGAATCCTCGCCGCCGAGCGCCACTTCGAGGCCCTTTTCGCGCGCATAGCCGATGACCCGCGTGACGCGCTCGGCGACCTCGTGCGGCTCGCTCTTGAGCTTGACCCGCATTTGCAGGCGCGACATCGGCGCGGAAATATTCACGGTCTTCACGCCAGCCCGCAAAGCCGCGTCCACATCCGCTTCATTAAGCCGGCACCATGCGGTCACGCGGCAGTCGAGATTTTCCCCGACGATGGAGCCGATGGCCTCGACTTCCTCGTCACCCATGGCCGGCGTCCCCGCCTCGATCTCGTTGACGCCCGCGGCGCAAAGCGCACGTGCGATGGCGAGCTTTTCCGAGAGCGAAAACACCACGCCCGGCGCCTGTTCGCCGTCGCGCAGGGTGGTGTCGTTGATCGAAATCCGGTGCGATCCCATGATAGTCATCATCCGCCTCGCGCAATTTTCTTCTGGCGGATTTCCGTCCAGAGGGGGGATTTTTCGCGCGCCTTCTCGACAATGTCCGGCAGGATCTCGAGCACGCGAGAAATTTGCGCGTCCGTCGTTTCGCGCGACAGGGAGAAGCGGATGGCGCCCTGCAGGGCGATGGGCGGAACCTGCATGGCGCGCAGCACATGGCTTGGCTCCATCGATCCGGAGGCGCAGGCCGAACCTGAGGACGCTGCGACGCCGGCGCGGTCGAGATGATGCAGGATGGCCTCGCCCTCGGCGTAATCGAAGGCGATGTTGCAGGTGTTGGGCAGGCGTTTTTCCGTGCCGCCATTGATCCTGCAGAGCGGGATTCTCGTCAGCAGTCCGTCTTCGAGTTTTGCGCGGAGAGATTCGATGCGGGCGATGTCCGCATCGAAGGTTTCGAGGCAGATTTCCGCCGCGACGCCAAGGCCGATGATGCCGGGAATATTCTCGGTCCCGGCGCGACGTCCGCGCTCCTGCTTGCCGCCGCGAAACAGTGGATGCACCCTCACGCCCTTGCGCACGAACAATGCGCCGATTCCCTTGGGGCCATGCAGCTTGTGGCCGGACAGCGACAGCATGTCGATGGCCGTGTCCTTCAGCGCCAGCTTGATCTTGCCGACCGCCTGGACGGCGTCGGTATGAAACAGCGCGCCAACCGATTTCGCCGCTTCAGCCAGATCCTCGACCGGGAAAATGACGCCGGTCTCGTTATTGGCCCATTGGATCGTGCAGAGCGCGGTCCGCTCGGACAAAGCGGCGTGGAAGGCTTGGATATCGAGACTTCCCCCGGCGTCGACGCCGATGAAATGCACCTTGGCGCGTCCGGTCTTTTCGAGATGCTGGCAGAGGTTCAGTATGGCCGGATGTTCGACGGCGCTGGTGACGATCTCGCGTCGGTCGGGAAGCGTCTCCAGCGCGGAAAGAATGGCGGTCGCATCCGATTCCGTGCCGCCCGAGGTATAGACGATCTCATGGTCGAATGCGGCGCCGAGCAAGGCTTGCGCCTTCTGCCGCGCCGCCTTCATCGCCGGGGCTACGGAGGCGCCATATTCATGCGTCGAAGACGGATTGCCAAACAATTCCGTGAAAAAGGGCAGCATGGCCGCGACGACTTTTCCGTCGACCCGGGTCGTCGCATTATTGTCGAGATAGACCGTCGCCATTGCGCCGCCCTCCAATGACAAATTTACGCGAAGGATTTGCCGCAGCCGCATTGCGCTGACGCGTTGGGGTTTTCGTAGACGAAGCCGGAACGTTCGAGCGAGGAAACGAAATCGACCTTCATGCCGCGCAAATGGTCGGCGGAAATGTCGTCGATGAAGATTTTCACCCCTTCGGTCTCGACGACCTCATCGCCCGCGCGCGCCTCCGTCTCGAGCTCCATCTTGTACTGGAAGCCCGAGCAGCCCCCGGCCTCGACCTGAATCCGCAACCCCTCGGCGGGCGTCTTGGCCGTGGAAAGAATGGTTTTCGCCGCGGCGAGGGCGTCGGGCGTGAGGCTGATCATGCGAAACTCCGGTCCGTTTACGGCAGCGGAGCAACGAATGTGCCAAGGCCGGGACAGCGAGGTTTTGCGTGGTCGTTGAGCGCGATGTCGGGTTTGCGACAGGGAGGGGGGCGCGAAATGAAGGTTCGCTTTACCGCGCGCCGTTGAAATGCACGGCGCCGAAATCCGATATGTCGTAGCCGCCAAGCGCCTTGGCTTTTTGCGCGAATTTTTCCGAGCGGCACAAAGCGATGAGTTTTTGACACGGCGGGTCGAACCAGGCCTTCCGCCAGATCAGCAGATCGAAGCGCTCGACAATCAGCGGCGTGAAATCGAGCTTGAACTGTCGCGCCGCCGCCTCGATGCCGAGGCCGACATCGGCGCGGCCGTCCGCCAGAGCCATGGCCAGATCGGTCTCGGAGCGCTCCACGGCCTCGACAAGCCGCAAATCGGCGCGCGTCATCATTTCCGCCGCGAGCAGGCGGTCGAGCACCTTTTCGCTTCCGGCGTTTTCCTGTCGCGCCTGAAAACGCAAGCCTCGCGCCGCCTTCAAACTTTCCGGCTGCTTGGCGATCCCGGGACGCGAGATCAGGCCACGCCGACGTTTCGCCCATTCGATAAGCACCCAGGGCGCCTCGGAAAAACTCTTCTCGACGGCCTCGACGTTCCAGCCGTCGCTTTCAGGGATATGCAGGCCGGCGATCATGCATTCGCCGGCCTTGGCGCGGCGCAGGCCGTCCAGCGCGCCGTCGAAAAAGCCGGGAATGCCCGATTGCGATTCGCGCAGGGCCCATTCCAGGAGCGGATCATAGCCGCCGGCGGCGATCATTGGCAAAGTCCGGGGCATCTCAGGCTCGGCCCGCGCTCTCTCTTCGTCCGGCGTGCGGGCGCCAAGCCAGGTCGCGATTTCGTCGCGCGGAAACAGGAGCTTGCCCGTGACCTTCCGGACCGGCAGCGAGATCCTGCGCGACGAGATCATAGATCTTGCGCGGCTTGACCCGCAAAAGCGCGGCCAATTCGCTGGTGGTGTAAAATTCCGCCATTTCCGCCCGACAGTTTGCCCGACGGAAAAAATGACACAAGACAACAAGAAACGCACGAAAAAGCTTGGCGCTCAGTTCAGCGATCAGGCCGGACGCGCGCTTGTGTGAATGATCGTCCCGACGTGCTCGCCACGCAATGCGGCGGTAAGGCGTCCGGGGACAAGCCCGTTCACGAGTTGGACGCGCTCAATGTTGCGTGCGGTCGCCATGACCTCGACAAGCGCGCGGTCAAACGGCAGCGTGCCTTGAAGCTTCGCCACATCCGCTACGCTCGTCTCGCGGATCAATTGCGCCTTTTCGCCGCCGGGACCTTTTGGATCGATGTCATAAAGCCCGTCCACGTCCTCCACAATGGTGAGGCCGGCCGCGCCGAGCGCGTCGGCAAGCAGGAAGGCGCCGGTATCGGCCCGATGCGGCGGGATGCGCGATCCCGGAAATTCGTGATGGTGATAGGGCGGAAAGGCGCTGCCCACCACTGCGCGCGCAGAGGTGAGATGGATCGCGAGCTGGTTGGCGATGGTGGGGTGCTCGACATAGGAGACGCCCTCCGACGCGAGGAGCGAGGCGAGGATGTGGCCGTTCTGGCCGGCCTCGCTCGCGGCAAGCGGGGCAAGCGTGCCGACGGGCAAGCCAAGGTCAAGGCCAACGCCGTAGAGGTGGCGGGCGCGGATGCCGGCGCCCGTCAGGATGAGCAGGCGGTGTTCGGGCAGAAGTTTTCTGAGTTCTTCCACGATGGGCAGGATCGCTTCGGCGCCGCGATCCATGATGGCGCGTCCGCCGATCTTCACGACCTGCAGCCAGGGCAGGAGCCGGACCGGCCGGCCGCCCGCGACGGGGCGCGTGAGGCTGTCGTCGAGGAGGGTCTGGCGCGCAAGTGGCGAGGCGACGTGCTTGATGTCGTTGATGTGGTCGGTCATGGGAAGAAAGACCTCAGCTCGCGGTGATGATGGTGCCAACGTGCTCGCCAGCGAGCGCGCGGGTGAGGTTGCCAGAGACGAGGCCGTTGACGACCTGCACCTGGCGCACATGGCGGGCAGCTTTGAGCAGGTCGAGCATCGGGAACTCGAGGATCGAATCGTGCAGACCGCGCGCCTTCATCTCGTCGACGGAGATCTTTGGGATGAATTTCGCGTTCTTCGACGTTTTTGGATTGGCGTCGTAGAGGCCGTTTTCGTCTTTCACGAAAATCATCGCCTTGCAGCCAAATTGCTCGGCGATGAGGAAACATCCGGCGTCGGTGCGGTAGGGCGGCAGGACTCCCGAGGCGGCGGGGCGCATCCATAGCTTGTAGGGCGGCATGCCGCTGAAGATGACGGCGTGGATCTCCTGGAGGTGCAGCGGCACCGATGAGAGACCTGCGCCTTCGACGAGGGGGATGCCATGTTTGGCGAAGAGATGCCCCAGCATGGCCGCGTTCTGGTCGGCGACCGAGGCGCCCAGCTGCGAGAGCACGCCCGCCGGCAGGTTGAGCCCCGCTGCGATCGAATAGAGGTGGCGGGCGCGGGTGCCCGCGCCGGTGCCGATCAGCATCTGGTGGGCTTTTCGCGCAGCGACGATTTCGTCAACCAGAGGATAGACGGCGGCGCGGCCACGGTCGATGACGCTCTGGCCGCCAACCTTGACCACAGTCGCGTCGGGCAGGACACGGAAATCTTCGGCCTTCTCGGCTGCGGCCAGAAGTTGCGCGTCGGTCAGCGACCGCTCCATCAGGAGCGTTTCGAGCTCCGTCGTCTTATTGGCCATGCGGGCGCCTTTCGTGGTGGTGCTTGCCTCTGAATGGCTTGATACAGCTTATAAAATCACTTCGCAATTTGTGAAAGTCATGCGCCTTTTCCCTGGCAAGGAAAGAATGACCAAAGAGATGCAATGACTGGGCCGTTTCGCCACTCGCGGCGGCGTCTCCGGCTGAAACGACGCGCCTAAGTCCATTGAAAAAAAAGCCGGAGAGAAAATCTCCGGCCCTCTCGATAGCGTCGCGCAAAAAATTCAGCGCGGCAGGTCGGTCTTGCCCATCAGGAACTGGTCGACCGAGCGGGCGGCCTGGCGCCCCTCGCGGATCGCCCAGACGACGAGCGATTGTCCGCGGCGCATGTCGCCGGCGACGAAGATCTTGTCCACGCTGGTCTTGTACGCGTCGGTGTCCGCCAGCACATTGCCGCGCTTGTCGAGCGCCACGCCGAGTTCTTGCAGCATGCCTTCATGCACAGGCGAGACGAAGCCCATTGCCAGCAGGACGAGATCGGCGCGCAGCTCAAAATCGCTGCCGGGGATTTCCTGCATCTTGCCATCGACGCGGACGCAGCGGATCGCCTTGACCGTGCCGTTGTCGCCGACGATCTCCCTGGTCATCACCGCGAAGTCGCGATCCGCGCCTTCCTGGTGCGAGGAGGACGTGCGCATCTTCAGCGGCCAATAGGGCCAGGTCGTCAGCTTGTCTTCGAGTTCCGGCGGCTTGGGCATGATTTCGAGCTGCATCACCGAGAGCGCGCCCTGGCGGACGGAGGTTCCGATGCAGTCGGAGCCGGTGTCGCCGCCGCCGATCACGACGACATGCTTGCCCGCGGCCAGGATCGGCTCCTCCGGCCCGGCGTTTTCGCGGGAGACGCGGCGGTTCTGCTGCGGCAGGAAATCCATGGCGAAATGCACGCCCGACAATTCGCGGCCGGGAACCGGCAGGTCGCGCGGCTTTTCCGAACCGCCCGTCAGGATCACCGCGTCATGCTCGGCGACGAGTTCCGCCGCTTTCACGTCGATGCCGACGTTGACGCCATAATGGAAGACAACGCCTTCCGCCTCCATCTGCGCGACGCGGCGGTCGATCAACGCCTTTTCCATCTTGAAGTCGGGGATGCCGTAGCGCAGCAAGCCGCCGGCCTTGGCGTTGCGCTCATAAAGATGCGCCTCGTGGCCCGCCCGCGCCAATTGCTGCGCGGCGGCCATGCCGGCCGGGCCGGAGCCGACGACCGCGACCTTCTTGCCGGATTTGACGGCCGGCGGTTCGGGACGCAGCCAGCCGTTTTCCCAGGCGCGATCAACGATGGCGCATTCGATCGTCTTGATCGTCACCGGCGTGTTCTCGAGGTTGAGCGTGCAGGACGCCTCGCAAGGCGCCGGGCACACGCGTCCCGTGAATTCCGGAAAATTGTTGGTCGAGTGGAGGTTGCGCGACGCCTCTTCCCAGTCGCCGTTATAGACCAGATCGTTCCAGTCGGGGATCTGGTTGTTGACCGGACAGCCGTTGTGACAGAAGGGAATGCCGCAATTCATGCAGCGCGCGGCCTGGTCGCGCGTCGCCTCCTCGGACAACGGAATGACGAATTCCGAATAGTGGCGGATACGGTCGGCGGCCGGCTTGTATTTGCGGTCCTGCCGGTCGATCTCGAGGAACCCCGTAACCTTTCCCATCTCATTCCCCTGCGACGGCCGCGGGCCGCTGTTCGGTTTGCGTCATCAGCTCGGCAAGCGCGCGGCGATACTCGACCGGCATGACCTTGCGGAACTTCGGCTTGTAGTCGTCCCAGTTGTCGAGGATTTCCTTCGCCCGCGACGAACCCGTGACTTGCAGGTGGTTCGAGATGAGCTGGCGCAGGCGCTCGGCGTCGAAGCGCGTCATGTCGCTCATCACGTCCACCCGGCCGTGGCCGGCGAGATCGCCGCCCTGGTGGTTCAGGCGCTGGTTGAGGTCTTCCTCCTCCTCGACCGGCTCCAGATCGACCATGGCCATGTTGCAGCGCGCCTGGAAGTCGGCGCTCTCGTCGAGCACATAGGCGATGCCGCCCGACATGCCCGCCGCGAAATTGCGGCCGGTCGGGCCAAGCACGACGACGACGCCGCCCGTCATGTATTCGCAGCCGTGGTCGCCCACGCCTTCGACCACCGCAATGGCGCCGGAGTTGCGCACCGCGAAGCGCTCGCCGGCGACGCCGCGGAAGTAGACCTCGCCGGAAATGGCGCCATAGAGCACGGTATTGCCGACGATCATCGAGCGTTCCGGCACGATGTGCTTGGCCTCGCGCGGCGGATAGACAATGATGCGACCTCCCGACAAGCCTTTGCCGACATAGTCGTTGGCCTCGCCTTCGAGCTCCAGCGTCACGCCATGCGCGAGCCAGGCGCCAAAGCTTTGTCCAGCCGTGCCCTTGGCGCGGATATGGATGGTGTTGTCCGGCAGGCCCGCATGGCCGTAGATGCGCGCGACCTCGCCCGACAGCATGGCGCCGACCGAGCGGTTGACGTTCCTGATGGCGGTTTCTAGCCGCACCGGCGCCCCACGCTCCAAGGCGGCGCTCGAGCGCGCGATCAGCTCCTTGTCGAGCGCCGCGCCGAGATGATGGTCCTGCGTCTCGGAGTGGAAGATGGTCTGGCCGTCGAGCGGCTGCGGCTTGTGAAACAGTTTCCCGAAATCGAGCCCATTGGCTTTCCAGTGGCTGATCGCCTTCTCGCGGTCGAGCATCTGCATCTGTCCGACCATCTCGTCGACGGTGCGGAAGCCGAGCTTGGCCATCAGTTCGCGCGCTTCTTCGGCGACGAAGAAGAAGAAATTGATGACATGCTCGGGCAGGCCGACGAAGCGCTTGCGCAGGACGGGGTCCTGCGTCGCCACGCCGACCGGGCAGGTGTTCAAATGGCACTTGCGCATCATGATGCAGCCGGCCGCGATCAGCGGCGCGGTGGCGAAGCCGAATTCGTCGGCGCCGAGCAGCGCGCCGATCACCACGTCGCGCCCCGTGCGCAAGCCGCCGTCGACCTGCACGGCGATGCGCGAGCGCAGGCGGTTGAGCACGAGGGTCTGGTGGGTTTCGGCGAGGCCGATTTCCCAGGGGCTGCCGGCATGCTTGATCGAGGTCAGCGGCGAAGCGCCGGTGCCGCCCTCGTAGCCGGATATGGTGACATGGTCGGCGCGGCCCTTGGACACGCCGGCGGCCACCGTGCCGACGCCGACTTCGGACACCAGCTTGACCGATATGGCGGCGCGGGGATTGACGTTCTTCAGGTCGTAGATGAGCTGCGCCAGATCCTCGATCGAATAGATGTCGTGATGCGGCGGCGGCGAGATCAGGCCGACGCCTTGCGTGGAATGGCGCACCTTGGCGACGACCGCGTCGACCTTGTGCCCCGGCAACTGGCCGCCCTCGCCGGGCTTGGCGCCCTGCGCCATCTTGATCTGGATCATGTCGGAATTGACGAGATATTCCGCCGTGACGCCGAAGCGGCCGGAGGCTACCTGCTTGATCGCCGAGCGCATGGAATCGCCGTTTGGCAAGGGCTTGAAGCGATCGACTTCCTCGCCGCCCTCGCCGGTATTCGACTTGCCGCCGATGCGGTTCATGGCGATGGCCATGGTCGTATGGGCTTCGCGCGAGATCGAGCCGAAGGACATGGCGCCGGTGGCGAAGCGCTTGACGATCTCGCTGGCGGGCTCGACCTCTTCGAGCGGCACGGACTTGCGCCCGTCCTCTTCCGCGTTCTTGAGGCGGAACAGGCCGCGAATGGTCAGAAGCCTCTCCGACTGCTCATTGAGCAGCTTGGCGTAGGCGCGATATTTTTCCTGGCTGTTGCCGCGCACCGCGTGCTGCAGCATAGCGACCGTGTCGGGCGTCCAGTTATGCGCCTCGCCGCGCATGCGGAAGGCGTAATCGCCGCCGACGTCGAGCGCGTTGCGATAGACCGGCGCGTCGCCGAAGGCGAGGCGATGCCGCTCGGCCGTTTCCTTGGCGATCTCGTCCAGACCCACGCCTTCGATCGGCGTCGCCGTTCCCGTGAAATAGGCGTCGACCAGCTCCCTCGACAGTCCGACCGCGTCGAAGATCTGTGCGCCGCAGTAGGATTGGTAGGTCGAAATGCCCATCTTGGACATGACCTTGAGCAGGCCCTTGTCGATCGACTTGATGTAGCGCTTGACCGCCTCGTAACCGTCGACCTCGGCGGGGAAGTCGTCGGCCATGTCGGCCAGCGTCTCGAAAGCGAGATAGGGGTTGATCGCCTCGGCGCCATAGCCCGCGAGCAGGGCGAAATGATGCACTTCGCGCGCTTCGCCAGTCTCGATCACGAGGCCGACGGACGTGCGCAGACCCTTGCGGATCAGGTGGTGATGCACTGCTGCGGTGGCGAGCAGGGCGGGGATCGGAATGCGGTCGGGGCCGACCATGCGATCAGAGAGCACGATGATGTTGTAGCCGCCGATGACCGCCTGTTCGGCGCGGTCGCACAGCCGGTCGATCATGAACTTCATGCCATGGTCGGCCATCTCGACGGGATAGGTGATGTCGAGCGTCTTGGTGTCGAAGGAATCCTCGAAATGGCCGATCGAACGGATCTTTTCAAGATCGGCGTTGGTCAGGATCGGCTGGCGCACCTCAAGCCGCTTTTTCTTGGCGGTGCCCTCATGGTCGAGGATGTTCGGACGCGGGCCGATGAACGAGACGAGGCTCATCACCAGCTCCTCGCGGATCGGGTCGATCGGCGGATTGGTGACCTGCGCGAAGTTCTGCTTGAAATAGCTGTAGAGCAGCTTGGAATGCGACGACATCGCGGATATCGGCGTATCCGTGCCCATGGCGCCGATTGCCTCCTGGCCGGTCACCGCCATCGGGGCCATCAGGATGTTTGTGTCTTCCTGAGTATAGCCGAACGCCTGCTGGCGATCGAGCAGCGACACGTCCGCGCGCGAGGAGCGGGCGTCCACCGGCTTGAGGTCTTCGAGCACGATCTGCGTGCGCTTGAGCCATTCCTTGTAGGGATGCGACTGCGCGAGGGTCTTCTTGGTCTCGTCGTCAGAGATGATGCGGCCCTGTTCGAGATCGACCAGCAGCATGCGGCCGGGTTGCAGGCGCCATTTGGTGACGATCTTCTCTTCGGGAATCGGCAGCACGCCCATTTCCGAGGCCATGACGACCAGGCCGTCTTCGGTGACGAGATAGCGGGCGGGGCGCAGGCCGTTGCGGTCGAGCGTCGCGCCGATCTGGCGGCCGTCGGTGAAGGCCACGGCGGCGGGGCCGTCCCAGGGCTCCATCAGCGCGGCGTGATATTCGTAGAAGGCGCGCCGCTCCTCGTCCATCAGCGGATTGCCGGTCCAGGCCTCGGGGATCAGCATCATCATGGCGTGGGCGAGGGAATAGCCGCCCCGCACCAGGAATTCGAGGGCGTTGTCGAAACAGGCGGTGTCCGACTGTCCCTCGTAGGAGATCGGCCAGAGTTTCGAAATGTCGTCGCCGAACAATGGCGAGGCGACCGAGGCCTGACGCGCCGCCATCCAGTTGACGTTGCCGCGCAACGTGTTGATCTCGCCGTTGTGGGCGACCATGCGGTAGGGATGGGCGAGCTGCCAGGACGGGAACGTATTGGTCGAGAAGCGCTGATGCACCAGCGAGATCGCCGTTTCCACGCGGGGGTCGCGCAGGTCGGCGAAATAGTCGCCGAGCAGGGGAGCGATCAGCAGGCCCTTGTAGACGATGGTGCGAGACGACAGCGAGACCGGATACCAGCCGGCCATGCGCGGGTCCTTCTGGCCATAGACGGCGTTGGACACCCTTTTCCGGATCAGGAACAGCTTGCGCTCGAAAGCCTCCTGGTCCGGGGTCGCGGCGCCGCGACCGATGAAGACCTGGCGGTGGACGGGCTCGGCCGGCTTGACCGTCTCGCCGAGCACGCTGGAATCGACGGGAACATCGCGCCAGCCGAGCAGGACCTGGCCTTCTTCGGCGATGAGGCGCTCAAATGTCTGTTCGACGAATTTGCGGCCTTCCGGGTCGCGCGGAAGGAACAGCGCGCCGACGGCGTAAAGGCCGGGTTCCGGCAGCGAGAAGCCGAGGCGAGTCGCCTCCTCGACGAAGAGCTTGTGCGGAATTTGCAACAGCATGCCGCAGCCGTCGCCGGCCTTGGGATCGGCGCCGACTGCGCCGCGATGGTCGAGGTTGACCAGGATCTGCAGGCCCATCTGCACGAGTTCGTGCGACTTGGCGTTATGCAGGTTGGCGACGAAGCCGACACCGCAGGCGTCATGCTCGTTGCGGGAATCGTAAAGGCCCTGCGCTGGCGGCAGGCCGTTGCCGGTCGTGAAAACCTGTGTCCGTTTCATCGAAGTCGCTCCGGCATGGTCGGAAACCGCAGTCAATTCTCGATTCTGCGCGGAATAATCCGCCTGCGAAGACGCCGCGCGAAAACCGTCCAACCGCTGCTGCTCGTTCATGGCCTGATGTCCTGCCCGTTGTTCCACCGCAACTTATCCGAGGCGCCGTCTCTTGACCATGTCGGCCGGCGCCTGCGCGCCACGGCGGCTTAAACCTTTGTGGGGACGAAGGCGTTTCGGCGGCCGGGGCGGGCTTGCGAGGCGGCTAAATGGTCAGCAAGGCTGTCCTATTTATCGGCGCGCGACATTGCCAGATTAGAACCGGCCACACAAGCCGTTGGGTGGCCGCAACCGGAGCGGAAAGCAAAAGATTTTTAATTTTTTCGTCGTCCAGCGCATTTGCCGGCCAAAGCAGCGGGCGGTCGGCCGGCCCTGGCGCCGGCATTTTGGGCGCCTCACGCGGCTTTTTCGGAACCGTCCGCTTGGCCGCCGCATTTTCCGCCAAAGATCGCATTATGGCATAAGGTGCGAGACGCTTAGATTCGGGGGTGCAAATGCAGATGGCGGCGCGAAAGATATTCCGTCGGCGGCCGGCGGTTCTCTTGCTCTGGGCGCTTGCGCTCCTGGCCCCCTTGCGCCCTTCCGCACTGAGCCTCGTTGCGTCCGCCAGCGCCGAGCCTTTTTTCTTCTTCTGGGACCGGCCCGAGCGGCCGGAGCCCGAACGTGAGCCAGGGCTGACCGGCCGGCAGGTGCGGGGCATATTGGCGCGTGAAGGCGTGCGCATGATCGGGAGGCCGCGTTTGCGCGGCGACGAGATGGTCGCCTTTGGCGAGGATCGCAATGGAGCGCAGAAGAGATTCATTCTCGACGCGATCAGCGGCGAAGTTCTGGATATCCGCGTGATCACCGGGCCGCCAAGGCGCAGCAGGCTGGGCGAAAGGCCGCGCGAAAATCCAGACGCGCTCTCGCCGCCCGGCCGTCCGCTGCCGCCGCCGCAGCACGCGCCGCATGGCGACGATGGTCCTTTCGGTGGTCAACCGGAACAGAAGCCCGCGACGCCGTCGACGAAAGCGCAAGCACCTGAAGGCGAGCCTGCTGCGCCAGCGAAAAAGCCGGATGACGCAGATTCGGCCCTGAGCCCGATCAAGCCATTGCACCCCGCGGGCGCGCCGAAAGTCGAGCCGCTGCCGCAACAGTAAAAATGCGGGCGCCGAAACGCCCGCTGTCTTCGCTTTCTAACCAGCGTTCGGCGAAATTACGCCGCCCGGGCCGGCGAAACCGCGCGCGGACCCGAGCCGATCGGGATCTGGCGCGGGCGTTGCGCTTCTGGAATCTCGCGCACCAGATCGACATGCAACAGGCCGTTCTCGAGACGGGCGCCCGTCACCTGGACATGGTCGGCAAGCTGGAAACGGCGCTCGAAAGCGCGGGCGGCTATGCCCTGATAGAGCATTTCCGTGGCGTCGCCCTCCTTGTGCGCCTCTTTCGCGCCCTTGATGGTCAGGGCGTTTTCGCGCGATTCGATCGACAGTTCAGCCTCGCTGAAACCGGCGACGGCGAGCGTCAGCCGATAGGCGTTTTCGCCCGTCCTCTCGATATTATAGGGCGGGTAGGCGACGGACGCGGCCTCCTGGCCGCCGGCCTGGTCGAGCAGCGAAAACAGCCGGTCAAAGCCGATGGTGGATCGATAAAGGGGAGACAGATCATATTGACGCATGGCATATCCTCCAATTGAAGCGACATGCGGCCGGCCCCGACTTTCGGAGCCGCGCCGTGGGTTGAGCATTTTCAGGCAAAGCGGAAAACCGGTTCGCGATGAAAATGCGTCAGGAACGAGCGCGCCGATCCGTTGCTGCGGGATCGGGGCGCTCACGCGTCCGAAACGGCCCGCGCTGCAACCGAGATGGGCGCCCGAGCATTCTTTTCAAGAGTTTTCGCTTAAGCTAGTTGTGCGATTCTTCGCTTTGACGAGGCGCAGGGATCAACACGGATATCGATTCGATGGAACTGATCGACACGCCTGCCAATCCCTGCCCGCCGGGCGCGCAAATCGTCGGCCTGCGCACGAGCGACGGGTTGAACCTGCGCGCCGCCTACTGGCGGCCGGAAGGCATTCCCCGCGGCACGGTCGCGGTGATCCAGGGCCGCGCCGAATTCATCGAGAAATATTTCGAAGTGATCGGCGAGCTGCTGTCGCGCGGCTTTGTCGTGGCGAGCTTTCGACTGGCGCGGGCCAGGGCCTGTCGGATCGCCTGCTGCGCAATCGCGCCCGCGGCCATGTCCGCCGCTGCACCGATTACCGGCTCGATCTCGAGGCTTTCGTGCGCCAGCTGCTTGCGTCCGACTGTCCAAAACCGTGGTTCGCCCTCGCCCATTCCATGGGGGCGGCGGCGACCTTCGATTATGTCGGCGGCGGTCGACGCGCCCTTCGCGCGTATCGTCGGCGTCGCGCCCATGCTCGGCATCAACGGATTCGGCGGTTCGGCGACCGCGCGACACATAGCGGGAACCCTGCACGGCCTCGGCATGGGCAGGGCGTTCATTCCTGGCGGCGGCCCGCGCACACTGGTCGAAAAGCCTTTCGAGGATAACGTCCTGACCAGCGACCGGCGGCGCTTTGAACGCTCGGCCCAGCTCATCGCGCTGGCGCCGGCGCTCGGCATAGGCGACCCGACCATCGGCTGGCTCAACGCCGCCTAGAGCCTGATGGAAAGGCTGAACGCACGGGGCGTCGCCGAAAACATCCGGACGCCCGTGCTGATTCTGGCCGCCGGCGGCGACCGGCTGGTGTCGAGCGCCGGCCGTCGAGCGTTTCGCCAGGCGGCTGAAAAACGCCGATTGCCTGGTCCTGACCGGCTCGCGCCATGAAATCATGATGGAGCGCGCCGAGATCAGGGCGAAATTCTGGGCCGCCTTCGACGCTTTCGTTCCCGGCGAGCCGTTTTTGCGGGCGGCGACCGGCTGAGCGGTCGCCGCCGCAGGCGTTCTCCGCGCCGACGGCGGCTATTCCGCTGCTCGCAGGGCCGCCAGCGCCTGTTCATGCACGCGCCTGTCGCCGGCGGCGACAATGGCGCCGCCCTTTGACGGGTCGCCGCCGTCCCAGGTGGTGACGATGCCGCCAGCGCCTTCGACGATCGGGATCAGCGCGACAATGTCATAGGCGTTGAGCCCTGCCTCGACCACCAGATCGACATGGCCGGCCGCCAGCATGCAATAGGCGTAGCAATCGCCGCCATAGCGGGTAAGCCGCGACTTCGTTTCCAGCGCCTCATAGCGCGGACGAAAAGGTTCGGGAATCAGCTTGGGCGAAGTGGTCATCAGGGTGGCGTGGTCGAGATCGGCGCAGGGCGGGTCGTCAGGCGGCGCGTGGTCACGGCGGCGCCGTCGGGGCCGCGTCCTACCCAATAAGCCGCCTGTCCATCGCCGAAAAAACTGTTCGCGCGTAAATGGCTGATTCATCAAGCCGTAACAGGGCGCGCCGCGATGCAGCAGGCCGATCAGCGTGCCCCACAGCGGCAGGCCGGAGATGAAGCTTTTCGTGCCGTCGATCGGGTCGAGCACCCAGACATATTCCGCCGCTGTGGCGCGATCGCCGAATTCTTCGCCAATCACCCCATGATCGGGAAAAATTTCGCCAATCAGCCGACGCATGGCGTTTTCCGCCGCGCGGTCGGCTTCGGTCACCGGATCGAATACGCCGCCGCCCGACTTGTCCTCCATCGCGAAGGAGGCGCGGAAGAAGGGCATGATCGCCTCGCCCGACACTTTGGCCAGACGCTCGACGAAGGGAAAGAAATCGACGGCGGTCATTCCTGCTTCTCCAGCATTTTCGCTCGCGCGCGCCATCGCCGGCTCCTTCGCTGCGCGTCTGATCCGTCGCTCGCGTCGGCGTAAGCGTCGCCACAAGGTCGCAAGATCAATGCCACGATCCGGAAAGCCGAGACTAGAGCTTGGGGCAAGCTATTGCGGCGGCGCAACGGAAGTTTGCAAATTAAAAAGGGGGATAAAGGCCGTGGTGTTGTCGCAACAAGTTCAACTATTTTAACGAGTTGTTGTCATTTAATGTGTTGACGGCCTTCTTGCTTTTTGTGCGGCGCGACGGCATAATCTTGCGGTGCGGTAATGGATTGGCCGCCGATGCCCTCCTTGGGCGTTTCCTCCCTAGACTTGCGCCGCTGACCGATGGGTTGGCGGTTTTTTTTGTGCGCGCGCCGGGTTTTTTCCTCGCTATTCCGCGGCTTCGCGCCAATTTGCGCCGAGAAAATCGCGCGCGGGAGCGATTTCGGCAATGAGCCGCTCGATATCCGCCTTGACCTGCGCGTAAGCCGGTTTTGGCTCCAGGGTTTTCTCGTCGAGATAGAGCCCGCGGTTGATCTCGATCTGCAGCGCATGACGATTTTGCGCGCGATTCGCGTAAGTCTCGGTGATGAAGCCGCCGGCGTAGGGCTTGTTGCGGGCGACGCGATAGCCGAATGTCGGCCAGCAGCTCATGAACCCGGTGAGAAAATGCCGGATCGCAGCTGGCGCCGTAGCGGTCGCCAATCACGATATCGACATCGAGCGGCTCATAGGGCCGTCGGACGTCGCCGGTCGGCATGCGCGAGGGCATGGAATGGCAATCGATCAGGACCGCGACGCCGTATGTCTGCGCCGCGCGCGTCATCAGGGCCTCCAGCGCGGCGTGATAGGGCTTGTAGTCGTCTTTCAATCCGTCTCAAGCCCTTCGGCGAGCGCAATGCGCTCGCGTAGATGGCCTGGCCCTCGGCGACGACGCGGGCGATCTGCCCAGTCCGCCCGCGACCCGCAGGGAGCGCGTATTGGCGAAAGGAGGGCAGGCGGCTTGTCGAACAATTTCGGGTCGAGCTCATGGGCTTCGCGATTGACGTCGAGGAAGGCGCGCGGAAAATTCGCGCGCAGCAGGGGTGCGCCATGCGCCGGCGCGGCGGCGAAGAGATCGTCCACCGCAACATCTTCCGAGCTGCGCAGCGCGTGCAGGTCGAGGCGGGCGGCCGCCAGAAAGCTTTCGGGTAGCAGCGGCCGGAATGAGGGGAGGAAAAGATCAGCGGCGAATCAAGGCGAACAGGCTCGATCGTCTCGCAGGGCGGCGAGCTCCGTCGTCTTCGCTGGCGCCAAAAAAAACCTGCATCGCCTTTTCGGCCCTCCGCGGATCGTCCCATGCGCTGAAAGTCGTCTCTGCGCGCAAACGCGCAAGCATGCAGCCACAATAATCATTTGTCCATCGGCGGCTCAGGCCTGTTTTTTCGCCATGCGAAGATAATTGATTAACTCTGTTGGAATTTATCGAATTTTCACCTGTTTTTTACCACGATGGGTCTTTATCAGAGCGCAAGAACGAGGGCGCCATGAACGACCACATTCGATCAATCCGTGAAAATCCTGCTGGCCGAGGACGATAACGACATGCGTCGCTTCCTGGTCAAGGCGCTCCAGAACGCGGGTTATTCCGTCGTTTCCTTCGACAACGGCCTCTCCGCCTACAACAGGCTCGGGAAGAACCGTTCGAACTGCTGCTGACCGACATCGTGATGCCGGAAATGGACGGGATCGAACTGGCGCGCCGCGCCACCGAACTCGACCCGGACATCAAGGTGATGTTCATCACCGGCTTCGCCGCCGTCGCGCTCAATCCCGACAATCACGCGCCGCGCCAGGCGAAGATCCTGTCAAAGCCATTCCATCTCAAGGATCTCGTCAACGAAGTGACCCGGCTTCTGGCCGCTTGAGCGGCGCCGGGCCGGTCGTCGGATTTTCCTGTCCGCCATGGCTTGCGCCCGCTGTCGCGAACTCGATATACACCCTCCACCCAAACGGGCCGGGCAGGATAGTTTCTTGGCCGGTTTCGGGCGCGTAGCTCAGCGGGAGAGCACTACGTTGACATCGTAGGGGTCACAGGTTCGATCCCTGTCGCGCCCACCATTTTTAAGGCCCTGGAAATGCTGAATATTGCAGCTTCCGGGGCCTTTCATTTTTCGGCGGAAATTCGGTTGCGGCAGTCTGGCGGCAGTCTTTGGAAGAAAATAAGGGTAGCTTTGGGTAATTCGGGAGTGCGGTTAGCCGAGCGCTTCTTGGCTTTTTAACGCGGGCGTCGAAACCTACGTTTGTCTGTGACGGGCAACGGGTCAGGCAGAAGTTTGATTGGATTGGATTAATGAGCATGGCATTCGGCCGTGAACCGGGTAGCGTCCACTGAGGTGGTGGAAATTTTCTGAGAAGGGCCGGCGGGCGGAGCTCCGCGTATTGCGGAGCCGGCCGGCCCGTCGGCTGGGGGCGGTCACCGCGTCCTCTTCGGTTTATAGTCGAGTTGCGAGACTTGACCCCTACCGGAGACAACACGATGACCGATGACACAATGGCATTTTTCAATTCCATTCGCGAGCGCGGCGGCGGCGACCTTTTGAAGGAACTCGCCGAAGCGGTTTTGCAGCGACTGATGGAGTATGACGTCGAAAACCTCGTTGGCGCGGGCCGCTACGAGCGCAACGAGGCGCGCACGACCCAGCGCAACGGTTTTCGCGAGCGCAATCTGGAGACGCGGCTCGGCACGCTCGATCTCAAAATCCCGAAGCTGCGCCAGGGCAGCTATTTTCCGGCCTTCCTGGAGCCGCGCAAGACCGCCGAGCGGGCGTTGGTCGCCGTCGTGCAGGAGGCCTGGATTCAAGGCGTTTCGACGCGCAAGGTCGATGACCTCGTTCAGGCGATGGGCATGTCAGGCATTTCGAAAAGCCAGGTGTCCAAACTCTGCCAGGACATCGACGAACGGGTGAACTCCTTCCTCGACCGGCGGATCGAAGGCGACTGGCCCTATCTGTGGCTCGACGCCACCTATCTGAAAGTGCGCGAGAACGGCCGCATCGTTTCGGTCGCGGCAATAATCGCTACGGCCGTCAACACCGAAGGCAAGCGCGAGATTTTGGGCCTGGGCCTGGGCCCCTCGGAAGCTGCTGTGTTCTGGCTCGATTTCCTGCGTTCGCTGGAAAAGCGCGGGCTCAAGGGCGTGCAACTGGTGATTTCCGATGCCCACGAAGGCCTGAAAGCGGCGATCTCGCAGGTATTCAAGGCAAGCTGGCAGCGCTGTCGCGTCCACTTCATGCGCAACGCGCTCGCCCACGTGTCGAAGGCGGAGCATTCCATGGTCTCGGCTGCGATCCGCTCGGTTTTCGCTCAGGACAATCAAGCCGCCGCCTCGCAGACATGGCGCCACGTCGCCGACCAGTTGCGCAAGCGTTTTGGCAAACTCGCTGCTTTGATGGACGACGCCGAGGCCGACGTGCTCGCCTTCATGGCCTTCCCCCGCGCCCATTGGCCAAAACTGCATTCGACCAACCCGATCGAGAGATTGAACAAGGAGGTCAAGCGCCGCGCCGATGTCGTCGGCATCTTTCCCAACGAGCCGTCAATCAGGCGCCTCGTTGGCGCGATCCTGCTCGAACAAAACGACGAGTGGCAATTGCAGCATCGCTACATGAGCCTGGAGACCATGACCGGACTCGCCGAACAACCCACGCCAATCCCGAAAATCGCAGCCTGAGGAGGCAAGGTGACCGCCCCAAAATTTCCACCAGCTTGACGGACGTGATCTAAGTCTCATGAGCGGTCCGCCGCCGACTGTGGCGTACTTTGCTAACGAACGTTTGGTGCAAAATCCGTATTTTGCTTGAACATACTCGGCGGCTTGCTCCCGCCGTAACAAAATTTGCATGGTGTCGCCTCGCAGTGCTTGAGTGCGACATCAAAGTTAAACACATCACATCCGTGGAAAAGGACAAAATTTATCTGTTTTTGTCCGTTTCTTTTCGTCGCCCGCGAGGCTTGGATAACCCCAAGTCCTCTCTTGCCCGCCGGGCTGCGCGTTGCGCGGCCTCACTGGCGGCAGGTTTGCCGAGGCTGTCAATATATTGGCGACCAATATAGTTGTCGCGATATTGGTCCTCGAACATAATGCCGTTTAATTTGGAGTCTTCTGCCAGCCTGATCGCGACTTTATCGCGCGCCTCCTTGCTGGTTTGCCCGGCCGCATCTGCAATTGCCCGTAGCGACTGCTCAGGGGTCCTAAGAAGCCCCTCCCAACTATTGGGAAGGCTGGCAAGGCACAGAACATCCCCCCCATGTCTTCTCCCAACCGCCGGGCTGTCCAATATTGCTTGTAAAAATCGTTCGGCCCCATCGGGGGGCAGGCATCTGATAACGTCGACGACTTCCGAAAGCTGCGCTCCGGCGCCATCATAAAAAGTCCTCAGGACTTTAATCTCGCGCTTCTCTTTCACTTACGCCCCTCGCGTGGATTGCGCCGGCCTCATTTCGATGACCGTGGCTTGATCGCCATCCATGGCGATGGCGATTCTCTGCGAGACGCGATCAGCGGCGGCTACGAGAACCGCGTCTGCTCGCCGCACGTAATGCCTTTCTGTCACGCCTCGTTTCGCATGGCCCAAAAGCTCGCCGATTGTGGCGTCACCATAACCCTCTTCGGCGGCGATGCTGGCAAAGGTGCGGCGCATGTCGTGGGCGCGCGCATCCGTTAGGCCGGCGGCGTCAAAGATCGCGGCGAGCGCTTTTTTCAGGTCTGCGCTCGCTTTGCCGCCTGCGTTCGGAAACACGAAAGTTCCCGTGGCCTTCTTGTCGTCCTCAAGCTTTTTGGCAATCGCATCCAGTATACCGAAAGCTGCTTTGCCGACCGGGCGCATTGAGCGGCCTGTCTTCGTGGACTGCAGACGAAGGCAGGACGACGCCTTGTCGATTTCGCTCCAGCGCAGGCCGCAGGCCTCTTCGCGGCGAAGGCCGGTCAGCGCGATCAGGCGAAGGGCTGACACGGCGGCGGGATAACCCGTCCCCTTGTCGCGCATGACCTGTCCGAGCTTCGCCAGTTCGTCGGCTGAGAGAACGCGGTCCTTCGCGTCGCCTTTCAACTTTTGGACGCCATGCGCCGGATTTTGCCCGACAACAAAGCCCCGCAGCTCTGCCCATGACCAAATGCCGCCCAGCAATTCCACGACGCGGGCGGCAGTTCCGGCGCCGCCGGTGACGACAGCCTTACCGCGTGCCTTCGTCTTGAAAACGCCAGCGGTCTTTTCGTTGGCTATGTCGTCGGCCATGCGTTGGGTGGCGGCTTTGTTGAGCTTGTCGACCTTCGTGGAGCCGATCAGCGGAACGATGTGGCGCGCAACGCGGCCCTCGTCGATTGCGACCGTTGAAGCGCGCTTAGCTTTGCCGAAGCGGGTCAGGACGAATCCGCCTCGCGCCGCCTCAAGGTATTTTTCGCAAAGCTGCGCCACGGTCAGCGTCTCGCGGTCGGCTTGACGTTTTGCTGCAGGGTCGAAACCCTTTGCCGTTTGGGCCAGTAGTTCAGTGGCTTCTTTGCGCGCTTGGTCCGGCGTTATGAGGCCAAGTTTCCCGAATGAAAATTTACGGCCCCGCTTAGGTCCATGGAGGATGAAATAGGAGCCTTTGCCCGATGGCTGTATCCGCAGGCCGAAGCAATCCAGCTCAGGGTCAAATACGAAAAGTTCCTCGCCGGGCGCTGGAGGCTTGATCGCGTCGATAAAGCGTTTGGTGATCTTCGCGTGAATGGTGGGCATGGCTGACCAATGGATTTCGCGGCAGTCTGGCGGCAGTCACCAGCGGTAAGAATAATCTCATACAAGGAAGAGCAGGTAAAGGGTCAAAGGATAAAAACGCAGGAGAGTATGGCATCCTTTCGCAAATTTCGACTGCCGGAAAAGTCAGGTAAGTTCGGGAAATGAATATACCACTACGTTGCCGTCGTAGGGGTCACAGGCTCGATACCTGTCGCGCCACCATTTCAAAAGCCCTGAATTTGCTGAGGAAATCAGCATTCAGGGCTTTCGTTATTCTAGGGAGTCTTTTCGCCGGGGAAGCAGCGGGCTGGCGCATGTCAGTCTGGCGCGCCTGCCATCGCTCCGGATCCGTCATGAGGCAATATCCCGGCGCCGAGCGGCGCCGGGAACTTCATTGGTCAGGCGAATTTGAAATTCGCCGATGTCAGGCTGGTTGCCGCGAAGTTTTTCAACGTCACGGAATCATTGGCGTCCAATGTGATGACCGTGTCGGAGTTGACCTGCTTGATATCGCCTTGCATGGCGTTCCAGCTCGCGAAGTCAGCGACGCTGACCTGCAGCGTGTCGGTCGCGTTGAAGCCGGTGATCACGTCATTGCCGAAGGCCGGCGCGAAGGCGAAGACTTCGTTGTTGCCCGTGGATATGGCCGTTCCCGCCGTTCCCCCGAAGGAGATGAAGCTCGAATCGCCCGAAACCGCGGCCGTGTCGCCGGCGCCGTTCAGCGCCGCCCATTCGGCGTTGGCGGCGAGCACGACATAGTCCTGCGCGCCGGACGCGGTCACCGCGTCGCCTGCGTTGCCGAGCGACGCCCATTGGTTGGCGCCGGCAAGCACCGCATAATCGTTTGCGCCCGACAGGGTCGCCGCGTCACCCGAACCGCTCAAGGTCGCCCATTCGTTTGGTCCCTGCAGCAAGACGGATTCCATTGTGCCCGTCGCTGCGACGGCGTCGCCTGTTCCGCTCAGGACCGCCCATTCATTGGCGCCGCTGAGCGTGACATAGTCCTGGCTGCCCGATACGGTCGTTGCGTCGCCCGTTCCGCTGAGCGAAATCCAGTCGCTCGCGCCCGTCACCAGCGCATAGTCGCCGCCGCCGGTCGCGTTCAGCGCGTCGCCTGAGCCGCCCAGTTGCGTCCAGTCGCTTCCGCCGCCCAACCCGACGTAGTCCTTGGAGCCCGAAGCGGTGATCGCGCTGCCGCTGCCGGTGACGGCGAGAACGTCCGCGTCGCCGCTGGCCACGAAATCGACGTCGTCGCCGATCGTGACAACCAACGAAGCGACATTTGTGGTGACGGGCGTCCCAGGAATGGCGAACCAGTCGGTGAAGGCGGCGCTCGTTCCGATGGCGCCGAAACTATCGGCGACCTCGGCGTAAATGCTGTTGGCGCCCGAGTTCGGCAGGGTGACGCTGGCTGTGAACGTGCCATCGCCGGCGACCGTCGTGGTGGCGAAGGCGGTCCCGTTGTCATACAGGGTCACTGTCGCGCCCGAGACGGTGGCCGCGTCGTTGCTCTGCACCGTGCCGGTTATGGTCTGCGCGGCGACGTCGCTGGCCTCGCTCGAATCGTTGAGCGTAACCGTCGGGGGCGGGACATCGACGGTGAAGGTGTCGGAGACTGCCGCCGAACTCGTTCCGCCAGTCGCCGCCTGCGTCGCGGTGACGGTGTGGCTGGCGTTGGTCAGCGGGCTCGCAGGCGTATAGCTCCAGGTTCCGTCTTTCGCGACGCTTGTCGTGACGGCTGCGCCTCCGTCAATGGAAAGCGTGATGGTGTCGCCAGCGACGCCGGTCCCGGAAATGACCGGTTCGGCCGTGGTCGTGTCGGTGCTGCCGGTGGTCGGGCTGGAGATCGTCGGCGCCGACGCGGCGAGGGCCACGGTGAACGTGTCGGAGGCCGCCGTCGAACTCGTCCCCCCCGTCGCCGCCTGCGTTGCGGTGACAGTGTGGCTGGCGTTGGTCAAGGGGCTGGCAGGCGTATAGCTCCAGGTTCCATCATTCGCCACGCTTGTCGTGACGGCTGCGCCTCCGTCGATGGAAAGCGTGATGGTGTCGCCGGCGATGCCGGTCCCCGAAATGGTCGGGGTGGCCGTGGTCGTGTCGGTGCTGCCCGCGCTTGGGGCGGAGATCGTCGGCGCGGCCGGGGGCGTTATCGTCGTGCCGACGCTGACCTGCGCGTTAACAGTGTCCCACCAGCCACTCGTGGTTACATATTCGTTTGAGATGTAGAAGCCGCTCGTCGGGTTGTTGGGGTCGACGATCGCCGAGGAATGACCGCCCCAGGCCTGACCGGACGCTCCCCCGTTGAAGGCCGTGCTGCTCGTCTGGTAAGCGACCGCCGCGCCAAAACTCCCGCCTGACGGCGCGATCGTGTAATAATCCGTGGGATTCATCCCAGCGACGGCGGCGGTCGTCGAGGTCGCGGCGGCCGTGGCTTCCGACGCGGTGAAATTGATCAGCACGTCGCCCGCCCCGTCGACCGCGATGGAAGCATTGTAGATGGCGACATCCGAGGCCAGGCCCAGCGACGTCGGCGATATGTCGCCGCCCTGGACATATTGGGGGCTCGCGCCGGTGACGTTGAGCTCGAACCATTCGAATTCAGGCTGCGTCCCGGCGGTGGCGGAGGGCATCACTTCGCTGACGCCATATATATAATTCTGTCCGCCCGACGAGACATAGTCGAGAGGGCCGACCTGCCCGTTGCCTATGGTGATCGCCGCCGCTCCATTCGCCTGCGGGGCAGAGTAGTTGCCGTAGAAGTTTCCTATGTTTCCTACGTCGACGTTGGCGAGCGCGCCGCTTTGAGCGGCGCTGAAGCCGCCTGAAGTGGTGTAGGTTTGATAGGTGAGGAATGTATTCGCCATATTCGATTGGGTCGAGATCAGGTAATCAACGCCGCCGCCGGAAACGACCACGGGGTTGACGCCAGTCTGGTTCAAATTGACGGTGACGCCGCCGACGCCGGGCACAAGCGTGGCGCCGTTGGTGACGGCCGTGAGGGGCGCCACATAGTCGGCGGAGCCGCTGTCGTCGTTGGAGGCAATGACGATGTTCTGGCCGTCGAAAGCGACGCTGGCGATGGTGTACTGCGAGGCCGAGGTCAATCCCGTCTGCAAGGTCGCGACATTCCAGGCGCCGCTGGGATTGGTTGTCGTCGCAATATCGATGTCGACGTCGGTGTTGCCGCTGGCGGTGGTGTAATTGACGAAGGCGGTGAGCACGTAGAGACCGGATGTTGCGTCATAGGTGAGGCTAGGGCTGAAAATCGAGGCGACCGAAGCCGCATTCGGCGCGTTCGCGAAAAGCGTCGTCAGGCTTTCCTGCGTCGCCCGGCGCCCGTCAGCCCGGACCAGCTGATTTGCCCGCCCTCGGCGGACACCACGTAGCTTGTGCCCACGGCCAGCGCGTTCTGCGGCGGATTTTCCGTGGTGTCGGCAATGCCATTGGGAAGAATGGTGATCGAGGTCATCGGGGAACTCCCTGATTAAGGTTTGAGGAGCGTTGGCGCTTTCGCCGATCGGCGTCAGCCCCGGCGTTTGCTGAAAAAATGACGACGCGGATCGGGTTCGACGCGGCGTTTGAAATTGGCGCCGGGTCGATCCGGCGTGGAAATCGTGATTGTGTGGCGCTCGCCGGCCCGCCTCATTGGCGGGGAGGTGGCCCGCGGCGCCCATCGCGCGGTTTGGCAGCGGCCTCGTCTCAAGCACATGGTTGCGACGCCCCCCGATATGCACGCGGCGCTCGGTCGCGCGGAGCCGACTGTCCCGGCAGGCACTGCGGCTTGCGGGGCGAAGGCCAAGTTCCAGTGCTGGATGATTGCCCAATTCCGAGCAGGGCCTCAGGCCTTCATTCGGCCGCGCGGCTAAGCCTTACGGGGTACGGAAATGTGCCGAAGACGTAGTGGCTAACGCCTCGTTAGACCCTGACGCATCGTAAGGAGCAGGCGTATCCTCGGTCCGGCGTGCGGGGGGTCTCTTCAGGCGATCTGAAATCGGATTTCTGCTGGCGCGGCGTCGTCGGGCTCTTGCGCTGGTCGCCGTGTACAGCAGTTCCGCTTGATCCGGCTCAAGCGGCCCGCTGAGCTTCATCCTTGTCGCTTCCGGGGGGATTCCGGTCGGCGACTGGCCGTCGACGGACGGCGCGATTTGCCGGAATCAGCCTCCGCCGCGCCGAGGATGTCGAACTCCCGGCGTTTTCAACTCATAGGCGTATGTATTTCATATTTTTAGCAGGCGGCGTACGCCTTTTGCGCGGCGCGGCAAAGGAACGGATGAGCGTTGTATAGGATTTGTCCGTCGCATCAAACGCAAGGGTGAAGGAATTTGCATCCTTGCCAAGTCGAGCGGACCACCCGTTGCGCTTTCTCCGAGGGCGCTTGCACACGACAGGATTGCACGCCCGCAGCGCGACTGAATTTTGCGGGCGCGTCATAAAGGGGAGTTCTCTTATGCCAGCAAGTGATTCAAGCTTGTTTTCAAGCTTGGCGGAATGCATGGCGAGAGAGCTTGCGTTGCGCGAGGGAGAACGCTGGTACGTTGTCCAGACTCATGCTCAACGCGAGGCGTTTGCACAATTCCAATTGCGTAACCAGGCGTTCCGAACTTTTTTGCCTCGATATGAAAAGACCGTGCGCCACGCACAAAAAATCATTCTTAAAACGGCCCCGCTCTTCTCCGGTTATCTTTTCATTGTGCTACATCTTGGCCTGGACCGCTGGCATGCCGTGAACTCTACCTTCGGCGTGTCCCGATTGATAACGGCGGGTGACAGGCCCTTGCCAGTGCCGAAAGGCGTCACTGAAACCTTGATATCCATGAGTTCGTCGGATCGAGCATCGATACTCCAGCCCGCTCTGGCGCCAGGACAAAAGGTGCGTTTGCAGTCGGGGCCTTTCGCGGACCAGCTGGGCATCCTCCAACATCTTGACGATCGTGGCCGTGTTCAGGTGCTGCTGGAAATGATGGGAGCCTGGCATACGGTCCACATGTCGCGCGAAAATGTGATTTCGTCAAAATAAGTCCCGGGGGAAGTCAGGACGGTTGGGGAAAAAATCCGATGCGCGCTGTCCTTTTGATCGTCGAACAATCTTTGCGTTGGCAATCCGATCTCATTCGCGCCTGCGAAAATGCTGGTTTTGTCGTGGCGGCGTCGAGGGGAACAGGTGGCGCGAAGAAACTCGCCGGGTTGGACCTTGTGTTGGCGTTCGAGCAGCTTGTCTATCGCGCGCATGGGTGCGCTCTCGAAACCGTCGCGATCGACGACTGCCCGGCGGATGATCCCGTTATTGATCCCGAAATTGTCATTGACGTGTCGGGCGCTTCGGAAAAAAACTCACGCATCCCACGCGGAACGGTTTTGCTCCGCCCGCTTTACGATGGATCGCCCAACCCCCTCGCCGCGGTCTCTGCGTTGCTGGATTATCGCGCGCCAAAAATCTCTATCGAGCTGAGCGATTCGCAGGGCTGCAGAATTGTGGCGCGAGGCGACATCGCCATTCGCGACCGCCGCATATTGTCGTACGGGCTGGATCAAACCTTTGCACGAGTGACAACCTTGCTGCTCCGCGTGTTGCGGGAACTGCGCAGCGGCGTCCGCCCGGAGACATTCACGTTTGATCCTGCGGTGCGCCCGTCAAATTCGCCTTTTTATTTCGCGGCGAGCGCCCTGGCGGGAAAGATTTCAGGCTTTCTGACGCATCTGGTGAAATATCCTGAACATTGGCGTGTCGCCTTTCGCCAACTCGAGGGCGCAGGCGTTTTGGACTCGCTGCAATGGCCGCAATCAACGCGCTCGCCATGGCAAGTTCTTCCCGACGACGGCCGGCGCTTCTACGCGGATCCCTTCATCATGGCCAGAGATGGGCGGGCGCACCTTTTCGTCGAAGAGTTTCCTTATGCGACGGGCAAAGGCGTCATCTCCCATTGCCTGATCGGAGCCAACGGAACGACAAGCGCGCCGAAGCCCGTTCTGGAGGCCAGGACCCATTTGTCTTATCCGTTCGTGTTTGAACACGGCGGCGAAGTTTATATGATCCCCGAAAGCGGCGCAGCGCGGCAAATCGCGCTTTACCGGGCCCAGCGCTTTCCGGACGTCTGGGCGCTCGACTGCATCTTGCTCGAAGATATCGAAGCTTACGACGCGACCCTGGTGGAACACGAAGGACGCTTCTGGATATTTGCCGCCTTGGCGGAGGGCGCGACGACACACGACGCGCTGGCGTTATTTTATGCGGATGAGCTTCGGGGCCCGTGGCATGCGCATCCGCGCAACCCTGTCCTTGTCGATGTGCGCTCCGCGCGTCCCGCCGGCTCCATGATCTCCCGGTCCGGTCAATTGATGCGAATTGTCCAGGATTGTTCGGAGAGCTACGGCTCAGGCATGGCGATTTGCAAAGTTGATACGCTCGATACGGAAAATTACCGACAAAGCGTGCTGACGCGATTGCGCCCGCCGTCCTGCTTCCAGGCCACAGGGACTCACACGCTCAATCGATGCGCCGGCGTTGAAGTGATCGATTTCAAACAGCCAATGAATCGCCTCCGCTTTGACGCATTGAGAACGTCGGGGCCGAGATTGGCGCGGGAGCCGAACGAAGCGTTTCAGCGCTAGAGCATTTTCGAGCGAAGTGGATTCCGGTTCGCGTTAAGAAAATGCGTGGAAAAAAGAAATGAGAGCCTGTTCGGTGAACCGGAGTTCACCGAACAGGCTCGAGGAGCGCTTCGAATTTGCCCATGGGGCAGGAGAGTCGCGAACTGAGAGAGATTGAACGGCGCGACTGGACGGCCCGGGTTTGACTGGCGCCCGATCACGCCGGGCATATGACTGGAGGGATGAGCGAATGAGCATTTTAGTCACGGGCGGCGCCGGATACATCGGTAGCCACATGATCCATGAATTGCTCGACCGCGGCAAGAAAGTCGTTGTCATCGACAATCTCTCGACCGGCTTTCGCGAGGCTGTGCCGTCGCGCGCCGAACTCCGTATCGGCGATTTCGGCGACAAAGGCCTGGTCGCCGAAATATTGGCCGCAAACTCTGTTGATGCGATCATCCATTTCGCAGCGAAAACGGTCGTACCCCAGTCGATGGCGGACCCTCTCGGCTACTACCTCAACAACACCGCTAAGGCGCGGACGCTGCTGGAATGCGCGGTGGAAGCCGGAGTTGAAAACTTTGTGTTTTCGTCGACGGCGGCGGTCTATGGCAACCCAAAGCAAAATCCGGTCAGCGAAGACGACGGGCTTGAGCCAGTGTCGCCTTACGGCCGCTCCAAGCTGATGGTCGAATGGATGCTCGAGGATGTGGCGAGGGCCCATGGCTTGCGCTATGCGGCGCTGCGCTATTTCAACGTTGCGGGCGCTGATCCGCAGGGACGCGCCGGTCAAAGCACAGCCGCCGCAACGCATCTGATCAAGGTCGCGACGCAAGCGGCGATCGGTCTGCGACCGGGGATCGACGTTTATGGCTTGGACTATCCCACTCCCGATGGATCCGGCTTGCGTGATTACATCCACGTCAGCGACCTTGCCCGCGCCCATAGCGCGGCGCTCGAATATCTGCGCGCCGGCGGTCCCAGCATCGCCTGCAATTGCGGCTATCAAAGGGGATATTCGGTGCTCGAGGTCATCGATGCCGTGAAGGCGATTTCCGGGGTCGATTTCCCGGTCAACATTTGCGGCCGACGGCCGGGGGACCCGGCCGCGGTCATCGCCGCCAACCAGCGGATCAGGACGGAGCTCGGCTGGGCCCCCAAATACGACGACCTCGAAACGATCGTAAGCCACGCGCTCCTGTGGGAGCGTCGGATCCATGGAATGGCGCCAACCGAGGCTCCGCGGGCGGCGACCCGACAGCTGCAGCCGGCGTTGACGAGGCTTTGACGCGGGGCCTGTGCGCAGGCGATTGTGTGATGGTCGGCGACAGGACAGGTCGAGACCGACTGATGCCGATCATCTCGGGAGCGACGCGATGGCAAAAGCAACCAGGGAGTCTCCCGGCGCGACAGACGCAGCCGATATCTACGTGGACGGAACTTATTTGGAACATAACGCCACATGGCACGTGGAAGATTCGCCGTGGAAGGCCCGGCAGATACAAACCATTCTCTCAAAAAACCATATCCAGCCGAAAACGGTTTGCGAAATTGGCTGCGGAGCGGGGGAGATCCTCAGGCAACTCTCGCTAAAAATGCCGGACGCCAACTTCTGCGGCTACGAGTTAAGCCCTCAAGCATTCGAGCTTTGCAAGTCGAGAGCTTCGGAAAACATAGAGTTTCATCTGAAAGATGTATTAGAAGAAGATGTGGTTTTCGATGTTTTGCTTTGTATTGATGTTTTTGAGCATGTGTCAGATTACATTGGGTTTATAAAAGCGCTTAAGCCGAAGGCGGTTTACAAGGTTTTTCATATTCCGCTGGATATTTCTGTCTTGTCGGTTATCCGCGGCACGATGATGCGTGAAAGAGCGAGTGTCGGTCATTTACATTATTTTACGCAAGCGACTGCCCTCGCTACCCTGAGAGATTGCGGTTATGAGCTTGTCGACTATTTTTACACAACGCCGTTTAACGATTGGCCAGGCGCGACAGTCGAAGAAAATTTAGGCAAGATTTTGCGCAAGTGCTTATACGCCATATCGCCAGATTTAATGGTGACACTCGCCGGCGGCTGCACGCTCATGGTTCTTTCCAAATAAGATAAAGTGGCCCAACAACGGCCTCGATCATTGCTGGAGCAAATTGAAAGCCGCAGCTCGACTTGTGTTGCATGGCCCCGAGGAGAAGTCGCCAGGCGTCGCATCAAAAGCAGCGTCACGATCGTTCGGCAGGGGCGTCACCAAATGCGCAAAGTCCCGCGAGCCTCGCTCCCAAAACAAAAGGCAACGCTCACGCCAGAAGAGGTAATCATTTGGCCGTCAGCTCCACGATAAAAGTTCCATCAACCCAGTGGAAATGCGGGCCTCCGACATAGATAATTTGGTGGATGCATCGGATCTTTCGGACACCTAGCTTTATTCCCGGAATGGCCGCTCTATATGGGCGTTCTATTACGAAAGCGACATGCGCCCGGTTTAACCCGGAGTGCGGTAGCGTGGTGAGTTTCGATCGTCAGTAGCTAATACGGCGGCTTGCTTGATGTTGCGTGGTGAGCGTCATTTTCAGTTATTCGACTGTCGATGCGGAGAAAAAGAATGCGAGTGCTTTTACTTACGCAATTCTATCCTCCCGTGATCGGTGGTGAAGAACGTCATGTTCGCAATCTCGCTGCAGAGCTCATTCGTCGCGGTCATGACGTGTGCGTGGCGACCCAGTGGAGCCCTGGCCTGCAAGAGCGCGAAGTCGACAATGGCGCCAAAATATATCGTCTGCGCGGCACGATGCGGCGTGCGGGGTGGCTGTTCAGGGAAACCGAACGGCCCCACGCTCCGCCCTTTCCGGATCCCGAGCTCGTTGTTGGCATTCGACGGCTCATGCAATCGGAAAAACCGGACATCGTCCACGCACACAACTGGATGGTGCATTCCTACACGCCGCTCAAAAGCATGTTTGACGCGCCGCTGGTTGCAACTCTGCATGACTACAGCCTGACGTGTCCAAAAAAAACTCTGCTTCGAGACGGCAGGTTGTGCGACGGGCCTGCAGCGGCAAAATGCCTGAGCTGCGCAACGCAACTCTACGGAGTCGCCAAAGGCGTGGTGGCGACGCTCGGCTGTGCGGCCATGGGCGCCGTGGAGAGGCGAACCGTCGACATGTTCATTCCCGTCAGCCGCGCTGTGGCGGAGCTGAACGGTTTGAAAAACGCCGCTGTCAATTTTGAAGTCATTCCCAACTTCATCCCCGATGACTTGGAAAACCTGAGTTCCAATCCAGATGCCTGCCTGAACGATCTGCCCGCCGATTTTATGCTCTTCGTCGGTGATTTTCGCGATTACAAAGGCGTTCACGTGCTCCTTGACGCGTACTCGCGCATGAGCAACGCCGCTCCACTCGTCCTCGTCGGGAGGCCGACGCAGGAAATTCAGACGGTGCAGGCGCCTGGGGTGCAAGTCTTCAACAACTGGCCGCACAGCGCCGTGATGCATGCGTGGAGCAGGTGTCTATTCGGCGTCGCCCCGTCGATCGGGCCGGAGCCTTGCTCAACCTCCGTCATCGAGGGGATGGCGATGGGAAAGCCGATGATCGTGACGGATATAGGCGGAATGCCGGATCTTGTCGCCCACGGAAGGACTGGGTTCGTCGTGCCGCCTAACGACCCGATTGCGCTTGCTGGTGCGATGCAGACATTGCTCGTGAATTCCAACCTTCGCAGCCGCATGGGCGAAAGCTGCCACGACTGGGTCGAAAAGCTCAGAGCCCGTTCTGTCGTGAGCCGAATAGTGGACGTGTACGAAACGCTTTTGCAGCGCCGGAACGCTCCTGCCAGATGCAACGCAGCCGCGAGCGCATTGCCGCGACAAAGTGCGTGACAATGGATTGCGCTCGAAATCGGCGCAACTGATCCAATGCGCCTCGCGCCAAGATGATTGGAGCCCATCGTGGAAAGTTCACAAGGCCAAACGGAAGACTTCTTCCCCGGTGAAGAGGGCCAGGCGCCATCTCCACGGATCGTCCAGACCTTTCCGCCGGGCGCGTCGACGGCTGCGCCATTCAACGTCAGCTATCGCCTCGGCAAAATTAAAAAAAAGAAGCTGCTGACCGGAAAATGGCTCGATTACGGATGCGCTGAGGGGGGGTACACCTCGGCATTGGTCGAATTTGGCGCCGACAGCGCGGTTGGCGTCGACGTTATCGAATCTCGCATAAGCGAAGCCCAGCGACGCAATTCAAATCCCGCAAAAGTAACATTTTTATACGCAGCTTCGGACGTCATTCCGGCGCCTGACGCGTCGTTTGACGGGGTGCTGATCAATGAAGTGCTGGAGCATGTCACGAGCGAGGCGCGCACCCTGTCCGAAATATTTCGTGTGCTGCGGCCAGGCGGTCATCTGATCGTGATGAGTCCGAACCGCTGGTTTCCGTTTGAAGGTCATGGAGGCCACATCGGCAATCTTGAATTGCCATGGCCGGTGCCGTTCCTGCCCTGGCTTCCGAGCCAACTGGGCCAACGCTTCATGTATGCCAGAAACTACTGGCCAGAGGAGCTTCGAAAATTGATTAAGTCCAGGGGATTCGCAGTTCTCGCGCTCGACTTCGTCTGGCCCGTGTTCGAAGTCTATCGATGGTTTCCGCACTCGTTGATCAAGCGTTACCAATCGCTCATTCCTGTTTTCGAAAAAATCCCGATTTTGCGCCGTTTTGGCGTCTCGGTTTTCGTCGCCGCGCAAAAACCGTGGCGATCTTAAACGGCGGCGAGAAAGCCTGCGACTTCATGGCCCGCCTAAATGCTCGGGCTGCTAACTGGAGGAGGTTCGAACTGCAACCTTCAATCACATATGCCGACGTTCAGCGCGGCGCGATCTCCAGGCAGGGCGTCGAGCGCCCGCTCAGCATTTTGCTCGTGGCCCATAGATTTCCACCGTTCATGGGTGGGGTCGAAATGCATACGTTCGAGGTCGGGCGGCGCATGATTGCGAAAGGCCACTCGGTCCGCGTTTTGACCGGCGATCCAACTGTTAAAACAACTCGTGATGACGTTCTCGCGGGAATGAGGGTGTCGCGAATTCCGGTCTATCCACGATCGAGCGACATTTTCTTTGCGCCGGGTCTCTATGGCGAAGTGCTGCGCGCAAAAGCGGATATAATCCATATCCAGGGATTTCACACGTTCATGCCGCCAATCGCGGCTCTGGCCGCGATACGCAATGCCGCGGCCTTTGTGATGACTTTCCATAGCGGCGGTCATTCCTCGGAATTGCGCAATGCAATGAGGCGAGGTCAGTGCGCGATCTTCCGGCCCTTGATCAACCGCGCGGACAAGCTCATCGCCGTGTCGGAATTCGAGATGGCTCATTTCTCCGAGCGGCTGAGGATTCCAAAAGATCGTTTCATCGTCGTGCCGAACGGAGCCGAAATCGAGGCGCCCGCGGATACCGCGCCAATAAATCGCGACGCGCCATTGATCGTATCGATCGGGCGGCTTGAACGCTACAAAGGTCACCATCGCGCCATCGCGGCATTTGCGGAGCTTCTCAAGCATCGCCCAGCCGCGAGACTTCGCATTTGCGGCGAGGGACCCTACAAGGCTGAACTTCTGAAACTTGTCGGACGGCTCGGGCTCGAGGCCAGCGTCACGATCGGCGGAGTGGCTCCCACCGAACGCCATGAAATCGCAGCGATACTCGCGGCCGCATCCGTCGTCGTCCTGCTGAGCGATTATGAGGCCCATCCTGTGGCCGCGCTCGAAGCCCTGTCGCTACGACGCCCCATCCTGGCAAGCAACACCACCGGCTTTGCCGAAATGGCCGCGAAAGGGCTGTTGCAGGGCATTGAACCTGACGCTCCGCCTCAAGTGGCGGCCATTGCGATGCTCAAGCTCATCGACGGCCCCGCGGTCTCAGTCCCCGGCGCCCTTGTCACCGGATGGGACGAGTGCACGAACAATCTCGTCAAGATCTACCGTGAAGTTCTTGCCGCCAGGTTCGGAATCCCACGCGAACCAGCGAGTCCGAATGTCGCAAACGCGAGCATGGCGCAAGAAATCGCAAATCTGTCGGAGGTGTGATCATGGACAAGTCAAAAGCAATCGCCGCAATCGCCTCCACCGGGCTTTTAGCGAGCTTGTTGGGGCTGACGCCTACCGGATTTGCCGACCAGCGAAGCAAGGTGTTTCCGGAACCGACGGCGCAACCTCCCGCGAAGTCTGATAGCGGCCGCGCCGACCAGAACCAGGCGCCTTTGACAAAGCCGACGCAACTGACGATCGGGGCCTCCCCCGCCGACAGCTGCAGGCAGAACGCCTCCAAGGACAATGACAACAATGGCGCCAATGGCCTGTCGATCGGCCGGGGCGACAAATTGAAATTGTCGTTCTACGAGGTTCTGGAGTCGACGGATCAAAAGTGGGGAGCGGAACATAAGCACTATCAGGAGCCGTCGCGTATCTTTCAACTTCATAACGAACTGTCGAGCGACTATGTCGTGCAGGACGACGGTTCGATCTCGATCCCGCTGCTTGGCCGCTTTGCGGTTGAGGGCCAGCACACGCTTGATTCGCAACGCTGGCTTGAATGCGCCTTCGTCGCCTTTCTCGGACGGGTTGGATTCGTCAATATCGCGAGCGTCATCAAGCCGCCTATCTATGTGGTCGGCAAGGTCAAAAGCGCCGGCAGCTACGATTTCACTCCAGGGATGACCGTGCTGCAGGCAATCGCGCTGGCCGGCGGCTTCGAAAAAACGCCAATCGATCCTTCCCAGGTCGCCGAATTGACGCGCGAGACCCAACGCTTGCAAACGGCGCTCGAACGCGCCGTCCGCATGATGGCGCGATCGAGCGCCATTGAAGCGGTGCGCAGCAGCGGCGTCAACGCGGCGCCGCCCGAGCTGGCGGAACTCGCGGGCAAGGAGAAGGCCAGCACGATCATGTCGGACGAGTTCGAGGTGCGGAAGGCGGATATGCAGGCGCTCGTCGCCGACGAGCAATCGTTGAAGGGGGTTCTCGACGCGGCTTCCACCGAGCTCAATCACCGCAAGGCGCGTTTGCCGCTGACCCAGCAGGCGATCGATCTGCGGCGCGACAGAGTCGATAATCTGTCCAAGCTCGCTGCGATCGGCAACATTGGCCGTCCGGTCTTGTTGCAGGCTCAGACCGAATTGCTGGACGCCCAGGAGCGCGGACAGGAATCGCAGACTCTGCTGAACCAGGCGCAAGAGCAGGTCGCCCGTGCCGCGCGGGATTTGCGCGTGCGCAAGGAGCAGGCGGCGATCAATGTTGAAAGGGACCTTGCCCAGGCACGGCAGGGGGCGATGGAACAAGCGCAGGAAAGCAGTTCCGCGGCCGATCTCATCAAGGTGATCAGCAGGGTGCAAATGGGCGTGTCAGGAACGCTCGAGACGGAATTCAAGATCATTCGCCGGACGCACAATGGCGTGGTGGAAATTCCCGCGACCGGCACGACGCTGCTTGAGCCTGGCGACCTCGTGAAGACGCAAAACGCCAGCGAGCAAACCCCAAAGAAATGAAGTCTCGGGTCAAGCGCCTTCTGGTTTGCGACGCCTAAGGCCAGCTGAAATTCAATTGGAGGAGCGAGTCATGGAAAGTTCCTGCACGACAGCCTGCGACTTGAACGATGCGACTGTCTCGAGAGATCCCGGCCCGTCGAACGCAAGCCAAGGATTCGCCTTTCCTTTGCCGAGAGTCTCGCTGGTCATCCCGACATTCAATGAAGCGAAAAACCTGAGCTGGCTGCTGCCTCGGTTGCCACAGTGGATTTTTGAAGTGCTGATCATAGACGGCTGCTCGACTGACGGCACGGTCGAGGTGGCGCGGGCGCTTATGCCGGAGGCGCGAATTCTGGTTGAAAAGCGTCGCGGCAAAGGCGTCGCGCTCATGGCCGGGTTTGAGGCCGCTCGCGGCGACATCATCGTCATGCTCGATGCGGATGGTTCGATGGATCCCGAAGAGATTATCCTCTTCGTCGCAGCGCTTGTATCGGGAGCTGATTTTGTCAAGGGATCGCGCTTCATCCAGGGCGCGGGAACCATCGACATGACGCCGATACGCAAGCTGGGAAACTGGGCGCTGACCCTGGCGTTTCGTGCGCTGTATGGCGGGACGTTCAGCGATCTCTGTTACGGTTACATCGGCTTCTGGAGAAAATGTGTCCCGATGCTGCAATCCAATTGCATTGGCTTCGAAGTCGAAACCATCATGAACATAAAGGCGCGGCAAAACCGGCTGAAGATCGTTGAAGTCGCAAGCTTTGAATCCGATCGCATTCACGGGGAGAGTAATCTCCGCGCCTTGCCGGATGGATGGCGCATTTTGCGAGCCATTTTCAGAGAAAAATTCGTGTCGAACGTTCTCGTTCCCGGAGAATAAGCGGCGTGCGCCCACGGCCGTTGGCCCGCCCTGGACAGATTGTAAAAACGAAAGATTTGGCAGCGATGTCCAGCACCCAAACGGCTTCAACCTATCGGCGGGAAAATGTTGGGTCCGGAGTTTTTCGCGATTTGATGCGCGTGCTCGGCGTCGGCAGGGTTCGGCCAATGGTCGATCTGTCAATCAATGGCGGAGAGTTGATCTGGTCCCAAGGGTTGGCGATGAATGCCGCGGTCGCGCTTGTCATCGCCGCGCTTGCCGCCAACGCGAGCCGCGCTGACCAGTCCTGGGCCGTGCCGGGATTTTATCTTGCAACGGTTTTGATGTTCATGCCCGTCGCCTCCAGGTTGGCGCTGGCGGACATTTCGCGCTCGGAGCGGATCGCGAACGTGATGGTCGCCGGTCTGGGACTGTTCTTCCTGCATGTCATCAGAGAGCCAGCTTACTTCACCGGCCATGACGAATACCTGCACTGGGTCGGCGCACGACAGATGATCGAAAGCGGAAGGCTCTTCACGCCCAACGTTCTGTTTCCCATCGGGCCATCCTACCCGGGGCTCGAAGTCGTCTCGTCGGCGTTCGCCAACCTCTCCGGCCTCTCGATTTTCTCGGCGGCGACCGTCGTGCTGCTCGTCGCAAGGACCATTTTCATCGGCGCTCTTTTCCTTGTCTACGATCGCATCACCGGTTCGGCGCGCGTTGCCGCGCTCGGCTGCATTTTCTATATGGGATCCTCGACTTTCACATTTTTCGATACGAGCTTTTCGTATGGAAGTCTGGCGATCGCGCTGTTGGCCCTGTGCCTGCTGCTCGATCTCCGTATCGCCGAAACCGCCGAACAGTTTACTCCGCGGATGCTGATGTTTTCCATCGCGGTTCTTGCCCTGGCGATGACACACCACGTCACAAGCTACGCTCTGTCTGGGCTTTTGGCGGGAATGTTTTTTGTGGAGGCGATCCGTCGCGGACGCAAGGGCGCCGCTCTGGCGCGGCTTGGGGCGACCGCTTCCTGCGCATGCCTCATTCCGTTTTTATGGACGCGGGCGATGGGCAATCCAGGCTCGGGCTATCTCGGACCCTTGTTCAGTTCGGGAATCGAGGAAGCCTTGGCGTTTTTCGCTCGCGGGTTCCATTCGAGCCGCCAGCTTTTCACGAGCAGCGACGGGAGCGTCGCACCGGTTTGGGAGAGGGCGACGGCGCTGGGATCGGTTTTCTTGATCTGCGTTGGGCTGACGCTTGGATTTTTCCGTGCGCTTTCCTGGGGTGGCCTGTTCGCAAGATGCGGACTAGCCTCGACAGGCTGGCGCGCGCTTTTCGAATGGAACAACAGTCGGCTTGTCTTGCTGACCCTCGTTACGACGCTCTATCCGGTGAGCATGGTTTTCCGGCTGACGAAGAGCGCATGGGAAATTGGCAACCGCATCGGGCCGTTCTCCTTTCTCGGCGTTGGCGTCGTGCTTGCAATCTGCGTGACCTCCCTCCTTGGCAAGGGCTCGGTCAGCGCCTTGCGCGCGAGCGCGATCGGCGCAGGCGCGACCGTCATTCTGCTTGGCGGGATGATCAGCGCCCAGGGGCCTCGGATTCTCGTTCCCGCGCATTACCGGGTGTCGGCCGACGAGGCTTCCATCGAGCCGATGAATATCAATGCCGCGCTTTGGGTCAAAGCCTGGCTTGGCGCGGGAAACCATTTCGGCGCCGACCGGATCAATGGCCTGCTGCTCGCCGGTTTCGGCGAGCAGCTTGTTTCGACGACCCTTCAGCACGGCGCCGACGCGGGAACCGCAATTGTCACGCACACGTTGGGGCCGGACGATCTCTTCACGCTGCGCAACATCGGCATCGACTATCTCTTCGAAGATTTACGCATGACGACAGGTCAAGCGGTCCTGGGCACTTATTTCGATGGCGGCGCGGCTGACGACATGTTGGAGGGCCCCCCTGAGCCAACCGCGCTGCTCAAGTTCAATTCGGAGCCCGGCGTCAATCGCGTTTTCGACAACGGCTATTCGATCGTCTATGATGTGAGGTCGCTCAGTGGCAGAAAATAAGGCCAAAGCGGTCATTTTGCTGGCAGCCGCGCTCGTCTGGACGGGGTCGCTGCGAACGCTTGCGATCATTTTTTTCAGGTGCGTCGATGCGCTTGTGTTGCTGCTGACGCTCCCGGGATTTTTATGGCTCCGTTTTTTCTCCCCGGCGCAAAAAGTCGATTTTGAATACGGCCTCCTGTCACTGGGAATGAGCGTCGCATTATTGCCTCCGCTCGCGCTCCTGCTCCACAGGTTCAACGCGCTGACGCCAACGGGCTGGGAGGTGGCGCTGGCTGTGTTTTGCCTCGCTGCGTGGCATTACTCCGGGCGTGGCTCCATGAAAGCCGGACTGTCGCGTCCTGCCGAGGCAAGGGACGCCCCGCCGTCGAGAGAAGCCTCCCGCGGCAGCAGGCGTCTCCTCCGATTGTCAGGCGTGGCGCTGACGATCGCCATGGCTGTCGGAATTGCGCGATACGGCGCTCTCAATCATCGCCAATTCGCCTATACGGAATTGTGGATGCTGCCGAGCCAGCGAAACGATTTTCAGCGGGTGACGATCGGCATCAGAAATCAGGAAAAGAAGCCGAGCGCCTACGATCTCGAATTGACGATCAACGGCAAACTCATTGAACGACGCTCCAACTTGTTGGTCCGCAACGGGGACACATGGGTCGAGGAGGCGCCGACGCAGTTCTACGCGACGAGCGCGGAACAGGTCGTTGAAGCGAAATTGTACAGGACGGACCAGCCGTCCATGGTTTACCGGCACACGCTGTTGAAATTCGTCTCCACCGGGGGCGTGTCCCACGGCGTCAATCCATGATGAGCGCGCCGCGCTTGTTGACTCTCAAATTCGAGGACGGGCTGTGCATGAATGACCCAACCGTCGCGGCGCCAATATCGACGCCAACCATCAGCGCCATCATTTGCGCTTACACGCTGGACCGGCTCGCGGATGTTGTTGACGCCGTCAGATCGATGGAGATGCAACGGCCGCCGCCGGACCAGATCATCGTCGTCGTCGATCACAACAGCTCGCTGCTTGCGGCGCTTCGCAGCCGCATTTCCGAGCGGATTATCCTGATCGAAAACGCCTTCGAACGTGGACTTTCCGGGGCCCGAAACTCTGGCATTGTCCGGGCGGCCGGGAGCCTCGTCTTCTTTCTCGACGACGACGCGGTCGCGGATCCCGATTGTCTGCGCGTCTTGTCGGAAAGATGCCTGGAACGGGGCGTCATCGGCGCCGGCGCCCGGATCGAGCCGCGTTTCGCCGAGGCTTGTCCGTCCTGGTTTCCGCCCGAATTCTTGTGGGTCGTTGGCTGCACTTACCTGGGCTTGAAACCGGGTCCGACCCGCAATCTTCTTGGCGCCGCGATGTGCATTCGTCGCGATGCCTTCGACAAGGCGGGCGGCTTCGACTCCAGGCTGGGCCGGACGAACAAGAAATTGCCTTTCGGTTGCGAGGAGACCGAATTTTGTATCCGCGCGGCGAAGGAGATGGGCGGAGCCGCATTTGTTTACGAGCCTGGCGCGCGCGTCGTTCATAAAGTTCCCGCCACGCGGCTGTCCAGGCTTTATTTCATCAAGCGTTGCTACGCCGAGGGGCTGTCAAAGGCGCGGTTGAGTTCGGTTGTCGGATCAAAACGTTCATTGGCCAATGAGCGCTCTTATGTCGCCCGGACCCTGACACGGTCGTTTGCCCGGAATTTCGGCGATCTTTTCTTACGCCGCGATTTTTCGGGAGTTGGCCGCGTCGCCGCCGTCATTCTGGGTCTTGCCTGCGCCGCCGGCGGATTTTTGCGGGGGTCCTTGCAACCTCGCGTTGCTGAAAATCTCGAGCCGCCGCGGAATTTGGGTTGGGCGCCATGAAATCTTTAGCTTCCGGCAATGACAATCTGCCGCCCCTGTCGGCGATGAGGCCGGCTCCGACGCCCGTCGAGCCGGGACAGAGCGCGCGCAGCGTCTTTGCGTCCGCTCTAGCCAAACGCATTGGCGGGCTTTTAGGCAGACAGCGATTCCTGTTTTTGAACGCGGGATTATTGACGCTGGGAACCGCCGCCTCGTCCGTTTTCGGCTTTCTTTATTGGGTTCTGGCAGCGCGTCATTTCCCGCCTGCTGCCGTCGGGTATGCGGCGGCGGCCGTTTCGCTGATGAGCCTTTTCGGTCATCTTGGCGACTTTGGCCTGGGCACGATGCTGGTAGGAAGAGTTCGAACTCTTTGGCCAACGCTCCAGCGCGCTCATTTCCGGCGCGTTGTTTATCGGTTTCCTATCGTCGGCGCTTTTTGCGCTCGGTTACTTGGCCATCAGCGCTCTGTTTCCGGCGTCGCTGGGCCGGCTCTCCGGTTTCGGCGGCGGCGTCCTGTTCTTGTTGTCTTGCGCCTTCTGCGGTCTGGGTCTCGTCCTGGATGGAGCGTTGACCGGACTTTCCCGGATCGAAGTTGCTGTGGCGCGAAATGTCACCACCGCGATAGTGAAGCTTGTGCTTGTCGCCGCGGCGCCGATGGCGCTGGGGGCGAACGCACTAAACGAGACGACGCTGCTTCTGACCTGGTTTATCGGAATGCTCATGGCGTTGCTTCCAATGCTTGTCGTGAAAAAAGGAAATCTGGTCTCCTCTATCGTTGGACGTCCTGGGTTTGGCTCACTGAGCGCCTATCTGCCGGAAGTCTTAGGACATCAGGTGCTGAATATAGCCAGCCTCGCTCCTGGATTATTATTGCCTGTCGTCGTGACGATTGAGCTGACGCCATCGACCAACGCGGCCTTCTATGCGGCCTGGGCGCTGATCAACGTGGCGTTTCTGGCGCCAACCTACTTGGCGGTCATGGTGTTCGCGGAGGGGTCGAGAAATCCGCGGGCGTTTTCGGAGCAACTTCGCGCCTCGCTTGGCGTCGCGATATTGATTGGCCTCGTGGTCGCCTCGGTCTGTTATTTCGGCTCTTATTTCATTCTTTCCCTGTTCTCGCCCGCATACGCGTCCGTCGCCAAACTCAGCCTCCAACTCCTCGGGCTGAGTATCTTTCCGATGGCTATCAAGTTGCACTTCGTTGCAATTCAACGCGTTCGCAACCGAATGGCCGCCGCCAGCCTGCTTGTCGCCCTTGGCGGTCTTCTTGAAATCGCCGGCGCGGTTCTGGGCGCCCGTCATGGCGACTTGCCAGGACTGACGGCGGGCTGGCTGCTCGGCCTTGTGTGTGAAACCCTGGTGATGGCGCCGTCGGTCATTGGCGTGCTTTTCCCAAAATTCCGGGCGCCCGCTCCGGAGCCGCGCGGCGTGCGGGCCGAAGCCGCGAAAGCGGAGTCTTTATGACCAGGCGAGATCCAGTTCGCGATTGATCGAAAAGGGCGCGCTTGAGATCGGCTCGTTCTATTGCCCGTTGCTTGGAGCAGGCGTCGGAAAATCGTCTCCCTTTGCGGAAAGCGCCGGACAAATGGTTCAATCCCACCGATGTCGCCCCGCCGTGATCCCCGCTTTCGCAAGCGCTGCTTTTTTCATGGAACCTGGCGCGCCGCCCCACTGTTATGTTTACGCTGACTATAAGGAGTGAGCCATGAAAGTCTCTCTTGTAGGTTGCCCGTTCCGGACCACATACGGACAATATTATGAGTCGCTTGTCGATGCGCTGCGCCGGTCTGGATGCCAGGCGCAATGGGTGGGGTCGAATTGCGGCTGCACTGATCCACGAGAGCTTGCTCGCCAATTCCAGACGGAAGACATGAAGTATTTCGAGCTTCCGAATGAGGTCGGCCCCTACAGCGTCATCAGTTATTCACCGGAGACCTTGAGGCGCGTCATAAAAGCGCCGTTCCGTTCGGCGAGCCTGAACTATCGCGTATCCCGTTACCTGAGCCTCTCCGGCGACGCCGACGTCATCCATCTACAGCAAAACCTGAACGCCTTCGGTTCAAGCGTTGCTTTTCGTTTGCTGAAGCGGCGCACCAACGCCGCGCGCGTATTTACAGTTCATGAATTGGACCCCGAGCAGACCGCTCATCCGGAATTGAACGTTGCTTACAATCAGGCCGACGCCGTCATCGTTCACGACAGCTTGATGAAGGAAAAGCTCGTTTCCCAGGGTGTGTCCAAGGATCTGATCCATGTCGTCTGCATGGGAACCGATCTCGCCGAGTTCGACGAAGACGCGAGGCGGGACGGGATCGTTTTCTACGGCGCCCACAACTTCAACGAGGGCAAAGGAATAAAAACCCTTTTGTCAGCTTATAAACTGCTCAAGGAAAGCCCGGGTTTTACTGTTCCACCCCTGCGTATCCATGGTCATTTTGGCGCGACGCCATCGGATTATCTGGACCTGGTTCGCCAGATGGGGCTCGAACGCGACGTGGAGTGGCTTGGCGATCTGTCGAATGACGAGATCGTGGCGCTCTATCGCCGGTCCCAGGTTTGCGTGCTGCCCTATGTCGGCAGTTTCGCCGGGCTCCCGGTCGGTTTCGCCGCCGCCAATCGGCTGCCGATCATCGCGACCAGGCGCGCGGGGATTCCGGATCACATCGGCGATCTCGGCATCTGGATCGAACCCGGCAAACCCCAGGAGCTCGCGGAAACTTTGCGAGATGTGCTGCGCGACGGCGAAAGGCGAATTGACATTGGCCGCCGCCTCCGCGCATGGGCCGAACAAAATCTTGGCTGGGATGTCATCGCTCGCAACACCGCTGCCGTGTACCGAGCCGCAAGTGAGCGCGCGGCCGCGAGAATAGCGAGGGAGAGCCATCTCGCCCCCAACGCGGCCGAAGGTCGCGTCGTGGCGAAGGGGTAGCCGGAAATGAGCTTGGCATCGCTCTCGCCACGGGACCAAAAAGTCTCGTATGTCGGCTTTGAAACGTGCGAAAGGAAGTCGCGTTTTTTCGTCGAGACGACCTCTGATCGCGCCTGCGTCGAATCGGCGTGGGCTGAACTTGAGCCGGGCGGCTCCGCCTTCCAGAGCAGACGATGGCTGGCGCCGTGGTTCGAATTGCTCGCGCCGCGGGTGGGCGCTCGTCCTCTGTTCGTTACGGTACGGGACAGTTCCAACGGGCGGCCGCTGATCTTTTTCGCTTTCTCCGTGCGGAGGCGCTGGGGACTGCGGGTCGCCGAATTCCCGGATCTCGGCGTGACCGACTACAACGCTCCGATCTGGGCGCCCGATTTTGTTCCAGACGATGAGCAGATGAAGGAGTTGTGGGCGACAATCCGCGAGTCAGTTCCTCGCGTCGATCTATTCTTTTTCAGCAAAATTCCGATAACGCTTTACGGTCGGGCGGTTCCCTTTGCCAAACTCGGCTGGCTCAAGCCGATCGAGATGCGCTGCTGGGCGGTCAAGCTTCCGGCGAGTCGTGACGAATTTGACGCGACGCTCGCGCGGAAGGACCGCAAGGAGCAACGCCGCAAGCGCCGCAACCTCACTGAAAAGTTCGGGGAGGTTGTCGTTGTCGACGCGGGTTCCTGCGGCCAGGCTGAAGAATTCTTCGCGACGCTCAAGAGCATGCGCGCGGAGCGCTTCGAGCAGCAGGGACGCCACGACATCCTCCGCGATGAAATGTTCGCGTCCTTCTTCCGGACAATCGTCGCGGAAGGGGAAGCGTTTGCAAACCTGGGGCAGATAAGGGCGGGCGACAAGACAATCGCCGCCTTCCTGGCGTTGCGCCATGCGAATGATTTCGTCTTGTACATGCATTCCTTTGCCGCCGACATGGAAAAGCTTTCGCCAGGAATTGTCGCGCTGGACGAATTGATTTCGCACTTGATCCTCAGCAAGTTCGATCATTGCGACTTCACAATTGGCAACGAGCCTTACAAATTGCAATTTGGCGTCAAGGCGACCGAAATGCGACAAGGCCTTGATCCCGTCACCATACAGGGCAAGCTTTTCGGCATCGCCTTCCAGATTTATCGAAAGCTGGAGTTGCAGCTGGTCAAGATCTACCGCAAATACGCGCGGCCGTCGGGCTCCACGGCGAACTCCGTTGCGCGGTCGCCGTCAGGCGCTTCGGCCGATGCGTGAAGATCGCCAATTCCGCACGAGCCAGTCTAAAGGGATTGGTCTGTTTGTCGTGTGCATTCTGGCTTTGGTCGTGGTCGGCCAAATCTATTCGGCCATTGCGGACCAAATCACGGCGCCGGTTCAGTTTGTCAGGGCGTCAGGGAACGGTTTCGAGCTTGCCGGGAGACGGTTTCGCGTCGCAGGCGTCAACAATCATTATCTGACCTACGGTTCGCGCAAGGAAGTCACATTGGTCCTCGACGACGCCCTCGCAATGAACGCCAATGTTGTGCGCATTTTTGTCTCGCCAATCATAGGATCCGAAGATGGACGGGTGAAAAACGTTTTCGACATCAAAAGCCGTCTTGATTCGAGCAATTTGGGCACGCATGGGGTGTATATGGCCTCATTCGACGCCAAGACGCAATCAATGCAAATCAATGAAGGCGCCAACGGGCTCGTTCGGCTTGATTTTCTGATCGCTGAAGCAGCGCAGCGACACCTGCGCGTGATTGTCGTGCTTCTCGACTATTGGGCATATACTGGTGGATCGCGCCAAATCTCGGCATGGTATGGCAACGATGGAGACGACCATTTTTTTGCCGAGGACCCGCGCGCCAAAGCCGACTACAAGCGTTTGGTCGCCGCCATTGTGATGCGGGTGAATACCCTGTCGGGCCTGGCCTACAGGGATGATCCAACCATTTTCGCCTGGGAGTTGATGAACGAGCCCGAAATCAAGCCCGTCTCGCTGTTTCATTCGTGGGTTGCGGAAATGGCGGCTTATGTCAAAATGCTCGATCACAATCATATGCTCGCCACCGGTCAATCCAGCATCAGGACGAAACTGGAAGAGTTGGACATTCCGCAAGTGGATTTTGGAACGCTGCATGCATATCCAACCTATCTGAAGATCACGCCGGAAAAATTCGAATCCCTGGTCGGCGAATATTGCGACCTCGCGGCAACTCACGGGAAGCCTCTTATCCTGGAAGAATTTGGCGTACCGCGATCAAACCGCGATCGGCCCAAAATTTACCAAAAATGGCTGCGAAAGATCGATGGCGGGTCGGCTTGCGCCGGCTGGCTGGTATGGCGGCTGGTTTCCCGCCAGGACAATGGCGATTTTCCTGCGGATTACGATCAGTTTGACATTCATAACGATGGGAGCCCGGTTTGGTTTGTTTTGAAGAACGCCGCCCATCACCTTGTCGCCCAGCCATGCGCCGGGACAGATGGCGGCTGCTACTAGGAAGAAGTCGTGCTTGAGCGCGGGTGGAGGCCAGGAGACCTGGCGCCAGCGAAAATTAGTCGCGCTAGAATTCATCGCCGCCAATTCCTGATCGCAAGCACCTTGGCGGCAAGCGGCTTTGCGATAGACGGTTTTGCCGCCGAACCGCTGCTGGGCTTGCGCGTGACGCGCTATAATGTTTCGCCCAAGGCGTGGCCGGCCGGGCTGAAGCTGACGCTGGCGGTGATTGCCGATCTGCACGCCTGTGACCCCTGGATGTCTGTCGCCCATATCGAATCCATCGTAGCCGCCACCAATTCACTCAACGCCGACGCTGTCGTATTGCTTGGCGATTATGTCGCCGGACATCGCAAGGTCTCCGCCTTCGTGCCGGACGCCGACTGGGCGCGCGCGCTTGGGGCGCTGCGCGCCCCGCTTGGCGTCTATGCGATTCTCGGAAATCACGACTGGTGGAACGATCATCGCGCCCAGTTGCTCAGGCGCGGACCGACTGGAGCGCGCACCGCGCTTGAACATGCGGGAATTCCGGTTCTCGAAAACGACGTCATGAAATTGTCCAAGGCGGGCGAGGCGTTCTGGATTGCAGGACTTGGCGACCAGAACGCGTTTGTTCGCGGCGGTTCCAACGGCGCCTGGAACATTGCCGGCGTCAACAATCTCGACGCTATCCTGGACAATGTTTCGGGCGACGAGCCGATCGTGCTGCTGGCGCACGAGCCGGACATTTTTCCGAGGATTCCCCAACGCATAGGCTTGACGCTTGCAGGCCACACGCACGGCGGCCAGGTTCGGCTGTTGGGCCAGGTCCTCTTCGCGCCTTCGACCCTGTCCCGCATTTACAATTACGGTCATTTTTGTGAAGACGAAAAGCACCTGATCGTTTCCGGAGGCCTTGGTTGCTCCTGGTGGCCAGTGCGTTTCGGGGTCCCGCCGGAAGTTTTGTTCGTAACGGTCGAGACTTGACGCCAAATATCAGCCAGCCGGCAAAATTCGAGCGAATTCTGCAAGGGAGCCGTGCTCCTTCCAGCCGTGAAGCGCGATCCGTGTCCTGTTGTTGCGGTCGAGGCCTGGCGGCGCGGGAAAGGCCGCCCGACGCTCCTCCAGAAGGACTTTCAGCAAAAATTCCAGTTCGGCGGCCGCATATGCCGGGTCGTTATAAACACTGGTCTTTTCGCTGGCGAGGCGCGTCACTGTAAAGCCGGAGCCCTGAAGGTCGAATTCTCCGACGTGAATTGTTTGCCCTGTCCAGCGTCGACGTGCGACGAGAGTCTGCCCGGCAAATTGCAGGAACCATTTATGACCGGCGCTTGACGACATGCGGTCTGCAGGGCCGGACGATGGCGCGCGCGCGCCAACATGGATCGTGCAAGGCACGTTTATCGGATCGGCGGGAAGCGTCGTCGAAGCCGACGCCTGGACGACATCTTCAATGGCGGCGAATGCTGGCGAGGCGGTTTCGCTGAGCGTCAGCCGCCTTAGCGCGGCGCAGGCCGCGCGGCAGTCAAGAACTTCAAACGAGAACGGGTTTCTTGGGTCTCCGGCGGGAAGCCAGTTTAATTCCTTCTCCCAGCGCTGCATCATTTCGACCCTGAAGCGATTACGTGCAAACCTCTCGCGCAGTATAGCGCAGAAGGAGCGCGTGTCATTGTCGAAAGGTCGTGGGAATTCCATCGTCCCAAGTCTCTGTTCTTTGCAAGAGCGCTGAGGCGCTTCGGCTTTTTGGGACCCGTGGGCAAATTCGAACGGCGGCGCAGGGAGGCTCGTAATCCCGTGATGCAGACAGCGGCCATCAAAATGCCCATGGCAATGGTGATCGAGGATGAACCGGAGATCGCAACCTTTGCGGTTGCCGCTTTCCGCTGGTTCGGCCTGGACGGATTTGCGGTTGATTCCGTCGCAGGCGCCCTCGAAATTCTGGAGAGGTCGCACGATGTTGCGGTATTGCTGATCAATCTGCCGCGAGACGAAGATCAGGTCGAGTTGGCGAAACTCGTCGCGACGCGCTGGCCAGTCATCAACATGATCCTGGTTTCCGCAAGGCTGGACAAGCTGGACGCGCTCCCGCCCGTCGTATTCATGGCGAAACCCGCGAGCCCCCTTGCGCTTTTCACCGTTATTCATCGAGCGGGTTTTCGCCGCGCATCGCCTCGACGGCATTCGGAATTGGCCAGCCGGACTATTTCGCGACGCCGATTGCGAAGGGATCAATAAGCGCGAAGGGAGCAAATAGTTGGCGTCGCGCGCAAACGGCCTGCTTGAGCCTCAAGATCATCCCGCAAGGCCAATACCCGATCTCCCGGGCCTCTATTTTAGCCGCTGAACCTATCGAAAGCCCCGGAAAACGCTAATGATTTGGCGCTTCCTGGGTTTTCGCCGTTCTGGGATCAGGTTTCGTCGGAAAAGCTCGGGAAAATTGTCATCGCGAGTGCTTTGGCAACAACCTTGCCCCTCACGTATCCCCGAGCAGGAAATTGACGATGAGCTTTGCCGCCTTCCTGGGCGACAGTTTTCCGGTGTTGATGTGGATGTCAGGATTTTCCGGCGCCTCGTAGGGCGAGTCGATGCCGGTGAAGTTCGGCAATTGTCCGCTGCGCGCCTTCTTGTAAAGGCCTTTGACGTCCCGCTCCTCGGCGACTTCAAGCGGCGTGTCGACAAAAATTTCCACGAATTCGCCGGGCGCCATCATCTGGCGGACCATTTCCCGCTCGGCGCGGAAAGGGCTGATGAAGGAGGTGATGACGATCAGTCCGGCGTCGGTCATCAACTTGGCGACCTCGCCGACGCGCCGGATGTTCTCGATGCGGTCGGCCTCGGTAAAGCCGAGATCCTTGTTGAGGCCATGACGAACATTGTCGCCATCCAGCAGGACGGTATGCCGGTTCATGCGAAGCAGCTTGCGCTGGACGATATTGGCGATGGTGGATTTTCCCGATCCGGAAAGGCCGGTGAGCCAAAGGACGGCAGGCTTTTGATTCTTGATCGCGGCGTGGGCCTCGCGGCTGACGTCGATCGCCTGCCAATGAAGGTTCTGGCTGCGGCGCAAGGCGAAATGCAGCATGCCCGCAGCCACCGTTTCATTGGTGCTCTTGTCGACCAGGATGAACCCGCCAAGCGTGCGGTTTTCCGCATAGGGTTCGAAGATGATCGGCTTGTCGGTGGACAATGTGACGACGCCAATGCCGTTCAGTTCGAGCGTCCTGGCCGCCAGATGCTCCGCGGTGTTGACGTTGATCTGATATTTGGGCTGCTGCACCGTGACGTTGGCCGTCTGCGTCGCGAGTTTCAGCCAGTAGGGCCGTCCGGGCGACAGCGGATGATCGGACATCCAGACGAGGGTCGCCTCGAACTGGTCGGCGATCTGCGGAGGGGAGTCGCTGCCCGCGATGACGTCGCCGCGCGAGCAGTCGATCTCGTCGGCAAGGACGATTTCGACGGACTGGCCGGCCACGGCCCTGTCGAGGTCCCCGTCCATCGCGACGATCCGCGCGACGGTCGAGGTCCTGCCCGAGGGAGCGACGCGCACGGCGTCGCCCGGCTTGACCTCGCCGGAGGCGATCAGGCCGCAAAAGGCGCGAAAATCGAGATTGGGGCGATTGACCCACTGGACGGGAAGCCGAAACGGCCTGGCCGGATCCGCTTCCGCGTCGAGATTGACGGTTTCCAGGCGCCCGATGAGCGTCGGGCCGCCGTACCATGGCATGTTGGTCGAGCGCGCGGCGATATTGTCGCCCTTGAAGGCGGAAATCGGAATCGCCACGACCTCCACGAGGCCGAGCTTGTTCGCAAAGTCGCGATAATCAGCGCAAATCGTGTCGAAGACCTCCTGATCGTAGTCGACAAGGTCCATCTTGTTGACGGCAAGCACGATCTTCCGGATGCCGATGAGCTTGGCGAGGTAGGAATGGCGGCGCGTCTGGGTCAGCACGCCCCGGCGCGCGTCGACCAGGATGACCGCCAGTTCGGCCGTCGAGGCGCCCGTCACCATGTTGCGGGTATATTGTTCGTGGCCCGGCGTGTCGGCGACGATGAACTTGCGCTTTTCCGTCGAGAAGAAACGATAGGCGACGTCGATGGTGATGCCCTGCTCACGTTCGGCCGCGAGCCCATCGACCAGCAAGGCGAAATCGATGTTGTCGCCCTGGGCGCCCCACGTTTGGAGTTTGCCTGCAATGCGGCGAGATGGTCGTCGAAGATCATCTTCGTGTCGTAGAGCAACCGCCCGATCAGCGTGGACTTGCCGTCATCGACCGAGCCGCAGGTGATGAAACGCAACAGGCTCTTGCGCTGGTGCTGCGCAAGATAGGCGTCGATGTCCTTCGCAATCAGCGTATCGGTGATGTAGGAGCTGTCCGCGACAATCGTCATAAGTCCGCCTCGTCTCGCCGGCGCTGAAATGCGCCGGTCAGAAATAACCCTGCTGCTTCTTGTTCTCCATGCTCGCATTGCCCTTGTCGCGATCGATGGCGCGTCCCTGGCGCTCGGACGTGGTCGTGAGCAGCATTTCCTGAATGATCTCGCTCAGGGTCGAGGCCTTGCTTTCAACGGCGCCTGTCAAAGGATAGCAGCCGAGCGTCCGGAAGCGGATCGAGCGCATGACCGGCGTCTCTCCGGGCAGCAGTGGAAAACGGTCGTCATCGACCATCAGGAGCAGGCCATCCCGTTCCACTGTCGGACGCGGCGCCGCGAAGTACAGGGGCACAATTTCGATCCTGTTCAACTGGATATAGAGCCAGATGTCGAGCTCCGTCCAATTGGAAAGCGGGAAGACGCGAATGCTCTCGCCTTTGGCCTTGTGGGCGTTGTAGAGGTTCCACACCTCCGGCCGCTGGCTTTTCGGGTTCCAGCGATGGTTGGCGGCGCGGAACGAAAACACGCGCTCCTTGGCCCGAACTTTCTCCTCGTCGCGGCGCGCCCCGCCGAAAGCGGCGTCAAAGCCGTATTTGTCGAGCGCCTGCTTCAATCCCTCGGTCTTCCAAAGATCCGTATGAACGGATCCATGATCGAATGGATTGACGCCGCGCTCCAACGCTTCCGGATTCTGGTAGACGATCAGATCCATGCCGCTTTCGCGGGCCATCTTGTCGCGCAACTCGTACATGGCCTTGAATTTCCATGTCGTGTCGACATGGAGCAGGGGGAACGGCGGCGTCGCCGGAAAGAAGGCCTTGCGCGCCAGGTGCAGCATGACCGCGCTGTCCTTGCCGGCGGAATAGAGCATGACGGGGCGCTCGCACTCTGCGACCACTTCGCGCATGATGTGGATGGATTCGGCCTCAAGCCGTTCAATATGGGTAAGCGCGCCCGGACTATCGCCAACGTTCATGTCGAGTCACCAGCCTGATTTGGTGGGAACGCATCTAACGGCTTGCATTCCATTGAATCAATAGCTGAAGGCGAGCAGCGGGGCTTCGCGATGAACGCGAGCGGCTGAATCCAGAAGGAAAAGCCCAGGTCCGTTCTGATCGGATCGAAAAAGCGTCGCCAACGAAAAGGGGGAATGGAGGCCTCGGAAGGGAATTAAACCCTTCCTGTGGAGATTTGCAGTCTCCCGCGTATTCGCTCCGCCACGAGGCCATGGTCACGCGCCGACGGTTACATCGGCAATGGACAGCCCATATCTATCTGTCAAAAGTTAAGGGAATGCCAATGCTGGCGAAAAGATCGCACGGCGGGAAAATTCATTTCAGCAGCATTATGAAGCGTTCGGTTTCGCCGGGACGCTGCACCTCGATGCGGCGCATGCCGATGTAGCGGGTGATCCGCAGCTTGTCGCCCGCCTTGAACTCGGCGCACTGACCGGCCTTCACCTGCTCGGAGATGTACGCTTCCGCCGCTTCCTTGTTGATTTCGACGTATGTGTCGACCCAGCGTTTGATCAGCGCCCCGTCCTTGCAGCCGAACAATTCCGTCTGGATGGTGCAGAGGTCTCCAACGTCACAGGAGCCGAGCGCGCGCGCCTCGGGGCTCGCCATGATCGAAAGGAGCAGGCCTGCGGCGAAGACTGTTCTGCGAGTGGACATGCGATGCGCCCCGGAAGATGATCGGAGGTGACCCGGATCATGATCCTAGGACGCGAAGGTTGCCCGAAACATTTCGTTCGTGGAACAGGGGCGGATCAGCCGGTGATTTTCTCGATCAGTTCGCGCCGGCGGGCGTGGGTGGCGAGATCGAGGAAAAACAGGCCGAGTTCTTCGTGGCCGACGCGCCGAATTTCGCACTCGAAAGCCTGATGGTCGGTTTTGGCGATGAGCGAGATGCGTTCCCCGGCGACGAGCGAGGCCAGGACCGGCGCCGAGGCCTTGTCTATGACCACACGGACGCCTTCTTCGGAAATATCGGCGATCTGGCCGGACAGGCGGCGGTCGCCGCAGAACAGCTCCGCCTCGACATTCTGGATCACCGGGAGGCGCGGCGTTGCGCGACGTTCGATAAACATGGTTCTGCTCGTTCTTCTCGCGGATGCCCATTACATCGCGCCGACGATGCAATCTTCTGCCCAAATGGTTTAAGATTACATTACGCAACGTCGCATCGAGGATTTGCTGATTGCGGATCGAGTTTAAATCCGGCTTGGCGGGGCGTTTGACCAGACAGTCTCGCCTGCGCGGCTTCAATGCTACAGGTCACAGGGGGCAATAGCCGCCGAGTTTGGGAGAGACGCCAATATGCACGCTCGCCGCGGGGGCGTGGCGCCGGTTCAACTCTTGTGGGCCGGCGACCGGCGAGTGCATCGCCGCGCTGGCGATGTCGCAAATATGGAAGATCGCGCGGCGCATTCAGTAGATTAAAGAAGGGAGCGTGCGCGAGATGTGCTTTCGTCCCGAGGCAAGCTCATTTGCATTCTCGGGCCAAAGCGGGTACACAGGCGTCGCTGCATCGCAGCATCCAGAGGCGCCGGCGCATAGGACATTCGGGCAGAGCTTGCAAAACGTTGCAGGCAAATCGCCAGAAGCGTCGCCCGGCCCAATCAGCCTCAAATGGCCGACAGCCCAATCTATGCGGGGCCGTCTTCGACAAGCCGCCCTCAACGGACGCGTTGAATCACGCGCCATGGCGGCATTAAATGAAAGTTTCCCTGTGACGCAATTTTCCGATCTCGGCCTGGCCGAGAACGTCTTACGCGCCCTCAATTCCGAGGGCTATACGATCCCCACCCCCATTCAGGAACAGGCCATTCCGCCGCTGCTCGAAGGACGCGACCTTCTGGGCATCGCGCAGACCGGCACCGGCAAGACCTGCGCCTTCGCCACGCCGCTGATCACCCGCCTGCAGCAATATCCGACGCCCGTCCGCTCGCGCCAGACCAAGGTGCTGGTGCTCGCGCCGACGCGCGAACTGGCCGCCCAGATCGGCGAAAGTTTCAGGGTCTATGGCCGCCACGCCAATCTCCGCACCGCCGTGATCTTTGGCGGCGTCAGCTTCGGGCCGCAGCTCAAGGCGCTGCAGGGCGGCCTCGACGTTCTCGTCGCCACGCCCGGCCGCCTGCTCGATCACATCTCGCAGGGCAACCTGCGGCTCGACGGCGTCTCCGCCGTGGTGCTCGACGAAGCCGATCACATGCTCGACCTCGGCTTCCTCGTGCCGATCCGCAAGATCTTCGCCAAATTGCCGAAGACGCGCCAGACCTTGTTCTTCTCGGCGACCATGCCGACGGAGATCGCGTCGCTGGCCGGCGAAATGCTGCATAATCCGATGAAGGTTTCGGTGGCCCCGGTCGCCAAGACCGCCGACCGCGTCGAGCAGCGGGTGATCCTGGTCGAGGGCTCAGGCAAGCGCAACGCGCTGATCGACCTGTTCAAGAACCCGGATTTCAGCCGCTCCATCGTCTTCACGCGCACAAAGCGCGGCGCCGATAAGGTCGCGGGCTTCCTCAACGAGGCGGGTTTCTCCGCCGACGCCATTCACGGCAACAAGAGCCAGAACCAGCGCACCCGCGCGCTGGACGGTTTCAAGACCGGACAGGTCGGCGTTCTCGTCGCCACCGATATCGCCGCGCGCGGCATCGATATCGACGCCGTCAGCCATGTCGTGAATTTCGAACTGCCTGAAGTCGCGGAATCCTACGTCCACCGCATCGGGCGCACGGCGCGCGCCGGGATGGAAGGCGTGGCGATCTCGCTGTGCGACAATTCAGAACGCGCCTATCTGCGCGCTATCGAAAAGCTGACCAAGCAGCAGATTCCGGTGCTTGACCTGCGCAATGACAAGAACGCGCCCGAGGAGGCTCCTCCGCCGCGTGGAAAACCGCAGGGCCGCCCGGCGCATCGGCCAGACGACCGTCGCGGCCCGGCGCCGACGCGTCACGGCGACAGCAGGCGCGAACACGGGCACAAGCACGAGGCCAGCCGCAACGCCAATCCGCGCACCGCGGGAGCGGGCGCTGGGGCAAGGACGGGGGATAGCCGTCCCGCCCGCAGCGGCGAAGGGTTTCGCAAGGGCCCGCGCGGCTGAGCCTTTGGTTCAAATAAAGTGAGATTGAAAGGTCGGGTTCAACCCCGGCCTTTTTCTGCGATTGGGCTCAGGCCAATGGCGCGGTTAACGCCCATCGGCAGGAATCGGCGGGAAGCGGAAGGCCGTTAGCCCCGCTCTCTCCGCGGTCATGGCCGTGCTCGTCACGGCCATCCACGCCAGCGTGGAAGGCCGGTTTTACAAGGCTGACACGCATGCAACGGCCGGGCGTGGATGCCCGTGACAAGCACGGGCATGACGACCCAGAGATCATGAATAGCCGTCTGCAAAGAGCCGTCAGCAGCCAATGCCAAGTGACGGAAAAACGAAAGGCCGGGCAACGGCCTGCTGATCAGCTCGACGAAATGCCGTCGGCTCAGTGCCCCGCAAACTCCACCAGCGCTCGCACGGGCACGCCGAGGTCGCGGATTTTTTGTGCGCCGCCGAGGTCCGGCAGGTCGATGACGAAACAGGCGGCGACCACGTCCGCGCCCATCTGGCGCAACAGTTTGACCGCCCCCTCCGCCGTGCCGCCCGTGGCGATCAGGTCGTCGACCAGCAGCACTTTTTCACCCGGCTTCACCGCGTCCTCGTGCATCTCCATTTCGTCCAGCCCGTATTCGAGGCTGTAGGCGATGGACACCTTTGTGTGCGGCAGCTTGCCCTTCTTGCGGATGGGGATGAAGCCGGCGGACAATTGATGCGCCACGGCGCCGCCGAGGATGAAGCCGCGCGCCTCCATGCCGGCGATCTGGTCGATTTTTCGCCCCGCATAGGGTTGGACGAGTTCATCGACCGCGCGCCGAAAACAGCGGGCGTCGCCGAGCAGGGTAGTGATGTCGCGAAACATGATCCCCGGCTTGGGATAGTCTGGAATGGCGCGGATGATGCTTTTGAGGTCGGTTTCAATGGTCATAACAGGCCTGCGCTAAATATGTGATCGTCCGCTTAAACCAGCTTTTTCCGCCTTTGTTGAGCGAAATTCGCCTTTCCGCTGATGCAACGATAGAATTGATGCATGAACTGGAACGTCGTTGTCCTGCTCTTCGTCGCCGCGGTGAGCCTGCATAACCTGGAAGAGGCGATCTATCTTCCGGAATGGTCGAAAAGCCTGCAATTTCGCGCCGTGGCCATCGATGCGGGCGAATTTCGCTTCGCGGTCGTGGCGCTGACCCTGGTCGCCCTGGTGTTGGCGGCGCTGTCCATGGCCGGAGATGTCCTCGCCGACTACGCGCTTTGCGGCTACGCCCTGGCGATGGGTTTGAACGTGTTCATGCCGCATCTGGCGGCGACAGTGTATTTGCGGAGATACGCGCCGGGAGCGGCGACCGGCCTCATCCTTATCCTGCCGACAAGTTTTCTGCTGCTCGACGCCACCTTGCGTCGCGGCCGGATCGACGAGAAAATCTTCGTCTGGTCGGGGCCGCTGACCGTTGTCGCCATGGCCGCCTCCATTCCGCTGCTGTGGCGGCTGGCGCGGTTTTTTTCGCGACGCCGCGAACATCAGTTGAACAGGCTGGAGACGCTTTCTTCCTTGGCGGTGCGGGCGATGGCCTCGCCGATCAGCGGAGCGATGGTGATGACGCGGATGTTTTTGGCGACACGCATGGCTTCTGTCGGCAAGATCGTGTCGGTGACGACGAGTTCCTTGAGTTTTGACGCGGAAATGCGCGCGACCGCGCCGCCCGACAGCACGCCGTGGGTGATATAGGCGCGCACGTCCGTCGCTCCGGCTTCGAGCAGCGCGTCGGCGGCGTTGCACAGCGTGCCGCCGGAATCGACGATGTCGTCGACGAGGATGCAGTTCTTGCCCCTGACCTCGCCGATGATGTTCATCACTTCCGAATTCGCCCGCGCGCTCGCGGCGCTTGTCGACGATGGCGAGCGGCGCGTTGATGCGCTTGGCGAGCGCGCGGGCGCGCACCACGCCGCCGACGTCGGGCGAAACAACCATGACATTGGACAGGTCGAGCTTGTCCTGGATGTCGCGCACCAGCACTGGCGCGCCGAACAGGTTGTCGGTCGGGATGTCGAAAAAGCCCTGGATCTGGCCAGCGTGGAGATCGACCGTCAGCACGCGGTCGGCGCCGGCGCGGGTGATCAGGTTGGCGACGAGTTTAGCGGAAATCGGCGTGCGCGGACCGGGCTTCCGGTCCTGCCGGGCATAGCCGAAATAGGGGATGACGGCGGTGATGCGCCGGGCCGAAGCGCGACGCAGCGCGTCGGTCATGATCAGCGCCTCCATCAGGTGATCGTTGGTCGGCGCCGACGTGGACTGAACGATGAACGTGTCCTGTCCGCGAACGTTTTCCTGGATCTCGACAAACACTTCCATGTCGGCGAAGCGCCGAACCTGACATTTGGTCAGGGGCACGCCGAGATAGGCGGCGATCGCTTCCGTCAGCGGACGGTTGGAATTGCCCGCCAGGATTTTCATCGAACCAGCCATGAAGCGCCCTTGCATTGCCCGTATTCACGGGCGCGTCTTAGCAGCCAGTTCGGCGATGAACAATATGATTGCGAAGGCTCTGTCTTGATTTTGTCAAAAAAGATCAGCGGCATCGCCTGGCAAGCGCGATTTTTTCCTGCGTTCGCATGGGGAAACGCGATTTCAGCGGGCGCTCGTATAGGAGAGCGCCTGCGAAGGCGCGACCTGCGGCGCTGACGCAGCTTGCGCCGGCGTGGCGGACGCGCCGGCGGCCATGGCTTCCGGCGTATTGGAGAGGTAAGCGGCGAGTTCGTTGGCGCTGCGCGCGGCCAGGGCCGAAATCGCGGCTCCGTCCACCAATGACCAGGGATCGGGCGCCGAGCCTTTGAGCGCGATTTCGTCGTTGAGCCGCTGCGCGCGATGGTTGGTCCGGTCGTAAATGTCCCAGACATAGGTGAGCCTGGCGCCGCCATCGACCGGGAAAGCCGATATATAGCCGCGCGCCAGATAGCGGGCGCCCGCCTGGTCGGTCAGGGCCACGTCGCGAGCCGCGACATCGGCGTTGAACAGGGCCATGTATTGGCTCTGCAGGGCGTCGGGCGCGCCTTCCGTCTGGGTGACGGCCAAGGTTGCGGGACGGGGACTGAAGCCGGAGGGACGGATCACGTTGGAGACCGCCTGCACGGAACTGGCGACCGGTCCCTGAACGGCGGTTTCGGAACAGCCGGAGAGCGCCAGCGCGAGGCCAAAACAGGAGGCAAGGCCGGAAGCGATTCGGAAGAAATCGCGGGAAACCGCCTGTTTCAGAGCCATGAATTTCCCGTCCCGGCGGAGTCGTTGATGATTTGTTAACATCAGTGCTAACCGCAAAAAAAGACGAGGTCCAGCGCCCAGATCAAATTTTCGTGAGAACAAAACAGGCTCCATCGCCGCCGCGCCTTTCGCCGTAGCGGCGCCCGGACTAAATTAGATCCATGATTCCCGATGAAGATCATCCCGACGCGCCGCCTGAAGACTTGACTGAAGATGAAGTCGAGGAAGGCGCGGCAGGCGAAATGGAGATTGCGCCCGGCCCGGGCCTCGAGCTGGACCTCGACAGCGAGGCGGTGGTTGCATCGCTCCAGCGGGGCCTGCGCGCCATCAGCGCCCATTGCAAACACGCGCCCGCAGGCCCAGGCGTCTACCGGATGCTCGGCGAGGACGGCTCGGTGCTTTATGTCGGCAAGGCCAAGAGCCTGCGCCGGCGCGTCGCCTCCTATACCAGAATGACGGGCCACACCAATCGCATCGCGCGGATGATCGCCCAGACGGTGACGATGGTTTTCGCCTCGACCCGCACCGAGGTCGAGGCCCTGCTGCTCGAAGCCAATCTCATCAAGCAGCTGAAGCCGCGCTTCAACGTGCTGATGCGCGACGACAAGAGCTTTCCCTATATCCTGCTGACGCAAGACGAGCGCGGCGCCCAGCTCACCAAGCATCGCGGCGCGCGCAATCGCAAAGGGGATTATTTCGGCCCCTTCGCCAGCGTCTGGGCGGTCAATCGCACGCTCAACGCGTTGCAGCGCGCGTTCCTTTTGCGATCCTGCGAAAACTCGTTTTTCGACAACCGCAGCCGGCCCTGCCTGCTGTTCCAGATCAAGCGCTGCGCAGGACCCTGCACGGGCGAGGTGTCCGAGGCAAATTACGTCGAGCTGACCCGCGAGGCGCGCGATTTTCTCACCGGCAAATCGCGCGTTGTGCGCGAAAGGCTGGCGGCCGAGATGAACGCCGCTGCCGAGTCCCTCGAATTCGAACGGGCGGGACGGTTGCGCGACCGCATTTCCGCGCTCGCCGCCATCCAGGGCCAGCAGGGAATCAATCCACGCGGCGTCGAGGAGGCGGACGTCTTCGCCGCCTATGAGGACGCCGGGCAGTTCTGCATCGAGGCGGTTTTCTACCGCGCCTTTCAGAACTGGGGCAATCGCGCCTATTTTCCTCGCGCCGACAGGTCTCTTCCCCTGGCTGAAGTGCTGGCCGCCTTCGTCGCGCAATTCTATTCCGACCGCCCCGCGCCCAGGTGCGTCTTTCTCTCGCACCGGATCGACGAGGCGGATCTGCTTTCCGAGGCGCTCTCGGAACAGTCGGGACGCAAGGTCGAAGTGCACGCGCCGCAGCGCGGCGAAAAGTCCGAAATGATCGCCGATGCGCTGAAAAACGCCCGCGAGGCGCTCGGGCGCCGTCTTTCCGAGAGCGCGAGCCAGTTGAAGCTGCTGGAGGCGCTGTCTCTGGCCTTTGGCATGCAGAGCGTCCCGCGCCGCGTGGAAATCTACGACAATTCGCACATCATGGGCGCCTCGGCGATCGGCGCCATGGTGGTCGCGGGCCCCCAGGGCTTTGTAAAGAACCAGTACCGCACCTTCAACATCAAGTCCGATCTCGCGCCCGGCGACGATTACGCCATGATGCGCGAGGTCCTGTCCCGCCGTTTTTCGCGCCTGTTGAAGGAAGGAGAGGAGGGGGAGAACGCCGATCCCGAGGCCTTCCCGCAAAAGCCAGACCTCATCCTGATCGACGGCGGGCGCGGCCAGTTTGACGCGACCCGCGCGGTGCTGGCCGAACTCGGTGTCGTCGGCGTGACCGTGGCCTCGATCGCCAAGGGCGCGGACCGCAACGCCGGGCGCGAAACCTTCTTCCTGCCGGGCCGCGATCCCTTCCGGATGGCGCCGCGCGATCCCGCGCTCTACTTCGTGCAGCGCCTGCGCGACGAGGCGCATCGCTTCGCCATCGGCACGCATCGCGCGAAACGCAAGAAGGAATTTGCGAAAAATCCGCTCGACGAGATCGCCGGAATCGGCCCGTCCCGCAAGCGCGCCCTCCTTCAGGCCTTCGGGACCGCCAAGGCGGTGGCGGGGGCGGCGCTCGGCGACCTCTTGAAGACGCCGGGAGTCTCCGCCGCCACCGCGAAGCTGGTCTTCGATCATTTTCACGAAAAGGAGTGACGCTTCATCGCCAATTTAAATGATTAGTCCTACCTTTCATGTCATAGTATAGTATGGGATGGTATAAATTTACTGTTATTGCCTATTGTCTAGTTGGGTACGATGAGCTAAATTCAAAAAAATGAGTTCTGCCTCTTGCGTAGGAGAGTTCTATATAATGGATGAAAATAGCTTCAATCCTCATATTTTATTTTATCGTGACCGTATAATTGCGGCTTTATCGCGTAGCGAAATGCTCGTTAAATATATCGAGTTGTTCCCAGTTGATTCCCCTTATCGAATTTGGGCATCTGCGGAAAATCATAATTTAGACATTCGGTCTATTTTTGCAGAGTGCATACAGAAAAACCTATTTTTTCTTCGTTGTCAGCGCCATTAAGTGTTTGCTCGGGAAGTTAACTCTCTCTCGCATGTTATTTTGAATACCAGCGTATCGCCCAGCAATCCAGTGTATCAGGTTGTGGATCAGGATTGCTTGATAGGCCATCATCGGAGCATGTGTCCTTGGCATCAGAATAATTTTCCTTTCCTAATTTGATTGACATGCACATGTCGTAATTGCCAGCAACCGCACAATTTTTTCTTGCGTCTGAAAACAGGGGGCATAACTCTTTTATATGGCAGATATATTGCCTATCTTGGGCTGAGAGGTGCGCAATATCTTTCTTATGAGGCTCAGCATATAGGTATTGGAACAAACCTAGGCCAATGATCGGAAATATTATTGGCTTTATGTTTGTTGCTGTCTTTTTACTTTTTTCCATAATATCACCGTTCGCAATTTTGGCTTTTTTTTGAAAATATGCTTTAGGTCAGAAAAATAACACGCAGAGCTTTTAAGTCAACAAAGCCTTACAAATCTAGGAGCCGGATCCCCTCTGATTTCCATGTGCTCAATTTTTTAGAGACGATAAAATGTTGACGTGCGCATCCGAAAAAGGCTTCCCTAGGTCTCATGAGCTTCAATCCCGCCCGCAGGGGCGCCCGCACCTTCAGCCTGCCCAATCTTCTGACCTTCGGGCGCGTGCTGATCGTGCCGCTCGTCGTCGCCTGCCTGTTCTGGCCGGACGAATACGCCTTGCGCTGGACGGCGCTCGGGCTTTTCACGATTGCGGCGATTACCGATTTTTTTGACGGCTATCTCGCCCGCGCCTGGGAACAGCAATCGGCGCTGGGCCGGATGCTCGACCCGATCGCCGACAAGCTGCTGGTTTCGGCCGTATTGATGATTCTCGTCGCCGACGGCACGATCAAAAGCTGGTCGCTCTGGGCGGCCATCGTCATCCTGTGCCGCGAAATCCTGGTGTCGGGCCTGCGCGAGTTCCTGGCCGAGCTGAAAGTCTCGGTGCCCGTGAGCAAGGTCGCCAAATGGAAGACGACGATGCAGCTCATCGCCCTGGGCTTTCTTATCGCCGGACGGGCGGGCGAACTTGTGCTGCCGGGCACGGTGAAGATCGGCCTGACCCTGCTCTGGCTCTCCGCGCTGCTGACGCTCTACACCGGCTGGGACTATATGAAGTCGGGCATCAAATATGTGGTCGAGGAATGAAGCTCGTCTATTTCGCGTCGCTGCGGGAAAGGATCGGCCGCGCCGAGGAAGAGATCGACCTGCCGGCCGAATTGCGCAGCGTCAATGACCTGATCGCCTGGCTTTCCGCGCGGGACGAGGTTTACGCCGCAGCTTTCGCGCATAAAACGGCGCGGGCGGCGATCGACAAGCGGCATGTAAAGCCGGAGGCGCCAATCGCCGGGGCGAAGGAAATTGCCTTTTTTCCACCGATGACGGGCGGATAAGGCGCCCGGCGCTGTTGATGAGATTTGAAATGCTCAAAACCATCCGCGTGCAGACATCGCCCTTCGACGCCGCCGTCGAATCCGCGCTGCTGACGCAAGGCCGCACCGATATCGGCGCTCTCGTGAGCTTCGTCGGCCTGTGCCGCGACGAGGCGGGGGCCTTGTCGGCGCTGGAGCTCGAGCATTATCCGGCGATGGCCGAGGAGGAAATGGCGCGCATCGCGGAGGAGGCCGAAAGCCGCTGGCCGCTGCTTGGCCTGACCGTCATCCATCGCACCGGGAAAATCCTGCCCGGCGAGGCGATCGTTCTGGTGCTCGCCGCCAGCGTCCATCGTCACGCGGCCTTTGCCGCCGCCGAATTCCTGATGGATTTTCTCAAATCCCGCGCGCCCTTCTGGAAGAAGGAGCATCGCGCCGATGGAAGCGACGGCGGCTGGGTCGAGGCGAAGGACGCCGACGAGGCGGCGCTCGGGCGCTGGGACAATCCGCACTGAGTAAGGTAAAAGGTTGCGGTCAGAGAAACTGCAACGTGAAGCTGTGGCCGGGAGTGCGAAATTGCCGAGTCAAAGGGGAGAGGCCGCCGCGCAAGACGAGGCTTGGACGGACGAACATATTTCGCCTGCCCGGATCAGGCTCGAGGCCTCCTCTTTTTGCCAGTTGCGCTGTCCGTCCTGCCCGACGGCGACGGGGGCGATCGAACCGGCGATCGGCTTCGGCTTTCTGAAATTTGAGGACTTCCGGCGGTTCGTCGATGGCAATCCGCAGATCAAGCGGATCGAACTTTCCAACTATGGCGAGATTTTCCTCAATCCCGAACTTCTTCAGAATTCTGGACTACGCGCACCGGCAGTCCCTGGCCATCGAGCTGTGGAACGGCGTCAACCTCAATCATGTCAGGGACGAGGTCCTCGAGGGCCTGGTGAAATATCAGGTGCAGGGAATGCTCTGCTCGATCGACGGAGCAAGCCAGGAAACATACAAGCATTACCGTGTGCGCGGCGATTTCGACAAAGTCATCGCAAACATCGAAAAGATCAACGACTACAAGCGGCTTTACCGGTCGTACGTGCCCTGGCTTTCGTGGCAGTTCGTGGTGTTCGGGCACAATGAGCATGAAATTCCCCGCGCGCGCGAAATGGCGGCGCGGCTGGGAATGCAGTTTCACACCAAGCTGACCTGGGACAATTCCTTCTCGCCCATTCGCGACAGCGATTTCGTTCGCGCGCAGACGGGCGAAAAAGCGACGACGCGGGCGGAATTCGAAGCGCAGCGCGGCGAGAAATTCGCCCGCAGCATTTGCAACCAATTATGGGACGACCCCCAGATCAACTGGAACGGCAACAATCTCGGATGCTGCCGCAATTTTTGGAGCGATTTCGGCGGCAACGCCTTCCGCGACGGGCTTGATGCGACGCTCAATGGCGAAAAAATGGCTTACGCCCGCCGAATGCTCAGAGGACGCGCTCCGCCGCGCGACGACATTCCTTGCGCGACCTGCGAGATGTACCTGGCGATGCGCGAAAGCTCAGGTTTCATCGCCCGATAGGCGCAGCCAAAATTACGCCACCGCGAGCTTCGGTTGCACGGCCGTGGCGTAATCTTCGATCAGCGCGCGCGAAATGGCGCCCGGGGCGAAATTGTAGGGCCCGATTTCCGAGACCGGCGTGACCTCGGCGCCGGTGCCGCAAATAAAACATTCTTCAAAACCGGCAAGTTCGTCCGGCAGGATGCGCCGCTCGTTGACGACGATGCCGCGCGCCTTCGCAAGCCCGATGACGGTCTGGCGCGTGATGCCGTTCAGGAAGCAATCGGCGATCGGCGTGTGGATCTCTCCACCTTTCGTGAAGAAAATGTTGGCGCCCGTGCATTCGGCGACGCGGCCCTGCCAATCGAGCATCATGGCGTCGGCGTAGCCTTTGCGCTCCGCCCTGTGCTTGGAAATGGTGCAGATCATGTAAAGGCCGGCGGCCTTGGAATGGCAGGGCGCGGTCATGGGATCGGGGCGGCGGTAATCGGCGATGTCGAGCTTGATGCCCTTCATCTTTGTTTCCATGTCGAACATCGACGGCCAGTCCCATGCGGCGATGGCGACGTTGATGGTGGCGTGCTGCGCCGCCACGGCCATCATTTCCGAACCGCGCCAGGCGACCGGCCGAACATAGCAGTTCTCGAAGCCGTTTTTCTCGACCACCAAAGCCTTGGCGGCGTCGAGTTCCTCCAGCGAATAGGGGATTTCGAAATCGAGCAATTGCGCCGAATTCTTGAAGCGCTCGGAATGTTCGCGCGTCTTGAAGATCACGCCGCCATAGGCGCGCTCGCCTTCAAAGCAGCACGACGCGTAATGCAGCCCATGCGACAGGACATGCAGCTTCGCGTCCTTCCATGGGACCAGGGCGCCGTTCATCCAGATGAACCCATCGCGCTGGTCGAAAGGCAGGACAGACATCGCAGGCTCCTCAAAACGGCTCTTTTCCGGGAAGCTTGACGACTAGCAACCGACCTGAAATATGTCAATAGAACTGACATATTTTACCGGCGGCGCCGGGGAAAGGGTCTGGCTCCCGATGGAAGACGCTCTGCAGCGCAAGCTTGCGCAGCCGCGCCTTGTTCCGCGGGAGGTCGAACTCCGAGCCCATGTTCGACCTGATCGAACTGTTTTTCTTCGCCTATCGCGATTTCGTCGGCGACGCCGACCGCTTGCTGGTGCGCTACAATTTCGGCCGCGCCCACCATCGCGTGCTGCATTTCGTCGATCGTCGCCCGGGCCTGGCCGTCGCCGAATTGCTGGACCTCCTGAAAATCACCAAGCAAAGCCTCAGCCGCGTGCTCAAGGACCTTCTCGACCAGACTTACATCGAGCAGCGGCCCGGCCTGTCCGATCGCCGCCAGCGCCTGCTGTACCCGACCGACAAGGGCCGCGCTCTGGCGCTGGAGCTGGCGCAATTGCAGTCGCGGCGCTTCGCCCGGGCCATGGACGGCTTGCCGGAAGGCGCGCGGGAGCAGGCGGCGGCCTTCCTCGCCGCCATGACCGATCGGACGACCTGGGATCCCGCCCCCGGAGAGACGGCATGATCGAAACAAACGCATTGCCGCCCGCCGACGACGCCATGCACTTGCTGATCGTCGATGACGACAGACGCATCCGCCAGCTGCTCACACGCTTCCTGCAAGGCGAGGGGTTTCGCGTCACCTCGGCCGAAAGCGCCGAGGACGCCTACGCGCGATTGCGCGGCCTCCATTTCGACCTCATCATACTCGACGTGATGATGCCGGGCCAGAACGGCTATGAGTTCGCGGCCCGCATTCGCGCCGAAAATTCGCCGCTCGCCCAGGCGCCGATACTCATGCTCACCGCCCGCGCCGAAACCGAGGACCGGGTCAAGGGGCTCGAAGCCGGCGCCGACGATTATCTTCCGAAACCTTTCGATCCGCGCGAACTGTCCCTGCGCGTGACCTCCATCCTGCGTCGTTCCGCGCCGCGCGTGATCGCGCAGAGCGCGCCCGGCCAGAATGCGGTGCGCTTCGGCGACTTCGCCTTCGATCCGGACCGGGGCGAATTGCGCCAGGGCGACGAAGTGATCCGCATAACCGAGCGCGAGCGCGACATGCTGCGCATCCTCGTCGAAAATCCCGGCGGGACGGTTTCGCGCGAAGCGCTCGGCGGCGGCGGCGGCGCGGCCAACGAGCGCACGGTCGACGTGCAGGTCAACCGTCTCCGGCGGAAGATTGAGGCGGACCCGGCCAATCCGCTTCATCTGCAGACGGTGCGCGGCCTCGGCTACAAGCTGGCGGTCGATCGATGAATCCGGCGGCGCGGGCGCTTCTTCTCGGACGTCATGCCTGGCGCGCCTTCGCCCGTGGCGTCGCCAGCTTCATGCCCAAGGGGCTTTACGCCCGCTCGCTGCTCATCGTCATCGTGCCCATGGTCATCCTGCAATCGGCGATCGCGCTCGTCTTCATGGAGCGCCACTGGCAATTGGTGACATTTCGCTTGTCGAACGCCGTGACGCAGGACATTGCGGCGCTGATCGACATCCACCGCGACTTCGGCAAGCTCGATCCCGACAATTCGAAGCTCGAGGAGATCGCCCGCAAGCGGCTCAACCTGGAGGCGGAGATACTGCCTGCCGGGCCCTTGCCGCCAGCACTGCCAAAGCCCTTCTTCTCGCTGGTCGACCGCGCCATGTCCTCGGAAATCGGCCGCCTGATCCGGATGCCCTACTGGATCGACACGGTCGGGCAATCCGATTTCATCGAAGTGCGCATCGACATGGGCGACGCCATCCTGCGAGTCGTGGCGCATCGCAGCCAGGCCTATGCATCCAACACCCATATTTTCATCGTCTGGATGGTTGGCACCTCGCTGGTGCTGATCATTCTCGCCATTCTCTTCCTGCGCAACCAGATCAGGCCCATTCTGGCGCTGGCCGACGCCGCGGAAGAATTCGGCAAGGGGCGCGAGGTGGAGTTCCGGCCGCGCGGCGCCCGCGAAGTGCGCCGCGCCGCCTACGCCTTCATGGAAATGAAGCGCCGCATCGAGCGGGCGATGGAGCAGCGCACGACGATGCTCAACGGCGTCAGCCATGACCTTCGCACCATCCTGACCCGTTTCAAGCTGTCGCTGGCCCTGCTCGGCGACGAGGCGGAAGTGGAGGAATTGTCCGGCGACGTGGACGAGATGCAGCGCATGCTCGAAGCCTATCTGGCTTTTGCCAGGGGCGACATCGGCGAGGCCGCCGCGCCGACCGACATTCCGGCCTTGCTTGGCGCCTTGCGCCAGGAATCGGAAAGGCTCGGCCACGAAACCCATGTGGTCTTCGCAGGCGAGCCGATCGCCACAGTGCGGCCCGACGCCTTCAAGCGCTGCCTCGCCAACCTTCTCAACAACGCCTTGCGGCACGGCGAAAAGATCAGCATCGAGGGCTCCTGCGACCAGAAATTCCTGCTGATCCATGTGGATGACGATGGACCGGGGATACCGCCGGATTCGCGCGAAAATGTCTTTCGGCCCTTCGTGCGGCTGGACGAGGCGCGCAACCAGGACGAAGGCGGCACGGGCCTTGGCCTGTCCATCGCCCGCGACGTGGCGCGCGCGCACGGCGGCGACGTCTTTCTCGCAAAAAGCCCGATGGGGGGCTTGCGCGCCAGCGTGCGCGTGCCTGTATAAGCAGGAAAGCGCCGGCCAGCGCAGCCGTCGGCCCGAAGGACTTGCAAATGAACCTCGTTGAAATGGCTATGGCCGATCTCGCCGGCGCCGAGACTTTTCCGCTCGACGCCATCATGACCCTGCGCCAGAAATGGAGCGAGGCTCGCCCGGCTCTGATGGCGCGACTGGCTGCCTGCGTTTCCGGCGCCGATCGCTCGCCGGAGAACGCCGAGACGGTTTTTTTCGCCCTGCACCTGCTGGCGGAAAAGCGCGAAACCGAGGCTTTCGCGCCGCTGGTCTCGCTTTCGCTGGAAGGCGATGCGCTTTACGAGCTGATCGGCGACGCCACCACCGAAACCCTGCCGCAGATTTTCATCAGCCTCTACGACGGCGATTTGCAAAAGCTGAAAGCGCTGGTCGAGTCGCCGCAGGCCGATCCATGGGCGCGCGTCGCGGCGCTCGAATGCCTTTCGTGGCTGGCGGCAGGCGGCGACATCCCGATGGAGGAGGCGCGCACATATCTCGGCCAGAGTTTCGAAACCCTGCAGCCGCGCGAGGCTGATCCAATCTGGTTTGGCTGGCAGAATTGCGTGGCGCTGCTCGGTTTTTCGGACCTCGAGCCGCAGGTGGTCCGCGCCTTCCGCCAGGGGCTGGTGGACAAGGAGGTTCTCGCCTTCGAGGACTTCAAGGCCGACCTGATCGCCAATCGCGGCGCGACGGACCGCCGCGCCCTGATGGAGGAGCGCGGGCTGAAACCCATTGACGATGCGCTGGAGGCGCTGGCGGCTTTCGATGGCGAGGAGGAAGAGGCCGAACCTGAAACGCCCGCGGCAAACCCCAACCGCGCCATCGGCCGCAACGATCCCTGTCCGTGTGGGAGCGGCAAGAAGTACAAGAAATGCTGTCTGGCGGCGGAGTGAGGGCTGCAGGTGAGCGTCCGAGTCGCGATCTGTATTATTTGCATGGATTTCCCGAAACAGTCCAGATAGTGTCGCCGAAATGAACGTTTCGAATGGTGCAACCATGCGTTTTGATCAATTTCTATCCAAGAAATCAAAGAATAGAATCAATCGTCTTGTCGCAATTCCTCTTAAATCTGCCATTATAATATTCAAAGCCGTCCATGACGTTTTGATTAATCGAAACAACACGAAGGTGTCGTTCCAAAGGTTCAGCAACGGACGACAAAACGTCTTTATCTTGATCGCGTTGGTCATGAGCGGAAGGGTCGGATGCGCTGTCGGTGACGCTTATCGCGTTTACCAATGGCTGCCGTTCCGGATCTTTCTTGATCGGGTGCGAGTCGAGTCGGCGGCCGCAACCGGAAGAAATCCTGATTGTCAATTACGATCAAAAGGCGGACGCAACATCTGGAAAACAGCGTGTTCTGCGGATATCAAATCTTTATTATACTGCGGAAAACAGCGAAAAGAGGCTGTTTTCTCCTTATTTTGCGCATCCTCAATTCTATCGTCGGCGGCTGCATGAGACCGTTGGGCGGATGAGGGATAAAAACAGGAACATAAGGATATTTTTCGCGGGAACGAGAAGCAATGTATATTCGCGTTATTTCAAGTTCAATATGCTCAGCAGGGATAAGATAATCGACCGATTGCAAGCAAGATATGCGTCAACACTCAGCGCGGAGTCTTCGACCTTGGACAAGGCGCCATTCGTGATGGCCATGACCGAAGACACTCGCGACACCGTATCGAAGCACAAGCTCTCGATGGATTCGTATCTCGACGCCATGTCGCGTTCTGATTTTTTTATATGTCCGCCGGGGTTGCTGGTGCCCCACTCGCATAATATCGCGGAAGCGATGTCTGTCGGCACGATCCCGATTACCAACTATCACGATTATATGCGCCCGAAGCTGACAGGCGGCCAGGACTGTCTCTCGTTCAATTCTCTGGAGGAGCTTGATGAGGCGGTCGACCGCGCGCTAGCGATGACTTCGGAAGAAGTCGAGCGTCTCCGCAAGAACGTGATTTCCTATTATAAAAAATACATGGATCCTGTAGCGTTCGGAGAAAAAATCAGGTCGTCCTCCAAGCTTGTCGAGGAAATAGTCGTCAACGACGAGTCTGGACTCTGACAGCGAATCCCGGCCGCAGCCGTTTTCCGGGCCCAAGTTCAACGCCGGTTGAAATTACGCGGAGCGGATCGCGCCAATCGCATGGGGGCCATCGGAGTCCCTCAAGAGATTGTCGAAATAGGCGATGGTCTTGACCAAACCGTCGCGCAGCGGAACCGTCGGGCGCCAGTCGAGCACCTTTTCCGCTTTTTCAATGGTCGGTTGGCGTTGCTTCGGGTCATCCGAGGGCAGTGGCTGGAAAGCCAGGCGCGACCTGGAACCGGTGATTTCAATCACGAGTTCCGCCAATTCCTTGATCGTGAATTCCGTGGGATTGCCGATGTTGATCGGACCGGTCACTTCTGGGCCTGTCGCCATCATGCGGATTTTCGCTTCGATGAGGTCATCGACATAGCAGAACGAGCGCGTCTGGCCGCCGTCGCCAAAAAGGGTGATGTCTTCGCCCTTCAGCGCCTGGACGATGAAATTGGAGACGACGCGCCCGTCGCTTGGGTGCATGCGCGGTCCATAGGTGTTGAAGATGCGGACGACCTTGGCGGCGAGCTTGTGCTGCCGAATATAGTCGAAGACCAGGGTTTCCGCGCATCGTTTGCCCTCGTCGTAGCAGGCCCGGAAACCGATCGGATTGACGTTGCCCCAATATTCCTCCGGCTGCGGATGAACGCCCGGATCGCCGTAGACTTCCGACGTCGAGGCCTGCAGAAATTTAATGCGCAATCGTTTTGCCAGGCCCAGCATGTTGATCGCCCCGATGACGCTGGTCTTGGTCGTCTGCACGGGGTCATGCTGGTAGTGGATGGGCGAGGCCGGGCAGGCGAGGTTGTAGATTTCGTCCACTTCGACATAGAGCGGAAACGTGACGTCGTGGCGCAAGAGCTCGAACGACTTGTGATCGAGCAGATGCGCGACGTTTCGCCGCGTGCCCGTGAAGAAATTGTCGACGCAGAGGACGTCGTGACCGGCGTCGAGCAGGCGCTCGCACAGGTGCGATCCGAGAAAGCCTGCGCCGCCAGTGACGAGAATTCGTTTATGCACGTCGGTCACCCCGAGGAATGGCTGGATTGCAACCTGTCAAAGACATGGCCGCTTTTAACCTCGCCTTGTCCCCGAAGCAACGCGCCAGACAATGGCTGCGCTCTCGGCGCCGGGCCGAAATGCGGGGGCGGCAGTTTTCATTCCTGCAAATCCCACCAAATGTCCGGCTTCGAAGCCGGGCCGGAGCGCGCGCAAAGCGCATCCAACGCGGAACGAAATCGCTCCTCCGCCAGGTCGCCCTGCGAAATATTCAGAAAACTGTATGATTGTCCGCGCGCCCGCGCCAGAAGATAGAACCACGGCCGCAGATGCTGTTCCTCAGGCAAGAAGCGATTGATTTCGAGAATTCTGAGCGAGGGCTTGCCGAAAACGAGATTGCTCAGGGCGGCGCCATGCGGCGCGATCACCGCCTGCGCATTATGGAAAAGTTCCGCCTGGCCAAGGAAATCGAGATCTTCAAGATGCACGGGTATAAACCCGCGGTTCCTTGCGTGGGTTTCGACAATGCTGATCTCGCTTCCCTGGAGCCGTTGCGTGTCGCGCCTCTGGATCAGGATACGCGGCGGCGATGCCGGGTTGACGCGCAGCTTTTGCCGAATGGGATCATAAAGGCGATCATATTTCGCGACGCAGGGAAGGAGCGCCTTTTCCTGGCTGTCAATAAAAATCGAATGGACGCGGGGCGCTGTGTAGATTCCGGGCGGCAGTCGCACAATCTCGTCCGACAGGCCCGAAAGAACCAGCGACTGCTCCCATGTCCGTTCGCTGATGCCGGCTGACCAGACTTTGCTCTTGGGGCGGCGAAGGTCGGGCGTGGCAATGCGGAACGGCGGGCAACCGACGTGGCGCGCCATCAACATTTTCGGAAGCGCCAGACAAAGCCAATGATAATAATTGCCCCAGGCGTGGTCCACCCCGACAAAGACATCAAAGTCCAGGCGAACAGCTTGCGCGCGCAATGCGCCGAGGTCGGGGATCGGCAGCCGGTGATTTCGGAGCCGGGCGCTCTGTTCGACGGGATGCCCCAGCGAGTCCAGGAGCACTCCGTCCTGGCCGGGGCCTATCCAGAAATAGCCGTCGTTCAGGGTGTGGAAATTCAGCGTCAGTTCGCCTTGACCGGCATGGCGGTCAAGGAGGCGCTCGAGATCGGCAAAAGTCTGTCCCGCGTAGGCAGGCGCGACATGCGACTGCGGCGCAAAGGCGTCGCGCCAATTGGCGGTGGTTTCCAGCGGGTTAGTGGCGGAAAAAGTCGCGGCCGGATATGTTTGCGCTTTCCTGCGCCGAAACCAACGCGCCACGAACACCACTCCGGATTTCATTGGGAAAATTTCAAGCGTTTCGCCAATCCTATTGCATTGTTTAGGCGAAATGATCAACTTCCAGGTCAAATGTCGCGAACCCGGCTGCGCCGCCCCCGAACACGTTCGCCAGGCGCTTTGGCGAGGCTAGCGCCTGTTCACATAGTCAAAATTACATTTCTGGATCGTCCGCAGCGAGCCTGCCTGAGGCGGCCCGAGGGCGATCATTTTTTTGAACAGCGCCCTGTGCCTAGCCGAGAAGAGCGCTTTCACGCCGTAGGAAAAAACCTTCGTCAAATAAAATACGAAATAGTGGACGAATCCCCGATTTTTCCTGACGATATAAAGCAGTGAAATGTCCGATTCCAGCTTGATGATTTCCGGCTTCGCGAAGCTGGCCTGCCCGATGTGCCTGAAGCTCGCGCCGGAATAATAAACGGCCTTGTATCCGAGCGCTTTCAAGCGATAGCAGATGTCCATCTCCTCGTAGAACAGGAATATGTTCGGGTCGAATCCGCCGGCGGCGGCCAGCGCTTCGAGACGAAACATCATGAAGCTGCCATAGACGAAATCGACGGTTACGGGCCGATCGTAAGTCGCCTTCGGGTCCGGCGGTCGCTGAGCGCTGAAACGGGAGCCGAGCCATCGTCCGAAAACCCGGCTCGCGAGCGTGTCGAATTCGCCAAACGACCGGCAAACCCGTCCGTTCATGTCCTTGTGCGTCGGCCCGGTCACGCCGACGTCGTCGTTGGCGTCCATATAGGCGACAAGCGGGGTGAAGGCGTCTTCATCGAACGAGGTGTCGCTGTTGACGAAAGCGACATATTTGCCGGCGGAATAATTGAGGCCGAGCATGCATCCGAGCCCGAAACCCGCATTCAGGCAGTTGCGCGCCAGAATGAGCCTGTTGTTGGCCATGGCCCCGAGGCTGGCGCTCAGCGCTTCGAAATGCGCTGTCTCCGATCGGTTGTCGATGACGACGATTTCATAGGCCGTCGCCAGCGTCGACGCGGCGAATATCGCGACCAGGGATTTCACGCAATCGGCGGTAAGCTCCGGCGTGTTGAAATGAACGATGACGACGGTCAGAACCGGGCGGTCGCGATCGTCGAATTTCTGGAAAAACATTCAATTGCTCCGGCGTGGCGCTGGGGTCGCCCGGGGTCGTTTGCAGGCGGGGCGATGAAACCCCGCAGGCGCCGTCATTCCCGGCCGCCGAAAAGCCGTTCCGCCAGCCCCTTGAGCGGCGCCGCGAGCGGTTCGAGGAAACGCCGCGCATCTTCGGCCCGCGCCACGAAAATCTCTCCGCGTGCAAGTTCGCGGTCGAGCGCCGCCATGGTTTTCGCCTGGTCGGTCGCATCGTCCGAAAGCCAGGTGTGAAAGACATGCGTCCAGGCCAGTGTCAGCCCCTGCAGTTTAAGGGCGCCGAGGGGGCCTTCGCTCGAAAGTCCCGCCGCCTCGAGCATGAAGCGCAGTGAATTGAGGGCGAGCTGGTTGAGGGCGGGCAGGGCGGTCGGCTCATGCATCGCCCAGTGATTGATGTTTTTCAGCGCCGGCTTGTAGGGCACCATGGCGTCAAAACGCCGCATCAGCACGTCGAACAGCCGGTCTTTCGGGCTTTCGCCTGCAAGGTCGCCCGTCCCTTCGTGCAGATTGCCGCCGTCGAGCACCTGCTTGTCGATGCGCTTGGAGAAGGCGCCGAGAATGGCGCCTTTCGAGGGGAAGGCGTCGCGGAACTGGGTGAGGCTGACGCCGGCGCGGTCGGCGACGTCGGAGAGCGATATCTCTTCCCAGGGTTTTTTCGCGGCGAGGCCCATCAGGGCGTCGACGATTTTTTCGCGGATGTCGCCGGGGGCTTGCGCCTGCTTCTGGTCCTGATGAGGGTCGGTCATGGCTGTCTCTCCCGGCTATCTCGCGGAAACATGCGTCAAGAGGCGCAACGCCGCAAGGGCGGAAAGGATTCAGCCGGAAAGTTCGCCCGCGCGCCGCGCCGCCGCTTCCGTCGCCCGCGCCATCAGGGCGGCGAGGCCGTCCGGGGCCATCAGCGCTTCGAGCGCCGCCTGCGTCGTGCCGCCGGGCGAGGTGACGTTTTTCCGCAAGGTTTCGGCTGAGGTTTCGGGCTGGAGGCGCAGTAATTCGCCCGAGCCCTCGACGGTCTTTCGCGCCAATCGCAGCGCCAGGTCCTGCGGCAGGCCGAGCGCCGCGCCGGCCTGCGCGAGCGCTTCGACGAGATAAAAGACATAGGCGGGGCCGGAGCCGGAAATCGCCGTCACCGCGTCGATCAGCCCTTCGAACTCAACCCATTCGACCGCGCCGACGCCGCCAAGCAGCAGATCGGCCTGATTCCGCTGCGCTTGCGATGTGGCGGCGCTGGCGAAGGCGCCGGTGATGCCGCGTCCGATCGCCGCGGGCGTGTTCGGCATGGCGCGGACGATGGAGGCAACGGGGAGGCGCGCCGAGAGATTGGCGATGGTCTTGCCGGCGAGGATGGATATGAGCAGGCTCCCCGTCGCAAACAACGGGGCCAGCGCGCTGGCGGAGGCGTCGAGCATCTGCGGCTTGATCGCCAGGACCACCACGTCGCTCGGCCTCGGCTCCGGGTTGAGCGCAAATCCATTCGTCGCGGCGAGAGACGCGATCGCCTCGGAGGGATGCGGTTCGAAGACGGCGATGCCCCTGGCGTCTATGCCCGAGGCGAGCCAGCCGCCAAGCAGGGCCGCGCCCATCTTTCCTGCGCCGACAAGAGCGAGCGACGATTGCGCAATCGGGTCACGCGCGGACATTACGCCTCGCCGTGGGTGTCGAACATGGCGCCTTCCAGCGCCTCGGCCGTCGATTTGCCGGCCCAGACGACGAACTGGAACGATTGATAATAGCGCTCGCAGGCTTCCAGCGCATTGGCCAGCGCCGCCTCGCATTGCGCGTCATTGGCCTGCGCGCCGCCGGCAAGCAGCAGGGCGTGGCGGAACATCACCACGCCGTCCTTCGTCCAGACGTCGAAATGGCCGACCCAGAGTTGTTCGTTGATTTTCGAGACGAGGCTCGAAGCCTCCATGCGGCGGCGCTCGGGAACCTTGAGGTCGAAGGCGCAGGCGAGATGCAGCGCCTCGTGCTGCGGCAGCCAGGTAAAGGCGACATTGTAATCGGCCCAGCTTCCCGCGACGCTGATCGAGATTTCGTCGGGATCGTCGCGGTCGAAACTCCAGTCCTTCAGGCTGGCGATTCTTTCCACCACGTCCACCGGGTGCTCGACCCGTTCGTCCAATTCAATTCCAGAGTGCAACATCGATCGGTCCTGGGCGCGACGGGCGCGACAGTAGAGGAAACGCAGCGATACTCATGAAAACCCGACCGCGAGCGAAGCTGGCCATTCCCTCAGCGAATCACCCGGCAAAGCCAATATAGTCAGATTTGCACGGTAACGGAAAGTTGAGCCGAACTGCGGCGGTACTGAGGCAAGGTGCTGGATTCGCACGAAAACGTCCACCGGATGCATGGGGGCGTCCACAGCTAATCGCTTGCGACGTGAAAAAACCGGCCCGCGATGCAGGCCGGCACAAGAAAAGCCGAATCAATATTTGCAAGCGTTTTTTATTACGCCCCTTGAAATGACTCAGGATTTGGTCTCCGGCGCCGCGGCGGTTCTCGCTTCAAGCTCCGCGATGCGCTTTTCAAGCGCGTCGTTGGCGTTGCGCGCGGCGACCGCCATGTCGCGCACCGCTTCGAATTCCTCGCGGTTGACCATGTCCATGTTGGAAAGCAGGCGCTCGACCTGGGACTTGATGGCGGCTTCGGCCTCGCGGCCCAGGCTGCGCGCCGCGCCGGCGGCGTCGTTGAACAGGCGCGACATGTCGTCGAAAAAGCGGGGACGCGGCGAGGCCATGAGTATCTCCGGTGGAAAAAACTGCGTTTCGCCGCAACAAATGGGCGCGAACGGCGGGAAACGCAAGAAGACCGCCGAAACTCTTTCGCCGGCGGCCGTCCGGCCCTTGCCGGACGCCGCGCCGCGCTTTACGGATTCGGCGTCGCTTCAAACAAGCGGTCAGGATTTGCCATGCCGCTTTTTCTCCTGCCTTTCCCGGTCATCGATCCGGTCGCTGTCCATCTCGGGCCCTTGCCGATCCGCTGGTACGCCCTGGGCTACATCGTCTCGCTGGTGGCGGGCTGGCTGATCGCCGCGCGACTCGTTCGCAGCGACAGGCTTTTCGGCGACTTGCCGCGGCCATCGGTCGAAAGCCTCGACGATCTCCTCGTCTACGTCGCCTTCGGCGCCGTGCTCGGCGGCCGCACCGGCTACGTGCTTTTCTACAATCTCGATTATTTCCTGCGAAATCCTGGGGAAATCCCGATACTCTGGAACGGCGGCATGTCCTTCCACGGCGGCCTGGCGGGAGCGGCCCTGGGCGCGTGGCTTTTTGCGCGCCGCGTCAAAACGCCGTTGCTCACCGTAGGCGACCTCGTCTGCGCTGTCGCTCCGATCGGGCTCTTCCTGGTGCGCATCGCCAATTTCATCAAGCCGGAATTATGGGGGCGCCCGACCGACGTCCCGTGGGCGATGGTCTTCCCCGGCGCGGGGCCGGAGCCGCGTCATCCCAGCCAGCTTTACGAGGCGGGGCTCGAAGGTCTCGTCCTTGGCCTGATCCTGGCTTTCGCCGTGCGGCGCGGCGCCTTTCGCCATCCCGGCTTGACCCTCGGGCTATTCGCGAGCCTTTATGGTCTGGCTCGCATTTTCTGCGAGTTTTTTCGCGAACCGGATCCGCAGCTCGGCTTCCTGTTCGGCGGCGCGACCATGGGCATGTTGCTCTCGGCGCCACTCGTGGGTCTCGGAGGCGTTTTGATCGCATTTTCTCTTCGCCGGCATCCCCTGCGACAAGAGGAAACTGCGGAAAATAATTGAGCGGGAGGGCGGCAAATGACCGACGTGCAAAAAAACGACCTCGGGGCGGAAATCCGGGAAATCATCGCCCAGGACGGACCCATTTCAATCGAGCGATTCATGGGCCTCGCCCTGACGCATCCGACCAAGGGCTATTACACGACGCGCAATCCTTTCGGCGCCGCCGGCGATTTTGTCACCGCGCCCGACATTTCCCAGATGTTCGGCGAATTGTTCGGCCTCTGGGCGGCGCAGGTCTGGGCGCAGATCGGCTCGCCCCCATCGGTGCTGCTGGCGGAACTGGGGCCGGGGCGGGGCGTGCTGATGTCCGACGCCCTGCGCGCAGCCAGGGCTGCGCCGGAATTTTTCAACGCCATCAGCGTGCATCTCGTCGAGGCCAGCGACGTCCTCGCGCGGGAGCAGGCGGACAGGCTCGCCGCCTGCGGCCGTCCCGTCACCTGGCACAAGAGCTTCGACGACCTGCCGTCGGGACCCGCGATCGTCTTCGCCAATGAATTCTTCGACGCGCTGCCGGTGCGCCACTACGTCAAGACGCCGCAAGGCTGGCGGGAGAGGCTCGTCGGCCTCGACGGCGAGGGCGGCCTGTCCTTCGGCCTCAGTCCGGAGATCGAGCCCTATCTCAAGGCCAAGGCGGACGATGGCGTGGTTCTTGAGGTCGGCGCCGCTGCGCAAAGACTGATGACCCAGATTGCGGCGCGAGTCGCGACCGAAAACGGCGCGCTGCTGGCTGTCGATTACGGCTATGACCATACGGGCCTCGGCGAGACCCTGCAGGCGGTCAAGGCGCATCAATTCGTCGATCCGCTCGCGGAGCCGGGCGAGGCCGATCTCACCACCCACGTCGATTTCGCGGCTCTGGCGCGCGCGGCGTTGTCCGCCAATGCGCAGGTGTCCGGTCCCGTGGGGCAGGGCGATTTCTTGCGCGAGATCGGCATTCTCCAGCGCGCCGACGCTTTAAAAAGTCGCGCGACGCCGGAACAGGCCCAGGATATCGACCAGGCCGTCGCGCGGCTGACGGGGGCGGCCGACAATGAGATGGGGACTTTGTTCAAGGTTCTGGCGGTGACGCGGCGCGGCGTGAAGGACGTGCCGGGCTTTTCCGGGGACGACACGGCGGCATGAGCCAAGAAAACGATAAGCAAGGAAACGATAAGCAAGAAATCGATCACGTCGAGCGGGCCGCGATTCGCGCGCCGGCGCTTCAGGGCGTCAGGCATGCTTTTTTCACGCGGCAGGGCGGCGTGTCCGAGGGCGTCTATGCCTCGCTCAACGGCGGCGTCGGCTCCAATGACGATCCCGCCGCCGTGGCGGAAAACCGGGCCCGCATGGCGTCTGTTCTCGGCGTGAAGGCGGATAATTTCCTCGTGCCTTACCAGGTCCATTCGGCGGACGCCCTTGCGATCTCGGCCCCGTGGGCAGAGGGCGCGCGGCCGCGTTGCGACGGCTTGGTCACGGCGACGCCGGGACTTGGGCTGGGCGTCACAGGCGCCGATTGCGGCATTCTGCTCTTCGCCGACAAGAGCGCGGGCGTAATCGGCGCGGCGCATTCTGGCTGGAAAGGCGCGCTGGGCGGCATGGTCGAGGCTTTGGTCGCCGCCATGGTGGATCTTGGAGCGCGGCGCGAAAACATTTGCGCCGCTCTGGGGCCGACCATCGGCCAGCAAAGCTACGAGGTCGGGGCGGAATTTTACGCGAAATTTTGCGTCGAGCACGCCGAATTTGCGAGATTTTTCAGAGCCTCGACACGGCCAGGCCATCACATGTTCGACCTGCCGGGCTTCATCGAAATGCGCGTGGAGCGGGCGCGGATCGGCGCTTTTGAAAACCTGCGCCTGGACACTTATTCCGACGAGGCGCGCTTCTATTCCTACCGCCGCATGACTCATCGGGGCGAACCGGACTACGGCCGGCTCGTGGCGGGAATAGCTTTGTGAAAGCAACCGCGCAGGGGTCGCGAACGCAAGCGAAGCAATGCCAGGAGATGCCCGCATTGCGTCCGTGTAGTCTGCGGAACCATGCAATATCTTACGCGTTCAGTCAGTCCACGAGGGCGGCGTTCGCACATTATATTTTTATGCTGTAGTAAATCTGTGACTTGAGCGATGTGATCGCCCTCCAGAGTTCATGGAGGTCTTGCATGACATTCAAATCCGCCACTGCTTTGGCTGGCGTTCTGCTGGCCGCCTCGGGCTTGAGCGCCTTGGCTCGCCCGGGCGTGACCTCGACCGACTCAAATCTGCGCAGCGGACCGGGCGTTGAAAGCCCTGTCGTCAGCGTTCTCCCCGCGGGAACGCCGATTGACGTCGGCCGATGCGCTGGAAGTTGGTGCCGCGTCCGCGCCGAGGGCGGGGCGGGCTATCTGTCCCGCTCGCTGATCGCCTTCGGTGGGGCGCCGGGACGGGCCATCGGGCGCGTCGACGGCGGGGCGACCGCCTATCCCGGCGACGACTACGCCAACAATGGCTACGGCTACGACAATTCGAGCTACGGCTACGACAATTACGGCTACGGCTACGGCGATGGCTATGACTACGGCCCGGATGTCGGGATAGGCCTCGGTTTCTATGACGGCGGCGGTCGTGGCTATCGGCGTGGAGAGAACGGCGGCCAGTATGCTGGGGAACGTGGCGTCCGTGTTCGGCATGGAGGGAACGGCGGCCAACTTGCCGAGAGACGTGGCGTTCGTGGCGGCGCTCCTGCCGGCGGCGGCGCGGGTCGAGGTCCTGTGGCGGCCGATTCCGGCTCCTTCGATCGTGGCGGTCCGGCCAGGACAAGCAAGCCTGCGGCAGTTGGCGGCGGCGCTCCTGCCGGCGGCGGCGCGGACCGTGGTCCTGTGGCGGCCGATCCCGGCTCCTTCGATCGTGGCGGCGCGGGCAGGACAAGCAAGCCTGCGGCGGCTGGCGGCGGGTTCCACGGCGGCGGCGGTCACGGCGGCAGGCGTCCGGGTGGCGGCGAAGTCCGCTAGTCTCTGAAGAAGGACAAAAGCGGCGCTCGACGCGCCGCTTTTCGACTCAGCCCGCGAGGGCGGCCTTGACCAGGCCGCTGGCCTTGCCAAAATCCATCTTGCCCGAGTGCTGGGCCTTCAGCACAGCGATGACTTTGCCCATGTCCTTGATCGAGGCGGCGCCCGTCTCGGCGATGGCGGCATGAATCGCGGCGGACACCTCCTCGTCGCTCATCGGCTGCGGCAGGAAGCTCGTGATGATGGCGATTTCCTCGCGCTCCTGCGCGGCGAGTTCCGGGCGGGCGTTCTTCTCGTAGATGTCCATCAATTCCTGGCGGCTTTTCACCAGTTTCTGCAGCAGGGCGAGAATTTCGTCCTCGCCCATTTCCTTGCCCGAGGTGCGGGCTTCGATATCCTTGTCCTTCAGGGCGGCGGTGATCATCCGGATGGTTTCGACGCGGCGTTTTTCGCCCGCCTTCATCGCCAGCTTGAGTTCAGAGGTGAATTTTTCGCGCAACATGATGATTGTCCGTTGGGTTGAGCCGGATTGAAGGGGCTTTGCAAGGCAAAGCCGGGGTTGGCGGGCTTTGGAAGTCCGAAGCCTGGGGTTAGCGAGGCTTTGGAAGTCCAAAGCCTGGGGTTAGCGAGGCTTTGGAAGTCCAAAGCCTGGGGTTAGCGAGGCTTTGGAAGTCCAAAGCCTGGGGTTGACGGGGCTTTGGAAGTCCAAAGCCTGGGGTTGACGGGGTAAAACCGCTCGCCTAGCTTGCGCGCAGTTTCAGACCCCCTTAAATGCAGACAGCCGCAAACGCCTCGGTCGAGGCGTGAAGTCGTGCGCAAATCTGTAGAGCGAGCAAGATGCAGGATCAAGCCAAAGCCTCCGGATGGGAAAAACCGGTTCCGACCGCGCTGCTCGTATTGGCCGACGGAACGGTGATCGAGGGTTTTGGTTTCGGCGCGCCCGGCAAGGCGGTTGGCGAGGTCTGCTTCAACACCGCCATGACCGGCTATCAGGAAATCCTCACGGACCCCTCCTATGCCGGGCAGATCGTCACTTTCACCTTCCCGCATATCGGCAATGTCGGCGCCAATGACGAGGACGTCGAAACCGTCGATTTCTCTCGTGTCTTCGGCGCGCGCGGCGTGATCGTGCAGGCGCCCGTCACCGAGCCCTCGAATTTCCGGTCGCAGAAAACTTTCGACGCCTGGCTCAAGATGCGCGGCATCATCGGCCTCTGCGGCATCGACACGCGCGCCCTGACGGCCATGATCCGCGAAAAGGGCATGCCGAACGCCGTCATCGCCTATGCGCCGGACGGCCAGTTCGACGTCGACGCGCTCAAGCGCGAAGCGGCGGGCTGGCCGGGCATCGACGGGATGGACCTCGTCCCGGGCGTCACCGCGCACGAGAATTACGCCTGGAGCGAGACGACCTGGCGGCTCGGCGACGGTTTCGGCCGTCAGCAGGCGGCCCGCTTCAAGGTGGTGGCCCTCGATTTCGGCGTGAAGCGCAACATCCTGCGCCTGCTGGCCGAAGCCGGCTGCGACGTGAGGGTCGTTCCGGCGACGGCCAGCGCCGAGCAAATCCTGGCGGAAAAGCCGGATGGCGTCTTCCTGTCGAACGGCCCCGGCGATCCTGCCGAAACCGGCAAATATGCCGTTCCGACCATCCAGAAAATCCTGGAAGCGAAAATCCCGACTTTCGGGATTTGCCTCGGCCACCAGATGATGGCCCTGGCGGTCGGAGCGAAGACGACCAAGATGCATCAGGGCCACCATGGCGCCAATCACCCGGTCAAGGATTTCACGACCCACAAGGTCGAGATCGTCTCGATGAACCATGGTTTCGCGGTCGATCCCGCGAGCTTGCCGGCCAATGCCGTCGAGACGCACCAATCCCTGTTCGACGGATCGAATTGCGGCATTGCGCTCACCGACCGTCCGGCCTTCTCCGTGCAACATCATCCCGAGGCGTCGCCCGGCCCGCAGGACAGCCACTACCTCTTCGCGCGCTTCGTCGAAATGATGGAAAAGCACAAGGCGGCGGTCTGATTTCTAATCCCGCAATGGGCGAAGGAATCGGGCACCTCAGCCTTTCTGGCCCGCCAGTTCCTTCTGGAATGTCGCCAGAACGTCAGCCGGCATGGCGGCGCAATTGTCGCGGGTCGGGAAGCTTTTTGCCCTGACGTCGGCGAGATAGGAGGCGCTCGCCGTCTTCATTGTCGCGCCGACCTCGGCATAGCGGCGGTTATGGCGGAAATTCCGCTCGATATATCCAAGCACGTCAGGGAAGACGAGCACTTGTCCGTCGGTCTCGGGTCCTGCGCCAATGCCGATCGTCGCGGCCTTGACCGCCTTGGTCACGGCGGCGGCCAATTCCAGCGGCACAAGCTCGAGCACCAGCATGAAGACGCCGGCCTCGTCGAGAATCCGCGCGTCATCGAGGATGCGTCGCGCCTCTTCGCCGGTCTTGCCGTGCACCCGCCTTTCGCCGGTCTGCGGCTCGTAGCCGAGATGGCCGCAGACCGGGATGCCGGCCTGGTTGAGGACGCGGACCAGTTCGGGATGCGCGCCTTCGAATTTGACGGCGTCCGCGCCCGCTTCCCGGAGGATTTTTGCGCTGGCGAGCGCCTGTTCCGCCGTGTCATAGGTTGCGAAGGGCAGATCGCTGACGAGGAACGTGTCGGGCGCGCCGCGCCGTGCGGCGCGGGTATGGTGCGCCATGTCGGCGAGAGTCACTTCGCGCTCGCTTGCATAGCCGAGAATGTTCACGCCGACGCTGTCGCCGACCAGTATGATGTCGATCTCCGCCGCCTCCTGCGCCCGCGCCTGTGGCGCGTCATAGGCGGTGAGCATGGCGATCTTCTCGCCCCGGCGTTTCATTTCGGCAAATCTGGAAAGGACGCGCATTCGCAATCTCTGAGCTGAAACTCCGCCCCGGTTATGGGCGCCTCTCTCTATATCGGGACGGCAGGCGCGTCCATCGACCCGCAGCCCGCCGCTTTTTTGACAAGAAAACTGTGGATAGCGGCGACAATTTTTACGCGCTGATTGCCATGCGGGTCGCGCCTCCCCACTTCTCGACAAAACCCTGTTCCAAAGGAAACCATGAAATTCCCCCCGTCTTTCCTTGATGAAATCAGGGCGCGGCTTCCTGTTTCGGAGGTCGTCGGACAGAGCGTCAAATTGAAGAAGCAGGGACGCGAGTGGATTGGCCTGTCGCCATTCAATGCGGAGAAGTCGCCCTCGTTCACCGTCAACGACCAAAAAGGCTTTTATCACGATTTCTCCTCTTCACGGCACGGCGACATCTTCAGTTTCGTGATGGAGACGCAGGGTCTCGGTTTTCCCGACGCGGTGGAAAAGCTTGCGGGCATGGCGGGGCTGGCGATGCCCACGGAAAGCCCGGAAGCCGCCGCGGTCGAGCGGCGCCGCGCCACGACGCTCGAAGCCGTGGAAATAGCTGCTTCGTTCTTCGAGCAGCAATTGCGCGGCCCGGCTGGCGCCGCGGCGCGCGCCTATCTGACCGAGCGCGGCCTCGGGCAGGAGGCGCGCGAGAAATTTCGCCTCGGCTATTCGCCCAGGGAGCGCTACGCCCTGCGCGATCACCTCGCTTCGAAAGGCTGCTCGGCCGAAACCATGATCGAGGCCGGGCTTTTGACGCACGGGCCGGACATCAACGTCCCCTATGATTTTTTCCGCGACCGGCTGATGTTTCCGATCTGCGACAGAAGGGGGCGGCCCATTGCCTTCGGCGGGCGCGCGCTCGCCAAGGACGTGCAGCCGAAATACAAGAATTCTGCGGAGACCCCGCTGTTTCACAAGGGCTCGAACCTCTACAACCTGCATTATGCAAGAGAAGCCGCCCAGTCTCGCGGCACGGTGATCGCGGTCGAGGGCTATGTGGACGTCATCGCCATGGACATGGCTGGCCACAAGAATGTCGTCGCCGGCCTCGGCACGGCCCTGACGGCAGACCAGTGCGAGTTGCTCTGGAAAATGGCCGAAGAGCCGACGCTCTGCTTTGACGGCGACAAAGCCGGGCGAAAGGCGGCTTTCCGCGCGGTCGACACGGCCCTGCCGCTGATCGGGGCAGGCAAAAGCCTGCGCTTTGCGCTCCTGCCGGAAGGGCAGGACCCGGACGATCTCGCCCGCAGCGGCGGCGGCGCGGCGATCCAGGCCGTGCTCGATGCAAGCAAGCCATTGGCGGAAATGCTGTTTTTGCGCGAGGCGGAAGCGCAGCCGCTCGATACGCCGGAACGTCGCGCGGCGCTGGAGCGACGCCTGCGCGACAGCGCCGCCCTCATTCGCGACGAAGTGCTGCGAAGGCATTATTTCGACGACTTCCGCGACAGGCTTTCACAGCTTTTCGGCCGGACGCGGCAGAGCGGCCAGAATCGCAACTTTTCGCGGCAGGATGGGCGCTTCCGTCAAGGTGGACGCCTGCAGCAAGACGGCGGAAATTTTTCGCGAAGCCCGCTCGCGCCGAGTTCCGCCCTGTTGCAATCCAACCTCTTCGCGGCTCGGAAAGAGGCGCCGGCGGCCCGGGAGACCCTGATTCTGGCCTTGCTGCTCAATCATCCCCCGCTGATCGGGCGACACGCCGAGGACATATCCCGGCTGGAATTTTCCAGCGAAGGCGCGGGCCGCTTGCGCGACGCCCTGCTCGGGCTCGATGAGCCCGAGCTTGAGCCGCGCGATTTGCACGAAAAACTTCTTTTGCGGGGATTCGAGGGTTTTTTGACGAGCCTCGGCCAAAATGCCACAATTTCGACATTATGGTGCGTGAGGCCCGATGCGCACGAAAACGACGCGGATGAGGTGTTGCGGCAGGCCTTGGCCTTGCATCATAAACAGCGGGCGTTAAATAGGGAGTTGCGTCTGGCCGAGACGGTTCTTGCGGAAGAGCCGTCAGAGGCCAATTTCGCCGTTCTCGCAGACATCAGGGCGCAATTGTCGGCGCTTGAGGGCGCAGAGGCGACGATCGAAGGCTTTGGCGCGCATTCCGGCAGGGAAGACAAATCCGTCTGAGGACGGGTTCGCTTGAGCCTTAAGCGGCGGCGCGGAAAATGGTTTCGTCAACGGCGGGTTCGGCCCGCCTTCGGATGGTTAAGCGGGAATTAAAATTTTCCGCTCAGTGTGCGGCGTTCGCAGGATAACGGCGATTCGCGAGTGCCGCGCGAAAAAATTGCGGTTTGGAGTCAACATGGCGAAAAAAGACGACGCGAAGCCGGAAGGCGAGGCCGGGGTGGTCGAGGCCACCGACAGCCCGTTGCTGGATCTATCCGACGCCGCCGTCAAGCGCATGATGAAGCTTGCCAAGAAGCGCGGCTTTGTCACCTATGCGGAATTGAACGCCGTCCTGCCCTCGGAAGAAGTGACGTCCGATCAGATCGAGGACGTCTACGCGATCCTCAACGAAATGGGCATCAATGTCGTCGAGGCCGAAGAGGCCGATGAAACTGAGGAAGAGGCCGCCGGCGCCGAGGAAGAAGAGGCCGAGGGCGGCGAACTGACCGAAGCCCCCGCCGTCAAGGCGGTGGCGACACGCACGTCCGAGCCGACCGACCGCACCGACGATCCCGTTCGCATGTATTTGCGCGAAATGGGCTCGGTCGAGCTTCTGTCGCGCGAAGGCGAAATCGCCATCGCCAAGCGCATCGAGGCCGGCCGCGAAGCCATGATCGCCGGACTGTGCGAAAGCCCGCTGACCTTCCAGGCCATCATCATCTGGCGGGATGAGCTGGTCGAGAACAAGGTGCTTCTGCGCGAGATCATCGATCTTGAAGCGACTTATGCCGGCCCCGACAGCAAGGGCGCGCCCAAGGTCGAAGCCGCCGAAGCCGAAGCAGAAGCCCCCGCCACCGCCCCGCGCAATCCGCCGGCGGGGCTGGACGAGCCGCCAGTTCCCGAAGACGCCTTCGAGGAAGAGGACGACATGGAGAATTCCGTGTCGCTTTCGGCCATGGAGACGGAGCTCAAGCCGAAGGTGCTGGAAACCTTCGATCGCGTCGCCGACGCCTACAAGAAGCTCCGTCGGCTGCAGGACCAGAACGTCGAGAACAAGCTCAAGAACGAGGCGCTGACGCCCGCCCAGGAGCGCAAGTACAAGACGCTCAAGAAAGAGATCGTCGCTGACGTCAAATCGCTGTCGCTCAACCAGAACCGCATCGATGCGCTGGTCGAGCAGCTTTACGACATCAATCGCCGCCTGATCGGTCACGAGACGCGGCTTTTACGCCTGGCCGAAAGCTTTGGCGTGGCCCGCGAAGACTTTTTGAAGAATTACCATGGGTCTGAGCTCGACCCGAAATGGCTGCTGCGCGTTTCAAAACTCGGCGCCCGCGGCTGGAAGGATTTTGTCGCCAAGTCCAAGACCGACATCCATGAACTGCGCGGCGACATTCATGCGCTGGCGACGGAAACCGGGCTCGAAATCCTGGAATTCCGCAAGATCGTCCACATGGTGCAGAAAGGCGAGCGCGAAGCTCGCCAGGCCAAGAAGGAAATGGTCGAGGCCAACCTGCGTCTCGTCATCTCCATCGCCAAGAAATACACCAATCGCGGGCTGCAGTTCCTCGACTTGATCCAGGAAGGCAATATCGGCCTGATGAAGGCAGTCGACAAATTCGAATATCGCCGCGGCTACAAGTTCTCGACCTATGCGACCTGGTGGATTCGCCAGGCGATCACGCGTTCGATCGCCGATCAGGCGCGCACCATCCGCATTCCCGTGCACATGATCGAGACGATCAACAAGATCGTCCGCACCTCCAGGCAGATGCTGCATGAGATCGGCCGCGAGCCGACGCCTGAGGAATTGGCGGAAAAGCTCGCCATGCCCCTCGAAAAGGTGCGCAAGGTCCTGAAGATCGCCAAGGAGCCGATTTCCCTGGAGACGCCGATCGGCGACGAAGAGGATTCGCATCTCGGCGATTTCATCGAGGACAAGAACGCCATCCTGCCGATCGACGCGGCGATCCAGAGCAATCTGCGCGAGACGACGACGCGTGTGCTGGCGTCCCTGACGCCGCGTGAAGAGCGCGTTCTGCGCATGCGCTTCGGCATCGGCATGAACACCGACCACACGCTGGAGGAAGTCGGCCAGCAGTTCTCGGTGACGCGCGAACGTATTCGCCAGATCGAGGCCAAGGCGCTGAGAAAGCTCAAGCACCCCTCGCGCAGCCGCAAGTTGCGGTCGTTTCTGGATAATTGATCAATCAGGCCCGCGAATTTCGCGGGCCTTTTCGTTTATCTGCTGGCGCCCGAAGGCAAAGGCCCCTAAATTGCGGTTGCGGCGCTGCGGGGTGCGTGAGGACATTTCCCCGGGGCCTTACGATCCCCTAGGGAGCTGTCCCTGTCTTGGTCCGTGGACCTTGGCACATGGCGCCCACCTACTCTGTAGGTACCCGGGATCACGTCCCACGGCTTTTGTGGCCCGCACCCCCTCTCAGTTTCCCTTCTCCCCTTGCGGGAGAAGGTGGTCCGAAGGACCGGATGAGGGGACCTCGCGGCGCGTCCCCCTCATCCGTCTCGCCGCTGCGCGTCGATCCACCTTCTCCCGCGAGGGGAGAAGGGTTGCGCGGCGGTGTTTGCGGCCAATTTCAAAAATGCTGCCGCCTATGCTCTTCGACAAATCCTTCCTGCGAGTCCGGTTACGCGAGGCGCGCGCCGCAATTTCCGATGCGGCGGCCACGGCAGCCGCATGCAAAATTGCCGCGCGCGCGCTCCCTTTCATAAAAACCCTTTCCGCCGCCGCCCCTCCGAAAACCCCCGTCGCGCTTTACAACGCCTTGCCGGGCGAACTCGATTGCCAGCCCTTGCTGCGCGCTCTCTTTGACGCCGGCTATCCGACATTGCTGCCTGTCGCCGGCGAAAAGGCGACGCCTCTGACCTTTCGGCTTTGGCGGCCCGGCGACGCGCTGGGCTCCGGGCGCTATGGCTTGCGCGAACCACAGGACACCGCGCCCGAAATGGCGCCCAAAATCCTGTTCGCGCCGCTGCTCGGCTTTGACGAAAAAGGCGGCCGGCTCGGCTTTGGCGGCGGCTATTACGACGTCACCCTCGCGCGATTGCGCAAAAAGGGCCTGGTCGCCGCAGGCGGGCTGGCCTTCGCGCTGCAGAAAATCGACGCCGTCCCCACGGAAGCGCACGACGAACCGCTCGATTTCGTGGTAACGGAAGACAACCTGCTTGATTTTCGCTTGGATCGATAATGCGTCTTTTGTTCATTGGCGATGTCGTCGGCCGCTCCGGCCGCGCCGCCATCGCCGAGCATGTGCCGGCGCTCCGCAAAAAACTGGAGCTCGATTTCGTTGTCGCCAATGGCGAGAACGCCGCCGGCGGCTTCGGCATCACCGAGGCGATCGCCCAGGAGTTCCTCAACGCGGGTGTCGATTGCATCACCCTCGGCAATCATTCCTTCGACCAGCGCGAAGCCCTCGTTTTCATCGAGCGCGCGCCACATGTGCTGCGTCCCATGAATTATCCCCAGGGAACGCCTGGCCGGGGCGCCTGGATGTACGAAACCCAAAAAGGCGAGCGCGTGCTGGTGATGAGCGTCATCGGCCGCGTTTTCATGGATGCGATGGACGACCCCTTCGCCGCCGTCGAGAAGGAGCTTGCCGCCTGTCCGCTCGGCCTTGCCTGCGACGCGGCCATTCTCGACATTCACGCGGAGGCGTCGAGCGAAAAGCAGGCGCTTGCGCATTTCGCCGACGGCCGCGTCTCGCTCGCCGTGGGCACGCACACCCACGTGCCCACCGCCGATGCGCGCATTCTGACCCATGGCGCTGCCTTCCAGACCGACGCCGGCATGACCGGCGACTATGACTCGGTCATCGGCATGGACAAGGAGGAGCCGATCCGCCGCTTCACCCGGAAGACGCCGGGCTCGCGTTTCGAGCCGGCGGAGGGGCCGGCGACCCTGTGCGGCGTTTTCGTCGAGACGGGCGGCGACGGACTGGCGAAACGGGTGGAACCCCTGCGCATCGGCGGCAGGCTGGCGCAGGCTGTGCCCGGCCTTTGACCGCAGTCGCTATAGTCCCAGGTCGCTCAGGCCGGGATGATCGTCCGGACGCCGGCCGAGCGGCCAGTGGAACAGCCTGTCCTGAGGCTTTATCGGCAGGTCGTTGATGCTGGCGAAGCGCCGGCGCATCAGGCCGCTGTCCTCGAATTCCCAATTCTCGTTGCCATAGGACCGGTACCAATGGCTACTGTCGTCATGCCATTCATAGGCGAAGCGCACGGCCAGGCGATTGTCCCTGAAGGCCCATAGTTCCTTGATGAGGCGATAATCCAGTTCGCGCGCCCATTTGCGTTCGAGAAACTTTTGCGCCTGATCTCGCCCGATCGGGAATTCGGCGCGGTTCCGCCAGATCGTATCGAGCGTGTAGACTTGGGCGACCCGCGCAGGATCGCGTGAATTCCAGGCGTCTTCGGCCAGACGCACCTTTTGCGTCGCGGTTTCGAGAGTGAAGGGCGGCAGCGGCGGCTTCGTTTCCATTGCGTCGATCCCCATGCAGGCAGGTCTTTCAAAATCTAGCATAGCCAATTCGACTTCGTCGTCCCGCCCCACTTTTCAGCCGCCTTGCGCCCGTCTATAAGGCGCGATCCAGATTTTAAGCCCTGCTGCTGGCTTGCCAGGCCGGTGGGGGCGTTACGAAAAACGATCAGGGGCAGAAATGGCCGGGCATAGTCAGTTCAAGAACATCATGCACAGGAAGGGCAAGGCTGACGCCGCCCGCTCCAAGCTTTTTTCCAAGCTCGCGCGTGAAATCACCGTCGCCGCCAAGATGGGGCTGCCCGACCCCAACATGAACGCGCGCTTGCGCGCCGCCTGCATCGCCGCGCGCGTCGAAAACATGCCCAAGGACAATATCGAGCGCGCCATCAAGAAAGCCTCGGGCGCCGACGGCGAGAACTACGACGAGGTGCGCTACGAGGGCTACGCCCCGGGAGGCGTCGCCGTGATCGTCGAAGCCCTGACCGACAACCGCAACCGCACCGCAGGCGAAGTGCGCTCCTACTTCACCAAGGCGGGCGGCGCCCTGGCCGAAACGGGCGCGGTCTCCTTCATGTTCGATCATGTCGGCGAAATCGAATTCGACGCCAAGGCGGCGAGCGAGGACGCAATGATGGAGGCGGCGATCGAGGCCGGCGCGGAAGATGTCGTCTCAACGCCCGAGAGCCACGAGATCACCACCACGCTCGAGGACCTCGTTGAAGTGACCAAGACTTTGGAGGCGAAATTCGGCGAGCCCAAGAAATCGAAGCTCGTCTGGAAGCCGCAGAACACGATAGCGGTCGACGACGAGGCGGGCGAAAAGATCCTGCGCCTGATCGGCTCGCTCGAAGACAATGACGACGTGCAGAACGTCTACGCCAATTTCGAGATTTCCGACGCGCTGATGGCGAAAATGGGCGGCTGATTTCGCCCGCTATCACCGGCGTCTTGAAACACCCGCTGGCCAACCCAGCGGGTGTTTTCGCTGGCGTCGTGGCGCTGTCGTGGCGCATGCGGCCAGTTCGTCCTAACCTTCGGCAGATTTGGATCCTCGATCGGAGGCTGGGGAAATGGCGATGCCCTTTAATGGCCGGCGTCTGCAAAAACTCCGCGCGGAACGCGCCTGGACGCAGGAGCAGTTGGCGGAAGTCTGCGGATTGAGCGCCCGGACGATCCAGCGGCTTGAGCGCGGGGGCAGGGCGTCGCCCGAAACGGTCGGAACGATTGCCGCTGTGTCCGGGGTGGCCGTCGGCGAATTTCTGGTTGTGGCCAGGCCCCGAATGAAGTTCGGAATCCGCCGGATTACGCCCATGACCGTTCTGGACGAGATAAATTCGGCGGTCGCCGATTATCTTTCGCTGGGATTTGCCTTGATCGAAACCGGAGATCGCGGTTGCCTGGGGTTGCGGGCGGGGGAGGGCGGCATCATTTTCGCCAGCGCCGATTTTCTGCGCGGCGATTTCGAGGAAACCGCCGTCTCCCGCTTCGTTGGACGGACCATCCCCTATCTCCATGTCGGCTGTGTCGACGGCGCGGAAATGCGGCTGCCGCCGTCCGCACGCGTCGTCCAGAAGGTTGTAACGCGCGGCGCGACCAAGGAAATGCTGGTCGAACAGGACGGCCGTTACTCGATTTTCGCGGAGAAAATCGCCGCAGAGGGCGCGCCCGCTTGAACGCCCAGGCGCTGCTCAGCCCCGCTTTCGTCGAAACTCCCGGCGGCGGGGAAGCAGGCTGAACTCTCCGCAGTAGCGGCACAGCAGCGCGGGGTCGCCGGTCATCGAGCCCGGATCGAAGGCGATCAGAATTGTGTAGTCGCAATGGCCGCAGGCATAGTCGTCGCTCCCCGGCAAATTCAATCTGTCGGCGCCGATCAGCTTCACCTTGGCGTCAGCGTCTACCTGGCTGATCGGCAACATTTTTATCCGCGCCATACCTAAACGCCTCCGCTTTCCTTAACTCAGGTTCCTTACGATCGGCGGAAGGGGAAGTTTCGAACATGCACTGTTGAGACGCGAATGGGGGAGCCATGCCTGCGATGTTGTTGGCGCATCGTAATATAAGCTTACCTAACGTAAGCATGTATCAATAGAAATAAGGTATGTTGCGCGATAAGACAACAAAATAATGTAAAAATACCCGTAAATTCATAATTCGTTAACCAATACTTGTTAAAAACATGGTGTAATTTTGCTTTTGACCACTTTGTCGGACATTCAGGCATGAATTTAACATTGCGCAGCGCGGGGCTCGCGGCCATTTCCGTCCTGCTTGCGGCGAGCGCGGGAACCATGGCCATTTCATTCTGGGCGAAGGGCGCGGCGCTGGAGCGGGCCGTCGCCGTCTCGAAGATCAATGCGCAGACACGCGAAGTGGTGATGCCTCTTGTCACGCTGATCAAGGACTTGCAGATCGATGTCGTGCAGGTCCAGCAGTTCCTGACCGACACTTCGGCGACGCGTGGTCTTGACGGTCTTGACGACGGTGTTGGCGAAGCCGCGAAGTTCGCCGAAAAGTTCGGCAAGGACGCAGAAGAGGCGCGCAAATTGGCCACCCGGCTTGGCGACGGAGAATTGAAGGCCGGACTGGACCGGACGATCGAGGCTTTCCCGGCATATTACGCCATGGGGCGCAAGATGACGGAAGCCTATGTCGCGGAGGGGCCGGCCGGCGGCAACAAGCTGATGAGCGGCTTCGACAAGGTCGCCGACGCGCTTTCGGGCGAACTGGAAAAAGTGGTGAAACGGCGCGACGCCATTGTCGACGAAAGCGCCCAGCGAAGTCGCGATGACCTGAGCGAACTGGAGGGCACGATGTCGCGCGCCTCCAATCTCACCATTCTCGCCAATATGCTTTCGCTGGTTGTCCTGGGAATCGCGGCCGTCGGGCTGTTGAGGCGGGTCATCGGGCCGGTGCTGGAAATGGCCGGCTTTCTCGAAAATCTTGCTGAGGGCCATCTCGAAATGACGACGCGTCTGGGCGAGGGACAAGATGAAATTGGCCGCATGGCGCGCGCCGCCGACGTATTTCGCGAGAACGCCGTCGAGCGCGAGAGGCTTGAGGAGACCGCGCGAACCGAGCGCCAGACCGAGTTGCAGCGTCAGGCGCGGCTGGAGGAATTGATCGCGCAGTTCCGCACCGTGATCGGCGAGATCGTCATGTCCGTGGGCGCGGAGGCGGAGACCATGAGCGGCACGGCGAGCAAGCTCAACGACGTCGCTTTCCGCGCCGAACGAACGGCGGATTCCGCTCGCGTTGCGGCTGAGGAATCCTCGCACAACATCCGCGCCGTCTCCGTCGCGGCCGAGCAATTGAGCGCTTCGATCACCGAGATTTCGCAACAGATTCGCGGCGCCGGCGAAAAGGCCAGCGAGGCCACCGGCATCGCCCGCCGCACCGACGTGAATATTTCGAGCCTGGTCGAACTGGCCGGCAAGGTGGAGGCTATCGTCGCCTTGATCCGGGGCATCGCCCAGCAAACCAATCTCCTGGCGCTCAACGCCACCATCGAGGCGGCGCGCGCCGGCGATGCGGGCAAGGGATTCGCTGTAGTGGCGTCTGAAGTGAAGATGCTCGCCGGCCAGACCGCCAAGGCGACGGATGAGATCGCCGCGCAGGTCGCTGCGATCCAGCACGCCACCCAGGGCGCCGTCGAGGATCTGCGGGCAATCGCCAGCGCCGTGGCCGAAATCGACGAAATGACGAATGCGGTTGTTGCGTCGGTCGCGCAGCAGAGCGAGGCCACCGGCGAAATCGCCAGCTCGATCTCGCGCGCGTCGGACAGTTCCAGCACGGCTTCGCAAAATGTCGCCAGCGTCGCCCTGGTGATCGGCGAAACCAATTCCGAGGCTGGTCGCGTCACGACCGCCACGGGGCTCCTGTCGGGATCGGCGAAGCAATTGGCGGAGGCGGTCGAAAAATTCCTGCGCGACGTGACCCAGGATGTGAAAAACCGCCGCGCCGCCACGCGCCGGCTTTCGACCGAGGGCGTGGTGATTTTCACCAATGGGCTGCGCGCAAAAACCAAATTGATTGATATTTCGGATACGGGCGCCAAGCTGATCGCCCCCGAGGCATTGCGGAACGGCGACAGCTTCGTGATGGAATTCGAGGACGAGAGCAGGGCGCAGGCGCGCGTGGTCTGGTTGCGTGAAGGATTCGCCGGCGCGCAGTTCGATGTACCGCTGGGCGCGCGAGGCGACCAGGCTGCGTGATGTTGCGCAGCTCGCCCCGGGGCGAAGGGCGGAGCGACGGGACCGCGCGGGCGGGGCGGTTTCATCTGACTGTCATATATAGCTTTTAGACCTTCCCTAAGGTCATGACGCGGTCCGGCCATCTGACCTCGCCAATCGTGATCGCAATCGCGCAGACTTCAGGGATTCTCATGCCGTATCGCTCTTCCGCGCTGAAAGGCGCGCTTTTGATGTCTGTGGCCCTGGCAACTCCGTCGCTCGCCGACACGACGCCCTTCGCTTTCACCACCGGCGATCTCGTCATCAGCACGGTGGCCGGAACGACGCTCGACACGGCATCGCCGATCACGCTCGATGAATTCAGCCTCAACAGCGCGGGAACCTCGGCATCCCCCGACGGAACCCTGGCTTTGCCGCAGACGGCGAGCGGCGCCAATTCGGCGATTTCAGGCGAATATGGTTCGGCCTCCGAGGGCTTTTTGCAGCTTTCCGGCAATGGACAGCTCCTCTCCATCGTTGGCTATGGCGTCAACGCCAGCGCGTTCAACTCCGCGGCGTTGGCGACCTACGGCACGACTGCGCTTGGCCAGACCACGAGCCTGCTCGCCAATCAGCAGACGGGCGCGATCTATACGACCGTGCCGCGCGTCGTCGCCCTGATCAACGGCACGGGCAATGTCGATACGACGACCGCTCTGACCGGCGTGTTCAACACCAACAATCCGCGCAGCGCCTATACCGTCGATGGCTCGACCATCTATGTGTCGGGCCAGGGCGCGTCCAAGACCGACACGACGCAGGGCGTATTCGTGACGACGCGCGGCTCGACCACGGCTACGGCGATTGACACGTCCTCGGACACCCGTTTTGTCACCGGATACAACGGAACGCTTTATGTTTCGCGCGACCAAGCCCCTCCGGGACAGGCGCTGTCAACAATGTCACGAATGTCAGCAGCCTGACCAATGGTTCAGGCAGCATGCCGACGTCTTCGGCGGGATTGATCACGACGCATATCACGCCGCCCGCATCGCCCTATTCCAGCGGCGCCAACAACGGCTCGATCAATCTGACGGCGGCGCTGGCGAACGGTGTCAACAATGCCCGTATCGGCAGCTTCGTTTATTTGAGCCCGGAAGAATACTTCTTCGCCAATCCGACGACGCTTTACGTCGCCGACAGCGGCCAGCCCAAGAACGGCAATGTCAACAAGGCGGGGCTCGGCGAAGGCGGATTGCAGAAATGGTCGCTGATCGGCGGCGTCTGGACGCTCGACTACGACCTCGTTTCGGGCCTCAATCTCGTCAACAACGCCAATGCTAACGCCGCTACGCCGACGGCGCCGGGCGTCACTGGCCTGTTCGGCCTGACCGGCAAGGTCGTCAACGGCCAAGTCGAACTCTTCGCCACGAGCTACGGCCTGAACGAATTGTCGCCGAGCTATCTCTACGAGATCACCGACAATCTCTCGGCTGTCACCATTGCCAACGGCGAAAGCTTCACGACGCTCTATTCCGCGCCCTCCGATGTTTCGATCCGCGGCGTTTCCTTCGCGCCGTCCGTCCCGGAACCCTCGACCTGGTTGATGATGCTGATGGGCTTTGCGGGCCTCGGCTTTGCCTCCTATCGCAAGGCGCAGTCCCAGTCCGCAGTCTGATACTGAAGACCTCGCCAACAAAAGGCCGCCGTGGGGCGGCTTTTTCTTTATTTGGCTTGCAAGCAACGTTTCCGCGTAAATCGCTTCAACGTTTGTCAAGGATAGCCAATAAAAATCCGGCTTCTAGCTTGGACGCCGCCTTGCCGTCCCGGCGCCCCTGCGGCAGACTGTCGAGGCAATTGCGCATTATCCGGGATTGACTGCAAATGGATTATATTCTTGTCGCGGCCCTGCTGATTGCCGCCGCCCTGCTGGCGCCGCGTTTTCTTCGCCCCGATCTGCCTAAACGCGACCTTGTCGTCTCGGGATTGCGGGTCATTCTCGGCCTTGGCGCGCTCGTCGCCATACTCGCGACCAGCGTCGTCACCGTTCCCGCCGACCGCGTCGGCATCGTCAAAAAGCTTTACGGCTTTTCGAACCTGCCGGAGGGCCGCCTGATCGCCGTCAACGGCGAGACGGGCTACCAGGCGCCGATCATTCCGCCGGGCACATGGCGCATTTCGCTCCTGTTCAACCTGTTCAACAGCATCGAAACCGTGCCGCTTGTGGTGGTGCCCAACGGTTTTTACGGGCGCATCGTGTCGCGCGACGGAGCGCCGCTGGGCGATAGCCAGATCATGGCCGACGCATGGCCCGAAGCGGAGTTCTCCAATTTTCTCAATGCCGAGTATTTCCTGACCCATGGGGGCCAGAAAGGCTTGCAGCTCAGCGTGCTGAAGCCCGGCGCCTATGCCGTCAATCTCGCCTTGTTTGAAGTGCGCGTCGGCTATCGTCCCAATGACCGCGACATTACCAAGTCGACCGACGATGTCTTCGACATTCACGGCATGCATCAGGAGTCGACCCCGCTTACGACCGAGATCACTCATGTTCCCGCGGGATCGGTTGGCGTGGTGCGGTCCTCGGTGGAGGAGAAAGGCAAGAATTGCCAGCCGATCAAGGCCAAGGCAGATTCTGACGGCCTCGTCGCCGAACTCGTGCCGCCGGGCTGCAAGGGGGTCTGGAACGCCTCGCTGCCGCCAAACGATTATTATCTCAATCGTGACGCCAACGAGGTGGTGATCGTCTCGACGCGCGTCACGACGATCGAGTTCAAAGGCGGCTATGACCGACGCTACATCGACCTGAAGGTGGATGGAAAGGGCGACTTCGCCCAGACCGAACACACGGCGCATTTTCTTGATATCGGCGACGACCGGGCGATCAACACCAAGGTCGAGGGATGGGAAATCCCCCAGGAACTGCGAGCCGTCGTGCAGATATCGCCGGAGCACGCGCCCATCGTTGTCGCCGCCGTCGGCGGCCAGACGGAAGTCGACCAGCGCATCGTCATCCCCTCGATTCGCAGTCACGTGCGCAATGTCTTCGGCGGCTTGGTGACGGTGGCCGGCGATCCCGCCAAGGGCGAGCCGGCGACAGTCACCCGCCCGACGCGCGTGCTCGACACGGTGGAGCAGCGTCCGGCGCTGGAAGAATCGATCCTCAAGCTGGCGCGCGAGGACGGGCGACGCGCGGGCGTCGACATCAAGGAAATACGCCTGGGCGAAAGCGCCATTCCGCCCGAACTGCTGCTGGCGCGCCAGCGAGAACAGCTGGCGATCCAGCTGAAGGCCGCCTTCATCCAGGAACAGGCGGCGCAGACGCAGAGGCAACAGACGGAACAGGCGCGCGCCACGGCCGAACAGCAGTCTGAACTGGTCAAGGCGCAGATCGCCGTGCAGACGGCCAGGCTTTTGCAGGAGCGGCGGCAGGCCGAAGGCCATGGCGAAAGGCTGTTCCTCGAAGAGCAGGCGGCGGGCCAGACCGCGCAGGCCAATGTGCTTGGAAAGGACAATGTGCTGAAGTTGCAGATGTTCAACCGGTCGCTCGAGTTGCTTGGCGCGCACCCGGAGCTGGTGTCCAATCTTGTCCTGCCGAAGTTTTATGTCAGCGGCGGCGGCGGGTTGGAAGGCGCTGCGGCCATCTTCGGCGGGTTGATGTCGGGAACGGCGCAGAACGGCGCGAGCGCGACGCAGGACAAGCCGGCGCAAGCAAGGTAAGCGCGTTCGCCTTATCGCGCTTCCATGGCCGCCAGCATGGCCGCCATTTTCTCATGGACGACCTGGATAGCCTTGAGCGGACGCAGCATGACCTTGAAACGGTCGATGCGTCCGTCCGGGTTCCAGCCGATGATATCCACGCCATTGACCTCGATCGAACCGATCCGCGTCGAAAACTCCAGCACGGCGGAGGTTTCCCCGATCCATTCGCCGATATAGCGAAATTCGTCGCCCGACAGGACATGCAGCGCCGCATCGAGATAGAGTTCTCGTTTTGGCGCGGCCGACCTGCGGCGTATGCACGACGGGCGAATGGAAGGTCACGTCCTCGGCCAGCAGATCGTCGAGCGCCGCGGCATCGCGCGTTGCGACGATCTCATGCCAACGTTGCAAGGCGGGAGGTCGGTGTCGGTTTGCATCGCTCATGGGCGGCCCTCGACTGGGGGATTGGCAGGCCGGATCGGACGGCCGGGCGTCCCTTGAATACAGAGGTTGACTCATTGGCGCTAGAAGCGAGGCCCTCAAAGAAAAGGCGATTATATTTTTTACAAGCAAGGGACATCTTTGCCAAAGAAAAAGCCTCGGCGCGAACGCCGAGGCTTTGCTTGTCTTGACCGGGAAGTCCCGTCGTTACACGCCCTTGTTTTCGAGCGCCGCCATGATCTCGTCCATGATCGAGGGATCGTCGATGGTTGCGGGCATGGTCCAGGGATCGTGATCGGCGATCTTCTTCATTGTTCCACGCAAAATCTTGCCCGAACGCGTCTTTGGCAGACGCGAGACGCAAATGGCGATCTTGAAGGCCGCGACAGGGCCGATCTTGTCGCGCACCAGCTTGACGATGTCCTTCTCGATTTCGAGCGGCGAGCGGGTCACGCCCGATTTCAGCACGACGAAGCCGCAAGGCTGCTCGCCCTTCAACTCGTCCTTGACGCCGATGACCGCGCATTCCGCGACATCCGGATGCGAGGCCAGCACTTCCTCCATGCCGCCCGTCGAAAGCCGGTGGCCCGCGACGTTGATGATATCGTCGGTGCGGCCCATGATATAGAGATAGCCGTCCTCATCGACGAAACCGGCATCGGCGGTTTTGTAATAGCCGGGGAAATCCTGCAGGTAGGACTCGCGCATACGGCCGTCCTGCTTCCACAGGGTCGGCAGATTGCCGGGAGGCAGCGGCAGCTTCACGACGATCGAGCCCATCTTGCCGGTGCCCACGGGATGGCAGCCCTCATCGACAATCTGGATATCGTAGCCGGGCATGGCCACCGTGGGAGAGCCGTGCTTGACCGGCAGGGCGCCGAGGCCAATGGGATTGCCGGCGATGGCCCAGCCGGTTTCGGTCTGCCACCAATGGTCGATGACGGGAACGCCCAGTATCTGCTCGGCCCAGGCGACGGTGTCCGGATCGGCGCGCTCGCCGGCCAGGAACAAGGTGCGCAGGCATTTGCCGACATTGTATTTCTTCAGATATTCGGCGTTCGGGTCTTCCTTGCGCACGGCGCGGAAGGCGGTCGGCGCGGTGAACAGCGCGGCGATGTTGTATTCCTCGATCATTCGCCAGAAAGCGCCCGGGTCGGGCGTGCCGATCGGCTTGCCCTCATAGACAACCGTTGTCGCGCCGTGCAGCAGCTGGGCGTAGATGATGTAGGAATGGCCGACCACCCACCCGACGTCGGAAGCGGCCCAGAAAACCTCGCCGGGCTCGATGCCATAAAGGTTTTTCATCGTCCATTTCAGCGCCACGGCATGGCCGCCGTTGTCGCGCACCACGCCCTTCGGGACGCCCGTGGTGCCTGACGTATAAAGGATATAGAGCGGATCGGTCGCCTTCATTTCCTCCGGCTCGACCGTGCGGCGCTCCGCCAGCGCCGCAACGACCAGATCGCCCCAGTCGAAATCGCGTCCGGGGACCATCTTGGCCGGCTCCTGCGGGCGCTGGAGCAGCAGAACCTTCTCCGGCTTGACGGCGGCGAGGTCAATGGCCTCGTCGAGCAAAGGCTTGTACTTGACGACGCGGTTCGGCTCGATGCCGCACGATGCGGCCAGGATCATCTTGGGTTCGGAGTCGTTTATGCGTGTTGCGAGCTCCTTCGACGCGAAACCGCCGAACACCACGGAATGAATGGCGCCGATGCGGGCGCAGGCGAGGACGCCGATCACGGCCTCCGGGATCATCGGCATGTACACCAGCACCCGGTCGCCCTTGCCGACGCCGAAATCCTTGAGAACGGAAGCGACCGCGTTCACTTCGGCCAGCAATTGCTCATAGGTGTAGGTGCGCTTGATGCCGGCGACGGGGCTGTCGTAGATCAGCGCGGCCTGTTTGGCGCGGCCGCCTTTCACATGCCGGTCGAGCGCGTTGTAGCAGGTGTTGAGCGTGCCGTCGGGGAACCAGTGACCAAAGACGCCGGCGTTCGGGTCGAACACGGTCTTGGGCGGCTTGATCCAGTCGATCTCCTTGGCGGCTTCCGCCCAGAATGCGAGCGGTTCCTTCAGCCAGGATTGATAGATTTCAGGGTAGCGGCTCGCCATCTTGTTTCCTCTCGCGTTTCGGTCGCGAAATAGGCTTCGCGGGTCCGGTTTTTGCATCGGAAATTGCGCCGGCCCGCACGATAAGTCCAGAATGGCGCGATCAACCCTTCGGCTAATATCCATTCCGACAGGTGAAGGCGAAACAGGGCTTCGCCGCGAACTGCGGCCGCCGTTGCGCGAATTTTAACGGCCGCAATGCCAAATAGACGGCTCAAGCCGCGAGCCGCCCATGTCCCAGATCAATTTTTCCCGGATCAATTTGTTGGAAATCTTGCGCGAGGCGCGATGGCTCGACGCCGACCGGGCGCGCGTCTATGTGCGCATCCTCGCGGGCGTGCAGATCCTGGGCCTGATCGGCCTGTTCCTGACCTCAGGCCACGGCCTTGACAGGCGCGGCGAACCGCTGGGAACCGACTTTGTCAGCTTCTGGACGGCGGCGCGGCTGGCCATTTCCGGCGCTCCCGCCTCGGTCTATGATCCCGCCGCCCACCACGCCGCCGAACAGGCCTTTTTTGGCGCTCGTCTCGACTGGTACGCCTTTTTCTATCCTCCGGTCTTCCTCCTGCTCTGTCTGCCGCTGGGGCTCGCGCCCTACCTCGTCGCCCTTGCGGCGTGGCTGGGCGCGACGGGCTTGCTTTACCTGAAAGCTCTGCGGCAAATCGTCGCGAATGGAATCGGCGTCTTGCCGGTCCTGGCTTTTCCCGCTGTTTTCACCACGCTCGGCCACGGCCAGAACGCCTTGCTGACGACGGGCCTGTTCGCTGCTGGCGCGGTCCTGCTCGGCGCGCGCCCGCTGCTGGCCGGCGCCTGTTTCGGTCTGCTCTGCTTCAAGCCCCAGCTCGCCCTGCTTCTGCCGCTCGGCCTGGCGCTGGGCGGGCGCTGGCGCGCGCTCGTCGCCATGGGCGCGACGGCTCTGGCCCTATGCGTCGCAAGTTACGTCGTTTTCGGCGAGCCGACCTGGCGCGCTTTCCTGGCCGAGGCGCCGGTCGCCCGCGCCACGCTCGAACAGGGGATGGTCGAGCCGGAGAAGATGCAAAGCCTTTTCGCCGCAATCAGCATGCTCGGCGGCACGGTGGGCCTCGCCTATGCCGGACAGGCGTTGCTTGCCGGGGCAACCTGCCTTGCGCTCGCCGGACTCTTGCGCCGGACGAAGGACGCCCTGACGCAAGGCGTGCTGATCGCAGCCGCGGCGCCGCTCGTCACGCCTTTCATTCTCGACTACGACTTGACTCTGCTGGCCCTGCCGCTCGGTTTCCTGCTGACCCGGGCTCTGGCGACGCAGTTCCTGCCCTATGAGAAAACCGTGCTGCTTGTCGCCTATATGCTGCCCGCCTTCGCCCGGCCTCTGGCGCTCTACGCTCATGTTTCGCTCGGGGCGGCGGTCGTCGCGCTGCTTTTCGCCGTCCTCGCGCGCCGGGTCTGGAATGATCGGCCCGCGGAGTTGGCGCTGTCAGTGAACGGGCGGTCCCTCGTCGCCGGAACGGCATAAAAAAGCGCCGGGATTTGCGATCCCGGCGGCGTTTTTCGAAATTTCCTATTGCTGCGTCAGTGCACCGTTTCCATCGCCGTTTCATGGCGCAATTTGGCGATTTCGTCCTTGAGCAGCAATTTCCGTCGCTTCAGTTCATGCAGTTTCAGCTCATCTACGGAGGGGTGAATTTCCTCTTTCTCGATCTCTCGTTGCAGCGACATATGGCGGCGTTCGAGTTCGGCGAGATGGCTTTGCATAGACATGCGCAACTCCTATCGATGCTACGACGACAGGATTGTGACACGATCGCATTCGGCTGCAAGGGAAAAATTCTGCTCAAAAGGTCCTGCCTTAATGGTTTATGAATGACCTAACGACAGGCGGCGAATGTCCCCATCTTGGCCTTGCTCTTGCCGCGCGGGGCGCACATAATCGACGCAAAGGGGCGCACGTTGCGCCTGCGGGAAATGGCCAGCGGCTTTCGATGAGCAAAGAACTGAGCGAAGAAGAGCGCGCTGAATTCATCAATGAAGTCGAGCGTCTGAGGCAGGAGCATCGGGATCTCGACGCCGCCATCGACGCGCTGATGGCTGTGGGCGCCAGCGACAGGCTGCAACTGCAGAGGCTGAAAAAGCGCAAGCTCGCGTTGCGCGACCGCATCAGCTTCCTCGAGGACGCCTTGACGCCCGACATAATCGCTTGATTTTCAAGCTCTCGGCGGTCGACGCGGAGCGGAGTGCTTCGCCGGCAGAGATTTAGGTTTCGCTGGGCCGGCTTTTGCATTAGACACGTCGCCTTCCGGCAATCCCCCGCGGACCCAAGCAAGTGCCCAAGACAAAATCTCCCGTCGCCATCATCATGGGCAGCCAGTCCGATTGGGCGACCATGCGTCATGCCAGCGAAACCTTGGCGGCGCTGGGCGTCGACGCCGACGTGCGGATCGTTTCCGCCCACCGCACTCCCGACCGGCTGACGGCCTTTGCAAAGGGCGCGCGCGCGGCCGGCTTCAAGGTGATCATCGCCGGCGCCGGCGGCGCCGCCCATCTGCCGGGCATGACCGCGGCCATGACGCCGCTGCCGGTGCTCGGCGTTCCCGTCGAATCCAAGGCGCTGTCGGGCAAGGATTCGCTCTATTCCATTGTGCAGATGCCCGGCGGCGTGCCGGTCGGCACGCTGGCGATCGGCAAGCCCGGCGCGATCAACGCCGCCTTGCTCGCCGCGTCGATTCTCGCGCTGAACGACAAGGAGCTCGCGGCGCGGCTCGATGCGTGGCGCGAACGCCAGACGGCGGAGGTCGCGGAGCGGCCCGAAAATGTCTGACCCGATTTCATCGCTGTCCGATCCAGGTCGATCGACCAATGGACTTTCGCCCGGCGCGCGCCTCGGAATTGTCGGCGGCGGCCAGCTCGGCCGGATGCTCGCGCTGGCCGCGGCCCGCCTCGGGCTCTCCTGCCACGTCTATACTGACCGCGACAATGATCCAGCGATAGACGTCGCCGCCAGCGCCACGGTCGCGCCTTACGAGGACGAGGGGGCGCTCGCCCGCTTCGTCGCCGCGGTCGATGTCGTCACCTATGAATTCGAAAACATTCCCGCGCGCACGGCCGAAGTGCTGGCTGCGCAAAAGCCCGTGCGACCCTCTCCTGAAGTCCTCGAGTTGACGCAGGACCGTCTCGTCGAGAAGGACTTCATCGCCGGGCTTGGCATCGAGGTTGCGCCCTATGCGCAGGTGGACGATGCCGGCGCGCTGGCCCGCGCGGTCGGCCATATCGGCCGTCCATCGATCCTCAAGACGCGGCGCTTCGGCTACGATGGCAAGGGACAGTTGCTGATCCGCGAAGGCTCCGATCTTGCGGCCGCGTTCCACTCGCTCGGTGGCCAGCCGGCGATACTCGAGGGATTCGTGCCCTTCGAGTGCGAGATCTCCGTCGTGGCGGCGCGCGGCCTGGATGGCTCCTTCCTCGCCTGGGAGGTCGGGCGCAATGCACACGAGCATCACATCCTCGCCACGACCACGATTCCCGCCGGCATCGGAGATGAGCTTTCCGCCCGCGCGGTGGAAAAGGCGAAGCGAATCGCCGAGGCGCTCGACTATGTCGGCGTGCTCGCGGTGGAAATGTTTCTGGTCTCGGGAGCACAGGGCAAGAAGCTGCTCGTCAACGAAATCGCTCCGCGTGTCCATAATTCCGGCCACTGGACAATCGATGGCGCGGCGACCTCGCAGTTCGAGCAGCATGTGCGCGCCATCTGCGGCTTTCCGCTCGGCAGCGTCCGCGCGCATGGTCCCGCCGAAATGCGCAACCTGATCGGCGACGATATTTCGCGCTGGCGCGACTATCTGGCGCAGCCGGGCGCCTGCCTGCATCTCTACGGCAAGCGCGAGGCGCGTCCCGGCCGCAAGATGGGGCATGTCACGTTTTTGCGTGACGTGCAGGGCTAGGTTCGGTCTTTTCCTTGGATTTCCGATGGTGTCCGGCTTCGCGACGACATCTAGAAACCGTCGCGCCGACGATGCGGGCAAGCTGGCGTAACGCTTGAAAATTATTTCAAATCAGCCGCTTGGTGGTCGTATTCCCTAAAGTTTCAGACCCGTCAGAACTATTGGTACAGCAACGCCATTGAAACTATTCGTGTTTGCGATTGACAGACGCAGGCTGACCCGCTCACCTTAGTATAAAATCGAATCACTTTTGCGGCGTCCCCCAGTGCAAAAGCGTCCGGCCCTCGCGCAATGTCGAAGGTTCGCGACGCGAACAAGCGTAAAAACAAAACATTGGAAATCCTCGTCCAAGATGGCCGGGGCGACGGACGTTCGACTTTTTATGGGAGGCAATGATGGCTCTGATTGGCAATTACTTTGGGCGCGGGCCAACGATGGTGCGGCAAAAGGTTTCGACCAAATCTTCGACCTCGATCGAGGCGTTTACCGCAGCCAATCCGGAGCTGGAGGAAGAAGAGCCGGCAGTTGAAATCATGACGCCGCCGAGGTTGGCGAATGACAGTCAGGACGACGAGCTTTCCTCGTTGATGAACGCCGTCAAGGAACAGGCGATCTTTCTCAAATGCGAGCAGTCGAAGCTCATTTCCGACTGGCAGATCGGACTGGAGCTGCTGACCAGCAGAATGGCGACATTGCAGCCGCTTTTGACGCACGCGCTGAAGTCCAACGTCGAACGCGAGCAGGTCAACAGCCGTCTGGCGGCATCCGAATCCGATCTCAAGCGCCGTCTGGCGGAGTCCGAACGCGAACTCATGCATTACCGCCCCGCGGCCCTGCAAGCGGAAGACGAACTGCGTAATGTCCGGGCCCAACTTTCCGATAACCAGCGGCACGCGATAGCTCTCGAGGCGGAGTTCGCCAAGTCGCAGGGCGCGATCAACGATCTTTTTCAGAAAGTCACCACCGCGGAGGCCTCGCGCCAGCGGATCATCGAAGAAAATGCGGCCTATTCCCAGAAGATGCGTGAGCACGACGCCGCCCTGCAGACATTTGTGCGAGAGGCGGCGCAACTCAAATGCGACTTTGTCTCCGCCAACAGCGATGTGGAAAGGCTTGAAGCCGAGTTGGGAACGCTCACCAGGAAATATGCCGGCGAATGCGAGGAGCACAGCCGCGTCAAGACCGCGCTGGAAACGATGCAGGCTCAGTTCGCGCAATTGCAGAAAGACAGCCTGGCGCGGGTCAAGGAGGCCGAAGAGCGGGAACGGCGCGCCGCTGAAGGGCTCTCCGTTCGAGAAAAACAATATTACGATCTCGACGTTCGACAGTCAGCCCTGGTGTCGAAGGTGGATTTCCTCACACGGACGAACCAGCGTCAGCGCGAGGACTTGCGGCGCCATATCGATCACATCGGCAACCTGGAAGCCTCCAACCGGCAACTCCTCGATGCGCTTGCGCGGAACGCCAGCGGAACGGAGGCGGTCGCACAGGATGGGATGGTTCAAGCGCCGCCAAAATTATGGGCGGTGAATGAGGCCTCCTGAGCAGGAGATCGTCTGCAGGCGGCTCCGACAAGGGACGAATTCGCCGACCGTGCGACACGCCGAACCTCAGGGGACGGTCGTTGAATTCGTCCGCGCCTCCAATTTCTGGCGGCGCATGTCGGAACAATAGCGCCGACGCCGCGCCGCTCGGCCGGCATTAAGCGGTAGGCGACGGATCAAAGGGTGTAATCACCGTATGATCGAGGGCGCGCCCGCGGGCATGGGCGTCGGCGGAATGAGCAATTCGTTGACCGTCCACACGAGCAGCAGGACGATCAGCACAGTCACCAGCAAGCCCGAGAACCCGCGCGTTCCCCAGCCGCGCGCGCGTCCGTAGTATCCTCCGCCTCCGCCGAGCAGCAGCAGCACCAAAAGCAAGAGAACGAACAGAAACATGGCGGCATGGCTCCGGATCTTTCCGTTTCCAACGCGCGGTCGCCGAAATCGATCCGTGACCGGCGGACGACCCGTAAAGAGCGCTGATCCGCAGGCTCAGTCCCAACCAAATCAGGTCGAGCCGCCGAAAGTTTTCGTTTCGAAGCCTTTGCAGGCGAAGCGGATACCGGCATGCTTTTACCACCAGCGCAGCAAGCCGCCCGTCGCCCAGACCAGCATGACGGCGACGAGGCTCAGGACGAGCACGATCAGCACCCGTTTCCCTCCCGGTCCCTGTCTCGCCGTGTCGGCGGTCAACACTTGAGGATGCCGTTCCCTGTAATGCGGCGGCGGTTTGATCGCGTCGCGCTCGATATTGCGAAAACCGTCCCTGTCGTCGCTACTGGCCATGCGTTTTCCTCCCGGCCGAATCCGCAGGCGATTCCTGTCCGCGCGGACGCTTCTCCAGGGCCTCCGCCTCGCGATCCTCCATCTCTCCCGCATAAGGCTGCTTCGCTTCGCGCTGGGCGCGTTTTCGCGCGAGCTCCTTGAGTTCGCCAGGGGTGTTCGTGCGGCGCATTGCTCGTCTCCGATCTGCGAGACGCCAGCAACGCGCCGTCGCTGGAGATGTTCCTGAAACCGGGAACAAATAGGAACAGTCGCGGTTTGTCGCGGCAATCGGAGGAGGCAATCATGCCGCGCGGCGACAAGTCCAAATATACCGACAAGCAGGTCAGGAAGGCGCAGGACATCGAGGCGAGTTACGAAAGCCGCGGCGTGCCTGAGACGGAAGCCGAGCGCCGCGCCTGGGCGACTGTCAACAAGGACGACGGCGGCGGCAAGAAGCCTGGCGGCTCCGGGCGCGGCGCGGAGACTGGCCATCCGGCTGCCCATCGCGGCGGCGCATTGGGCGGCGAGGCCTCAGCGGGACGGCCAGCGCCAGAGCGTGCCGCTTCCGCGCGAAAAGCCGCCGCGACGCGTCGCAAAAAAGCATGAAGCGTGAGCAGAACGCATTGTAAACAATAAAAATTCCGCACTGTGAGGCAACCTTCGAAGCGCGTGCGACGTTGGCTCCACTCTTCTTTCCTGGCGGCCGCGCGCCGCAGAAGCTTTGGAGCTACGCATGAAAAGAATTATTCTCGCGACAACTTGCGCGCTTTTGACCTTTCCCGCCTTCGCCGAAACGGCGAGCGAGAAGCTCGGCGTCAACTCCGCCCTGGGCATAGCGCCGACCACGGCGGACTTCGTCAACGAGGCCGTCACGGGCAATCTGTTCGAGATCCGATCCAGCCAATTGGCCCAGAAAGACGGGGACGCTGCGACCAAGGCCTTCGCAGACCAGATGGTCGCGGACCATGAGAAAATGGGTAACGAACTCAAGGAGCTGATCCAGTCGAAAAAGATCGACGTGACGCTTCCCAGCGAACCGACCTCGAAACAGCAGTCGGAATTGAGCAAGCTCGAAAAACTCAAGAGCGCCGATTTCGACAAGCAATATCGGGCCGATCAGTATTCCGGTCACAAGGACGTCGTGTCGTTGTTCCAGCGCTACGCCAACAGCGGCGACAATGCAGATCTCAAGCAATGGGCGCAGAAGGAAGAGCCGATGCTCGAGCATCATCTGCAGATGGCGCGGGACCTCGACAAACAGGCTTCCCGATAGGTCTAATTCGCTCACACGAAAAACCAAATGGCGACCTGTCGAGGTCGCCTTTTTGTCGCCCGGCGCTACATGCGTCCAGTCGCCGGCGCTACATGCGTCCTGTTGCAATGAGCACGATGACAATGATCAAGACCAGGCCCAGCCCGCCGCTCGGGTAATAGCCCCAACTCGAACTGTGTGGCCACGTCGGCAAGGCGCCGAGCAGCAACAAGACAAGAATGATAAGAATTATGGTGGACATGTTTCGCTCCCCTCGAATGCAACGCCAAAAGCCGCGCGTTCAAGAACGCGCGGCTTTGTCTTCGTTTTCCTCGACGCAGACCTTGAGACAGGGAAACCGGTCGAGGATGCGCGACGCCTCGGCTTCCGCTTCCTCGCGATTGTCGAACCCCCGCTTGGGCTGGTGGTCGACGACAAGGATGTAGCGCGCCGCCTCTTTTGGCGTTTGACGTCGCGCCGGCGCTTGGAGGCGCGTCGTCGCCTGATCCTGGAAACGCATGTCCGCCTCAGTGATGGAAGAACAGCGCGAGCAATATGATGATGGGTATTGGCACGCCCAGCAGCCAGAGCAGGATTCCTCTTCCCATGATAGCCTCCTTTGTTGTGATGCAGCCGGTCATCGAGGAATAGGCCATCGCGCCGGGCCGAGCCGGACGCCGTCGAAACTAGCTCGTTCGATGAAGGCGGTCGCGATGCAAAAGCAAATCGGGACCGGGACCTAACGCTGCATCGCGCGATCGGGTTCCGCCTGGTTTGCCTGGCCGGCGAGCCCCATTCCGGATCTGGTCGCGCCTTGGCGTTTCAGCTCGTTCGTCACGACCTCGAAAAGCACGAGATTGGCGATGCCGAACGCAGTGGAGATCGGCACGTCCGCGGCGTCGCGCCCGTGCCCCATCACGACGCGGCCGATGCGGGGCTCATTGTGGCGCGCGTCGAACGTGAACCAGCGACCATCAAGGAAAACCTCGAACCATGCGCTGAAATCCATCGGCGCGGGATCGGGGGGAACGCCGATATCGCCGAGATATCCTGTGCAATAACGTGCGGGCATGTTCATGCAGCGGCAGAGCGCGATTGCGAGGTGAGCGAAGTCGCGACAGACGCCGATGCCCTCATGCATCGAGTCGCTGGCGCAACGCGTGGGGCGCGCGTCGGGATAGCTGAAGCGGATCTTTTCGTGCACGAAATCGCAGATCGCCTGCACGCGGCGGTAGCCGCCGGCGATATTGCCGAAATTCGCCCAGGCGAAATCCTGGAGCTTGTCGCTGTCGCAATAGCGGCTCGATGTCAGGTAGATCAGCACGTCGTCGGGAAGCCGGGCGACGGGCGTGAGGTCTTCGTCAGGCGGCGTTTCCTCCCGCTCGCCGGAATCGGCGATGACGAAATGATTTTTGAACGCGACACGGCCGGGCGGCGCAACAAGCCGCGTGACGCGATTTCCAAACACATCGAGATAGGCGGACATTGGCAGGATCGGGTCCGACAGGATTATGTCAGGCGATCGTAAGTCGGCCTCGCGCGACGGATGGATATTGAGCTGCAACAGCATCGGCGTTTCCGCCGGACAGTCGAATGCGATATGAAAACCGGCTTCAATCAGCATGAAATCAATCTCGGACGAGGGCGACCGGCGTTCTGGCCGGACGCGATTTTCTGGAACCCGATCCGAGCAAGTTCAGACAGGCCGATGATAACGACTTTCAGCGCGTCCCGGTTCCCGCGGCGTCGCTTTCCGAGAGTTGGCGGACGAGGACGGTGACATCCATCCTGTCCTCCTCCGAAGACTTGCCGTAGTAATAACCGTGCAGCGGAATGGCCTGCTGCGCTTCGCGGGCGACCGCGACGCGGATGAGATCGCGATTGCCGACGATGCCATTGGTCGGATCGAATTCGACCCAGCCCGAGCCTGGCAGATAGATCTGCACCCAGGCGTGGGTCGAGCCGCCGCCAAGATAGGCGTGAGCGGCATCGCGGTCGGGCACGTAGAGATAGCCGGAGACAAAACGCGCCGCAAAGCCCAGCGCCCGCGCCGCCTCCATCATCAGGGTCGCGAAGTCGCGACAGGAACCGCGCCGCCGCGCCAGGGTCAGGAGCGGAGACTGCGTGCCCTGCTCGATGCGCCGTTCGTAATAGAGCCCTTCCTTGATCGCATAATTGAGGGTCATGAGCAGCTCGGCCGTCTCGGTGTCGCGTCCCTGATGCAGGAAGCGACGGACCCATTTGTCGAGTTCGCCATGGGGATCGGCATAATGCCGTTCGATCGAACGGGCGAGGTCGGGCATTTCCTCTCCGTCATAGGCGAAGGGATAGAGTTTGGCCCGTTCGTCGAGCAGAAACTCGCTGCCTTCAAACGGCGTGTGCTCGACAAGGATGCGGCTTTCGACGCGCAATTGTCGCGTCGCGTCGGAAAAATCCGCAACGGCGACGCAATTGTCGAAGACGTCGTGGATCCAGCGCAGGCGGCGCGGCGTCGGATCGATGTCGAGCCGCGCGTCGAGCAGGCGCTGGTCGTTGCTGTCGCGTGGGCGCAACATCATCCGATGCTCGCCGAGGCGGACGGGCGCAGCATAGCTGTAGCTGGTGATGTGATTGACCGAAAAGACGGGCATGTGTTTCCGACCGCGACGGAGGCCGCCCTTCGACAATTCAACCGCAGCGATTTGGTTCGAAGCGCATACTGAACTTTGCCGCAAGGCGGACGTTGGATGACCGGTCGACACGGTTGCTGTGGCGGCGGGAGCGATGTTCATGCCAGGGTTTACCGAACGCCGGGGCGAAATCGCCGACTGGTCGATGATCGGCCTTTTCTTCCTGGCGGCTTTCGCAGTCATGCGGTCCATGTCGGAACTGCTGGCGCCGATGATCGCCGCGCTGATCTTTGGCGCCTTGCTCTCGCGCATGGTCGATCGCCTGTCGCGGGCGGGCGTGCCGCCCCTGATTTCGGCTATCGGCCTTCTCTCCATCGCGGGATCGCTGATCGTGATTTTTGTCAATTCCCTGCTCGAACCCCTTGCCGGCTTCATCTCGCATGCGCCGGAAATGCTCAAATCGCTCGTCAATGCGCTGGCGCCGATCACGCAGCCGTTTCTTTCGGCGCAGCGGGGGCTGTCCTCGTCCGTTGGCGGCCAGACCGGCGGCTCAATTCTGATGGACAAGGGGTTTGCCGGACTGACCGCATTTTTTGGCGGCGTCACGCCGGCGATCGGCGAGTTCGGAATTTTTTTCGTGACCATGGCCTTCTTCGTCGCCGGACGGCAATCCCTGCGGAGATGGGTGATCATGAGCTGGACCAATCGCGATCAGCGTTTTTCAGCCCTGCGCATCGTCAACGCCGTCGAGGACTCGCTGGCGCTTTATTTCGGCGCCGCCGCGACCATCTATGCGAGCGTCAGCCTGGCGACGACTCTGATCGCCTGGGTGTCGGGATTGCCGAAGCCGCTGCTGTGGGGCGCGCTGACCTTCTTCGCCTGCTTCATTCCCTATTTCGGCGCGGCGCTTGTTACGCTGGCGCTCGCCGCCGGAGGCATCGCGGCTCATCCCCAGATTGGTCTCGGACTTGCGCCCGCCGCCGGCTTCCTGGCCGTGCATCTCGTCGCGGAAAACGCGATCGTTCCAGCCCTGCTCGGGCATCGCCTCGAGATCAATCCCTTCGTCGTCTTCATTTCGATCGTGTTCTGGAGCTGGATGTGGGGGGCGGTCGGGGCGCTGCTGGCGGTGCCGATATTGCTGATTTTCGACACAATCCGGCAGGAGTTCATCGCGCCCGAAATGGCGCTGCCGCGTTGACATGACGCGCGACAGCACCAATGGCGGAGTCGTTAAGGAAAAATTTACCATTGCGAGTAGAATCAGATGTGACAATTTGCAGAGGTAATAATAACCAAATCAGCAGGTTGAATATGGCGGTGGGCGACAATCTCGAGAAGATCCGGATTCAATGGATCCACCTGCAATTCGCCCGCGCCGACCTGAGATACGATCAGACGAATTTGCAAAAAGCCTGCCCGCTGAGCCTGAATTGCGAGGCCTTGAACGCGGCGCCCATTACGGGAAATCCGAGAAGCATATTCCCTTGCGTGGATTGCCCCATGCGGCCGCAGGCCACGGCCTTGCAATAGGGCGGCCGCCTTGCCGGAACATGGCTCGACGTCGTGCGTTGTCAGGACAAGCGAAGGACAAGTCGGACGCCCGTTACGAGGAGGCCATCCGCAGTCATCGCATCCTCGCAGAATCAAGGGCGCACCCACATGAAGACCACTTCGGGAATGTTGGCGCTTGTCATTCTGCTTCCGCTGTCGGCCGCGCCGGTCATGGCGAAAGGCTGCATCAAGGGCGCGATTGTCGGAGGCGTTGCGGGACATATGGCCGGGCACGGCAAGATGGGTGCGGCGGCTGGCTGCGCGATCGGTCATCACGAAGCCAACAAACCGCAGCCGGCGCCCCAGAACGGATCTGAGAATCAAGAGAAATGACGGCTTTCCGATGCCCGTCCTGGGCAAGGGGCGCGAATAATTCGGCGCCCTTTTTTGTCGATTAAACGAACTTGAATTGCGAGGCGACCAGGCTCGACATCTGAACATTCGTCAGGGTGACGCTATCGGACGCGTCGAGCGAGATCATAGTATTCGCGCCGGACTGATGCATGTGGCTCGAACTCGAAAGCACGGACCAACTGGAAAAATCCGATTTGCTGAACTGGATGGTGTCAGACGCCACAAAGTCATTGACGGCGTTCACGCCGATGGCCGGCTGAAACACGAGCGCGTCCGACGTTCCAAACAGCGACAGCGAGTTTGAGCCGTACAGGTCCAAAGTGTCGCCGGCGCCGGTCACCGAGGCCTGGGCGCTGTTCACGTAGATCGTTCCGTTCGATGCGCCGACCGAATCCCAGGCGCCGCCCGTATTGTAGAGGGCCAGCGCGTCGCTGGAATTGCCGTCCAGCGTGATCGTATCGCCGCCGCCGGAGACCGAGGTCTGCGCGCCATTGATGTAGACGGCGCTGTTCGAACCGATGACCGAGTCCCAGTTTCCGCCTGTTCCGTAAAGGCTCACGGCAATGCCCGAACCGCTGGCGAAATAGACGGCGTCGCCGCCGCCCTGGATCGCCGTCTGCGCGCTGTTCAGATAGATTGCGCCCTTCGATCCATAGACCCAGTCCCAGCTTCCACCGGTGTTGTAGAGGCTTGCGGCATTGCCAGTGCCGCCGGCGAAATAAGCCTTTTCGCCGCCGCCATAGATCGCGGCCTGCGCGCCGGTCAGATAGATGGTTCCGCCGCTTGCATAGACAGTGTCCCAAATCCCCTGGCTGTAGTAGAGGCTCAAATCGTTATTTGAACCGCTGCTGAAGGCGATGGCGTCGCCGCCGCCCTGGACCGCAGCCTGTGCGCTGTTCAGATAGACCGATCCGTCGGACCCATAGACCCAGTCCCAGTTTCCGCCGGTATTGTAGAGCCCCGCAGCATTGCCGGAGCCGCTTGAGAAATTGATTGTTTCGCCCCCGCCTTGGACCGCGGCCTGCGCGCTGTTCAGATAGACGGTTCCATTTGTTGCGTAGACCCAGTCCCAATTGCCGCCGGTGGTGTAGAGGCTCGCCGCATTGCTCGCGCCGGAGACGAAAACGATGACGTCGCCGCCGCCCTGGATCGCCGCCTGCGCGCCGTTCAGATAGACATCGCCATTCGAGCCATAGACCCAGTCCCAGTTTCCGCCGGTGTTGTAGAGGCTGGCTGCATCGCCCGAACCGCCGGCCAGATAGACGGTGTCGCCGCCGCCATACACTGTGGCTTGGGCGCCATCGAGTTTGACGACGCCGCCGGAGCCGTTCACCTGATCCCAGTCGCCAGAGGTATTGTTGAGGTTCGCAAGGTCTCCCGAGGCGTTGGGGAAGTTCACGGTCACTCCGCCGCCGTTATCGGTGACGGCCGCGCCTGCCGCGTAGAGATTGATATCGGTTCCGCCCTGGCCGTCGGAGGAAAGGATGAAGTTCAGGCCTGCGTAATTGACGGTCGGATCGAGATTCACCTCGTAGGTCGCGCCATTGGCGACAATTTCGAGGACATTTCCGGCGAGCAAGGTCGCGGAGCCGATTCCGTTGTACGCCACGCCGCGGAGATCGATCGTTTGCTGCACGGCCAGGGTGAAGCCAGCGACGACGTTCGTCGGCATGGCCGTCCCGTCGATCTGCAGCGTGGTCAGGCCGCCCCTGAAGGTGACGTCGCCGCTACCCTCGGACTGCGGCGTGGCAAGCTCCAGCGTGCCCAGCTCGATCGTCACGCCGCCGGTGAAAGTGTTTTGCGCGTCGAGCGTCAGCACGCCGGCGCCGTCGAGGGTCAGGCTTCCAGAGCCGGTCTGGCCGCTGGCGTCCTTTGACCCGGTCATGTCGGTTATGACATCGGAAATGGTTTCCGTCTGGCCGGCCGCGGGGGCGAAGACGATATTCTGATTGCCCTGGAGGAAAATGCCGGAGCCATAGGCCTGGCCATTGCCGCTGCCAGTGTTGCCCAGTCCGGCTGTGACCGAGCCTCCGGATAAGGAGCCGCCGTCAACAGTCAGCGCCGCGCCGCCCTGGACAAAAATACCGCCGCCCGCGCCGAGGCCGCCGCCGCCGCCTTTGCCCTCGCCGGAAGAGCCGCCGCCGAAGCCGCCAGAGACGGTTCCGGACGATGTGGCGCTGGCGCCGGCGCCGCCTCCGAAGCCGCCCACGCCGCCGCTGTTCCAAAAACTTCCGCCGCCGCCGCCGCCGAAACCTCCAGCGCCGCCGCCGACGGAGGAGCCGTTGACATAGCCGCCTAGCGTGCCCCCGCCGCCGCCGCCGAAGCCGCCAGCGCCTCCACCCGTGGCTCCATTGGCGCCGTCAACGCCACCGCCGCCCCCGCTGCCGCCCCCGCCGGCGCCCCCAGCGCCTCCCGAGGCGCCTCCCGCGGTATAACCGGATCCGCCTCCTGACGCTCCCGCCACGATACCGGCCGCGGAGGGCGATCCACCGGATGACGCGTTCGCGTCAATGCCTCCGCCTCCGCTATCTGCGCCCCCATTGCCGCCCAAACCGCCGCCGCCGCCAAAATTGGCGATTCCGCTTCCAACGCCGCCTCCGGCTCCGCCGACGGCAGAATCGGCGCTGAAGACGACGCTGTCGAGCGTCACATTGGCCGGCGCAGCGCCGTCGGCGGAATCATTCGCCACGAACAATCCGCCGCCAAGGCCAGCGCCGCCGCCTCCGCTTGCTCCATTTGTCGAATTATCGCCGGAACCGCCCGCGCCGCCGACCGCCGCCGCGTTCGAAGATCGTCAAATTTTCAATGGTGACATTGCCTGAATAGACAAAAAATCCGCGAAAGGCGCCGGCGCCATTCAGGGTCGCGCCTGCGCCATTGATGGTCAGCGTGTCCCCGCCCTTGAGATTGATGGCTTCGAGATCGGCGGCTTCCGTCAGCGTCGCCCCGGCGCTGAGGGTAAGCGAGTAATGCACGCCCGAACTGTTTCCTGCTTGCGAGGCGAGATCGACCGCCTTGATGTCGGCGCTGAGCGCCGCGGCGGACGAAACGTTGGCGATGGAATCCGATGTCGAAGCGCTCAGCGTCACCGCGATATTGTTCGTTGCCGGCGTGTCGCCGCCGGCGTCGGTCGTCGTCACGCTGATCGTGTCGGTTCCGGAATAAAACAGGTTGGCCTGATAGGTCGCCGTCGCCAGCGCCGCGTCGATCGCCGCGACGGTCCCGGCGATCTTCATGTCTCCCGTGCCCGCGCCCGTGATCGTGGCCGCCCCGGCGGCCCCTACGTTGAAGGAACCGTCTGCGGCCTTGAGTTCGGTCGTCAGCTGCGTCTCCTGAAACAGCGCGCCGAGCGTCGAACTGACGGAAACCGTTGGGGCGCCCAGCGACATCGCGCTGTTCCAGCCGCCGCTCAGCGAGGTCGTGGAAAGCATTTGCGAAATCGTGTTGACGAAGGAATAGCCGAGGACGTTCATCTCCTCGAGATCGGCCTGCGAAATGGCGCCTACCTTGCCGTCATAGGCTGTGCCATAGGAATCGCCTTTGAGGGAATCGGTCCAGTCCGCAACATCCTCGCCCTGCGCCACCTGCGCGGGCGTATCATAGGGGAGGGTGACGGTCGTGCCGTTATAAGAGAAATAGGAATAGGCGTTGGAGTTGTAATTGGCGACGAAGGGCTCGTCGAGGGCGCCGGCCGCCGAACCGGGCGCGGCATTGGTCGACCCGCCGGCCGCCGTATAATGGTAAAAATCGAGCAGCGTGTACTGGTTGTCCACGCCGAGTTCATCGGTACGGCCGAGAACCTCCGAGATTTCGTGTTCCAACAGGCCAACCGCGTCGTAAGTTCCCCCGGCGATGCTCGATTGCGACCAGCTGTAACTGAGGGCGCTGCTCAAGCCGACATAGCCGTCAACCGAGACGCCATATGTGGAAAGCCCCAAAACCTTTGCTTCGGCGGTATTGACGACAAACGTGCCGGCTCCATTGGTCGGATCGGTCGCGGGCAGGAGAGCCGCAGCGGTCGTCTGAACTGAGGATGTCGTGTCGGTCGCCTGTGCCGCCGCGAGAAGCTGTTGATATGAATATGTTCCAGTATTGAAGTCGCTCTCGCCGGCGTCCGACGCGTCGACGGGCTGTCCTTCGATTTCGCCATAACTGAAGGTTATATTGACGGTGATCGGGTTGGCGATGAGTTGGTCGTAATATTTTACCGCGGCAGCGACGGCAGCCTCGTATTGCGCCTGCAACGTCGGGCTGAGGGAAGTGACGCTCGAATCGTAGGTGGCGTTGATGATCATGCGGGCGTTTCCGTTGGACGGCGGGAAGGCTTGGCCGGGCGGGACAGGGCTTTTCCGAAAAATAGAGTGAAGCGACGGCGACGAAGGCGAATAATCAGCAGGATGACCAGCGACAGGCTTGGCTGGAATCACCCTTCAATAGGTTCTACATTAAAGAAAGCGGAGGCGGCTTGGCAATCTCATGCTTTGCCGCTGGGATTTCCCGCCCACAAAACGGCTGGTCTCCAGGTGGAGGCGGGGCCGCATCAGGCGACGGTTTTGAGCGGACCTCTGCAAATGTTCCGACTAGCGATTGACCGCTAGAATTTTCGCGAGCGCGAAGTCGGCGAGGTGATGGGTCGCCTGACCGTTGCCGGGCAGCCACCAGTACAACGCTTCGGCTCCGGTTAGCCCATATGTGGAACTCAGAACGCCCTTGGCTCGGTCAGTGATGACAGGAATGACGAAATCGACTCGCGGCGGCGACGCGCCGATCATTTTTAATGTCGCGCAAACGCGCAAAGCAAAAGCAAACGCGTTCACGAATTTTTGGACGCCAAAACAAGAGCGAGAATTTTGTAGCTATAACAATGTTCTGCCTTGTGTGTCGTTCGAGGCGCCCGATTCGCAAGATTAATTTTTAATACGGTCTTGGGCGCGTTTCTGATAGATTTCCCAGCTGTTTTGTTGGGCTACCCGACGACAGGGCGCTCAGCCTGGCAGCCTGGCGATCATCGGTCAGACGAACTGGGGCCGCAGCGATGGATATCGAGGCGTGGCTAAGGGGTTTGGGCCTTGGCCAGTATGTCGCGACGTTTCGCGATTTTGCGGTTGACGCCGACATATTGCCGGACTTGAGCGACGCCGATCTCGAAAAGCTTGGTCTTCCGCTCGGCCACCGCAAACGCCTGCTCAAAGCGATCGCCGGCCTCGACGTGGCAAGCGCGGCGCCCGCCTCGACCGTCTCGATGTCGACGACTGGGGCCGCCGCCGACGCCGAGCGCCGGAATATCGCCGTGCTGTTTTGCGATCTCGTCGGTTCGACCGGCGTCGCCGCGCGTCTCGATGCCGAGGAATGGCGCGACATAGAGAACGCCTATCTGGATGCGGCGAGCAAGGCGGTGACCGATTTCGGCGGGCGGGTCGCCAAGAAACTCGGCGACGGTTTGATGGCGCTGTTCGGCTATCCGACGGCGCAGGAGAATGACGCCGAGCGCGCGGCGCGCGCCGCGTTGGCGATTCAGCGCGATCTCGCCAAACTGAATGCGGCCAATGCGGATGCGGGCAGGCCCCGGCTAGCAGTGCGCATCGGCATTGCCTCGGGCCTTGTGGTGGTCGACGCCGCGGGTGAGATATTTGGCGATGCGCCAAATATTGCAGCGCGCGTGCAAGCGGTGGCCGAGCCAGGATCTGTTCTGACGACAGCCGCCATGCAGTGCCAATTGGCAGGCCTGTTTGTCGTGGAGGACCTTGGCGCGCACGAACTCAAAGGCGTCGCCGGCCCGATGGCGCTCTATCGGCTGGTGCGCCAAAGCGGTGCGGGACGGCGGCTTGCGGCGCGGGCGTTGACGCCTATGGTCGGGCGCGAGGACGAGATGGCCGCGCTCGCCCGACGCTGGGCGCTCGCGCGACGCGGCGAAGGGCAATTGCTGCTCATTGTCGGGGAGCCCGGTCTCGGCAAATCGCGCCTGTTGGAGGAGTTTCGCCGCACGCTGAGCGGAACGCCCCACACGTGGGTTGAATGGAACTGCTCGCAACTTTTGCAAAACACAGCGCTGCATCCAGTCGTCGAATGGGGACGCCAGCGTTTTAGCGCCGACGATTCTCCCGAGCGAAGGCTTGCCGATCTTGAGGCGACGCTGACGCTGCTCAATCTCGATCCCTCCGAGCATCTGCCGCTGCTCGCGCCCCTCGTCGACATTCCCTTGCCGTCGGAACGGGCGCTGGAGGGGTTGTCGCCTGCCGAATTCCGGCGCAAACAGCTCGGCGCGCTGATGGCTTGGGTGATGGCGGGAGCGCGGGCGCAGCCGGTCGTTCTCGCCTGCGAGGACCTGCACTGGTCGGATCCGACCACGCTTGAGCTCTTGCGCGGTCTTGCCGAACGCGGCGGCGATGCCCCGCTGCTCATCCTCGCCACGGCACGGCCGGAGTTCCGGTCGTCGTGGAGCATCCGCGCGCATCATGGCGCGCTGGGGTTGGCCCCGCTTGACGCGGAAGAAGTCAAACGAATGGTCGGGCAAATCGCCGCCCGCCATGCATTGTCGCGTCAAACCATCGACGGCGTGGCCGCGCGCGCCGGAGGCGTGCCGCTGTTTGTCGAGGAGGTGACGCGGCTGCTGCTGGAGCGCCATGACACGGGCGACATACAGGCGATACCGCCGACCTTGCAGCAATCCCTGGCGGCGCGGCTCGACCGGTTGGGGCCGGCGCGCGAGATTGCGCAAGTCGCCGCGGTGATCGGGCGCGCGTTTTCTTACGCGCTGCTGCGGGCGGTGGCGTGCGCTGGAGATGCTGAGCTCTGCGAGGGTTTGGAGCGCCTGACGGAGGCGGGCCTCATCCACGTCCATGGCCAGCCGCCGGACGCGGATTATCGCTTCAAACATGCGCTGATCCGCGATGCGGCCTATGAAGGTCTTCTGAAAAGCCGTCGTCAGGCGCTGCACGCTCGCATCGCCGAGAACTTGCGCGACCGTTTTCCCGAGCGCGCCGAAGCCGAACCGGAGTTCCTCGCCGGCCACTTCACGCAGGGGGGGCTTTTGGAGCCTGCGATCGACGCCTGGACCAAGGCAGGCGAACAAGCCGCTCGGCGCTCGGCAATCACCGAGGCGGTCGCACATTTCGAAAAGGCGATCAATATCGCCGACGCCCTGCCTGATCGCCGTGAGCGAAGGCTTGACCGGCTGCGCTTGCAGGTCGCTTACGGCAACGTGCTCATTCCAGCGCGTGGACATGGCGCGGTGGAGACGACCGCGGCGTTTGTCCGAGCGAGGGAGCTCATCACTGAGAATACGGAATTGTCGGAGACGTTCTCGATCTATTATGGGTTGTGGACTGGCCATTTTGTTCGCGGCGAACTTGAGCCGATGAAGACGACTGCGGCAGAACTCCTGCTCGCAACCGAGGCAGGGAGCGAATCCGCTGCCGCCGGCATCGCACATCGAATGTCTGGCGTCACATACTGGTCCGCCGGGGAATTTTCACTCGCCAGAACCTTCCTCGATCGCGCTCTCACCATGATCGGGCCAGAGATTGACAAGGTGTCGATGCTTGCCTTCGGACAAGAGCCGGGCGTCAGCGTCCTGGCTTATCTTTCACTGACCAATTGGCCGCTTGGAAACGTCGCGCGTGCTATCGCTCGCGCTGACGAAGCTGTCGAACGCGCAACAGTTAGCGGACATGTTGCGACGATCGCTTACTCAGTTTGGCATCGGCTCCTTTTGGACCTGATGCAGCGGCGCGACGATCTCGCAATTGACGGTGCGAAGGCTTTAATCGAGATCAGCGAAAAGTACGAACTGCGACAGTGGCGAATAGCAGGCATCTTCTTTGATGGGTGGACACGATGGCGCCGGGACTCCCAAGTGGACGGCATCGAAGCGATGAAACGCGGTGTGGCCCTTGTCCGCGAGCAATCCGCTCACAATACCTCGCCTATCTATGCAATCCTTCACGCGGAGGCGCTTTGCGAGCATGGTCAAATTGCGCTTGCGCTTGCTGCAATTGATGAGACTGCCGCCGAAATCGAGCACACGGGCTGTCGTTGGATTGAGGCTGTGCTGTATCGCGTGCGCGGCGAAATTTTGCTGAAAATGGGCGCTCCCCACGTCTCCGCTGCTGAAGCCGCATTGGCGCGCGCCCTGCACATCGCACACGCGCAACAAGCGAGAAGCTTTGAGCTGTGCGCGGCGATGAGTCTGGCGAGGCTTTATCGAGATCGGGGCCAAAGCGTTCAGGCGCGCGACATCTTGGCGCCTGTCTACGGTTGGTTCACGGAGGGGTTCGACACGCCCGATTTGACGCAGGCCAAGGCTCTGCTCGACCAGTTGGCTTGATCCCGAGCCTGTTGCGGACGCGCATGTCGCGCGTAGTCAGAAAGCCGACTTATGGACTGAACGACCGCACCGTTCGGGACCGGCCGAAATTTGTTGGCGAACACTGTTTATGCTCAGGTCACTTCGCCGCAACGCCGCCGATCTGGTAATTGCCGACCTTTGTGCCCATCCACTGAGATATCGCTTCTGTGGAGACCGCGGGACTGCTGCGGATGTCGAATTCTCCGGTTATGCTGGCATATTTTCCCGTACCGCCCTTCCAGGAGCCTTTATAAAGAACTCCGCCGCCCATCGGCTGGGGCGAAGCCGAAGCAAAACTTTCGTAGACGGTATCACCGTCCTTGTCGGTGTACGTGCAATTGCCGTGTCCTTCGATCATTTTAGCAGCTTTGTCGATCGTTAATATGATCGCACAGCGGCCCGGGGCGCGATGAAGCAAGCCGGTTTCAGAAACGTTGAACGCCATCATAAATGGGGTGATGGCGACGACATCCTTGGTGTCGTTGAGAGCGACCGGCTTGGCGGCAGGAACGCTTGTGGCGGAATAAATAATCTTGAATTGACCTGTTTGGGGTAGATCTTCGGCGATAGCCGAGGTGTTGGCGGCTGCAGCTTCGAAAAGGAGCGCGACAACTGTAGCGAGTTGGTTGAAAGTGCAGAATTTGTGCATCGTGAACATTTTACCCTCCTATTGAACACTTGTCGCTCTCTCTGAGAACGGCTCCGACAAATTTCTAAGGTCGATGCATGCGCGTCCACTGTGCCGAACGTCGGCGGCGACATTACTACAACAAAGATGTTCTTCGCCCTGTGATAGGCGTCACTGGACTCTCTATGTTTGACAGAATGTGTGCGTCGCCAACAAATAGAGCGCTGAAACAGCATCGCGTATATTATTCGCGATTTAACCGCCAAGGACGGCATGCGCCGCTTCTTGCCAAAACAGGCTTCGTCGGTTATTTCTCAAGCATTCAACGAGGGGGTTGGCGGGCGGAAGGCGCAGAAGCCATGTCTGGCGCGTGCACAACCGAACGATCAGTCGGCAGATCACAACCGATTATTGAGAACACGATTATTCTCGTCCATATTCTACGGCGCGTCTTCCTTGAATTTCGGCAGCGGGTGACGCGACGATGCGAGTGTGGTTTCCTCACAGTCGATTTCGGCGCCGCGGCGCCATCTAAACTCATGCTTGGTTACAGCCGGCGTTACCGATTTGACGTTTTGAATGTTCGCATTCATCGCTATCGGAGATAGTCAATGCGCGCGCCCATACCTCAGGCGTCAAGCCCAGATCACCGCATTCTAGACCAATGCTTGTTCCTTCGCGCCCTCGACGAAGTCTCTCGCAAAGAGTTATTGGCGCACGCCATTCGCAGAAAATTTCAGCCCGGCGATGTCATCTTTCGGTTTGGCTCGCCCGGCCATTGCATGATGATCGTCGCGCAGGGAACTGTCCGAATTAGTCTCACTGAGTCTGGCGGGCGGTCGATTATTCTCACAGACATTCAATGCGGCGGCATACTGGGAGAAGTCGCAATATTTGACGGCAAAGAACGCTCCGCTGATGCAACCGCCCAGACGTGTTGCGAGCTTCTGGTTTTCGAACGCCGCGACGTGCTTGCATTTCTTGAACGCCATCCTGCGGCATGCCTGAGAATTCTGGAGCTTTTGTGCACACGATTACGTGGCGCCAATCAACGCGTGTTGGACGTCGGCTTTCTGGATATTTCGGAGCGTCTGGCGAAAATACTTTTGTTGCGATCGAGTGAACGTCGCGCGACGAAAAGCGCTTCGCCGGCGAAGATCGCGGATAGCCAAAATGATTTGGCCGCAATGGTCGGCTGCAGCCGCGAAGCAGTGAATCGTTGCCTTCGTCAAATGCAAAGGCGCGGAATTTTGGCGCTTCAAGATGGGTGGATTATAATTTTACAACCTGAGGCGCTCCAGTCCATCATCGATATCGCCTGATCGCGCCATCGGCCGTTGAGCCGATGTAAGTGCTTTCTTGAAAACAATTATCAAAATCTGGACTGATGAGGTGGAGACCCCGGGTTTGCCGGAGGCCGTTTTTGTTCAATAACGCCGCCCTGTCAGATGCTTCAACACGTGTGAGAAGGCATCCACCAGAACGCTGATTTTGCATCGGTGCATCAATGCGTAACGCCAAAACGTGAGAGGGCGTTGTTGAACGCGTATTCGCAGCTGTGACGGGCATCACAAGTAATTTTCCAAAGCTAGGGCAGCATTGCATCTGTCGGCGTCGGGGCTCCATGAACAGGGGGCCGGATCGCCGGCCAGAGAAGGAGACCGGACATGAAGAAAATTGTCTCGACCTTGATCGTCTCTTTGGCGGCGCTTGGCGCTCTGGCCGCCGCGCCCGCCAAATCGGACCCGCTATACAACGTCCACGCGTGGACCGCAGAGTCGCCTCTGCCCAGCGGCGAAAAAGTATACGGATTCGACGTTCAGAAGGGCTGCTATAACGGCGTCACGGCAATCCAGGGGCAGTTGAGCCGCGCCCATATCTGCTATTGACGCGTTCGCGAAGAATTGAGCGCTTTTCGACAGCGATAAACGATGCTCCAGCTTCGCCATAGGAAAAACTGAACGCCGGCTCGGCTGGAAACCGGATCGGCTGTCCCTCATCGTCGTCCAGCAGGAGACGCGGCCGGTCGACGCCGCCGGCCGCGTCGTGATTGCGGAAGTCAGCAAGACGACGAACGTCAGCGCCGGCCGGCTCGCCTGGATGGATGGCGCGGATGTCGTGTTGAGCCAGGTCGTTGAACTCGACAAGGGCAACGGGACAGCACATGGCGCGGGCGCACGAGTCGAGGACGGCGCGTCGATGCCGTTTCTTGGCATCCAGCAAGTCGACTTCTTGGCATCCAGCAAGTCGACGAGGGCTCGTCAGCTTTATGAGCTACGATCTCGGCTTCGTCGATCTGGAGCAGAAAACTTTGCAGACCCTCGACAACCCGTTCGGCGCGAGGTTGTCACCTATGTCTTAGGTACGTTCTGTCAGCGATGTGTCCGGTATGGACACACAAGATAGATGGCGGAGAGGGAGTCCGCGAAACCATAGTCCACGGCGTGTTTCTGGCGTTCTCTAAGTCGAGCCAAAATCAGGCATTGTAGAGCTTTTGTGTCTTCCGTTGTCCACGAATATCCACTACAATCCACGTCAGAAAGTGGGGCCGTAAGTGGGGCCACTAGATCAGGTGAACGGATGACAAGGGCGCGCAACAAACTCTCGGCTCGCAAGGTCGCAACCCTCAGCGACACAGGACGCCATGGTGACGGCGGAGGGTTGTATCTGGTGATTGACACGACAGGGGAGACGTATCGGAGGCGTTGGCTCTACCTGTTCACCTTGAACGGCAAGCGGCGTGAGATGGGCCTTGGCGGCTTCCCTGAGGTTTCTCTGGCGGACGCTCGCAAGGCGAGGGACGTGGCTGAACAGAGCGTCAGGGGCGGGGTTGATCCCATTGACGCGAGAGAGGCTTCCAAGCGAGCCTCAGAGGGTAAGCAGATCACGTCCGTCAAGCTGGTGGAAATTTTGGGGCGGTCACCTTGCCTCCTCAGGCTGCGATTTTCGGGATTGGCGTGGGTTGTTCGGCGAGTCCGGTCATGGTCTCCAGGCTCATGTAGCGATGCTGCAATTGCCACTCGTCGTTTTGTTCGAGCAGGATCGCGCCAACGAGGCGCCTGATTGACGGCTCGTTGGGAAAGATGCCGACGACATCGGCGCGGCGCTTGACCTCCTTGTTCAATCTCTCGATCGGGTTGGTCGAATGCAGTTTTGGCCAATGGGCGCGGGGGAAGGCCATGAAGGCGAGCACGTCGGCCTCGGCGTCGTCCATCAAAGCAGCGAGTTTGCCAAAACGCTTGCGCAACTGGTCGGCGACGTGGCGCCATGTCTGCGAGGCGGCGGCTTGATTGTCCTGAGCGAAAACCGAGCGGATCGCAGCCGAGACCATGGAATGCTCCGCCTTCGACACGTGGGCGAGCGCGTTGCGCATGAAGTGGACGCGACAGCGCTGCCAGCTTGCCTTGAATACCTGCGAGATCGCCGCTTTCAGGCCTTCGTGGGCATCGGAAATCACCAGTTGCACGCCCTTGAGCCCGCGCTTTTCCAGCGAACGCAGGAAATCGAGCCAGAACACAGCAGCTTCCGAGGGGCCCAGGCCCAGGCCCAAAATCTCGCGCTTGCCTTCGGTGTTGACGGCCGTAGCGATTATTGCCGCGACCGAAACGATGCGGCCGTTCTCGCGCACTTTCAGATAGGTGGCGTCGAGCCACAGATAGGGCCAGTCGCCTTCGATCCGCCGGTCGAGGAAGGAGTTCACCCGTTCGTCGATGTCCTGGCAGAGTTTGGACACCTGGCTTTTCGAAATGCCTGACATGCCCATCGCCTGAACGAGGTCATCGACCTTGCGCGTCGAAACGCCTTGAATCCAGGCCTCCTGCACGACGGCGACCAACGCCCGCTCGGCGGTCTTGCGCGGCTCCAGGAAGGCCGGAAAATAGCTGCCCTGGCGCAGCTTCGGGATTTTGAGATCGAGCGTGCCGAGCCGCGTCTCCAGATTGCGCTCGCGAAAACCGTTGCGCTGGGTCGTGCGCGCCTCGTTGCGCTCGTAGCGGCCCGCGCCAACGAGGTTTTCGACGTCATACTCCATCAGTCGCTGCAAAACCGCTTCGGCGAGTTCCTTCAAAAGGTCGCCGCCGCCGCGCTCGCGAATGGAATTGAAAAATGCCATTGTGTCATCGGTCATCGTGTTGTCTCCGGTAGGGGTCAAGTCTCGCAACTCGACTATAAACCGAAGAGGACGCGGTGACCGCCCCCAGCCGACGGGCCGGCCGGCTCCGCAATACGCGGAGCTCCGCCCGCCGGCCCTTCTCAGAAAATTTCCACCACCTCAGTGGACGCTACCGGTAAGCAGACGTTCGGGCAGGTCGCTGACGCCCTGGTAGAAGCCAAGCAGGCCGAATGGCGCAACGCGAAGCACAAGGCGCAATGGAAGATGACGCTGGAGGTCTACGCGGCGTCCCTTCGTTCGCGACCTGTTGACGAAATCGACACGGAAGCAGTGCTGAACGTCTTGCAACCGATTTGGCACGAAAAGCCGGAGACTGCTTCGCGGCTCAGAGGGCGGATTGAGAACGTCATTGACGCTGCAAGGGCGCGCGGATTCATCCCGCAGAATGAAGCCAACCCGGCGCGCTGGCGTGGCCACTTGGACAAGCTGTTGGCGAAGCGCATGAAGCTGACGCGCGGTCATCATGCGGCGATGGCCTACGACGACGTTCCAGCCTTCATGAGTCGTCTGAAGGAGCGCGAGGCGATGGCGGCGCTTTGCCTTGAGTTCGTGATTTTGACAGCCTGCCGAAGTGACGAGGCGCTCAGCGCCAAATGGGCGGAGGTCGATCTTGATAAGAAGCTCTGGACGGTCCCGGCTGAGCGCATGAAGGCAGCTAGGGAACACCGCGTCCCCCTTGCGCCTCGTGCTGTCGAGATGTTGGAGAAGCTCGCGAAGAGCAAGACAAGCGAGTTCGTGTTTGCCGGCCATAAGGAAAACAGGCCGCTCTCAGGCATGGCAATGAACATGATGTTGCGCCGCCTGAAGGTGGACAAGGTGACGGTTCACGGGTTCCGCTCTTCGTTCCGCGACTGGGCAGGCAACGAGACACACTTCCCCCGCGAACTTGCTGAGGCGGCGCTGGCTCACGTCATAGGCGACAAGGCGGAACAGGCTTACAGGCGCTCGGATGCGCTGGAGAAGCGGCGCGCCTTAATGGAGGCATGGGCGAACCATTGTGAGGGGACGCAGGGCGGAAACGTGGTCCAGTTGAGGGCGTGACGGGGGTCAGAACTTGTGCGTCTTGATCTTGCAAGGCACAAACACGTAATTCAAAGAAGATGCCCCAAAATGAGCTATTTCTTCGCCAGAAACCGAGTCCCTGTTGAATGTGTAGGTTATGTTGTCGCCATCGTGCCACTTGATGATTGATGGCGTTGCGGAGTTGAGGTTGTATGCATCGCCCTCAAGGAACGTAACTCTGTTGTTATCCAGATCGAAGGTGAATGTTACAGGTGCCTTCTCTTCAGGTTGTGATTGTACGGCCCGGCTTGGGTTGAAGGCAAATAGGGTACTCTTGCACGTAAGAGTTATTTCCTTAGCGAGCGCGCCTGAAGCCGATAGATTTGCTCCGACGCTCAGCGCCACCAAAAGTCCGACTCTCCGAAACACCGCTTCCCCCTGTCCTCGATTGGATGGCCAAACGTAGGGCGTGAAGATTGACGGAAGCTTGCCGGACCTGAAGGGGAATAAGAAGGCTCATTCAATGGCTTGAGCCGGAAAAGGCCTCAATCTGCCCCGTTATGAGGAAGCGCCCGTGATGGAGCTGATTGGAAACGGGCGGACCTGAGGGCTTTTCATTACGATATAACAATGACTTGGTAGCCGAGAAGCATGGAATTTACGGACTTATGAGGAAGCCAACCAATTCCAGGCCGTTTGGATGCCTGAGGGGCCTCCCCAAAATTGGGGACACCCTCGGACTTCGAGGCGAATAGCCCTGCCAGTTCAGAAGCTTGCATGAAAAAAACCCGAAGTCTACGCACTTATGAGGGAACGCGCCTCTCGTTGCGCCCCTGAAATACCCCCCCCCAAATTCGCCCCTTCCACCCAGCCCCCTCAGTGGGGCTTTTCTTGTTGTCAGTCTGTCATGAAAGGAAACACGACGATGATGGTTACCATGAAATACCCAGAGCCGAGAGGCATCGAAGCGAACACCGAGTTCTATGGCTTCTACGTGAGGGCTACGGGAGAGACCCGCCGCCTGTTGAGGGAAGCCCGTAGGAAGTTCGCAGAGCAACACGGCGCACCCCCAAGCAATTCGGTTCTGCTGAAGGAAATGGTCTGGCTCTACACGTCGCCTGAGCGTCCCTGATTAACGACGGAATACACATGCAAACTGAAACCAAACCAATCTCCCCCGCACGGAAGAAGCGTGAGGCCCTCGCTGGGCAATACGGGAGCTACGAGAACTACCTGAGCAAGCTGAGCCTTGTGGCGCGCTATGCCGACGAAGAGAAGGCCTTCAAGGCGAAGGTGGAGGCGCACCCGAAGATAACCAAAGACACGATGAGCGAACTTCTGGACGGCATGGTGCCGTATTGGATGAACCCGTTCCTGCTCAGGTCGCTGAACCTCGCGTTGATCGGTTCCCCTGAGCTTTCCAACGAATGGAAGCAGGACAGCGGCAACGTGTCGGCGCGGTCCTTGAGGCTCGCGGGGGTCACCTATCAGGACTATTCGGACCTTGGATGGCCCCGTACTGCCGGTGCTGCGGTGCGTAAGGTCACGCCTGAGGAGCATGGCGAAATCTTGAGGAGGCTGAAGAGCGCGGGGCTGACGAAGCCGGGGGCTGAGGTTGCCACGGTCGGCAAGACGCTGGCTCAGATGATCGAAGAGGACCGCCCGGTTCCCGGATGGATCATTGAGGGCGTCCTGAGGTGGGGTGGAGCCGCGATGGTCTATGGGCCTTCGGGCATCGGCAAGACGTGGCTGACACATACGCTCATGCTCTTGGCGGCGGCAGGCGAAGGCGCTGGCGTCTACAACGAACAGGTGGACCGCTGGACGCTCAAGGCCGGTGACCACAGGGGCGCAAAGGTTTGCCTGTTGGATGGAGAAATGATTACGGCGGACATCACAGCCCGCGCCAAGGTGCTTTGCGAGGCGCTGGGCTTGCGGATGACCGGAAGCGTCCAGGGGGTTGAGCCGATGGATTACGCTCAGCTTCGATTGGCGATGCTGGCCAGCGGCGACGACTTAGCAGAGGTGGACGCCATCGTTCAGGGGCTTGCAAGCACCGATGCTGAGAAGTGCCTGAGGCTTGAGGGTTTTGGAGGCGGCGAGGGGCCTTGCGTCGATCTATCGCGTATCGTCGTTTACCCGAAGGCCGATCAGGACCACAGGGCGGAGTTTGTAGACCTCGCGGACGCCGCATGGAAACACAGGATCGTTGAGTTCTGCAAGGCGCAGGGGATCAAGGTTCTAATCCTCGATAACCTCGCGACCCTCAGCGAGAGCCTTGAGGATGAGAACTCAGCGGCAAACTGGAATCCGCTCAACTCGCTCGTTGTCGCGCTGAAGAAAGAGGGTGTCGCCACCATCGTAGTTCACCACGCCAACAAGGGAAACCAAGGCTACCGGGGATCATCCAATCTTGCGACCACACTGGAAACCATCGTCAGGCTTGAGCCGCTGAAGGGCGCTGAGGCGTCGGACGGGGCTGCGTTCAAGATCACGTTTGAGAAGAGCCGCGCCCATGGTCAACCCGAGGCGGACGGGAAGAGCCTGAGGCTGAAGGAAGGTCGGTGGGTGTCTGAGGTGGACCCGCTTGACCAGACCTTGACCGTGGTCGCTATGGCCAAGTCGCTTCGTTACAAGAAACAGAGCGAAATCGGTGCGAAGCTTGGCGTAGATCAGGCGACAATCTGCCGCATCTTCAAGGCCGCTGAGGCGCAAGGCCTTGCGGAACCGGGCGAGCTTTCCGGCTACCTGAGGCAGGCGCGAGACCTCGCGAGGGACTTGGCGTTGCCTGTGGAGCCTGAGGCGGATTACGAGGCTGAGGAGGAAATCGACCTTTAAGGGCGTCTAGCGGCTCAGAGGACGGACGAAGTCCTCCTCGTCAAAGGCTGGGAGCTTATGCATATGTTCTCTCTTATAGGGTTGCATACGCATAAGCCCCGGTTTTCTTAGCCTACGGGATGGTCAGGTCGCAGAGGCCTGCATAATCGAGGCGCTCAAACAGAGCGTTGGCGTCCGCATCGTCGTAGGCACTGAAGCAGCCTTCGCTATCCATCGGGAGGCCCTTGAACGCCTCGTAGGCGCGCGGGGTGATCGGTTGGAACACAACATGACCGGAGACAGTGAAGGCGAGGTAGTCAATGGTGGCAGTAGCTGAGTAGTTCACGGTTAGGCTCCAGATTGGGAACACCGGGAACATACAGTCCAAACTCAGCAACGCAACGGATACGGAAAGGCATCAAATGCCTTATGACATGCAACCGCGCCTGAGTAATTCAAGAAGCACTTGGCTTCGTGTTGTATTTTTGCAACAAATACTAGTCACATTCTCAGGCATGGCCTTTCAATAGGCGTCTCAAGCTGAAATGTACAGCCCGCCGCCTGCCTCGAGGAGTCCCAAAGGCGCGAATTGTACCCCCCATCGGCCAAGAGACCCCGGCTCCTCTCTGTGAGGGCGTGTCGGACGCCACGGGACTCCCAGGGGGCTGAGCGGATTTCTTCGAGAAATCTCAGAGGCTTACCGCTCTGAACAGCAAAACGTGGCTACTTATGAGGGAACGCGCCGGAAATCGAAGCACACTGCCCGCCAGCGGCTAACAACGCGCTGGCCCTTTAACCTTTTTTTTGAAGTCGGGGGGTGGGGTCGTTTCTAGGATTCGACAGAGCGGGGGAGTCCCCCTGTCCCCCGTCCAGGAAATCGAACAACCGAACACGAACAACGCGCCTGAGGCTGCAACGCTTCAGGTCAGTGACAACCTATGGCCGCGCGAAGGTGCGCACATTGAAAACGAAAGGATGCCTATGAGCCTGAAGGATACGAAAGAAACCCAGCGTCTCGCGTTCACGGTTAAGGACGCGGTGGACGCTATCGGCCTGAGCCGGTCGAAGCTGTATGCAATGATGAAGGAAGGAACGCTCCGAAGCGTATTGGTCGGAGGCCGGAGACTGATTCCCGTGGATGCCCTTCGCGCTCTGGTTGATTGTCCCGCCTGAACAACAGCGGGGACCAAGCAAGCGGTGTGAGATGGGGCCGGTAAGTGGGGCCAGCAAGGCGGCCTAGTAAAAAGCGCAATCAAATCAATGCGTTATAAAGGTAAGTGGCGGAGAGGGAGGGATTCGAACCCCCGATACGGTTGCCCGTATGCCGCATTTCGAGTGCGGTGCATTCGACCACTCTGCCACCTCTCCAGACCAAGGTGTGACGGCCGGCAAATCAAACCGAACCGGTGGCGAGGCGGCGCAATACCATGGCCGCGCGCAAAGGCGCAAGGGCCTCCCTCCATATTCCCGATTCTTGCCGCCGATCATCAGGTGAATAGCTGGCACGGCGGCCGTTTCGCCAATTCGCCCTTGACTTTGCGGGCCTTGCATTCTAGGAAGCCCGACGGTTTGTCGTGGCTGCCGCCGCGGCATTTTTGCGTTTTCGGACACGTCCGGTCTCGCCCGTTTAGCCGGACCCTTGGTTTGTCGCCGTTTTCAGGCGATGCGCAGGGGGTTCACCCTGCTGGTTCAGCTGCAAAGAAGCCGGTCGCGGGAAACCGCAGAGCCGGATCGAACACGAGGAAGAACGATGTTCGCAGTCATTAAAACCGGCGGCAAGCAATATCGCGTCGCCGCCAATGAAGAAATCACCATCATGTCCCTGGCTGGGGCTGCTGGTGAAACCGTTACCTTTTCCGATGTCCTGCTGGTCGAAAACGACGGCGCCACGCAATTCGGCGCGCCTTTCGTCGCCGGCGCTTCGGTCAAGGCCGAGATTATCGAGCAGGCCCGCGGACCGAAGGTCATTTCCTTCAAGAAGCGCCGTCGCAAGAATTCCAAGCGCAAGCGCGGCCATCGTCAGGACCTGACGCTCGTCCGCATCGTTGAAGTCGTCGCCTGATCGCGCGCTTCGCTTTAGTGAAATGAAACTGGCCGCCGAGGCGGTCGAGACCAATTTCGGAGCAATCAGATGGCTCACAAAAAGGCAGGCGGTTCATCCCGCAACGGGCGCGACTCAGCTGGTCGGCGCCTCGGCGTGAAAAAGTTCGGCGGCGAATCCGTTCGCGGCGGGAATATCATTGTCCGCCAGCGCGGAACCAAATGGCATGCCGGCGTTAATGTCGGCATGGGCACGGATCACACCCTGTTCGCCCTCGTCGACGGCAAGGTGCATTTCAAGGCGAAATGCGACGGCCGAGCTTACATCAATGTCATTCCGGCCCCGGCGGCCGAAGCCGCAGAGTAAGCGGAGGTCGCTTTCAGGGACCTCCGAGGCGCAAAGCCCCCGAGGATGGCCCCTGACAAAAGGCCAAGTTCAAGCTCGAAGACGACACAATCTTCGCGCAAGAACGATCCAGAGCCAAATGCTCAAGGGGGAACGCGCGACGTTTCCCCTTTCGCTTTGTCTGGAGCGCCGTTCATGTTTCACGACCTTGCCCGCGACGATGTTTTTCGCCTTGAAACCCAAAGGCTGTGGCTGCGCTGGCCACAAGCCGCCGACGCGCCCGCTCTTGCCGCGCTGGCCGGCGACTGGGAGGTGGCGCGCATGAGCGCTCATCTGCCGCATCCCTATCGCTTGAAGACGCCGACCACTTTGTCCGCGGGAGCCGCGATGACAATGCGCGGGGCGCGGCGCTTCGCTTAGCCCTGACGCTCAAGAGCGGGCGGCGCGAAACGGTCGGAGCCGTCAGCGTCGAGGATTTTGGCGGCTTTCCCGTGCTCAGCTATTGGCTGGGCCGGCCGTTCTGGGGCAGGGGACTCGCCACCGAGGCGGCGCGGGCCGTTGTGGACGCCTACTTCCTCTTTACGGGCGGAAAAGACCTGGGGGCGCTGTCTCTGCAAGAGAACACGGCCTCGCTCGGCCTCCTAGAAAAGTTGGGCTTCGGCGAGGTCGAGCGGCTGGAGACCGGGTCTGGGCGTCACGTCGACAGCCCAGTCCTTCGCTTCGCCCTGCGTCGCCATGACTGGCAGGCGCGGGGCGCAAGCTTGCCGCCGGGCCTGCGCTCCGTTACAGCCTGAGTTGTAAATGCAATAGACTGCAAAACCCGCGAATATCCGTCCAGCTAATGCTGGGCGGTTCGCGCCGGATCAAAAACATGAAATTTCTCGACCAGACCAAGATTTACGTGCGCTCCGGCGACGGCGGCGCCGGTTGCGTCTCGTTCCGGCGCGAAAAGTTCATCGAATTCGGCGGCCCCGACGGCGGCGATGGCGGGCGCGGCGGCGATGTCGTGGCCGAATGCGTCGAAGGTCTCAACACGCTGATCGATTTCCGCTACCAGCAGCACTTCAAAGCCAAGACCGGCGGACACGGCATGGGCAAGAACCGGCATGGAGCCCGTGGCGGGGACGCCGTGCTGAAAGTTCCCGAGGGCACCCAGATTTTCGAGGTGGACGGCGAGACGCTGATCGCCGACCTCACCGAGGTCGGCCAGCGCGTCGTCATCTGCAAGGGCGGCAACGGCGGTTTCGGCAATCTGCATTTCACCACCTCGACCAATCGTGCGCCGCGCCGGGCCAACGCCGGCCAGGATGGCGAAGAGCGCGAAATCATCCTGCGCCTGAAGTTGATCGCCGACGCCGGCCTCGTCGGCCTGCCGAATGCCGGCAAGTCGACCTTCCTTGCCACGGTTTCCGCCGCGCGCCCGAAAATCGCCGATTATCCTTTCACCACGCTGCATCCGGGCCTCGGCGTCGTGAACATCGACGAGAAGGAATTCGTGCTGGCCGACATTCCCGGGCTGATCGAGGGCGCGCACGAAGGCCACGGCCTCGGCGACCGCTTTCTGGGCCATGTCGAGCGTTGCGGCGTGTTGCTGCACCTTGTCGATTCCACCGGCGATCACGCGGGCAAGGCGTATAAAATCGTGCGCGGCGAATTGGCGGCCTACGGGCATGGGCTGGAAGACAAGGTGGAAATCGTCGCCTTGACCAAGGTCGACGCGGTCGACGCCGAGAGCCTCAAGCAGCAAATGGAGCGGTTGAAGCGCGCCATCAGGAGCGCCGGGCCGGTCTTGCAGGAAGGCGAAAAACCGCGCGTGCCGCTGAAACTTTCCGCTGTCGCGGGCGAGGGCGTCACCGAGGTCTTGCGCGCGGTGCAGCAGGTGGTCGCCGCGAGGCGCCAGAAGGAAATCGAGAGCGTGCCGCAGCCCGAGTGGCGTCCTTAATTTCGTTTCGAAGATCGCGACAAGTCGCGATCTTCGAGTCCCTCGCATCAGCGCGGCGTCGCCTTCGCTCCTAACTGATCCGCCGGCGCGGATCAGTAGAGTCCCGGAAATATAAAAATGAACCTGCCTCAACTCGCCCAGTTCAAACGCATTGTCGTCAAAGTCGGCTCGTCGCTGCTGGTCGATCGCGCGCGCGGCGAAGTGAAGCGCGACTGGCTGCATGGCCTGACCGACGATCTCGCCGCGCTGCACCGGCGCGGCGCGGACGTGCTGGTCGTCTCCTCCGGCGCCGTGGCGCTCGGCCGCTCCGTGCTCGGGTTGCCGCCGGGCGCGCTAAAACTCGAGGACAGCCAGGCCTCGGCCGCCGTCGGCCAGATCGCCCTGGCGCGCATCTGGGCGGAAGCGCTCGCCGAAAGGCAGATTGTCGCCGGCCAGATTCTCGTCACGCTTGGCGACACCGAGGAGCGGCGACGCTATCTCAACGCCCGCGAAACTCTCGAACGTCTCATGATCTTGCGCGCGGTGCCCGTGATCAACGAGAACGACACGGTGGCGACCACCGAAATCCGCTACGGCGACAATGACCGCTTGGCCGCGCGCGTCGCCACCATGGCGTCAGCGGACCTGCTGATCCTGCTGTCGGATATCGAAGGTCTCTACAACGCCCCGCCTGCGCATAATCCCGACGCAAAATTGATTCCCGTGGTGTCGCGCATCAACGCTGACATCGAGGCCATGGCCGGCGGCGCGGCGTCGGAACTCTCGCGCGGGGGCATGCAGACCAAGATCGAGGCCGGCAAGATCGCCACATCCGGCGGTGCGCATATGGTCATCGCCGACGGGCGGCAGATCAATCCGGTGGCGCGCATCGGCGCAGGCGCGTCCTGCACCTGGTTCCTGACGCCGTCCTCACCCCTGAAGGCGCGCAAAAAATGGATCGCCGGGTCGCTGGTTCCGCGCGGCGTGCTGCATATCGATGACGGCGCGGCGCGGGCGATTGCAGGCGGCGCGAGCTTGCTGCCAGCGGGGGTGAAAAACGTCGAGGGCGATTTTTCGCGGGGCGACTGCGTCTTGATCCGCAACGCCCAGGGCGGCGAGATCGGGCGGGGCCTTGTTGGTTTTGACGCGGCGCGCGCGGCGAAAGTCATGGGGCGCAATTCTCGCGAAATCGCCGAAAAGCTTGGCCCCGAGGAACGCGTGGAAATGATCCACCGCGACGACATGGTTTTGGGCGGCGATTTTTCGGGGTGAGCCGTCGTCAGAATCGATAGTTTGCGCTGACGCCTGGGGCGGCAGCGTCCGTTTGGCGGCGGCGGCCCGCTCTGGTATTGATCTATCGCGTCATTGCGGGCGAAGCGAAGCAATCCACGCTGCGGCTCGGGGCTTCTGGATTGCTTCGCTTCGCTCGCAAAGTCGGCGGCTGAGAGACTCAAAGACAATGGAAAGCCTGAAAATTCTTGATGGTGACGCTGCCGGCCTTCACGCCAGCCTGCTGGAGCTTGGCCGCAGGTCGCGCAAAGCCGCGCGAAAACTGGCGCTGGCGAGCCCGGAGCAAAAGAACCGCGCGCTAGTCGCCGGCGCCGCGGCCCTGCGTGGAAAAACCAGAGAGCTGATAGAGGCCAACGCCTTGGACATGGCGGCCGCCCGGGCAAAAAACCTCGCGCCCGCCATGCTCGACCGCCTGATGCTCGATGAAAAGCGCATCGCCTCGATGGCGCAGAGCCTTGAGGACATTGCCGCGCTGCCCGATCCCGTCGGGCGTCTGCTGGAGACGTTCGAGCGTCCCAACGGCTTGCGCATCGACCGCGTCGCCACGCCGCTCGGCGTCGTCGGCGTCATCTTCGAAAGCCGGCCCAATGTCACCGCCGACGCCGGCGCGCTCTGCCTCAAGGCCGGCAACGCCGCAATTCTCCGCGCGGGTTCCGAGAGTTATCATTCTTCAAAACTCATCCACGCCTGCCTCGTCGAGGGCCTGCGCGAGGCGGCCCTGCCGGAGGACTGTATCGCGCTGATCCCCACGCGCGACCGCGCCGCCGTCGGCGCCATGCTGGCGGGCCTTGACGGCGCCATCGACGTGATTGTTCCGCGCGGAGGAAAAAGCCTGGTCGCGCGGGTGCAGGCGGAGGCGCGGGTGCCGGTCTTCGCCCATCTCGAAGGCATCGTGCATGTCTACGTCGACGCCGAGGCCGATTTGGGAAAAGCCGAAAAAATCCTGCTCAACGCCAAGATGCGCCGCACCGGCATTTGCGGCGCGGCGGAAACGTTGCTGGTCGATCGCGCGGGCGCGGAACGGCTGCTGTCGCCGCTGGTCAAAATGCTGCTCGACGCGAAATGCGAAGTGCGCGGCGACGAGGCGGCGCAAGCGGCGGATTCCCGGGTGAAAAAAGCGGTCGAGGACGACTGGGCGACCGAATATCTCGATGCGATCATCGCGGTGAAGCTGGTGGATGGCGTGCAGGGCGCGATCGACCACATAGAGCATTATGGGTCGCATCACACCGACTGCATCGTCACGGAAAACGTCGAAAAGGCGGAAAAATTCCTGCGCGAAGTCGATTCCGCGATCGTCATCCACAATGCCTCCACGCAATTCGCCGACGGCGGCGAATTCGGCTTTGGCGCGGAAATCGGCATCGCCACGGGACGCATGCATGCGCGCGGTCCCGTCGGCGTGGCGCAGCTCACCTCCTTCAAATATGTCGTGCATGGCGCCGGCCAGACCCGCGCCTGAGCGGCCAAAGCTGCCGCCGCATGTTCAGGGCATGCGCATCGGCCTGTTTGGCGGCTCCTTCAATCCGCCGCACGCCGGCCATGCCCTGGTTTGCGCGCTCGCCCTGCGAAAACTTGGCCTCGACCGCGTGTGGATGCTGGTCTCGCCAGGCAATCCGCTGAAAGACCAGAAGGGCTTGCCGTCGCTTGAAGCGCGCATCAAGGCTGCGCGCTTGCTCACACGCGATCCCCGCGTGATCGTCACCGGGTTCGAGGCGGCGCTTGGCGCGCGTTTTTCATACCAGACCGTGGACCACCTGCGCCGCGCCTGCCCGGGAGTTCAATTCATCTGGATCATGGGCGCGGACAATCTGGCCTCCTTCTTTCGCTGGCGGCGTTGGCGGGACATTGCGATGTCCATGCCAATCCTCGTCGTCGACCGGCCCGGCTCGACCCATCGCGCCGTGCATGGGCTTTCCGGCGGCTGGTTCGAGCGCTACAGGCTGCCTGAAACCGCAGCCAAGACGCTTCCGGCGCGGCGCGCGCCGGCGCTGGTAGTCCTGCACGGGCCGCGCTCAAGCCTGTCTTCCACCCTGTTGAGGGCCGGAAAGGCTCCGATTCGCGGTGGTCATTGATCTTTCTGCCGGGAACCGCCATTTTAAGGAGAAGATCGTGCGCCGAGCCCGGCGCTTGTAATTGAGACGAGAGGATTTTGTCCTGAGCCGAAGCAAAGCCAATGGCGCGGAACCGCAACCCGCTGCCGAAACAGGCGCCGCGCAACTGACCCCACAGGCGAAAGCGGCGCTGGCCGCGCTCGACGATCTGAAGGCCGATGAAGTCAACGTCATCGACCTCATGGGAAAAACCTCCATCGCCGACTTCATGATCATCGCCACGGGACGCTCGACCACCCAGGTCGGCGCGCTGGCGGACAGGGTCGTCAAGGCCATCAAGGAATTGGGAGGCGGCACGCCGGCCGTCGAGGGCGTTCCCGCCAACGACTGGGTGCTGATCGATGCGGGCGACCTGATCGTCCACGTCTTCCGCCCGGAAGTGCGTCAGTTCTACAATCTCGAAAAAATGTGGGGCGTCGACCGTCCCGGCGAAAAGCGGCAGGAAGCTTGAACAAGCAGCTCGAAAAAGGGCGCTTGAAAGCGTTCCGGGCGTGAAGCTCTACCTCGTCGGCGTCGGGCGGCTGAAAGCCGGCCCGGAGCGCGAGCTGGTGGCGCGCTATGCCGACAGATGCACGGCCAGCGGCCGGAAAATCGGCTTTCCCGCTTTTGAAATGCGCGAGATCGACGAATCCCGCGCCCGCCGGCCGGAAGACCGCAAGGCCGAGGAAGCCGCGGCGATCGAGGCGCTGTTGCCGGCGCAGGCGAAAGAATCTGCCTGGACGAACGCGGCAAGTCGATTTCAAGCGAGGATTTCGCCAGAAAACTGGGGGATTGGCGTGATTCCGGCTCCGGAGCCTGCGCTTTCGTCATTGGCGGCCCTGACGGCCTCGATCCCGGCTTTCGCGAAAAGGCGAACCTGACCCTCGCCTTTGGCGCGATGACCTGGCCGCACCAGATCGTGCGCGCGCTGGCGGTGGAGCAGATTTTTCGCGCCATGACCATACTTTCCGGCCATCCCTATCATCGTGTCTGATAGTTTAAGCTAGACCATGCAACTTGCGACGCGATTATTCGTTGTTGCCTTGGGGACGATTGGGTTGGGAGCGCAGCCACGGGATGAAAGATGGAGAGTCGTTCGACCTCGCTCCCTGCGGCCTTGCGATTCTGGCGCCCGAGGGCGCGATCCTGCGCGTAAATCGCAAGTTGCTGGAATGGACGGGTTTTTCGGCGCCTGAGCTTGTCGGTCGAAAAAACATGGCCGAGTTGCTGGATGGCGACGGACCGCAATTCCTCGCCGATCTCGACGTGGTCATGAGCAGGGAAAAGCCCTGCGTCGACGAGATTTTCGTGCTGCTGCGGCGCCAATCGGGCGAATTCCTGCCCGTCTATCTCAATTTCGCACGCCATGCGGGCGCAGACGGCGCCGCCACGATTCATGTCGCCGCCTTTCGCGCCGAGCATCGCTTCCAGCAGGAGGCGGAGTTGCGGCGCGGCAAGCAGGCGGCCGAGCAATTGGCGGCCATCGTCTCGAATTCGGTGGACGCCATCGCCAGCGTCGACACCCAGGGCATCGTGCTCAACGCCAACAGGGCCTTCTGCGATATTTTCCAGTATCGGATGGAGGAATTGATCGGTGCGAATCTCGGCGATGTGATCGTGCCCGCGGAATATCGCGAGGAACTCGCGCAAAAGCTGCAAGCGGCGGCGCTTGGCGCGGTCAAGCCGCGTATCGTCAGGCGTCGGCGCAAGGACGGCGTCCTGCTTGATTTTTCACTGTCCACCGCGCCGATTTATGACGACCAGGGCAAAATTGTCGCCATCTCCGCAATCTACCGCGATGTCGCGCCGCTGATGCGCGCCGCCGAACACATCGAATTCCTGCTGCGCGAGGTCAATCACCGCTCGAAAAACATGCTCGCCGTCGTCCAGGCCGTGGCGCGGCAGACGGCGCGGCTCGCCGCGACGCCGGAGCTTTTCATCGAGGGTTTCATGGCGCGCCTGGCGGCGATCGGCTCAAGCCATGACCTGCTGGTGTCGCGCGACTGGCGCGGCGTGCAGATCGCCGACCTCACCCAGAGCCAGTTCAGCCATCTCGACATCGAGCAGCGCGGCCGCATCGCGATTTCAGGCGATTATCTCGAAATCAATCCGCGCGCGGCCGAGGCCTATGGGCTGGCCCTGCACGAGCTTTCCAACAACGCCGTCAAGTTTGGCGCGCTGTCGAATGGCTCGGGCGCGGTCGATCTCAGCTTTCAGCTCGACCGCCAGAAGAAGGCCTATGTGCTGACCTGGCGCGAAAGCGGCGGCCCCACCGTCGCCAAGCCGCCGCGCATCGGCTTCGGCAATACGGTGTTGACGCGCATGTCGCCCATGGCGATCCAGGGGGAATGCCAAATCGACTATCCGCCGGAAGGGCTGTTCTACCGCCTCTCCGCGCCGATCGCGCAGATTGCGATGAACGGGCAGGGATGAAGGGCGCGAGAGCGGGGACATGATCGAATTGCGCGCCACGCGGAAGCCAAGCCGAGCGACCTGTCCGGACGCAATTCGTTCGTGTCCTTCGATCCCGGCCGGAAGGGCGCCTTTCAACCGACGAAATTCGCGCAGGCTACAATTCTACAATTGGTATCATGTCCCCGTAATTCCAGATCGACTATCCGCCGGAAGGCCTTTTTTACCGCCTGTCCGCGCCGATCGCGCAGATCGCGATGAACGGGCAGGGGTGAGCGGATCGGGGACGTGAGGAGCGGGGACGTGATCGAATTGCGCGCGAAACGCCGCTGCTGAGGCGAGCGAACTGTCGGGGCGCAATTCGTTCGTGTCCCCGATCCGGGCCGGCGAGGCGCGATCTTGCAGATGGGCGCGCCGCTAAGTTGTTTAATTCTGCAATTGGTATCCTGTTACCGAATTAGCGTGTCTTACTTTTGGGGTCCACTCCACACCGAAGAAAAAAGGGGATTTAGTAAGGTGTCACCGTAATAGCGTAATAGCGTAATAGCAGGGCAAAATTGTCGCCATCTCCGCAATCTACCGCGATGTCGCGCCGCTGATGCGCGCCGCCGAGCACATTGAATTCCTGCTGCGCGAGGTCAATCACCGCTCGAAGAACATGCTGGCCGTGGTGCAGGCGGTGGCGCGGCAGACGGCGCGGCTCGCGGCGACGCCGGAGCTTTTCATCGAGGGCTTCATGGCGCGCCTCGCGGCGATCGGCTCGAGCCACGACCTGCTGGTGTCGCGCGACTGGCGCGGCGTGCAGATCGCCGACCTGACGCAGAGCCAGTTCAGCCATCTCGACGTCGAGCAGCGCGCGCGCATCGCGATTTCAGGCGATTATCTCGAAATCAATCCGCGCGCCGCCGAGGCCTATGGCCTGGCGCTGCATGAATTGTCCAACAACGCCGTCAAATATGGCGCGCTGTCGAACGGCGCGGGCGCGGTCGAGCTTCGCTTCCAGCTCGACCGGCCCAACAAGGCCTATGTGCTGACCTGGCGCGAAAGCGGCGGTCCCGCCGTCGCCGAGCCGCCGCGCGTCGGTTTCGGCAACATTGTCCTGACCCGCATGTCGCCCATGTCGATCCAGGGGGAGAGCCGGATCGACTATCCGCCGGAAGGCCTTTTTTACCGCCTGTCCGCGCCGATCGCGCAGATCGCGATGAACGGGCAGGGGTGAGCGGATCGGGGACGTGAGGAGCGGAGACGTGATCGAATTGCGCGCGAAACGCCGCTGCTGAGGCGAGCGAACTGTCGGGGCGCAATTCGTTCGTGTCCCCGATCCGGGCCGGCGAGGCGCGATCTTGCAGATGGGCTCGCCGCTAAGTTGTTTAATTCTGCAATTGGTATCCTGTTACCGAATTGGCGTGTCTTACTTATGGGGTCCACTCCACACCGAATAAAAAGGGGATTTAGTAAGGTGGCACCGTTATCATCTTTCGTAAAGGCTGGTGCCATGAAGTATGTCATAACTATCTCCAAGATGGTTCGCCGCGCATTTAGACGTCAACATTGTCGCTGAACAGATATTACGAATAATATTCATCCGCTTAATTATCGGGTTGCGCATTAATTGCAGGATGGTATCCGAATATAGAATGGTAAACGTATGTATCAAATCTAATCAATTGAAATTGAATTGTGAGCAAGAGAACAAATAGAATGATCGAGATAATTTTATTAACACCTAGGATGACCATCATCAGCGCGAAGCAGGCTGGCCCGAGAAGAAGCAATGCAAAATAAACTTCGACCACACCTCCTTTTGGTAGGAATTGGCATGCCCATGACAATCCAACTTGGCCGTATAAACACGAGTCAGCCAAATAAAATATAAAAATCAACATGGAAAAAAACACCGCGTCATACATCGCAAACAGCAAAATAAACAATAAGATACGCCACTTTAATTTGTATGTTTGCAGGTCAAGCATGTATATTCCTTTTCTATGCATATTCCGCATAGCCAGCATAGCTTACAGGGGATTAATGTGACACTTTACTAGGAGATTAAGGTGACACTTTACTAAATCCCCAAATTGATCCATGTTCCAGTCTTTCCGCTTCGATCGTGGGGTCCTCCTTTTGGCACGTATCGCGCGCCTTGTCGTTCCCGGCCTGCCGCATCATGTGACGCAGCGCGGCAATCGACGTCTCAACGTGTTCTTTTCGGATGACGATTATCTGCTCTATCTCGATCTTCTGAGCGACCGATGCCGCAAGGCGGGCGTGGAAATCTGGTCCTACTGCCTCATGCCCAATCACGTGCACATGATCCTGACGCCTTCGACGCCGCAGGGGCTCGGCCTGGCGCTGGGCGAAACCCACCGCCGCTATTGCGGGGTCATCAATGCGCGGCTGCGCGTGACCGGGCATTTGTTTCAATCGCGCTTTGGCTCCGTGGTCATGGACGAAGAGCATCTGATGGCGGCCGTGCGCTACGTTGCGCTCAATCCCGTGCGGGCGCGGCTGGTCGCGCGGGCCGAGGATTGGCGCTGGTCGAGCGTTCGCGCGCATCTGGCGGGCGAAGACGACGCCCATGTGGCCGTCGCTCCGATTCTGTCCCGCTGCGCCGGGCGTTTCGCCGAGTTGATCGACGCCGAACCGGAGCCGGATAAAATGGCGGCGCTCCGGGCGGCGGAAACGATCGGGCGCCCCTGGGAGCGGAAAGCTTTCTCGACAAGATCGCGACGCTCACAGGCCGCGATGCGCGGCCCGCGAAAAGAGGGCCGAAGAAAAGGGGATTTAGTAAAGTGTCACCGTAACAACGTAACCAGTAAGTCGCCTCGGCTTCTTCATACTCTTGCTTTAGCTCGACAGTAGCCCCCTCGGCTGCTTCCTTCGCCCGACGCTCCAGTCCTTCTCGCGTAACTGGCTCGTGCGGTGTCGAGCCAGGAGGTATGCTGGCATGACCCTCTCGCCCCATTGCCGTCGCAAATTGCGGCTTTAAGCTGGGGCCGCGAATCGGTGGACGAGGCGGGATGAGGTTTTACAAGCGGAGACTGAGCGACAGAGGCGCGGCCATGCGGGCCTGCCTTGCGGTTCTCGCTTGTTTCGCATGCGCCCAGGCCCACGCCGAAAATCCGCAACCGCCCGCGGCAACCCTGTCCGACGCCGATAAAAAAGCCGCAGATCTCGAGGCGCAGCGCCTGCAGATCCAGGGCGTTCAGGATACGCTCGCCCAGTCCGAGGCGCAGCGGAAAAAAATCGAGGCGGAAATCGCCTCCTACCAGAATGACCGAGCATCCCTGACCAAGGCGCTGATCGACGCGAAGCAGAAGATCGACGACTCCGAAAACAGGGCCGCCGAGGCGCAGAACAGGCTCGAAACCCTCACGGGTAGCGAGGCGGCGATCCGCCGTTCGCTCGATGCCCGGCGCGGCGTGCTGGGGCAGGTGCTTGCCGCCTTGCAGCGCATGGGCCGCAAACCGCCGCCGGCGCTGCTGGCCCAGCCCGAGGATGTTTTGCGCGCGATACGCGCGTCCATGGCGCTCGGCGCGGTGCTGCCGCAATTGCGCGCTGAAACCGAAGCCCTGGCGAACGATTTGCAGGACCTCGTCAATCTTCGCGCCTCCATCGCCGCCGAGCGCGAAAAGCTTGGCCTGGACCTGGCGACGCAACGCGACGAGCGGGCGCGGCTCGAAGCGCTGATCGTCGCGCGGCAAAAGTCGATCGGCGAGGCGCAGGAGGCGCTTGCCGCCGAACGCGCCCGCGCCGAAAAGCTCAGCCATGAGGCGTCGAGCCTCAAAGACCTGATGGCGCGCATGGAAACCGAGCTTGAATCGGCCAGAAAAGCCGCTGAAGCCGCGAAAAAGGCGGACGACGAGCGAGCCCGGCTTTCGGCGGCGGAAGCCGAAAAGGCCAGGCAGCGCTTCGCCAATATCCCGCAGCGCGATCCGGCGCGGCTCGCCCCGGCCATCGCCTTTTCCGACGCCAGGGGCATGCTGGCGCTGCCGGCCAACGGGACGGTCATCAAATATTACGGCGCGCCGAGCGAATTCGGTGGCGTCGAAAAGGGACTTTCTCTGGCGACGCGGCCAAATGCCATTGTTTCGGCGCCGAGCGATGGCTATATCGCCTTCTCCGGGCCCTGGCGGAGCTATGGACAGCTCTTGATCGTCAACGCCGGCGGCGGCTATTATGTGGTCCTTGCGGGCATGCAGCATATAGATGTGGCGGTCGGGCAGTTTGTCCTGGCCGGGGAGCCGGTCGGCGCTATGGGCGACGGCGCGGTGAGGACTGCGGCGGCGGTCGCCATTGGCGCCGCCCAGCCTGTCCTCTATGTAGAGTTTCGCAAAGACGGGGCGGCAATCGATCCGGGTCCATGGTGGACCAAGGCGGAAACACAAAGGGTTCGCGGATAATGCGCAAAACATCGCTGGTCATCCTGGGCGCGGTCATCGGCGCCTCGGCCGTCTCCATTGGCTCCCGCGCGCCCGTGTGGCACGGCGGTTCGGCTGTCGCCGCCGCGGCCGATGTCTATCGCGACCTCAACCTCTTCGGCGACGTGTTCGAAAAAGTCCGCACCGATTATGTCGAAAAACCCGACGACAAGAAGATGGTCGAGGCGGCGGTCAGCGGCATGCTCGCCTCGCTCGATCCGCACTCCAGCTACATGGACCCGAAAAGCTTCACCGACATGCAGGTGCAGACTCGCGGCGCCTTCGGCGGCCTCGGCATCGAGGTGATGCAGGAGGATGGCCTGGTCAAGGTGGTCGCGCCGATCGATGACACGCCCGCGGCCAAGGCAGGCATCCTCTCGGGCGATCTCATCTCCGCCATCGACGGCGAGAATGTGCAGGGCCTGACCCTCAACCAGGCCGTGGACAAGATGCGCGGCGAGGTCAACACCTCCGTCAAGCTGAGCCTTCTGCGCGGTCCCAAGAAGGACAAGGTGGAGGTCACGCTGATCCGCGCCGTCATTCAGATCAAGTCGGTGCGCTCGCATGTCGACCAGCCCGACGTCGGCTATATCCGCATCACCCAGTTCACCGAGCAGACCTTCGACGGCCTCAAGGACGCCATGGCCAAAATCCAGAGGGAAATTCCGGGGGACAAGTTCAAGGGCTTCGTCGTCGACCTCCGCAACAATCCGGGCGGCCTGCTCGACCAGTCGGTCGCCGTGGTCAACGCCTTCATCGACCATGGCGAGATCGTTTCGACGCGAGGCCGCAACGCTGACGAGACCCAGCGCTACAACGCCCGGCCGATCGACCTGTCCAGGGGCAAGCCGGTGGTCGTGCTGATCAATGGCGGCTCTGCCTCGGCCTCGGAAATCGTCGCCGGCGCCCTGCAGGACCACAAGCGCGCCACGCTGATCGGCACGCGCTCCTTCGGCAAGGGCTCGGTGCAGACGATCATCCCGCTCGGCCAGAACAACGGCGCACTGCGCCTGACCACGGCGCGCTACTACACGCCGTCGGGCCGTTCGATCCAGGCCAAGGGCATCGAGCCGGACATCCAGGTGCTGGAGGACGTGCCGGCGGAGCTGCAGGGCAAGGATGACACCAAGGGCGAGGCTTCGCTGAAGGGCCATCTGAAGAACGGCGAAGACGAGGGTCACGGCTCGCAGGCCTATGTCCCGGCAGACGAGTCCAAGGACAAGGCGCTGCATGCCGCCTATGACCTTCTTCGCGGCGTCAAGACAGCCGACGCGCTGAAGGCCGAATACGCCAAGGTGGAAGCCAAGACCGAGGCGCCCAAGGCCGACGCGTCGTCCGGCGACAAGCCGAAGGATGCGGCGGCGCCGGTGGTGATTCCGCCGGTTGGCGCGCCGAGCGAGCCGGTTCTGAAGCCCGGCCCCTCGACCGACAAGCCCAACTGATCCGCCAAAGTCGCCAATCGTGCGTAAAACTCGACGGGTCCAGCCGGAATCTTTAAGGTTCGCAGGCTGGACCCTTTTGATTCGGCCCGGTTTGCGAAACAGGACATGATCGACGATCTCGACCGCCCGCTGGGAATGGACCGGGAGCCGCCGCGCTCCGGCGGCGGCGCGCGGCTGTGGGTCGGCCTTGGCCTTGCGCTGGCGCTTGGCGGCGTCGGCGCGGCTGTCGCCGTTTTCGGCCATTCTCGCGCGCCGGGCGGCGAGCCCGAGGCTGTCGCGACGATCCAGCCCTTGCCGCCAAAGCCCGCCGAGCCCGCGGTCGCGCCTGCCGCGGCCAAGACGGCGTCGAAAGAGGACGGCGTGTCGTCGGCTGCACAGATCGAGATCGAAAGCGGCGTGAAAGTCTTTCGCGGCGGCGCGGCGGCGCCGGGCGCGCTCATTATCCAGGTGCCCGACAGCGCGACGGCGCATCCGCTTTCGCCGGCGCCCGACCGCCGGCTCGTCGAGAAGAGCCGTTATGGCCTGCTGCCGCGGCGCGGCAAGGACGGGGCGTCGCCCGCCGAGATTTATGCCCGCCCGCTGGCCATGCAGGCCCAGATCAAGCCGGGTACGCCGCGCATCGCCATCGTCGTCGGCGGCATGGGGCTCGATCGCGCGGCGACCGAAGAAGCCATTCGCGACCTGCCCCCGGCCGTCAGCCTGGCTTTCGCGCCCTATGGCGCCGATGTTTCCTCCCAGTCCGCTGCGGCGCGCGAGGCCGGCCATGAAATCCTGCTGGAGGCGCCGCTGGAGCCTTTCGACAGCGCCGATTCTCCAGGCCCGCATGTGCTGATGGCCGCCGACGCCGCCAAGGCGGCCGAGGACCTTCATTGGCAGATGGGGCGCTTTTCCGGCTATTTCGGCCTGGTGAACTTTCTAGGCGGTCGTTTCACAGCCGACCGCCCTGCGATCACTGCGCTCATGGCGGAACTGGCCGAGCGCGGCCTCGATTACATCGACGACGGCTCCTCGCCGCAGAGCCTCGCTGGCGACGCCGCCTCTGAAAAGGGCGTGGGCTTCGCCAGGGCCGAACTGCGAATCGACGAATCGAAGAAGCCGGAAGCCGTGGACGCGGCTTTGTTCCGGTTGGAGACGCTGGCGCGAAAGAACGGCGTCGCCATCGGCTTCGCGGCAGGATTGCCGGAGGCGAATGCGCGGATCGCGCGTTTCGCCAATGAGCTTGGCCGGCGCGGCCTGGCCCTCGTGCCGGTCTCGGCGGCGCTTGGGGCCGAAAATCCAGTTCAGGGCGAAAACAGGTGAAAGCTGAGATGAACGGCCTTTCCTACCGGCCCTGCGTCGGGATCATGCTGATCAACCCCCAGGGGCTTGTTTTCGTCGGGCGACGCAAATCGAAGCGCGCCCTGGACATCGCCCCCGCGGAACATGAATGGCAAATGCCGCAGGGCGGCATCGACGAGGGCGAGACGCCCTATCGCGCCGCATTGCGGGAATTGCGCGAGGAAACCAGCGTTCGCAGCGTCAGTTTCCTGGCCGAGGCGACGGACTGGCTTAGCTACGACCTGCCGGGCGACGTGACCAAGAAAACGTGGCGCGGACGTTTTCGGGGCCAGACGCAGAAATGGTTCGCGCTGAAATTCACCGGCAACGATTCGGAAATCGACATCGCCACGCCGGACGGCGGAAAGCACAAGCCCGAGTTCGACGCCTGGCGATGGGAAAGGATCGAGCGGCTGCCCGATCTGATCGTGCCGTTCAAGCGCGATGTCTATGTCGCCGTCTGCAAGCAATTTGCAAATCTGGCCGCCGGCTAGGTTATTTCCCAGTCTCCCGTCGCTTGCGGTTCAGGCGAAAGCCGGCCCAATCGGGCAAATGTCGAATCAGGCGACGCTCGGCGGATGCCGCAGCCGGCGGTCGGCGCATTTATCCCTTGATGCGACTCATGCCGGCGCGGGCGACGGGATCGTCGGAATTAAGCGACAGGGCGCGTTGGTAATTTTCTGCGGCCTTCTGGCGATCGCCCTTTTTCTCGTAAGCGACGCCAAGGCCGGCCCAGGCGTCGGCGAGATGGTTGTCAACATTGAGCGCGGCGTTGAAATCCTCGATCGCCTTGTCGTTGCGCCCAAGCGCCAGCTGGCTTTGTCCGCGCGCCTGATAGGGCGCGGCGGAGAAGGGATCGCGATCGATCGCGTTGTCGAAATCGGTAACGGCGCGCTCGTGCTGGCCCTGTTTCTGGTAGATCAGTCCCCGCGCATGGAAGGATTGCGCGTTTTCGGGATTGATGCGGATCGCCTGGTCGAGATCGCGCAGCGCCGCGTCGAGCTGGCCCTGGGCGCGCAAAAGGTTGGCGCGGCCGAGATAGGCCGGCCCGTGATTGGGATTGGCGTCGATGGCGTGGCTAAAATCGGCCAGCGCCGCATCGTTGGCGCCGGTCTGGCGTTCGGCCAGGGCGCGGTTGGTATAGGCCGAGGCGTGGCGCCCGTCGAGCTTGATCGCCTGCGAAAAATCGCCGATGGCCTGTTCGAACCGCCCGATCTTCGCATAGGCGACGCCGCGCGTGTTGTAAGCTTCGGGGTCGCTGGGATGGGTCTCGACCACGCGGTTGAGCGAATCGATATTGGCTTCGACGGCCTTGGGGTCGGCGCTCGACGTTTCGGCATAGCCTGGACCGCGGCGCCCCGACATTCCCGACATCGATTCGCAGCCGGCGAGAGGCGCGGCCAGAGCCAGGGCGGCGAAAATCAGAAATTTGCGATGGGCCGCCATGTCAATGTCAATCCGCTCAGCTGGTCGTCTCGAAGCCGCATCGCCCCCGGCTCGCTCCCGCACGGATGTCTGTGCGCGTCCTCGGGCGACGCGCCGCAGCAGGTAGCGGCCGTTTGCGGCGGGAAAGGGGCGAGACGCAAGCTAAGCCCCGTGTGGTGAACACATTGTTAACGGTTAGGGCCAACAATGGCGCTCAGAAGCGCAAAACGCCCTTCGCGTTGGCGAGGGGCGTTGAATTCGCTTCAAATAAGTCCATTGAGAAAAGCTGACAAGCAGCGCACGCAGGCTCTCAATCGCGCTGCGGGCTTTTAACGCGCTGCGGGCTTGGCTTTCATCGGGAGCAGGCCTTCGCGCTGCATCTTCTTGCGCGCGAGCTTGCGGGCGCGGCGGACGGCTTCGGCCTGCTCGCGGGCGCGCTTTTCGGAAGGCTTTTCATAATGGCCGCGCAATTTCATTTCGCGGAAAATGCCCTCGCGCTGCATCTTCTTTTTGAGCGCCTTCAGGGCTTGATCGACATTGTTGTCGCGAACGAGAACTTGCACGCCTGCATCCTGTGTTCAAAGGCTCCTTGCCGCGACGCGGTCGGCGTCAGGGCTCGAAAGCCGGATTGGAAAAGATTATCGACCGCTTGCGGAGCGTCGGACCGTCAGGGCTTGGGATAACAGAAACCGTTCACCCTGTCCAGACCGATGCGCCGACGCCGTCCTGTTGCGCAAGAACGGTCCTGACGCGCCTATTCTATTTTGCGCCTGCCGGCGGGCGGACGTTTTCAAAAAAACGCGAGTGTTCGCGCTGACTTCCAAACATAGATGAATGTTGCTTCCAGCCGGTGGGCAGATGTACATGGCCCAAGGGCCCTTGTTCCAAATTCCGACAAATTGATGTCATAACCTAGCGTCGGCATGGTTAATGCAGCCGCGGTCATTACGTAAGAGCGACAAAAAGAGTTGCTTTGTCTGCCATTCACGGTTGTAAAGTCTTGATATGGCGCGTCAGCTCAGTTAACAATCCAGCGTAACCATCGGAGCGGCTGTGACTGAATCTCAATTTGCAATCGCCGGCGCGACCGGTGCGGCAGAAACTTCGGCGATCGAGTGCCTTGCGATCATCGGAGTCCATCACGGGCTGGATCTGACTGTTCGCCAGATCATCCACGACAATGCGCTCGACAGCGCCGACATCACTCTTTCGAAACTGGTCCATTGCGCGCGCGGCTGCGGCCTCAAGGCCAAGGCCGTGACACTCAACTGGAATGGGCTTGCCAGCCTGAAGAAAGCCTTGCCGGCGATCGTGCGGCTCAAAAACGGCGTCCATCTGATTCTGGAAGAAGTCCACAATCATGACACCGGAGCGGCCGTCGAATTGCGCGATCCGAAAGGGTCGCCCGAAGCGCGTCTTGTCATCGACCGCCCTCGCTTCGAGGAAGCCTGGACGGGCGAAGTCGTCCTCCTGCGCCGTGACTACGACGTTGTCGACGAGGAGCAGCCTTTTTCGCTCGGCCTGATCGTCTCGCTGATCTTCCGGGAGCGGCGCCTGGTCCGCGATCTCGCCATTTCCGCGATGTTCCTGAGTTTTTTTGCCCTGGCGCCGATCGTCTTCTGGCGCATCCTTTCGGACAGGGTCATCTATTATCACGCCATGAGCACGTTCAACGTGGTGTGCCTCGCCATGGCGCTCGTCGTCGTCCTCGAGACGGCTTTCAGCTTCTTGCGCGGGTATCTGTTGCAAATCATCACCGCGCGCATCGACACGCGGCTTTCGGAATACATGTTCGAAAAGGTGCTTCACCTGCCGATCGACTTTTTCGAGCGGCGTCAGGTCGGCCTCATTACGCGCGACATGAATGAGATTTATCGGATTCGCACGTTTCTGACCGGGCAGCTGTTCGGCACGATCCTCGATTCGATGACCCTGCTGTTCTTCCTGCCGGTCATGATTTCCTATTCCTTCACATTGACGGCGATGGTGCTGGCCTGCTGCGGCCTGATCGTGCTCTGGCTGCTCTACATGATGCCAGCTTATCGCAAGGCCTATGGCGCGGTCATGGGCGCCGAAGGCGCGCGCGGCGCCTTCCTGGTCCAGTCGATGTCGGGGATTCGCACCATCAAGTCGCTGGCGCTGGAGCCGCGTCAGCGCGCGATCTGGGACACGCATATCGCCAAGATCGCCAAGCTCAAGCTGCGGGAAGGCTTCGTTTCGAACATCATCACCACCGGGGTCAAACCTCTCGAGCGTCTGGCGGTCAACGGCACCTACGCCTATGGCGTCTACATAGCGATGACCACCAAGGATCCGGTCTTCATCGGCGCGCTGTTCGCCTTCCTCATGCTTTCGCAACGCGTCTCCGCGCCGCTGATGCAGATGGCGCAACTGGTCAATCAGCTGGACGAGGCGCGGGGCGCGGTCGGGCTTATCGCCGATATGGTCAACAGACCCTCCGAGCAGGGCCATTCGCAGCAAGGCATCCGCACTCCGCTTGAGGGCCTCGTCGAATTTTGCGGCGTGCGGTTCACCTATCAAGGCGCCAATTCGCCGGCGATCAAGGACCTGTCCTTCGAGGTTCCGATCGGAACCACCCTGGGCGTGGTCGGGCGCTCCGGCTCCGGCAAGACCACGGTGACGCGGCTGCTGCAAAGACTGCATCCCGATTACGAAGGCCTGATCAAGATCGACGGAGTCGATGTCCGCTCATACGATCTCGCGCATCTGCGTCGAAGCCTCGGCGTCGTGCTCCAGGAAAATTATCTCTTCAGCGGCACGATCCGCGAAAACATCACCGCGGCCAAGTCCAACGCCACGTTCGACGAAATCTGCCGCGCTGCGCGCCTTGCGGGCGCTGAGGAATTCATCGAGAGACTGCCGCACGGCTACGACACGATCATCTATGAAGGCTCGCCGAATCTCTCGGGCGGCCAGCGCCAGCGACTCGCCATCGCCCGCGCCTTGATCGTCGATCCGCGCATCCTGATCCTTGATGAGGCGACCAGCGCGCTCGACCCTGACAGCGAGGCGATCGTCAACGCCAATATCAAGCGCATTGCACATGGCCGAACGGTCATCGTCATTTCCCACCGCCTGTCGTCGCTGGTCAATTCGGACGCGATCATGGTGCTGGAGCGGGGGGAAATGCTCGATATCGGCTCCCATGCCGAACTGCTCGAAAAATGTGAAATCTATCGTGGCCTCTGGAACCAGCAGAACGGTCACATCGAGGCGGCGATGCGCAAGACGGCGCTGACGAAGGGGCCGTTCCATGCGACATGACGCCGATGCCGCCGATCTCGCCACCGTCCGCCGCTTCCAGTCGGAGATTGCCTCGATTCGCGAGGCCGAGGAGCCTTATGCGGTCCGGATGACCATCCATGTGCTTGCGGCGATGATCTTAGCCTGCGTCGCCCTGTCGATGTTTGCGAAGGTCGATCGCATCGTCACAAGCCAGGCCGGCAAGATCGTGCCGATGGTCAAGCCCACCGTCTTCCAGGCGCTCGACGACAATTCGATCATCAAGAGCATTGACGTCAGGGAGGGCGACCGGGTCGTCAAGGGACAGGTTATCGCTACGATCGACCCGACGTTCACTGGCGCCGACGTGGATCAGCTGAACGACCAGATGGCCAGCCTCGACGCCCAGATCGCCCGGGACGAAGCCGAGTTGCAGGGGCATGAGCCGAAGTTCGCGAGCGGCTCCGATCCCGTCATCTTGAAATACGCCGGACTGCAGCGCGAGCTCTATGTCCAGCGCATCGCCCAGTACAAGGCGCAGATCGACAGTTTCGACCAGAAGATCAGCCAGACCCTCGCGACCATCCAAAAGTCGGATGGCGACGAGGCGAGGCTCAAGCAAAGGGACACGATCGCCCGGCAAGTCGACGACATGCGCGGCAAGCTGCTGAAATCTGGAGCCGGGTCGCTGCTCAACAAGCTGACATCAGAAGATTCGCATGTCGAAATGCTGCGTAGCCTCGAGAACGCCCATAATACGGCGAACGAGGCGCGGCATCAGCTTGCGTCGCTGCGCGCCGACCGCGAGGCTTTTGTGCAGAATTGGCTGACCCAGGTCAGTCAGGACGCCGTGACGGCGCGCAATACGCGCGCGCAGGCGACAGCGCAACTGGAGAAGGCGCAGAAGCACAAGGATCTCGTGCGTCTGGTCGCGCCGGAGGACGCCGTCGTCCTGTCCGTGACGAAATTGTCGGTCGGCTCTGTGCTGCGGTCTGGCGATCAGGTCGCCACGCTGACGCTCCTTTCGGCGCCCATCGAGGCCGAACTGAATATTGCGGCGCGCGACATCGGTTTCGTCCGAACCGGCGACGTCGCCACACTCAAGGTGGACGCGTTCAATTACACGGAGCACGGCGTCGCCGAAGGCCAGGTCAAATGGATCAGCGAAGGGGCCTTCGTGATCAATGACGACACCAATCAGCCGGTCGATTCGTACTACCGCGCCCGCGTCAGCATCGACCACGTGAATTTCGTCAAAGTGCCGGACAATTTTCGGCTGATTCCGGGAATGACCTTGTCCGGCGACATCAAGGTTGGCCGTCGCTCCATCGCCTCCTACATCTGGGACGGCTTAGCAAGGGGCGCTGGCGGGGCCATGCGCGAGCCATGACGTCGATGCGGCTGCCTTCGACCAGACCCTTTACTCTTGCCAGGTTCTCGCCGCCTCGCCTTACGGACCTGTCGCTGCTGCCGCGCATCGCGCCGGGGCCGGCTCGGCGCATTTTGGTCGCCTGGGCTTTGCGCGCCGGGGTCGCCGCCTATTCGCGGCGGGAATACCACTCGGCCCTTCGCTACTGGCTTTTCGCCAGCCGGGGAGGCTCTCAGCAGGCTCGGCTCTATCTCGGCGAAATTTACGAGCGCGGCGAAGGCGTGCAATCCAGTCCCGTCGACGCGGTAGCCTGGTACGGTGAAGCCGCCGAAGGCGGCCACGTCGAGGCGCAATTCCGTCTCGGACGCCTGTATCTGAACGGTGGCGGCAATTATTCGAACTTCCACAGGCTGCAGCGCGCGGAAAAGGACCATCCGGAATTCACCGGCGCGATCGCCGCAGCCCTTTATCCGGCTGGGGTCGAGCTCAAGGTCGATTTGCCGCTGGCGCTCGAATGGCTGAACCGCGCCGCCGACGGCGGACACCTCCAGGCTGCCGCCCTGCTCGGAACGCTTCATTTAGGCGAAAGAGGAGTCGAACAGGATCATCGCGCGGCGTTGCTCAGGTTTTCGAGCGCCGCGGAAGCTGGCGAACCGACGGGCCAGTTCGGCCTGGGCGAAATTCATTATCGGGGTCTCGGAGTCGAACCGAACCAGCCTCTTGGGGCAGAATGGTACGAAAAGGCTGCGGACCAGGGGCACGTGGGCGCGCAGCTTGCGACGGCGACCGTTTATTCGACTGGTCTGGGCCGGCCGGCCGACCCGAAGCGCGCCGCCCATTACATGACCATGGCCGCCGAGGCGGGCGTGCCGCATGCGCTCAACGCTGCGGGCCTGATGCACATGACCGGGACGGGCGTGGCGAAGAATATCGATCGCGCGGAGACCTATCTGCGGCGCGCGGGCAAGTCTGGCCACATGCCCTCCATTCTCGCCCTCGCTGAACTTTACAGCCGTGGCGGCGAATTCGCGCCGGACCTGCGCGAAGCCTTCGAATGGTATCGCATGGCCGCCGAGAAAGGCGATGTCCAGGCGCAGTTCGCCGCGGGGCGGCTTGCCGCGACGGGCGCCATGGGCGCCGTCAATCTCGACGAAGCCGCGCGCTGGTTTCTTGCCGCCGCCGAAAAGGATCATCCCACGGCGGCCTATAATATCGCCTCGTTCTACGCAACCGGCCAAGGCGTCGCCCGCGATCCCATTCAGGCTTTGCGCTGGTATCTCGCCGCGGCAGGGCAGGGCGTGGCGCAGGCCGAGGTCCGGATCGCCGAACTCTATCTCAGCGGCGACGCCGGGCCAAAGGATTATCCGCGCGCGCGCAAATGGCTCAATCGCGCGGTCGAGCGCGGCGACAGCGACGCCAAGACCCGCCTCGCGCTGCTTTATCTAGAGGATAAAGCCGGAAACCGCGACGTCGGCAAGGCCGAGGGCCTGCTTCTTGACGCGGCCAACCAGGGCAGCGCCCAGGCGGCGGCGCAGCTCGGCCAGCTCTATTCGGGCGCCTACGAAGTCGCGCCGCGGCGCGAGGACGCGATACGCTGGTATCGCGCCGCTGCGCAAAGCGGGCATATCGGAGCCCTGTTCACGCTCGCCTCGGCTCTGTTGGAGTCGGGCGATCCCGCGCAAGCGCAGGAAGCGGCCGAATGGCTCGGTCGCGCGGCCGCGCAGGGCCATGCTCCCTCGCAGTTTCAGCTCGGAGTGCTTTATTGCACCGGCAAAGGGGTCGAAAAAGACCTCGCCGAGGCCGTCAGCTGGTACGAAAAGGCTGCGCAAAACGGCCACGTCGTCGCCAAGCACAATCTCGGCGTCATGCTGGTCAACGGCATGGGGACCAAAGCGAACCAGGAGCGCGGACTCCGCCTCATTGGCGAGGCGGATGTCGCCAAGGGCGCGCAGGCGAGCTAGAGCTGATCGTAGCACTCGGTCTTCGGGGCTAGCCCTGAAGCATTTTGACCCAGAAGGCGACATCTGCTTCGGCTTCGCGACTGGGGGAACGCGCTTCCCGGCAGCCTGCAGCGTAAAAATGCTCTTCAGCGCTCGCAACAGCGCCCCGCGCGATCGCCATAGCGACATCGGGATATTTCGTGCTGTAATACTGGGCGTCGACCTTCCGCGCCCCGCGCCGGTCCTCGAAATAGCCGTAGCCGATGTAATGATCGAGGGCGTCCGCGACCTGTCCCGACTGCACGGCGCTTCGCACGTCCGGATTACGGTCGAGGTAGGATTGCGCGTCGAAATCGGCTTGGGTCAGCGCCATCTTGAGAAGTAATTTCAACAATTTGCCTGGAACTGGAATTCGCGCGCTCGAGTCGAGTGCGGCCGGGTCGATGCGCAGGCTGTCGCTAATGGCTTTCAAAGGCGGAAAATACATAAACAATTTCCTTATCCGCTAGAGTCCCTTTTTGTCAGGGGAATGAGTGGCGGTCGAAGACTTCAACTTGAAGAAACCTGGCTCGGCTTCGGAAATGGCCGCACCTGCGTCCACCGCCCCTGTCAATTGCTTGGTGACTTCCGCAAGATAGGCCGATTGAGCGTCTGCAACCAACTGCGTCAGCATGCCGTTGCGCCGGACGATATTCTGCATCAAAGCAATTTCCGTAACATGTTTCTCCGCCTTCAGCGCGTGGGTGACGCTTTGTGCGTGGCGGCGATGGATATTGAGCGTTTCTGCCACATAGGCGACTCGGGCGCGCGGCGCGGAAAGGCATTCCACGTAAAGACGCCAATCGCCCGCCATCTTGAACTGACCAAGCTCCTCTTGGCAGGACTTCAGCGAGAGCGCAAGGGCCTCGCGGCGCCAGAGCACAGAGCTGACGTTGAGAATGAGATTCTTTACTGAAAGATAGCGGGTGATGAAATCGCTTCCCGCGAACGTCTGGTCGACGGTCAGTGCGTTCGGCTCGACAGTGTCGTAATAAGGTTTGTAGCTGTCGCCGATGGGTGCGCCCGTCCCGTCGATCGAACGGGAATCACTGAAGCCAAAGGCGATGTCGGGGTCGATCGCCATGACCGCGAGCATCTTAGACAGGAAGGAGGGCGCAGAAAGATCGTCCGCCTCCGCGATCCAGATGAAATCTCCGGTGGCCGCTTGCGCTGCCTGCGCCCATTGCTTGAAGACCGATCCGGAGTTCCTTTCGTTGATGACCAGGGTGAGATCGCGGTCGCGCGCCCGCGCGACGTCATGCACCACGTCGAAGGAGTTGTCGGTCGAGGCGTCGTCAAGGACGATGATCTCCCACACAGGGTGGTCTTGGTCGCAAATCGAATTGAGCCGCTCCGTGAGGCAGTGGGCGTAATTGTAATTCGGAACCACGACGGAGATCTTTGCAGTCTGCGGCATCGCGAAGCGAAACAGGTCGGCTGCATAGGTTTCGAATGAAAATTTTGTCGCAACCGCGTCCTGCGCCCGCTCGATGAATTTCGGGTCGGCGGCGAGCGCGCAGGCCTGTTCGATCCGCTCGCACAATGCACGCATGTCTCCCAAGGGAGCCACAAAGCCAAGCAATTCCCGCACCAGAAGCTCGGGGACGCCACCTGTGTTTGCGAAAGCGACCACGGGAATTCCGAGGCTGAGCGCTTCGAGAGCGACGGTGGGAAACGGGTCCTCGCGCGACGCCAGCAAAAAGACGTCGGATGCCAGGTAGAAGTCGTCGGGATCGGCTATGAAGCCGGGCATGTGAAAGGTCCCGGTCCTCCTCGCCGCCGCGATCTTGTCTTCGAGCTGCGCAGCGAGGCCCTGGTCGATATTGCCGATCCAGCAGAAATGCACGAGCATGTTGAGGGCGCGAAACTCTCCCCAATTCCGGAGAAAGAGATCGAACCCTTTTCTCAGGTCGGCATAACCGGCGCCGAGCACCATCGGCGCATCTTCGGCAATGCCCATTTCCGCGCGCAGGCGCGCAGCGTTCTGCGGTCTGCGCTGGAGCGTCTTGTAACTGCCCTGGGGGCGCACGATCATCCTGTCGTCTGCGGCGACCGACAAGGCGTCGAGCAGGAGCGCCTTGACGCAATCTGCAGGGAAGATCACGCAATCGGCCTTCTCAAGGCCGCGCCTAGCGCTCGCCTGCAACGCCTTTTCTTCGACGATTCCGGGCATTTCATGAACAAGTAGCACAACATGCAGGCCGGCGTCTGCCAGCACGGGAACGGCGTCGCCCGAGGCGATCGTATTGACGATCGCCGATCCAAAGCCTTTCGCCTTTTTTTCTGCGACAATGTCCTTCAAATGCTTGAGGCTCGAAACGATCGTCAGCGGGGCCGTCGCGGCATAGGCGTCCGCCATGGCGCCTTCGTCGAGCAGGATGAACTCGATCTCCAGGCCAAACAGCGACTTGAGGCTGCGCCCTATGTTGAGCAGCAGATGCTGCGCGCCGCTCGGAAAGGCGTCATGGCCAACAAGCAGAAGTCGCTGCCCTGTGCGCGAGGCGCCTGACACCGCCCGCGCAGTCGCGTTGAGATAGGCTGAGCCATGATGCAGGTCCGGTTCGAGATAGGCGCCTTCCGCCCATTCGTTCCAAGCGTTGACGCAGACGATGGGTTCACCGAAAAACGGATGGTGCCGCGCTCGCTCGACGAGTTCGGACAGCCATTTTTCATATTTGCCGGGCGTCGACCCGCGCAGCGCCATGCCTGCGCCTTGCCGGCGGGCGTCATTGTCCCAACTGGGCACGATGGTCTTGATCAGCGGAAATTCAGGCGGCTCGTTGTCGAGTGAAGCGGTGACCACCTGTTCGTAATCGAAGACATTCCCCTTGAAATCGGCATCGAAGAATTCGATGTCCGGGTTGCGATTGTCCATATGCCTAGTGAGCTTGTGCGGCGGAAATTCGATGGCTCCGTCGAAGCCGAACGGACGGGGGTCGAAGTCCAGAAAGCATTGCGCCATGACGAGGATCGGATCCTCATCGAAAGTGTCACGGAAAATCTTGCGCCAATGAGCGATTGCCGTGGCTGTATTGTCGATCAAGCTCGGACGATAGACCATGAGCAATGGACGCCCGTCGATCCTGATATAGCGGGGATCCTTGAAGTGGCGGGCGAAATCAGCGCAGATTCCCTCATCGTCGTCAGCGCCGTATTTCTGGGCGATCAGGATTTCCTGCTCGGCGCCGTCCCAGCGCCTTGTCCAGTTTTCATTGGCCCACATCAGGCAGAAGGGCATCTCGACGTCAGGCGTGGCGAGAAAATTTTCGAGCGGCTTTTCAAGCAGACGTTTGCCGTCAAACCAATAATAGTAGAAGATAAAGCCAAAAATACCGGCGTCACGGGCCATTGCCGCCTGCTTCCGCATCACGCCAACGTCTTCGAGGTTATAGAAACCGAGATCGCGCGGAACGCGCGGTTGGTAATGATCCGGAAAACGGGGCTGTCCCCGCGCTATGTTGGTCCATTCGGTGAAACCGTCGCCCCACCATTCGTCATTTTCGGCAATAGCGTGGAACTGGGTCAGATAATAGGCAAGGATTTTTGCCCGTCTGGGCGTTTCGGCGGCCAGGGGAATCCGTTTTGCGAAATCCGGGCCGGGCTGGGAGAATTTTTTGACCGCTGAAAAGGGGGTCTGCTCCTCGCCATTCAGAAAGGGCTGCGCGTCGTTCGAATCCCTGTTGGCGCGAAAATGGACGATCGGGTTGACGTCCTTCTCGTTTCTCAGCATGCGCCGCGCATAGGCGTTCGCGTTGAAACGGGGCGAGGGCGATCTGCCTTCCTTGAAGCCCGTATGGAGATAATGCTCGAAGGCGTTCATTTGCGCAGCGGCGACATCGGAATTAGCCGCTAGATAGTATTCCGCGTCGAATTCCGGGATCGGGCTGAACGGCCCGGTAAAATTCTGCAGATAATGCAGCATGGGGCTCGTCTTGTCGTCGAGCCGATAGTTTTTCCGGTACCATCGCACATCGAACTGCGGCGAAGGATTGCGTCCCTCCCTTTCGCCGACCAAGGCGTATTCGAGCAAGGGATTGAAGCCGGAAGCGGCGACTTCGGGATAGGCGGAAAGATACCAGAGCGGATCGAAGACGGCGTTGGGGCGCCTTCCTTCCTTGTAGCCGGTCAGGAAAAAATGCTCGAAGAGGTCCAAGCCCGGCGGCATCGCATTGTTTTCACGGTAATAGGCCTCATCAAAGAAGCCTGTCTCGACGAGAACGCGGGCTTTCGACATTATCTGGGCCAATCGCTGCTCATCCATTGTTGCCGTTTTCGAAAAGGGCATTGCAATTCACTCTGGCGACATGACCGCGAACAGTCTGCATCCCGGGGAGATGGGGTTTTTTAAACGGGTTGGATTATAAGAGCCTTCCAAATGATATCTCAAGTCCCGATTGACTATTACGTTACGCCCCGTGTGTCACGGATCAACGTCCTGAGGATTTCAACAGGCTTTTGAGATAGCCGCCGTAGCCGCTCTTTTTGAGAGGTTCGGCGAGAGCCTCCAGTTGCCTTTCGGAAATCCAGCCGGACACGAAGGCGATTTCCTCGGGACAAGCGACACGAAAGCCCGTGCGCTTTTCAAGCGTACGCATGAATTCCGCTGCCTCAAGCAGCGAGTCCGGCGTTCCCGTGTCAAGCCAGGCGAAACCGCGGCCCAGTTTTTCCACCCGCAATTCGCCGCGCCGGAGATATTCGAGATTGAGGTCGGTGATCTCGAGTTCACCGCGCGGCGAAGGTTTGAGATTGGCCGCGAGGTCCACGACCTTTTCATCGTAGAAATAGAGCCCGGTGACCGCCCAGTTCGACTTGGGATTCCCGGGCTTTTCCTCGATCGAGGTTGCGCGTCCGCCCTCGTCGAATGCGACGACGCCATAGCGATGGGGATCGTTCACGTGATAGGCGAAGACCGTCGCGCCCTTGCTCATCGAGGCGGCGTTGCGCAGATTGTTCGACAGTCCGTGGCCATAGAAGAGGTTGTCGCCGAGCACCAGCGCCGACTTCTGGCCCGCGACAAAATCGGCGCCGATGTGAAAGGCCTGCGCCAGCCCCTCTGGACGGGGCTGTTCCGCGTAGGACAGTTCGATTCCCCATTGCGTCCCGTCGCCGAGAAGGCGCTGGAAAAGCGGCAGGTCCATCGGCGTCGAAATGATCAAGATCTCCTGGATGCCCGCGAGCATCAGCGTCGTCAGGGGATAATAGATCATGGGCTTGTCATAGATCGGCAGAAGCTGCTTGGAGATGACCTGCGTCATCGGGTGCAGGCGCGTGCCGCTGCCGCCGGCGAGAATAATGCCCTTCATCAAATCACCTCAACAACAGGCTGCAATAGGCGCGCGACGCAGGCGCGGGTGGAAAGCCGCCAGTCGGGCAGGCCGACGCCGAAGACGCGCATGAGCTTTTCATTCGACAGGCGCGAATTGGCGGGACGCTTCGCAGGCGTCGGATAATCAGCGGTGGCGATGCGCCGCACCCCCACCGGCTTGCGGCCGCGCCGCGCGGCCTCGGCAAAAATTTCTTCGGCGAAATCGGCCCAGCTCGCTTCGCCCGCGCCGGTCATGTGGAAGACGCCCGCAAGGGCGGGATCTCGGCGGCCGGCAGTCATTTTGCGAGCGCTCGCGATCAGCGCGTCGGCGATATCGAAGGCGCTGGTCGGCGCGCCCACCTGGTCCGCCACCACGGAAATCTCGTCCCGCGTTTCGCCCAGCCGCAGCATGGTCTTCACGAAATTGGCGCCGAAGGGCGAATAGACCCAGGCGGTGCGAAAAATCGCGGCGCCCGGATGGGCGGCGGCGACGGCCCGCTCGCCCGCCAGTTTCGAACGGCCATAGGCGCCGACGGGGCCAGTCGGATCGTCTTCGCGACAGGGCCGCGCGCCCGATCCGTCGAAGACATAATCGGTTGAGAGATGCAGAAGGGGCAGCCCACGGGCGGCAGCGACCCGCGCCACGGCGCCGGCGCCTTCCCCGTTTATGCGCGTCGCCAGCTCTTCCTCGGATTCGGCTTTGTCAACCGCCGTATAGGCGGCGGCGTTGATGATCGCATCGCCGTCTAGCGAAGCCAGCGCCCGCTCGACGCTCTCGGGGTCGGCGAGGTCGAGGACGGGCCGACCGACGGCGACGATCTCGACACCCTCAGCGGCGCCGCGTTCGAGAAGGGCGCGGGCGACCTGTCCTTGCGTGCCGGTGACGATCAGGCGCATGGGCTCGTCAATTCCATGCGAAAATTTTTGGGAGGTCGCGCAGGCGCGGATGTTTTTTGTCCTTGTCGGACAGAATGATCTTTTCCGCCGGGACGGGCCAGCCGATCCCCAGTTCCGGGTCATCCCAGGCGAGGCCTAGATCGTTGGCCGCCGAATAATAATTCGTCACCTTGTACATGACCTCGGTGTCCGGTTCGAGCGTCACGAAGCCATGTGCGAAGCCGATGGGAACCAGCAACTGGCGCCAGTTTTCGGCGGAAAGCTCGACTGCGACATGGCGGCCGAAGGTCGGCGATGACGCGCGGATATCGACGGCGACATCGAGGATCTTTCCTCTGGGGACTCGAACCAGCTTGTCCTGCGCGAAGGGCGCCGACTGGAAATGCAGGCCCCGCAGGGTGCCCGCCGCAGCCGACAGCGAATGATTGTCCTGCACGAAATCGAGGACGATCCCGGCCTCCTTGAAAGCCGCGGCGTTATAGACTTCCGAAAAAAAACCGCGGTGGTCGCCGAACTTGCGCGGCGTGACGATCTTCACATCGGGAATTTCGGTCGAAACGACTTCGAACGCGCTCATAGCAAGGTTTTACTCCATGACGTTTTCAAGCGAACTAGCCGGTTCGTGTGAAGAAAACGCGTCAAAACAGAACGCCGATCGGACTGGATCGGAAGAATGAATTAGTCGACCAGGGTTCCAAGCCGCTCGCCGCGATAGCTGCCGGAGCGGATGTCGCCCCACCAGTCGCTGTGATCGAGATACCATTGCACGGTCTTTCGCAGGCCTGATTCGAAGGTCTCGCGCGGCTTCCAACCAAGTTCGCTCGAGATCTTCGAGCAATCGATGGCGTAGCGCAGGTCGTGGCCCGGGCGGTCCTGAACGAAGGAAATCAAACCACGGCGCGGGCCGATATCCGGGTCGGGCGCGAGCTCGTCGACGAGATCGCAGATGGCGTGGACCACGTCGATATTCTTCCGTTCGTTGACGCCGCCGATATTGTAGCTCTCGCCAACGACGCCCTTCTCAACGACGGTCAGCAGCGCCTCCGCGTGATCCTCGACAAAAAGCCAGTCCCGAATATTTTCGCCCGCGCCATAGACCGGCAGTTTCCTGCCCTCGAGCGCATTGAGGATCATCAGCGGGATCAGCTTTTCCGGGAAATGGTAGGGTCCGTAATTATTCGAGCAATTGGTCGCCACCACCGGCAGGCCGTATGTGTGCAACCAGGCGCGGGCGAGATGATCTGAGCCGGCTTTCGAAGCCGAATAGGGCGAGTTTGGCGCATAGGGCGTGTCCTCGCGGAACAGGCCGTCCTCGCCGAGCGAGCCGAAGACCTCGTCGGTCGAGATATGGTGGAAACGGAAGCCCCGGGCCTTCTCGGCGGAAAGGTTGCGCCAGTAATGCAGCGTTTCCTGCAACATGACGTAAGTGCCGACAAGATTGGTCTGGATGAACTCGCCGGGCCCGTCGATGGAGCGGTCGACGTGGCTTTCGGCGGCCAGATGCATTACCCAGTCGGGCTTGAATTTATCCAGGGCGTCCCGCACCGCGGGGCCGTCGCATATGTCGCCGCGAATGAAGGAATAGCGGGGATCGCCGTCGATCGGCGCGAGCGAGGCGAGATTGCCCGCGTAGGTCAGCTTGTCGTAGACCAGCAGGGCGTGCGGCGTCTCGCGGATGATGCGCCGCGCGACGGCGGAACCGATGAAACCTGCGGCGCCCGTGACCAGGATGCGTTTAGAGCCAGCCAAAATAGCGTCTCCATTGGATGCGAAGACGTTATTAAAGGGGCGAAGGAAAAAGGGGAAGCGTGTTTTTCTTGACGCTTCTCCCTTTTTTGTCCGATGGACTTGGCTAAACAGGCGCTGCGATCGAAATGAGCGCGTCCTCAGGCTTCCGGACTGAAGCTCTTTCGTCCGCTGTTCAAGGCGTCGTCGAGCAGTTCCAGCCGGTCCTGACCCCAGAAAACCTCGCCGTCGAGCACGTAGGAGGGTGAGCCGAAAACGTGGGATTGCAGGGCCTCGGCGAGGTTGCGCTGATAGCCTGTCTCGGCTTCGCCGCTCTCGCCGCGCGCAAGCCAATCCGGCTCATACCCCGCCTCCCGAAGAATTGTCGCCAGCTCCGCCCTGTCGGCGAGGTTGCGCTGCTGTTCGAATATGCCGGAAAAGGCCGCGCCGATGAATTTGGCGGGATCGACGCCGCCGAGTTGCATGGCGCAGACGATCCGGTCGCCTGGAGCCGGATCGAAAGGCCAAAACTGCGGATGGAGATGGAAATGGAGCCCGCGCTTCTCGCGCCAGCGCTGCAATTCGAGAATCCGGTATTTTTGCCGCGACGGGTGGCGCTTGGGCAGGGGCAGGCCGCCAGATTCAGGAAAAACCTGCGACAAGGCGACGGGGCGGTAGTCGACCTTCAGTCCATGCTTGGCGACAAGCCCCTGCAGCACGCCATGGCCGATATAGGCCCAGGGGCTGAGCAGCGAGAGATAGACCGTGAGTTTGCGGGGCATGAAGGTCCTCTTGAACCAAGCCGCCGTCATTGCGAGGGATGAAACGACGAAGCAATCCACGCTGCAATTCTGTCGCACGTTGGATTGCTTCGCTCCGCTCGCAATGACGGACGAGAGAATGCGAACCTAAGCCGCCTCCTTCTTCGCCGCAAACCGCCCGTAAAAGGTTTCGCCCTTGGCGGCCATGTCGCGCAGCAATGCGGGAGGCGCAAAGCGGTCGCCGTATTTCGCGGCCAGCCTGTCGCAGAACGCAACGAAAGTCTTCGTTCCCATGAAGTCGATATAGCTCAGGGCGCCGCCGGTATAGGGCGCGAAGCCGAAGCCGATGATCGAGCCGACGTCGGCCTCGCGCGGGTCGGTGACGACGCCGTCCTCGACCGTGCGCGCCGCCTCGACGGCTTGCACCACGAGCAGGCGCTGTTTCAACTCGGCGACGTCGAGCGTATCGGGGTCGAGCTTTTTCGCCTGCAGGTCGGCGAGCCCGGGCCAGAGCTTTTTCGGGGAGCCGGGCGCATAATCATAAAAACCCTTGCCGTTCTTGCGCCCGAGCCGGCCGAGCTTGACCACCATTTCCTCGAGCAGCTTTTCCTGCGCGGGGTCGACGGCCTGCGCGCCAAGATCGGCCTTGGTCGCCTGGAGAATCTTCCAGGCGAGATCGAGGGCGACTTCATCGTTGAGCGACAGCGGCCCGACGGGCATGCCGGCCATGCGCGCGACATTCTCGATCATCGGCGCGGGCACGCCCTCCATCAGCATCAGATGGCCCTCGCGCACATAATTGAGGACGCAGCGATTGGCGAAGAAGCCGCGGGAATCGTTGACGACGATAGGCGTTTTCCTGATGGCGCGGACATAATCGAGCGCCACCGCGAGCGCCTTGTCGCCGGTCTTGGCGCCCATGATCGTCTCGACCAGCAGCATCTTGTCGACCGGTGAGAAGAAATGCACGCCGATGAAATTTTCCGGCTTCGGCCAGTTCTCGGCGAGCGAGGTGATCGGCAGCGTCGAGGTGTTGGAGGCGAAAATCGCGTCGGGACCGACGATGGCCAGCGCCTTGGCGATGGCTTCCGCCTTGACGGCGCGGTCCTCGAACACGGCCTCGACGATCAGGTCGACGCCCTTCAGCGCCGCGTAATCGGCTGATGGCGCGATGCGCGCAAGCACTTTCGCCTTGGCGTCTTCCGTGCTGCGACCCTTGGCCACGGCGGCGGAGAGGATGCCGTCCGCATGGGCCTTGCCCTTGTCGGCCGCGGCCTGATCACGGTCGATCAGCACCACGTCAATGCCCGCAAGCGCGGAGACATAGGCGATTCCCGCGCCCATGAAACCGGCGCCGATCACGCCGATCTTCTTGATCACGGTCGGGGGCACGATTTTCGGACGGCGCGCGCCCTTGTTCAGTTCGCCCATCGAGACGAACAGGCTGCGGATCATTGCAGCGGCTTCCGGCGAGCGCAGGATTTTCGCGAACCAGCGGCTTTCGACGCGCAGCGCGAGGTCAACAGGCAATTGCAACCCGTCGAAGACGCATTTCAGCACGGCGCGGGCGGCGGGATAATTATCGAAGGTTTCGCGGCGGTAAATGGCGTTGGCCGGCGGCCAGATCATCATGCCCCCAGGCGAAAAGACTTTGCCCGAGGGGAATTTGTAGCCCTTCACATCCCAGGGCGCCTCGCCCTTGCCGCCAGCCTTGATCCAGTCCTTTGCCGCCTGCACGAGATTTGCGCGCGGCGCCAGCGCATGCACGAGGTTCTTCGCCTTGGCGGCGGAGGGCTTGATCTGGTCGCCCTTCAGCAGCATCTGCAGGGCGTCGGGCGTTGGCATCAGCCGCGCCACGCGCGTCGTGCCGCCGCCGCCTGGGAAAAGGCCGACCTTGATTTCCGGCAGGCCGACGCGCGTCTTGTCGTCGTCGCCCATCACCCGGTAATGGCAGGCGAGCGCCAGTTCGAAGCCGCCGCCGACGCAGGTCCCGTTGATCGCCGCGGCCCATGGTTTGCCGCTAGTCTCTATCTTGCGATAGATGCGGGAAAGTTTGGAGATCTCGTCGAAGAAGCCCAGCATCGCCTTGTCGGCGCCCAGGGATTTGGTGGCGTCGCGCAGCGCGCGTCCCGACGCTTCGAGCATGGTGAGATCGGCGCCGCCGGAAAAATGCTCCTTGCCGGAGGCGACGACGACGCCCTTCACATTGGCGTCGCCAGTCGTGGCGTCGACGATCTGCTCCAATTCGTTCATCATCGTGGCGTCGATGAGGTTCATGGTCTTGCCGGGAACGTCCCAGGTCACGAGGGCGATGCCGTCGGCGTCGGTTTCGACGCGGAATTGAGTCAGGTTCATGGAAGATCTCCCGATCAGACGCGTTCGATGATGGTGGCGGTGCCCATGCCGGCGCCGATGCAAAGGGTGACGAGCGCCAGCGACTTGTCGGTGCGCTCCAGTTCGTCGAGCGCGATGCCCAAGATCATCGCGCCAGTCGCGCCGAGGGGATGGCCGAGCGCAATGGCGCCGCCGTTCGGATTGACCTTGTCCGGATCGAGGCCGAAGGCCTGGATATAGCGCAGCACGACAGCGGCGAAGGCTTCGTTGATCTCGATGACGTCGATATCCTTGAAGCTGAGGCCGCTGCGGGCGAACAGCTTTTTGGTCACGTCGACCGGGCCGGTCAGCATCATCGCGGGCTCCGAGCCGATATTGGCGAACGCCCGGATTTTTCCGCGGGGCTTTTTACCCAGTTTGGCGCCCGCTTCGCGGTTGCCGATCAGCACGGCGGCGGCGCCGTCGACAATGCCTGAGGAATTGCCGGCGTGATGGACATGCTCGACGCGCTCGAGTTCCGGATGCGCCTGGATCGCCACGGCGTCGAAGCCGCCCTGTTCGCCCATCATGACGAACGAGGGCTTTAACGCGCCGAGCGACTGCATGGTGGCGTCGGGCCGCATGTGCTCGTCGCGGTCGAGGATCGTCAGGCCGTTGACATCCTTGACCGGCGCGATGGAATTCTTGAAACGCGCTTCCGACCAGGCATGGGCTGCGCGCTTCTGGCTTTCGACGGCATAGGCGTCGACCGCATCGCGCGAAAAACCGTATTTGGTGGCGATGAGATCGGCGGAGACGCCCTGCGGCATGAAATAAGAGGGAATGGCTATGGCGGGATCGACCGGCCACGCGCCGCCGGAGGCGCCGATGCCGACGCGGCTCATGCTCTCGACGCCGCCGGCGATCGTCAGGTCGTGCTGGCCTGACATGACCTGCGCCGCGGCGAAATTCACCGCGTCGAGGCCGGAGGCGCAGAAACGGTTGATCTGCAGGCCGGGCACGCTGTCGCCGTAGCCAGCCGCAAGAGCGGCGGCGCGGGCGATATTGCCGCCGGCCTCGCCGACCGGATCGACGCAGCCGAGGATGACATCGTCCACCAGGCTGGTGTCGGGCAGGCCGCGTGCGCGCAGCGAGTCAAGCGCGCTGACGGCGAGGCCGAGCGTCGAGACCTCGTGCAGCGCGCCGTCGGGCTTTCCCCGCCCGCGCGGTGTGCGGACGGCGTCGTAGATAAAGGCTTCCGTCATGACGTTTCCCCTTTAGGAAATGCGATTTCTTGGATTTGAAACTTTTTCGCGGAAGGGCGCCGCCAATTCAGAACAATGCCGCCGGCAGGCTCATCATATTGGCCGCTCCCGTGGTGATGCGTGCGAGGCGCAGGGCCGTTTCCGGGAGAATGCGCTCAATGAAGAAGGTCGCGCAAGCCTGCTTGGCCTGCAGGAATTCAGGATGGCCGGAATTGGCTTCCGAATTGGCGGCCTTGGCCATTTGCGCCCACATGTAGCCCATGGCGACGAGGCCGAGCAGGTGCATGTAATCGGTGGCGGCGGCGCCGGCGTTATCGGGCGCAGCCAAGCCGTTCTGCATCAGCCAAAGCGTCGCCTGCTGCAAATGGCCGAGGCTTTGCGAGAGCGGGCCAAGCAGCGGCTTCAGCGCCTCGTCGCCGTCGTTGACCTTGAGCCAGCCGCCGACGTCGGCCAGGAAGGCCATGATGGCGCGGCCGCCATTGGCCGGCAGCTTGCGCCCCACGAGATCGAGCGCCTGGATGCCGTTGGCGCCTTCATAGATCTGGGTGATGCGGGCGTCGCGCACGAATTGCTCCATGCCCCATTCGGCGACATAGCCATGCCCGCCGAACACCTGCTGCGCCTTGACGCAATTGTCGAACCCGCGGTCGGTCAGCACGCCCTTGAGCACGGGAGTCATCAGTCCCAGATAGTCCGACGCCTTTTCGCGCGCCTTCTCATCGGGGCTCTTGTGGGCGATGTCGCTTTGCAGCGCCGACCAAAGCGCCAGCGCCCGTCCCGCCTCGTTGACGCAGCGGATTTCGAGCAGCATTCGGCGGATGTCCGGATGGACAATCAGCGGATCGGCCGGCTTGTCCGGGTTTTTCACGCCGGACAGGGAACGGCCCTGGATGCGGTCGTTGGCGTAGGCGACGGCGTTCTGGTAGGCGACTTCCGATTGCGACAGTCCCTGCACGCCAACCGCGAGCCGCGCCTCGTTCATCATCACAAACATGGCGTTGAGGCCGCGATTTTCCTCGCCGACCAGCCAGCCCGCGGCGTCGTCGTAATTCATCACGCAGGTCGAATTGGCGTGAATGCCCATCTTGTGCTCGATCGAGCCGCAGGACACGCCATTGCGCTTGCCGGCCTCGCCCGAGGAGTCTGGCAGGAATTTCGGCACGAGAAACAGCGAAATGCCTTTTACGCCTGAGGGCGCGCCTTCTATGCGCGCCAGCACCAGATGGACGATGTTTTCCGAGAGGTCGTGTTCGCCGGCTGAAATGAAGATTTTCTGGCCGGTGATGGCGAAAGAGCCATCGTCGCGGCGCACGGCCTTGGTCTTGAGCATGCCGAGATCGGTGCCGCAATGCGGCTCCGTCAGGTTCATCGTCCCGGTCCAGCGGCCCTCGATCATTTTCGGCGCATAGGTTGCCTTCAACTCATCCGAGCCATGCGTCAGCAGGGCGGCGATGGCGCCCGACGTCAGGCCCGGATACATGGCGAAGGCCATGTTTGCGGAGGAAAAATATTCGTTGACGGCGGTGGCCAGCACATAGGGGAGGCCCTGGCCGCCATAGTCGGCCTCGAAGGGCAGGCTGATCCAGCCGCCGCCGGCATAGGCGTCGAAAGCCGCCTTGAAACCCTTTGGCGCGACAACCGAGCCGTCGTCGTTGCGGCGGCAGCCTTCCTGGTCGCCGGACAGGTTGATCGGCTGCAATTGCTCCTGGGCGAGCTTGGCCGCCTCTTCGAGCACGGCGGCGACAATATCGGGCGATGCTTCGGAAAATCCTTGGAGATCGCCATGGTCGCCCATGCGCAGCACGTCATTGAGCAGGAACAGCGTATCGGCGACGGGCGCCTTGTAGCTCGGCATGTTTCCCCTCCCAGGGTTTTGGCAAATTGAACTACGGACCCTTGTCGGGCCATCTTCTGTTAGTTCACATATAAACTAATTCGGGAGGAACGCAAGAGCGTCTGCGATGACTTTTTGTTGAAAGGCGGCGGAGGCTTTCGTCGCCGCCAAATGAAAAAGCGGCCTGCCTTCGGGCAAGCCGCTCCTTCAGGGGATCGCATGGAAGCGTGCGTTACAGGCCCAATCTTGCCGAGCTCCGCCGGGAGCGCGCAGGACGGATGCCGGCGATCAGCGTCCGCTGACCAGCTTGCGATGCGCGGTGCGCAATTCGTCGATGGCCTGGTCAAGGTCGGCGCGGCGCTCTTCAAGATGGCGCAATTGCGACAGGACCATTTTTTCGTCGAGCACGAAATCGTCGCCCTTCTTGTCCTTGCCGGTCTCGGCTTCGAGCAGCTCGGCGATTTCTGTCAAAGTGAAGCCGAGATGCTTTCCCTTCAGGATCATCTGCAGGCGAACCTTCTGCACGCCATCGTAGAAACGCGCGCCGCCACGGCGGATCGGCTTGAGAAGGCCGCGCTGCTCATAGAAGCGAAGCGCGCGAAGGGTGACGCCGTAAAGACGTGAGACTTCTCCGATCGTCAATAATTCTGAACCGGCATTGTCGGCTTCCGGAGGGGTGATGTGGAGGTGGGCGGTGGCGTTCATGGAATGGGTCCTGATAGCGGGGAAAATCAATACGCTGCACACGTCAGGGTTGTAACGCACGTCAGCACAACTTGCAATCCACCTTTTGAACCGGTTCGGGCGCATCTGTCTCAAAATCGGTCAGGGTTAACCTGTTTTTTACCGTATTTGCCGAAAGATGCCTTAGAGGACCGCCATACTCCGTAACGCGTGATTCGCGCGTTGCAGGGCTGGCGATCCGGGCGGAATTTCATGGCCGCCGGTTCAACCGGGTTGCAAAAATGAACAAAGCGGTCCCCTGGAGCATCAAGGGCATTGATTTCGACGCGAGGGAGGCCGCAAAGGAAGCGGCGCGCCGCGACGGGGTCACCCTCGGCGAATGGATGAACAGGGCCATAGCCGACCGCGCAGCCGAGATGGGCGCAAGCGCCCAGGATTTTGACGCGGACGAGCGTCTCGAGGCGGTCGCTGCGCAACTCGCCCGGCTGAGCAGCCAGATGGACGACGACGAGCCGCCACGCCGCCGGCGCGGCGAATCGGGTCGACGCCAAGATTTGCGGCAAGATTTGCGTCAAGAAACGCCGCGCGGCGAAGCGCCGCAACGCGATGAAGGCCCGTTCGAAAGGGCAAGGTTCGCCACATCTGAACAGGAAGACGGGGACGAGGATTTCGCGCCGCCGCGCGAGCCGCGCCGCCGTCCGGCCGCTCCTTCTGTCGCTTCCTTTCCCGAAAGGCCTCGCGCAAAAAGGCCGCGCGACGCCTTCGGCGACGATCGTCCGAGCGAGTCATTCAACGAATCCAGGCGTTTTCGTTCTGGCCGCGGCAGGTCCGGCGAAGCCGATGACCTGCTCGAACAGGCTGTAGCCGCCTTCGAGGACCAGGCGGGACGCGTCGAGGCGCGAACGGCGCGGGCCATCGCCAATGTCGCCAATCTCATTGAATTCCGCGGAAAGCGACCGCGCTGAAGCCCTTGCGCAGGTGGACGCCCGCATCGCTGGCCTTGAGCACAAGCTGCATCGCGGCGCGCGCGACAGCGTCCGGCCGCTACAGGGCATGATTTCCTCGGTCAATGACCGGCTCGCGGAGATCGAAACGCGCCTGCAGGGCAGGGAGAATGGCGCCGAGCGTTCCTCCGCCCGCGCGGAACGTCCGGTCGAAAGCAGAGGTCCTGGCCGTGTTGAGGGATCGCCCGACGAAGCCGTGGTGCGCCAGCTCGACGCCCGCCTCTCTGGCATTCTCTCGCGCATCGAAAAGGCTGAGGCCACGCCGCCCGGCGAGGCGCGCGACGAGCAATTCACGCGCCTGGAGCGCCGTTTCGATGCGTTGATGGCGCGTCTCGACCGCCAGGGCCCGCGCCTCGCGTCCGTCGAGTCAACGCCGTCGACTGGCCCCCGCCGCGCGCTCGACGGCGCCATTTCCGAAATTTCCGCCCGCCAGCGCGACCTCGAATCTGGCTCGACCTTGAAAAGCCGACAGTTCGCGCCGCCCCTCGCGGGGCCGCCCCTGGCTGCGCTGCTGGACGAGCGTTTCGACGCCCTGGCGAAAAAACTCGACCGCGTCGCCGAAAAAGCCGCGGCGCCCGCGCCCGCGCCCATCTCGCCGCCGCTTTCCGCGCTGCCCTTGGCCGCGCTGCTTGACGAGCGCTTCGAAGCGCTGGCGAAAAAGCTCGAGCGCCCATCCGCTGCTGTCGCGCCTGCCGAGGACGGCCGGATCGACCGCCTGCAGCATGGCATTGAATCGCTTTCCGGCCGCCTCGAGGAAATGCGGCGCGAATTTTCCGCCGGCGCCGCTGCCCGGGTCGCCAACGAAAGCGCCCCCGGCGTCGAAATGGCGCTTCGCGAACTGAGCCAGCGCGTCGAGGCGGTCCTGTCGGCGCCTTCCGCCGTTGGGCCGGCTGAACTCGAAAAATTGCGCGCCGAACTCGCCGTTATGAGCCAGGCCCTGGCCGATGTGGCCCCGCGCGGCGCCGTCGCCGGCGTCGAAACCGCCCTGCGCGATCTCGGCCGCCGAGTCGAGCAGGCGCAGGACGCCATGCTGCGCTCCGAGACGTCGCAGCGCTCCTCGGGCGCGGGAATCGAAAAGGCCCTGTCCGACCTGACCGGCCGCGTCGACGCCGCTCTGTCTTCCTCTTCCAGCTCGGCGCCTGTCGACATTGACGATCTGCGCGCCGAACTCGCTTCGATGAACCGCACGCTTTCCGACGTTGCGCCGCGCGGCGCGGTGGCGGGGATCGAGAGCGCCATGCGCGAACTCGCCAATCGTGTCGAAATGGCGCACGACGCCATGCTGCGCGCCTCAGAGGCGCGTGGCCAGCCTACGTCCTCCACCGAAATCGAGGCGCTGGCCCGCCAGGTTGCGGCCATGAGCCGAGCGCTGGAGGATGTCGCCCCGCGCAGCCAGATGGCCTCGCTGGAGAGTGCGGTGCAGGCGCTCGGCGAGCGGATCGAACAATCGCGCGGCGAAGGCCTGCGCGACAATGTGCTGGCCCCCATCGAATCGCTGGCCGACGAATTGCGCCGCGCCTTGAAGGAAGCAGGCGCTTCCGCCAATTTCGACGGCGTCTCCAGGCAATTGCACGACCTCGAGGCTCGTATCGACGAGTTGCGCCATTCAGGCGGCGCTGACCGCGCGGATTTCCTCAGGGCCTGCGACCAGTCGGACGCTTTGCGCGCCATGATCGCCCAGGCCGTCGAGCGCATGGCGCCGATGGAGCGGATTGAGCGCCAGGTGGCCGAATTGTCAGAAAGGCTCGAGGCCGTGGCGCGAGAGACCCGGGAAGCAGGCCGCGCGCAGGAAGTCGGGCTGGCGCAGAGCGCCGCCGGCTGGCGTGGCCTTGAAGTCCGCCTCGATGACATTGCTTCGCGTATCGATCGGGTTTCCACAAGTGGGCCGATCGAAAGGCCCGGCTTCGACGATTCGCGCTTCGATGACCTCTCCCAACGTCTCGATTTCATACATCAGGCCCTGGCGACACGCAGCGAAAACGCCGCTGAGGGGGCCTCTGCCAGCGTGACAGCTTCGACGATTTCCCCGTCGCTCGAGCCGCTGCTGCGATCGTTGGCGGAAAAAATCGACACGGCCATGGCGCCGCAGGCCGATTCCCGGGCGCTGGAAGCGCTCGAGCGTCAGATGGCGCAAGTGACGGCAAAGCTGGAGCGCGGCGATTCGGGATCTGGCGCCAACCTTGAACGCGCCATCGAAGATATTGCGAAGCGCCTCGACGCTTCCCGCGAAACCGAGCGCGAGGCGACGCGCCAGGCTTTTCGCGAGGCGCTGGCCGGATTGCCGGAGGCGACGCGGGGCGAAGACGCGGCGCGTGAAATCGCGGAACTCCGCGAAAAGCACGACGCCTCCGACCGTCGCGCTCAACAAACCCTTACCGCCGTGCACGAGACGCTTGAAAAAGTCGTCGATCGGCTCGCCATGCTCGAAGACGACGTGGCGGCAAAACATCCCGCCGCTCCTTCCGCGGCCCATTCCGCGCGGGGCGCCGCCGAGCCGCAGTCGGTTCGCGCAAAGCCGGCTTCCGCCAACCCGGCCCCCGCCGCTCCCGTTGTCCGTCCCAAGGCGCCGCCTGTCGAGTTCGACGGCGCCCATTTCCTGGTCGAGCCCGGCGCGGTGCGCCCAGTCGAACGCGCGCCGATCGCGGGTTACGGAACGCTTGCTGACGAGTTTTCCGAGCAAGACCTCGACGATGAATCGGCGGAAGCTTCGGTGATCACCCTGTCGCGTGAGGATGAGGCCGCGCTGAAAGCCAAGCCGACGCAGGCCAATTACATCGAGGTGGCGCGGCGCGCGCTCGCCGCCCGCGCCGTGGCCGAGGCCGCCGAAAAGGCGGCGGAAGCCGAAAGGCAGAAGAATCCAAAAAACAGCGGCGAAGCCGACCAGGCGGCTTTCGTCCGCCCCTTGGCGGCGGGCGAGAGGCCGGCGGGGCGACGCCTGCCGGCCCTGCTGCTGATGGCCGGCACGGTGCTGGCGCTTGGCGCTTATCAGGCCTATCGCATTTTCGACAATCCAACCCCGCCGATGCAATCGGTGGCCGAACCGCACGTCGACGCCGCGCAGCCCCTGCCGCCTCAGCCGTCGGCCGCTGCGCCGCAGCCGGACGCCGCTGCGCCGTCGCCGTCGACGCCCGCGGGAGCAGCCTCGGCGCCTGACGCCGCCCCTGTGGCCAAGCCGGCCAAGGGCGCAAGCCTCCTCGTCGATCCGCTCGCCGTCGGCGCCATTGCGCCGCGCGTCAACAGCATGGCCGCGATCCAGGCCGGCGCGCAGTTCGTCAGCGTCAAGGACCTTGCCGAAAAGGGCGATGCCGCGGCGCAATACGACATGGGCGCCCGCTTCTTCGAGGGCCGCGGCGTCGCGCGCGATCCCGCTGCGGCGATTGGCTGGTTCGAAAAGGCCGCCGATCAGGGCCTGGCCCAGGCGCAGTACAGGCTCGGCGCCATCTACGAAAAGGGCGCCGGCGCGCCGCGCGATGCGCGGAAGGCGCGCGACTGGTACGAGAAATCCGCGCTGCTCGGCAATATCCGCGCCATGCATAATCTGGCGGTGATCGAGGCCGAGGGCGTTGAGGGCAAGCCCGATTATGCCGCCGCGGCCCAATGGTTCCACCGCGCCGCCGACTACGGCGTGCGTGACAGCCAGTATAATCTGGCTATTCTCTACGCCCGCGGCATGGGCGTCGCGCAGAACATGTCGATGAGCTATGTCTGGTTCGCCCTTGCGGCGAAGCAGGGCGACGACGACGCCGCGAAAAAGCGCGACGAGATCGCGGGCCGCCTCGACGCGGCGACGCTCGAAGGCGCGAAAAAGCAGGTCGAGGACTTTCACGCCCGCGTCGCGCCTGTGTCCGCCAATGCGGCGCCCGCCGTCTCGGCCGGTCCCGCCGCTGGTTTTGCGCCGGCCGCCGGGAAACCCGCGGGGTCGAAGGCGACCCTCTGAAGTTTCTACGCTGAATAAAAGCGGCGCTCCCCCGGGGGAAGCGCCGCTTTGTTTTTCAGGACTGCGAACCGAGGCCCGACTGTTGAAAACCTCAGCCGCCCGAGGAAATGCGGGTGATGTCGGCGCCGCAGCGGCTAAGCTTGCGCTCCAGCGCTTCAAAACCGCGATCGAGATGATAGACGCGCTGCACCATGCTTTCGCCTTCGGCGGCGAGCGCGGCGATCACCAGCGAGACAGAGGCGCGCAGGTCGGTAGCCATGACCGGCGCGCCCTTGAGCCTTTCGACACCCTCGACAATGGCGCTGTCGCCATCGAGTCTTATATGCGCGCCGAAGCGGGAGAGCTCGGCGACATGCATGAAACGGTTTTCGAAAATGGTTTCGGTGATTCGCGACACGCCCTTGGCGCGGGTCATCAGCGCCATGAACTGCGCCTGAAGATCGGTCGGAAAGCCGGGAAAAGGCTGGGTCTCGACATTGACGGGCTGGATGTCGCCGCCCTTGCGGCAGATGCGCAGGCCCTTTTCGTAGGTTTCGACAGTTGTGCCGGTCTGGGCGAGCACGTCGAGCGCGGCTTGCAGATGTTCGGACTTGGCGCCTTCGAGCAACACGTCGCCGCCGGTCATGGCCACAGCCATGGCGTAGGTGCCGGTCTCGATACGATCGGGCTGGACGCGGTGCTTGGCGCCGTTGAGGCGGGCGACGCCCTCGATCTGCACCGTGGACTGGCCGGCGCCGGTGATTTTCGCGCCCATCTTGTTGAGGAGATCGGCGAGGTCGACCACTTCCGGCTCGCGCGCCGCATTGTGTAGGACAGTCGCGCCTTTGGCCAGGGCGGCGGCCATCAGCGCGACATGCGTGCCGCCGACGGTCACCTTGGGAAATGTGATTTCCGCGCCCTGCAGGCCTTTGGCCGCCTTGGCGATGACATAGCCGTTTTCGATCTCGACGGTGGCGCCGAGCTTTTCGATGGCCATGAGCAAGAGATCGACCGGGCGCGTGCCGATGGCGCAGCCGCCAGGCAGCGAAACCTTGGCCTCGCCGCAACGGGCGAGCAGCGGCGCCAGCACCCAGAAGCTGGCGCGCATGCGCGAGACGAGTTCATAGGGCGCGGTCGTGTCGACGATTTCGCGGGCGGTCATGTGGACGGTCTGTCCCGCGTCCTGTTCCTCGCCCTGTCGGCGACCGTCGATCGAATAGTCGACGCCGTGGTTGGAGAGGATGCGCACCAGCAGGCTCACGTCGGCGAGGCGAGGCAGATTTTCCAGCGTGACCGTGCGATCGGTGAGGAGCGAGGCGATCATCAGCGGCAAAGCCGCGTTCTTGGCCCCGGATATCGGAATAATACCGTTCAGCGGCTTCCCGCCGACAATGCGTATGCGATCCATCGTTGTTCCTGTGGCCCGGCGATTCGTGCGCGCCTTGGCTGATCTGCTGTTTCCGGAAATGTTTTTGCCGCCGCCTGCGCCTTTGCTGTTGCCGGCGGCTGCGTCATATAGCCTTAAAGCGCTTCAAGAGCCAGCTTCGCCGTTCGGCTCCGCCTTGCGCTTGCGGATCTGTGCCTTGCGCCGTCGCAGGTTTTCCCGCAGCGCCTCAGCAAGCCGCTGCTTTTCCGCGACTTTGTGCGCCGAGGGGGCCGTGCCGCCCTTTTCGCGCGAAGATTGGGGGAAGGGGAGCTTTTTCTCGTCCATGGGGCTCAACACTCTGGGATCGGCGCCGGTTCTAGACGGGAACGGTTTTAGGGACAAGCTTTTGCACGGGAGGAGGGCGCGGGGAAACTGAGACTTGCCATACCCGCCGCGCTGTGGCAGAAACCGCGCGCCTTGATGCGCCGATTGAGCGCGATTCAAAACATCAGCTGCGGTAGCTCAGTGGTAGAGCACTCCCTTGGTAAGGGAGAGGTCGAGAGTTCAATCCTCTCTCGCAGCACCATCAAAAAACACCGCAAAATCCTGGGCCGGAAGTGGCCGGCCGCCAAACCGCGCGGCCCTCCTTGTCGAAGACGTCCAGCGGCGTCTCGAGCCACGGCGGCCGATTCCGTTGCAAGGATCGCGAGAGTTTGCGCGCCCAAGCCGACGGGCGCTTCCGGTCTGGCCGAGGGGCGCAACGGAAACGTGGCAAGGGAAGTTGAAGCGATTACGATCGACAAGCTGCAGCGATTTGCCATTCAGCCGATATGGAACGGAGAGGAGACAACGCCATGGACATCGGATTCATAGGTCTCGGCCAGATGGGCGGCGCCATCGCGCGCAATCTCGTCAAGGCCGGTCACAACGTTGCGGTCTGGAACCGCAGCGTCGACAAGACCGGGCCGCTGGTCGAGGCCGGCGCGCGGCTGGCCGCGACGCCGGCCGACGCGGCGGCGGGAAGGATCGTATTCACAATGCTGGCGAATGATGCGGCGGTCGAAAGAGTCGTATTCGGTGAGGACGGCGTTCTTGCTTCGCCTAGCCGCCCTATTCATGTCTCCATGAGCACGATCGGCGTGGCGCTCGCCGAACGGTTGACCGAGGCGCATTCGGCTGCGGGTGGCGGCTATGTGTCGGCGCCGGTCTTCGGTCGGCCCGTCGCCGCCGAGGCCGCCAAGCTCGCCGTGGTCGCGGCCGGCGACGAAAAGACGCTCGCCGTCTGCGATCCCCTGTTCGCGGCGGTTGGCCAGCGCACGTTCAAGGTCGGCGCGACGCCGAAAATGGCCAATGTGATCAAGCTGTGCGGGAATTTCATGATTATGGCGGCCATCGAATCCCTGGCCGAGGCGATGACGCTTGCCGCCAAAAACGGGGTCGACAAGGCGGTGTTGCTGGATGTCTTGACGAACACATTGTTCGGCGCGCCGGTTTACCAGACCTATGGCGACATCCTGCTGCACGAGCGTTTCGAACCTCCCGGTTTCGCCGCGCCGCTCGGCTTGAAAGACATGAACCTCGCGGACGCCGCCGCGCTCGCGTCTGGCGTCTCGATGCCTTTCCTCGGCGTCTTGCGGGGCCAGTTGGTGACGCTGGTCGCGCGGCATGGCGAAGCGATTGACTGGTCGGCCCTGGCGAAGGTCGTGGCTGAAAACAGCGGGCTTTGACGCCGAGGGGCTCGATCAGCCCCCGCATCCGCCGCCGCAGCCTCCCCCGCATCCACAGCCGCCGCCACAACCGGAGCCGCCGCCACAACCGGAGCCGCCTCCGCATCCGCATCCGCAGCCGCCGCCTCCGCCGCCGCATCCCCCGCCGCAAGATGACCCCGAGCCGCATCGAGCGGCGCGCGCAAATCGCAAATAGTCAATCAATTTTATCGACTTACATTTTTTAATGCCTACCGCCCGGAATACCAGGGCTTGGCCCAGGTCTTGAGTTGCAGTCTCGCCGCGGGCGGCCAGTTCTGGATGTCCGGCCGCACGACGATTTTCTTGTTTTCAGCTTTCCAGGCCACAAAAACCTTTCGCTCGGAACTGTCGGCGATGACGAGCGCGCCGGTTTCATCGCCCATGTGAGGGACCATGGCGGTGCCGACGAAATTGTCGTTGTCGAACGCGCCTGAGCCCGTGCCGTCGATGATCCGGACGGCCTCGTCGAAGTCCTTGCCGAGCAGCTCGCGCAGCTGGGCGCCTATGTCGGCGAAATCGAAAAGGTCGGCGGGATGGCTGATCTTGCTGGCGCGGAGATCGCTCCAGCTCTTGCCGGGATCTGGCCGGAAGGCCTGCTTTTCCTCGGGTCCAAGTCCGCCGGCAGGCGCCCAGGCCCAGCTTGCCCCCGCCTGCGACGGGCTCGCCTTGATGAAGAAATGGATGCCCTTGCCGTCAAGCTCTTGCTCCACGAAGCGGCAATCGCCGATCGGGCCTTCGACGCGGACTGGCCTGTCTTTCGGAAAGGAGATGATGAATTTCGTCGCATCGCAGATCGTTCCGCCCTCCGAAAGCGATCCGACGACGACGCCGACGCCGTCGATGGCGCGCGCATCCTCGATCGTGATCCTGGAGGCGGTCTCGACGATCTTTCCGTCGACAGCAAGTTTCTGGTCGTCGCCGGCCTCGCCGGAAATGACGAGATCATGTCCGTAATATCTGGCGGACTCGGCGTCAGCGGGCGCCGCCGCTGCAAGGGGCAGGATGAAGGCGAGAAGAATTCGCGCGCGCATGGCGAGAAAACCGGTTCGATCTTTACGAAGTTCGAGCAACTTAACCGATGTGCGCTTTGTTAGGGAATGGGGAGGGTTTGCCGATGGCGGGCGTTTCCTATAATTTGACCGGATCGGTTGCAATTTCTACCATATCGATATAGGTAGGCGCCCATCGGATTGCCGAGGCTGAGGCTGCGCAGCCCTTGTCATTCCTCGCTAGCGCGCTTACGTCCAAAGAGCCGTAGCGGCGAATGGGCTCCGAGTTAAGCGCGCGCCGCGATTTCGTCGGCGATGGAAATTGCGGCGTCCCGTGGCCTGATGGGTCGCGTCGTGGCGTTGTTCAAGCCGCCGGGGGCGGCGATATTGCAGCCTTTGATGTTTGGAGACGGATCAAGATGAGCGACGCCGCCGAGAACGAAGCCGTACTGGCCCCGGCCGCCGAGGCCGTTCCCAAGAAAAAGGGCGGCGGCGCTTTCAATCGCGAGACCGTGCTCGAAGTCCAGCATTACACCGACCGCCTGTTCCGCTTCCGCACGACGCGCGATTCCGCCTTTCGTTTCGTCAATGGCCAGTTCGCGATGATCGGCCTCGAATTCGAGGGCAAGCCGCTGCTGCGCGCCTACAGCATGGCCAGCGCCAATTACGAGGACGATCTCGAATTCTTCTCGATCAAAGTGCCGGATGGCCCGCTGACCTCGAAACTCCAGCATCTCAAGGTCGGCGACCAGGTCCTCGTCGGCCGCAAGCCGACGGGCACGCTGGTGCAGCCCAATCTTCTGCCGGGCAAGCGCCTCTACATGCTCTCGACGGGTACGGGCATCGCCCCCTTTTCGAGCATCATCAAGGACCCCGAGGTTTATGACCTCTATGACCATCTGATCCTGATCCACGGCTGTCGCGAAGTGGCCGAATTGCAATATGGCCTCGATATCGTCGCCGCCGCCAAGGAGAACGAGTTCTTCGGCGAGATCGTGCAGGAAAAGCTGATCCATTATCCCACCGTGACGCGCGAAGCCTATGCGCATCAGGGCCGCATCACCGACCTGATTGAATCCGGCAAGCTTTTTGCCGATATCGGCCAACCGCCGCTCAACCCGCTTGAGGACCGCGTCATGCTGTGCGGCAGTCCCGGCATGTTGAAGGACCTCGTTCGCATGCTCGAGGAGCGCGGTTTCCGCGAGGGCTCGAGCGGCGACCCCGCGTCCTATGTCATCGAAAAGGCCTTTGTCGAAACCTGACGGCTCGACAATTTTCAGGCGAATTTGCGCGCGAGCGCTTCGGTCCGCAGGGAACCGGGGCGCTCGCGTTTCCTTTTGTGCTAAAAACAAAGGGTTTCTCGGGGTGTTATAGTAAAAAATAGCCTAATGCAATCAACTGCAAGCAATATATTATCTATCTAAATTTGATTTGTGGCATTTATGCGGTTTTCTTATTGCAAAGAGCGGTCTCTGTCGTAATCTATGCTCAGTTCTCAAGCGTATTGGATGTCTTGAAGGAACGTTAATACAGCAAGGATTGCGTCATATGTCTACATTGCGTGCCTACGTCAAAAATGGCGTCAAATCAACTTTCACCGCCGCCATCTTCATTTCGTTGCTTGCGGCGCCGTTGGCCTCTTCAGCTGAAGCGCGCGGCGCTGGCGGCGGCGGCCATGGCGGAGGGCACAGCTTTGGCGGCCACGCGTTTGGCGGCGGCCACGCATTCGGCGGCCATGGCGGCCGCACTCATTTCGCCGGGCGCGGCCGCCACGGGCGTCGCGGCTATGGTTACGGCGACGGCGGATATGACGGCGGCGATGGCGCGGCCCTCGCGGTCGGCATTCTGGGCGCGGTCGCCGCCGGCGTCGTGGCCTCCCAGTTCGGAAACTGAGACTTTGCCGACGATCCAGCCGCGTCGGGGGCAGCCTCCGGCGTGGCGTTTCAGCATCAATTTATGACGGAGACATTTCATGTCCTGGAAAACTGCCGGCGCAGCGGCGCTGTTTCTGCTGGCCAGCGCGCCGGCCTGGGCGAACACCAGCGTTTACACATCGACGGGTGGCGGGGAGTGCAAAACCTTGCGGGAGGACCATCTCGCCGACGGCGGGACGGGAATCTGGAGCTGCCCGGCGCCAAAAGGTTTCAAAGCATTCATCAGCCAAGCGGATCTATATGTCAGCGTCAGACTGGCGCGCGCGGGCCAAAAACCCTTGTCGGTGGCTGACACAGAAATCGCCTGGCACGGGGAAATGGGAGGCAAGCTCGAATGGCGCCTGGCTCCGGATGGCGTTGCCGTCGCAGCAATCTTGCGGGTCATCCCTGATGCGTATGACGAGCAAAAAGGCGAGATGCGCGCTGGCGCCCCTAAATTGATGGTCATGAAGATGACCGCACAGGGCGCTTGTCGCGTCGGCGAGATTCCCGCGGGGCAGGCGAACGCCAACGTCGCCGCACGCGCCCTGGCCGACGCGATTGTCCAGGACACGCCCTGTCTTGCCAATCAGTTTTGAGCACCTGCCAGCTGGAGCTTGCGATGAAAAAACGATCCGCCGCCATGGTGGCGATATTGTTCGCGGGATGCTTCGCCGGTCTTGGCGCCAGCGCGCGCGAGGCGAAAATCCCCAAATATGCGATTGAAATATGGAACGGCCTGCAAGGGCCGGCCTCGGCGAGCATTTTCCGCTATGCCCAGGCCCGCACGATCCAATGTTTCCTTCCTGGGGGAGCCGAGGCGCAATGCTCGCTGGCCAGTCGCGTCGAGAGCGTTCGCGCTTTTTATTCCGAAGGGGCGAGCCTGGCGGGCGACGATGTCCTGGCCGTCATCGTCTATGCCCCGGTTACGGGCAATGCGGTCGTCTCCGACACACTGTTGTTTCACAGGAACGGGCAGGACTATCGGCTGGTCAAGGCGGTTTCGGGCCTGGTCGGCGATCCCGTGGCTGCGCGGTTTTCGGAGGGCGGGATCGTCGTTTCGACGCGGACGATGCGGCCTGAAGACGCCCGTTGCTGCGCCAGTGGCCGCACGGACTGGACGCTCGATCCGGCGCGCGGGCGCGCGTCCTGGCGCGCCGGCTACCGCGACCCCCGCTGGCGTTGAACTATTCGCCGGACCAGACAGCAGGCAGGCGCGCGTCGGGACGAGCGAGACGCTGTTGCGAAGCGCCTGAAATAAAGATCGCCAGTTCCTCTGCGTCGAGGCCGGCCGCGCAACGGGCGTCGAGCTTGATCAGCGGGCTCGCGATCAAGTCCGGATCGAGCGACAGCATGACCAATGCCGCCTGCGCGCTGGTCCTCGAGGGATCGATCTCGCCGGACAGGACCTTCGAGGCGGCGCGGTCGAACCATTCCGCCACCGGTCGCTCGGCGAAAAACCCGCGCAAGCTGGCGGGGGTCCAGTTTTGCCCATTGAGGCTGCGCGCCTCGACGTCATATCCGGCCGCCGCGAGCAGACGTTTCTGGCGCAAGTGCTCGTCGCAGCCGGTTTTCTCGTAAAAAATGATTTTCGGCATGGCGACTTCTTTCCAGATTTCAGCATTCCGTCATACATATGCTAGATAGATAAGACGACAGGCTGATGAAGCCGCGTCGAACGCGTCACGGCGTTCGAGACTGCCTGGATTGTGCTTGAAAAATAGAATTGTGGAAACAATTGTTTGGGGAAGCATTTTATTTTCGGGCGTCGTAAAAAGTCTTAAAGTATAACACGTCGATTGATTCGTTTTCCCGCTCAAAGATGGAGTTGAGGGTGGGTCGTCCGCAAAAGCCGTTTACCGTCGAAGTGAGGCGCGGGCGCAAAGGTGCCTCGTCGCCACGTCCCGCTGTCGTGCCCAAGCGCTTGAGAGCGCAGGAGCCAGCCGTCGCAGCGGCCGTCGAGCGCCAGTTCGTAGCCCCGCCGGCCGCGCCGCCGCCCGCGCCGCGACGCATCCTTGACGCGATCGAGCCGATTCCCGTGCAGGAGCCAACCGAGGTGGCCAAGGCGATCGTCGCTGAGTCCGATCTCGGCAAGCCGCGCCGCGGCAGGCCGCCGAAATCGACAACCGCAGTTGCGCCGCGCAAGCCTGGTCGTCCCCGTCTCGACCCGTCGCGACAGACGAAAGCCCCGGAGGCAAAAGTCCTCTTCGCTGCCGAGGCCGAGGCCGAGGCCGAGGCTGTCCAGGCGCCTGTCGCGCCGTCTCCCGCGGTCCTGTCTCCCGTCGCGCAGGCGGCGCCACGCGAGGCGAGCTCCGTGCGCGCGCATGGTCTCGCCCACTCTCCCTCCACGCATGGACATGTCTCGCATGTCGATCGCGCCGAGGCGGCGACGAGCCTGCCGCGCGGCGAGCGCTGGAAGCGCAGGGTGCCCAAAGTTCTCTGGTGAACGGAGGGCCTTCGACGGCGGGAAAGCCTGGCGAAGGAAGCGCTTTAGCCTGACAGCGTATTGAACTGCCCCGCGACGCCAAGCTGGCGGGCGGCGAAGGCGATGCGCCGGCTTTTGGCGTCGATGTCAATCAGATAATAGGCGGCGCGTCGGCGTGGATTACGCCCGATCGACGAGGCCGAGCATATGCCGAGCACGGGGATGGGGCCCTTGGGGCCGGGCGTGCTTTTCTTTGAAATCGCATGGCTATGTCCGTGCAGGACAAGTTCTGCGCCCTCCCGGCGCAGAATTTCCACGAAAGCGCGATGGTCGCCGAGATTCCTGATGCCGCCGCCTCCATCGACCGGCGGGTGATGCAGCAGCACGACGCGCATGTCGTCACGGGTTTCCTGCAAAATCTTTTCAAGCCGCGCCAGCTGGTTCGCGCCGAGCCTGCCGGCGGCGACGAAGGGCAGGGTGGGCACGCCGCTGCACAGGCCGATGATTGCGACGCCGTCGCGGCGGCGCAGGTAAGGGAAGGCGTGCGCGCCGTCGTCGCCACGCATCCACGGACTCAATTCGCGCGTCATATGGGTGAGGCTGGAGCGAAGATAGGCGTCGTGATTGCCGGGGGCGAGGCTGACGTCGGAGGGGCGGCCGAGCGTCCCCAGCCATTGCGCCGCCATTGGAAATTCTGCGGGCAGGCCGATGTTGCAGATATCGCCGGTCATGGCGACGTGATCGGGATTGTGCGCGCGCAGATCCGCCACCAGCGCCGTCAGCGCGTCCATGTCATGCGCGCGCGAGCGGCCCCGGCGCCAGTTGATATAGCCCGTCGCCCGCTTGCCGATCAGTTCGCGCCAGCGTGGCTTGGGCAGCGGGCCGATATGGGGGTCGGACAGGTGGGCAAGGCGGAATGTGCTCATGACTCTCAAGCCCCGCCGATCAGGATGCCGACCGCCAGCACAATGGCGCCGCCGACGACGATCTGCGCCACCGCCTTCAGGAAGGGCGTGTCCATGTAACGGGCGCGGACATAGGCGATGATCCAAAGCTCGAAGAAAACCACGACGCCGGCGATGGCCGTCGCGGTCCAGAAGGCGTTTGGCCAGGAATTTGGCACCAGATAGGGCAGGGAATGGCCGAGGCCGCCGAATGCCGTCATCAGGCCGCAGACGGCGCCGCGAATGATTGGCGCGCCGCGCCCGGTCACCGAACCGTCGTCGGAAAGCGCCTCGGCGATGGCCATGCTGATGCCGGCGCCGAGCGAGGCGGCGAGGCCGACGAGCAGGGTGCTCCAATTATTGTGGGTGGCGAAGGCTGCGGCGAACAGCGGCGCGAGCGTCGAAACGGACCCGTCCATCAGTCCGGCGAGGCCCGGCTGCACATATTGCAGCACGAAGAAGCGATGGGCGGTCTTGCCCTCCTCGTCGCGCGCGCTCTCGGTGAGGATGGCCTCGTTGAGGGCGTTGGCCTTTTCGCCATGGCTCTTCTCGACCATGGCCAGGTCGCCGAGCAGTTTTCGCACGCCGACGTCCTGCGATTGCTTCGCGGCCTGGACATAAAAGCGCTGCGCGTCCGATTCCATGGCCTCGGCCTGGTTCCGGATGGTTTCCAACGGCAGGTTCTGCATCAGCCAGGTCGGGCGCCGATTGAGGAAGCCCTTGACATCCTCGCGCCTGATTGCGGGCAGGTTCTGGCCAAACCGCTCCTGGTAGATTTCGAGCAATTGCCGGCGATGTCCGTCCTCCTCGGCCGCCATCTCCTGAAAAACCTTGGTCGTTGCGGGATAGCGCTCGGCCAGATCCTCGGCGAAGCCCAGATAAATACGGCTGTCTTCCTCCTCGGAGGCTATGGCGATCGCAAGAATCTCGCGTTCGGTCAGCTCGGAGAAATTCTTCAAACTCATACTTTATGGTCCGTTTTGTCGCGCGTTCCGGCGTCCCTCGCTGGCCGAAACGCGCAGCTTAGTTTAGTTCTAAAGTGAAACAGGCGGGGAATCCAGTCAGGACGCTTTCATGGCTGAAATGTCGAATTGGCAAAAATTCGTGCGCCAGGGACAAAGGGTCGTAGGCCTTTTCACCCGGCCGATGACGCTTGGCGTGCGGGTTATCGCGCTCGATGCGAATGACCACGTCTTTCTCGTCCGCCACACCTATGTGCCCGGCTTCCACCTACCGGGCGGCGGCGTCGAATCGGGTGAGACCGCGGTCAAGTCGCTGGAGCGGGAATTGGAAGAAGAGGGCGGATTGGAAATAACCGAGGCTCCTGGCCTGATCGGCTTCTACTACAATCCACGCCATTCAAGCCGCGATCACGTCGTGCTTTATCTCGCCCGCAATGTGCGGCAGGCCAAAGTCCGCACGCCCGATTGGGAGATCGCCGAGAGCGGCTTCTATCCTCTTGATGCGCTGCCAGCGGAAACCACCCCATCGACGCGGGCCCGCATAGCGGAATTTTTGCGGAAGTCGCCGCCCGATCCGGTCTGGTGAGAGTTTCGCGCCACAGCTTCGGCAAGAATTTGGAAGAATAAAAGTAAACGCGCGCCGCCGCAGGCGCGCGCCGTTTTTTTGCCGCGGGACACCGCCGCCTCGGCGCGCACGCCCCGAATATGGAGGCGTCGCCTCACTTGGGAGGCGCCGGCATTTGCATGTTTCCGTTGTGTTTCAGAATAAAGTATTTTCCATTGCGGATTTCGGAAACGGTTAGCCAGTGGCCGCCCATGGTGACGTCCTTGCCATCCGGAGATTTTCCACCAGCCGAATAGGTTCCGGTCGCGTAATTGAGATTGCCGATCCGGTTCGATTGTTCGCAGGTGATGTTGGCCATCGTGCCGCCGGTGCTCCACTCCTTCTGAAATCCCTGCGTCAGAGCATCCCTGCCACTACCAGTCCAGAAGCCGGACGAATACTCGCCATTTCTATCGTATAACGCCGTTAACGCACTTGCGTCTTGCTTGTTATACGCGGATTTCCATTCATCTGCGAGCTTCTCGCAAACGGTCATTGAATTCGTGGCCTTGGCATAGGCCGTCGTGGACAAGGCAATTGCGATAACGAGCGCCAGAGAGGACGTTTTATCCATGTAAACCTCCCGAATTCAGCGAGATCAAACAATTTCATTGCAAAGCCAGTATGGCCAACGCGCTTCGTGGCGGCAAGAAGAATTAAGCATCTAATCAGTGTTTATTTATTTCTATAAGTATAAATGTCCAGGCCAAGCCAGAAAAAGATACGCCTTTCGATTATCTGTTCAGGCGACAGGCCATAAACGGTGAAGATATTTTTGTTGTTTTTACAGATGATTATGCGGCGATCGGCTGCGTCGGGCAGTAGCCTCAAGGCGGCCGAGCGGACTGTGGCCCAGCTTTGGACACTGGTGATCAACAATTCGAGAGCCAGGAGCGGGAGCTTACGCTCAGCGCGCGCTACGAAGAGATTTGCCGTTGAACCGAGATCGGAATTGGCGCAGCCTGCCTCCTCATGAAAGTGACAGGCTTTCCAGAGGCCTTGCAAACTTTTTGGTGAGCCAAAGCTCCTTGCGCGTTCACTGAAAGAGCGGGCTCACATGGCGACAAATCATGGAAGCGGGAAGTGGGCATGGATCGATTGACGAACGCGGATCTAAATCCCGAAAAAGATAAGCAACGCCCGCTCTACGAGGACATCAGGCTGCTTGGCCAAATCCTCGGCGACACGGTGCGCGAGCAGGAAGGCGCGGGGGTCTTCGAGCGGATCGAGACGATCCGGAAGCTTTCTGTCGCCGACCAGCGCGGCTCAAATCCCGATGCGGGGGTCGAACTCGACGCGCTGCTCGAAAGCCTGACCCCGGCCGAAACCGTGTCGGTCATCCGCGCCTTCGCCTATTTCTCCCATCTCGCCAATATCGCCGAAGACCGGCACTTTCTGCGCCGCCGCGCCGCGCACGAGCCGCGCAGCCAGCCGGGAAGCCTCGGTTTCAGCTTCGACCGCCTCGCCGCAGCCGGCGTGCCTCCCGAGAAAATCGGCGAAGCGCTCGACCATTCCTATGTCTCGCCGGTTCTGACGGCGCATCCGACTGAAGTCCAGCGGCGCTCGACGCTGGACGGCGAACGCGCTATCGCCGAGCTTCTCACACATCGCGAACAATGCCGGACGGAAAACGATCTCGACGACAACGAGGCGCAATTGCACGCCCGCATCGTGCAGCTGTGGCAGACGCGCATCCTTCGCACCGCGAGCCTCACCGTGCGCGATGAAATCGACAATGCGCTCCTTTACTACCGCTCGACTTTCTTGCGCGAAATCCCGAAGCTCTATGGCGAGCTCGAACGGCGGCTGGGCCGTCACGTCGCGCCGTTTTTCCGGATGGGCAACTGGATCGGCGGCGATCGCGACGGCAATCCCAATGTCGACGCCGATACGCTGGACCAGGCCGTCAGGCTGCACAGCGACGTGATACTCCGGCACTATCTCATCGAGACGCATCTTCTCGGCGCGGAATTGTCGATGTCGCGCTCATTGGTCGATTGCGCGCCGGAACTCGAATCATTGGCCGAGGCGTCAGGCGACCATAATCCGCACCGGGCCGACGAATCCTACCGTCGCGCGCTGATCGGCGTCTACGCGCGACTGGCGGGAACGCTGACGGCCCTGACCGGCGGCGTCGCCATGCGTCACGCCGTCGCTCCAGCCGAGCCCTATGGCAGCGTCGAAGAATACCTGCGCGATCTCGGCGCAGTGCGCGATTCCCTGCGCGCTCATCACGGCGGCGCGCTGGTTGCGGGGCCGTTGGCGACGCTGATCCGCTCGGCCGAGATTTTCGGCTTCCACATGGCCACGACCGACCTGCGCCAGAACTCCGACCGCCACGAGGCCGTGGTCGCGGAACTTGTCGCCGCCGTTCGGATCGAAGCCTACTACAAGGCGCTCCCGGAGGCGGCGCGCATAAAATTGCTTTTGCGGCTCCTGGCCGACCCGCGTCCTCTGCGCGCGCCCAACATCGCCTATTCCGAGGGCTTGCAGATCGAGTTGGCGGTGTTCGAAACGGCCCGGGAACTGCGTGGAAAAATCGGCCCCGAATGCATCCGGCATTACATCATCAGCCATACCGAAAGCGTCAGCGATTTGCTCGAAGTCATGGTCCTGCAAAAGGAATGTGGCCTCTTCCACGGCACGCTGCATGAACAGGATTCGGGAAAGGCGCGGCTCGACCTGATCGTCACGCCCCTGTTCGAGACCATCGAGGATTTGCGCGCCGCCGAAGCAATTCTGCGCGAATTCTATTCCCTGCCCGGCATCGCCGAGTTGATGCGGCGCTCGGGCGGCGTTCAGGACGTGATGCTCGGCTATTCCGACAGCAACAAGGACGGCGGCTACCTCACCTCGAACTGGGAGCTTTACCGCGCCTCGACCGCGCTCGCCGGCCTGTTCGACACTCTTCCCGGCCTGCGCCTGCGCCTGTTCCACGGCCGCGGCGGCGCCGTGGGCCGCGGCGGCGGCCCCTCCTACCAGGCGATTCTCGCCCAGCCGCCGGGCACGGTGGGCGGCCAGATCCGACTGACCGAACAGGGCGAGGTCATCAACGCCAAATACGCCAATCCCGACATCGGACGCCGCAATCTCGAAACGTTCATCGCCGCCAATCTCGAAGCGACCTTGCTCTCGGACAGCCAGCGGCCGCCTGAAGAGTTTCTGGACGCAGCAGCGGAATTGTCGCGCCTGTCGATGGCGGCCTATCGCGGGCCTCGTCTACGAGACGCCGGGCTTCGTCGATTATTTCTACGCCGCCACGCCGATTGCCGAAATCGCCGAACTGAACATCGGTTCGCGCCCCGCCTCCCGCAAGGCGACGAGAAAAATCGAGGATCTGCGCGCCATTCCCTGGGGCTTTTCCTGGGGCCAGAGCCGCGTCGCCCTGCCGGGCTGGTTCGGCTTCGGCTCGGCCGTCGAAACCTTTCTGCGCGAATCGGGCGACCGAGCGGAGGGCGCTGCTTCGGCGCATGTACGAGCATTGGCCGTTCTTCCGCACGCTCATATCCAACATGGACATGGTGCTGGCCAAGGCCGATCTTGGCATTGCCAGGCGCTATGCCGACCTCGTCCCCGACCGCGAGCGCGCCGCCGCGATTTTCTCGGAGATCGAAGGAGAATGGCGGCGCACCGAGGCGGCGCTGGAGATTGCGACGGGACAGGCGCAAAGGCTCGCCGACAATCCCGCGCTGGCGCGCTCGATCGAACACCGGTTCGCTTACATAGCGCCGCTGAACTTCTTGCAGGCGGAATTGCTGAGGCGGTGGCGCGCCGGCCAGATCGACCACAAGGCCCGCGTGGGAATATTGATCGCCATCAATGGGATCGCTGCGGGCTTGCGGAATACCGGCTGAGTCTTCGCAACCCGTCGCCCCTTTTCCCGTTTACCTGACAATGGCACGCCCTGTTCGTCATACGTCCAGGGGCCGCTTGGTCTATTTCCATGACTGGCAGGCAAGCCTTTTCGTTCGAAAAACGAAGGAGGAGACGGAATGTCAAACAAATTCATTGGTTCCCTGGCTCTTGCAGCATGCCTTGCGCTGCCTGTGGCGAATTCGGCGGACGCCGCTGTCATGGACGGCATTGCTCGCGATCGTCTCGGGACGATCCGGCTCGCCCCTGTCGAAAAGACGCAATTTTTTTTCGGTGGCCGAAATTACTGCTTTTACGATGACGGTTGGCATGGGCCTGGCTGGTATTGGTGCGGTTACGCTTATCGGCGTGGATTCGGCTGGGGCGGCGGGTACGGCTGGAATGGCTGGCGTGGTGGCCGAGGCGGTGGTCGGGGCTTTGGTGGCGGCCGCGGCTTTGGAGGAGGGGGCGGTGGTCGCGGCTTTGGCGGAGGCGGCGGCCGGGGCTTCGGAGGCCATGGCGGTGGCGGTCACGGCGGCGGTCATGGCGGGGGCGGTCATGGCGGGGGCCGCCACCGTTAAGTTCGGCTCTAACCCAAACTCTTTGGGGGCTATTCCAGGGGATATTGAGAAAACCCGCCTGCTGGCGGGTTTTCTTTTGCGGGGCGCAAGTCGGCGCTCTCGATCCCGTCCGATGCGCGTCCGCTTTTCCCCAACTTTCGCTACGCTTGCGCTTGATTCATCGGCGTTCATGGTCCCTTGTTCCTAATTGGTTAACGAGCGGACGCCACGCGCCTGGCCCCGGAGGACTTGACCTCCGAGGCAGGCCAGGAGCGAATGCTGCCAGTAGTTCGTCGAAAGACGGGCGTCCTTGACGCCCTTCTGGCTGACGCGAGGGATTCGATCATCGCGACGCGTCGCGATGATCGGGGCGTGGAAAAAAATGAAATTCGACAAGCTGCGACTGACCGGCTTCAAGAGCTTCGTGGAGCCAACCGAATTTGCGATCCAGCCAGGCCTGACCGGCGTGGTGGGGCCGAACGGCTGCGGCAAGTCCAATCTCGTCGAGGCCATGCGTTGGGTGATGGGCGAGAGCTCCTACAAGCAGATGCGCGCCTCCGGCATGGACGACGTGATCTTCGCGGGCTCGGGCTCGCGACCCGCTCGCAACCACGCCGAAGTTTCGCTCGTTCTCGACAATAGCAGGCGCAACGCCCCCGCGGCCTTCAACGATGCGGACGTTCTCGAAATCACCCGCCGCATCGAGCGCGAGGAAGGCTCCAATTATCGCGTCAACGGCAAGGAAGTGCGCGCCCGTGACGTGCAATTGCTTTTCGCCGACGCGTCTTCAGGCTCGCGTTCGCCCGCCATGGTGCGGCAGGGCCAGATTGGCGAGATCATCGCCGCCAAGCCGCAGGCCCGCCGCCGCATTCTCGAGGAAGCCGCGGGCATCGGCGGCCTGCATTCGCGTCGCCACGAGGCCGAATTGCGCCTGAAGGGCGCGGAAGAAAACCTGGTCCGCCTCGAAGACGTCTTGCAGCAGATCGGCGGGCAGGCCGACGGTTTGCGCCGCCAGGCCCGCCAGGCCGCCCGCTACCGCACGCTCGCCGCCGACATCCGCCGCCACGAGGCGTTGATCGCGCTGATCGCCTTCAGCAAGGCGACGCACGAGGCGTCCACGGCGCAAAGCCAGTTCGAGGCCAATCTTCTCGATGTCGCCGAGCGCACCCGCATCCAGGCCGAGACCGCCCGCGTCCAGGCGCTTGCCGCTCACGCCCTGCCGGGCTTGCGCGAGGCCGAATCGCAGGCCGGCGCCGCCCTGCAACGGCTCGTCCTCGCCCGCGAGGCGCTGGAGGGCGAGGAAAAGCGGGCCGGCGAGCGCAAGACCGAGCTTGAGCGCCGGATCGCGCAGCTTTCTGCGGATCAGGCCAGGGAACGCGCCCATTACGAGGATTCGGCCGGCGCCCTCGAAAGACTTGAAACGGAAGACGAAGACCTCGCCCACGCCGCCGACAACGAGGCCGACCTCGTCGAGGAAGCGCGCCTGAAATGCGAGCAGGCCGAAGCGAAGCTGCGCGAATCGGAAAAGGCGCTTGAAGCGGCGCAGGACGCTTTCGCCAATGCCGAAGCGCAGCGCAACGCCCTCGCCGAGACGGCGCGCCGCGAAGAACAGGCCTTTTTGCGCTTCGAGGCGGAATTGTCGCGCCTCGCGGAGGAAATCGCGCAGACGCGCGAAGGCGCCGAAGGCGACGAGTTGAGCGAATCGCTCGCCGAGGCCGAACGCCTGCTCGATGCGGCGGCCCAGGCCGAGGAAGAGGCGCTGGCCGCCGAGACTGCGCTGGCTTTGGCGCGCGACCAGGAAGTATTTTTACGCGGGCCGCTGGCCGAGGCTGAGCGCAAGGCGCAGAAGCTCGAAACGGAAGCCGCAACGCTCAGGAAATTGCTGCAGGCGGGCGGCGAGGGCAAATGGCCGGCGGTGCTCGATCAAATCGTCGTCGCCAAAGGATATGAGGCTGCGCTTGGCGCGGCGCTGGGCGAAGACCTCGATGCGCCCGACGACGACAGCGCCCCCGTGCACTGGAGCGTCACACAAAGCGGCGGCGATCCCGCCTTGCCCGCGGGGGCGGCGGCGCTGACCAATTGGGTCTCGGCGCCTCCTGCGCTCTACCGCCGCCTCGCCCAGATCGGGCTGGTCACCCGGGCGCAAGGGGCGGACCTGCGCCATCATCTGAAGCCCGGCCAGAGGCTGGTCACCGTCGAGGGCGATCTCTGGCGCTGGGACGGGTTCACTCAGGCGGCCGAGGCGCCGACCGCAGCGGCGCGGCGGCTGTCCGAGAAAAACCGCCTCGGCGATCTCGAAATCGAGGCCGAGGAGGCGCGCGCCGCTGTCGAAATTTTCGAGCAAAAGGCGGAAGCCGCCCATGCTGCTGTCGCGGTGGCGGTCGAGGCCGACCAGCGCGCCCGGCAGGCGACGCGTTTGACGCAGAAAGCCCTCGGCGACGCGCGCGAATCCGCCACCGCCGCCGAGCGCCGCCAGGCGCAGGTTCTCTCGAAGGTCGGCAATCTGCAGGACGCCCACAGGCGCACGGAGGACATGCGCGACGAGGCGCGCGAGCGTCTGACCGAAGCGCGCGAGGCATTGGAAAACGTCGCGGAGCCCGCGACCCTGCTTGGCGAGCGCGACGTGATCCGCTCGGAAAACGCCATCGACCGCCTTGCGGCGGCCGAGGCCCGCGCGGCCATGCAGGGATTTTCGCGCGACGCGGAGGCGCGGCTGCGCCGGCGTGAGGCGATTGGTCGGGAGAAGAAATCCTGGCTCGATCGCCGTGCGCGCTCGCAGATCCAAACCGAGGAATTCGAGGAGCGCCTGGCCGAGGCGCAGGAGGAAATCGCCCGGCTCGCCGAGGCGCCGGACGAATTCCTACTGCAAAGGCGCGGCCTGACGCAAAAGATCGAGGAAGCGGAAACGGCCAAGAAGTCGGCTTCCGACGCCCGCGCTATCGCCGAGACGGAACAGGCCGAAGCCGACCGCGCTGCGCGTGCGGCGCTCGAAGCCATGAGCGTGGCGCGCGAGTTGCGGGGAAAACTTGAGGCGCAGGCGGAAGCGGCGAGGGCGAGGCTGGAATTCCTGGTGCGCGACATCGCCGGCGAATTGCAATGTTCGCCGCAGGGCCTGGCGACGCTGGCCGGCGTGCGGGATGGGGCCGAGCTTCCCGAAATGGACGTCATTGCGACGCGGCTGGGCAATCTCAAGGCCGACCGCGAGAGGCTCGGCGGCGTCAACTTGCGCGCCGAGGACGAATTGGCGACGATCGAGGCGGAGCAGGCCAAGATGATCGCCGAGCGCGACGACCTGACCGAGGCGGTTCGAAAATTGCGCCTGGCCATCAACAGCCTCAACAAGGAGGGGCGCGAGCGCCTGCTCGACGGCTTTCACCCGCGTCGATGCTCATTTTCGCGAATTGTTCGTCCTGCTGTTCGGCGGCGGCGCGGCGGAGCTGCAACTGGTCGAATCGGACGATCCGCTCGAAGCGGGGCTTGAAATCCTGGCGAAGCCGCCGGGCAAAAAGCCGACGACCATGACGCTGCTTTCGGGCGGCGAGCAGGCGCTGACGGCGATGTCGCTGATTTTCGCGGTGTTCCTGACCAATCCCTCGCCGATCTGCGTGCTCGACGAAGTCGACGCTCCGCTCGACGACGCCAATGTCGAGCGGTTCTGCGACCTGCTCGACGACATGCGGCGCAAGACCGACACGCGTTTCATCGCCATCACCCACAATCCCATCACCATGGCGCGCATGGACCGGTTGTTTGGCGTGACCCAGTCCGAGCGCGGCGTGTCGCAGCTTGTGTCGGTGGAGCTGGAGCAGGCGGAACAGCTTCTGGAAGCGAGCTGAGGGGCCCCATGCCCCCTCACTCGTCGGCCAACTCCCGCTCGATCCGCTGGTCAGGGATTAGCCAGATTGCCGCGACCAGCACGTAGAACAAGCCGCCGATCCAGGGCCTCCAGAAAGCCGCGGCAATGCCGATCAGATAAAGCAAAATCGAAATCCGCCCCTTCAGATCGCCACCGATCGCGCGATGCAGCAGGGTTTCGCCGCCCTGCGCGCGGAGCAGCGCCGCCACCAGCACGGCATAGGCGCTGGCCGAGGCCAGAAGCACCGCGCCATAAAGCGCGACAGGCGTCGTGGCGAAATGCGTCTCGCTCGCCCAGGCGCTGGCGAAGGGCAGCAGCGACAGGCAGAACAGCAGCCCGATATTGGCCCAGAGCACCGCGCCATTGACCTTTTCGACCGCAAAGAACAGGTGGTGATGATTGTTCCAGTAAATGCGCGACATAGAGAAAGCTCAGCACATACGCGAGAAAGGTCGGCGCGACCGCGCCCAGATCTGCAAAAATCGGGGCCATGCGGCGCTTTAAGCTCCAGCACCATGATCGTGATGATGATGGCCAGCACGCCGTCTGAAAACGCCTTGAGCCGCTCGCTCGACATGCCCTTCTCCCCGGATGGCGCGACGCGTCGTCGACCTTCGGGCCGAAGATGATTCATTCCGTCGCTTGGCGCAAGCGGCCCCCGACGAACGGCCTGCGCGGCCAAAACGTCTCCGACCTTCGGAGGCTATGGCAAAAAACGACACTTTATTGTGTTATTTCAATATGGTAAGCCAGTCACAGAAAAGCCGTCCTTATCTTGACAGAGCTTGATCGCGCCAATATGGTGCGCGCGGTTCAAGACGGGCGGGAAGCTCCGGGGGCATCTTGATGTCCCCTCGGCATCCTGGAGTCCGGTTCCTCATCGGGCCTCGTCCGGAAGACCTCCTGCAAGTGCCGCGGCTGCGAGAGCAGAGCGGCGCCGGCTGATCATCCGCGCGGCGGCGTAACCTTTGGGGACGAGCGATGCAGGATGGTCCGGTGGAAGATGGCGATGAACTGAAGGCGCGCCTCGCCAAACTGACGAGCGACCTTCAGGCGCAACGAGAGGCCGGGGAAAAGGTCGAGCGCAAGGCTGCGGGCGACCTGACCGACAAGGGTCTAGGGCAGGCGATGAGCCTCGGCTTTCGCGTGCTGTCGGAATTTGTGGCCGCGATTATCGTCGGCGCGCTGGTTGGCTGGCGCCTCGACCTTTGGTTCGGCACAGGCCCGTTTCTCCTGATCCTGCTCCTGGGATTGGGCGTTGCGGCGGGCTTCTGGAATGTCTATCGCATCGCGATGGTCCCGCCGGGGCCGCGCGGCGGCGACAAGTCGCAGTAGATCTGGATTATAGGCGGGATCTCCCGCAAAGAATGAAGGGCAGAACATGTCGGAAGCTGGTCCCGCGATTGATCCGATCCACCAATTCCACATCAATGTGCTCGCGCCCCTGCACATTGGCGGCATCGACGCTTCCTTCACCAACGCCTCGCTGTTCATGGTGATCATCCTGGCGGCCGTCAGCTTCCTGATGATCGTCGGCACCTCCGGCAAGCAGGTCGTCCCGGGGCGGCTGCAGACGACGGCGGAAATGGCCTATGAATTCGTCGCCAGCACCGTTCGGCAGACGGCGGGCGATGCGGGCATGCGCTTCTTTCCTTTCGTCTTCTCGGTCTTCATGTTCGTGTTCTTCTCGAACTTCATCGGCCTGATACCTTACACTTTCACGGTAACCAGCCAGATTATCGTCACTTTCGCCTTCGCAGCCGGCATCATCCTGCTGGTGATTGTCTACGGCTTCTACAAGAACGGCATGCACTTCCTGCATCTCTTCGTTCCCTCGGGCGTCGCCCCGGTGCTGTTGCCCTTCATCGTGCTGATCGAAATCATCTCCTTCGCCTCGCGGCCGATTTCGCTCTCCGTCCGTCTCTTCGCCAACATGCTGGCCGGCCATATCACGCTGAAGGTTTTCGGCGGCTTCGTCGCCATGCTGCTCGGCGCCGGCGTCTATGCGCTGATGGCCCCGCTACCGCTGATCGGCATCGTTCTCCTGACCGCTTTCGAACTGCTGGTCGCATTCCTTCAGGCGTATGTCTTCGCCATCCTCACTTGCGTCTATCTGAACGACGCAATTCACCCGGGCCACTGATAATCCACTCAACAACAAAAAGTCGCCCTTCAAAATCTGACGGAGTTTTATGATGGATCCTGTTGCAGCTAAGTACATCGGCGCCGGCCTCGCCGCCATCGGCATGGGCGCCGCCGCCATCGGCGTCGGCACCATTTTCGGTAACTTCCTCTCCGGCGCGCTGCGCAATCCGTCCGCCGCCGACGGCCAGTTCGGCCGCGCCTTCATCGGCGCCGCGCTCGCTGAAGGTCTCGGCATTTTCGCCTTCCTCGTGGCGATCCTGCTTCTCTTCGTGAAGTAATAATTTCCACGCGCCGCCGTCATGCGGCGGCGCGTGGTTCGTCCACTTCTAGATCTTTGAGCCGATTGGATCGGACCGAAAATCTAGTTTATTGGTTTGACGCATTTTCTTCACGCGAACCGGCATCCACTTCGCTCGAAAATGCCATGACAGGATCGACCCATGGCCCATGACGCTGCAGAGCACCACGCAGGAACCGAAGTTCCCGGCGGTCCCGCTCACGAAGGAGGCGCCTTCCCGCCCTTCGACCCGGCCCATTTCACGTCGGAACTTGTCTGGCTGGCGATCACTTTTGGCGCGCTGTACGGACTGATGTCCAAGGTTGCCCTTCCGCGCGTCGCGAATATCCTTGCTGCGCGGAAAGACAAGATCGATTCCGACCTCGCCACCGCCTCCAAGGCTCAGGACGAGGCCGCCGCCGCCGCCGCCGCGCATGAAAAGACGCTGGCCGACGCCAAGGCCAAGGCGCAGGGCGTGGGCCAGGCCGCGCAAGCCGACATGTCCGCCCAGGCCGACGCCCGCCGCGCTGCGCTGGAAGCTGAACTCAACGCGAAACTGGCCGAAGCCGAGGCGCAGATCGCCGCGACCAAGACCGCAGCCATGGCCAATGTCTCGAGCATCGCGACCGACGCCGCCCACGCCATTCTGCAGCAGATCACCGGCAAGCCCGCCGATCCGGCTGCTGTGACCGCCGCGATCGCGGCGTTGAAATCCTGAGGGAGAGCGAAAAATGGACGCAGAATTTTTCGTAGCCCTCGGCTTTGTCCTCTTCGTGATGGTGCTCGGCTATCTCGGGGTGCACGGCACGATCGCCGGCGCGCTCGACGGACGCATCACGAAGATCAAGGACGATCTGGCCGAAGCCTCCCGCCTGCGCGCCGAAGCCCAGGCGCTGATGGCGAGCTTCGCCGCCAAGACGGTTGAAGCGGAAGCCCAGGCCGCCAGCATCATCGCGCAGGCCAAGGCGGAAGCCGAAGCCATGGCCAAGGAAACGCAACAGCGCCTCGAGGAATATGTCGCCCGCCGCACCAAGCAGGCGCAGGACAAGATCGCCCAGGCTGAGGCCCAGGCCACCAGCGACGTGCGCTCTGCCGCCGCCGAAGCCGCGGTCAAGGCGGCGGAAACTGTGCTGAAGACCGGCGCGGCCGGCGCCGGCGGCGCGGGCTTTGTCGACGAGGGCATCGCGAGCCTGAAGTCGCTGATGAACTGAGCGGGTTTTCGCCGCAGGAATTGAACAAGCCGGGGCGTGCGCGCCCCGGCTTTTTTGTTTTAAAACAATCGTCATTGCGAGCGGAGCGAAGCAATCCACGGTTCGGGGAAGTCGCGGCGTGGCTGTTCCCTTCTCCCCTTGCGGCTGGTCTGGTCTTTCGACCGGAAGCTCGGAACAATCGATCCAAAGAACGGAGCCAACTAAATTCAACCCGAAACTGTCAACTATCTAACCGGTCCGTTTTGTAAGCGATCTATCGGATAGTCAGATGTTCCCTTCTCCCCTTGCGGGAGAAGGTGGCGCGAAGCGCCGGATGAGGGGGCGCTCCCGCGAGGCCCCTCATTCGTCTCGCCGCCTGTGGCGTCGATCCACCTTCTCCCGCAAGGGGAGAAGGGATTCGCTCACACAGGCTTCGGCTTTGTCCACTTCAGCACGGGTTTCCGCGCGGCCGCCGTCTCGTCCAGCCGCTTTCTCGGCGCATAGAACGGCGCGCCAAGAAAGCGTTCCTTCTCGCCGCGTAGCGCCCGCATGGCGAGGTCGCGCATGGTGGCGAGAAACAGCTCCAGCGACACCCGCGATTCCGATTCCGTGGGTTCGACCAGCATGGCGCCATGCACGACCAGCGGAAAATAAATGGTCATCGGGTGATAGCCCTCGTCGATCATCGCCTTGGCAAAATCGAGCGTGGTTATGCCTGTGTCCTTGAGCCAGGAATCGTCGAACAGCGCCTCATGCATGCAGGGCCGGTCGCCGAAGGGCGCCGACATCAGGTCGGACAGGCCGACGCGCAGGTAATTTGCGGCGAGCACCGCGTCTTCCGAGGCCTTGGCCAGTCCATCCGCGCCATGCGACAGGATGTACGCCAGCGAGCGCACGAACATGCCCATCTGACCATGGAAGGCGGTCATGCGGCCAAATGACTGCGTTCCCTCCGTCTGCTCGACCAACGACAGCTTTTCGCCGTCGCGCCTGACAAACGGCACGGGAGCGAAAGCCGCGAGCCGCTCGGAAAGCACCACGGGACCGGCGCCGGGCCCACCGCCGCCGTGCGGAGTCGAGAAGGTCTTGTGCAGGTTGATGTGCATGGCGTCCACGCCGAGATCGCCAGGCCGCACTTTTCCGACGATGGCGTTGAAATTGGCGCCGTCGCAGTAGAAATACGCGCCCGCTTCGTGGATGAGACGCGCGATTTCGACGATGTCGCGCTCGAACAGGCCGCAGGTGTTGGGATTGGTGAGCATGATCGCGGCGACGTCGGGGGCGAGCGCCGCCTTGACCGCGTCGGGATGCACCAGGCCGTCAGGTCCCGCCGGCACGGCGCGCACCGAGAAACCGAGCGCGGCGGCGGTCGCGGGATTGGTGCCATGCGCAGACTCGGGCGCGAGCACGACTTTTCGGGTCGCGGCTTCGCCCCTCGCGGAAATCGCCGCCTTGATCGCCATCATGCCGCACATCTCGCCATGTGCGCCCGCCTTGGGCGAAAGCGCCACGGCGGTCATGTTGGTCAGCTTCAGCAGCCAGTCGGCCAGTTCTTCCATCAGCTCCAGCGCGCCTTGCACGGTGGAGACCGGCTGCAGCGGGTGAATGTCGCCAAAACCCGGCAGTCGCGCCATTTTCTCGTTGAGGCGCGGATTGTGCTTCATCGTGCAGGAGCCGAGCGGATAGAGCCCCGTGTCGATGGCGTAGTTCTTTTGCGACAGGCGCACGTAATGGCGCATGCATTCGGGCTCGCTGAGGCCCGGCAATCCGATGGCGCTCTGGCGCTCCAGCCCCGCAAGGCGCGTTTTAAAGGGCGCAGGCGCATCGAGATCGACGCCGGTAAAGTCCTCGCGGCCCGTCTCGAAAATCAGCGGCTCGTTGATTTCGAGCGCGCGGTTTCCCGTAAAAGTCTCCGGCACGGCCTGGGTGATCGCGCTCGCACGGGTGGGGCGGCCCTGCTGGTTCATGGCGCGATCCCCTTTTCCAGAGCTGCGAGGAAGGCGGCGCGATCCCCGGCTGTATTGATTTCGCTGCTGGCGACGAGCAGGAGGTCGTCGAGCCCGGCGCCCGGCAGCAGGCGCGAGACGGGAACGCCTGCGAGGACGCCATCCCCAGCCATCTTTTCAACCAGCGCCGCGGCGTCGCCTTTCACCCGCAAGGTGAATTCGTTGAAGAAGCTCCGGTTCAGCACCTCCACGCCTTTTAGCTCCAGCGCTTCCGCGAGGGCCACGGCGTTGGCGTGATTGATCGTCGCCAATTGCTTCAGGCCCGTCTCGCCGAGCAGCGAAAGATGGATGGAAAAGGCCAGGGCGCAGAGGCCGGAATTGGTGCAGATGTTGGAGGTCGCCTTTTCGCGGCGAATGTGCTGCTCGCGCGTTGAAAGCGTCAGCACGAAGCCGCGCCTCCCCTCCGAGTCGAGAGTCTGGCCGCACAGTCGTCCCGGCATCTGCCGCACGTATTTTTCGCGCGTGGCGAACAGGCCGACATAGGGGCCGCCGAAATTCAAGCCATTGCCGATCGACTGTCCCTCGCCGACGACAATATCCGCGCCCATGGCGCCAGGCGATTCCACCAAGCCGAGCGAAACAATTTCGGTGACGACTGCGACCAGCAGGACGCCCTTGGCCCGGCAAGCGGCGGCGAGCGGCCTGAGGTCGCGCAGGTTGCCGAAAAAGTCGGGATTTTGCACGACGACGCAGGACAGGCCGTCGTGGAGCGCTCCGACCAGGTCTTCGCCGCCGGAAATATCGGGCGGCAGCACGATCATCTCGTCTTCCGCCATGTCCGAGAGCGTGCGCGCCGTGGCCGCGTAATGCGGGTGCAGGCCGCCGGACAAAAGCGCCTTGCGGCGCTTCGTCACGCGATGCGCCATCAGGATCGCCTCGGCGGTTGCCGTCGAGCCGTCGTACATCGAGGCGTTGGCGACGTCCATGCCGACCAGGCTTGCGACCTGGGTCTGGAATTCGAACAGGACCTGCAGCGTGCCCTGCGAGATTTCCGGCTGGTAGGGCGTGTACGCGGTCAGGAATTCCGAACGCTGGATCAGGTGGTCGACGCTTGCGGGCACATGGTGCCTGTAAGCGCCGGCCCCGACAAAGAACGGATTTTCGCCCGCCGTGACGTTTTTTGTCGCGAGGCGCGAAAGGTGGCGTTCGACTTCGAGCTCCGAGCGGCGGCGCGGCAGGTCTAGCGGGCTTTTCAGCAGGGCGCCCTGGGGCGCATCGCAAAAAAGGTCGTCGATGGTATCGGCGCCGATGCGCGCCAGCATGTCGGCGCGATCGTCGGAACTGAGCGGAAGGTAGCGCATGTGCCGCCTTTGTTATTTCAGGTAGGGGGCGAAGATGGCTTCGAACTGCTCCGGCGGGATCTCGCCGGGATGCTTGTCGCCGTTAATGAAAAAAGTGGGCGTGGCGGTGACGCCCAATTTCTTGTCGGCCAGGTCGCGAATGGCGGCGATCTTGTCGAACAGGCCCTGGTCGTTGAGGCAGGCGTCGAAGGCGGCCTGGCTCATGCCGGTCTGCTTGACAAGGTTGCGCAAGCTCTCAAGCGGGTTTTTGACAAAGGCCCAATTGGCCTGCTGCTGGAACAGAAGCTCGACCATGGCCTCGCGCTTGTCGCCGGAGCAGCGCGCCAGCATGGCGCCGGCGGCGGCGAGCGGATCGAGCGGGAATTCGCGCAGGACGAAGCGCACCTTGCCCTTGTCGATGTAATCGGCCTTGAGCTTTGGGAAGGAGTGGATGTTGAAATCCGCACAATGGCTGCAGGTCATCGAGGCATATTCGATCATGGTGATCGGGGCCTTGGCGTCGCCGATCCACAAGTCCGGCAGGGCCTGTTCGGCCATCAGCAGGTCGAGCGGCGCCTTGGCGGGCGCATCTTTCGAATCGGCCTGCGGGGGCTGCGAATCGGCCCGCTGCGCGAGTGCGGCGACAGGCGCGCCCGCAAGCGTCAGCGCGCCGCCAAGCATGAGGAAACCACGGCGATTCCAGCCGAAGCGGAAAGAAGACATCGGGACCGATCCTGCGTCAGGGGGACTTTGGCACTTAATATACGGTTAACGCACGGACCGCAAAAGGCGGGGTGGATAAGTTCGGGGCTGGTGACGTCTGGTCGCAAGCCCGGCGGCTTGGAAATTATGCGATTGCGATTGCGATTGCGCCATTTGCTGTAATCTCGCAAAGGCGCAATCTGGAGGGCACCCATGGTCGCCGTCTTTTTCAAACACGGCGGCGTCGCGTTCCTGGCCCTGGCCGTCGCAGCCCTGCTCGCAAGCTGGCTAGGGGGCGTCGTGGCGCTGCCGGCGGGAAAGATCGTCGTTGGCGCGCTGCTGTTTTACCTGAGCGAATACGGCATGCATCGCTTCGCCTTTCACGCGCCGCCAGCGCCTTGGTCCTTTGTGCGAAAACTGCAGCGCCGGCTGCATTATGACCACCACAGCGAGCCCAACCGCCTCGACCTGCTGTTCCTGCCCTGGTGGTTCCTGCTGCCAAACCTCATCATCACAGGCGCGCTGGTCGGGATGATTGCCGGCAGGGACTGGATCGCGCCGGTGCTGCTGGGCGCGATGCTGGCGATCCTGCATTACGAATGGGCGCATTACGTCGCCCATATCCCGCACCAGCCCCGCACGCGGGCCGGCCGCTGGATCAAAAGCTATCACCTGAGGCATCACTACATCAGCGAGAAATACTGGTTTGGCGTCAGCAATCCCACGATGGATTTTGTCGGCGGGACTTTTCGAGACCCGAAGCAGGTGGAGAAGAGCGCCACGGTGAGGCAGATCGGGGAAGGCAGGCTTTAGAGCATTTTCGAGCGAAGTGGATTCCGGTTCGCGTTAAGAAAATGCGTTAAAACAAGAAACTAGCGCCTGTTCGGTGAACCGGAGTTCACCGAACAGGCGCTAACGGGCGCTTCAGACGCAGCCAAGTCGCCGCGGCGCTGGCTCTTAGCAAGATTTAAGCGCCGGGCTTGCCTTCGCGCACTGAATTCATGAACATCTCGAATGACTTATCGGCGGATCTATAAATCGCCACGAGTTAGAACATCTTGTCTTTTACTGGCGCTGCGAAATCGTCTTTCACGCTTTCGGCCGCGGGTTATTCGTCTGCATTCGTCGCCTTGGCGCGCCATGCGCTTTCGCGCAGAACGCTGCAAACCTGAATCTTGTATTCGCTGTAAAAACTTTCCCTCCCGCGCTTCTTGGCCGCGACATGATCGGTTTGATTGCGCCATTGGTTGTGCGAATCCTCGGAGTCGAACTCGACGATCGTCACCCGCTCGCCATCCTCGGCGGTGAAGACTTTATGCGAGACATAGCCGGGCATGGTTTGCGCCAGAGCGCCAAGCCTCATGGCGGTATCATTATAGTCCGGCCGGGCCTCCGGCCCGAGCCGGGAACGGAAAACAGTCACGATCATCTTTCAATTCCTGCAATTGCCAAAAATCCCGGTTGCGTCACTCCCCCGCCTTGCCCCTCAACGCCCTTGCCCCCAGCCGCACCAGCGCCTTGTGCAAATCCTCGTCGGTCACGCCTTCCGCCGCCTTTTCGGCCTCCGCGATCGCCTCGGCATCGGGTGGTTCTATGCGCGGCGCCTTCTTGCTCTTGGTCAGCGGCCCCTGCCGGAGCGCGAGCCGCCCCACCGCGCGCCAGCCGAGATGGGCGTTGACGCGCTCGATCAATTGCTGCGCCATGTGCTGGACTTCCACGGCCATGCCGCCGGTCACGCGTAGCACGAGGGTCGCTGGCTCGATCGGGGAATCGGGATGGCTCTGGACGGGGCGCGCCGACCATTGCAATTTGATCGGCTCGCTGCAGGCGGCGAGTCTTTCGCCGACAATGTCGTCCCAGTGCAGGATAAGGCTCGACTGGCCAAAACCCTGTTTGGCCAGCACGGGATCAACCGCGCCGGAGACGAGATCGGCGAGCGGGACGGGGAATGACTTCTTTTTGAACGGCGCCATGCGCCATTGTGGAAGAGCGATGGGCAAAAGCAAGCTGCAAACCAATTCTTGCGCGAAATCCGTGCTCGACTGGTACGACCGCAACCGCCGGGACCTGCCCTGGCGCGCGAGGAGGGGCAAAAAACCCGACCCTTACGCGGTCTGGCTGTCGGAAGTCATGCTGCAGCAGACGACGGTCGCTGCGGTCGCCGCCTATTACCGCAAATTCCTGGCGCTCTGGCCCGGGGTCGCGGATCTCGCGGCGGCGCCGGTCGAGGCGGTGATGCAGGCCTGGGCAGGGCTCGGCTATTACTCGCGGGCGCGCAACCTTCACGCCTGCGCGCAGAAAATTGTCGCGGAATTTGGCGGCCGCTTTCCCGATGGGGTCGCCGACCTGCTGAAACTTCCCGGCGTCGGTCCCTACACGGCGGCGGCCATCGCCGCCATCGCCTTCGACCGCAAGGCGACGGTCGTTGACGGCAACATAGAGCGGGTCGTCGCGCGAAAATTGGCGCTGGAGACCGAATTGCCCGCCGCCAAGAAGGAAATCTCCGCCTTTATCGGAGCCGTCACGCCGGACAGGAGACCCGGCGATTTCGCGCAGGGCCTGATGGACCTTGGCGCGGGCGTCTGCACGCCGAGAAATCCCTCCTGCCTGCTTTGCCCGCTGAGCGAGGATTGCAAAGGCTTTGCAATCGGCAGGCCGGAGGATTTTCCGCGCAAGGCGAAAAAAAAGCCGCGTCCCCTTCGGCGCGGCGCGATTTTTTACCTGCGGCGCGGCGACGGCGCCGTGCTGACGCGGACGCGCCCGCCGCGCGGACTGCTTGGCGGCATGGTCGAGTTCTGCGGCAGCGACTGGAAACACGAGCGCGGCGCGGACTGGGCGCAGCGGCGTTTCGGCAAGGACGTCCCAGACGCGCCAGCTGCCGGAGTCGTCTGGGCCCATGCCGGTGAAATCGAACATGTTTTCACGCATTTCGCCTTGAGCCTGAGCGTCTTCGTCGGCTCCGCGCACGGGGACGCGCGCGTTCCCGAAGACTGTCGCTGGCTCGACGCTACGGAAATGCGCAACGCCGCGCTGCCAAGCGTCATGCGAAAAGTTGAAGCGACGGCGCAGGCCTATCTCGCCGCTTCAGGCTTGTCAGCGGCGCGGAACCGGTCATGATGCGTCGGGGCGTCGTATCGCGTGAATGGGTCGCATCCCGGAGCAGTCCATGGGCAGGAAGCGTGGCGACAAGCCAGAAATCGAGCTGACCGAAGGGGCGATCCGCGTGATCTGGCGCGAGCGCATCCGCACCATCCTGCCCGCGCCCGCCCCGACCAATGCGGAGGAGGCGCCCGATTTCACTGTCGCCCTCGATGATCTCGTCTGCTGGGACCCCCCGAATGACGAAACCGAGATCGCAATGACCGAGTTGCAGATAATCCTCGAAGCGATAGACGAGGCCTTCGAAAAACTCGGACTCAGCGTCGAATACGAATGAACGACGCCCTCCCCAAACGCTGCCGGGGCTGATAAGGCTCTGGTCAAGCCATCTGGAGACAACATGCGATGAAATGGGAAGATTTTCGCCAGTCCGACAATATCGAGGATCGCCGAGGCGACGATCAATATGCCGACGCCGGCGGCGGCGGCGGCGGTTTGGCCGGACTGGGCGCGTCCGGGCACCTCGGCCTCGGGACCATCGTCGTGCTCGGCCTGATCGGCTATGCGCTCGGCATCGATCCGCGCGTGCTGATCGGCGGAGCGGAAATGGTCAGCAACATGAATTCCGGCGGGCAGCAGCAGCAGATGCAGCGCGCCGCGCCCTCGCGTCCGGCCGGCCAGAACGACCAGATGCGCCATTTCGTCGCCGCGATCCTCGCCGAAAACGAGGATGTCTGGAAGGACGTGCTGCCGCAGCAGAAGGGCGTGCGCTTCACGCCGGCGACGGTCGTGATGTTCAACGGGGCCACGCAATCGGGCTGCGGCACGGCGCAATCGGCGATGGGGCCTTTCTACTGCCCTGACGACAAGAAAATCTACCTCGACACGTCGTTCTTCAAGGACATGCAGACCAAATTCGGCGGCGGCGGCGATTTCGCCTACGCCTATGTGATCTCCCATGAAATGGGCCATCACATCCAGGACCTGCTGGGCATTCTCCCGAAAATGCAGGCGGCGCAGCAGAACGCGTCGTCCAAGGCGCAGGCCAACGCCATTTCGGTGCGCATTGAATTGCAGGCGGATTGCCTCGCCGGGGTCTGGGCGGCCAACGCCAACCAGAAATGGCAGGTGATCGAGCCGGGCGACATCGAGAAGGCGATCAACACCGCCCAGTCGATCGGCGACGACCGCCTGCAGCAGTCGGCGCGCGGCTATGCCGTGCCGGATTCATTTACCCATGGCACCTCGGCGGAACGGGTGAGCTGGCTGCAGCGTGGCTTGCAATCCGGCCAGATCGACAGCTGCAACACTTTCGCGCAGTGACGTGACAGGTCAGGCGCTTGGCGGCGTAAAACCCGCCGGCGCCAGTTCAAAGCCGGAAAATTCGAATGCCGGCGCGACGACGCAGGCGACAAGGCTCCAGCGCCCGAGACTTTGCGCGGCCTGCCAGCCGCCTTTCGGCACAACCGCCTGCAGAACCTCGCCCGCGCCGAGATCGGGGCCAAGCCGCAGCGACTCCCCGGCAAGATCGAGCCGCAGTGGCGCGCCCGCCTGCCAGAGCCAGATTTCTGCCGCATCCACCCTGTGCCAATGTGAGCTTTCGCCGTCCGCCAGCAGGAACAATATGCTCGTGGCGGCGCCGCGACCGCCGCCCGCGGGAAGGTCGCGCCATGTTTCGCGATAGGCGCCGCCCTCGGGATGCGGCGCGAGCCCGAGCATTTTTCGCACTGTTGCGGCGTCGAGACTGGCGTCGCGGAGATCGGTCATCGTTCAGACCAGTTTCTGGGCGCGCACATCAAGCGCGCGCCGGATCTTTGCGTGGCGGATGACATCGGCGAGGTCGCGCGGCGCGGCGCCGTTCAGGGTCGAACGGACCACGAGCGCGCCCACGGGCTGGGCGAACCCGGGCGCGAGGCGGGTGAAAAAAGAATGCGGCGCGCGCCGCAACAGCGCGCCACGAAAAAGATCGGCCTCGCGCAAAATGTCGCCGGCTTCGTCGACGAAGCCGCTTGGCGGCGCATATCCGCCTTCGACGATGAAACAGATATCGCCGCGCATTCGCCCCAAGCCGAGCGACAACGCCTGCTGCGCTGTGGAAGTCTCGATGAAGTCGCAGCCGGCGTGGTCGGCGAGAACGGCAAGGTGCTCGCCCTCGGGTCCGGCGATCGCGACATCGCGCAAGATGCCTTCGACCGCGGCGCGCACCAGCGCGGACAGCGAGCGCGCCACAGCTTCCGAGGCGCGGGGAACGCTCTTGCCTGCAACGAGCGAAGGGGAAAGGACGAGGGCCGAAATCATCAGCCTGCTTTAGCTTTTTTCTGTCAGCGAGGCAAAGTGCCTTGACAAAAGGTTAATGTTCTTTATTTGTTCTTACCTGATTTCTCACGCGCGAGGCGGCGATGGCCCCGTCGGCAACTTCTTCGCAAGCTCCAAAATCTCCCGCGACTGGCGAGGCGGCGCCCCGGCGCGACGTCGCGGGCGCGCGGCGACCGGCAACGCCAGCGGGCGCTACGAGCCGCATGCTCGGGTCGATCTCGACGACGGCTGGGGCTCGCTCGAACAATTGCCGCCATTCAAGACGCAGGTGACGCATGAAAAGCCGAAAAAGCTGATCACCCGCAACGAGTCCCCGGATATAGGCTTCGACCGGTCGATCAATCCCTATCGCGGCTGCGAGCACGGCTGCGTCTATTGTTTCGCCCGGCCGACCCACGCTTACCTCGGCCTTTCGCCGGGACTCGATTTCGAGAGCCGGCTGTTCGTCAAGGACGATGCGGCCGCTCTGCTGCGCCGCGAGCTTTCAGCCCCGGATTACCAGCCAAAGACCATGGCCTTGGGGACGAATACCGATCCCTACCAGCCGATCGAGCGGGAGCATCGCGTCATGCGCGCGATCCTGGAGGTGCTGGCGGCGGCCAATCATCCCGTCGCCATCGTCACGAAGAGCGCGCTGGTCCTGCGCGATCTCGACCTGCTCGGGCCGATGGCGGCAAAGGGCCTCGCCAAGGTCGCTGTTTCCGTAACCACGCTTGACCGGGAACTGGCGCGGGCGATGGAGCCGCGCGCCTCGACGCCGCAACGCCGGATCGATGCTATAGAGAAGCTCAGCCAGGCGGGCGTGCCTGCAATGGTCATGGTCGCGCCGGTCATCCCCGGCGTCACCGATCACGAGATCGAGGCGATCCTGGCCCGCGCCCATGCGGCGGGGGCAAGCGAGGCGGCCTATATCCTGTTGCGCCTGCCTCTGGAGACCCAGGATATTTTCGGCCATTGGCTGATCGAGAATTTTCCCGACAAATATCGGAAGGTGATGGAGCTGGTTCGCTCCACCCGCGAGGGCAAGCTCTACGATTCCGCCTGGGGCAAGCGCATGACGGGAACCGGCCCCTACGCGTGGATGCTCGGCAGGCGATTTGAGCTGGCCTGTGAAAAAATCGGCTTTGGCAAGCAGAAGGCGCGGCTGCGCACCGACCTGTTCCTGCGTCCCGAGGGCGGCGGCGTCCAGCTGAGCCTGTTCTGAGGTCTCAGCTCTTGCCGGCGAGGCGATAGGGATAGGGCGTGAAACGCGCCGTCAGCAGGATGGGCGCCGCCCCCCGGATCAATAGTCTCTCGCCTGATACGAAAAGGGTTGGCGGCTGCACAGGCAGGATGGCTGGCGGCAAGTCGATCGGCTTTTCGATTGCCGGCGACGAGATCGGGGCAGGGCTCGCAGCCACGGAGGAGGCGACCTGCACCGGCTTGACCTCCGGCGCGGCAATCGATGTCGGCGACTGCGGGGCGATGGCTGGCGGCGTCGCTCGGCTGGCCAGCTGGACTTGTGGCGGCTGGATGGGCGAGGGCCGCGCCTTCACGCGCTGGATCCTGACCTGCGCTCCTGTCGCCGGCGAAGAATGCGTCGATGAATTGGGCGTCAGCGGCGCGATTAGGCTGGAAAAAGTGTTGGAGACCGGATTTTCCGGCGGGTTCTCCTTGATCTTGGCGCGCGCCAGCATGATCTCCGGCTGGCGCGGAGTTCCACATTCCCGAACGCCCAGACGGATCAGCTCTGATCCGGTGAGAGACTTGTAATTGCGGGTCAATTCGCCGAGGCGCGCTCGCACCGCGGCGGGATAGGCCGCCATCAACGCCTGCGAAACTTCCTCGTTGGCGACTTTGGTGATCGGGTTATAAGCCTTGTGGAACTTGAGGACGCTGGAGGGATAGACGCAGACATTGGGCAGGCTCAGCGCCAGCGTGCAGGCAGAACGGCATTCGTGCAGGCGCACCTCGCGCCCGCTGCCGAGATAGGCTGCCGTCTGCGCCGCATATTCGCTGACATAGCCGCCGACGTCCTTCATCACCACGACGGGCGCGTCACCGGGCGGGGGCTGAAGATAGCTCATGAGCGGCGCTTGTCTCCGAGGGGGTGCTGATGCGAGCTTTGTTGCAACAGGGTAAAGGCTTGATTAAGGCAAGATGCCGAAAAATTGATGGAACCGCCCCTTGACCTCAAAAACGATCCGGCCTGACGACCTGCGCTTCTCCGTCGCGCCGATGATGGATTGGACGGATCGACATTATCGCGTTCTTGCGCGCCTGCATTCGCGCCGGGCCCGGCTTTACACGGAAATGGTCACATCGGCGGCGGTCGTGCATGGCGACCGCGAGCGCCTGCTTGGCTTTGACGCCTGCGAGCATCCGCTCGCGGTCCAGCTTGGCGGCTCCGACCCGCCCCAGCTGGCGCGCGCCGCCGCAATTTGCGCGGAATTTCGCCTATGACGAGATCAATCTCAACATTGGTTGCCCCTCCGATCGCGTGCAGAACGGGGCCTTCGGCGCCTGCCTGATGCGCGAGCCCGACCTCGTCGCGCGCTTGCGTTTCGGCGATGAAGGAGGCCGTCGATCTGCCGGTTACTGTCAAATGCCGGATCGGCGTCGACGAGCAGGAGCCGCGCGAGGCGCTTTTCGCCATGGCCCGGGCGCTGGCTGCGGCAGGTGTCGACGCCCTTGTCGTCCATGCGCGCAAGGCCTGGCTCAAGGGCCTGTCGCCCAAGGAAAATCGCGATGTTCCGCCGCTGGACTATGCGCTTGTGCATGAATTGAAGCAGGCTTTTCCCGAACTCCCCATCGCCATCAACGGCGGTTTTGAAACGATCGAGGCCGTTCGCGCGCAGCTTGGCCATGTCGACGGCGTGATGGTTGGCCGCGCCGCCTATCACAATCTCTCCTTTTTGCAGCATGTGGACCCCGAGCTTTTCGGCGCGCCCGCGCCTTACGAGAACACGCGCGCCGCGACCCTCGCCTTTCTTCCCTATATCGAGGCCAGGCTTTCGCAGGGCGCGCGGCTTGGCGACATGACGCGCCACATGCTCGGCCTTTTCGCCGGACGCCCCGGGGCGCGGGCTTTTCGCCGCCATCTTGCTATCCATGCGGTCAAGCGCGGCGCCGACGCGCGCACGGTCGAGGACGCCCTGGACCTCGTCGACCAGCCCTCGGTTGTTGCGTCGACCGTTGCATTACCAACGTAAACAATAGAATTGTTTGCAACCTTTAAAGACGCAATTTTCCAGCGCAAGCATCGGCTTGGAAAAAATCGGATCCAATTGTTCGAAGGCTGCAATCTGTTAAGGCTTGTCCCCTAATGTGCAAACGTTCGGCCGTTGTCGCGCAAAAGCGATGAGCGGTAAGTGAAGGCCCGGGCGTCGCTCCGGGAGGGGAAAAGTGATGGCTCTCTGGTCGCGGTTCTTGAGGGATGAGCGTGGAACGACGGCGATGGAATATGCCTTCATCGCGGGTATCGTATCGGTCGGCCTCATCGTCTCGTTCAATGCGATCGGCTTGAAAACGAGCAACAAGTTCATCCCGGTTTCAAACGGATTGAACTGAAAAGGGCGATGCGCCCGGCTTGGCGGATTCGCGATCCGTTCGAGCTGCAAGGCCCTGCATGATCGTCTGATGCTCCGCTTCCGACATCAAGCCCCAGCCCGCGATCTCCTCGCGCGTGCGGCCGCAGCCCGCACAAAATCCGGTTTCCTTGTCAATTCCGCAGAGATTTATACAGGGCGTGCTTGGTTTTTGCTTGCTCATGCTTTCCCCGCTCACCCCTGCGCACCGGCAAAGACCATCAAGACCATTATTTCCGCGATCTGCTGCGCCGCGCCCGCGACATCGCCGGTCTGGCCGCCGATCTGCGCGCGCGCCAGAGCACAGAGACCAGAAGTCGCCACCGCGGCCAGCAGGAGCGCGCAAAGGCAGGCCATGAGCGAAAAGCCGCCAAGCCAGGGCAACAAAGCCAAAGCCAAGGTCAGGGCGAAGGCAGGCCTCGCAACGGCCATGTTCAGGCCTCCCGCCGCCTGCCCTGCGCCGTCGGGCCGCGCCGGCGGCAGCAGGACGAGAGGCGCCAGGCAGGCGGCGCGCGAAATCGCGCCGGCCGCCACCATCGCAAGCAAAGCTCCGCCCGGCGCGGGCGCTAGCGCCGCAAGGCTTGAGGCGCGCAAGCCGATGCTGAGCACCAGCGCGAGTGCGCCATAGGCGCCGATCCTGCTGTCGCGCATGATCTCAAGTTTTTTTTCGCGCGAAAAGCCGCCCCCGAAGCCATCGGCCACATCCGCCAGCCCGTCCTCGTGCAGCCCGCCGGATAAAAGCGCGCCCGCGATGAGCGCGACGAAGGCGGCGACGAGCGGCGGCTCGCCCCAATGCAGGGCGAGCACGAAGGGCAGGGCGGCGAACAGTCCGAGCACGGCGCCGGCGACGGGCGCCATGCGCATGCCCGCGGGGAAATGCGCGTCGCCCGCGGCGACAGGCAGCGGCAGGCGCGAGAAAAAGCGCAGGCTTGCCTTGAGATCGGCGATGCTCTCCTGAAGGGGACCCATTGGGCGGCTCAGCGATACAGGTTTTTTGCGGCGAGTTCGTTGAGATAGGCCTGCCAGAGTTGTGGCTGCCGCGCGCCGAGTTCGAACAGATAGTCCCAAGTGAAGAAACCGCTGTCGTGCATGTCGTCGAAGACCAGCCGCACGGCATAATTGCCGACCGGCTCCGTGCTGAGGATGGCGACGTTCTTCTTGCCCGCGACGGTCACCTTCTGTCCGGGCCCGTGTCCCTGCACCTCCGCGCTAGGGCTGCTGACGCGCAAGAATTCAGCAGGCAGCGCGAAAGTCTCGCCGCTTTCGAAGGTTGCCTCCAGCACGCGTCCCTGTTCGGCGAGCCGAATCGCGGTCGGCCAATGCTCCTCGCTGGTCATATTCACCCCACTCCTTGCGGAAAATCCTGTTCGCGCGCCCGAAGACGCCTATATAGAGCCTATGCGCCCGGAAAAACCAGAAATCCAGCCTCCCGCCGCGACTTTTGCCACGGCGCGGCCGCTCGTCGATACATTCGCGCGGCGGATCGACTATATCCGCGTTTCCGTTACCGACCGCTGCGATTTTCGCTGCTCCTACTGCATGTCCGAAAACATGCATTTCCTGCCCAAGGCGGACCTTTTGACGCTCGAAGAGCTTGAGCGTCTCTGCGCAGCCTTCGTTTCCCGCGGCGTGAGCAAGATCAGATTGACCGGCGGCGAACCGCTGGTGCGGCGCAACGTCATGCAATTGTTTCGCGGGCTTTGCCGCCTGACGGACAAGGGACTGCGCGAACTGACCTTGACCACCAACGGCTCGCAACTCGCGCGTTACGCGTCCGAACTCGCCGATTGCGGCGTCAGGCGGGTGAACGTCTCGCTCGACACGCTCGATCCGGACAAGTTCCGCGCCATCACCCGCTGGGGCGACCACGCCCAGGTCCTGGCGGGAATTTCCGCGGCGCAGCGTGCGGGATTGCGAGTGAAAATCAATTGTGTCGCATTGAGGGGCGGCAACGAGGGCGAGTTCCTGCCACTGGTCGAATGGGCGCATGGCCTGGGCATGGATATTTCCTTCATCGAGGCCATGCCGCTCGGCGAGGACGCCGCCCATAACATCGAGAGTTTCCTGCCGCTCGATGACGTCAAGGTCGAGCTCGCGCGGAAATGGACCCTAGCGCCCTCGACCTTCGCGAGCGGCGGCCCAGCCCGCTACATGGATATCGAGGAGACCGGCGGACGCGTCGGCTTCATCACGCCGATCAGCCATAATTTCTGCGACACCTGCAACCGCGTGCGCGTCACCTGCACCGGCGTGCTCTATACCTGTCTCGGCCAGGAAGACCAGACCGACCTGCGCGCGCCATTGCGCGCCTCCGGGAACGACGACCTGCTGAACGCGGCGCTCGACGATGCGATGCGCCGCAAGCCGCGCGGTCATGATTTCGTCGCGCAGTGGTCCGGGGCCATGTCGCCCGGCCGCCGTTCGATGAGCCTGACCGGCGGATAAACAGCCTGATGCCAAAAAGTTGATCGGCGAAATAAAAAAGAAATTTTGGCTGTTGCTGCATGATTCACAAAGTGAATTCAGTTTCTTGCGGAACGCGGTTGAGGGAATTTGTTCTCCGCCAGCTGCATTTTTGGCAAAAAAATTCGTCGTCCCTGTAACCTTTTCCACCTCGTCCCGTATCTCCCTTTGCAGGCCGCGACGGCCTGTCCAACGCGCTCACGAGAGAGCGAAGTCATCAGGGAGTTCGACCATGCAGATGAAAATCGTTTCCGGCGCCAGCCTCGCCGCCGCCGCCATCGCCCTCGCCGTTTCCGGCGCGGCGCTGTCCACTCCGGCCATGGCCAAGAAGGCCGGCGTGCATTGCATGGGCGTCAACGCCTGCAAGGGCAAGAGCGCTTGCAAGACCGCCAGCAACTCCTGCAAGGGCCAGAATTCCTGCAAGGGCCAGGGCATCACGATGAAGAAGTCCGAAAAGGCCTGCACCAAGGCGGGCGGCACCGTCGGCTGATTTTTTCGCATAAATCCCTCTCCCCGATTTCGGGGGGAGGGACAATTGGCGTCACACCCCTTCCCCGCGCCGGGGCGAGGGGCGTTGCGGTAGAAGGAGCGACCGGATGCGATCTCAGAAGGCTCAGGGCTTCGGGCTTGGCCTGAGGTCGGTCTATTATCCTGAAATTCTCGAAGCGCCGCAGCCCGTGGACTGGTTCGAGATCATTTCCGAAAATTACATGGTTCCCGGCGGGCGGCCGCTGGCCATGCTCGATCGCATTCGCGCGGATTATCCCATGCGCATGCATGGCGTCTCCATGTCTCTCGCATCTGTCGATCCGCTCGACATGGACTACCTTCGCGATCTGCAGGCGCTCATCAAGCGCGTCGAACCGGAACTCGTCTCCGACCATCTGGCCTGGACGGGCGTGCACGGTCGCAATCTGCACGATCTCCTTCCCATTCCCTATACGCTCGAGGCGCTCGACCATTGCGCCGAGCGCGTTTCTCGCGTGCAGGATTTCCTCGGCCGCCGCATCGCGCTGGAAAATCCCTCGACCTACGTCACTTTCTCTGGCGCCGACATGAGCGAGCCGGAATTTCTGGCAGAGCTGTCGCGCCGCGCCGATTGCCTGCTGCTGCTCGATGTCAACAATGTCTTCGTATCCGGCTTCAACCATGGCTTTGACGCAAAGGCCTATCTCGACCTTGTGCCCAGGGATCGCGTTGCGCAGATTTACGTCGCCGGGCACACCGACCTCGTCACGCACAAGATCGACACGCACGACCATCCCGTCTGCGACGACGTCTGGGACCTCTTCGCCCATGTGCGCGAGACCTTTGGTCCCGTGCCGGCGATGATCGAGCGCGACGATCAGTTTCCGCCTTTCGCCGAACTGCTCGAAGAATTGGCCCATATGCGGAAGTTGGCGCAAAAACGCGAGCGGGAGCCGGCATGAAGCTCGCGGAAATGCAGTCCCTGTTTCAGGCGGGCGTGCTGAACGAAACGCCCGACCCTCTCTTGCTTTCTCAATTCCAGGCGCCCCCTCGCGCGGAAAGCGTAGAGGACGTCTTCGCCGTCTATCACGACGGCTATCGCCTGCGCCTGACGGAGTTTCTCGCCAGCGACTATCCCGTCCTGCACGAGACGATGGGCGAGGAGGCTTTTAATGAGTTGGCCGCCGACTATATCGCCGCGCGTCCCTCGACATTTCGCAACGCGCGTTGGTTCGGCGCGGGACTGGCGGATTTTCTCAGCGGTGATCCCCGTTATTCGCAGGAGAGAGTGGCTTGCGGGTTGGCTTCGATCGAGGCGGCTTTGTCCCGGAGCTTTGACGCCGAGGATATCGCGCCGCTGCCGCTGGAGATTTTGGGCGTAACGCCGCAGGAAATTTGGCCGCGCCTGCGTTTCGCCTTTCATCCGACAGTCACGACGACAGTTGCGCCGTCAGCGGCGCTCGCCGTCTATGAGGCGGCGCAGGAGGGCGGGGCCGAAGCCGAGCCGACCGAGGCGGGCGGGTCGGATCTGGTCCTGCTCGTGTGGCGCGATGGGCTCGATGTGCAATATCGCGCGCTCGACGATCTTGAAGCGCTGGCTCTGCGCGAAGCGATGGGCGGCAAGCCTTTCGGCGAGATCTGCGGCCTGCTGGCCTTCGCCCGGCCAGGCGAGCCGGCGGAGCAACTGACCGTGGCTGCGGCGACGCTCCTCGCGCAATGGTTCGCCGCCGGCTTGATTGTTGCGGCGGGACCCTGAGCCCACCGAAAAAGAGCCCCGATCTGGCCGATCGGGGCTCTCTCTTTTTCGCTCTTTAGCGCCTGTTCGGTGAACTCCGGTTCACCAAACTGGCGCTAGTTTCTTGTTTTCACGCATATTCGCTAACGCGGCCCTTCGGGTCTTAACGCGAACCGGAATCCACTTCGCTCGAAAATGCTCTTTAGCGGCAGGGCGGTTCGCCTGGCGAGCCGCATTTCGGACGCTCATGCTGCGGCGGCGCGGCCGGTTTTGGCGGCTCGGCGCGCTGCAGTTGCTGGACCGGACGGGGCGCCTCCTGATGAACGGCGGGGGCCGGATGCGGCGGTTCTGGACGTGGCGCGGCCTGCGGCTTCGGGGCCGGAGGCGGCGCAGCCTGAATTTTTGGCGCCGGATGCGGCGCAGCCTGGATTTTTTGGGCCGGGGGCGGCGCAGCCTGGATTTTCGGCGCCGGCGGCGGTGCGGCCTGGATTTTTTGAGCTGGAGGCGGCGCGGTCTGGACTTCTCGGCGCCTGGGGCGGCGCTACTTGGACCTTTTGCGCCGGGGGCGGCGCAACTTGAGGCTTGGGCGCGACTGGCGCCGCAACCGCAGGCTTGGGCGTCTGCGGCGTTTCAGGCAGGGCTTTGGGCTGCGGCGCGGGTGCGGCTGTCCGTCCCTGCGGCTGCGGCGCGCCGGTCACATTCGGGGCGGCGTGCGGCAGGGGCGCGCCATTCGGTTTTTGCGCGCCGGGAGCGCCCGGCTGTCCCTGCGGCTGCGGCGTGTTCGCAACCGGCGCATTGGCGGCCGGCTGGGCCTGCGGCTTGCTGTAATGGTTGCCGTAATAATCGTTTGCGGCAGGCTGTTGCGCCTGCACCACCGCGGGTGCGTGGAACAGGCCGTGCCGTACCGCAGGAATCGCGAAAAGCAGCGGCGCGGCGAGGAGCGGCAGCGGCAGCAGGCCGCGCTGGGGGGGCGGCGGCGGCGCGCGATCTATCCAGTCCCGCCGCTCCGGCAGCAGGAAGCCCATTGGCGGCGGCGGCCCATAGTCGTTGTCGTCGAACACCACATAGGGCCTATCGAAATAGACATATTCCGTTTCCATTGGCGGCGGCACGTCAAATTCGTACGCGGCGTATTGCGGCGGCGGCATGAGCGCGGCGTTCAGCATGGCGAGGCGCCGCCGGGCGTCCTCGCCGTGTGGTCCGCGCGGATAGCGCTGCAGATAGGTCCAGTAGGCGTTCGGCGTATTGGCTCGCCAGGCGCGCCGCCAGGTCAGCGCCTCGCGTCGCACGGCGAGCATGGCGCGCACCCTGTTGGCGTAGGCGGAGTTGGGATAGGCGTTGAGGAAATCGAAATAGGCGGAGATCGTGTCCTGCTCCAGCGCTGCGGCGAAGGCCTGGTCGACAGGATAATCGCGGATTGGCCGCGCCCGCATATTGGCTTGCGTCTCGAGCGCCACGACGGGCGGCGGCGCGCCCGGGGCGCGGGCGAAGAGCACGGGAGCGGGCGAAAGTTTGCGATTCGTCCCACGGAACCTGCGCGCCCTTGGTCACTTCGGAAACGCGCAGCCTTGCGCGGGCAAAAGCCTCGTCAACCGGCAGCCCGCCCTCGCGCAGCATTTCGTTCAACGCTTGCGCATAAACGCCATAAGGCGCGGCATCGTCGGGCGCGACCGTATCGGGCGCGGCGTTGTAGGCGATCAATTCGCCATTGCTGGGCTCGACCAGGGCGAGGCCGCCAGCAAAGCCCTGCGGCCCCGGCGCAAAATTGTTTATCCGCGCCGCATCGAGCACGATGATGCGGGATTTCAGCGGCAATTGCTCCAGCGGCTGCAGGTAATCGCTGAGACGCACGGCCTCCAGCGGCGCATTGGCGGGGCGGGCGATGGTCGCCTCGATCGGGGCGAAATAGTTCTCGCCCTCATATTGCAGGGCGCGTCCGCCGAGATAGAGGAACACCGTCGCGTCGGGACCGGCGGCCGAGGCCTTGTCGACAAATTCGCGCAGGCTCTTGCGCAATCCGTCCTGGTCGAGATCGGCGGCGCCGGTCACGTCGAAGCCGGCGAGCTGCAGGGTGTCGGCGATCAATCCGGCGTCATTGGCGGCGGAGGCGAGAGGACCGCTTTTATAGGATGCCTCGCCAATGACGAGGGCGAGGCGTGGAGATCCGCCGGGCATCTGTCCTTGCGGCGTTTGCTGGGCGGAAGAATGCGCCAGTCCCGCGAGCAGCGCGCTAACGAGGATCGTACTGGCGACGAGCCGGGATTTCAATTTGCCGGTTCCGGGATTCATTCATTCCTCCGCAAAAATACTGCCCGCGCGCCGAAGCTCGGCGCGGTGGCAGGGCGTCATGTCATCGGAAAGCGGCTGAATGGTGGCTGAACGAATCGTGACGAATTGCGGCGTAACACTTGCGCTATCAACGCTCGACCACAACTCGCGCTCCAACCTTCACCCGCTGGTAGAGGTCAATCACGTCGTTATTGGTCATGCGAATGCAGCCGGAGGAGACGGCGTGGCCGATGGTGTCCGGCTCGTTCGAGCCGTGGATGCGATACAGCGTGCCGCCGATATAGATGGCGCGGGCGCCGAGCGGGTTGGCTATGCCCCCCGCCATGTGGCGCGGCAGGTCGGGCCGACGCGCGATCATCTGGGCCGGTGGCGTCCAGTCGGGCCATTCGCGCTTGTGGGAGACGCGATGAACGCCCGCCCATTCGAAGCCGGGACGCCCGACGCCGATCCTGTAGCGCAGCGCCTGGCCGCCGCCCAGCACCAGATAAAGATGGCGCTCGCTTGTCGACACGACGATCGTGCCGGGCTGTTCCCGGCCGGAATAGGCTACGGTATCCCGATCGATGGCGGCAGCGATGGGGCGGTCGTCGCGCGGCGCGGCCGAGGAGAGATCGGCATATTCCGCGTGGGCTGGCGCAGAAAAGGAGAGGAAAACACCAACGATTGCGGCGGCTACGGCCGGGTGGCCGCATGAGGAGGGTTTTGGGGACATGATGCTTGCTCCCGTACGACTTTTCGAGCGCGGCGCGCGGAGGGTGCGCAGTCCGCCGCAAGCCTTAACGCGGCAGGACCGAAAAGGTCGCACGGGCGTGGCGATGGCGCCCAAAAGAGGGAGCGGCGCCGCGGGCCAGTGATAGCTGGGATTGCTTCGCCTGGCTTGCATGGCTGCCGCGAAATTTTTGCGAACCCAGCACCGGATCGTCCTGAAGTGGAGGCGCGAGCGTCTTGACGGGGCCGCGCGGGTTTCCTAAAGAGAGCGTCCGACGTTTTGGCGTCCGGGCGATTAGCTCAGCGGGAGAGCACACCCTTCACACGGGTGGGGTCATAGGTTCGATCCCTATATCGCCCACCATCACCTGAACGCTGCATTGAAATCATTTATTTTTTTGCTCTGGGGCCCGAACCTTGGGACTGTGTTCAAGGATAGATGTTCTAATTTCGGGCTTTTCGAGCTTCGAAATAGCCTCGCGGGCAAGTCGGGCGCGGTCCGCTGTTCGGTGAGAGCGGCAAAAACAGGCCCAAAAACGGATCAAAAACGCCTCCGCCGGACGCCAAAAGGGGTCCGTGTTTTCTCTTCCCGCGAATGGGGATCAAGCAGGGCTTGGCGGACTAGGAAGCCTGCTTCATGTATACCCATCCCGCCAACAAGCAGCAAGGGAACAACAGCCACCAAGGCAAGCCCGCTAGGCCAAGCGTGAAGACGATGAACAGTGCGAGAGCGAAATACACGGCTTCCCTTCTTGCGGGCATTCCGGCGGCCCGCCGCGTCTGCGCCAAGGTTACTAGGGGTCAAATCCCGCGTCTATCACAAGAGCAAGCTCATGCTCAACATGCTCGGCGCGGTCGCTCAATTCGAACGCGAAATGATGCTTGAGCGCCAGAAGGAAGGTGTGGCGAAGGCGAAGGCCGAAGGTAAATATAAGGGCCGCGCGCCGACTGCCCGCGCGAAGGCTGGCGATATTCGCCGGCTCGCCGCCGAGGGCGCGACGAAAGAGGCAATCGCCAAGCGGCTCGGCGTCGGCGTTGCTTCGGTTTATCGTGTGCTAGCGGCTCCTGCCACATAGTGCGTTGTTTTTGGTGAGATCGAGTTTCATTCCCCCGGCTTCCGTGAGAATATCGCGCAATGTGAATTGCAGGGGCGTACAAAATGATTACTACCGTCTTTGGTTTCGCGGGCGCGTTTATCGGTATTTTGGCTGCTTTTTTATGGTTTCGCGCTTCTCGCCTAAAATGGAACGTTGGACGCGAGGGGCGGCAACTCGGCGACTACGCCCGTCATCAAGGGGAATACGCCACTCCAAATGATTTAGAGGTTTATTTAAATGACGTTGGAAAGTTGAACAGCTGCGCCGCCTTCGTGACTGGGCTTTCAATGCTATGTTGGGCGGGTCAAACGCTCGCCGGATATTTTGGCTGCCATTGAGTGGCGGCGAGATCGGACCGGATGCGGCGGCGTTGGAACGGGGCGGGCGCGCGACAAGAAACCGATTAGGTCAATGCGCCAAAATCGACGGTGCGGACGAGTAAGTTTATTGAATTATAAGGCGTTTTATCGCTGCCCGAACAAGAATGTTGACGATGAACGATTCGGACGATCCTTGCCTGAAACATCTTAAGGAGCTTGAGGCATCAACCGATCCCGCCTTGAAGGAGCTTATCCTTAACGACGACTATGGCGAGTGCGGTGTTTGGCACGATGGCGATGATTGCCTGTATCACATTTTCGGCGTGGGCGTCGTTCGCCTGACACCGGAAGACAGAAAGGAGCGCGCCAGACGTAGGCTGCATCACGGTTCGAAAAAGAGGCAAGAGCGGCTGAAGGCCGCAGGCCCCAAGCCACGCGCGGAAGAAATAGCTCGATTGCGTGAAAGACAGGGCGACGCTTGCGTCTATTGTGGAACTGGGCTTAACGGCAAAGGCGACGTCGACCATATTCGCCCCTTGTCGCGGGGTGGCTCCAACAAAATGAAGAACCTCCAAATCCTATGCACCCCTTGCAATCGAGAGAAAGGCAGCTCTCTTCCCCGGGCGTTTTTTCGGTCGCGCTTGCGCGATAAAAAGTGAGCGTTCGGCTGGGGCGACTACACGTGCCACGTGCGGGCCATGGCGCAAAAAACAAATAATTTCCAAAGCGTCACTACGCGCCCTAACCTTAAGCCAACATATTGAAATAAAATATATTATTTCAAAGCTATATCGCCCACCAAGGCCGCTGGAATCATCGTCATGAATCAAATGATTAGGTAGGGTGGCGAAAGCCTCGCCTTGCATCCGGCTTTAGGTCCGCTTGATCGGTTAGGCCCGCGCAAGCTCATGCCGCCAATCTGTCGCCATAGCTGGAAGCACTTAAAGCTAAATCCGTTCAAACCGCTTCAACCCCGAGCGCCCAGACGCCGTCAGGCAATCGGGCGCAGACGCTCCCCGATTCACACCGCTCGGAGTCTGCTCCAGGTCCTCTTCGCTCAGTGCGACCGCCGCTCGCCGGCACGCGTGCCGGGAAGTTTTTGACGCAGTTTGCGCAGAACACTATAGAATTGGATTAGTCGGATAGACGGAGGTGAAGCATGAGATTTTTGTTGCGTATTGTGTTCGCAGCCGCTCTCATGCATTTTGCTCCCGCCTCCGCTCAAGCGCCGAAGAAAGCGGTCGTCTCTCCTGCCTTGCAGAAGGAATTCGATGGCTTTATCGAGAAATTTCGTGCGGCGCTGAAAGCCAACGATTCCGCCTCCGTCGCCAGTATGACAAGACTGCCGTTCGAATATGGCGGCTCCATCCGCGACGCCGCGCAATTCCGCGCAAAGGCTTATCCGCTCACCTTCACGGCGAAAAATCGCGCGTGTATCCAGCACGGCAAAGCCATCTATGATCGCGATGGTGAAAACAATAACAATTACTTCATCTTCTGCGGCAAGCTTATCTTCGCCTTCACCAAGACGCCTGCGGGGTTCCTTTTTACGGAAATCAGCGTGAATGACTGATCAGGCGACTGTATTGTCCGGCAGATTGACCTTGCGTCATATGCTAAAATAGTATGGAGTCCTGGAAAGTCATTCATTCGTCGTGCAGCATTTCCCGGCGGGCCTAGCCACAGCAAACGGAGTCGCTCCATGACCTCGAATTTGACGATCGACCCGGATTTTATTACGACGGATGGGTCCGAAACCAACACGAACTTCGTCAATGCGGTCGACGTGGAGATCCAATATTTCGAGACGAATTTCACCACGCTCACGCCGTGCCCGAAATCTTTGTCTACTATCACCTCGAACTCGACGACCACACGCTGATCCTGGTTGAGGGCGCGTTGGTGGAGACATTCGTCGACAATGTCGACCGCATGGGTTTTGACAATTGGGCGGAATATTGAATGGGGTCGCGCGAAAATCGCGGCGCGCTCTACCGCCTCCCGCGCCACAAATTCAAGAACCTTTCAGGCGCCCCTCTTCGGCTTTGTAAATATATTGCGTGGCGATCAGCCATCCCTTCAGCGGCCGCAATGGCGGAAGGCAAGTCAAGAAAATGAGCGGAAGAGTTGTGACAAGATGCACCCAGAACGGTGGCTGGTAAGTGATTTCGAGCCAGACGGCGAAAGCGATCACGGGCAGGCAGGCAAAGGTCAGCACGAAGAACGCCGGGCCATCCGCAGGATCGGCGAAGGAAAAGTCGAGCCCGCATGTCTCGCAGGACGAGCGAAGTTCGAGGAAGCCGTTGAAGAGATGTCCTTGCCCACATCGAGGACAACGACCGAGTAGCCCTGTCTTGAACGGCGATAGGCGAGGCCAATTTTTCTCGGGCATGCGGCCAACCTGTATGCGCAGGCCAAATTTTTTTCGAACGAGGAAAACCTTCTAAAACGCTTGTCTCAACACAAAGTTCCTGCCGCGGCAAAAGATTACGTTGTTGCAGCATTAACTTTGGCGTAATCGCAGAATATTGAGCAACTGAGCGCATATAAGTCATACAAAGTCTCCAGTTTCTCTGCTAAGGACGCGCCAAGCAGGCAATGATCTGACTTATACTATGCATTATCCGCTTCTTTGTTCGCGCAGGGAATTGCGAGGAGTGGCCCCCATCGCGGGTTACGACTGGGGCGGGGCCACAATCTGCCGCAGGAAGCGCCGCAGGCCTTCGCCGAAGCCATCGTCGATGTCGCCCAAAGCTGATCGGGGAGCGACGGGGCGATCAATTTGCGCTGGAAAGAGCGGCGACCGCGCTTCATTCACCAACCAAAGGAGACGGTCATGAGAGTGCTGATGGTTATCACATCCCACGATCAACTGGGCGACACCGGTCGAAAGACGGGCTTCTGGCTGGAGGAACTCGCGGCTCCGTATTACGTTTTCAAGGACGCGGGAGTCGACATTACGCTCGCGTCCCCGAAGGGCGGACGACCGCCGCTCGATCCAAAGAGCAACGAACCCGATTTTCGCACCGATCTGACGCTCCGTTTCGAGAAGGACGCCAGCGCGGAAGCTCAGCTGGACGAGACCTGTCGCCTTGACAGCGTCAAGCAAGAAGAATTCGACACGGTTTTTTACCCGGGCGGCCATGGCCCGCTGTGGGATCTCGCCGAAGACGAGCATTCCATCAAGCTGATCGAGGCCTTCATTGCGGCCGGCAAGACGATCGCGGTCGTGTGTCATTCGACTGGCGCGCTGCGTCACGTCAAGGCGCCTGACGGCAGGTTGCTGGTGCTGGGCAGGGAAGTCACCGGCTTCACCAATGGCGAGGAAGATGAGGTCGGCCTCACCAAGGTCGTGCCGTTCCTGGTCGAAAATGAGATGCTGAAACTGGGCGCCATCTTCTCGAAGAAAGCCAACTGGGCGTCTCACGTCGTCAGCGATGGCCCGCTGATCACCGGACAGAATCCGCACTCCTCGGGTCCGGCTGCGCAGACCTTATTGGCGGCGGTGAAGCAAAAGGCCGAACCGGTCGCCTCTGCACGAGCTTCATAGAAACATCGACGCAGCGTTGAAACGCTCGACATGGCGCGCCATCCGGACGCTGTGGGCCGACAAGGAGGGAATACAATGGTTCAAACACACCACCTGCCGGACCAGGCCGTTTTCAGATCGATCCTGCCCGAAGACATCGACTGGAAACCTTTCCCGGCCTTTCCTCCCTCGGTCCGCCTTGCCATCGTCGTCGGCGATCCCGCCGAGGCCGGCTCCTATGTCATCAGGGTCAAGGTTCCGTCCGGCGTGAAGCTGATGCCGCACAGACACCCGGAAGACCGCATTTACACGGTTCTGTCCGGCGTTTTCTACATCGGCCTGGGCGACGAGTTCGACGGCGACAAGGTGAAGGCGTATCCGCCCGGCAGCGTCATCGTTCTTCCCGGCGATACCGCCCATTTCCATTGGGCCAAGTCAGGCGAATATGTCACCCAGGTCACGGCGGTTGGTCCGTTGGGTCTTGAATATCTGGATCCGGGCGACGATCCCCGTCAACAAAAACATTAGCCCGTCACGGCTCGATCACCCAATAGGTTGCGCCAGCCTTTTCGCGCTCCTTGAGACCGCGCGCGGCTGCCGCGGATTCGCGATTGACGATCTTGCGCAAATCCAAAATCGCCTTGGGCTCGTCGAAAACGTAGGAATGACCACTCAATCGCGCGTCGACGGATTCAACGCCGTTGACCACGAGAATGCTCGCGCCGCCGCTCCCGGCGCGCGGCGCCCCGTGATAGCTTTGCGAAATCAGGATCGCGCGGTCGTACTCGGAAGCGTAGAGCGTGCGGATCACGCCGATCTTGCGGGCGATCCGAATCTGTTCGCGAAACACGTCCTGCGCGACGTCGGGGGCGGCGAAGACCGCGGCGCCGATACGGATTTGCGAGCGCGCCTGCGCCAGTTCGCGCAGGGCCTGCAGCAGGATGCGGCCGCCCATGCTGTGCGCGATGAAATCCAGTTGCATTTCCGGGCCGGCCGCGGCGACGGCGCTCAGGAACTCGACGAAGTGCGGCTCGCTCCAGGCGTTGGAATCCTCGTCGTAGGCGTAGCCGAAGGCCGAACCTTCCGACGGCCAGCTCCAGCCGACAATCGCCCCGTCATAATTGAGGTCCGATCCCAGCTGCAAGGCGCGCCAAGCGAGCCCTTCGAACGATGTGTTGAATCCGTGCACGCCAAACAGGATTTTTTTCATGCCCGCAGCCCTGGTCCTGTCCACGATCAGCCTGGCGCAGCGCTCGACGCCCTTGTCCAGGGTCTTGGGGGCCGGCGGCAGTTTCGGCTCGCCGGAATGACGGGGGGGCGAGCCGAGAAAGCCGCAAGTATAGTCGAAGGAATCTGTGCGGTGCGCGCCGAAGCGCGTCGCATAGTCGAGCGTCCCCTCATCATCGCGATCGGTGGCGAAAAAAACGGGAGAATTGGCCATGGCCGCCATTGGCGGCGGCGCGGCGGGAGCGGCCGCCGCCGCGGCCTTCGACTGGGCCATGGCTTCCGCCTTGCGGCCGAGGCTCATTTCGCTCTGCATCGCGCCCTCGCCGCCGCCGCCGGCGCGCATGGCGAGATCGAACTGCTGGCGCTCGTCGATATGGTTGATGACGACATTGGGCATCTGGCGAATTTTCGCTTCGCGCTTCATGACGTCGTTTTCGCCGACCTGGCGCGCCTCTTCGGCTGCGGTCTTGAGCGCGCGCTTTTCCGTCTCGTTGAGCTGAAGCCAGAAACCGGGCGTCGCCGCCGCCATGCCGGCCTGCGGCCAGCCGGTCGTCAGGTAGAGTTTTCCGTTGTAATTCGCAGCGAATTCTTCGGCCGCCTTGCCGAGCTCCGTGTCCATCGCATTGGCGCCGTCGTCCATCGCCGCGCTCCTGCCGACGCCCCCGACGGTCTTGACCCCCACGGCCGCAAGAACCTTGACGTCGGGCGAGCCATATTCCGCGGCGACGACGAGCTTCGAGAAATCGGCAGCGTCGTGGACCGGCTCCTTGGTGAGGAAATAGGTGATCGCATGGGTCCAAACCTGCAGTGGAAAGAGCCCGGTGCGGCTGGTGTCCGCCGCCGCAGCGTCGCCGATGAAGCTCTTCTGCATCAGAAAGATCTGGTCCGACGACTTGAACATGAAAGGCCGCGCCAGCATCGAGGTTTGCGGCGAAGCTTTTTCGATGTCGCGGAGCTCGGAATCCGACAGCGTGAAAACGCCCATATCCGCCTCGCCCGCCTTGAGCGCGTGCAGGACGGAGGCTTCGGTCAGTTCCTGGGGCTTCAGCACAAGGCCAGCGTCCGCCAGCGCCTTGCTTGCCAGCAGCGACTTGATGACGGAGCAGTCTGAATATTTCGCGGGAAAGATGAACCGAACGTCCTTGGCGCGGGCGGCGGTGGCTGCGAACAGCAGGCAGACGAAGCAAGGCAACAGACAGCGCGCCATCAGCATCGGCTCCGTTCGGTCGACAAAGCGGATTTCCGCGAACTCTTGCAAAAGATTACGTCAAATCCACGCCGTCCCAGGCGATTGGGGCGGCGAGCGAAATTGGCCTCAAGACGGGGCTTTTGGAGCGGACGCCTCCCGTCTCGCGGCGAACTTCTTGTCCAGCGCGACCAGCGCGAAGCCAGAAAGGGTGAAGCCGACGCCGATGATGAGGCAATTGGCGAGAACCTGGCCGAGGCCAAGCCGGGGGACATCGTAGAAGGGATAAGGATATTTGCCGTCCGCCGCAGCGCGCGCGAACACATAGGCGGCGTAGGCGATCGTCACCGCAGTCCAGAGCAGCGGCGCGCGCCAGCTCAGGCCGCCACGCGGAGCGCAGGCAAGCCAGTAGAGCAGCGCCAGCAGCGGCGTCACATAATGGAGGAGCGCATTGCCGACGCAGTCCCAGCCTGCTTGCGGCGCCTGATCGCGCAGCATCACGAGATAGACGACGCCGACGAGCTGGGTGAAGAGGATGGCGCCGTTCAATACGATCGGCAGGACTGGCGAAAAAACCACGCGGGCGAAGACGACGACGATCAGGGCGTTCGCCATGATGGTGAAAAATCGCAATAATACCCAAAGCGCGACCCACGGACCCGGAGTGTAGCCGAGTTGAAGTCCGAACTGGATCGCCAGGCCGAGCAAGGCGGCAAGAGCCAGCAGGGCCGCCAGCAACGTTGGAAAGCGGCTGGCCGCCCCTGTTGAATTCGGCGTGGATCCTTCAAGGCGCACGTGTTTTACCTGTATTCGGCCGGGAGATTATAAAAAACATAGTCTGCTGCAACCCCGGGCGGCACTGGAACGATCTTCTTGAAGGCGTCGTCCCCCATGACGTCATGCAGGTCGTCCAAAGCAGATGAAAAACCTTAATTCATCCGGGCAATGAAACGGGGCTTGTCAATGCGGCCGTTCGAGTAGGCGTCAAAGAGCGCGACCCGCTTGTAGTACAGCGATTGATAGACATCCTCAACGTCTGTTTTGAACCTGTCGTACTGCTCGCCCAGGGCGGGCTTCAGAAAGCGTTCCATATCCGCGTGGAGTATTTCCCACTCGCCATTCAGCCCTCCGGAAATTCGCGCGACCACGTCGTGGACGGCCTCATCGGGTATGCGGCCGGGGAACTGCCGGTTGACGGCGAAGGCCGCATCCTTGACCCTTTTGATCAAAGCGTCCTGTCCAAGTCCGTAGCTGCCGAAAATTGGCGTTGCGATCTCGTTGCCGAATGCGTTTCGGACATCGATATTGGCGGGAAGCAGGATCCTGTTTGCACATTGATTGCAGATGCCGGTCACCCCGTAATCAATGCCGGCGTGAGCGTCTTCCCCGCCGGCGATTTCCCTGGCCCATGCAAAGTCGCCCCGGCCCTGCGCGACCAGGCGCGCATTGCCGGGCTCCTCGGATTGCTTGCGGCCAAAACACCCGTACTCGTCGCCATTCGACACCGCGACGGGCGTGTGATCGAGGGGCCAATCGCCGATCGATGGAATCGGATGCCATGTCGTCCGCATCGCATAGGCGGAGAATACAGCTGTGAAGTCCGCCCTGGCGTCCTCCTGACGAAAGGCGGCGACGCTGGCGACAAGAAGCAAATTCACGTGTCTGCGCGTCAGCATGGCGATCCCTCGCTAACCCGCCAAGAAACCCGTCGTCGCCCGCGGCGGCTCTTCCGGTCTTCAGCGACAACGCTACCGGACAACTCGGGCCATCAAATGACGGGGCGCCAGATCATTTGAGACTTTTCCGCATTCCTTTCCATTGTTCGGACACGCGCCTAATCCTGTTCGCCGAGAGTTTGAACATAGGTTTTGCCGTACGGATAAAAGAGCTCCTTGCGTCCCTCCCGCCACGCTGCCTTAAGCTCGGGCGTTGTGATGTCCCAGTCCGGACGGCATTTCCTGCTGACAGCGCGCAAGTCCTGGCGGAGCTCTTCGGTGGTGGGTCGTCCGAAGAACCAGTAGCCATTGTAGATCTTGTAAATGACAAGGCCAGGCTCCAGCACGATTACGTGCGGAATCATGGGATTGTTGTGGGTGTCGGTGTATTCGGCGATGTCGAGATCTTTCTGAACGATGCGCTGCGGGTCGGAGAGAAAGGGCCAGTGGGCTCCTATCCCGCTGCGAAATTCGTTCGTCTGGGTGATATTATCGGTCGTGATCGTGACCAGCCGGCAATAGCCAACCTCCATCTCCCGGTGGAGCTGCAGCAACCCTTCGGCCTGGCGGCGATCCTTTGGACAGAAGCCGCCGCGGCCAAGGACGAGCGCCATCGGATGCGGCCCCTGCAATTCAGACAACTTTCGATGCTTCGCCGTGTGATCACTGAGTTCATAGTCGGGAAAAACAGCTCCCGGCGCCATGTCGGATCGCATGTCAAATCCTCCTGTCTTCACGCCGGTCACAAATCGATCACGACGTCGTCCTGGGGGTGCGAGCAGCAGATCAGCACATTGCCCGCTGCCGGCGCATCGACAGGGTCAGGCCGAGTGCCGACCGTCCCTGCAATGAGTCCGGTCTCGCAGGAGTGGCAAACGCCCGTTCGGCACGACCAGCGCACAGGCACGTCACAAGCCTCGGCGAGCTCGAGCAAGCTCTGGAATGATGACCCCCAGCGGACATCGAGGCCGGTGCGGGCGAACGAAACCATCGGTCCCAAGCCGGGCGGTCCTGCCGGCAAATGCGGCAGCCGCCGCAGCGCAGCTTTAACGCCGGGGGTCATGGACGGACCGGCGCCGAATATCTCGGTGTGAATGCGATCTGCCGCGACGCCGAAGTCCGCGAGGCCTGCCGTCAGGTCGCGCATGAAAGTGGCGGGACCGCAGATATAGAAATCGCCATTACGTGGTGCGCTGAGTTCGTCGAGCGCCCGCATGTCCAGGCGTCCAGAAGCGTCAAAATCGACATGGAGTCGGTCCTCGGGAGCGGGCGAGCTGTAGCAAATGTGGCTGTGGCCATGGGGAAGCGCCGCAAGCAGCCCGCGCGTCTCCTGGGTAAACGGATGTTCGCGGCCGTTGCGGGCTCCATAGAGCCACCAGATTTCCCTCGTCGATGACGCGGCGGCCAGCGCGTGGAGCATCGCGAGCACCGGCGTCACTCCGATGCCGGCGCTCAACAGGACGACAGGTTTTTCGCCCGGCTGCAGTGTAAAACTGCCGCGCGGCGCGCTCGCGAACACTGTGTCGCCAACCCGCAGCTTGTCAGCGACATAGGCGCTGGCTAAGCCATGGGCCTCGCGCTTGACGCTCACGCGATAGTGCAAGGCGCCGGGGTTTCCCGACAGCGAATAGCTGCGCATCAGCGCAGACGCGGATGTCGGCGCGAGCCGCAATACGACAAACTGTCCAGGCAGAGCGGCGGCGAGAGGCTTGCCGTCTGTGGGCTCGAGCGCCAGCGAGACCACGTTGCCGCTCTCGCGCACCTTGCGCGACACCTGGAGCGGGCGGAATCCACGCCAAACCGGAGGAGGGCCGGACGCCGCGGCGAGCCCGGCGTTTCCGTTCGTCGCGCCGTCCTTGCGCTCCTGTGCGAGCAGCGCCGCAAAGGAATGACGCCAGCCGGCGCTCAGCGCGGGCATGCGGAGGGCGCGCTCAAGCTGATCGCTGGGGTGACCCGGCATGTAAAGCAGCGCATCGATCTCGGACACGCTCATGCGCTCGGGGCCGCACGCGATCCGCGTGATTTCGTCGCCGGCCTCCACTTCTCCTTCCTCCAGCACGCGGAAATAGAAGCCTGGCCTGCCGTGCTTGACCAGCAGCGCGGCCATGTCCGGCTCCCCCATTCGGATGCCCAGCCGATAACAGGTGACGCGCGGCTGCGTCACCTCGAACAAGGCGCCGCCGATCCTGTAATGGTCTCCGATGCAGACGTCGGCGTCTGACAAGCCATCGACGGTAAAGTTCTCTCCAAACTGGCCAAGGACGAAGTCGTTTCGTCCCAAATGGTTCTGCCAATATCGATAGGAGTTTGCCTGATAGACAAGGATGGCGCGATGTTCGCCGCCGTGGCCAGCCAGATCTCCTTGTCCGTCGCCGTCTATGTTGAGCCGGCGCACCATGCGCGGACCCTTGACCGGCGCTTTCCAAACGGCGGTGTGCACGGTCTTGCCTTGCCAGCCGATGTCCTGCGGCAGGCCCACATTGACTGACACCAGGCGTCCCATCAGTTCGCCTCAATCGCCGCGATCACGGCTGAAGTCGAAGGTGACGAGCGTTTCGTACAGGCTGCTTGATCGCTCGAAAATTTCGGGATGGCGGAGCGCGTACACAGCGTCGCGGTAGCCGGCCCGCCAGTGCTCCTCCATCGAGCGGCGCGAGAATTCGTAGTCCTTGGAATCGCCTTCGTAACCCTTTGCCCGATAGATCAGCTGCACGATGTTGGCGGCAGTGCCGGTCGGCGGCCGAGCTCAGGAATTTCACTTCTTCGCGCTGTCTCATTTCCTCCGGCAGTTCATCGAGAAGCACCGCGAGCATGTGTCGCAGCTTCGCCACTCGCTTGAAGTAATCGGTGAAGGCGCGGGTTCGGCTGGAGTACTGGATTTCCTTTTGGCGGGTCGCCACTTCGGCAAGGTTGCGCGGAAACTCGCCTCGCGCGCTCCAGAGATCGACCTGGAAAACGAGCGAGTCCGGCGGCCGCTGCTGCGTCATCGCGATCCATTGAAGCGGCGTATTGGAGACAAGCCCGCCATCCCAATAGTGCTCGCCTTCAATCTCGATCGCCGGAAAGCCGGGCGGCAAGGCGCCGCTCGCCATCACATGCTCCGGCTTGATGACCTGACTCGGCGAGTCGAAATAGACCATGTTTCCGCTCCGCACGTTGACGGCGCCGAGACTGAGGCGGGTTTCGGCGTGCTCGGCGTTCACCCGGTCGAAATCGATAAGCGACTCGAGCGTCGCCTTGAGCTGCGCCGTATCGTAGTAACTCGTCGCCTCGACCGCGCCGGGCGGATGAACAGAATGGGTTGGGGATCCGCGGTCGGAAGAAACCGGGGGCGCCATTCGATGCAGAGCCGCGACGGCGCTCATCTGATTGATGGAGCCGCGCACGGAATCTCCGCTCGCCAGGAGTGAGCCCAGTCCGCCGGCACAAACGTCGAACCATGAATTGGTGACGCCCTCCCAGAACTTTCTCAGTTTTTCGACGCGCAGCTTCGGTGGGTTGCCGGCGATGATCGTGGCGTTGATCGCCCCGATCGAGATGCCGGCGACCCAATCGGGATGAAGATCCGCCTCCGCCAGCGCCTCATAGACCCCGGCCTGATAAGCCCCAAGCGCCCCGCCGCCCTGGAGAAGCAAAACAATGCGATCGAACGCCGGCCGTTTCGCTTGTCTGTGCGTTTTGGCACTGGCAGCGGGCCGCCGGCAGTCTGGCTCGCTGCCCGGTTTCGGCGCTGCTTCCAAATGAGCGCCGCGTCGCGCGGAAAGTCTCTCGTTCATCGTGAACCTCCAAATTCAAGGCGGTCGAGCCGATCACGCCAGTTTCCAGCGGAAAACTCTCATTCGGCGCCGATGTGGGCGCCTTTCTCAGCCACTGAACGCTTCATCAGCAGCGGCACGAACGCGAGCGCCAAGCGTCAGGACGGCAAAAATCCAGAAGCAGTCGAAATAGGCAAGTGACGCTGCTTGCTGCTGCCGCAGGTTCTCGAGCATTTGCCAGGCGCGTTCCTGCGACGCGACCGGATCTGCGCTTTGCTGGAGGAAGAACGTTTCGAGCGTGTCCAAGGAAGGAATCGCACGGCGGCGTTGAACGGGTCGAGGTATTCCCCGAGGCGCAAGGTGTGGAATTGATCTCGCCGCTCCTGGAAGGTTTGGGCGAGCGACGTCCCGACGCTGCCTCCTTCGTTGCGCAGAAGACTCAACAAGCCGACGGCCGCGCCGCGCAACTCCAAGGGTATATAGAGATAGGCCGCGACATTCGCCGGGGCAAAGCATACCGCCAACCCCGCGATCAGCACCACCCGCGGCCAAACGAGCTGTCCCGGGCTGACGTCCAGATTGAACTGCGACATCCAGTAATTGCCGACGGTCATGGCCAACAAGTCCCGCTGTGATCAGCCACCGCGCGTCCACCCCCTTGCCAAGCAGGCGCCCGACGATGGGCATTGCCAGGACGGCAAAAAATCCCGCCGGCGACATGACCAATCCGGCGCTCAGCGCATCATAGCCAAACAGCGACTGAAGCAGACCGGGCAACAAGGTGCTGCTGGCGTAGAGCGCAAGATAAGCGCAAAAGATGATGATGCAGCATGCGGCGAAGTTGCGGTCGCGCAAGGGCCGGAAATTGACGATCGGGCTGCGGTGACGCAGCTCCCACCAGATCAGCGCGGCCAGGCCCGCGATAAACAGAAGGGCCAAGGTCTGCACCCGCCAGAACGGATCGCCCAGCCAGTCCCACTCCTGTCCCTTGCTGAGCATCACCTCCCAGGAGACCATCACGATGACCAGCAGCGACAAGCCGATCGAGTCGAATTGCAACGGCTGCTTCCTCAACTCCTTACGCTCTGCGATGAGATAGTCCGGGTCGCGAAGCGTCGCCCAGCACCCGGCGAGCGCCAAGAGACCGACCGGGCACGTTGATCAAGAACACCCAGCGCCAGGAATAGGTGTCGGTGATCCAGCCGCCCAGGGTCGGTCCGACGACCGGCGCGATCAGCGCCGCGAAGCCGAACAGCGTCATCGCCATGCCCTGTTTTTCTCTTAGGGAAGGCGTCGAGCAGCACGCCCTGGCTGGAAGGCTGCAGACCGCCACCCGCCAGACCCTGGATCACGCGGAAAAAGATCAGCTGACCGAGACTGGTCGCCAATCCACAGAGGGCCGAACTCAAGGTGAACACCGCTATCGACAGCAGGAAGTAGTTGCGCCGGCCCAGATGCGCGCTCAGCCAGCCCGTGATCGGCAGGATGATGGCGTTGGCGGCGAGGTAGCTGGTGAGAACCCATTCGCCATCATCGACCGTCGCCGACAAGTCCGCCCGCGATATAGCGCAGCGCCACCACCGCGATCGTCGTGTCGAGCACCTCCATGAATGTCGGCACGACCACGATGGCGGCCACCAGCCACGGGTTTGCCGCCGCGTGAGATCGGGAAGGCGAAAGCGCCAAGTCTGTCATTTGCTCGGTCATTTGTCTGCGCCCGACGGCCTCTGTGGGGAACCGGCGGTCTGTGATGAGCCGCAGAGGCTTGCAGGAACTTCCCGGCGTCCGGCCCGGTGGGAGCCTTGTTGAAATAGACATAGGGCGTAACGGAAGTGCCGATGAAGAGGCGGGCTTTTGTCCGGGTCGTATCCTTCGAGTTCGATTCGAACCGGCAGCCGCTGCACGACTTTGATGAAATTGCCGGTCGCATTTTCCGCCGGCAGCAGCGCCAGTGTCGATCCGGTCCCCATGGTGAAGCCGGCGACCCGACCCTTGAACACCTGTCGGCCGCCGTACATGTCGACATAGACTTCGACAGGCTGGCCGATGCGCAAGTCGCCGAGTTGCGTCTCCTTGAAATTGGCGTCGACCCAGATTTCGGTCAGCGAGCGGATCGCCATCAAATTCTGGCCGACCTGAACATAGTCGCCCGGATTGACGTTCCGGCGCGTGATGACGCCGTCGATATCCGCGACAATATCGCAATATCGAAGGTTCAGTTCGGCCTGGGCGAGATCGCGCCTGGCGGATTCAAGCCGGGCCTCGGCCTGTTTGACGGCTGGAGCTTCAGGCATCAGCCGCGCGAAGGTGCGGTCGATGTCGCCCAGTTTCTCGAACTGCGCGATCATCTGCCTTTGGACCCTGCTCATAGGAATGGACGACGCCAAGTTCGGCGGCGCTTTGAATGAGATCCGCCTGCGCCTGAAGGACCGAGGAAAAGTTTTCATCCAGGTCGGGCGGAACGTGGCCAAGATCCTCGCCTTTGGCGGGCTCGACCGGAAGCCCCAGAGAGGCGCGAACCTGGTAGACTTCCGCCAGGGACTTGGACGACTCCCGCGTTGGCTGACGTCAACTCCGCCTGCCGTTGATCGATAGACTTCACGGGACACGAAACCTTTTGCGACCAAATCCTTTGCCCGATCAAATTCAAGTTGAGCCAGCGCCAGCGTCGGCCTTGCTTTTTTCGAGTGCGGCGACCCGAGCGTGCAGAGAGAGCGATCTGGTTGTCGACCTCCTGCACGGCGTGCTGCAAGTTCCAACGCTGGCTCCGGGCCTGCGCTTCGATTCCCCGCACCTTCGCTATGGCCGCCTGCAGGTCCGCGGTCGCCGTGTCGACCGCAGCCTTCTTCTCGGAAACTGCGACCTGGTATGGCTCCTTGTCCAGATCGGCGATCAACTCTCCCTTGCGCACGCGGTTGTTGTCGTCGACCAGAACCCGGGAAATCTGGCCTCCGACGCGAGGCGCAACGAAGGTCACATGACCGTTCACGTAAGCGTCATCCGTCGAAACGGTGTTGAGCGTCTGCCGGATAAAGGGAATGCCAAATGCGGCGGCCGCCGCCAGGACGAGCGCGCCGATGACGCCCATCAGCAACTTTTTTTTTCGCTTGGAACGATCAACAGATGGCGCGATGGGCTCGCGTTCAACCGGAACGTCCTCCTGGGGAGGCGACGTCTTTTTCCGGCTCGAATCGTCCTCCCCGGTCGCGGGCGTCTCCATGCTTGGATCGTCACGAGCGACGTCCTTTCCGACGCCGCTCGAGGCTCCAGCAACAGGGCGCGTTCTCGAGGCGCATGACCGAGCTCCTGTCAGTGCAGATAGTCGTAAACGACCTTGCCAAGGCCGAGCGTCAGGTCGGCGAGCACATGCAATCCGGAGACAACCTCGAGCACGGGCAATTCGACCAATGGCGCCAGGGCATGGGCGTGGAGGTCAAGCGCCGCCGGCCCAGTCCAGGCGCCTTTGACCGTGACGTCTTCAAGGTAATATTCCACCAGCTCGCAGATGCGCGGCGTGCCGTCCACATGCGGAATGATCTTCAAGAGGAAGTTCGGCGCGGCGAGCGCCGCGCTCACCGCCGCTATATCTGTCTGCTTGTGCTTGTAGCCCATCGACCCCGTGGCGACGCGCACGGGGCCATAATCGAGCGTGCCGACGAGCGTGTCGATCGCAACGTGGAGCGTGGGCTCGGCGAGCTTTTTCGGGAAGCCCCACAGCTCGCGGCCGCCGGCAATGGGAGGGTCGTCGTTTAGGAACATGCAGTGCGTATAGCCGCCCTTGCGGCCGCGGAACGTGACAGGAATGACCTGCCCGGTTTCGGTGTAGTCGCCAAACCCGGTGGAATCGGGCATGCGGATGAATTCGTATCTGACGGTGTCGCCGTCGGGCATGAGCGGCTCTGGCGTCAAAGCGCGAAGCTTGGCCGGGTCGGTGCGGTAGGTGATGATAAGGAACTCGCGGTTGACGAAGCGGTAGGGGCCCGGCGGATAGGCCGAACTCGTCAATGGCATCGCAAAGGCGCGCTCGCGGACTTCGTCCTCTTTCATCGTCACTCTCCATGTCTGGACAGGCGACGGGCCGTCAATCTCGGCCATCGTGAGCAAATGCCAATTCGGCGACGGCTGATTTGTCCTAGCGGACAGTGACGATCAGTCGTCCTCATCTTTTCCGCGACATATCTCCGGATCCAAGGAGTTAAAGCTTAGTTCCAGAATGGAATCGTCTATTCTTGCCTTGAGCGCGGCGACGGGCCCCCGTTCACCGGACTGCGGATCAGCTCATCAAAAACCGTCGCGTAGATGAAGCCAGAACAACCATATTACAGCTCATTTACCGAAAAATAACGGATGATGACGTTTCAAAATATTGTGAATTTCGCGCGAAACCTTGGTCTGGACATTTTGTAATTGCGTCGATACTGAAGGGTTGTGTGTTCGCCGACGAGAGGCTCCTGGACCGAGAGGGGATCGCATGGCGTAAGTCCGTCCCTAATGAAATTAGAAGCTGGCGAACTGACTGTCCCGAAAATAAAATCGCAGGAGGCGGGTCGCGGCCTTCAATTTCCCTGCCTGCAACAACGGACCTAGCGCGAACGATCTGCTTCAACGCCTCTGCCTTCGCGCGCGGGCCACCTACACGGGGACAGCATTGTTGGACAACTGGGTTTGGGGAATCTCGCTTGTCGGCGCGACCATCGCCATCCACGCGACCGGGGTAACCTTCATGGTATCGGCGCTTCATAGCTTCCGGGTTCGGCTGAAGCGCCGGAACCGCGGATTGCCGCATGTAACTGCAATCGTCAGCGCCGTCTTCACAATCATGGGACTGTGGCTGGCTGTGCTGCACGGGATAGAGACGGCTTTTTGGGCGGCCGCGTATTTGTGGCTTGGCGCGCTCAATTCGCCTGAAGCTGCGCTTGCCTACTCCATCAACTCGATGGCCACACGAGGCGCTTCTGGGTCTGTGCTACCGCCACACTGGCAGATATTGGGCGCGTTGGAGGCAGGCGACGGCATGCTGCTGTTCGGGATTAGCGCCGCGTCCATTTTCACAGTCATGCAGTTCTACTACCAACACCTTTTGATCAATGTCCCGGCGGCTCCGTCAGAACCGGACAAGCCTTGAGGCAAACCTCTCGACGAACCGCAGTTTCGCACTCAAACCTGAAATGTTTGGGGTCGGATCGAAGTCCGACCGTCGGTTTGCGTGATTTCAGGCCTTCAGCAACTGCTGGCCGAGCGGCAAGGCGCGAATGCGCTTGCCCGTCGCCGCAAAGATGGCGTTTACGAAGGCTGGGGCGATCGGCGGAACGCCCGGTTCGCCGATGCCGCCGGGGCGAATGTCGAAGCCGTGCGGCACGATGTGCACATGCGTTTCGCCCGGCGCCTCATTGATGCGCAGCACCTGGTAGTCGTCGTAATTGCCCTGCTGGACCTTGCCATCCTTGAAGGTGATTTCGCTCTTCTGGGCGAGGCTCAAGCCCATGACGCAGGCGCCCTCCATCTGGGCGCGGACGCGATCAGGATTGACGACTGGCCCGCAATCGACCGCAATATCGATTCGCGGCACGCTGACGGCGCGGCCTGTCGTCCACAACGACCTCCATCACTGCCGCGACATAGGTCACAAAGCTACGGTGGACGGCGAGTCCGAGTCCGTGGCCTGGCGGCAATTTGCGACCCCATCCGGCCTTGTCGGCGGCAAGCTCCAGAACGCCGCGCAGACGCCCGGTGTCGATTGGATAAAAATCAGGGTTCTCGCCATAGTCCCAGAAATTCTTGGTCGTGTTCCGCACGTCGACGATGCGCGCCGGGCCGATCAGGTCGAGGACGAACTCTTTCGGGTCCTTGCCCGCTGCCGCCGCGAGTTCGCAGGCGAAGGACTGGATCGCGAAAGCGTGCGGGATATTCGACACGGAGCGGAACCAGCCGATCTTGGTGTGGGCTTCGGCGGCGCCGTTCTCGATGCTGAGGTTCCCGATGTCGAACGGCATGTCGACGAGGCCCATCCCCATTTCGAACGGCGCTTCATGTTTCGGGTCGGGCTTGAACAGCGAGATAATCGATGGCGCGACGCTGTTGTGGCGCCAGGCGACGGCATGGCCCTGCTGGTCGAGCCCGGCTTCCAGGCGCTCCACCGACACGGTGTGATAAAAGCCGTTTCGGATGTCATCCTCGCGCGTCCAGACGACCTTGACCGGGGCGCCGTCGAGCGCTTTCGAAACGATCGCCGCCTCGACGGCGTAATCCGGCTTGGACTTTCTGCCGAACCCGCCTCCGAGAAGCATGACGTGGATGGTGACGTTCTCCGGCGCGACGCCGAGGGTTTTGACCACCAGGTCATGCGCGGCCTGCGGGCTCTGGACGCTGGTCCAGACCTCCGCCTTGCCGTCGGCGATGCGCGCCGTCGCGCAGGGCGGCTCCATTGTCGCATGCGCCAGATGCGGGATGTAATATTCGGCCTCGACCTTTTTGGCGGCGCCCGCCATGGCTGCGGCGGCATCGCCTTCATGGCGCTGGACCTCGCCGGGCTGGCGCGCCGTCGCTTCGAGTTCGGCGCGATAGGTTTTCGAATCGTAGGCGCCGTGCGGCCCGTCGTCCCACTTGATCTTCAGGGCGTCGCGCCCCTTCGTCGCCGCCCAGGTATTGTCGGCGACCACCGCCAGCCCGCCTGAAGGCAGGAAGCCGGGCGGGAGCGGCGCCGGCGCGATCTCGACGATTTTCACGACGCCGGCGATTTTCATCGTCTCCGTAGCGTCGTAGGAGGCGACCTTGCCGCCCAAAACCGGCGGTCGCGCGATGACGGCGTATTTCTGGCCGGGCAGGCGCACGTCCTGGCCATATTTGGCGCGGCCAGTGGTGATGTCGAAAGCGTCGACGATATGGGTTCCTTCCTTGCCGATATAGCGAAACTGTTGCGGGTTTTTGAGGCGCAATTGATCGACCGCGGGCGGGCTCATGGCGCCAGCCTCGGCGGCAAGTTCGCCATAGCCCAGTTTCCGACCCGTGGGCATGTGGACGACCTGATGGTTGTTCGCCTCGACCTCGGCGAGCGCGACGCCCCATCGTTTCGCCGCGGCAGACTCGAGCATCATGCGCGCGGCGGCTCCGCACTGGCGCATCGGCAACAGGAAGTGACGGGTCGAGCGTGATCCGTCGGTGTCCTGGTTTCCGTATTTCGCTTCGTCGCCGGTAGCCTGGGCGATCTTCACCCTGGACCAGTCGGCCTCCATCTCGTCGGCGACGATCAGGGGGATGCCGGTGCGCACGCCTTGCCCCATTTCGGAGCGGGCGCAGACAATAGTGACAAGGCCGTCCGGCGCGATCGACACGAACGCGCGCGGATCGTTGACCGTTCCGTGCGGCATGCCGTCTGCGCCCCATTTCTGGTCTTCGGCCATGGCCGGGCGCGGCGGAAGAATTTTCACCGCCAGCACGAGGCCGCCCGTTGACAGTATCCCCTTCAGGACGCCGCGACGGGTGAAGTTCTCGATCGCCGAGGACGTGGTTTCAAACAGGATCTTGTTCATGTCACACTCCCGCGGCTTGCTTGATGGCGGCGCGAATGCGCTGATAGGTCCCGCAGCGGCAGATATTGCCGAACATGGCGTTGTCGATTTCCGCGTCGGTCGGTCGCGGCGACTGTTTCAGGAGCGCGACGGCCTGCATGATCTGCCCGGCCTGGCAATAGCCGCATTGCGCCACGTTTTCCGCGCGCCAGGCCTTCTGGACCGGATGATTTCCGGCGGGATCAAGGCCTTCGATTGTGGTGACCGTCTTGGCGCCGACATCCGACAGCGCCGTCTGGCAAGATCGAACCGCCTCGCCGTCGAGATGGACGGTGCAGGCGCCGCAGGCGGCGACCCCGCAACCGAATTTCGTGCCAGTGAGGCCGAGTTCGTCGCGCAGATACCAAAGCAGGGGCATGGTCGGGTCGCCAGCGAAATCGTGCACCTCGCCGTTGATGCGTAAAGCAAGCATTTCGACCTCCTTAGTGCGAAGCGCATCCGCGGCCGGCGCACATAAATGATGTCCTTGGTTCCTCGGGCGCCGACGATGTCCGAAAAGCAGGCTGCCAATAAAGATCTCCGAAACCGGCGGGTTTCGCTGCTCTGCCGGGGCAAACTCTTGCTTCGCGTCAAGTTGTGAAGCTTACGCACGCATTCGTGGAATTGAGCGAAAAACAATTCCACGATGTCCCCGGTTCCGCGGGAACCTGGATTTAAAGCGATAGATGGCGATTTAATTGAAGCGGTCGAGCGCAATAGGTCGTCGGCCCGGAATTGATCGCGCGGGATGCCGGAATGTGATGGCGGCACGGCGGGAACGACGGCTTATCGGATGGACCGGCAGATCCCCAGCAGCGTTAGCTGTGGAGCCACACTCAAGCCGAAGCGGCGCCTCATCCCGCCAGGGTATTCGGCGCGACCAGTCAGTCTCGGTTCCTATTGGCCGCATCGGCGACCAGATCTTCCGGGCCGGTGAGTCCGATCAGGCGCGGCGAGAAGGAAGAGACATGGTCGGACAGCGCCGGGGGGGGGCGCGCGCCGGGTCAACAGTTGAATAAAGGCTGCAGCGAAGCGCCCGAGGGACCCAGCTGATTGAGGACGCTGGCCATGGTCGTCAGCAAGGTCGGGCAGAGGTCCGGGCAGCGTGTGTAGCCAAACGACACAAGCAAATATTTGCCGTGAAAGTCTTCGTCCATTACTGTCTTGCTGCGGTGGTCAACGAGAGTGAAGGTTCCTCCATAGTCGTGCATTTGTTCCTGCGCGAAAGCCTCCGGCCTTGACAGGAGGGCGAAGCCGGCGGCTAGCGTCAGGGATCGGCGGTTCATTTTTCGCTCCGGCGTCATTTTCCGCCCCCACAATCGGGTCATCAATGTCAATTCAAACAGATATGCCGCTGCCGGGTGAACCCACGCGAGCCGCGCTCGCCAATCCTGTCCTGCGCTATTTTATGGCGACCCGGCCGGCGTTCCTTACGGTGACGGCGGTCGGCGTCCTGATCGGCTTTGCCAGCGCACATGCAGACGGCGCGGCCTTTTCGGCGGTCTCGGCGACGCTCACGATGATCTTCGCGCTCGTCGCCCACGCGGGGGCCAACGTCATCAACGACTATTACGATAGCGTCTCTGGCTGCGACGCAGCCAACCTCGAGCGCCTTTTCCCCTTTACTGGCGGCAGCCGGTTCATCCAGAACGGCGTGCTGACGCCGTACGAGGTGAAGACGTTCGGTTACGCCCTGATGCTCGCTGTGATCCCGCCCGGACTTTGGCTTGCCGCCAATAGCGCGCCGGGGCTAATCCTGATCGGCGCGACCGGACTGTGCGCGGCTTGGGCCTATTCTGCGCCGCCGTTCAAGCTTCAAGCGCGTGGTCTAGGCGAATTCGGCATCACCGCGGCATGGCTGCTCGTCGTCGTTGGCGCCGACTTCGTGGAGCGCGGCCATTTTTCCTTCCTGCCGTTCGCCGCCGGATTGGGCTTTGCCCTGCTCGTCGCGAACGTTCTCTACATCAACCAGTTTCCCGACCTTCGCGCCGACGCTTTCTCCGGCAAGCGGACGTTGGTCGTGCGCCTCGGGGCCGCGAACGCCCGCTGGGGCTACGCGACCATCGGGACGCTCGCCTTTCTTTGGCCGCTCACGATGGTTTTGGAGGGCCGCCTGCCGGTTGCGGCGCTCGTTTCTCTGCTCGCCGCCCTTGCGACGGCGAAGGCGACGAGCGTCCTCTGGGGCGCCGCCGACAGGCCGAAGACGCTCGCACCGGCGCTCGCGATGACCATTATCGCAGCGAACGTCCACGGTATCCTGATCGCGGCGGCCCTCGCGGTTTTCGGGTCATGAAGACGACGAATTCGACATACTGGCGCATGCATCGCAAATGCCGACGGAGGCATGCGGAGCCAGTGATGACCTCTTGCAGCCGACGCTGATTTCGGGTTTCCTCTGTTCCAGAAAAGGCGATCGGTTTGCTGATATGCCGCCGCTAGATCGATCGCTGATTGACCCGCTTCGACAATTCCTCGGCGCTTTCTTTGCGCTCGGAATAGCGATCGACGAGATAATCGGCGCAACCGCGAGTGAGCAGGGTAAATTTGACCAATTCCTCCATCACGTCGACAACGCGGTCGTAATAGGCAGACGGCTTCATCCTGTTGTCGTCGCCAAATTCCATGAACGCTTTGGCGACCGATGATTGGTTCGGGATGGCGATCAAACGCATCCAGCGCCCGAGAATGCGCATTTGGTTGACGGCGTTGAATGATTGCGACCCGCCGCACACCTGCATCACCGCCAGCGTCTTGCCCTGGGACGGACGGACCGCGCCAAGCGTCAGGGGAATCCAGTCAATCTGCGCCTTCAAGACAGCCGACATCGCGCCGTGGCGCTCCGGCGAGCACCAGACCATGCCTTCCGACCATGTCACGAGATCGCGCAGCTCGACGACCTTTGGATGGTCCGCCTCGGCGTCGTCAGGCAATGGCAAGCCGCTGGGGTTGAACGCGCGCGTCTCCGCGCCGAAACGATGCAGGATGCGTGCGGCTTCTTCCGCCAGAAGCCGGCTGAACGAGCGCTTCCGCAGCGAACCGTGAAGCAGCAAGATGCGCGGCGCATGCTTTTCGCGGGTCGCCTTATGAAGGCTTGTTTCGCTGATCGGCTCGAAACAGACCTCGTCGAGATTTGGCGTGGACTCGGCGTTGAGATCAGGCAATGGCTTTCTCCTTTGCGCCATCGGCTGCAACGCGCCGCTGGACTGCTGGTCCGGCCTCGTACCAGTTGCGCGTGGCGTTGACGATTTTGACGACCGTCAACATCACCGGGACTTCGATCAAAACGCCAACCACGGTGGCGAGCGCCGCGCCGGAATGAAAGCCGAACAGGCTGATCGCGGCTGCGACTGCAAGTTCGAAGAAGTTGCTGGCGCCAATCAGAGCCGAGGGAGCGGCGATGCAATGCGCTTCCCCGGTCATCCGGTTCAGCACATAGGCAAGGCCGGCGTTCGAAATAGACCTGGATGAGGATCGGGACCGCCAGCATTGCGATGACAAGAGGCTGCGCCAATATTTGCTCGCCCTGGAAGCCAAACAGCAGAACAAGTGTCGTCAGCAACGCGATGAGCGACAGCGGCTGCAAAGTCGAGAGCAAGGCGTTGAGGGCGCTCAGGCCGCCGCGGGCAAGAAAAAGGCGGCGGACGACCTGCGCGACAATGACGGGAACGACGATGTAGAGGACGACCGAAAGCAGCAGGGTTTGCCAGGGAACGGCGATTGCCGAGAGGCCGAGCAGCAGGCCGACGATTGGCGCAAAGGCGACGACCATGATGACGTCGTTGAGCGCCACCTGGCTCAGCGTGAAATGGGGTTCGCCCCTGGACAGGTTGCTCCAGACAAACACCATCGCGGTGCAGGGCGCGGCGGCAAGAAGAATCAGGCCGGCGATATAGCTGTCGACCTGGTCAGCAGGCAGATAGGCCCTGAACAGCCCGCCGATGAACAGCCAGCCGAGCAGCGCCATCGAAAAAGGCTTGATCGCCCAGTTGATGAACAGGGTGACGCCGATGCCGCGCCAATGCTCCGTCACCTGCGACAGCGCCGCGAAGTCGATCTTCACCAGCATCGGGATGATCATCAGCCAGATCAGCACCGCCACGGGCAGGTTGACCTTGGCGATTTCAGCCGATCCAACGACCTGGAAAACGCCAGCGAAGAAATGGCCGAGAGCGACGCCTGCGACGATGCACAGGAAGACCCATAGGGTCAGATAGCGTTCGAAAATGGACATTGGGCTCCTCCGGCGGCCCCGGCGGAGCCTGGGCGCAATGGGCGCGAGACTTCAGGGGCTGGATTGGTTTTGGGTCGCGCCTTCCATCGCGCCGATGTCGCGCAGGCGTTTGGTCAGCGACAGACAGTCGAGGCTTCGGATCGGCAAAGCGGCGAAGACCGAAATGCGGTTGTTGAGGTGGCGGAAGGCAGTCACGAAAGCGCGCTCCTTCTCAATATCCGTTCCTTGGACGGCCGCGGGGTCTTCGATGCCCCAATGCGCGGTCACCGGCTGTCCCGGCCAGTGCGGACAAGCCTCGCCGGCGGCGTTGTCGCAAACGGTGAACACGAAATCCATTTTCGGGGCGTCGGGACCGGCGAATTCCTCCCAGCTCTTGGAGCGCGCGCCATCGATCGGGTAGCCAGCCTCCGCCAAAACCTTGAGCGCGAATGGATTGACGACGCCCTTTGGCTGGCTCCCGGCGGAAAAGGCGCGGAATTTTCCGGCGCCGTCCTTGGCGAGAATCTTCTCGGCCAGGATCGAGCGGGCGGTATTGCCGGTGCAGAGAAAGAGCACGTTGAAGACGGGGTCAGTCATTGTCGCGGCTCGCCGGAGGACAACAGGGCGAAAGTTCGGCGATCAGAGGGGCGCACAGGTCCTGCCGGCCGCCACAGCAATCCTTAAGCAAGAACAGCACGACCTCGCGCAACCTGGACAAATTGGCGCGATAGATGATCGAGCGGCTGTGGCGTTCGCCGCCGACGAGCCCCGCATTGGCGAGGATCGACAGGTGCGTGGACAGGGTGTTTTGAGGCGTCCCGACCAACCGCGCCAACTCGCCCGCGGCGACGCCGTCGGGTTCTCGGCTTACGAGAAGGCGGAAGGTTTGCAAGCGAGTTGCTTGTGACAGAGCCGCGAGGGCGGCGAGAGCGTTTATTTCATCCATATATCGAGAATGACAGAAATGATAGCGGCGCGCAAGCTGGCTTTTGCGTAATCAAACCGCTGCGCCTGCCCCCTCTGGCTCGCCAATCGCATTTCTGCGCGCTGCCTCTAGCTAAGCCTGAGCAGCCAGCCGCCGGCCGTATTGTTGAAGCGGTTGCAACTGGACGGCGCTTCGAAAATCGCGAACATTGATTTCAGCGGCGGTGAAACATTTGGGCCTTTCCCGACGAATAGCATTTGCCGCCAAAGGGATTGCCAGCAATGAGCGCAGGATCAACCGACGCCCGATACGCGAGAGGCGAGGTCCCCGAACGAAAGCTGGGGGCGCGGGACGCCAAAACTCGCGATGCGCCCACACGGAAATTTGTGGATCCAGAATGGACCGCCAAGGCTGAGAAGCGGGCCTCCGTCGCGATGGTCCGGTTGGAAACTCTCTGGTTCAACACGGGAACGCTGTGCAATCTGGCTTGCGAGAACTGCTACATCAAGTCGTCGCCCAAAAACGACCGGCTTGCCTATCTCACACGCGAAGACGTCCGAGCATACCTCGATGAAGCCAGGAGCTTGGCTTTCCCCGTCCAGGAAATAGGCTTCACTGGCGGCGAACCCTTCGTAAATCCCGACATTGCCGGCATGATCGAGGACAGTCTCGCGTTCGGCGCCCGCGTGCTGGTCCTGACCAATGCGATGAAGCCTTTGCATCATCACAAGGCTGCGCTGCTCGACCTCGACAGGCGGTTTCCGGGGCGATTGGCCCTGCGCGTCTCGCTCGACCACTATAAACAGACGGGACATGAAAAAATTCGCGGCGAAGGCTCGTGGGCGCCGGCGATCGAGGGCCTGCGCTGGCTGGCGGAGAACAAGTTCGATCTGGCCCTGGCCAGCCGCAAGCTGTGGAATGAGAGCGAGGCCTCTCTTCGCGAAGGTTTTCGACGGCTTTGCGCGGACCTTGGCCTGCCGGTCGAGGCGCTGGACCCGTCGCGTCTCGTACTTTTTCCCGAAATGGAGGCCCATGAGGACGTTCCCGAGATCAGCGAAGGCTGCTGGGCCATTCTTGGCAAGCGTCCCGATCAGGTCATGTGCGCCACGTCGCGCATGGTGGTGCGGCGCAAGGGCGCGCCGGGTCCGGCTGTGATTTCCTGCACGCTCCTGCCTTATGATCCGAGGTTCGAGATGGGCGCGACGCTGGCTGAGGCCGCGCGGCCCGTTGCTCTCAACCATTCGCATTGCGCCCGTTTCTGTGTCCTCGGCGGCGCTTCCTGCAGCGCCCGGAATTGAAGCCATGGGAGAAGCTGTTGCCGCCGACCTGTGTGTGATCGGCGCCGGTTCGGCCGGATTGTCGATCGCGGCTGGCGCGGCGCAGATGGGCGCGCGCACGGTGCTGATCGAAGCCGCGCGCATGGGGGGCGACTGCCTGAATACGGGCTGCGTCCCCTCCAAGGCCCTGCTGGCGGCGGCCAAGGCCGCGCAAGGCGTCCGGGAGGCCGGGAAATTCGGTGTGTTCCCACAGGGGCTGAAGGTGGATTACGCGCTGGCGCAAAAACATGTGCGCGAGACCATCGACGCCATCGCGCCGCATGATTCCGTTGAAAGGTTCACAGGCCTCGGCTGCAAGGTGATCCAGGCGCGGGCGCGCTTCATCGACGAGCGCACCGTCGAGGCGGGCGGCGAAAAAGTGCGCGCGCGCTGCTTCGTGATCGCCACAGGCAGCCGCGCCGCCATTCCGCCGATTCCGGGGCTGGCGGACACGCCGTTCTTCACCAATGAGACCCTGTTCGAGAATGCCGTCGCGCCTGTTCATCTGATCGTCATCGGCGCTGGCCCCATCGGCTGTGAAATGGCGCAGGCGCATCGCCGCCTCGGCGCCGACGTGACGCTGATCGACATGGGGCCGATGCTGCCCAAGGACGATCCTGAGGTCGTCGCCGTGGTGCGGCGCAAGTTTCTCGGCGAGGGAATCGCCGTAATCGAAGGCGCGAAGATCGCCCGTATCGAAAAGCGCGGAGGCGGCGTCGCCGTCGCCTTGACGGATGGCGGGGCTGAGCGCTGGATCGCAGGATCGCATCTGCTGGTCGCCGCCGGTCGCAAGGCCAATGTCGAGAATCTTGGCCTCGAAGCCGCCGGAGTGAAATTCTCCAAAGGGGGCGTCGAAGTCGACGCCCGCCTGCGCTCCAGCAACAAGCGGATTTATGCGGCGGGCGACGTTGCCGGGGGACTTCAATTCACCCATCTCGCGAGTTATCACGCGGGAATCATCCTTCGCAACGCGCTGTTTCGCCTGCCGGCCAAAGCTGCGCCAAAGGCGCTGCCCTGGGTGACTTATTGCGATCCCGAACTGGCTCGGGTCGGCATGATCGAGGAACAGGCGACAAAAATTCATGGCGATGGCGTCCGTGTCCTCAGGGCTGATTTCGCCGACAATGACCGCGCCCGCGCGGAAAAAATCGGGGAGGGCTTTCTCAAAGCCGTCGTCGGCAAGCGCGGCGCCATTCTTGGCTGCACCATTGTCGGACCGGACGCCGGCGACTTGATCCAGCCCTGGGTGCTGGCCATGAGCCAGGGGCTGAAAATCGGCGCGCTGGCCTCGATGATCGCGCCCTATCCGACGCTGGGGGAAATCAGCAAGCGCGCGGCGGGCGCCTATTACACGCCAAGCCTGTTTTCTGCGCGCACGAGAAAACTGGTGCGCTTTTTGGGGCTGTTCGGATGAATGCCAAACGCGTCCTGATCATCGCGATTTTCGTCGCATTGGCGGTCGCGGCCTATGCGCTGGACCTGCGCCAATATCTGACGCTTGAATCCTTGCGCGATCATCGCGCCGCGCTCGCGGCCTTTGTCGAAGGTCACGGCCTGGCCGCTGCGCTTCTGTTCATCCTCATCTATACGCTGGCGGTCGCCTTTTCGATTCCTGGCGCAACGATCATGACCCTGGCGGGCGGTCTGCTGTTCGGCGCCATACTCGGCGCGTTTTGCAGCGTCGTCGGCGCGACCTTGGGCGCATCCATCCTGTTTCTGGCGGCGCGCACCGCGCTTGGCGATTTGCTGCGGAGAAAAGCCGGTCCCTTCGTCACGCAAATGGCCAAAGGTTTTGAGCGCAACGCCTTCAATTACCTGCTTTTCCTGCGGCTGGTCCCGGCATTTCCATTCTGGGCGGTCAATCTCGCCGCCGCTGTGCTCGGCATGGGCTTCACGCGCTTCGTCCTGGCGACCGGGCTGGGGATCATTCCCGCCAGCTTCGTGTTTTCTTCCTTTGGCGCCGGCCTTGGACGAGTTTTTGACGCTGGCGGCGCGGTCACGCTGTCCTCGGCGCTCAGCCCGCAACTTTTGGCGGGTCTCATCGGCCTCGGGCTGCTGGCGCTCGTCCCCGTCGTTGTTGCGCGGCTGCGGCGGCAGTCATGACCTTGTCGGTCGTCATCCCCATGCTCGACGCCGCAGCAACCCTGCCGGCGACGCTTTCGCCTTTGCAGGGCGTCGACGAGATCATAGCCGTCGACGGCGGCTCCTGCGACGGCAGTTTCGAACTTGCGCGGAGCCTCGGCGCCAGGGTGATCGCGGCGCCGCGCGGCCGCGGCGGGCAATTGCAGGCGGGCGCTGCGGCGGCCACATCCGATTGGCTGCTGTTCCTGCATGCGGATACGGTTCTGTCTCAGGATTGGCGGGCGTGCGCTGACGCCTTCATGGCCGATCCAGCCAACCGCGACAAAGCCGCCGTCTTTCAGTTCGCGCTCGACGACGATTGCCGCGCCGCGCGATGGCTCGAGGCCATGGTCGCCTGGCGCGTAAAATGGTTTGGTTTGCCCTACGGCGACCAGGGCCTGCTGATCCCCAGCGATTTCTATCTTCGACTTGGAGGGTTCAAGCCGCTGCCGCTGATGGAGGATGTGGAATTTGCGCGCCGCATCGGCGCCGCCGAACTCGTCGTTCTCTCTGCGATGGCGCGCACCTCCGCGGCGCGCTGGCGGCGCGACGGCTGGTTCTTCCGCAGCGCGCGCAATCTGTTTTGCCTCGGGCTTTATTTCGTCGGCGTCCCGCCCCGGCGCATCAAGAAGTTCTATGGTTGAGCGATGGCCCTTGTGCGTCACCTCGTCATTTTCACCCGTTCTCCGCGTCTTGGCGCCGGAAAGAAGCGGCTTGCCGCCGGCATCGGACCGATGCAGGCGCTGCGCTTCCAACGGGTGATGCTGGCGCAGACGATCCGCCGCCTCACCCGGGACCCGCGCTGGACGACCTGGCTGGCGGTGACGCCCGACCGATCCGGCCCCTGGCCGAAAAACATCGGCGTCCTGCCGCAGGGCGGCGGCGATCTCGGCGCGCGCATGGCGTCCTGCGCCCGGCGGCTGCCGCCGGGACCGGTCCTCATCATCGGCGTCGACATTCCCGGAATTTCAGCCGAAGAAATTTTCCGCGCCTTCCAGCTGCTCGGCGACAAGACAGCAGTGTTCGGCCCCGCGGCGGACGGCGGCTACTGGGCGGTCGGACTGCGCCGCCGACCGCATTTCATCGATCCATTCGGCGATGTTCGCTGGTCGAGCCGACGTGCGCTCGCCGATACGATGGCGAACCTGCGCGGCAAGCCCATCGCCCTGCTTGAGACGCTGGAAGATGTCGATGACGCCGCCTCGCTTGCGCGGCTGGCTGGGTGGGAAAGTCTTTTCCCTCGTCGGCGCCCGCGCCAGCTCCTGACCTGTTAGCCGGCTCGACGGATTTGGGTTCATCGAACAGCGGCAGCGAATGTCGACGAACGGCTCTTTGCAGACGGCTATTCATGATCTCTGGGTCGTCATGCCCGTGCTTGTCACGGGCATCCACGCCCGGCCGTTGCATGCGTGTCAGCCTTGTAAAACCTGCCTTCCACGCTGGCGTGGATGGCCGTGACGAGCACGGCCATGACGGCGGAGAGAGCGGGGCTAACGGCCTTCCGCAATCCGCCGATTCCTGTCCCTTTTAGCAGCAACCGCCGCCATCATAAAACCAGGTCGAGTCCGATACGAAAATATCGTCCCGGCCGAGGCGGCCTAGGGCCGCCGCCGTCTTGTCGCAAACCGCCAGCGGCTGGTTCTGCCCGAGAACATGGCCGTTGCCGTCGTCGAAAATTCATCGTCGCCGTAATAGATGGCGGTCTTGCCGGTGAAAACGCAGGGACCGTCCGTGGGCATGGGGTCCTTGATCGCGGCGATCTCCACGCTTTCGATGCGGATCAGCTCCGTCGTCGGATAGTGGCGCGGCGCCAGCACCCGGTAGGGGCGTTTGGCGCGGACCTCGATCGTGCCGAAACCGATATCTGTCAGACGGCGGATATAGTCGGCCAGCGGCAGCGCCCCGGTCAGGCAGAGCGCCCGAAGACGCTCGTCCTTTTTCAGGTTTTCGGGCATTTCCGTCTCACAGACGGGATCGCTGAGGATCAGCCGTCCCCCAGGTTTCAGCGCGCGATACATTTCGGACAGGGCGCGCTTGAGATCGTCGTCGTGGAAAATATTGAACAGGCAGTTCTGCGCGCCGACGTCGATGCTTTCGTCGGCGATCGGCAGATTGAGCGCGTCGCCCTTGCGCAGGTCGACGAAATCGCGTGCGAACCAAGGATTTTTCGCCTCGGCTTCGCCAAGGTTATGGTCGCAAGCCTCCAGCATTTCATCGACGACGTCGAGGCCGACAATGCCGCCCTTGCGCCGATTGAAATAGGCGAATTGCAGCAGCTCCATGCCGCCGCCGACGCCGACATAGAGCAGCGAGGGGTCGCCGACGAGGTCGCGCGGATTGACCGTGCTGCCGCAGCCGTAATTCATTTCCAGCATTTTCGAGGGAATGCTCAATTCCGGCAGGCGCCAGACCGGCGTCGTCGTGCAGCACAGCCCCTGCTGCGGGGTTAGCGCGGCTTCCTTGTAAACGTCGCGGGTGACGGTGGCGTTGACGTTCATTTCGTTGGCTCCAGGAATGATTGAATTTCATCTTTGCTCATGGCCTGGCGCTCCGTCGATTGATTGGAGCACGGTCGTCGGCCGCGATCAGGGGCTGGATCAGCATGCGGTCGAGCCGGAGTTGGGCGGGGTCGCGAAAATATTCGAGACCGACGGTCATGCCCTGCTGGCCCGCCGCCGGCGCTTCGCGGTACGTGCCAAGCAGCCGGTCCCACCAGGGCAGGTTGAAGCCGAAATTGCTGTTGGTTTCGCTCGGAACGACGGAATGATGGACGCGATGCATGTCCGGCGTAACGATGAAACGGCGCAAAATCCGGTCAAGCGCAGCGGGCAGTTCGACATTGCCATGGTTGAACATCGCCGTGGCGTTGAGCAGGACCTCGAATATCAGAACGGCGAGCGCGGACGCGCCCAGCGCCGCGACCGCCGCAAGCTTGATCGCCATGGACAGGATGATTTCGACGGGATGGAACCGTGCGCCCGTCGTCACGTCGAAATCGAGATCCGCATGATGCATCCGATGCAGCCGCCAAAGCGCGGGCACGGCATGGAACATCACATGTTGCAGGTAAATGACCAGATCGAGCAGGATCACGGCCAGGATGACCTTGGCCCAACCGGGAAGGGCGAAATTGTTGAACAGGCCCCAGCCGCGCTGTTCCCCCGTCAACGCGAGCCCAACAGCGGCAAACGGAAAGATCGCCCGCACGGCCAAGGTATTGAGCACGACAATGGCGAGGTTGCTCGGCCAGCGCGCCCAGCGGGAAACGAGGCGCGCGCGCCGGGGCCGCAGCGCTTCCCAAATCGCCATGCCCGCAAGAACGCTGGCGAAAATGCCCAGGCGTATGACGGGTTCGTGGAGAAGTAGGACATCGGACATTCAATCATTCCGGCGCATGAGAGCGAATCGCCCGACGAGCAATCGGCGTTGTCGGGTCGCCTCCCGGCCATTCTTGCCCGGTTGCTAGTCTAAGCCAGAAAACTGGCCTGTATAGAGCGGGAGCGAGCTCTTGATAATTGCTCCAACAGCCGAGACAATGCGACCGCATTTGCTCACTGGCCCGGGTCGATTATGAAAAAATCAGTATTTCCATCGCTTGTGATGATCCGCTTCGCCTCGCTTGCGGCCTTGGCGGCTCTCGGCTGCGCCTCGCCCTCTTCGGCGCAAAGCTTCGATTGTCGTAAGGCTTCCACGCCGAACGAAAAACTGATTTGCGCCAACAAGCCGCTTTCCGCTCTGGACGATTCCCTGGCCGCCACCGTGCGCGAGGCCTTTACGAGATCACCCGAGCGCAAGGCGCGCATTCTCGCTGAGGAACGCAATTGGATCGTCTTGCGGGACAAGCAATGTGCGGCGACGCCAGGACAGGACATCGACGAACAGAAAGTCACAGCCGTCGGGTGCCTTACTGGCGCTTATCTCGAAAGAATTCAGGCGCTTCGCGGCGGTTCAGGCGATGCGAAAGTTTCCGGATCCGCTCCGGCGCCCGCTCATGACACGCCTGTTGCGCCAACGAAAAAGGCGCAGCCTGACCTTGACGGGCAGGCAGAACTTCTCGAACAGGCCAAAAAGGCGTTGCTCAGTCCCCAAATGACCAGCCCCCCTCTACCGGTCACCGCCGAAAAGGTCGGCGGCCCCGTGACGGGCCAGTTGCCCGACAAAATAAAACTTACAATCGAAAACTCAGGCGTTGCTGTACTCGGCGTTTCCGACAAGTCGGCTTTGTCCGTTTCATTTTGTACGGAAGTGACCAGCATGGAAAATGTTTGGTCCGCGGGAAAAGTGGTCCAGCAACCCGTCACACGCTGCCGGACGCCCGATCGCAAGCTGCATCTCGCGGGGCGGCGGCAATTGACGGGCGTCCACATGACGCCCGAGGTTGATGGCCTTTGGCGCTGGGACAATGATTATCGCCTGACCTTCAGGCCAAAGAAATTCTGGCCGACGGCGCAAACCTATCAAGTGCAGTTTGACCAATCGATTTTTCCCGAGGCGATCGAACTCGCGAACACCAGCATGCACTTCGCCACGCAGCCGCTCAGCGCGCACGTGACGGAGATGGAATTCCTTCAGGATCCAAATGACGTCGAAAATAGAGGCGTTTCCACCGTTCTCGATTTCAATGCGCCGGTTGATGCGCAGACGGTCCGGGACCACCTGCGGTTCACGCTGGAAGAGCTGACCGACGGCGCCAAGCCGACCGACCGCAAGATTGTCGCCAAGTCCGAAAACCTGCCATTTGACGTTCAGTTCGACCAGAGCGGAGCCAAGGCGACGGTCACGACGCCGATCAAGACGCTGCCCGACAAGGAGCGTTTCGTGAAAGTCGCCGTGCTCCCGGGAATCACGGCCTCGGCGGGGGGGCAACCGCTTGCGGCGGCGAAACCCGGCGAGCTTGAACAAAGGGTGCGCATACCCAGCAAGTTCGAATATGCGACATTCGAAAAAATCGAGATGCGCATTGTAAAGGACGATCATTATGTTCCTGGACAGGTCCTGATCGTCAAAAGCAATGTCCCGGTTTCCGTTGACGAGCTCGCCCAGAAAATCGAAATCTATCTCCTTCCAGCCGACAAGCAGCCGCTGACCAAGGAAGAAAAGCCCGTCAAGGATTACGCCTGGACGAGCGCGTCGGAAGTGACGGATGGCGTGCTCGCCAAGGCGTCGCCAATCCACTTCTCTGTCAGCGCCGCGGTCGAGCCCTATGCGACGCTGCACAGCATCAGGCTCGACGTCGATCCCGGCCGCTGGGTCTATGTCAAGGTCGGAAAGGGACTGTCCGCCAAGGGCGGTTATGTGCTGTCCGCGGATCATGTCGATACCGTCCTTGCGCCGGGTTACAGCAAGGAAGTGCAAATATTGAGCGACGGCGCGTTGTTGAGCTTGAGCGGGGACAAGAAAATATCCGTCTATTCGCTCGGCGCTCAAAAATTGCGTTTCCAGGTCGAGCGCGTCATGAACGACGCCATCGCTCATCTGGTCAGCCAGACGCGCGGCAATTTTGCGGATCCCTCCTTTTCCAACCGTCATTTTTCCGCGCATAATATTGCCGAGCATTTCAGTGACGATGTGGAATTGCCCTCCGTCGATCTCCGCAAGCCGCAATTCTCCGGCTTCGATTTTGCTCCCTATCTGACGAGACAAGCCGGAGAGACAGCCGGCCGCGCGAATGGCGAGGCACGGGGCCGGGGATTGTTCTTCCTGTCCGTCCAGGCCATCGACAAGGACGCAAAGGGCGAAGAAAGCGTCGTTTCGACCGACAATCGTTTCGTGCTGGTGTCTGACCTGGGCCTGGTCGTCAAGACCTCCAGCGAAGGCGCGCATGACGTCTTCGTGCAATCGGTCAGGACGGGGGAGCCCGTAGCCGGCGCGAAGGTCGAAGTACTCGGTCTCAACGGCTTGGCGGTCGCCGTCGCCGAAACCGGCGGCGATGGCCACGCCATTGTTCCAAGCCTGCAGGGTCTGGGCAATGACAAGCAGCCCGTCGCCTATGTCGTGAAGAAGGGCGACGATCTCGCCTTCATGTCTTACCAGGAACGCGACCGCAAACTTGATTATTCGCGCTTCGACACCGAGGGGCTCGCGGGGTCCGAAGATGATTTGCGGGCCTTCCTGTTTTCCGATCGCGGCATCTATCGTCCTGGCGAGGAAGGCCATGTCGGCATGGTCGTCAAACAGGGAAACTGGACGAAAAGCCTGGCTGACGCGCCACTGCAAATGGAAGTGACGAATCCGCGCGGGCAGGTGGTCGACAAAGCCGTCGTCAAACTGGACGCCGAGGGTCTTGCCGAATATCGGTTCGCCACTCAGGAGACATCGCCAACCGGCGTTTATAATCTTCGTCTCTCTATCGCCTCGGAACGCGACGGGGGCGCCCAGATCGGCTCTACATCGGTGCGCGTCGAGGAGTTCCTGCCGGACACGTTGAAAATCACGTCTGAATTCAATCGACCCTCGCCGAAAGGATGGCTGTCGCCGGAAGGGCTGAAGGCGACCGTCGCCTTGCAGCATCTCTATGGCGCTCCGGCGGTGGACCACCGCATCAAGGCGAGCCTGAGCGTGACGCCAGGCAGTTTCAGCTTCAAGGAGTTCGCTGATTACCAGTTTTTCGATCCACTGAAGGCGCCAAAGAGCTTTGACCAACCTATTGGCGACGCACAAACCGACAATGACGGCAAGGCCATGTTCGACCTCAAACTCGGTCAGTTCGGCGCCTCCACATACCGACTGTCATTCCTGGCCGAGGGCTTTGCGCAGGATTCCGGACGCAGCGTTCGATCGGCCAGCAGCGTCCTGGTGTCTTCGCGCTCCTATGTTGTCGGCATAAAAACGGAAGGCAATCTTGGCTACGTCAACAAGGACGAAAAACGCCAGTTGCAGTTGATCGCGGTCAATAGCGACCTCGCGCCCGTCGAGGCGCCCAATCTCAAATTCAACGTCGCGCGGATCGACTATATTTCATCGCTGATCAAGAATGAGGGCGGGGCTTACGAATATCGATCCGTTCCGAAGGAAACCATCGTTTCTTCCGGCGCGCTTCCGATCTCCGCCAAGGGGACCGCGACCACGCTCGACAGCGCCAAAGCGGGCGACTATGCCCTCATCCTCCTCGACGAGCGCGGCGCGACGCTGCAACGGGTGGCCTATACGATTGTCGGCGAAGGGAGCATGCTGGGACACGCGCGCAAGGACGCGACGATCAGCGTCAAGCTCGACAAGAAAAAATACGAGCCCGAGGAAACGATCACGCTTAACATCGTCTCCCCTTACACGGGCGCCGGGCTGATCACACTGGAAACGGACAAGGTCCTGGCCTTCAAGTGGTTCAAGTCCGCGACGACCAGTTCCGTGCAGACCATAGCCATTCCAAAAGGCTTCAACGGCAAGGGTTTCGTGAACGTGCAATTCGTTCGTTCCTTGCAGTCGCGGGACATTTATACCGCGCCTCTCGCCTATGACGTCGAACCTTTCTTCGTCAGCACCGACGCCGTCGACAGCCAGATCGCATTGACCGTGCCAGAAAAGGCCAAGCCCGGCGACAGTTTGACCATCGGGTACAAGACCAGGGCGCCCGGAAAGATCATCATCTACGCCGTCGATGAAGGCATTCTGCAATATGCGCATTACCAGACGCCGGACCCGCTCGGCTATTTTGTTAATCGTCGCGGTCTGCATGTCGCGACGTCGCAAATTCTCGACCTTCTGATGCCCGAATATTCGATCATGCAATCGCTCTCGCAAACAGGCGGCGATGGCGAAGACGAAGCGCGAAAATCCGCGCCTGACGGCAAGAACCTCAATCCCTTCAAGCGAAAAACCTTGCCGCCGGTTGTCTTCTGGTCAGGCATAATCGATTCCGACACGACTTTGCGCGAAATTCGCTACCCGATCCCCGATCATTTCAACGGAAAATTGCGGGTCATGGCGGTGTCTGTCTCCGACAAGACAATCGGCGCCGCCGAGGGCAAGGCGCTTGCCCAAGGCGATATCATCATTTCGCCCAACGCGCCGACTTTCGCCGCTCCGGGCGATGAGTTCGTCGTAGGCTTGAGCGTGGCCAACAATATCCAGGGGTCCGGCAAAAACGCCCGGATCAAGCTCACGGTCGCGCCGTCCGAACACCTTGATGTCGTCGAAGGGGCCGAAAGCGAATTGGCAGTCGCAGAAGGCAGCGAAACCAAGTCGCTTGTGCGCGTGAGGGCCAGGGACGTATTGGGCGGGGCCACGCTGAAGTTCGTCGCCACATCCGGCCGGGCATCGGCGAGTATCGAGCAAACTCTCAGCGTGCGGCCGCCGCTGCCAAGCATGACGGCGCTGTTGAGCGGCTATGCCGGCAAGGGCGAGCAACAGGTCAAGCAAGATCGCGATCTTTACCCGGAATTTGCGGCCGTCAACGCATCCGTTTCAACCTTGCCAGTCAGCCTCATTCCCGGGCTCGCGCAATATCTTGACCGATACCCTTATGGCTGCACCGAGCAAACGGTCAGCAAGGCTTTTCCTGCGGTCATCCTGTATGGGCAAAAAGACCTGGGGGGCGACGCGGCCGTGGTGCAAGCGAGCGTGACGCATGCGATGCAGCGCCTGCGCGAATTGCAAAATTCAAAAGGCGGTTTCGGTTATTGGTGGTACGGCGGCGAAGCGAATGATTTTGTCAGCGTCTACGCGCTGCATTACATGCTCCTGGCGAAGGAAAAGCATCTGCCGGCGCCGGAGGAGACATTTCGCCTTGCGCAGGACTACGTCAAGACGATGGTCAATCGCAGCCCGTCCTCGCTGGAGGAAGCGCGCAACGAAGCCTACGGGATTTATGTGCTGACACGCAGCGGGGTGGTGACCGCGAATTACCTGCCCAACCTGTTGCGCTATTTGAATGACGAGCACAAAAACGAGTGGAAGAACGACCTGACGGCTGTCTATATAGCCGCGGCCTACAAGCTGATGCAGCTCGCGCCCGAGGCCAGCCAGCTGATGAACGAGTTCACGCTTGGCGATCCTGCCTATTGGCAGGCTCATGGTCAATATTTCAGGGATTCCTCCTTTTACAACAGCGTGAACCGCTATGCGCAATATCTGGCCATCGTGTCGGATCATTTCCCGGAACAATTGCCAAACCTCGATCGCAACATCCTTTTCCGCATTGCGAATTTCATTGGCGAGGGCGGCTACAACACCTTGTCGTCGTCCTATGCGATCATGGCTTTCAGCGCCTACGGCCAGGCGTCCACAAGGCAGACCGAAGCCCATCTGGCGATCAGCCAGCAGGACGACCAGGGTGGATGGAAGCCTCTGGCTCTGACGGGCGAGCAGGTCAAACGCGCCCAGCCGATGTTGACGCGAGGCGACGTGGCGTTTTCGGGCGGCGGCGCCTATGGCTTGTTCTATCAACTGGCCACTGACGGCTACGATCGCATTCGCCCGACGCAACCGATCGAAGACGGACTCGAAATCAGCCGGCAATACCTCGACGCTGCGCATCAGCCGGTCAGGGAGGTCAAACTTGGCGACACCATCGAGGTCGTCGTGACCATGCGCGCCCATGACAACAAGACGCTTGCCAACATGGCCTTGGTGGAGCTTTTGCCTTCGGGTTTCGAAACGGTTCCGGAAAGCATCGCGCGTCCGAGTGCGACCGCGGAGTCTCCCGGCGACAACAGCGCCGATCAAGGAACGCCCGGCGGCGACGACGAACAGCAAGCCAGGGAGCAGGCAGACGTCGGCGATTTTGACGGGCAGCCCTGGACGCCGGAGGCTGTCGACGTGCGCGAAGACAGGGTGATCGCTTTTGGGGAAGTGCCTGCGAGCGACGTGGTCTATCGCTACAAGATCAAGGCCGTGAACGCTGGCGTTTTCACGACGCCGCCGGCCTATGTCGAATCCATGTATGAGCGCGCCATCAAGGCGCGGGGTATCGCAGGAACGCTCACGGTGCGGTAGCGCAGCCCATGCTGACCAAGGCCATGACGACGAATTCCAGACGATTTGCGCGCATGCTCGTGGCGGGATGCGTCGTCATGTCCTTGGCGTTTGTCGGCCTGCTGGCCGGCAAGCCGGCTCCTCTCAACGACATTGGCTTTTCGCGCGCTGTTTACGACCGGCGCGGGCAACTGCTTCGCCTGACATTGTCGCCGGATCAAAAATACCGCCTTTTTACGCCCCTTGCGGACATGTCGCCGCAATTTCGCGAAGCGGTCCTGTTGCACGAGGACAGGTATTTTTATGAGCACATCGGCGTCAACCCGATATCCCTGGTGAGAGGATTCCTGCGGACTTACGTTTTGGGAGGCCGCAAGATCGGCGCCTCGACGATCAGCATGCAGCTCGCGCGCATGGTGTATGGCGTCAGCAGCCGCAACCTTTCCGGCAAATTCCAGCAGATCCTGCGCGCCCTGCAATTGGAGGCGCATTACAGCAAGGATGAATTGCTGGAAGCCTATCTCAATCGCGCCTCCTACGCCTACAATATCGAAGGCGCCGGCGCAGCGAGCGCCATTTATTTCCATGCCACGACCAAGAACCTCACGTTGCCCCAGGCGATGACGCTTGCGGTGATCCCGCAAAGCCCCCGGCGTCGCCGGCCCGAACGCAACAACCCTGACAAGCCGATGCTGGTGGAGGCGCGCAACCGGTTGTTCGAGCGCTGGCTTGGCGTCCATCGCGGCGATGATGTTCAGAAGCCATTTTTCCAATTGCCGCTTTCGACTTATGGCGTCGCCGACTTGCCGTTCGAGGCGCCGCATCTTGCGCGGGAGTTATTGTCGAAATACGCCGATCGCCAACGCATCGCCGCGTCCATTGATCTCGACACGCAGCAAACATTGACGGGGATCCTCCGGAAATATGTCGGGGATCGCCATGAGAACGGCATCCGCAACGCCAGCGCCCTGCTTGTGGATACCCAGGACATGAATGTCATATCCAGCATTGGTTCGGCTGATTTCAACGATCGCTCCATCAATGGTCAAGTTGACGGCACAAGGGCCAAGCGTTCGCCCGGGTCGACGTTGAAGCCGTTCGTCTACGCGCTGGCGCTCGATCAGGGGCTTATTCATCCGCTGAGCATGCTGGGTGACGCGCCCGTCAATTTTGGCAGTTACGCACCTGATAATTTCGATCGCGATTTTCGCGGTCCGATATCCGCGCGCGACGCCTTGCGCCTCAGTCGCAACATTCCTGCGATCAAACTGGCGGCGCAACTTCAAGCCCCAGACCTTTATGATTTTCTGAAAAATGCGGGCGTCACCGGGTTGCGGGACAAAGCCAGCTACGGATTGTCGCTGGTTTTGGGAGGCGCCGAAGTAACCCCGCGTGAACTGGCGATGCTATACGGCGCCTTGGCCAATGACGGCGATCTCAGGCCGCTGGTCTATCAATTGTCGGAAACCGAGCCTGACGACCGAAAAAGACTGTTCAGTCCTGAAGCCAGTTTCATGACGCTGGACATGCTCGCGGACAGGCCGCGGATCAATACGGTTGCGCAAGACCGTATCGTCTACTGGAAAACCGGAACGTCGAACGGATTTCATGACGCCTGGACCGCAGGGATTTTCGGGCATTATGCGCTGGTGGTCTGGATCGGCGATTTCGACGGCTCGAACAATCCGTCCCTGGTTGGAATCCGCGCCGCGGCGCCACTTTTTTTTGCCATGGTCGACGCGATCAACGAAAAAGAACGAAACCGAGAGCGCATAGCGGGCAAGGCCCAGCATTTGCGCCTGCGCAAGATCAAGGTCTGCGCAACGACCGGAGATCTAACGCTGGACGATTGCCCGGCTCAGGCGGGGACATGGTTCTTTCCCGGGGTATCGCCGATACGCAAACATGACATATACCGCAAAATTCTTGTGGATCTGCACACGGGAGAACGCGCGTGCCATTTTCAGGCGGGCGTCACCGAGTACCGTTCCTTCGAAGTCTGGCCAAGCGAATTGCAGCAGACCCTGGAAAAAGCAGGCATTGTGAAAGAGATATTGCCGCCTTGGCGGAAGGATTGTTCGGGGACGGCCTCTGCGCCGGCGGTAGGCGACGAACAAAGACCCCTGATCACCTCGCCTCAATCCAGCGTGGAATATCGCGTCCGGATGAATGACACGAGCGAGACCGTTCCGCTCGCCGCCAGCGCCGACGGCGAGGTGCGCAGCCTTCACTGGTTCGCCAACAATCAATATCTCGGAAGCTCCAAGTCCGGAGAAACTTTTTCCTGGCGTCCCAAGCCTGGGCAATATCTGTTGCGCGTTGTCGACGATCGCGGCCGATCGGACATGACAAGACTGCAAGTCGTATTGACGCAGTAGGGGGCTGGCAAGCGCGGAACGCCGCAACTCCCGGTTCGCGAAGGATTGGCGGCGATTTCGTTGGAATCGGGCTCATTCGATCAATTTGCGTCAATATAAAGCGCATTGAATCGCTCCGTCTCTGAACGGGTCGCCTCGCGCGCGCGTTATTGCAGGCGCTTTGATCAGGGACTTCCACGATGCCCGACTACGATCTCTACTATTGGTCTGTACCGTTTCGCGGCCAGTTCGTGCGCGCGGTTCTCGCCTACGCCGGAAGGTCCTGGACCGAGCGTGGCGACGCGGCGATCTCAGGGCTGATGGAGCGGCCGGTGAACGAGATGCCGGTCCCTTTCATGGGACCGCCCGTGCTTGTCGACAAAAAGGCGGACTTCGCCATCGCCCAGACGCCGGCCATCATTTTTTATCTGGGCGAGACGCTGGACCTCATGCCGGCCAGCCCGGACCTGCGCGCCATGACGATGAAGATCGTGAATGACGCCAATGACGTGATCGACGAGATCACCCTGAACGGGGGACGCGAGATGTGGACGAAAAAGCGTTGGCAGGATTTTATCCCCCGCCTGAAGAAATGGATGGCCTTGTGGGAAGAGACGGGCCGCCGCCACGGCCTGAAGCCGGACTCCGGCTTCCTGCTCGGCAGCAAGGCGCCCGGCATCGCGGACATCGTGACATCAAGCCTTTGGTCGACCATGACCGATCGGCATGATCGAGACGATTTTGGCAGAAACCGCGCCCCTGACGCGCCGGATCGCCGAGTTGCCGCCGCTGGCCAAGCTGGCCGCCAAGACGCGGCGAGATTACGGCGACGCTTATTGCGGTGGCCACATCGAGGCCCCCCTGCGCAATATCCTGGACGCTTGACCTCACCACGGCAACATCTTCCGTGACTTGTTCGTCAAGAAAGGCGGCTTCGCGTTCAGTTTGGCGCCGTTCAAAATCCGCTCGTAACAGGCGACGTAACCTCTCACCATCGCCAATGCGTTGTAAGTGTCGCGCGCATGTTCGTGGCAGGTTTTCGGGTTAAAGCTTTTTTCACGCACCGCTTGCGTCAATTCTCCCGGCGTATTGGCGAGAAAGCCCACATCCCCGGTGATCAGTTCGGGCAGGGCGCCGTAGGTCGTTCCAAAAACCGGGCAGCCGAAGTACAGGCTCTCGATCATGCACAGCCCAAAAGGCTCGTGCCAGCGGGTCGGGAAGATCAGCCCCTGCGAGCCGTTCAACAGCCGGAATTTCTCCTCGCCGCCGACCATGCCATGGAAACGGATGCGCCGGGAAAAAGTCATCCTGAAACCGCGCCGAAAATTGTAGCGGTCGCCGCCGAGCACATCGAGCGTCACCTTGGCCTTTTTTGCGACCTGGATCGCGCCCCTGACGTTCTTGACGCTCCATTCCGCCTTGCCGAGGAAATGGAAGTAATCGCGTTTGGCCGAGAAATCGACGGGGCCGTAGGCGTCCCAGTTGAGGCCGTTGTAGATGAATTCGTTGGAATTATGCCGTGCGGCGTGATCGCGCGAGACGAAGACCGTGTTCAGGGGCCGGAACGGCTTGCGATTGTAGTTGCCGTGCTCGGTCATCAGGTAGGGCAGGTCGAAATCGGTATCGAGGTCGAAATCGGGCTGGAACTGGAAATGGACGATGTCGACATTTTTGGGGATCTGCTCCTTGAGCGGCCGCTCGGTGTCGAAAACCAGCACATTGGCGAAGTCGCAATGCGAACCCTTGGGAACCAGGAATGTCACCTGATGGCCGAGTTGCGTCAGTCCCCAGGCGAGATCCCAGATCACCCGCTCGGTGCCGCCATAGGCGAAGACCGGAACGCGCGCGTAATTCACGAGAAGAACATGCATTGATCTTGAACCTGTGGATTAGAAAAATTCCGAGACGGCTGCGGGAAGTTCGTCGAAATGCGAAATCACCCGGTCGGGCGAAAACTCCTCGATGGGTCGGTCGGTATAGCCGAAATCCACGGCGATCACCGGAATGCCCACGGCGCGCGCCGTGGCGATGTCGGTTTTGGAATCGCCGATCATCAGAGTGCGCCCGACCTTGCCGCGTGACGCCTCGATGGTTTTCAGCAAAGGTTTCGGGTCGGGCTTGGCGACTCCAAAAGTGTCCTGGCCGCAGATGAAGGCGAAGCGGTCGGCGACGCCGAGCTTTTCAAGCAGTAGCCGCGCCGGGCGCTCGATCTTGTTGGTGCAGACGGCGAAAAAATCCCCTCGCGCGGCGAGCGCGTCAAGCGCGGCGATCACGCCGGGATAGAGGCGGCTGTCGTCGGCGATGCGGGTCTCGTAATAGCTGAGAAAAAGCTGGAACATGTCCTCGAGTTTTTTCTCGGAAACGCTTGCATGCTGCGCCGCCAGGCCGCGCTGGATCAAGGCGCGGGCGCCCGCGCCGAGCAGCGAGCGCGCGTCTTCCACCGGCTCTGCCGCGAAACCCTCGTGCAGCAGGACGTAATTGAGGGAGGCCATCAGATCGCCCGCGGTATCGGCGAGCGTGCCGTCGAGATCGAAGACATGCAGCACGGGTTCGCTGGAAACGGGCCGGGACATAGGCAAAGAAGGCTCCTCGCAAAAGGGGTTTTTGCGCTATAGCATCGAAGCCGGGTCAGGACCAAACCCGAGGAGACGACGATGGACACGCTGACGCTGTTCGGCCTATTCGCGGTCAGCGCCATGCTGGTCTGCTATGCGCTGGAGCCGCGCGGCCGCATCTACATTCTGGGCTTCGCCTTCGCTTGCGCGCTCGGTTCGGCCTATGGCTTCCTGCAGGGCGCATGGCCCTTCGGCCTTGTCGAGGCGATCTGGGCTCTGGTGGCGCTCAGGCGCTTCATCTTATCGCCAGGTCATTCGGCCGGTTGAGGCGCGGGCTCCGCCCTGGCTTCGACGATAGGCAGGTTTATCAGGCCCGAGATCACGCCGAGCGCGATGGAGAGGATCCAGACCGGCATGTAGGAGCCGCTCGCCTCGCGAAAAAAGCCGCCGAGCAGGACGCCGAGGAATCCGCCGACCTGGTGCGAGAAAAAGGCGAAGCCATAGAGCATCGAGAGATGGCCGGAGCCGAACATCTGGCCGATCAGCGACGAGGTCGGCGGCACGGTCGAGAGCCACAACAGGCCGGTGACAGCGCCGAAGATCAGCGCTCCCTGCGGGCTTGGAGGCAGGCTGATGAAAATGAGCGTCGCCACGGCACGCGAAAAATAGATGGCGCTGAGAATGTAGCGGCGCGGCAGGCGCAGGCCGAGCCAGCCCGAAAACAGCGAGCCGAATATGTTGAAGATGCCGACCAGCGCGAAGGCCCAGTAGCCGAATAGCGCGGGCACGCCGCTTTCCACGACATAACGCTGGAAATGCACGGTAATGAAGGCGAGCTGGAAACCGCAGGTGAAAAAGCCGGTCACCAGCAGGACATAGGATTTATGCCCCAGCGCCCTGCGGAACGTCGCGGCCTGGCCTTCCGTCGCTTGAGCCTGCGAAGCGACGGGCGCGGGCGGGGTCGCCACGGCAAAAGCCAGGGGAATGACGGGCAGTACGAGGCAGGCGAGAACGAGGCAGGTCTTTTCCCAGCCGATCGAGCCGATCAACCCGCCGGCGAGTGGCGAGAACAGGAACTGGCCGAAGGAGCCGGCCGCGGTCGCCGCGCCAAAGGCATAGCTGAGCCTTTGCGGCGGCAGCAGCTTGGCGAAAGCGCCGAGCACGAGGTTGAAGGAGGCGCCTGACAGGCCAAAGCCGATCAGCACGCCGGCCGAGAGGTCGAAGCCGAGGGACGATGGGGTCTGGCCCATCACGGCAAGTCCTGCGGCATACAGGCACGCGCCGGCGATCAGCACATATTTCGAGCCGAATCGGTCGGCCAGCGCGCCCGCGAAGGGCTGGCCGAGGCCCCAGAGCAGATTTTGCGCCGCAAGGGCGATGGAGAAGGTCGCAGCGCCCCAGGGATAGGAGGCGGAAACCGGCAGCTGAAAAGCGCCCATGACCGAGCGCGGTCCGAAGGACAGGAGCGCGATCAGGCAGCCGGCGAACAGGATAGCCAGTTCCGGCAGGCGTGGCCTCGGAGCGGTTTCGGGGGGCCTGTCCAACTTTATTCCTCCTGCGAAACAATCGGATGCCACGCCGTTACCCTAGCATTCCCCGGCATCCGCGTCCTTGCCGGCCTGCAAGGGCGCTCGGGCGCATCAGAGAGGTCAGGCTGGCGCAGGCGCCATGTCGTCTGATTGTCGTGGCCGGACATGATATAAGCTCCGTCATAGCCTCAAGGCATCGCCTTCACAGCAACAGAGACACCTTATGCGCCTGCTCAGCCTGATTTTCGCGCCGCGTTATCTCGCCTTGTTGCTCAGCGTTGTCCTTTTTGTCTGGACCTTGCTCGAGATGACCTGGCGACCCGACCTTTTCAATTACCTCGTCGGCGCGCTCGCGCTTTTCGGCGCCCTTGCCACGATCGGCCTCGGCGATCTCGTCCAGAAGCGCCATTCGGTCCTGCGAAATTACCCGATCCTCGCGCATCTGCGTTTTATCATCGAGGAGATACGCCCGGAGATAAGGCAATATTTGTTCGAGAGCGAGACGGACGGCTCGCCGTTCAGTCGCGACAGGCGGGCGCTGGTGTATCAGCGCGCCAAGATGCAGCTCGACAAGCGGCCTTTCGGCACGCAGCTCGCAGTTTACTCGGACGGTTTCGAATGGATGCTGCATTCGCTGGCGCCCCGGCCGCCCTCGGCCGAGCCTTTTCGCGTCCAGGTCGGCGGCCCGGACTGCCAGAAACCTTATTTGGCGTCTGTGCTCAATATTTCCGCGATGAGTTTCGGCGCGCTTTCGTCCAACGCCATTCGCGCGCTCAACGGCGGCGCCAAAGCGGGCGGTTTCGCGCATGACACGGGCGAGGGCGGGTTTTCGCCCTATCATGCCGAAAAGGGCGGCGACATCATCTGGGAAATCGGCTCGGGCTATTTCGGCTGCCGGACGCTCGACGGCTCCTTCTGCAAGGAGAAATTCGCCGCCGTCGCGCAAAATCCGCAAATCAAGATGATCGAGATCAAGCTGAGCCAGGGCGCCAAGCCCGGCCACGGCGGCGTGTTGCCCGCCGCAAAGGTGACCGAGGAAATAGCCGCCATTCGCGGCGTGTCGATGGGCGTCGATTGTGTTTCGCCGGCCCGTCACAGCGCTTTTTCGACGCCGGTTGAATTGCTTGTCTTCATCAGCACATTGCGCGCCCTGTCGGGCGGCAAGCCCGTCGGCATGAAGCTTTGCCTTGGCCAGCCCGTCGAGTTTCTAGGCATTTGCAAGGCCATGCTGGAAACCGGGATAGCGCCTGATTTCATTGTCATCGACGGCAAGGAAGGCGGGACCGGCGCGGCGCCGCTCGAATTCATGGACCATCTGGGCATGCCGATGCGCGAGGGCCTGAACTTTGTCCACAACGCGCTGATTGGCTCAGGCTTGCGTGCAAAGATCAGGCTCGGCTGCTCCGGCAAGATTCTCACCGCCTTCGACATGGCCAGGGCCATGGCGCTCGGCGCTGACTGGTGCAATTCTGCGCGCGGTTTCATGTTTTCGGTCGGCTGCATCCAGTCGCTGTCCTGCCACACGGATCACTGCCCGACCGGCGTCGCCACCCAGGATGCTGCGCGCGGTCGCGCCATCCATGTTCCCGACAAGAGCCAGCGCGTCGCCAATTTCCACCGCGCGACGTTGCACTGCCTGGCCGAACTGACGGCGGCGGCAGGCCTGGATCATCCCAACCAGTTCGAGCTCGACTATTTCCGCCGCCGCGTCTCCGAAAACAGCGTGGTCAGTTTCGCCGAACTTTATCCCGTGATGGAAGAGGGCGAATTCTTGCGCGGCGCCAACGACGCGCGGCTGCGCGCCCTTTGGGACCGGGCCAGCGGCCAGAGGTTTTCGCCTTTGCGGGCTTGAGCTGCGCCCGCGTTCGGCGGTCCGCTCAGTTTTTGCGCAGGGCTGTCGCCACCCGCGGCGGAAGCGGCTCTTCGGCCTCGAAGAGCTTCGGCTTTTCGGGACGGCCGAACCTGTCGAGGAACTGGCCCAGATTCCGCTTGAGCGTTTTCTTCAGGACTGCGGCAATCATCAGCATGATGCTGGCGCGAGGCGCGCAGGCAATCAGCGTGACATTAAATCGCATGCCCCCGGTCAAGTCGGGGAAAGAGATGATAGCGCGGGCCGAAGACATAGAGCGCGAGGCAGACGCCAACCGCGCCGACGGCGCCGTTCAGCAGCGCGCCCGAAGGCCATGTCGCCCAGGTTCATGCGGGTCAGCACGCCGAAGATCAGGGCGAAGATATAGATGCTGAGGGCGAGCATGTCGCGTGAGTCGCCGGTCATTTCGGAATATCCGACCCAGGACGTCAACTCATCCGCCAGGAAAACGCTGGAATCGCCGCCCCATTCCGCCTGCGCCGGTCCGCAAGTCAGAAGGGCGACGCTCGCCAGGCCCAGGCTGCGGGAAATATTGAAGCCAAAATTAGGGAAGTTCATTTTCATGCCACGGCCCCGAAAGCCTTTCGGCTCGTGCAGAGCCTCGTCCGATCCGATGGACACGGAACGGGGCTCCAACGTCTCGTTTTGGCGCATTTTCTTCACGCGAACCGGTAGCCGCTTCACTTGAAAATGCTCTGGCGCAAATTACGCCAGAGGCATTGTGGCGTGGGGCCGCTTGAGACTTCGTAAATATGGACTTCGTCGGGAAAATATATTCGACGTCACATATTGGGATAATTAGGTCCGCCGCCGCCTTCCGGGGTCGTCCAGGTGATGTTCTGGGCGGGGTCCTTGATATCGCAGGTCTTGCAGTGGACGCAGTTCTGCGCGTTGATGACGAAGCGTGGGCCAGTCTTTGCGGCCTCGTCGGCATAGACCACCTCATAGACGCCCGCCGGGCAATAAAGCCGGGCGGGCTCGCCATAAAGCGGAAGGTTCTTCTCGACGGGAATTGCGGGATCGGCCAGCTTGAGATGGCACGGCTGGTCTTCTTCGTGATTGGTGTTGGACAGGAAGACCGATGACAATCTGTCGAACGAAATCACGCCATCGGGTTTCGGATAGACAATCGGCGTGACCTTGCCGAGCGGCTTGAGCGTGTCGCAATCCTTCTTGCCATGCTTCAACGTGCCGAACAGGGTCAGGCCGAAGAGGTTGTTCAGCCACATGTCAACGCCGCCAAGCGGCACGCCGATGAATGTCCCAAGCTTCGACCACAGCGGCTTGACGTTGCGCACCTTTTTCAGGTCGGCCCCGATCGGGCCCGCGCGCCAGCCGGCGTCATAGCGGCTGAGTTCGTCATGGGCGCGGCCCGCGGCCAGCGCCTCTGCCGCCGCTTCCGCGGCTTCCATGCCGGAGAGCACGGCATTATGCGATCCCTTGATCCGCGGCACGTTCATGAAGCCGGCCGCGCAGCCGATCAGCGCGCCGCCGGGGAAGGCGAGCTTTGGCACGGATTGCCAGCCGCCCTCGGTCAGGGCGCGGGCGCCATAGGCAAGGCGCTTGCCGCCGTCAAAGACATTGCGGATCATCGGATGCGTCTTGAAGCGCTGGAACTCGTCGAACGGCGACAAAGTCGGGTTCTTGTAGTTGAGATGCACGACCATGCCGACCACGACCTGGTTGTCCTCGATATGATAGAGGAAGGAGCCTCCGCCAGTGTCCGAGGCGAGCGGCCAGCCGAAGGAATGCTGCACCAGGCCCGGCTGATGCTTTGACGGATCGACGCGCCAGATTTCCTTGAGACCGATGCCGTATTTTTGTGGCTCGCGGCCCTCGTCGAGCCTGAGCGAAGCGATAAGCTGCTTGGAGAGCGATCCGCGCGCGCCCTCGGCGAACAGCGTGTATTTTCCGCGAAGCTCCATGCCGCGCGTGAAAGAGTCCTTCGGCTTGCCATCGCGGCTGACGCCCATGTCGCCGGTGGCGACGCCGAGCACTTCGCCCGTCTCGCCAAACAGGATTTCCGTCGCGGCGAAGCCGGGGTAGATCTCGACGCCGAGTTCTTCGGCCTTCGCGCCGAGGAAGCGGCAGACATTGCCGAGCGAGCCGACGAAATTGCCGTGATTGTTCATCAGCGGCGGCATCAGGAAGTTGGGCAGGCGGACGCCGCCCGAGGGGCCGAGCAGGTAGAAGCGGTCTTCCGTCACCTGAACCTTCAGCGGGCAGTCGCCATCCTTGCGCCAGCCGGGCAGGAGCGTGTCGAGTCCGACCGGATCGATCACCGCGCCGGACAGGATATGCGCGCCGATTTCCGAGCCTTTTTCGACGACGACGACGGAAAATTCGGGATTGATCTGCTTCAGCCGAATTGCTGCGGCGAGGCCGGACGGGCCGCCGCCGACGATCACAACATCATAATCCATCGCCTCGCGCGGTTCGATCTCGACCTGACTCATCTTCGTCTCCAGCCGGCGCAGGGGTCTGCCCGCGCCTCTCACGCCCACCTTCATAACGTTCCGTGCGCCGCTGTCCACTGGCGAAACGCCCAATCGCCGCGAATTTAGTTTATATCTAAACCATTGCCCCCGTCGATGTCCAGGGTTAGAAACAGCCATGCTCGACGCCGCCGGACCGGACAGGGGGATTCTTGCAGCGCTCCTGCGCTGGTATGTCGACATGGGCGTCGACTGCCCCGTCGGAGAGACGGCGGTCGACCGCTTTGCCGAGTCGCTTCAAAAATCTGCGCCGAAATGGCCCGCGACGACGCCCGCGCCAGTCCACGCCGAATCGCTGGCAGATCCCGTCTTGCGCCGCCGGCGGCCGCCCGAGGCGTGAAGGAAGGACCCGACGATGCGCCGCCCGCGGTCCTGCAAAAGCGGGCGCCCGCGGCGCCAAAACCCGCGCCGCCCAAAACCGCCGGGCAGCAGACAGCCAATGTGACGCAACAGGCCGCCGCCTTGTCGCATGACGCGGCGACCAGGAGCGCCTGCGAACAGGCGGCGGGCGCCGCGACCTTGGCGGAATTGCGGGAAAGGCTGCAGGCCTTCGACGGCTGCGCCCTGAAAAATTCGGCGACCGAGCTCGTCTTCTCGGACGGCGCCGAAGACGCCCGCGTCATGATCATCGGCGAGGGGCCGGGCGCGGACGAGGACCGGGCCGGAAAACCGTTCGTTGGCCGCGCCGGCCAATTGCTCGATCGCATGCTCGCCGCCATCGGCCTCGACAGGACCAAGGTCTATATCGCCAATGTCGTGCCATGGCGGCCGCCAGGCAATCGCACGCCGACGCCGCAGGAATTGGCGCTCTGCTTGCCGTTCCTGCGCCGGCAGATCGAACTGGTCGCCCCAGATTTCCTTGTCCTCCTCGGCAATGCCGCGGCACAGTCCCTGCTCGACGAGAAAGAGGGGATCACGCGCATGCGCGGGCATTGGCGGGAAGTCGAATTCGGCGGCCGGAAGATCAGGGCGCTCCCAATGCTGCATCCCGCCTATCTGATGCGCACGCCGGTGAAAAAGGCGCAGGCCTGGCGCGACCTGCGCTCTCTCAAGCACGCGCTCGACGCGGCAGAGTCCGGCGCATGACCGCACATTTCGAGATCGAACTGGAGCTGATCGCGCTAGGGGTCGCGCCGGTCGCGGGCGTGGACGAGGTTGGGCGCGGGCCCCTCGCAGGCCCCGTCTGCGTCGCCGCCGTCATCCTCGATCCCGCTGACCTGCCGTCCGGGCTCGACGATTCAAAAAAGCTTTCCGCCCTCCGTCGCGAGGCCCTGCATGATGAAATCTGCGCCCGCGCCTTGGCCGTTTCGATTGTCCTCGCGCCGGCTGCGGAAATCGACGCAGTCAATATCAGGCGGGCGACGTTGAACGCCATGACGCAAGCGGTCCGTTCGCTCTCGGTCCCGCCGCGCCTCGTGCTGGTCGACGGACGCGACTTGCCGGACCTGCCCTGTCCCGGCCGCGCGGTCGTCAAGGGCGACGCGACCAGCATGTCCATCGCCGCCGCCTCGATCGTCGCGAAGGTCACACGCGACCGGCTGATGACGCGGCTTGACGCCATCCACCCCGGCTATGGATTTTCCCTGCATGCCGGCTATTCCACCGAGGTTCATCGCGCCGCGCTGCAAATGATCGGCCCATGCCGCGAACATCGCCGCTCCTACGAACCGATCCGCCTGTTGCTCGCCGAACCGGCCTGAGACCTTTCGCCGCGGGTTTTTCGCGCAAAATCTTTTGTCGCCGCTCAAATCGCCCCGATTGCTTCACCGCTTTTTAACGCTTGTCGCCTATCGCGCGGGAAGATCGTTAACCATAAGAATTGCTTAAGCTTTCCGTTCGGAAAAGGGACACCTTCCCCGGCATTCCCTAAACCTCGTCTTTACCGCGATGCGCGTAATTTCGCCCTGTCAGTCAGTCGCGTCGTGGTTTTGAGTTCATGAGTATCCTTCGCGCCGGGACGGCCGGCTCCAAAGTCCAGAAACTTGTATCGCGTACTGGACAAGGGCCGGTTCGCCGCCCGTCCGCGGGGGCGCCCCTCGTCTCGCCGAGGTTCCGCCGCTCGACGTCATCATGATCGGCGACTGCGTCGAGTCCATGCGCAGCCTGCCGGCGGGCAGCGTCGACCTGGTCTTCGCCGACCCCCCTTACAATCTCCAGCTCGAAGGCGGGTTGACCCGTCCGGACCAGTCCGAAGTGGACGCGGTCGACGACGACTGGGACAAATTCGCGTCCTTCGCCGATTATGACCGGTTCACCCGAGATTGGCTTTCCGCCGCCCGGCGCGCCATGAAGCCGGACGCGACCATCTTCGTCATCGGCTCCTATCACAATATTTTCCGCGTCGGCGCGATCATGCAGGATCTGGGATTCTGGATTCTCAACGACATCGTCTGGCGGAAGGCCAATCCCATGCCCAATTTCCGGGGCCGGCGCTTCACCAACGCGCACGAGACGATGATCTGGGCCTCGAAGGGACCGCAGGCCAAGTCCTATACATTCAATTACGAGTCGCTGAAGGCCGGCAACGAAGACTGCCAGATGCGCTCCGACTGGTTCTTCCCGATCTGCACCGGCAGCGAACGCCTCAAGGACGAGGCGGGGCGGAAAACCCATCCGACGCAAAAGCCGGAAGCGCTGCTCGGGCGCATCCTGATGTCGGCGTCGAAACCCGGCGACATCGTGCTCGATCCCTTCTTCGGCTCGGGCACCACCGGCGCCGTCGCCAAGAAACTCGGCCGCCATTTCATCGGCTGCGAGCGCGACGATATTTATATCGAAGCCGCCAAAGCCCGCATCGCCTCGGCCGAGCGGCTGGACGAGGCTTCCTTCAGCACGCCAATGACCAAAAGGCAGGAGCCGCGCGTCGCCTTCGCCAGCCTCGTCGACGCCGGCATGATCGCGCCCGGCGCTGTGCTGTTCGACGACAGGCGTCGTCATCAGGCGATCGTGCGGGCGGACGGCGCCGTCTCGCTCGGCGATATCGTCGGCTCGATCCACAAGATCGGCGCGCTGGCGCAGGGCCTGCCGGCATGCAACGGCTGGACTTTCTGGCATTTCGAACGGGATGGCCAAAAAGTGTGCATCGACGAGTTGCGCGGAAAATATCGCGTCATCGCGAAAGCCGCTCAACAGGCGTGAGCGGACGAGGCTTGGACAGGCAGGCGCAGGACGCGCCGGCTCATGTCTTGCCTGACGAACTCGTCATTCGTCGCGCCGACCCAATCTGGCGGGCGACATTTTTCCGACGAAGAACAGGAAGATCGCCACCAGCGCGACCGGCACCAAGGCAAGCAGCGGCGCTTTGAACACGGCGATCGCGAGGTAGACCGCTTCCTCGATCAAGCCGAGGCAGCCAAGCAAGATACCTAAAAGTATAGCCAGACGAATGACGGAATTGCTCATCGCAGGAGTTCTCGCGCTGTGCGAGCACTATAAACGAAGAGTTGAATTCGCGCGACTGAAATTCGCCGGACGCGGCAAAATGGACTTCGCGCCGTCACGCCTTGGCGTGACGTACGCAAATCGGAAATTGACGCCGTTTTCGCGCGAAATTGCGATGCCGGAAGCTAATTCGGGCAAGCCGCCCCCGTATTGATCCAGGCCTGGATGATTTCGCCAAATTGCGCCTGCGTGCCCGGAACGGGTTCACGGCCCTCGCCGGGATTCCACCCCCAGGCGACGAGTTCGTCCGTGGCCATGTGTTCATGCAATTGCGCGAGGGTCTTGCCGCCGTTGCGCTGGGGATCCTTGATCTGTCGGCAGATGTCGCCGAGCGACTTGCCCTGCCAGGCTTGCTCCATCGGCGCGAGCCGCCATTGCGGATTGCCGGGCACGCTATGGATGGATGCGGTCTTGATCGGCGTATTGGCCTGGAGGTGACAGGTCACGCATTGCATGCCCGCCGCGCCGATGTCGCCGGCGCCGCGCACGACCGGCGGATTATGCGGATGCAGGTCCGGGCCTTGCGTGGGGCGGTCGCCCGCCGGGTGACAATTCATGCAACGCGGGTTCTGGATGACCTTTCCAGCTTCTTCGAACAGCGCGACCGAGCGTTGGCCACGATCGCCTATCGAGTCGAAGGATTTGGCGTCGCGAAGCCCGCCTTCGGGATCGCGGCCGAATGCGAGCGAGGCGACGAGCACGGCCGACAGGACGCTCGCCAAAAAAGGAAGCAGCCCCTTCATGCCAGGCCTCCCTGCGCGAAGGGCAGACGCGCTGTGACGACGCCCGTCAAGGCGCGCCATGCGTTGGCGACGGCGGGGCCGATCGGCGGCACGCCCGGCTCTCCGACCCCGGTCGGCTTTTCGCTCGACGGGATGATCGTCACCTCGACCTGCGGCATCTCGGCGATGCGCAGCGAGCGATAGCTGTCGAAATTGGTCTGGCGCACTCGTCCGCTGTCGTCGAGGTCGAGCGATGCATAAAGCGCATGTCCCAGCCCGAAGCCGATGCCGCCCTCCATCTGGGCGCGAATGATGTTCGGATTGACCGGCACGCCGCAATCGACCGCACACCAGACTCGCGTCACTTTCGGAAGGCCTCCGTCGCCGCGCATGACTTCCGCGACCTGCGCGACATAGGTATTGAACGACTTGTGCATGGCCACGCCATAGCCCGTGTCGTCCTTGCGGCGCCCGCTCCAGTTCGCGAGCTTCGCAACCGCCTTCAATACGCCGGCCTCGCGCGACGAGGGATCGAGCAGTGCGAGGCGTCCTTCGACAGGATCGCGCCCCGCCTTCTCAATGAGCATGTCGATGAAGGATTCGGTGGCGAAGGCTGTGTGCGTATGGCCGACCGACCGCCACCACAGGACGGGAACGCCCTGTTTCGGACTGTGAAGGTCAACCCGGAAATCAGCGATCTTGTAAGGCAGGTCGGCGACGCCCTCCACGGAGACCGCGTCGATTCCATTCTTGACCATCATCTTCTCGAAGGGCGTGCCCGCCATGATCGACTGTCCCACCAGGGTGTCGCTCATCGCGGCGATCGAACCGTCCTGCGCGACGAGGCCGCGCATGCGGTGGACGAAGAAGGGCCGGTAGAATCCGCCGCGCAAATCGTCCTCGCGCGTCCAGACGAGTTTTACGGGGACAGGCTTGCCATAGGCTTTGGCGCACAGCGCCGCCTCGATCGCGAAATCGCCGTTCGCTGTCGTGCGGCGACCGAAGCTACCGCCCGCCAGCGCGACATCGATCGACACATTCTCGGGTTTGACGCCGAGCGCCGTCGCAATGGCGTTCTGGTCAATTCCCGGCCCCTGGCAGCCGAAGTGGCATTTGGCCTTTTCGCCATCGAAGGCCACGACGGCGTCTAGCGGCTCCATCGGCGCATGGGCCAGATAGGGAAAGACGAAAACCTGTTCGAGCGCTTCCGAGCCGCCAGCCGCCAGCTTGCCGGCGGCGTCGCCCCGGGTCGCGGCGATTTGTCCTGTCCTGGAGGACATGGCGACGTAGTCGCGCTCGATCGCTGCGGTCCCGACCTTGTGGGCGTCGTCTTCATTCCAGGTCATTTTCAGCGCGTCGCGCGCCTTGATCGCGGGCCAGGTCGACCGGGCGTAGACGGCGACCCCCTGCGGAAGGATGGCATGGCCGAGATAGCCACGGATTTTCCGCGAGCGGCGCTATCGTCCACCGCAACCGCCTTGCCGCCAAAACACTCGGGCCTCGCAATGAGCGCAACGACCATGTCCGGCGCCTTGAGGTCGATCGTGAAGATCGCCTGCCCATGCGACTTGATGAACGAGTCCGGCTTGGGCAAGTCTCGCCCGATCAGTGTGAATTGCGAGGGATCCTTGAGTTTAACGTCGACAGGAACCGGCAGCGCGGCGGCCGCCGTCGCAAAAACGCCGAAACCGCTCTTCTTGCCGGAAGGGTGAGAAATGATGCCTTTCGAAACCGAAATCTCGCTTTCGGGAACTTGCCAGGCTTGCGCCGCCGCCTTGACCAGCATGGCGCGCGCGGCGGCGCCCGTGCGTCGCATCTGTTCATAGCTGTTGGCGATCGCCGTGGAGCCGCCGGTGATCTGAACGCCCAAGGCGAAATTGGCGTAATAGCGCGGGTCGGCCGGCGCATTTTCGGCGCGGATCTGCGTCCAGTCGGCATCGAGCTCTTCGGCGACCAGCGTCGATAGCCCCGTCCACGGCCCCTGGCCGAACTCGATATGCTTGCTCAGGATCGTGACCGTGTCGTCCGGGGCGATGCGGATGAAGGCGTTGGGCGCGAGCGGGGGCGTTCTGTTCGCGGCGCCTTCCTGCGCGCGGCCAGGCAAGGGAAGATAGGTTGCGAGGACGAGGCCGGCGGCGCCTTTCAGCAGGCCGCGACGATCTGGGGCGAATACGAGTCCCATCTCAGCCCTCCAGCGTCTTGGCGGCGGCGTGGATGGCCGCGCGAATTTTTGGATAGGTGGCGCAACGGCAGATATTCCCGGCCATGCCCTCGTCGATGGCCTTGTCGTCGGGCTTGGGCTGCGCCGACAGCAGCGCGATGGCCGACATGATTTGTCCGGACTGGCAATAACCGCATTGCGGCGTGTCGAGCGCCACCCAGGCTTTTTGCACGGCCTCGGCCTCCTTGCCGGAAACGCCTTCGATCGTGGTGATTTCCCGCCCTTCGAGCGTTGAAACCGGCGTGACGCAGGACCGGCGTGGCAATCCGTCGATATGGACGGTGCAGGCGCCGCATTGCGCCATGCCGCAGCCGAATTTCGTTCCGGTCAGTCCGAATTCGTCCCTGAGCGCCCAGAGAAGTGGCGTATCGGGATCCACGTCGATGTCGTGAGCTTTGCCATTGACCATGAGCCGCATGACCGGTCTCCGAATTGGGAGGGAACGCCGTTGTTAATTCGGAGCCAGGGCTATCGGTTCATTTGCGTTTCCGCGCTTCCGTGCTTGCAAGCGAAGCTCGCGGAACTCCCGCCACGTTGCCGCCCGACTTGTCTGCGACTAGACTGCGCCAAATTCTCGGGGGCCTGAATGACTCGCGCCAAAATCGTCCTGCCGCTTCTCGCATCAGGTTTTGTAGGGCTCGCCTTGGCGCAGGCGCGCGCCGAGGAACTGCTGCCCTACTTCGCAGGCGGCGAGGCGCCGCAGCCGCTGAAAACCCAGGCGCAGCGGGAATTCGACGCTGCCGCGGAAAAAAATCCCTGGACCGGCCTGACAATGGGCAGCGAGGTTGTCGGCGTCTCCGGCCATGGCCGGGGATCGCGCGGTGGCTTCGGCGGCGACGCTTTCCTTGGCTACAACAAGGAATTCGACAATAATGTCGTCCTGGGCGTGCGGGGCAGCGCAGGCTACATGCCGGGACTGAGCAATTATGGCCCGCGGGGCTATAATTTCGGCATGGCCGACATGAAGCTCGGCTATGACATGGGCCGCCTCATGCCTTATGTGACCGTCGGCGTCGGCATGGCCAATGCCGCCACGGCGATCGGCAATCCCTCGGGCGGCCTCAACAACGGTCAACAACCTCTTTTCCCGCTCGGGGCAGTCGGTGACGCTGACCCGGGTCGGCGCCGGTTTCGATTACGCCGTCACCAATAATCTGCACATCGGCGTCGAAGCCAGCGTCATCCAGGCGCATGGCAATGGTTTTGGCGCTCCGCCGCAGCCCGGAGCCGCGCCGCTGCCCTGATTGGTCTTTCTTCCGCTTTCGCCGAGCCGCGGGGCCGCTTATAAGGCGGACATGAACGCTCCGCACCCGCTCCGCGCCCCCGACATGGACACGCTCGCCGAGCGCCTGCGCTCCGGCGACCGCGCCGCGCTGGCGCGCGCCATCACGCTGGTCGAAAGCCGGAAAGTCGAGCATCAGTCGCAAGCGCGCATTCTCGTGCAAAAGCTGCTGCCCTTCACCGGAAAGGCCATGCGCGTCGGAATCACCGGCGTGCCCGGCGTCGGCAAATCCACCACCATAGATACGCTCGGATCCAATCTCGTCGCCGCCGGGCATAAAATCGCGGTGCTTGCCGTCGATCCTTCCTCGTCGCGGACGGGCGGCTCGATTCTCGGCGACAAGACGCGCATGGCCAGGCTCTCGGTCGAGCGCAACGCCTTCATCCGTCCCTCGCCTTCTTCCGGCACGCTCGGCGGCGTCGCGGCGAAAACGCGCGAGACCATGCTGCTTTGCGAGGCGGCGGGTTTCGACGTGATCCTGGTCGAGACGGTCGGCATAGGCCAGTCGGAGACGACCGTCGCCGACATGACCGATTTCTTCCTCGTGCTGATGCTGCCTGGCGCGGGCGACGAATTGCAGGGCATCAAGAAGGGCGTGCTCGAACTCGCCGACATGATCGCCGTCAACAAGTCGGAAGGCGAGGGCCGCAAGCGCGCCATTGCGGCGGCCGGCGAATATCGCGCGGCGCTGCATATCATGCAGGCGGCGTCGCCCAACTGGTCGCCGCCGGTCGTGCTGGTTTCCGGCCTCGACAATATCGGGCTCGAGGACATGTGGGCGCAGGTGCGTCGAACATCGACGCCGGTTCGAGGCCTCTGGCGAGGGCGCGAAAAAGCGCCGGGAACAGCAGGTCAAATGGATGTGGACGATGCTGGAGGATTTTTTTCACGCGAGATTGCGTCGGAAATCCCTCGGTGCGCGCGATGCTGCCGGCGATCGAGAGGCAGGTGGCGGAAGGCGCGCTTTCGCCGACTCTCGCCGTCGAGCAGATCGTCGCTGCTCTAGGCTTGTAAGGTCTGGGCTTGTGAGGACTCGTTGAGGAAATCGCTGCTCGTCGCCGGTTTTGGCTCCTTCCCCGGGCACGCGGTCAACCCGGCGCAGATTGTCGCGGAGAGGCTGAAGCGGCGCAATCCCGAGCCTTCGCCCTGGCCGGGGTCGATTTGCACGTGGCGGTTCTCGACGTCGAATATTCCGCCCTGTCTCCGCGGCTGAGCCGGCTTTTCGCCGAGACGAGCCCCGACGCCGTGCTTCTGCTGGGCGTGGCTTCGCGGCGCAAGGCGCTGTCGATCGAAAGTCTCGCGCGCAACCGCGTCTCGATGTTGCGGCCCGATGCGGCGAAACAGCACGCCTGGAGCCGCGCCATCGCTCATGGCGCGCCGGAATTTTTCCACAGCCCCGCGCCGGCCGCCCGGCTGGCCGCCTTGGCCCGTCGCGCGGGCGTTCCCGCGGAAATATCGCATGACGCGGGAGATTACCTCTGCAACGAAAGCTTTTATCTGTCATTGCTGATGGACCGGCGCGCCGCGTTCGTCCATCTGCCGGACTGGCGCGGCGCGCCATTGGAACGCGCTGCGCGCGCCATTGAGGCCATGGCGAAAAAATTCGCATTGTCGTAGGCTTCGAAAATTCTTCGTGGGGAATTCGGATGGAGCCGTCGCACACCCTTGCAGGCCTGATCGAGATCGTCTGGCTCGACCTGATCCTGTCGGGCGACAATGCCGTGCTGCTGGCCCTTGCGACCCGCGCCCTGCCGATTGAGCACCGGCGCACGGCTGTCACGCTGGGAACGCTCCTGTTCATCCTGCTGCGCGTCGGCGTCACCTTCGCGCTGCTGACCTGCGCTGGCCTGCCCGGCGTCGGGATCGCCGGCGCGCTGGTGCTGATCTGGGCCGCGCTCGCGCTGGCCATGCGGCCGGAGACGCCAGAGCAGAAGACGCCGCGCCGCAGCCTTTCCGCTGCGCTGGTGGCCTGCCTCGCGGCCGATGCGCCCACGGCCCTCCAGAACATGACGGCGGTCCAGGCGGCGTCGGGCGGCGCGCGGCCGTTGGTCCTGCTGGGCCTGGCGCTTTCGATTCCGCTGCTCGCGCTCGGCTCGGCACAATTCATCACCGTCCTGCGCAAACCGCCGCTTTTGTGGGCCGGCGTGGGACTTCTGGGCTGGATTGCAGGGAAAATGGCCGCCACGGACGCGCTCATTCTCGCCAGTCCCATGCCGCCGGCCCTGATGGCCGATTTTGCGCCGCCGATAGGCGCGCTACTGGCGGCGCTGATCGTTTTTGTCTATCTGCGAGGACGGCACATCAAGGGCGTGCCGCAGGAATAGGGGGGAATAAAGATGCGCATTTCCGAACATCCTTTTGCGGCCTCGGCCTTGATGGTCGCCTGGCTCTTTTTTGGCGCGGGCGGCGCTTTCGCCGGCGACATTGACGTCAGCTCGGCCTGGACGCGCGCCACCGTGCATGGCGCGAGCGTCGGCGTCGGCTATCTCACCATAGTGAACAAGGGCAAGGAGGCCGATCGCCTGACCGGCGGCTCGGCCGATGTCGCGGACAAGGTGGAAGTTCATGAATCGAGCATGAGCGGCGGCGTGATGAAGATGCGCGACCTGCCGGACGGGCTCGAAATCAAGCCGGGCGCGACCGTTACGCTGAAACCCGGCTCCAATCATCTCATGCTGTTGGGACTGAAGAAAATCCTGCTGCCGGGCGAGAAAATCCATCTGACGCTGCAATTCGCAAAGGCCGGCAAAATCGAGGTCGAAGCGCCCGTCGAAAGCGTCGGCGCGACCGGACCGGCGGCCGCGCCGGCGCCGAAGACGGAAGAATCGCCTACGACCAGTTACTGAACGCGCAGCTATTGAGCGGCTTCACATTGCGGAGAGCCGCTCAAGCCTTGCATTGGCGGCCGCCATGCGGCCGTAAAAACGGTCCGACAGCAGGAATGCCAGCTCTGTCTCGCGCGAAAAAGTGACGGGATCGAGCCGCGCCAGTTCGTCGTCGACATGGCCGGGATGGCACATGATCAGCGGCTTTCTCCCGGGCGCTTCCATATAGGTTGTGAAATCCGCGGCGTAGTCGCCTTGCGCGGAAAAATCGGAAAAGCCGGAAAATCCGTCGTTGAGCGCAAAACCCGCGGCCATCGCCTTTTTGCGGAAGCCGCGCGCAAGTCCGGAAACGGTGAGCGCCTTCCCCCAGTGCTTTCCGCGCGCAAAAATGCGGCGCGGGCGGTCGGCGCTGTCGCGCAGCCAGCATTTTCCGGCGAGCTTTCGCGACGACAATTCTTCAATGAGATCGTCGGCTATGGCCGGAAGGACCTGCACATGCTGGTGTCCGTCGACATAATCGGGCGGCGCGCCATAGGCGGCCTCGAAAGCATCGAGCTGGCGGCGCAATTCGTCCAGAATTTCCAAGCGGGGCAGGGCGCCGCGCCAGGCGGCGGGGACGATGGAGTTCATCGCGGGAAAGCGCCCGTCCGGCGCGAAGCGCTGCATTCGGCCCAAGGGGCCGCCAAGGGTGAGGTTGAAATGCAGGCCGAGATCGGCGGCAGGCGCCAGCTCGCGAAATTTGCGCGCGGCGTCCGGCCAGGAGGGTTGCGTGGTCATGGCGGAGGTCGCGGTCAGCCGTCCCGCGCCCAGGGCTTCGAGTATCCCCTGGGTCACGGCAGGCGAAAGGGCGAAATCGTCGGCGCAAAGCGCGAATTTTTGAACGGTCGGCATCATGTCTCGCGGGCGAAAACCAAATTTTGCCCTTTTCTTGCGCATTTTCACGGCGCGGCCTAGATGATTGGCGTGGAAATCTCGCCGCGCAAGTGGAATTGCAAATGACAAGCGATCGGAGCGCGCAAGCGCCGGAACTTTCGGTCATCGTGCCGGTGTTCAATGAATGCGGCAACCTGCAGCCGCTGCTCGACCGGCTTGTGCCGGCGCTGGCCTGCGTCGAGAGTTTCGAGATCCTGTTCATCGACGATGGCTCGGACGACGCCACGCTTGCGACCTTGCGCGAGATCGGCGCAAATGATCCGCGCGTGCGGGCGCTGTCGTTTTCACGCAATTTCGGCAAGGAAATCGCCATTGCTGCCGGCGTCGACGCTGCGCGCGGCCGCTGCGCGGTGATCATGGACGCCGACCTCCAGCATCCCCCTGAGGCTATTGGCAAATTTGTCGCCAAATGGCGCGAGGGCTACCAGAACATTTATGGCGTCAGGGAAAGCCGCGAGACGGATTCGCCGGCGCGCAAATGGCTGACCGGCTTTTTTTACCGGCTGTTCCGCGCCTTCGGCGAAATCGACCTGCCGGAAGGCGCCGGCGATTTCCGCCTGCTCGACCGCGTCGCGCTCAACGCCCTGAAGGGCCTGCGCGAAAGGGCGCGGTTCAGCAAGGGGCTCTATGCATGGATCGGCTTCAAGTCGATCGGCGTGCCCTTCGAGGTGGAGGAGCGCCATTCGGGCGATTCGAAATTTTCCTACCGCAAGCTGACTCGCTTCGCTTTCGACGGCATCGTCTCCTTCACCACCGTGCCGCTCAGGGCCTGGACTTATATCGGCACGGCGATCGCCGCCTTCGCCTTCGTCAATGCGGTTTATTACCTTCTGGAAGTGCTGCTGGTCGGGGTCTCGGCGCCCGGCTTCCCCTCCTTGATCATTTCCATCATGTTTTTTGCCGGCGTGCAGATGATCTCTCTTGGCGTGCTGGGCGAATATATCGGCCGCGTCTTCGCCGAGGTGAAGGGCCGGCCGCTCTATCTTGTCGCCGAGGAGGTCGGCGGGCAAAAGGGCGACGTTCTCCCCCTGCCGGCCGAAGGCGAGCGCGCCGCCAGCTTCGCGGAGAATTCCTCCAAATCTTGACGCCGCGGCGGGGCCATGCGTTAACCCACCCCATCCGGCAACCATCGGCGCGAAATGTACAAAAGTTTTCTCTCGGTCAGCGGTTTCACGCTGCTTTCGCGCCTGACCGGGTTTTTGCGCGATGTCATGCTGAGCGGCATGGTCGGCGCCGGCATGATGGGCGACGCGCTTGCGGTGGCCAATCGCATTCCCAATCATTTCCGCACGATCTTCGGCGAGGGCGCCTTCAATGCGGCGTATATTCCAACCTATCTGCGTGTCTACGAGCAATCCGACATCTGGGCGGCGCGCCGTTTCGCCAACCAGATCTTCACGCTGCTCTTGATCTCGCAGGTGGTGATGCTGGCGCTGGGCTGGTTGTTCATGCCGGCTTTCGTCGAGGTCATTGCGCCGGGCTTTGCCGCGTATCCGGAAAAATTCGACCTGGCCGTCAGTCTCACGCGGATCACTTTCCCCTATCTGTTTTTCGTCACGCTGGTCACCATGCATTCGGCGACGCTCAATGCGCATGGCCAGTTCGCTGTGCCGGCCTTTGCGCCCGTGCTGCTCAATGTCTTCACCATGGCCTTTCTGGGCATTGCGTTCATTTTCCCCAACGCCGCCTATGCGGCGGCGACCGGCGTGGTCGTTTCCGGCCTCGCGCAACTCGCGCTGCTGATGTTTTCCGCGCGGCGCTCGCATTTGATGGAAAAGCTGGCCCGGCCGGAACTCACCACTGATGTGCGCGCCTTCTTCCGGATGTTCGGCCCGGCGGTGATCGCCTCTTCCGGCGTGCAGATCGCCATGTTCGCGGACACGATCATCGGCTCGCTGCTGCAGACCGGCGGCGTGTCCTCGATCTATTACGCCGACCGCCTCTATCAACTGCCGATCGGCCTTGTCGGCGTCGCCGCGGGCACGGTGCTGCTGCCCGAAATGACCCGTTGCTTTGCGCGCGAGGACTGGGAAGGGGCCTTTACCGCCCAGAATCGCACGCTGGCCATGACCATGGCGCTCACCGCGCCCTTTGTCGTCGCCTTCACGGTCATCCCCGATGTCATTGTGGGCGCTTTTTTCCAGCACGGCGCCTTTCATGCAAAGGACACAGCCGCCGCCGCGGCGGTGCTGCGGGCCTATGGCTTCGGCCTCCTGGCCATCGTCGCCATCAACGCCTTGCGCTCCGGCTTCCAGGCCATGGGCGACACCAAGACGCCGATGTACGTGTCGCTTGGCGCGCTGGCGATCAACCTCGTGCTGAAAATCCTGCTCTACAAGCCGCTCGGCGCGGTGGGCATCGCCCTGGCGACATCCGCCAACGCCTGGATCAACCTCGGCGTTCTCGTGTTCCTCGGCCTGCGCCGCTATCTGTTCCAGCCAGACGACACTCTGAAAAGCGTGGCGCTGGCGGCGGCTACGGCGAGCGTCGTGCTGGCCAATATCGCGCTGTGGCTGCAATCGCCGTTCGAGAGTTTGGCGACGCGTCTCGGCTCTGTCGGCAGCCTCGTTGCGCTGGCCTGTTTCGGCCTTGTCGGCGTGGTCGTTTATGGCGGCGCCATGATCGGCTTTTGCCGTGCGCTTGGCGTCGACGCCGCCAGCATGGGCCTCGCACGCCTGTTCAGGCGCAAGAAGGCGGCCTGAACAGGCGGATCACTGTCAGCGCCGCGCGAGCAGGCAGAGGCGCACCAGTTCTGACAGGCTCGATACCCCGGTCTTGGCCATGACATTGGCGCGGACGCCTTCGACTGTCCGAACGCTGACGCCCAGGTCATGTGCGATGATCTTGTTGAGCTTGCCTTCGAGCAGGCCTGCGAGAACTTCCTTTTCGCGGTCGTTCAGGTCGGAGAAGCGCCGCGCATAGTCTTCGATTTCCGTCGGCTGGCCGTCGCCGGCCAGCGCCGCCCGCACCGAGGCGACAAGCTCCTCGTCGCGATAGGGTTTTTCGATGAAATCCGCCGCGCCCATCTTCATCGCCTGCACCGCGAGCCCGACGTCGGCATAGGCGGTGATCATCACGACCGGCAGGCGTGCGTTCTTCGACCTCAGTGCCGCCATCAGCTCCAGGCCGTTCATTTCGGGCATTCGGAGGTCCGTGATGACGCAGCCCCACTCCGCTTCGGACGCCAGGAAATCGCGCGCCGAGGCAAAGGCGCAGGCGCGCAAGTTCTCGGACTCCATCAAGAGGCTCAGGGACTCGCGAATCGCGAAATCGTCGTCGACAATATAAATGACGGGATCAATGCCGATCATGGCCCATCCCTTTCGACCAATGGCAATGTGAAGCTGAAGATTGCGCCACCTTCCGGATTGGCTTCGGCCCATATCTTTCCGAAATGCGCTTCGATTATGGCGCGCGAAATCGAGAGTCCAACCCCCATGCCCTCCGGCTTGGTCGTGAAAAAGGGCTCGAAAAGGCTCTTTTGCGCCTGTTCCGACAGTCCGCCGCCAGCGTCGACGACGCTGACGCGGATGGCGTCCTGATCGCGCGCGGTGACGATCACGATGTCACGCGGATGCAGGCCGCGAGGACTCTGGCCGCCGGTCGCCTGAACCGCATTGCGGACGAGATTGACCAGGACCTGCGCGATCTGGACCTTGTCGACGAGGATCCGGTCCTCGCCGTCGTCGAGCTTTTCGATCAGGCGGAAATCGGCCAGCTTGCTGTCCTCGCGCATTGTCAGGCAGACGGCCCGGATCAGCTCGCGCAGGCTCTGGTACGTCTTGTCGGGCTCGCCGCGCCGCGAGAACTGGCGCGCCCGGGTGATGATCTTGCCGGCGCGCACCATCTGCTCTCCGGCCTTCTCGAGCGCCTGGTCGATTTTGATCGTTGCCGCCCGGTCCGGCGCGGCGAGCATTTTCCGGGCTACGGTCAGGAAGGTGGCGCCGGCGGCGAGCGGCTGGTTGACCTCGTGCGCCAGGCTTGCCGCCACGCTTTCCAGCGAGGCCAGGCGCTCCTCGTTCAGTTGACGGACGCGCGCCTCGATCCGGCGCTGCTCCGTGAGGTCGCGGGCGAAGCCGACGAAGAGCCGCGAGTCGCCGTAGCGCGCTTGCGATAGTGTGACCGAGACTGGAAAGGGTCCGCCGTCCTCGCGCAGGCACTCGATCTCGCGGCCTTCGCCGAAAAGCCCATCGTCGTCCACCTCGATGCAGGCGCGGATGCGCCCAAAGAGTTCGCCCAGATGCGGCTCGGGAAACAGAAGCGCGACGGAGGCGCCGACCAGTTTTTCCGTCGTCCGGCCGAATATGCCTGCACAAGCGGCGTTGGCTGACTTGAGCACACCGTCCTCGTCGAAGGTGAAGATCGCCTCCGCCGCGCCCTCGATCACGGCGCGCGCCCGCGCCTCGCTCGCCGCCAGAGCGCTTTCCGCATTTTTGCGCTCGGTGACGTCGTGCACGTAGCCGTGCCAGATCACGCTTCCAGTGGTTTCATCGCGGACGGGCGCGGAATCGCCTTCGATCCAGACGAGGCCCTTGCGTGGATGACGATAGCGGAAGGTCGATCTCCAGGGCGTCATCCGCTGCTGCGACTGATCGATCGCGGCGAAAATGCCGGCCGAATCGTCTGCGTGAACGCGTTCGGCGAAGGCCGACATGTCCTGCGCTAAGGCCTGTGGACCAAAGCCGTAGAGATCCTCTATGGCGGCCGAGGCGTAGGGCATGAAATCCGATCCGTCGACAGGACGCTCGTAGCTGCAGATGGCGCCGGGGAGGGCCCCTGCAAGGCTCGCCAATTGCTCGGCGAGTCGCGCCTTTTCCCGCAGCGTCGCTTCGGCGTTCACTTCGTCGGTGATGTCGCGGTTGACGCCGACGATTCGGGCGACCCGACCGTTTTCGAAATAGGCCTGTCCGCGCGCGCTCAACCAGCGCAAGGCGCCGTCATTGCCGCGGCGGATGCGGTATTTCGCACGATAGACGCCGTCGCCGTGCGGCTCCATCGCAGCGGCGAGCGCTTGCGCCCGCTGGGCTTGGTCTTCCTCGACGATAAGCGCGGTGATGTCCTCCGGCGCAGCCGGGCCGTCGGGGGGAAGCCCAAGGATTTCGCGTTCCTTGCCGGTCAAGGTTGCGATGCCCCTGACGAAATCGGCCTCGAACAAACCCACGGCGCCGGCCTCGACCGCAAGGCTCAGCCGTTCCTGGTTTCGCATGACCGCCTCAACCGTCAGGCGGCGGCGCCTGGCTCGCGCGATGACGGCGACCCCGGTGACGCAAGCGCCGCCGAGGACGAAAAGGATGAAATTGAGGTTTTCAAAGACGTTGCCGGGCGGCGCGAGCCGCCAAAGGACCGTTGACAAGACGGCCAGGGCGGGGAGGGAGGAGGTCGGGCCGCCAAGCACGGCCGCGGCGGCGAGACAGGGATAGACGACGGCGAGCGAGACGGTCGGTCCCGTCGCCCGGATCATCGCCGCGTGCAGAAGCGCGCCAAGGAGGCCGAGCGCCAGTCCTAGCAGCAACCGGACGGGCCACGACTCCGGCGCCGCGGAGACCAGCGCGTTCGCCGGCGTGAAAGGCTCGCCTTGCTCAAGGCCCGTCGCCATCGGCCAGTTCGTTTCCATGCCTCGCGAAAAAACCTTCCTGGGACGCCCGGGACCGATCAACGCAAGTCGATCACGCGCCCTTGGCGCGCCTCGGCGAAATTGCTGTGCGGCAGGTCGAGATCGACTCTCCGACCGGCCGTCGACTTCATCAGCGTCTCGATTGAGCCGAGGGCGTCGGAGGATTTCTTCGACAATTGTTCGCGCCGGCGCGGCGCCTGTCCGCCGTCCTGTGTCGTCAGCTGCACGATCGGCCCGAGCTGTTCAGGCTCAAGCGTGGAGCCGGGCAGGGGCTTCAGCTCGACGCCGCTATGGGCGTATTGCATGATGTCATGCCAGGTCATCGCCGGCAGCGTGCCGCCGGTCATCTTCTCCATCGGCTGGTCGTCGTCATTGCCGTACCAGACGACGCCGACGAAATTGCCGGTGTATCCGCAGAACCAGGCGTCCTTGTAGTCGTTGGTCGTGCCGGTCTTGCCAGCGACCTTGATGCCGTCGAGCTTGGCGCGTCCGCCGGTGCCTTGCTCGACCACTTGCGTCATCATCCACACGAGATCGTTGATGAAGCGCGGCTCGATCACCTGCTGCGGCTGCTCGCCGTCGCGGTCGTGGCTGTAGATCAGCTCGCCGCGGCTGTTGAAGATTTCCAGCGCAGCGTAGGGTTTGATGCGCCTGCCGCCGTTGGCGAAAGCCGAATAGCCGGTCGCCTGGTCCATCACTCGGACTTCGTCGGCGCCGAGCGGCAACGACTGGGTGTCGGGCAAGGGAGCGGTGACGCCGAGGCGATGGGCGGTCGACGTGATGCGGGCGCGGCCGCGCTTCCAGTCGCCGTCGCCGATCGCCTGGGTCAGGCGCGCGGCCACCGTGTTCAGCGAATGGGCGAGGGCGTTCCACAGCGGCATGGCGCCGCCGTATGAGCCGCCGTAATTTTTCGGACACCAGTTGTTGTCGCAGATCGGCCCGTCAACCACCGTGGTCGACGGCTTGAATTTTCCCGACATCAGCGCGGTCAGGTAGACATAGGGCTTGAAGGACGAGCCTGGCTGTCGCTGCGCCTCGATGGCGCGGTTGAACTGGCTCGCGCCGTAATCGCGCCCGCCGACCATGGCCCTGACGGCGCCGAGCGGCTCCAGGATGACCGTCGCAGCCTGCTTGGCGTGATAGGCCGGCCCGCTCTCGCGCAGCATGGTCTCGATGGTGGACTCGGCCTTCTTCTGAAGGCTGGAATCCAGGGCGGTGCGCACGGTGAAGACGCGGTCGGGGCCGAGCTTGCCGGCATCCGTCAAGGCCTTGATTTCGTTGAAGGCCCAATCGAGGTACCAGTCGGGCGAGGAGGATTCCGCGCCACGATCGATCGCCGAGGCGGGATTGCGCTTGGCGTCGGCGATCTGGTTGTCCTGCAGATAGCCAGCGGCGACCATATTGTTCAGCACGTCGTTGGCGCGGGCGCGGGCGGCGGGAAGATTGACATGCGGCGCATATTTGGTCGGCGCCTTGAACAGGCCGGCGAGCATGGCCGCCTGGGCCAGCGACACATCCTTGATCGACCGGCCGAAATAGAATTGCGCCGCCGCCTGCGCGCCGAAGGCGCCACCGCCCATATAGGCGCGGTCGAGATAGAGCTGCAGGATTCGCTTTTTGCTCAGATGGGATTCAAGCCAGAAGGCGAGAAAGGCCTCGTTGATCTTGCGGGTGAGCGTGCGCTCGTTCGACAGGAACAGATTTTTCGCCAGCTGTTGCGTCAGGGTCGAGCCGCCCTGCACCACGCCGGAGGAACGGGCGTTGACGGTCAGCGCGCGGCCAAGTCCGATCGGATCGACGCCCCAATGTTCGAAAAACCGCCGGTCCTCGGTGGAAAGCACAGCCTGCACGAAATAATCGGGATATTGGTCGAGCGACACCGCATCGTCGTGCAATATGCCGCGCCGTCCGACTTCGACGCCGTAGCGGTCCTGGAAGGTGACCGCGAGATCGGCCTTTTTCAGCCAGTCGCCGGCGGCTGTGAGCCGAAAGGCCGGCTGCGCCAGCACGACCAGCGCCAGCCCGCCGAAAACGCCGAGGGTCAGCGCCTCGCAAGCGACCTCGACTGCGGCGCGCGCGCCGCCGCGCACATGGAAACGATCCATGAAGCTGGAAAAATCAACCCACAGCTCCCTGGCGTCGACGCCGGCGCCGTAAATCGTGGAATCGAGCCAGGAATCGAACGCCAGCAAGGCGTTGCGCAGGACGCGAACCCAATTGGCGTTGCGGAAATCGGTGGACAAGACGCTACTCCGGCATTCGCGGCCTTCGCCGCGCGACCGCTTTTAACATTGTATTAACACTCTTGACGAGCAAGACGCGCCGTCGCATCCCGGAGACGGAAATTTTTTCCGACGCCGGGCGGCTTAACCCGCGCAATAAGCGCGCCAGGAAATTTTGCGTCATTTTGAAGCAGGCTGCATGGTCAAGGAAACACGGGAACCGTTCTGGCGCGGGCGAAAGCTGGCCGATTTCTCCAAATCGGAATGGGAGAGCCTGTGCGACGGCTGCGGCCGCTGCTGCCTGGTCAAGCTCGAGGACGAGGATACCGGAGAGGTGCATTTCACGGATGTCGGCTGCCGCCTGCTCGACGTGAAAACCGCCCGCTGTGCCGATTACGGCCACCGCTCGCGCCGCGTGAAGGACTGCCTGCGCCTCAATGCCGACAATGCCGGAAACCTCGGCTGGCTGCCGCCGACCTGCGCTTATCGGCTGATCGCGCGGGGCGAGGACTTGCCCGACTGGCATCCGCTGGTCAGCGGCCGGCCTGAGAGCGTGGTCGAGGCGGGCATCTCGGTGCTCGGCCGGGTCAGCTCGCTGGAGGACGAGTTGAGCGTCGACGAGATCATTGACCGCATCGTCGCCTGGCCGGGCAAGGTCCCGAAAGCCGCAAAGAAGCCGTCACGCAAAAAATGAGGCATTAACAGCGTCTTGCGCGTTAAGCTTTCGGTAATGCCCAAATCGGGAAAAGCCGATCAACCGCAGATCAAAACCGGCACGAATCACTTTTCCGCGCCAATGCTATTTTGTTTCGTTCTTTAATTTTTTCCTGCCATTCGCGCCGCTGCGGGCGTCCCGGAACGGGAAAGACCGATCAACTGCGGATCAAAGCCGGCACGAATCACTTTTTTGCGCCCGCCGCGCTTTGTTCGCTCAACCGCGAACGGCGATCCAGATCATGTGCCGCGCGCCGCGCCGGCGACCGGCGCGGACAGGGGTTTCCTCGACTGAAAAACCGGCCTTGCGCAGGCGGCGAGTGAAGTTTTCGTCAGGTCCTGATGACCAGACCGCCAGCAGGCCGCCCGGCTTCAGAGCTTTTTTCGCGGCTGCAAGGCCCGCAGCGTCATAGAGCGCGTCGTTGGCCTTTCGGGTCAGTCCGTCAGGGCCGTTGTCCACGTCGAGCAAAATGGCGTCATAGGCGCCTGCGACCTCGCGGATCATGGCGAGCACGTCGCCCTCGCGGATAGTCACACGCGAATCCCCGAGCGAGCCGGCGAAAACCTCGGCCATCGGGCCGCGCGCCCAGGCGACGACGGCGGGGACGAGTTCTGCGACTTCGATGTTTGCGGAGGCGTCGAGCGCTCCGAGCGCGGCGCGCAGGGTGAATCCCATGCCTAGGCCGCCGATCAGCACCCGCGGCGTTTTCCGCCCGGCGAGTCTTGTTGCGCTCAACGAGGCCAGGGCCTCCTCCGAGCCGCTCAGGCGGGAGTTCATCAGCTCATTGTCGCCGAGCATGATGGAAAACTCATTTCCACGCCGCTTGAGTTTCAGGGCGCCGCCGCCGGGAATGGCCGCCGTGTCGAGGTGAATCCAAGGGAGCAATAAGAGGGCCTGTCTGGAGGAGGCTGATTAAGATTTTATGTTTATATCAACCGCTTCGTCGTCCCCAACCGGGACTTTCCGATCATTGCTGGATCAAAACCGGCACGAATCAGCGATGCGCCTGAATTCCATGTATGTTCGCTAATGCCTGTTCACTTGGCCAGAGCGTCGAGTATCCGCGCCCAGCTTCGCGCGCCCTTGCGGAACGAGGACAGCTCATATTTCTCGTTGGGCGAGTGGATGCGGTCGTCGTCGAGCCCAAAACCGACCATCAGCGAATCCATCTTCAATTCGCGCTTGAACAGGCCAACCACGGGTATCGAGCCGCCTGACGCCGCCAGCACCGGCGGCCGGCCCCATTCGGCCTCAAGCGCACGGCTGGCGCGCAAAATGGCTTCGGAGCGGAAAGACAGCGACAACGCCGGACTTGCGCCGTGACTTAAGAATTCCGCCTCGCAATCTTCGGGCAGGCAGTTCTTCACATAGGCGCGAAAACTTTCCGCGATCGCCTGTGGATTTTGCTTGCCGACGAGTCGGAAGGAGAATTTTGCACTGGCCTGCGCCGGCAGCACGGTCTTCGAGCCCTGGCCCGTATAGCCGCCGACGATGCCGTTGACGTCGCAGGTCGGGCGCGCCCAGATCTGCTCCAGCACCGAATAATCGGCCTCTCCGGCGGGCAGGGACAGGCCGACCGCGCCGAGAAATTCCTTGGGGTCGAATTTCAGCGCCGCCCATTGCTCCTTGATATCCTCGGGCAGCTCCGGGACGCCTTCGTAAAAGCCAGGTAAAGTTACGCGCCCCGTGTCGTCATGCAGGCCGGCGACGATGCGCGACAGCACATGAATAGGGTTGACCGCCGGGCCGCCGAACATGCCGGAATGCAGGTCGCGACTCGCGCCCTTGACGATGACCTCCTCCAGCACGAGGCCGCGCAGCATGCAGGTGATCAGCGGAGTCTCGCGGTCCCACATGTTGGTGTCGCAGACCAGCATCAGGTCGGCCTTCAATTCCCTTGCGTTTTCCGCGATGAAAGCCGGCAATGAGGTCGAGCCGGATTCCTCCTCGCCCTCGAACAGGATTGTGACATTGCAGGGCAGGCCGCCATTGGCCCGGAAGGCGCGGCAGGCCTCGACGAAGGTCATCAATTGTCCCTTGTCGTCGGCCGCGCCGCGCGCCACAATTCTCTTTCCGGTCTCCGCATCCGCCATGTGCGGCGCGAAGGGATCGGTTTCCCAGAGATCGAGGGGATCGACGGGTTGCACGTCATAATGGCCGTAAAACAGCACATGCGGCGCATCGGCCCGCGCCGCCTTGGCCTTGGCGACCACCATCGGATGGCCCGCGGTTTTCCGTGACGAGGCCTCGAACCCCAGGGACTGCAACTGCCCGACCAGCCAGTCGGCGGCCGCGGCGCAATCGGGCGCAAAGGCCGGGTCGGTCGAAATGGATTTATAGCGCAGCAGTTCGAACAACCGGTCCAGCGCGCCCTCGCGGTCATCATCAAGGCTTGCAAGCACTTTTTCGAGTTGGGGCATGATGTCTCCGCGTGGATCGTCAGGCAAACTAGCAGCAGCGGCGCGGCGCGTCACTTGCAGGAGTCGGAGCCGGCGCCTTTTTCGTATGGCCGGCGTTGAACACGCAAGGAGGGCGCGACATGATTGAAATTCCGCATGGCTGGAGCGGCGACGACAAGCGCATCGCCAAGATATTCAAGTTCAAAACTTTTGCGGAGGCGCTCGGTTTCATGGTCGAAACGGGGCTTTTCTGCGAGCGTCAGGATCATCATCCCGAATGGAAGAATATTTACAACAAGATCTGGGTGGAACTGGCGACCCACGATGCCGGCCGCGTCACCGAGAAGGACTTGGCGCTGGCCAAGCATATGGACGCCGTTTTTGAGCGGACCAGGGCGTAGCGCTTTTCAAGCCGCAGAGGAAAAGGCGATCTTCTTGCGCGCCGCCTCGAGCGGGCCCGGCAGGTGGATGCAGACCCTGGCGCCCTCGCCGGGCGAAGAATTCGATCCGCAATTCGCCGCCGTGCATTTGCGCCAGCGAGCGGGCGATCGACAGGCCGAGCCCCGGGCCTTTCATGCCGTCATGCATCAAGGGCGATCTTTGCTCGAACGGATGGCAGACCAGGGCGATTTCCTCGACGCTCATGCCGCAGCCGCTGTCCTCCACCACGATATCGTGCGCCGCGCCGCGCTGCAGCGCGCGGACCGAAATGCGCCCGCCTTCCGGCGTGAATTTCACGGCGTTTTTCAGGAGTATGCCGACAATGCGGCGCAGAGCCTCGGCGTCGGCGACAAGGCGACTGTCGCCGGACGGGAAGAATTCGATCGTCACATTCTTGGCTTCGGCGGGAGAGCGGAATTCGTCCACCGCCTGCGCCAGAGTTGGCGCGAGCTCGATCTCCTGGACGTGCAGGGTGATCTGCCCGGCGTCGAGCCGGGACATTTCCAGCACGTCGCTGATGACGCCATGCAGATATTCGCCGGATTGCCGGATATGGCTGGCGTAGTCGACATAGCGGGGATTGCCGATATCGCCGAAAAATTGCTGCTCCATGACCTCGGCAAAGCCGATGATATGGGTCAGCGGCGTGCGCAACTCGTGGCTCATGTTGGCCAGGAAATCGGACTTGGCGCGATTGGCCGTTTCGGCGCAGGCCTTCTGCTCGAGATAGCGCTCGGCTAGTTCCGCCAGTTGTTGCGCCTGAAGTTCGAGGGTCTGGCGCGATTTGCGCAGGTCGGCGATGGTCGCCATCAGCCGCCTTTCACTGTCGAGCAATTGCCCCTCGTGCCGCTTGAGGTCGGAAATGTCGGTGCCGACGGAGACGTAACCGCCGTCCTTGGTGCGCCGCTCGTTGATCTGCAGCCAGCGGCCATCGGCCAAGCGCGCCTCGTAGACGCGTCCGCCCCCGAGCGGCTCCCGCGCAGTTTCGGTCTGTTCCACGAAACTCTGCGAACAGGCCATGGCCTGGTCGTAAGGCGTGCCGGGCGCGGTGCTGTCGGCGGGCAGGCCGTGCAGGCGCTGGAATTTTGAATTGCACAGCACGAGGCGATTTTGCGCGTCCCACAGAACGAAGGCTTCCGAAATGGTCTCGACCGCGTCGCGCAGGCGTGTGTCGGCGGCGGCGCTGCGTTCGGCGAGCCGCACCTGCTCGGAAATATCGATGGCGATGCCGACGAGATGCGGCGCCTTTTCGCGTCCTTCGTGGATGATCTGCGCGCGCGCCCTGATCCACACCCATTCTCCCCCGGCATTGCGGATGCGGAAGGCGTGATCGATAGAGGCGGCGCGGCGGGCGATGAGCAATTCGGCGATTTCGGAGAGGTCGCCGTCATCGGGGTTGATCAGCGCCTTGAGGTCTCCGAAGGACAGAAACTCCTCGCTCGGGGGCATGTCGAGCATGTCGTACATCGAATCCGACCAGTAGATGCGGCCGCTGGAAAGATCCCAGTCCCACAGGCCGCAGCGGCCGCGGTTCAAGGCGGCGTCGATGCGGTTGCGGATGCGGGCGCGATCGGATTCGGCGTCGATGGCGCGGCTGGCCTGGGCGAAATAGGCAAAGGCCACGATCGCCATGACGCCTGCGGTGAGCGCCAGCAAAATGGCGGAGCGCCAGACCGATCCGCGCCATTCGGCCAGCGCGCTGTCAACCGGCTGGAGGATGGCGAGCTGGCCGAATGGCGCTTCGAGGTTGCGCACCGCAGCCAGGGTCTCCACGCCATCGGGCAGGACGACTCGCATCGGGCCGGCCTTTTCCGCGAATACCGTGAGGGGCTGCGCGGCGCCGAGCTTGGCGCTCAGAGTGGTTTCGCGCATGGCGCCCGGCGGCAGGACGGCGACGATCTGGCCGGCCTCGTCGGTGAGCGCGAGGATGCGGCCATGCGCAAGCACGCGGCCTTGCGCCGCGTCGAGCAGCATGGCGGGAGGCGCGCCGGGGGCGGTCTGGCGGAGGGCGGCGTTGAGATCGTCGACGGCGAGCCGCGAGACCATGTCGAGTTCGGCCAGGGCTTCCGGCACGACGCGCGCATGGCTCTGCAGGGCGATCTGCGCGGCGACGCCGAAGAGGGTCAAAAGAAAGAGGATGATCATCGCCGGCACGGCGCGGCGCAACAAAGGCTCCATGCGTTCGGCAGGAGTGAGTGGGCTGATGGGGGCGGCGGCGTCAGATGCCGGTCCGCGCCCGGCGTCGGGAAAAGGAATGTCCTGAAGAGCGAAGGCTTGAAAAGTCATGTCATGGTCATGAAAGGGAGGAATTCTCTGGTCGTCGCCGTCATTGCGCGGGGGCAGTGCGGCTGTTGTTTTTTCCGTTCCGGGTCTGGCGGCCTGCGCATCAGGGCATAAAGAGGCGCCTGCCGCGTTTGCACGCGCCATGTCACTCTCCCACTGTGAAGGAAACCGGGCGACCCGGAGCATTAAGCCACGCCCCCGAATCACCTTCAGTTGAATTTGGCGCTGACTTTTTGTCCAGACTAAAATTTGGTTAACGACGAGGTTTCGCGTCGGAAATCGTTTACGCCTTGACCTTACGGCGTTTTCTCGCGTCAGGCTCACATTCCCTCGGTTTGCGGGGGAAGATCGTGCTTGGCTGGCGGCCTCGAAAACTTGCGTGAGCCTTGCAGGAGCTTCAACGCCCAACCTCCGGCGGACGGGACGGCCGTCGCCAGACGGTCGTCTAACGACCGGGCATTGTCACGCCAGGGCGCGGCTCACGAGGTCGCGCATGTCGGGCGAGAGATTTTCGCGCTCCGCGATATTCTCGAGCGCGGCTCGCGCCAGGGCGCGGCGTCCGCCTTCGAGATTGCGCCAGGACCGGAAGGAATTGAGCAGCCGTGCGGCGACCTGCGGATTGGTCGCATCGATCTTGAGCGCCTTTTCCGCGACGAACTGGTAGCCCGAACCGTCGGCGGCGTTGAAGCCAACCGGATTGGCGTTGGCGAAGGCGCCGATCAGCGCGTAAACGCGATTGGGATTGGCGATGCTGAAGGCGTGGCTCTTGGTGAGGCGGCGAACGCGTTCGAGCGTTTCCGGCTCCGGAATGGTCGCCTGCAGCGTGAACCATTTGTTGGTGACGAGCGCATCCCCGGCATGGGCGCGGAAGAACGAATTCGAGCGCGCGTTCGCGTTGCGGGCAGGAAATGAGCGACAACGTCCTCAGCGCGGCGACCTGGTCGGTCATGTTGGCGACGAGGTTGAACTGCCGCATGGCGATTTCCGCGCCCAAGGACTGGTCGCCGGCGGCGATCAGATCGAGGCTGGCGTTGCGCAGGGCGCGGCGGCCCGCATGCGCCGCGTCGGGCGAATAGGCCTCGTCGGAGGACAGGCGCTCGTAAAGCGCGAGCAGCGGCTGCGCGAGATATTTGCCGAGGTCGGCGCGGAAGGCGCGCCGCGCCATGTGGATGGCGTCGGGATCGACGTCCGACCCGATGTCGCGGGCTATGTCGGCCTCGCTTGGCAAGGTCAACATTTCCGCGGCGAAGGCCGGATCGCCCTCGCTCGTCTCGATCAGCTCGCCCAAGGCCCCGGCGAAGGTCTCGCTGAATTCGGGCATCTCGCCGTCCCGGATCAGCTTCGTCGAACGGATCAGCAGGCGGGTGGCGAAAGTCTGCGCCGCCTGCCAGCGGTTGAACGGGTCCGTGTCATGGGCGATCAGCAGCAGCAGGTCGGATTCGTCGAGATCGACGTCGAGCACGACCGGCGCCGAAAAACGCCGCAGCAGCGAGGGCGTTCGGCTTCTGGGCCACATTCTTGAAAACGATGCGGCGGCTTGCCGCGCCGAGTTCGAAAATGCCGAATTTTTCCTCGCGCGGGCTTGCAGGATCATCCTGCTCCAGCGGCATTTCCGTGCCGTCGGCGCCGATTAGTCCAAGCCTTATCGGCATGAGCAGCGGTTTTTTCACGGGCTGGCCGGGCGTCGGCGCGGTGTGTTGCGACAAGTCGAGCGTATAGGTCTTCGCCAGCGCGTCGTAGCTGCCTTTCGCGGTGAGCTTTGGCGTGCCGGCCTGGGCGTACCAGAGCGAAAACTGGCTCAAGTCGCGTCCCGAGCTTTCGGCGAAACAGGAAATGTAGTCTTCGATGGTCACGGCCTTGCCGTCGAAACGATCGAAATAGAGCGACATGCCCGCGTGATAGGCGTCGTGGCCGATCAGGCAGCGCAGCATGCGGATGATCTCGGCACCCTTTTCGTAAACGGTCGCTGTGTAGAAGTTGTTGATCTCGTTGTAGATTTCTGGCCGCACATTATGCGCCAGCGGGCCGGCGTCCTCGGGAAACTGCGAGGCGCGCAAGGTGCGGACATTGGCGATGCGTCCCACGGCGCGCGAACGCTGGTCGGCAGAAAATTCCTGGTCGCGATAGACGGTCAAGCCTTCCTTCAGGCAGAGCTGGAACCAGTCGCGACAGGTGATGCGGTTTCCGGTCCAGTTGTGGAAATATTCATGCGCCACAACCGTCTCGACGCCGGCGTAATCGGCGTCCGTCGCCGTTTCGAAACGCGCGAGGATATATTTGTCGTTGAAAATGTTGAGGCCCTTGTTTTCCATTGCGCCCATGTTGAAGTCGGACACGGCGACAATGTTGAACACGTCGAGGTCATATTCGCGGCCATAGACGAATTCGTCCCAGCGCATGGCGCGGATGAGGCTGTCCATGGCGTAATGGGCGCGATGCTTCTTGTTCTTTTCAACGTGGATGCCCAGTTGGACCTTGCGGCCCGAGGCGGTGACGAATTCGTCTTCCAGGCTGTCGAGGTCGCCGCCGACCAGAGCGAAGAGATAGCAAGGCTTTGGATGGGGATCGCGCCAGATCGCGAAATGCCGGCCTTCGCCCGCATCGCCCGAGGAGCCGGGATTGCCGTTCGACAGCAGCAGCGGCGCTTCCGCCTTGTCAGCCTCGACGCGGGTCGTGAAGACGCTCAGCACGTCCGGGCGATCAAGATAATAGGTTATGCGCCGGAACCCCTCCGCCTCGCATTGCGTGCAATAGGCGGAACCCGACCGATACAAGCCCGAGAGCTGGGTGTTGGCCGAGGGGTCGAGCAGGGTTTCGACTTCCAGCGTGAAAGCGCGGCCGGGCGGATTGTCGATCGTCAGTCTGTCGGGCGTCGCGATCTTGGCAAGATCGAGCGTCTCGTTGTCGAGCAGGACGCGGACGGGGTTGAGGCCGCCGCCGTCGAGTTTCAACGGCGCGCCGGGCGACCCGGCCGGGTTGGGCCTGAGGCTGAGCCGGGATTTCACGCGCGTCGCCGTAGGGTGAAGGCTGATATCGAGCTCGACCGCGTCGATCAGGTAATCCGTCGGCCGGTAGTCGGCGAGGCGGATCGGAGCGGGAGCATTGGCTTCAAGCTTGGCGGACATGTCGACTCTTTCGAGTTGCTAGGGCTTTAGACCTTCGATTCGTAATCAAATGGTTTCCCGCTTTTATTCCCGCAATGCAATAACCGCCATAAGCCAAAAGGCGTTTTTCGGTTATCACGGAACTTGGCCTTGGGCTTGGTCATTGTCCACGACGGGCGGCGCTTGCCCCTCGCTTGGCTTGCGGCTTGACCCTTGAGGCGCGGCGCGGGACAAAAGGACAAAATCAGGGCTGTTCATGCAGAAGATTCGCAAAATCTGTGTTTATTGCGGCTCGTCCTCCGGGGCTGAGCCGGTCTTCATCGCCTCGGCCAAGCTGCTTGGGACGATTCTCGCCGAAAAAGGCATAGGCCTCGTCTATGGCGGCGGCGACCTTGGCCTGATGGGCGCCGTAGCCCACGCCACCCTGAGCGCCGGCGGCCATGTCACGGGCATCATTCCGAAATTCCTGCAAAAGCGCGAAAACATGCTCGAAAGCGTGCAGGAGCTGTTGATTGTCGATGACATGCACGAGCGCAAGCGGCTGATGTTTGAAAAGGCCGACGCCTTCGTCGCCCTGCCGGGGGGCATCGGAACGCTTGAGGAATTGGTCGAGCAATTGACCTGGGTGCAGCTCGAGCGCCACGACAAGCCGGTTCTGATTGCCGATATTGGGGGCTTCTGGCGTCCGCTGCTGGCCTTGCTCGAGCATATGCGCGAACAGGGCTTCATCCGCCCGCATTGCGAGGCGCGCTATCTCGTATGCGAGCGGGTCGAGGACATTTTGCCGCTGCTGCAGGCCGACTTCGTCAAGAAGGGCGCGCCGCACCGGGAGTTGCGCCGGGAATTGTGAAGGGCGCGCCCCCTTCGCTCAATTGTCCCAACGGCCGTCGGGATTGATGGCGCCCCGATCGGTCAGGACCACCCAAGCCTGGCCATGTCTTTCGATCCGCTGCACCCGCGCGCCGCCCGGCAGCACGTCGCCGGGGCCGACTTCCTCAAGTCCCTGCGCGCCTTCGACCACCGCACGTCCGTCGGCCACGTCGCGCAGCACATAGGCGCGATAGACCGTGTTGGGAGACGGGGTCGCCAGAGCGCTCGGCAGGGCTTTCGGCAGAGGTTTCGGCTGCGCGGCGGCTTGAGAGGCTGGCGGGATGGCCGCGACCGGGGTGCGGTCGGCAGGTCTGCTGTCGGCGGATCTGGCCGCGGCGAGGCTTTGCAGCTTTTCGAGCCTGGCCTGCAGCTGCGACGCTGTCGCGGCGGCGTCGGATTTCTGTTCGGACAGGCTCTTTTGCAGGGCGGCGATGGTCGCCTCGGAGGCATGGGCCTTCTGGGCCTGCGCCTCGAGCTTGCCGGTCAGAGAGGCAAGGTGGCCGCGCAGTTCGGCGATGTCCTGCTTTTGGCCCTGGGCGGCTTTCAGCGCCTCGGCGACGACGTGGTCTGTGCCTCGCGTGACGCTCGCCGCGGCCCAGCCGAGGCCGAAAACGAGAAAGAGCGCGCTCAACGGGGCCGCAAAGGACTTCCAGGCGGGCGAGCGCCCGTCCGTCGCCGCGCCGACGCCGGATTTATCTGGCGGCGGCAGCCTCAAGTCCTCGGGCGGCCGGACCCCGGGGTCCGGATTGGATCTGGGCGGCGGGAGGAGGATCATGTCGTTCATCGGTGGGCGGCTCCGAACTGTGTCTCGACCATATTCCACCCCGCGGATTAACCTGCGATTAACGACCTTGCTGTGGCTCCCCCCCGACGGGAAGGCGAACGAGCAGGGCGATCAGGGCGCGGTCCTGCATCAGCACGGTCCGCTCCTTGCGGTGGATCCACTTGACGGCGTCCTCGATATTTCTGCTGTCATTGAGCTTGGCTTCGGCCATCGCCCGTTCCGGCGTTATGTCGCCGCGCGTCCGCGGCGTCGCCGGCGGCAGGAAGGCTTCGTGCATCGCCTGGAATTCCGGGTCGGCGTGCAGCACGCGCAGTCCGTCGGCGTGATCGTGGCCGCGGGCCGCCATTTCCGCGCCCAGCGCATTGGCGCGGGCGGCGATCGGCGGCGCGGCGTTTTCTTCCGGCGTCACCAGCAGTCCCAGGCGCTTCAGCGCCAGGCCGATCGAGCGCTGGCCGCTGGCCCAGGAGAGGCCGATGGCGAGAATGAGGCCGGCGATGGTCGGCGACATCCAGGCCGCGAGCGAGGGCGAAATCAACAGACCCGCGACGAGCGAGATCACGCCGAGCGTGACATGCGACCGGTGCCGCCGGACAATGGCCTTGAAGGGAATCGAGCCATCGTCGCGCCGCTGCGGCTCCCAGCCGGTGTCGAAGCCGAAGAGGATATGCAGCACGTGGCCGGTCTGGATCAGCATCATGATCGGCGCGAGCAGGGCCGACATCAGCACTTCGAACAGGGTGGAGAACAGGAGCCTGATCGCGCCGCCGGCGCCGCGCCGGGTCGGGCCGTCGATGAGCGCCAGGATCAGGCCGAACAGCTTTGGCGCCAGCAGAACCGCCATGGTCAGTTCGAACAGCTCGAGCGACCTTTCGGCGTCGAACCGCGGCCAGGTCGGGAAAAGCGCGAAATCCTTGGAGAAATATTCCGGCCTGATGTAGCTCGCCTGGAGAACGAGCAGGATGCCGACCAGCAATTGCGCCAGCCAGAAGGGCGATGCGAGATAGGCCATCACGCCCGTGGCGAAATGCTGGCGCGAGGCGGGATGCAGCCCCTTGCCCGGCAGGACGCGCAGATGCTGGAGATTGCCTTGGGCCCAGCGCCGGTCCCGCGCGGCGACGTCGATCAACGACGGCGGGCTTTCCTCGAAGGAGCCGCCGAGCGAGGGCAGCATGTAGACAGAATATCCGGCGCGGCGCATCAGCGCCGCCTCGACGAAATCATGGCTCAGGATATGGCCGCCGAAGGGCGGCTTGCCCTTGAGGTGCGGCAGGCCGCAATGATCCGCGAAGGCCTTGACCCTGATGATCGCGTTATGGCCCCAGTAATTGCCGTCGCGGCCCATCCAGCAGGACAGGCCGTCGGCGATGACGGGACCATAGATGCGGGCGGCGAATTGCTGCACGCGGGCGAAAAGCGTGTTGCGGTTGATGATCAGCGGCAGCGTCTGGATGATGCCGGCGTCGGGATCCCCCTCCATGGCGGCGGCGAGGCTGACGATGGCGTGGCCGGTCATCAGGCTGTCGGCGTCGAGCACCAGCATGTGCGCGTAGGCGCCGCCCCAGCGCGTGACGAAATCGGCGATATTGCCAGCCTTGCGCGCGATGTTCTTCGGGCGGTGGCGATAATAGACTTTCGCCCCGGGCCCGAGCGCGGCGCGGACCTCGGCGAAGGCGCGTTCTTCGGCGATCCAGACGTCGGGATCGGTCGTGTCCGAGAGGAAGAACCAGTCGAAGGAATCGCCGAGCCCCGTCGCGTCGACATCCTCGTAAATCGCGCGCAGGGCGCCGAAGACGCGCGACGGCGCCTCGTTGTAGATCGGCATGACCACGGCGTTGCGCGTCGCGAGGCTTTCCGGCTGGGCCGGCGGCCGGGGGCGCTTGGCCAGCAGATGGACGAAGCCGACGACGCCGCCGGCGAAGGCGAGGGCGATCCAGGAGAAGTTGGCCAGGAACAGGACCAGCAGCATCCATTTGAGGGTGGTGATGCCGCCCACGTCGATGACGCGGTACATTTCATAGCCGCCCCAGCAGGTGAGGACGAAGCCGCCGCCGAAGGTGACAATTCGCGACAGCAGGGGCGCGGCGAAATTCGCGACCGGCTTCCGGCGCCCGCTTTCCGCGTCAAAGCGCGACAGGCTCTGCTCCGGCATGGAAAGATGCGATTCCTCCGGCATGGCCGGGGGAATGGCGTGCGGAACGCCCGGGTCCCGGGCGATGATCGAAGGGGGGGCGGCGTCGGTCACGGCGTCCATCTGTAAAGCCAGGTCTCCGAAATAGGCGCGCCCTGGACGTCAAGCGTCAGGCGCAGTTCGCACGCGTTGTCGCTGCCGGGATCGACATCAAAAACAACGCGGCAGCTCTTCTGTTCCGGCGCAAAATAGAGGTGGGACGCCGTGATCGTGTCGGGCGAGGCGGAAACATTGGCCTTGATATCGCTGAGGCGGGCCGGATCGGCAAGCGCGTCGCCGCGGAAATCGACTAGAAAGCGCCGCTGGTTTGCCGAAGCGCCGCGCCCGCAGCGGCTTCCCGCGACCACCGCGAGGGGCGGGCTCGAGGGCGGCGACCAGCACCAGAACTGGCGATAGGCGAAATCGGCCTGCTGGCCCTTGGCCAAGGCGGTCTTCGGCCTCCAGAAGGCGATCATGTTCTGGGCGGTTTCATTGTCCGAGGGGATCTCGACCAGTTCGACCGAGCCGGGGCCCCAGTCGCCGATCGGCTCGATCCATAGGGAGGGACGGCGTTCCCAATGCTGGATGTCGTCCTGGTAGTCGCTGAAATCCCGCCGTTTTTGCAAAAAGCCGAAGCCTTTCGGATTCTGGTCGACAAATTCCGAAATCTGCAAGCCGTTGCGGTTGGCGACGGGGCGCCAGAGCCATTCGCCGGCGCCGGTCAGCATCTGCAAGCCGCCCGTTTCGGTTGCGGCCTCGCGGATATCGTCGAAGCCGCGCCGGTCGATCGGGCCGAAAAGGTTGATGGCGCTCATCGTTCCCAGGCCGAAACTGTCGATGCCCACCCGTGGAAAAAGCGCGCATTCGGTGTCGATGATCGTCGCGTCGCCCGGATGAATGGTGAAGCGATAGGCTCCGGCGATGCTCTCCGAATCGAGCAGGGCGTTGATGGTCAGCGCGTTGGAGGCGCGGGTTGTCTTTTCGATCCAGACGGATCTGAAGACCGGGAATTCCTCGCCGCGCGCATCGCCCGTTCGGATCGACAGGCCTCGCGCCTGCACGCCGGGCGCCTGTCCCGGCGCCAGCGAGCGGAAGAAGCTTGCGCCCTGGAAGATCGCCACTTCCTGCAAGTCGCCCGCGTTCGTGCGGTTCAGGATGCGGAAGCCGGAGAAATCGAGATCTTTCGGCGGGGCGCTGAGATTGACGCCGGCGAAGATGAAATTCGCCGCATCGTATCTGAGCCGCGTCGCGGCGCCGTTGTCGACGAGATTGATCTGCATCGGCGTGGTGAAGACGAAACCGCGATGCAGCGGCTCGATCACGAATCCCGCGGGGTCGTTGAGCCAGATCAACCCTTCCGGCTTTGCGTGGATCGCCGAATAGGCCTCGAAGCTAAGGTTGGAGAGCGGGCCGGGCAGATCGGGCGCGGAAGGGGCTGAAAACGGCTTTTGCGCCAGGGCCCTGGCCGCATCGACCACCGAAGAGTTTGAGAAGGCAGCCTGCGCCGTAGCCGGCTTGTCATCCGCCAGGGCGACGGAGGGGCCGGAGGCGGCGAATGCGGCCAATCCTCCCGCCAATTGCAAGACATCCCGTCGCTTCAACATGGGCGAAGCAGTCCAATCCCTGTATATGTCGCATTTCGCTGAGCCGGACCCCGATCCTGCAAGGGAACCGGGGGCCGCTTCGCCCGAGCCACAGGTCTGCGGCGGCAAAAATGCTGTTAGACGCAAATCAGGGCGACATATAACGCAATTTATGGCCGAGGCGAGGCTGATTTTTTGCTTTGCCGGATTTTGACGGTCCCTTATACGTTCGTCGTTTCGCCGAGCCCGCTGGCATGGCTGGCGCGATCAGGGATTTTGCATGACGACGACGCAACGAGCGGAAAAGGGTTGCCTGGCGATTGTGCTGGCGGCCGGCGAAGGCAAGCGAATGCGCTCCAGCCTGCCGAAAGCCCTGCACAAGATCGCGGGACGCTCGATGCTCGCCCATGTGCTCGACGCCGTGCGGAAAGCCGGCGCCGACCATGTCGCCGTCGTCGTCGGTCCCGACCGCGCCGATGTCGCCGCCGAAGCTGCAAGAGCGGCGCCCGGCGCCAAGATTTTCGTGCAGGCCGAACGGCGCGGCACCGCCCATGCGGTTTTGGCCGCGCGCGACGCTTTGTCGCAGGGTTTTGCCAACGTGCTCGTTGTTTTCGCCGATACGCCGCTGGTGCGGCCGGAGACATTTGCCGCCTTGCGCCAAAAGCGGGCGGCGGGCGCCGATGTGGTCGCGCTTGGCTTCGAGCCGGCCGACCCGACCGGCTATGGCCGCCTGCTGACCGATGCCGAGGGAAAGCTGCTGGCGATTCGCGAGCACAAGGACGCAAGCGAGGCCGAGCGCGCCACAAGGCTTTGCAACGCCGGCCTGATGGCGCTCGACGGCGCGAGGGCGCTCGAACTGGCTCGAAAGCATCGGCTGCGACAACGCCCAGAAGGAATTTTACCTGCCAGACGCGGTCGAGGTCGCGCGGCGCGGCGGCGCGGCCTGCGCCATCGTCAAGGCCGAAGCCGGTGAGGTTCTCGGCGTCAACGACCGCGCCCAGCTCGCCGAGGCCGAGGCTGAAATCCAGCGTCGGCTGCGGCTCGCCGCAATGCTTGGCGGCGCGACGCTCATCGCGCCGGAGACGGTTTTTTTCAGCCATGATACGGCTTTGGGCGAGGACGTGCTGGTCGAGCCGCATGTCGTGTTCGGTCCCGGCGTTACAGTCGGCGAGGGCGCGGTCGTCCACGCCTTCTCGCATCTCGAGGGCGCAAGCCTCGGCAAGGGCGCGACGGTCGGCCCCTATGCGCGGCTTCGGCCCGGCGCGAACCTGGCTGCCGGGGCCAAGATCGGCAATTTCGTCGAGATCAAGAAGGCGGAGATCGGCGAAGGCGCCAAGGTCAACCATCTCACCTATATCGGCGACGCGACCATCGGCCCGCGCGCCAATATTGGCGCGGGCGTAATCACCTGCAACTACGACGGGTTCCTGAAATATCGCACTGTTATCGGCGCGGACGCCTTCATCGGCTCCAATTCCGCCCTGGTCGCGCCGGTCGAAATCGGCGCTGGCGCCTTTGTCGGGTCGGGCTCGGTGGTGACGCGCGACGTCGCCGCGAATTCGCTCGCCGTGGCGCGCGGGCGGCAACAGGAGAAGGCCGGCTGGGCGAATGTCTTCCGCAAAAAGATGGCGGCGCTCAAGGCGGCCAAATGATTGCGTGTCGCTTACGGCTTTCGGTTTTCGCAATTCCCCTTTTGCCGCGGGGCTTTCAACATAAAATTCAGCTGGATGTGACGTCTGACCGGTTGGGAATGCCGCGGGTCACATAAACTGTCACGAAAAGTGACTTGCGCGCAGGGCGGTCAACAAGGATTGCTGCACTGCGGGACTTATCCAAAAGGGGCTTCATTCATGTGCGGCATTGTCGGCATTCTCGGTCAGGGCCCCGTTGCAGGCTCGCTGGTCGACGCGCTGAAGCGTCTCGAATATCGCGGATATGATTCGGCCGGCATCGCCACGCTGGAGGGCGGAAAGCTGGAGCGCCGCCGCGCCGAGGGCAAGTTGCGCAATCTTGAAGCGCTGCTGCGGGAAAAACCGCTCGACGGCTCTGTCGGCATCGGCCACACCCGCTGGGCGACGCATGGACGACCCACGGAAAACAACGCCCATCCGCACATGACCGAAAGGCTTGCTGTGGTGCATAACGGCATCATCGAGAATTTCCGCGAATTGCGCGACGGTCTCGCGGCCAGGGGACACGTCTTCGTCACCCAGACCGATACGGAGGCGGTGGCCCATCTCGTCACCGACCAGATCGACAAGGGATTGTCGCCGGAACAGGCGGTGGCCGCCAGCCTGCCACTGCTCAAGGGCGCCTTCGCCCTGGCCTTCCTGTTCGAGGGAGAGCAAAACCTGCTGATCGGCGCGCGGCGCGGCGCGCCCCTGGCGGTCGGCTACGGCGAGGGCGGTGAAATGTATCTCGGCTCCGACGCCCTGGCCCTGGCGGCCTTCACGGATACGATCACCTATCTCGAGGACGGCGACTGGGTGATCCTGCGTCGCGGCTCGGCCGAATTTCGCGACGAGGCCAACCAGCCCGTGGTCAGGCCCAAGCTGAAGACCCAGGCCTCGGCCTTTCTCGTCGACAAGGGCAATTACCGCCATTTCATGGCCAAGGAAATCCACGAGCAGCCGGAAGTCGTGGCGCGCACGCTCGCCCATTACATCGATTTTTCCAGTTCCTCCGTGCGCCTGCCATTCGAATTGCCTTTCGACGCGAAAAAGCTGACGGGCATCACCATCACCGCCTGCGGCACTGCCTATTACGCCGGCCTCGTCGCCAAATACTGGTTCGAGCGCTTTGCCCGCCTGCGCGTTGAAATCGACGTGGCCTCGGAATTCCGCTACCGCGAAGCGCCCTTGCCCGACGAGGGGCTGATGATCGTCGTGTCGCAATCGGGCGAGACGGCGGACACGCTCGCCGGCCTGCGCTACGCCAAGGCGCACGGCCAGAAGATCATCGGCGTGGTCAATGTTCCCACATCGACGATTGCGCGCGAGGCCGATGTCGCGGCGCCGACGCTGGCGGGGCCGGAGATCGGCGTCGCCTCGACCAAGGCCTTCACCTGCCAGCTCACGGTGCTGGCGGCCCTTGCCCTGGCGCTCGGGCGTGAGCGCGGCGTGCTCGACCGCGAGACGGAACAGCGGCTGATCAACGAATTGATGGTGGTCCCGGGCTTGCTCGCGGAAGTCATGAAGCTCGAGACGGGCATCGAGACGCTGGCGCATCAGCTCGGCAAGGCGACGGACGTGCTCTATCTCGGCCGCGGCACCTCCTATCCGCTGGCGCTTGAAGGCGCTCTCAAGCTGAAGGAAATCTCCTATATTCACGCGGAAGGCTATGCGGCGGGCGAGTTGAAGCACGGGCCGATCGCGCTGATCGACGAGCAATTGCCGGTGATCGTTATCGCGCCGACCGATCCGGTGCTGGAAAAGACCATTTCCAACCTGCAGGAGGTTTCCGCGCGGGGCGGGAGGATCATCATGGTCGCGGATAATCATGCGATCGAAGAGGCGGCGGTGACGTTGGCGGGCGAAATCTGCATGCCTGACATGGCGCCCGACTTTTCCGCCATCGTCTATGCCGCGCCGATCCAGATGCTGGCCTATTACACCGCGGTCTTCATGGGCAAGGACGTCGACCAACCGAGGAATCTCGCAAAGAGCGTCACGGTGGAATAGGACTGGGATAATCCGGCGTCGAAAACGCGCTGAAAGTGGAGGCTATTGCTTTGGCGACATTGGCGGAAAAAGAAAAATAGGGAAATGGCGACCGTCTCATGCTCGCATGCTCCCCCTGAGGGGTTCCTCCCGCGCCGGCTATGCGTCATTTCCAAGTTGGCCTTCCTCTTCGAATCGGCGGCCCTGTCGTGTGCCACGATCATTATGGCTTGGCGCCCATCATTGCCGCGCCCTGACCTCTATCGTCAGATGCGACAAGGTCTTGAAGTTTTGTAGTTTTTCCCGATAGAAGGCCTCGCTTCGCTGCTGTGTGGTGACCACCGACAAGATGGCGCCGAGATGGCCCGGCCCCAGCCGCCACAGATGAACGTCAGCGAGGCTGTCGCCGTCGCCTTCGATCGCGCCGCGCAAATTTTCTGTCATGGCCTTGTCGGGGTTCATGTCGAGCAGAATGGCGCTGGTGTCGCGGATCAGCGTCAAGGCCCATGAGGCGATGACGAAGGCGCCGACGATGCCGGCGAGCGGGTCCATCCACAGCCAGCCGAAGCTCTTCGCCAGCAGCAGACCGACGATGACCAGCACGGAGACGGCCGCGTCGGCAATCACATGCACCAGCGCCGCGCGAAAATTGTTGTCGCGGTGATGGTGATGATCGTCATGGTCGTGATCATGGTCATGCCCATGCTCGTGCGCATGATCGTGGCCGTGATGGTGATGGTCGCCGCCGAGCAGCCAGGCGCTGGCGAGATTGACCGCGAGGCCGAGGCAGGCGACCGGAATGGCTTCCGCGAATTTGATCGGCACGGGATCGAACAGGCGGGAAATGGCTTCATAGCCGATCAGCAGGGCGATCATCGCCAGGATCAGCGCGCTGGTGAAGCCCGCGAGGTCGCCGAGCTTTCCGGTGCCAAAGGTGAAGCGCGGATCGCCCGCATAGCGGCGGGCGTAGGTGTAGGCCAGCGCGGCCAGCAGCAGCGCGCCGGCATGGGTGCTCATGTGGACGCCGTCGGCGACGAGCGCCACCGAGCCGAACAGCCAGCCGCCGACGATTTCGAGAACCATCATGGCTGTGCAAAGCCAGATCACCGCCCAGGTCTTCTTCTCGCTGGTTTCGTGCTGTTCGCCGAGAAAAAAATGGTCGTGGAAGGCTTCGGCGGGACTATCGCTCATTCGGGCCTCATTTCAGATAGGTTCGGACGACATCGAGCAACTGCCCGGCTGCGTCCCGGTCGAGTGCGCCTGGATGTTTCTCATTATCAACGAGATGTGTCAGGACGTGGTCTTCGACTACCTCGGCCATCAGCCCCGCCATCGCGCCCCGCGCGGCGGCGATCAGATGCATGACCTTCTCGCAACCCGCCTCGCTCTCGAGCGCCCTCTCGACCGCCTCGACCTGCCCGCGAATGCGCCTGATGCGGGCGAGGAGCTTCTGCTTTTCGTGGATCGTGTGAGTCATGAGCCAAACATAACATACCCCCTGACCCTATACCACGAAATTGGCGCAAAATTTTCGATTGCCGGACCGCCCTAGGCGAGACCCGATCCTTGCTTGGCTGTCCAAAGGGAAAGCCGCTGTATCGCCGTCCATTGCACAAATGGCGAATTAACCTTTGCCTGCCAAATTCTGCGTGAGCTCCAGGGGCTCCAAAAAGATGAACTGCGCCCCGTGACGATCCGATCAGCGAGACAAGACTTGCCAACGATTCTCGGCCTCAATTCAGCGCCAGCGCATCCGAAATACCGCGCCGACATTGACGGCCTGCGCGCGGTCGCGGTTCTGTCTGTTGTGATTTTCCACGCGTTTCCTGAAGCGCTCGCAGGTGGATTTCAGCGGCGTCGACATTTTCTTCGTGATTTCGGGCTTCCTCATTTCGACGATCATCATCGAGAAATCTTGAGCGCGGCTCCTTCAGTTTTGCCGATTTCTACGCCCGTCGGATCAAGCGCATCGCCCCGGCGCTTGTTCTGGTCCTCGCGGCCAGCGTCGGCCTCGGCTGGTTCGCGCTTTTTGCCGACGAAATGCGCGAACTCGGAAAGCACATTTTCGCCGGCGCGGGCTTTGCCTCCAATTTCGTGCTCTGGAGCGAGGCCGGTTACTTCGACGAAGCGGCCGAGACCAAGCCCCTGCTGCATTTGTGGAGCCTCGGGGTCGAGGAGCAGTTCTACATCGTCTGGCCAGCCGTGCTCTGGGCGTCGTGGCGTCTGCGTTTTCCCGTGCCGATCGTGATACTGGCGCTCGGCCTGGGCTCTTTTGCCTTCAATCTTCATCAGGCGGGCGTCGACGCCGTTGCTGATTTCTATTCGCCGCAGACGAGATTCTGGGAATTGCTGAGCGGCGCCTTGCTCGCATGGGTCATGCTACACCGGGCCGAGATCGGACGCTCGTTCGAAAAACTTGGATTTGTTTCGCAACAAACGCCCGGCCGGCTCGCGGCGGCGCAGTTTTTGGCCGGCCGGGCAGGTCTTGCAGGCGTCGCGCTCATCGGGCTTGGCTTCGCGCTGATCAAGCCAGACTCCGGTTATCCCGGCGCATGGGCGTTGTTTCCCGTCCTCGGCGCGGTGCTGTTGATCGCCTCCGGCCCGGGGGCGGACATCAACAAGCGGGTCCTGTCGCATCCCCTTGCGGTCTGGTTCGGCGTCATCAGCTATCCGCTTTATCTCTGGCACTGGCCGCTGCTGAGTTTTGCTCGCGTGATTGAAGGGGACCAGCCCAAAATCGCCATTCGCCTGTCTGTGGTGGCGTTCGCGATCGTTTTGGCGTGGCTGACTTACCGTTTCATGGAGCGGCCGTTCCGTTTCGGCGCGCCGGCCCGCTTCAAGGTCCCGGCGCTGGCCGCGGCGATGCTGGCGCTTGCACTCATCGGCGCCGCCGCCAGTCTCGTTGACGAACGCGCGCTGCAGGCGGCCCTGCGCCTGAACCGCGGCGACCCTTCTCGGCAGGTCGGCTGGAAAGTTCCCGTTGGCACGGATCTCCAGGCCAGCTCCTGCAGGACGCGCTTCCCCGATCGCGCGAGTAGATCGTCAGCGATGCGGGACGACAATTTCTGCTATCTGCAAAGGAACGACGCTGATCCGAATGTCGTCATGATAGGCGATTCCCTGAATTTGAGCCTGTTCCCGGGATTGGCCCGTTACGACGATTTCAATCTCCTGGTTCTCTCAGCGAGCGCGGCCGCGCCCTTTTACAATACGCGCTCGACTGACGATCTCGACGAGGTCCGGCGCCAGAACTATCGCATGACCAACCAGGCGCTGGATTACGCCATCGCCAGTCCGGATATCAAGGTCGTCGTGCTCTCATTCCTGAGCGGCGCGTTGATAACCCAGCCTGATCTTGCCTTTCAGATCACCGACCTCGAAGATCCCAACAACAGCAACGCCAGGGAGGTGTTCGAGCACGTGGCGACGCGGACTTTGCGCAGGCTGACGGCGGCCGGAAAGAAAGTCGTTTACATCCTGCCCTACCCAACCCTTCCGTTCGAGGTGGAGCGCTGCCTCGCGCAGCGCCGGCAGACCGGGCTTGGCGCCAGCGAGGAGACCTGTCAGCTGGGCGACCTTGCGCCCGGCAGTGCGACCTACCGCGACTGGACGCTTGCGGTCCTGAAGAAATTTCCTGAGGTCAAGCTGGTGGATCTGGAGTTCTCGCTCTGCAAGGAGCGTCATTGTTCCCTGATCAAAGACGGAGAACTGCTGTTTCGCGACCGCATCCATCTCACGCTCACCGGGTCTGCCGTCGCCGCCAAGGTCTTGCATCCCGCGATCATCGAGAGCTTGCGCGGAGGGTGAGATGAGCCGCAAATGCAATTCACGGGCGATGAGGTTTTGTTCCTCCCGCCCTTGCCTTCAGCCCCAAAAATCGGTTATTAGAACCCTTCCAGGCCGTTGCGCCCTAGACCGCGAGCAGACGTGTCCCACGACGCTAACCAGACGCAGACGATGAACGCCGGGCGAAAAATCGCCCAGCGGCCGTCCGCGCGCGCGGAAAAACTCCTTCTTATCAACCCCTGAGGGCCGGCCGGGCTTTGCCTGGGCGCTCAGGGGTGTTCGCAAAAACCTTTACCGGCCCCGCAGCCATGCGCCGGGGCGAAAAGTTTTCAGGATTTTCCGATGACCGAAGAGCAGAACGCAGCAAAACCCAATACCGACCGCATCTTCATTTTCGACACCACCCTGCGCGACGGCGAGCAATGCCCGGGGGCGTCGATGACGTTTGAAGAAAAGCTGGAGGTCGCCGATATCCTGGACGCACTGGGCGTCGATATCATCGAGGCTGGCTTTCCCATCGCCTCGCAGGGTGATTTCGAATCCGTCTCCGAAGTCGCCAAGCGCGTGAAAAACGCTTCCGTCGCCGGCCTGTCGCGCGCCTCGGCGAAAGATATCGACCGTTGCGCCGAGGCGGTGAAACACGCCAGAATCCCGCGCATCCACACGTTCATCTCCACATCGCCTGTTCACATGCAGTACAAGCTGCAAATGACGCCGGAAAAGGTGCTGGAATTGATCGCCTCCTCGGTGTCTCGCGCGCGGAATCATGTGGAATTCGTGGAGTGGTCGGCGGAAGACGGCACCCGCACCGAGCATGACTTTTTATGCCGCGCGGTCGAGACGGCGATCAACGCCGGCGCCACCACCATCAACATTCCCGACACCGTCGGCTATACGACGCCGGACGAATATCGCGCCTTGTTCCAGATGGTGCGCTCGCGCGTGCCCAATGCCGACAAGGCCATTTTCTCGGTCCATTGCCACAATGACCTGGGCATGGCCGTGGCCAATTCGATCGCCGGCGTGCAGGGCGGCGCGCGGCAGATCGAATGCACCGTCAACGGCATCGGCGAGCGCGCCGGCAATGCGGCGCTCGAAGAAATCGTCATGGCCATGCGCACCCGCGCCGATGCCTTGCCCTACACCAACAAGATCGAGACGACCCTGCTGACTCGCGCCTCAAAGCTGGTTTCGGCAGTGACCTCATTCCCGGTGCAGTACAACAAGTCGATCGTCGGCCGGAACGCCTTCGCCCATGAAAGCGGCATCCATCAGGACGGCATGCTGAAGAACGCCCATACCTACGAGATCATGACGCCTGAGTCGGTTGGCGTGTCCAAGACCAATCTCGTCATGGGCAAGCATTCGGGCCGTCACGCCTTCCGCGAAAAGCTGAAGGAATTGGGCTACGACCTGGGCGACAACGGGCTGGAGGTCGCCTTCACCCGCTTCAAGGACTTGGCTGACCGCAAGAAGATCGTTTACGACGAGGATATCGCCGCGCTGGTGGACGACGAGATCGTCTCCTCGCACGAGCGCATCAAGGTCGTCGAACTGACCGTGGTCGCAGGCACCAAGGGACCGCAGAAGGCGGCGCTGACGCTGGACATCGACGGCGTTCAAAGCACCCATCAATCCACGGGCAACGGCCCGGTGGACGCGATCTTCAACGCCATCCACGCCTTGGCGCCGCATGAGGCGAAGCTGGAGCTCTACCAGGTCCATGCGGTGACGGAAGGCACGGACGCCCAGGCCGAAGTCTCGGTGCGCCTGTCGGAAAACGGCAATGTGGTCACCGGCAAGGGCGCCGATCCCGATACGCTGGTCGCCTCGGCCCGCGCCTATGTCGCGGCGCTGAACAAGGTTTTCGCCAAGCGCGGCCGCGGCCCGTTGGAGGCCATCGCCTCGATCTGACCTGGCGAAAAAGCCGCCGGAAACAGGATTTCGACCCGTGAGGGCGAAAGTCCCTGTCCGGCGGCGCTAAAAATCGGCTAGCGATGCAAACAGTGGACGGAAAACCCGGCCACGAAGAGTGAAGTTACAGATCACGATTTTCGCCGCATCTCCCATTTAGGGTATGCGGCGATTTTTATTCACGCCATCGGCGGTAAAGTGAGGCGTCCTGCATTTGACAGGGATCGCCCTGATGCCGGCGCTTCGGCAAAAGGCCTTGCGCTGGCTTTTTCTGGTTGCGCTCGGGCGGCTGCATGACCAGATGAAAGCAAACGGGGAGGCTTTCATGGTTGGATTTCTCATTCGCGCGGCGGTGGTCGCGATCGGCTTGTGGGTCGCGTCGCGCATCGTGCCGGGCGTGGCGTTTTCCTCTGGCGAAAGCCTGATATGGGCGGCCATCCTGCTGGGCATCGTCAACGCCATCGTGCGGCCGGTGCTGGTTTTCCTCACCTTTCCGATCACGCTTCTGACGCTCGGCCTCTTCCTGCTGATCATCAACGGCCTGATGGTCGAACTGGTGGCGCATTTCCTGAAGGGATTCGAGGTGGACGGGTTGTGGCCGGCGATCCTGACCTCGCTGGTCGTCAGCCTGACCTCATGGGTCATGTCCTGCTTCGTCGGCCCCGCCGGTTTCGAGGTCGTCGCGGTTCGTCGTTGATTCTTGCGGCCCCATGGTCAAGATTGGACCCGTCTCAGCAGGCGGGCCCAAGCCATGGAAGTTTTTCTCTCGATCGTCGTCGCTATCGGTCTTTTTCTTATTCTCTCGATTTTCTTCGGCAGTTTCTTCACCGTGCAGACGGCGCAGGTCGCCATCGTCACCCGCTTCGGACGCTTCGTGCGCAGCGCCGGCCCCGGGCTGAACTGGAAGATGCCGTTCATCGACAGCGTCGACGGCCGCATGAGCCTCCGCGTCAACCAGATCGCGCTGACGATGGAGACCAAGACCCGCGACAATGTCTTTGTGACCATTCCCATTTCCGTGCAGACGCGGGTGCGGCCGGAAAAGGTCGCCGCCGCCTATTACAGCCTGTCCAACCCGCAATCGCAGATTCAGGCCTATGTCGAACAGGTGGTGCTCGGCCATGTGCCGGGCATGTCGCTCGACGAGGTCTTCGCCAGCCAGTCGAGCATCGCCTCCGCCGTCAAGCAGGAACTCGACGTGGACATGGCGGCCTTCGGCTATGAGATCGTCAATGTCCTCGTCACCGACATCGTGCCGGATGCCAAGGTCAAGGCGGCGATGAACGACATCAACGCGGCGCAGCGCGAGCAGGTGGCGGCCAATGCGCGCGGCGAGGCGGAAAAGATCCTCGTCGTGAAGAAGGCCGAGGCCGAGGCCGAGAGCAAGGCGCTGCAGGGCCAGGGCATCGCCAACCAACGCAAGGCGATCATCGAAGGCCTGCGCGGCTCGATCGAGGATTTCCAGAAGACGCTCGGCGACGCGAGCGCCAAGGAAGTCATGCAACTCGTGCTGGTCACGCAATACTTCGACACGCTGAAATCGATCGGCGAATTGAACAAGACCAACACCTTGTTTCTGTCGCATTCGCCGGGCGCGGTGCAGGCGGTTTCCGAGCAGATACTGTCGTCGCTCGTCGCGGCGCAGGGCAATAAAGGTTAAGGGCGGTTTCCGCGGGAGGCGCGGCTTGGCGCCTCCCGCACAGGGACCGGATATGCTAGATTTCTCCTGGGGTTCATGACCCGAGGGAGCGAGTCCATGCGTTATATTGTTGCAGCCATTGTCCTTTGTTCTTTTGCGCCCGCCGCCTTGGCCCTGCCTGTATCGGGCGCCGCCGGATTTTCGGCCTCGAAGTCCGGCGAAATCGTGCAGGTCTCCAAGAAGGGCGGCGGCAAGTCCGCCAGGGGCGGTCATGGCAAGAAGGGCGGCGGCCTCGGCGGCATCCACCCGCTGGTCGGCAGCGGCGATTACTGACCTGCCGCAATTGCCTTCGCGCGGGGGTCGTTCTAAAACACCGCCAGCAATGGCTCCCCCAGGGGATTAATAGGGAACAGGGTGAAACGCCCTGGCTGCCCCCGCAACTGTCAGCGGCGAGTTTGGCGCCAAGCACGACCACTGGAGCGATCCGGGAAGGTCGGCGCCAAACGCAGACCCGCGAGCCAGGAGACCTGCCATCGTCGCGTCGGGCGCGAATTTTTTCGCGGAACCAGGCGCTCTCTGTTGGCATACGAGGGGTCTATGCAAGGTTTGTCGGCGCTACGCGGCGCCCGCGCGTTGCGCGAAAAACTCTTTCTCCTGTTCGGCGGTCTGATCGCCGCCAATGTTCTAGCCTGGCTCTGGGCCTTCGCGGTATTTCGCGACAAGCCGGTGCTGCTCGGCTCGGCGCTGCTCGCCTATTCGCTCGGGCTGCGCCATGCCGTCGACGCCGACCATATCGCCGCCATCGACAATTCCACGCGCAAACTGATGCAGGAGGGACAGCGGCCCATCGCTGTCGGACTGTTCTTCTCGCTCGGCCATTCGGCGGTCGTCGTGCTGATGTCTGTCGCGGTCGGCTTCGCCAGCGCGGCGATCAGCTCGCGCTTCGACGAGTTCAAGGCGCTCGGCGGCGTCGTCTCGACCAGCGCCTCGGCCTTGTTCCTGTTCGCGCTGGCGCTGTTCAACCTTTTCGTCCTGGCCTCGGTCTGGCGCTCGTTCAAGACGGTGCGGCGCGGCGAGCGTTTGGACGAGGATGATTTCGACCTGCTGCTCAACCAGCGCGGCTTTCTCTCCCGCCTGTTCCGCCCGGTCTTCGCCATGGTGCGGAAGAGCTGGCATCTGTTTCCGGTGGGCATGCTGTTCGGGCTCGGCTTCGACACGGCGACCGAAGTGGCCCTGTTCGGCATGTCGGCGACACAGGCGGCGGACGGCGCCAGTTTCGCCGGCCTCCTGGTGTTCCCGGCGCTGTTCACGGCGGGCATGTCGCTGGTCGATACGGCCGATGGCGCGATGATGCTCGGCGCCTATGGCTGGGCCTTCCTGAAACCCATTCGCAAGATCTATTACAACCTCACCATCACCGCTGTTTCCGTTCTGGTCGCTCTGGCGATCGGCGGCGTCGAGACGCTCGGCATGATTGGCGCCGGATTCAACCTGCACGGCCCGTTCTGGGATGGGGTCGCGGCGCTCAACGCCAATTTCGGCCTGCTCGGCTATGGCATTATCGGCCTGTTCCTCGGCAGCTGGATTGTTTCGGCGCTGATCTATCGTTTGAAGGGCTTCGATCGGCTCGAAGCCGAAGCGTGAAGGGGCGCGTTCAGCTCTCGCCGAGCGCGGCCGCGAGCCGCTGAAAATCCTCGTCGCGGCTGGGAATCCCGAACCGCAGCCAATCGGGTTTTTCCACGAACGGGCGGGCCAGGATGCCCGCCGCGCCGAGACGTTCGAAAATCTCCCAGCCCAGCGCATGGCGCGCGAGCCGGAACAGCGGCGTCCCCCCAAGGTTTTCGAAGCCGAATCGATGCAAGATCGCGTCGAGCCTTGCGCCGTCTTTCTCCAGACGTGCGGCGCTTGACGCCAGCCAGCGCGCATCGCCATAGGCGCGCGCGCCGATCTCGACCGCCGCGCCGCTCACCGCCCAGGGGCCGAGATTTCCACGCAGTCGCGCCCCCGTGGCGGCGTCGCAGAGCGCGAAGCCGAGGCGCAGGCCAGCGAGTCCGAAGGTCTTGCCGAACGAGCGCAGCACGACGACGCCCGGCAGCGGCAGGCGCTGCGCGAGACTGGTTTCGCGCGGCAGGAAATCGATGAAGGCCTCGTCGACAACAAGCACTTTCTCTCGCGCCGCCATTTTACGCGCGAGCGCCAGCAGATCGGCGACGGGGACAAGCCGCCCGTCGGGATTGTTGGGATTGACGATGACCGCAACATCCAGTTCCGAGAGATCGTCAAGGTCTGCTGCGATCTTCACCTCGGCGCCGCTCGCCGCCCAGATGCGGCCATGCTCGGCATAGGAAAAACCGAGCACGCCCATTTTTTGCGCGGGAAACAGGCGCGGCAGCAGCTGTATCAGGCTCTGCGTGCCGGGCGCGGCAATGCAGTCCGCGCCGGAGCCAAGAGCGAAAAACCGGGATGCGGCTGCTTCCAGCGCCGTGATCGCCTCGGCTTCCGGCAGCCGCGCAAAAGCCTCCTCCGAAAGCCCGGTCGAGGGATAGGGGCTGGCGTTGACGCCCGTCGACAAATCGAGCCAGGGCTCGGTCGCTCCTGGAAAACGCCGCCGCGCGGCGGCGAGGCCGCCGCCGTGATAGGCTAGGGGACTTCCCGCCAGCCGATTCGCCTCATCCGTCTTAGATCCGCCGCCCATGTTCTCCGCCACCTCGTTTTCGCTCGCTTTCGCAGCCCTGATCGTCGAGGCGCTGATTGGCTATCCCGCGCCTGTCTACGCTATCATGCGTCATCCCGTCGCCTGGATCGGCGCCCTTATCGCGCGTCTGGAGCTCGCGCTCAACCATCCCGACAGTTCGGGCGCGGTGCGGAAAAAGGCAGGCGTTTTCGCGCTCGCCCTCGTGCTCGGCGCGACAGGGTTCGTCACCGTGACAATTTCGGCTCTGACGCCTCACGATTTTTTCGGCTTCTGGTTACTGGCTTTCCTCGCGAGCTCCCTGATGGCGCAGCGCAGCCTGCACGATCACGTCGCCGCCGTGGCCGAGGCGCTGGCGGCTGAGGGCCTTGATGGCGGGCGGAGCAAAGTTGCTGACATTGTCGGGCGCGATGTGACGTCGCTCGATTTGGCCGGCGTATCGCGCGCAGCGATTGAAAGTCTCGCGGAAAACTTTTCCGACGGCGTGGTCGCGCCGGCCTTCTGGACCGCCCTTTTGGGCCTGCCCGGAGGCGCGCTCTACAAAGCGGCCAATACGGCGGATTCGATGATCGGCCATCGCAACGAGCGTTACGAGGATTTCGGCTGGGCGGCGGCGCGTTTCGATGATCTCGTCAATCTGCCGGCCTCGCGCCTTTCGGCCTTGTGGATTGTGCTGGCGGCGGCTGTTTCGCCCGGCGCCGATTTTCGCGCGGCGATCGAGGCGATCAGGCGCGACGCCAAAAATCATCGCTCGCCAAATGCCGGCTGGCCGGAGGCGGCGCTGGCCGGCGCGCTCGGCTTCAAACTGGCGGGTCCGCGCGTCTATGGAGGCGAAAGGATCGACGACGTCTTCATGGGCGATGGCCGCGCTGAGCTCGACGCCGCCGACATTCTGCGGGCGCTGGCGCTTTATCGTCGCGCCTGCGCCGCGCAGATGGTTTTTCTTGCGCTGCTGGCGATTGTGGCTGTTTCGGTCCAGTAGCCCGAATGGCGACTTTCGAGATCAGCGGCCGGCAGCCTGAAAGACGAAGCTGAAATCGGCCGAATAGGTCGATGGATTGGCGAGCGCCGCATTGACGTGGCAGGTCGTGCAGGTGGTCGTCTGGAGATAGGTTTCCATCGTCGTATTGGCGACCGGAATCGAAGGAAGCGTCGTCGGCAGGCGGGCGGAGCCGGCGAGGGGCGCCTCCGGGTCCACGGCAATGCCGAGCGCCCATTGCACATTCACCAGTTTGTAGTTTTGCCAGACCGAGTCCGGAAAGGTCTTTGCGATGCCGGCCTGCACGATCTGATTGACGTCGTCCGTATCCGGCTCGATGGGCGTGACGCGGGTGGTCTGGATCGCACGGGGCGCGGGGCACGCGCCGCCGATATGATAGGGCGGCCGCGTATTGGGCGCGCAGCCGATCGTGACTGTCCGGGAAGCGGCGCCGGCGGCTTTCCCGGCGAGACAGCGCGGATCGTCCACGAGCACGTTCTGCGGCTGGCAGTGATCGTTGTAAAAGTTGTAGCTGCCGCTGACCGGACCGTTGCCCTCGTCCGGGACATTGTCGATGTGCTCGAACGTCGCCCAGAAAAAACTGGGCTGGCGGGCGGTCTTCTGAATGATGTGCAACCCGACCAATGCGACCTGGGTCAGGCGACAATCGCTGCCCGCGGCGTCGAGGATCGCGGCGTCGCTCGTTTTGAAATAGGCCCATTTAGGGTTTTCCGGATCAGGGACTTCCATCCAGGCGGCCTTGAGTTCGATGGCGCCCTTTGGACCGTCGGCGGCGCCTTCGGGGCCGTCGGCGTCTCCCTTGGGCAAGACGAGCGGATGCCCGGCGGCGACAAACGTCGCCTGGGCGCCGGCGTCATAAAGCCGGTTGGAGACGATGAAGTCGGCTTCCTCCCGGTTGATGCGGATTTCGTACCAGATATTCGTGTTGTTGCTCGCGCCGACCCATGCGGCCTGGTTGTCCGACGCCCCGGCCTGTTCGGTGGCGTTGATGCGCGCGCCTTTTTTTTCCCAGCCGGATGGGCTCTGAAAAATCGCCAGCTCTTCGGGGCGGGCAAGGCCGGCGGCGCTGACCCGGGCCGCACAGGCCGCGGGCAGCGGGACGCGGCCGACGGGCAAGGAATGGCCGCCGGCAGGCTGAAGCACATCCGCCTCGCTGGGATAGGTCTGCCATCTCACCGGCGTGCGGTCTCCGGCGGCCCCGAAGCGGTTGCCGGAGGCCGGCCAGTTCAAGCCGATGAATTGCTGCCAGGCAAAGCAGTTGACCGTCTTCTGGCTGGTCGTGCTGGGGGCGTCGCCGAGGATCTCGCCGGAGTATGAAAAATAAAAACCGGGGCCACATTTGTTGGAATAAACGGTTTCAGCGGCGGCGGGCGCCACTGAGACCAGCAAGGCGCCCACGACCAGCCACATCACGCGCCGCATGGTTGCGGCCGCCGTCATGGCGCCGCCATCGTGTTTTTTCGGCATAAATCCCTCGCGCCCGGACTATGGCGAGACAGTCGGTGCGGTTGGTCAGCAAAGCGTAAGGGAATATTCAGAAAATTGTCAGCTTTCGCCATGTCGGCGCGCCATTCAAGGTTCGATCACCCAATAAGGCGCGCCTGCCTTTTCCTTTTCGGAAAGCCCGCGCGAGGCGGCCAGCGTCGCCTTGTTGAGGACCTGCTTGAAATCCCTCATCGCCTTGGGTTCGTCGAAGACATAGGAATGGCCGCCGAGTTCCGCGTCGATCAATTCGATGCCGCTGGCCACGAGGATATTGCCGCCGCCGCTGCCGGCCCGCGGCGCCTGGTGATAGCTTTCCGAAATCAGGATCGCCCGGTCATATTGAGAAGCGTAAAGCGTGCGGATTTCGCCGATCTTGCGAACGAGTTTCAGCTGATCGCGGAACACGTCCTGCGACACGTCCGGCGCCGCGAAAATCGCCGCGCCGATCCGCAATTTCGCCTTGGCCAGGGCGAAGTCGCGCAGCATCTGCAAGAGGATGCGATTGCCCATGCTGTGTGCGACAAAATCGAGTTGCAGATCCGGGCCGGCCTCGGCGACCGCATTGACCAGCTCCTCGAAATGCGGCGCGCTCCAGGCGTTGGAATCCTCGTCATAGGCATAGCCGAAAGCCGAGCCTTCGGAGGGCCAGCTCCAGCCGACAATGGCGCCGTCGTAATCCGCCTCCGCCCCAAGTTGCAGCGCGCGCGATGCGAGATAGGGGAAGGCGGTGTTGAAGCCATGGACCACGAACATGATTTTGGTCGCGCCGCTTTCGCGCGTCTTGGCTACGATCAGCTTGGCGCAATTTTCGACCCCTTTTGTCAGCGTCTTTGGCGCCGGCGGCAGCGTCGGCTCGCCCGGCCGCCGGGCCGGCGAGCCAAGAAAGCCACAGGAATATTCGAAGGAATCAAGACGCCGCGATCCGAAGCGCGTCGAAAAATCGAGCGTGTTTTCGTCATTCCGATCGGTGGCGAAAAAGACAGGCGAGAGCGTCGCCATTTTTGGCGCCGATTCAGCCTTGGGTTGCGTCGGCGCGGAATGGACTTCGACCTCGGCCTTGCGCCACAGGTCCATTTCCCCATGCATGGCCTTGGCGCCGCCGCCCTGCGCGCCTTCCGACTTCATCGCCAATTGCATCTGCGCCGACTGTTCCAGCGGATTGCTCTCGACATTGGGGAACTTGAGTATCGCCGTCTCACGCGCCTTGAGCTCCGCGTCGGCCGCTTTTCCCGCTTGATCGGCGGCGAGTTTGAAGGCGGCCTTTTCCGCCTCGCTTCGCTGTTGCCAGAATGCGGGCGCGGCGGCGAGCAGGCCTGTTTCGGGCCATCCCACGGTCAGGTACAATTTGCCCGGATGTTTCGTGACAAACTCCTGCGTCTCCGCGCCAAGCTGCGTCTCGACGGCATTGGCGCCTCCGGCGCTCATGCTCATCATCGCGTCGCCGGATTTCGCGACCGACTTCGCTCCGACATTGGAGAGAATTTCTACATCGGGCGCGCCGTTCGCCGCAGCGACGCTCAGCTTCGCGAAATCCTGAGCCGAGCGAATCTTCTCGCGAGTCAGGAAATAGGTGATGGCGTGATTCCACAAATGCAGCGGGAACAGCCCTGAACGGCTGGCGTCGGTCGCGGCGGCGGCGCCAAGAAAGCTGTTCTGCATCAGAAAGACTTCATCTGCCGATTTGAACACGAAGGGCCGCGTCAGCAGCGAGACCTCCGAGCCGGCCTTTTGCAACTTGTGCAGATCCTCGTCGGCCAGCGTGAAAACGCCGATGTCGGCTTCGCCGTTCTTGACGACGCGCATGGCCGCGCCTTCGCTGTCAGCTGGCTGGGCCACAAGCTTGACGCCCGCATCCGCGAGCGCCTTGTTCGACAGCAGCGCCTTGACGAAAGCGTCATTGGCGAACGCCGCCGGAAAGGAAAGGCGGGCCTCGACCGCCCAGGCGCGGGGCGCAAGGGCGAGGCAGGCCAAAGCCAGCAGCAGACGCTTCATCGGATTTCCTTTCCTGCGGCCGATACGCTCGATACGCTGCGCTGGCCTCTCATATTACAATTTTTTCGGATCAAAAGTTTCCCAGGCCCTTTGGGGGTCTGTCGCGGTCGCGCCATTATGGCCAAGGCGATAGGCGGCGCTTGCTTGATAAAGCTTTGTGCGTACGCGATTGATCCCGCCGAGCGGCGCCAGTTCCGCAGGCGCATTCTCCGGATTGAAACTCAGGTTTTCGCAAGCTGCGTCAAGGCCGGGCGCGGAAATGTCCTGGGAGGACATGTCGATGCGGCCGAGCCGCCTCAGCGGCGAGAGTTCCTGCGACCATTCGCGGCTCGCGTCGTCAAGCGGCATGTCGCCGACGCGCAATTGCGCGAAAAGCTCCATGCAGGCGGGTGCCTCCTTCAATGCGCTTTTCAACGCGATGTGCAGATAATCGGGATCGTCCTTTTGTGGCGCTGGCGCGAGGCCCGCCGCGCAGGGCCGCGCCGCATATTTGACAGCGCGGCCGGGCCCGAATTGATAAGGCGTCATCGACCAGTAATCCGTCGTCAGCGGCGACGAGATTTCGCGCGTCGCGTTGCGATAGACGATGGCCATTTCGCGCAGCCGCCATGCGAAGGGATCAAGGCCGGGGAGGAAATAACGCAGCGCGTGTTCCTGGTCGCCCTGCAGGCCGCCGGCGCGGACAAAGGCCAGGAAATCATTGGCGTCGGCCAGGAAATAGGCGGGATAATTGATGAACAGCAGATCGTGCGGCGGATTTTTTCGCACGATGTCCCCATGGTCGGGATCTCCGTCGATCAGCTTGAGAGCCATGCCGCGTCCATTGGGACTTTTGTCGGGCCCCGGCGTGAAAGCGCTGTTCGAAAACCGGATCCACGCCATGAATTTTTGACCGGGCTGCGCGAAAGTGCCCACGCGCAGGGACGCAGGTAGATCGGGATCGACAACGAAAACCGCCCTGACGCAGCCGGACGCTTTTGGATGGGCGCCGCGCAGGGCCGGCGCCTGCGTTGAAGCCGGATAGGTCGCGGCGAGCAGCGTGCGGGCGCGTTCCACGATTTCCGCGATCGCCTGATCCTCAGGCAAGGATTTTTCGCGCGAAAATCTTTCGGCGAGAAAGCCGGCGCCTGCCAACAGGCCGAGAAGGATGGGCAGCGCCGCGCGTTTGCGCATGAAATTTCCTCGAAATCAAAACGTCTTGAGATAGTCGATCAGCGCGTCGCGTTCGTCGTCGTTCAATGCGCGCCCGACCACGCCGGGGCGGCCCGCGCCGTCGCCCTCGAACGAATGGCCGGCGGTGCTGTTGCCCTTGATGCTCTTTCCCGTCTCGTCGATTTCCGAGAACAGGGTTTCGCCTGTCGAGCAGGACGGATCGGCAGGATAGCCAACGCGGAGCGGATCATAATCCCGCGCTCCGAGGCAGAATTTCTTGGGCCTTTCGCCAGCCGGCCGCAGCAACCAGTAAAGCGAGGGAACCGAGCCATTGTGCAGATAGGGCGCCATCGCCCAGACGCCATCGAGCGGCCTCGCGCGATAAACCGGTTGCGGCTCGGGATTGGGACAGTTTTTTCGCGGGCCGAAAACCGCCTTCCGTTCCTCGGGGGCAACGCTGCGATCCTCCATGCTCTTTCGCGCGATATGATCGACCGCATCCATCAGGGCGAGGCCAAAGGGCAGGGATTTTTCGGAAAGCGCGGGGAGGGCCGCGCCGCAATTCCAGGCCTCGTCAAGATCGCGGCTTGGGTCGAGGCCGAACCGCGCGGGCGCTTCGATCATGCGGCTTTTGAGCACTTGCGCCTGCGCCGGATCGGTTCCGACGACGGCGACGGGAACCTGCCGCAGGTCCAAAGTCCCATTCTTCATCCAGGCGCCGGAGCGCCTGAGCGCCTTGTCTGGAAACGCCTTGTCGAAGGCGGGATCGTCGATTGGGCCGAGATGGCAGCCGGCGCACAGCTCGGCGTAGAGCTTACGTCCCTTTTCGACGCGGACAGGGTCGATTTTCCAGGCGGGATCGCCGGGAAACAGCGCCCCCGGCCATTTGGGCGCACGCAGGCCGCCCGCTTCGCGCGAGAAAAAATCGCCGCCGCGCATGAGATCCTCGATCCAGACGATGTTTTCCAGCGCCACGGTGGAGGCGAACAGGGTCTTGCCGTCCGCGCCGCCGTTCAGGTCGATCAGCGCGCCGACGCCCAGGGCTTCGCCGACGTTGCGCACCAGCGGCTGTTCGATCGAGGAATCATATTCGGCGCGGGTAAACCACGAGGCGCTCCACAGGGCGGGAAAGCGAACCGGCGCGTCGGTGGCGTGGAAATTGGCAGCGAGCGCTGCCCCGCCCGCGGGGCCGCCGAGGTCTTCGTAGAACAACCGGTTGCCGATGCGATTGAGCGCGTCGAGCCGTCCGAAATTTTCCGGCGTGTCGGATTGGCCCGAAGCTGTTTCAAGGGCGTAGGAAGCGCGCGCCGCGACGACGATGGAGTCGAAAATCTTTTGCAACGCCGCGCGTAAAATTTCGCGATCTTGGGACGACGCCTGCGGTCCCAGCGCGCGATTGGCGAACCGTTCGAAACGGCCCGGGGTTTTCAGCGTGTAGAACAGCGACAGCGAGACGGCGCGCTCCAGCGCGTTGAGATTGAGCATGGCCGGGCCGCCGTCGAAACGCAGGCTCGCGCCCTTGTACTCGATATGGCCGGTATGGCAGGCGGCGCAGGTCAGTCCGATGCGGTCAGGCGAAGGTTTGCCGTCGCGCGGGTCGATGGGAACTTTTGTGCGCGCAAAGCCCACGGGCAGTCCGTCGCGGTTGTCCGCCGTCGCCCAATGCAGGCTGGTTGTCGGTGCGACCGGATGGGAGGCGGCAGCCTGGCCGTAGCCGTAGGATTTCAACTCCGCCTGCCCGGCGTCGAGCGATTTTGGGCTGGGTATGAAGCCGATCCGCGCGAGATAGGCGCTGTCGCTCAGCAGTCCCGGCGCCGAAAAAAGCGACAGGCCCGGCTGTTCCAGCGCCATGAACCAGTCGTAGGGAATGGGCAGGGTGGCCGTTCCCTGGCTGGCGTGATGCGTCCAGAAACGGTCGGCTTCCGACCAGTTCTGATCGAGCCAGCGCACAGCGTCCGGCCTGCGGAGCGCCGGCAGGGGCGGCGGCAGCAGCACGGCGGCCTCGGCGGGCAACAGCGGCCGCGCCTTTTCGGGAAACTCGACGACGCCGACGCAACCTAACGCGCCCGCGGCGAGGAGGATGGGAACAAGCCAGACCGCCCTGCGCATCGCGTCCTCAGTTTCGTCAGATTGGAGCGGCGCACGATCATTCTCCGTTTCGCGCCTGAATTCAATGACGAAAGACGGCCTCAGAATGTTACATCGTCGTCCGGATATGCAGGGCGCCTAAAATAGCGGCTTGCTCAATAGCTACGCAGGTGTATGAAAAACCTGCAAATGAACAGCCGGCATTCCCACGGGAGAAGACCGATGCAATCTGTGGAAGAATTCCTCGCCTATTCCATTCACCTCGAGCAGGAGGCCGCGGAGCGTTTCGGCGAACTGGCCGACGCCATGGAAACCGCAGGCAACAAGGACGTCGGAAAGCTGTTCCGCCGCCTGTCCGATTATTCCAGGCTGCATCTCGCCGACGCCAGGGCGCGCGCGGGATTTCGCGTGATTCCCGAGATCGCGCCGCATGAATTCGTCTGGCCCGACCTTGAAAGCCCGGAAGCCGCGGCGATCTGGGGCGCCGACCCCATGATCTCGCGCGACGAGGCGCTGCAGATCGCGCTTTCGGCCGAAATAGCCGGCCACGATTATTACAAGCATGTGCTCGAGACGACCGACGAGCCGGAAATCAAGGCTCTGGCCGCCGAATTCGTCGCCGAGGAAGCAGAACACGTCGCCGAATTGCGCAAATGGATCGCGGCCTGCAAGGCCGGGCAGTCGGCGCCCGCGAACTGAACGGCGCAGCGCGGGATTTGCCTTGCACGAGGCGAATGCGCTAATCAGCCGGGCGCGTTCCCCGAAAAAACCCGGCCAGTCATGCAAAATTCCGATCCCGTCGCAAGGCGGCGCACCTTTGCCATTATCTCGCATCCCGACGCCGGCAAGACCACGCTGACCGAGAAGCTGCTGCTGTTCGGCGGCGCCATCCAGCTTGCCGGCGAAGTGCGCGCCAAGGCCAATCGTCGCCAGACCCGTTCCGACTGGATGGGCATCGAACGCGAGCGCGGCATTTCCGTGGTCACCTCGGTGATGACGTTCGAATATGGCGATTGCGTTTACAATCTCCTGGATACGCCAGGGCATGAGGACTTTTCGGAAGACACCTATCGCACGCTGACGGCGGTCGACAGCGCCATCATGGTGATCGACGCCGCAAAGGGCATTGAGGCGCGGACAAGAAAACTGTTCGAAGTCTGCCGCTTGCGCGACATTCCGATCATCACCTTCATCAACAAGATGGACCGCGAAACGCGCGATCCCTTCGACTTGCTGGACGAAATCGAAAAGACGCTGGCGCTCGACACGGTGGCGCTGACCTGGCCGATCGGGCGCGGCCGCACCTTCGCCGGCACCTACGATCTCAGGAACAATCTGGTGCGGCGGCTTGAGGAGGATTCCGAGCCGATCCGCGTTTCCGGCCCCGATGACCCGCAAATCCTGGCCATTTCCAACGCCGCCGACGCCGAGCTCGCGGCCGAGGAGATCGCTTTGGCGCGCGAGGCGCAAAAGCCGTTCGAAGTCGCCGCCTTTCTCGAGGGACATCTGACGCCGGTGTTTTTCGGTTCCGCCTTGAAAAAATTCGGCGTGCAGGACCTCATCGACGCCCTTGCCGAATTCGCGCCGCCGCCCCAGCCCGTCGCGGCCTCGACCCGCACGGTCGATCCGCGTGAAAACAAGATGAGCGGCTTTGTCTTCAAGATTCAGGCGAACATGGATCCCAACCACCGCGACCGCATCGCATTTTTGCGCGTCACTTCGGGCCGACTGCTGCGCGGCATGAAGGCGCGGTTGTCGCGGACCGGGAAAAATATCGCCCTCAACGCGCCGCAGTTCTTTTTCGCCCAGGACCGCCAGCTCGCCGAAGAAGCCTTTGCGGGCGACGTGGTCGGCATCCCCAATCATGGCGCGCTGCGCATCGGCGACACCTTGACCGAGGGCGAAAATCTTGTTTTCCGGGGCGTGCCGAGCTTCGCCCCCGAAATCCTGCGCCGCGTAAAGCTCGGCGACGCGATGAAGGCGAAAAAATTGCGCGAAGCCCTGCAGCAGATGGCGGAGGAGGGGGTGGTCCAGCTTTTCCTGCCGCACGACGGCGCACCCGCCATGGTCGGCGTGGTCGGCGCCTTGCAGCTCGACGTGCTGATCGAACGACTCCAGGCCGAATATGGCTTGCCCGTCAGTTTCGAAACCAGCCGCTTCGAGGTTTGCCGGTGGGTGAGTTCCGACGATCCCCTGGAGCTCGAAAAATTCGTCCGCGCCTATCCGACCGCCATGGCCAACGATCTCGACGGCTCCCCCGTCTTCCTGGCGCAATCGGCTTTCTCGTTGCGCTACGACCAGGAGCGCTGGCCGGCGATCCGCTTCGACGACATCAAGGATTATCAGGTCGGCAAGGCTTGAGGGTTCGCGCAGTGTCGCAGGGAGCGGTCCTTGCAAGTGAACAGGCGTAAACAAGGATGGCAGTACGACGGATTACAATTCTAACATTTCAATTACCAATCTGATTACTAAGACTACGGTCACAAAATACTAAAAACGCAATAAAAACAGTTCATGCGCGGGGTCGGCCCGCCTTGCGCGGCCAGTCCCCGGCGGTTTTCGACGGTCGGGCGCCTCCATCTCCCGCGCCGCGCCTCTTAACGTAAATTTTCCGTTAATTTCAGGGCCTTTAAGCCAATCCGTCGCGCCGACGCCTGTCCATTTCCGGTCAGCGGATTCTCGCCTCGGGCCGGCGCCTGCGTCAATCCGGCGCTGACCTGTTTCACCTTGGCGCAAATGCAGAAACTGGCGCCGCTTGCAGCAAGGGGGAAGCCTGCCGAGGCGAGACGCCAAGCAACAGACACCGTTTTTCTTCGGGCAGCGCAGGTTTTTAGAACTGCAAGCGGAGCGCTGCACCCATGACCATCCTCGACCCGCGCATGAACCCCGTGGCCTATGTCGACGGCCAGGCCATCAACGTTCGCGATCCCGATGACGCGATCGCCCGTGTGCGCACCCGTCTGCGCGCTGGACGCGGTTTCACTTTCGCCACGCTCAACCTCGACCATCTCGTGAAGCTGCGCACCAACAACGCCTTCCGCGCCGCCTATGCCCGCATGAACTCTTGTCAGCGCCGACGGCGCGCCGGTCGCGGCGCTCGCCCGCGAGCAGATGGCCAACATGCGCCGCGCCACCGGCGCCGACCTGCTGCGCCCGTTGTGCGAAATGGCCGCCCGCGAAAACCTGCCGATCGCCTTTTTCGGCTCGACCGAGGACACATTGAACGGGGCGGCAAACAAGCTCCGCGCCGAATTCCCGAATCTCAAGATCGCCTTCATCGCCAGCCCCGCCTTCGGCTTCGATCCCCTTTCGGCCGAAGCGGAAGCCTGGGGCGACCGGATCGCCGCCAGCGGCGCGCGCCTTGTCTTCGTCTGCCTCGGCGCGCCCAAGCAGGAAGTCTTCGCCGACCTCATCGCCCGAAGGCATGAGACGATCGGCTTCATCGGAGTCGGCGCCGCCGTCGATTTCATCGCCGGAAAAGTGTCCCGCGCTCCGCGCCTCGTGCGCACTGTCGGCATGGAATGGGCATGGCGCGCCGCCTGCGAACCGCGTCGCCTCGCCTGGCGCTATGCGCAATGCGCCGCGCTGCTTGGCCGCATCATGATCGAACGTCGCCTTCTGCATGTCCGTCCGGCCCATGACGTCCACGTCCACGCCGCGGGCGAGTGAATTTTTCGCAATTGCGAAGGGGGCGAGACGAAAAGCGTCTTGACGTGACAAGCGCTCTTCGCGCATCGTCCCCCGGCTCACCTGTCGGGGGATTTTATGCGCCTGTCGAATTGCGCCGCCAAACCAAGCCGCGCCGCTGAACCAAGCCGCGCCGCCAAACCAAGCCGCGCCGCATTTGCGGCCGCTCTACTGCTCGCCCTTGCAGGAACCGCGTCGGCGCGTCCGCTTTTGCCGGCTGAAGACCGCAGCGTGCCCTATAGCGGCTCGATGGCGGACTGCGACGACTGGTGGGTGAAGAACGAAATCATCCAGGCCTTCAATTCGCACGAGCCCTATTTCAATTCGACCCTTGCGATCGAAGATTTCCAGCGTATCGCCCAGACGGGCTTTCGCACCAACGGGCCGGACCTCATTCCCCGCCGCTATTGCGCCGCCCGCGTAAAATTCAATGACGGACGCGTGCGCGACGTGAAATACAATCTGATCGAGGGCGGCGGCTTCATCGGCTGGGGCACCGGCATCGAATGGTGCGTCATCGGCCTCGATCGCAATCACGTCTATTCGCCGGCCTGCAGCGCGGCCGGGCCATGAATTCCGTCGTTTCGACGCGGAGCGCTATGCTGGAACGCATGCTCTCCGTCGCCGCTTTGGCTATCGTCGCCGCGCCGGTCTTTCTCGCCGCGCCCGCTCTGGCCGCAAGCGACTGTGTCCTCGACAATTGCGCCGACCAGAAGCCGGCGCAGTCGGCGCCGCAAGCCGCGCCCGATTCACAGCCGCAGCCCTCTCCCGGCTATCAGCCGCCGGCCCGAAAATCCTGGTTCAATTCGCGCGGCGCTGCGGCGCCGACCGGCAATTTCGACTTTTATGTCCTGTCCCTGTCCTGGTCGCCAAGCTTTTGCGCCGGCGCCGGCGCCTCGCGCGGCGGCGCACAATGCGCGCCGGGCGCCAATCCCGCCTTTGTCGTGCATGGCCTCTGGCCGCAATTTGCGAGCGGCTATCCGTCGCAATGCGGCGGCGACGGATACGTGCCCTATCCCGTGCTCAACAGCCTGCGCGGGCTTTATCCGGATCTCGGATTGGCCAAGCACGAATGGCGGACGCACGGCGTCTGCTCAGGCAAGAACGCGGCCGGTTATTTCGCCGACGTGCGCGCCGCGCGCGACGGCATAGCTATCCCGCCAGCCCTCAAGGCGCCCGCTCAGGACCAGACCGTCGCGCCGCTCGACATCCAGCGCGCCTTTATCGCGGCCAACCCGCGATTGCGGCCAGGCATGATGACGGTGACGTGCCGGGGCGGCCATTTCCAGGAAGCGCGCTTCTGCCTGTCGAAGGATTTGCGCGATTTCGTCGATTGCCCGCAAGTTGTCCGGGAGGGCTGTTTCAGCCAGTCGATGATCGTGCCCGCCGCCCAGTAATTCGGCTTGCTCAATCGCACGCGGAGCAGCGGACGCCTTGGCGCCCTGTGCTTCGCTCGGGGTTTTGACGCCAGCAAGATCGGCAACCAGACCAATGAATTACCGCCACGAGTTCCACGCGGGCAATTTCGCCGATGTGCTCAAGCATGTCTTCCTGACCCGAGCGCTTCTCTACCTGCGGCGCAAGGACAAGCCCTTCCGCTATATCGACACCCACGCGGGCGCGGGTCTCTACGATCTCGAAGGGCCGGAAGCCACGCGTTCGAACGAGGCGCGCGACGGTATTTTCCGGCTGCTGAATGGCGCAGATCTCGGTACGGCCGCGGAATGGCTCGAACCCTATCTCGACATCGTCCGCGCCGCCGGCGCGCCAAAATACTATCCGGGCTCGCCGCTGATCGCGAAAAGTTTACTGCGAAAGCAGGACAAGGCGCTCCTGTGCGAGATGCTGCCGCAAGCCGGCATGGAACTGCGCGGAAATCTCGCGCGGGACGCACGCACAAAATTTGTCGAAATCGATGGCTATCAGGGACTTAACGCTTTCGTGCCGCCGCCGGAGCGACGCGGTCTCGTGCTGATCGACCCACCCTATGAGCGTCGTGACGAGTTTGAGCGCATTTTCGACGCGCTGAGCGAGGCGCTGAGGAAATGGCCGGGCGGCGTCTTCATGATCTGGCTGCCCGTCAAGGAACGCGACGTGGTCGAGGCTTTTGTGAAGGCGATCGCGGCGCTCGCCCCGAAATTCCTGCGGGTCGACCTCCGTGTGGAGACTCCTGCGCCCGGCCGTCCGCTGGCGCAAACCGGGCTGATCATCGTCAACCCGCCCTTCGGCCTGGCGGAGGAGGCGGAAATGTTCATGCCCGTCCTCACCCGAATGCTGGCGCGCGGGGAGGGCGCCGAATGTGCGGTGCAACACCTTGAACGGGAAGCTTCAACCGGCGCGCACGGCGCCTAGGTAGGTTAAAGCGAGACTTGCCAAGCGCGGCAACTTGACGCAACCTTGACACAGTTGGGGGAGCTTCGCGGAAGCGAAGGCGCTGACGGAATAAAAGTCCGCGGCGATGTCTTGCTAAAAAGAAGCCTGCAAAAGGCGAGGCAGTCCGCCAATCGGCCGAAGCGAACAGGGCCGGGTGGACTGCATTTGATGGAAATTGCAATCCCGGCGCCCGTCCCGCGGCGCAAGCCCTGCGCATAGGCCACGACGACCGGAGGAAAGCGTCATGGCGCAACAGGGCACAATCAAGTTCTTCAATGCAGACAAAGGCTATGGCTTCATCAAGCCGAGCGATGGCGGACGCGACATTTTCGTGCATATCACGGCTGTCGAACAGGCGGGCCTCGCATCGCTCAATGAGGGGCAGAAGATTTCGTTCGAAATCGAGCCGGACAAGAAGGGCAAAGGCCCCAAAGCGGTCAATTTGCAGGTCGAGTGACGTGACTCCGGCGGCCTGATATCCGAGCGACCTGGCTTGGAGCTGGCGAGGATCGGGTGGGCGGCGCGCGTAAAAAACTTGCGTCGACGCCGGGAATCGGTTCCGCTCGCGCGGCCCGACCCTCTCCTTCGTCCGGACCTACGCTATGAAACTCTACCATTCGCCGGCCTCGCCTTTTGTCCGCAAGGTGCGCATCGCCGCCGCCGTGCTGGGCCTCGACAAGCGCATCGAGCTCGTCGCGACGGATACGTCGAATCCTCTCGATTCGATCCGCGCGAAAAATCCGCTCGGTAAGATTCCCGTGCTCGAACTTGGTGACGGCGACTGCATTTACGACAGCGCGGTCATCGTCGCCTATCTCGACGATCTCGCCGGCGGCGGCCGGGTGATTCCGCGCGACCTCAAACAACGCTACGAATCGTTGACGCTCGAATTGCTCGCCGACGGCATTGCGGAAGCTTGCATCTTGCAGGTCTACGAGAAGCGGATGCGAGCCGAGAGCGAATACAGCCTCGGTTGGGTCGCGCATCAGCGGGACAAGGTTTCCCGCGCCCTGGCGCAACTCGAATCGGCGCCGCCGCCGGAAAAATTCGACGAGGGCGTCCCGCATGTGGGTCAGATCATGCTGGCTTGCGCGCTTGGCTATCTCGACCTGCGCTTCGAGGGCTCCTGGCGCGCCGGCTGTCCGAAGCTCGTCGCCTGGCTCGACGCATTCGGGGCGGCTGTTCCCGCTTTCGCCGCCACGGCTTGCTGACCGGCTCAAAGCATAAAAAAACCCGGCCTAAGCCGGGGTCAGATTTCGGGAGGATTTTTGCTTCTTGGTCGTCCGGCCGCCTGTTGCAGGCGGCCGGGCCGAGCCTGGCTTTCTCAGAATTTGTAGTTCACGCCGGCGCGCAGCAGATTGATGTTGGCGCCCGTCGAGACGGCGTTCGGAGCGACGAAATAATTGTTGCTGCCGAGCGAAGTGTAAAGATATTCGGCCTTGGCGGTGACGTGTGGCGTGAGCGCATATTCGAAGCCCAGGCCGAGGGCGAAGCCGTTGGCGTAGCGCGACTGGTCGGCAGCCACTCCGGGAGCGTTGAGGACGCCGCGGATATTGGCGCCGGCATAGCCGCCGGTTCCATAAAACAAGGCGCGATCCCAGGCGTAGCCGACGCGACCGCGGACCGTGGTGAGGTTCTGCACCTGCCCGGTCGAGTTGCCGCCGACCAGGGGCGAGGCGGAATCGGCGATATGCGACCAGGAATAATCGCCTTCGCCGCCGACCACCAGATTGCCGGACTGATAATTATAGCCTGCGGTCAGGCCGAAAGAGCCGCCGACGGGGTTGCGGCCGAAATAATTGGCGCCGCCGCCATTGAAGCCGCCGAAGCCGGCGCCGGCGGTTCCGCCGACATAGAAGCCGGTCCAGGTGAAGGTGGGCGGATAATCGTAGGAGGCAGGCGCCTCCTTGCGATAGGGCAGATCGGCGGCCTGCGCCAGCGAGGCGAAGGACATCGCCGTTCCACCGATCAGGGCGATCAGAACCTTTTTCATCACACGAACTCCGGATAAAGGCCCGCTCCGGGCCTGTCTGAAATGATTTAGAACCGTAAAGGTAATTGGCGCGTAAAAATAAATGGTTTATGCAAATTAGGGATTTTGGTAAGCAGATGGCAAATGTCTAACCGCGATGGCTTGTGTATGTTTAATAAAAACATCCATAGTCTTATTGGTTAAATGCCGTTGCAATGCGCGAGAAAATCAGAAAAATAGAGCGTATCATTCGCTGATTATTGTGGTTAATAGTTGATTAATGGTTGTAGGATTTTGGCTCGTTAAACGGCGGTCAATCGGCGCTTGGCAGGCGGCGCATGGTGAATTCGATCAATCCGTCGTCGAGTTCGCGCCAGGATTCGATTTCCGTCATGTAAGCGGCCTTGGGGAACCGGCTGAACCATTCGCGGGCTTTTTCGCGCGCCTGTTCTCGCGGCAGCGTGAAGGATTCGCGTCGAAAGCCGTCGCTGGCGCGGCGCTCTGCGGAGGCGCGCGACAATTTGGCGGCGGCTCGGGCCGCGACCTGGCCAGGATTGTTTCTTTCGACAGGCATGGATCTCCCCGCCGGATCTAACCATTAGATCGCATTCGGCGAAATTTTGTTCTCCGAAGCCAATTTATTTTTTCGACGCACGTCTTGTCCAAAAACCGGACCGCTCTCAACAGGAATATGCGCTAATGGCGCGGGCGCGTCCAGCGAGGTTCGCGCTGCGGTTCGGCCCCGGCCTCGTCGATGAGGCGCGCCACCGTTTGCGGATCCTGCGGGAAGCCGGCCCGGATCCACAGCGCTTGCAGGCGCTTGAGCGCCCCGCCGAGCCCCGCGCCCTGCGCCACGCCGCGCGAGACCAGGTCGGAGGCGGCGAAGGGCGGCCTGGGCGCTGGCGTGTCGCGAAGGAATGCGTCGGCGCTGGCGAACGCCTCGTCCAGCGGCGACGCCGGGCTTTCCGCCTGGACCAGTGCGAGGGCGTCGCGCGCCGCTTGGGCGCCGTGAAGGAAAAGGGCCTCGCGCAGATCCGCAGGCGCAGGGGCGACGATCGCGCCGCGCCAGGCGGGATAGGCCTTGGCCATGCCGGCGAGACGGCGCTTCTGCGCATTGGAGAGGCGCAGGACTTCGGCGAGCCGGTCGGCGTCGGCGTCGCTGTACACGGCGAGGGCGGCGAGCATCAACAGCCGATCGGCGGACTTGCGCGCATCAAGAATGGCTTTCAGCCTGCTCATCCGCTCCGGCCAGGGGGCGGCGCCGAGAAATTCGAGCAGCCCGGCGCGGGCCATGGTTTCGATGACGAAATCGGAGCGTTTCGCCGCCAGGATCTTCAAGGTTTCCGCGCCGATTCTTTCGCGCGACAGGCTTCGCAGCCCGGCGCGCAGGGCGATGCAGGCGCGCAGGCCTTCGGCGTCAAGCGGGCCCGAGCCATAGGCCGCGGAAAAGCGGAAAAAACGCAAAATGCGCAGGAAATCCTCAGCGATGCGCTTTTCCGGCGCGCCGATGAATCGCACGCGCCGCGCCTCGAGATCGTCCAGGCCGCCAGCGTAATCGTAAAGCTGGCCCTGCGCATCCACCGAAAGCGCGTTGATGGTGAAGTCTCGGCGCAGCGCATCGGTGGCGAAGTCGCGGCCGAAGCGCACCTTGGCCCGGCGTCCGTCGGTTTCGACGTCCTCCCGCAAGGAAGTCACTTCAAAATGCGCGCCGTCGAAGACGAGGGTCAGCGTGCCATGATCAATGCCGGTCGGCACGACGCGCAGGCCGGCCTTTTCCGCCTTTTCCGCAATGGTCTGCGGCAGGGCCGCTGCGGCGATGTCGATGTCGGCTATGTCCTCGCCGAGCAGCGCGTTGCGCACCGCGCCCCCGACGACGCGAATGTCCTCGCCCTCCAGCGCCTTGAACAGCTTTTGCAGCGTGGGACGGGCGAGCAGGGCCTCGATGGCCCGGCGCCGATCGGGCGCCTTCATTGGAAATGCCCTGGCATGAGGCGGCCATGTTCGTCGATACGGGCGGGAACATAGAGGCCGCTGCTGCGTCCGCTGAGAAACCCGGCGACGAGGAAACCGCCGATCGCCATCAGCAGTCCCGCCAGCGTCAACCAGGACAGGGCGCTGCGCGACCAATGTTCGACGACCAGCGGATGCCGCGCGCGGTAGACCAGAAAAAGCGCATAGAGCACGAATGGCGCGGCGAAAAGGCCAAGGGATTCAAAGATCGAACGCGCCATCTAGCGATAAAGCCTCTCGTAGAGATTGCGGATCATGCCCGCGGTGGCGCCCCAGATATAACGATTTTCAAAGGGCATGGCGTAAAAATGCCGCTCCTTCCCCTGCCACATGCGTTTCATGCGCTGGTGGTTGGCCGGGTTCATCAGGAAGGAGAGCGGCGTCTCGAAGACTTCATCCACTTCTTCGAGATTGGGACGCGGCTTGAAAGGCGGGCGCACCAGCCCGACCAGTGGGAACACGCGAAAGCCGGTCGAGGTCTGGTAGGGGTCGAGGCAGCCGAGAATTTCGATTTTTTCGCGCGACAGGCCGATTTCCTCCTCCGCCTCGCGCAGGGCTGCGTCGGCAGGCAATTCGCCGGGCTCGATCTTGCCGCCGGGAAAGGCGATCTGGCCGGAATGATCGCGCAAGGCGGCGGAGCGTTGCGTCAAAAGCAGGGTCGCACCCTCTTCATGGGCGACGACCGCCGCCAGCACGGCGGCGGGGCGGGCGGGGGCGGGGATGAGAGCGATTTCGCCGGGCAATGGCTCGTTGAGTCGATGATCGCCGTTGCGAGGCCTGGTTACAGGATCGAACGCTTCTTCGGGCCAGCTGTCGCCCAGCTTTTTTCGCGCGAGGGCGCAAAAATCCGCCGCGTTGAACAGGCCTTCCGCAACGCTCATGTCAGGTCCGCCAACGCGGCCATGGGCGCCATCGGGAAAAAGCCGCCGCCCGAGGAGACGCCGTAAAATTCCTCTCCATCGAGGGGGCGGCATTCGCCCCAGGCGACGAGGTCATAAAACAGCGCCCGCTTGACCAGCGCCCAGAGTTCGCCGCGTACGAGGACGTAAGGCTTGAGGCCGCCGCTCTCGCCGGGCAGGAATTTCAACGGATTTTTCGGCGAAATCTCGACCCAGTCTTCGACATTGGTGCGCAGCTTGAGGTTCTGCGAGGCGCCGCCGCCCTCGCGCAAAAGCTCGACGCCGAGAAAGGGCGCGTCCTCGACGACGATGCCGACCCGTTCGATCGGAGTGACCAGAACGAAGCGGTCGGGATCCTTGCGCAGGATGCTGGAAAAAAGCTGGACCATGGCGGGGCGGCCGATGGGGGAGCCCCCGTAGAACCACGTGCCGTCGCGCGCGATGCGCATGTCGATTTCGCCACAATACGGCGGGTTCCACAGATGCACCGGCGCGGGGCCGCGGGTTTTCCGCGCCTCGTCGAGGCCTCGCACGGGCTGGGGCGCCGGATGCGCCTTGGTCGGGTCTCCGCTTCCCTGCAATTCCGCGTTTTCCTTTTGCGACGTCATGATTTGGCGCCAATTTCGCCGCCCAGCGGTCAATGCCGCCATATAAGTGAACGCTGAGCCCTTTATCGGGTTCTATGCAAGAACGAGCCAGCCTATAGTGCGGAGCATACCCCGACAATGGGCCCGACCCAGGCCCTGAAAAGTCCGCTGCAACAGGAGAAGACCTGGCATGAATGCCGAACCCGCCCTCCGGGGAGACGCGAATTCCCTGTCCGATCGGCAGATCGAGGAAAAGGCCCAGTCCGCGCTCGACCAGCTCCACGCCGCCCGCGCCGCGATAGGTCAGGCGGTATTCGGCCAGGACCTTGTGGTGGAGGAGGCGCTCGTCACGATACTCTCCGGCGGCCACGCCCTGTTCGTCGGGGCGCCGGGATTGGCGAAAACGCTGCTGGTCGATACGCTCGGCCGCGTGCTCGGGCTTGACGCCAATCGCGTGCAGTTCACGCCCGACCTCATGCCGACCGACATTCTGGGCTCGGAAGTGCTGGAGGAAAGCGTCGATCGCCAGCGCGCCTTCCGCTTCATCAAGGGGCCGATCTTCGCGCAACTGCTGATGGCCGACGAGATCAATCGCGCCAGCCCGCGCACCCAGTCGGCGCTGTTGCAGGCGATGCAGGAATATCACGTCACCATCGCCGGCGCGCGTTACGACCTGCCGAAGCCCTTCCATGTGCTGGCGACGCAAAATCCGCTGGAGCAGGAGGGCACTTATCCGCTGCCTGAGGCCCAGCTCGACCGTTTCCTGATGCAGATCGACGTGCCCTATCCCGATCGCGACGCGGAAAAGCGCATACTGATCGAAACGACGGGCCAGGAGCGCGTAAAACCCTTGCGGGTCATCGACGCGGCCGGTCTCCTCGAAATACAGTCGCTGGTGCGGCTGATGCCCGTCGGCGCGGCCATTGTCGAATGCATTCTCGATCTTGTCCGCGCCGCGCGGCCAGGCGAGGGCGATCCCGAGTTGACGCGCCATGTTTCCTGGGGGCCGGGGCCGCGCGCCGCGCAATCCCTGATGCTCGCCTGCCGCGCCCGAGCGCTGGCGCAGGGGCGGCTCGCGCCCAGCAAGGCGGACGTGCTTGCGCTCGCCGGGCCAGTCCTCAAGCATCGCATGGCGCTGACCTACAGCGCCCGCGCCGATGGCGAGAGCATCGCCGGGGTGATCGACCGGCTGACGCAAAGATTCGGCTGATGGCGCCAATAACCGCCTTCCTGCCGCGCGAGGCCGGCCGTCCCGACCCGGACAAGAGCCGGCAAGCGCTTGATCTGGCGCGCCGCTTGCCGGCGCTGGCGCTGACGGCGCGGCAGGCGGCGGCCTCGCTGCAAACAGGCCTGCACGGCCGCAGGCGGGCGGGGGTGGGCGAGAATTTCTGGCAGTTCCGGCCCTTCATCGCCGGCGAGGCGGCGCAGAACGTCGATTGGCGCCGCTCTGCGCGCGACGACCGGCTCTATGTGCGCGAACGGGAATGGGAGGCGGCGCAGGTCTTGTGGGTCTGGGCGGATCTGTCGGCATCGATGAATTTCTGCTCCAGCATGGCCTTCCAGTCCAAGCTCGATCGCGCGCTGGTGCTGGCGCTGGCCCTCGCCGATTCCTGCATCCGCGCCGGCGAGCGTTCGGGCTGGCTTGGCCTGACCCGGCTGTTTGCCGCGCGCGACGTGGCGGACCGGATGGCGGTGGCGCTGATCGGCGAGGCGCGCCGCAACGAGGGCGGTTTTGACGACCTGCCGCCCGCGCTGCCGTTGCGCCCCCGTGAAAATGCGGTGCTGATCGGCGACTTCCTGGTCGATGTCCAGGATTTCGCGGATCGCTTGAAGAGGCTCGCCTCACAAGGCGCGCGCGGCCATGTGCTGATGGTCTTCGACCCGACGGAGGAGGCCTTTCCCTTCGCCGGCCAGACCGAATTCTACGACGACGCCGGCTCGTTCCTGCGCGCAGGCCGCGCCGAGGATTACGCCGTCGAATATCGGCGGCGGCTCGCGGCGCATCGCGCAGCGCTGGCGCAAGCCGCGCGCGCGCAGGGCTGGACCTTCGCCCTGCACGCCACCGACCGCCCCGCTGCGGAAGCGCTTTTGCACCTGCGGCTGGCCTTGACGGCGGAAGGCGCGCGATGAGCCTGCTTTCGCTCGCCTTTTCGCAACCCTGGATCCTGCTGGCGCTGGCCGGCGCGCCGCTTTTGTACATGCTTCTGCGGGTGACGCCGCCGCCGCCCCAACGCGTCGCCTTTCCGCCTTTGAGGCTCATTCTCGACCTGAAAAAGCCCGACGCCACGCCGGCGCGCACGCCGCTCTGGCTGTTGCTGCTGCGCATGGCCCTCGCCATCCTGGTCGTCCTCGCCATGGCCGGCCCGATCCTCTCGCCCAAGGGCATGCTCGCCTCAAACAAGGCGCCGCTGCTGCTGCTCGTCGACGATTTCTGGCCGGCGGCGCCCGATTGGGCTTTGCGCCTGAACGCGGCTGAGGCGCGGCTCGAACAGCAGGGGAGATCTGGCGAACCCGTCGCTGTGATGGGATTGTCCGACGCCTCGCGTCCAGTCCAGCTCGAGGATTTTTCCGCTGCGCTGACCCATTTGCGGGCGCTGGCGCCAAAACCCTTCCTCCCTGCGCGCATGCCTGCGCTCGCGGCGGTCGCGACCTTTTTGCAGGCCCATGGCGATGCGCGCATTGTCTGGCTCAGCGACGGGCTGGCGGAAGCCGACGGCCAGAACTTCATCGAGAAGCTTTCGGCGATGGCGCCCGGCGTCGAAGTGCTTCGCTCGCCGCGCGCCGTGCGCGTGGCGGCCGCCGCCGACAATCTGGCGCAGGCGATGGAGATCCATCTTTTTCGCGCCGCGAAGACCGATGAGCCGAACGGACAGGACTCGAAAGGAAACGTCCGCGCTTTCGACGTCAAGGGAGCGCCGCTTGGCGACGCGGCTTTCGATTTTGGCGCGGGCCTCGAGACGAAAGCGAAACTCGACCTTCCCATCCAGTTGCGCAACGAAGCGGCGCGGCTGGAGATCACGGGCGAAAATTCGGCCGGCGGCGTCTTTCTGCTCGACGCCGGGGCGCGCAGGCGCCGCATCGGCCTTGTCTCAGGCGGCGCGGTGGAGCAGCCCTTCCTGTCGCCGCTGCATTTCCTGCGCGACGCGCTCGTTCCCTTCGCCGACCTGCGCGAGCCCAAGCCGGGGGATGCCGATCCGATCGCCCACCTTGTCGACGACGGCGTCGATGTGCTGATCCTGGCCGACGCCAGCGTGGTCGCGCCGGAGCTGAAGAAAAAGCTTGATGAATTCCTATCGGCCGGTGGAACCGTCCTGCGCTTCGCCGGCCCGCGGCTTGCGGCCAAGGCCGACGAGTTCACGCCTGTGAAGCTGCGCCGCGGCGGGCGCACGCTCGGCGGCGCGCTGTCCTGGGAAAAGCCCAAGCCGCTCGCGCCTTTCGACGAGAAAAGCCCGTTCTTCGGCTTGGCGGCGCCGGCGGAGGTGACTGTTTCACGGCAGGTGCTGGCCGAACCGGACGAGGGGTTGCCTGCGAAGACCTGGGCGCGGCTCGCCGACGGAACGCCGCTGGTCACGGCCGAGCGGCGTGGCCCCGGCCTGCTGGTCCTGTTCCATGTCACTGCGGACACCGGCTGGTCGAACCTGCCGCTCTCCGGCCTTTTCGTCGACATGCTGCGCAAGATCGTCAATCTTTCCTCGCTGGTCGGCAAGGGCTCTGGCGGCGCGGCGTCGCAGGCCGCGTTGCCGCCGCTGCAGGCGCTCGACGGTTTTGGACGCCTCGGCTCGCCCACGGCGCTGACCAAGCCTCTGCCCGCGAAGGGCCTTCCGGAGCCGGACGAAAGTCATCCGCCAGGCTTTTACGGCGCGGCTGAGGCGCCGCGCGCGCTGAACGCCGTCGCCTCCGACTGGCGTCCCGTTCCGCTCGATCTTGCCGGATTGAAGGTTCGTCAGACAGCGCTGACGGAGCCCCAGCCGATTGACCTGCGTCCTCCCCTGCTGATCCTCGCCTTCGTGCTGGCGCTCGCCGACGCGCTGGCGCTGCTGCTGCTCGGCGGCCGCTGGCGGCGGCAGGCGGGCGCGGCGCTGGCGGCGCTCGTTCTGGCCGCAGTCTTGGGCGCGAGCGTGGAAATGGCGGCGACGCCGGCCCGCGCCGACGATCATCCAAAGATAACGCAAAAAGACATTGATGCGGCGCTGTCGACAAAGCTCGCCTATGTCGTCACCGGCGACGCGCGCGCCGACCAGATCAGCCGCGAAGGCCTGACCTCGCTGTCGGAAGTGCTGGGACAGCGCACGGCGCTGGTTCCCGGCGAACCGCAGGCTCTGGACCCGGCGCGCGACGAACTGGCCTTCTATCCACTCATCTACTGGCCCATCGCGCCGGATCGGCCGCAGCCGGGCCCGGAGGTGGCGCGGCGCATCGGCGCCTACATGAAACAGGGCGGCCTCGTGCTGTTCGACACGCGCGACGGCGGCATGCAATTCGAGGGCGGCGGCCGCACTCCCGCGCAGGACTGGCTGCGCGCCTTTCTCGCCCAGATCGACCTGCCGCCGCTTGAAGTCGCGCCCAAGGACCACGTCATCACCAAGACATTCTACCTGCTGGAAAATTTCGTCGGCCGCACCGAAACCGGCCCGACCTATATCGAGGCGCTGCCGCCGGAGACGGAAGGCGAAAACCATCCCGCGCGCGCCGGCGACAGCGTGTCGCCTGTCATCATCGCCTCCAATGACCTTGCCGCCGCATGGGCTGGAGATGCGCTCGGAGAAGGCCTCTACCCGCTCGAGCCCGGCGGTCCGCGCCAGCGCGAGATGGCGTTGCGCGGCGGCGTCAACATCGTGATGTACACGCTGACCGGCAATTACAAGGCCGACCAGGTGCATGTGCACGAATTGCTTGAAAGGCTGGGTCATTGAGGGAGTTCAGCCTCGCCTTCGCGCCGCTGGCGCCGTCCTGGCTGCTGATGCTTTTCGCGGCGCTGGCGCTGGGCCTGGTCGTCGCCGCCCTCGTGCTGCGCCGTCGCGGCGCGATTTTTCGCGCAGTCGTCTTTCTCGCCCTCCTCGCTACGCTGAGCGGCCCGTCGCTCGTCGAGGAGGAGCGCGAAAACCTGCGCGACGTCGTGGCGGTGGTGCTCGACCGCAGCGCTTCGCAGGATTTCG
>CAVQMU010000003.1:0-381597 GCA_963713695.1 uncultured Alphaproteobacteria bacterium
TCACCAGCTCGCTCCTCATTCTCGTAGGCTTTCCGCCGCTCGAGGCTCTCGTCTTCGTGTTGATTTCAACACCGCCCCGGTGGCCTTCGGCGCGCTCGGCGTTCCCGTCACGGTGCTTGGCGCGGTGACGGTCTCCCGGCTACTGCGCTCGGCGCCATGGTCGGGCGGCAATTGCCGGTCATGGCGCTGTTGCTTCCCTTCTATGTGATGTTCGTCTACGGCGGCATGCGGTCGGTCAAGGCGCTGTGGCCGGTGCTGGCGGTCGCGGGCGGCAGCTTCGGCATTTCGCAGTTCGTCGCCTCGAACTTCTCGACTATGCGCTGACCGACGTGCTCGGCCTCTCTTGGCTCGCTGGTCTGCACGCTGCTCTTCCTCCAGGTCTGGCGTCCGGCGCCGGACGCCGAGTTCAAGGTCCAGCACGGAGCTGGAGAAGGTGGAAACCGCGCCTTCGCGGGCTCTCCCTGGCAGGGCTGGATTCCCTGGCTGATCGTCTCGGCCGTCGTCATCATCTGGACGCATCTGGGCTGGGCCAATATCGGCTCAATCCAAGATTCCGTGGCCGGGCCTGCATAACGCCATCGCCATCACGCTCTATGGCGGCAAGGCCTACGGCGCGGTCTGGACCTTCCAGCCGCTGGGCACGGGCACGGCGATCCTGCTTGCCTCGATCATCACTTCGGCAATCGTGAAACTGTCGCCGGCGGATTTCTTTTCCTGCATCGGCGTCACGCTGAAGCAGACCTGGATCGCCGTCATCACGGTGATGCTGATCATCGGCCTCGCCTATCTGATGAACTATTCCGGCATCGCCTATACGCTCGGCCATGCCGCGGCCTCGACCGGCAAATTGTTCGTGCTGCTCTCGCCCTTCCTCGGCTGGGTCGCGGTCATGCTGTCGGGCAGCGACACCTCGGGCAACGCGCTGTTCGGCAATTTGCAGGTCGTCGCCGCGCGCCAGCTCGACCTCAATCCGGTGCTGTTCGCCGCGACCAATTCATCGGGCGGCGTGATGGGCAAGATGGTGTCGCCGCAGAACATTGCGACCGGCGTCGCCGTCACCAATCTCAAGGGCCAGGAGGGCGTCGTCTTTGCCCGCACTTTTTCGCACAGCATCATTCTGACCCTGATGCTCAGCGTCCTCGTGGTGATCCAGCAATTCGTCTTTCCCTGGATCATCCCCGTCGTCGGGCCTTGAGTGTTTTCGCCTCGCAAGCTTGCAAGGCGACTTAGCGGGCAGGGAAGCCGCCATGACCAAAGTGGATTACGCCGCGCTGGCGCTTGCACTCGAATCCGTCGTTCCCAATGCTGCGATCGTCACCGATCCGCTGCGCGCTTTCGCCTATGGGACCGACGCGAGTTTCTACCGCCTCAATCCGCAAATCGTCGTCATCGTCGAGAGCGAGGCGGAAGTTATCGGCGTCTTGCGCCTTTGCCGCCTCTACGCGCGCGCCCGTCACCTTCCGCGCCGCGGGCACCTCGCTCTCGGGGCAGGCGGTGACGGAGTCTGTCCTCGTCGCCGTTGGCGAGGGATTCCGAACTTTCACCTATGATCCGGCGCTTGAAGTCGCGGGGCTCGGGCCTTCGCTGGTCGGCGGCGACGCCAACCGTCTCCTGTCGCCCTTCGGACGCAAGATCGGTCCCGATCCCGCTTCCATCGCCACGGCGAAAATCGGCGGCATCGCCGCCAACAACGCCTCGGGCATGTGCTGCGGCACGGGGCAGAATTCCTATCACACGATGGCGTCCATGCGCGTCGCGCTCGCCGACGGCGCGGTTCTCGACACCAGCGATTCCGTGAGCGTCGCAGCGTTCCGCGCAAGCCATGCGCCGCTGCTCGAGGGGGTGTCGGCCATTGCCCGCGCCGCTCGCGACGACGAGGCGCTGGCCGCGCGCATCCGCCAAAAATTCAGGCTGAAGAACACCACCGGCTACGCCATCAATGCGCTCGTCGATTTTGAAGATCCCGTGGACATCCTTGTTCACTTGATGATCGGTTCGGAAGGCACGCTCGGCTTCATTTCGCGCATCGACTACAAATGCGTCCCCGATTATCGCGACAAGGCCTCGGCCTTCGTGGTCTTCGCCGACCTTCCCGCAGCCTGCCGCGCCGTGTCGGCGCTGAAGCGCACGCCGGTCGAGGCGGTGGAGCTGCTCGACCGCGCCTCGCTCGAAAGCGTCAAGACCAAGAAGGGCATGCCGATCGACGTCGATACGCTCGGCGCCGGAGCCGCGGCCCTGCTGATCGAGGCGCGAGGCCCGGATCGCGCGACGCTCGACCAGCGCATCGCGCTGGCCTGCGCGGCCATCGACGCCTCCACGGCGCTGAACGGCGTGACGTTTTCGCATGACGCGATCGAATGCGCGCGCTTCTGGGACATTCGCAAGGGCACATTCCCGGCGGTCGGCGGCAAGCGCCCGGCCGGCACGACTGTCATCATCGAGGACGTCGCCTTTCCCGTGGAAAGGCTTGCCGAGGCGACCTCAGACCTGCGCGCGCTGCTCGACGCGCATGGCTACGATCGCGCGATCATTTTCGGCCATGCGCTCGAAGGCAATCTGCATTTCGTCTTTGCGCAGGGGTTCGAGGACCGGCGGGAAATCGCGCGCTACGCCGGATTCATGGAGGCTTTGGCCGATCTCGTGGTCGGCAAGTACGACGGCTCGCTCAAGGCGGAACACGGCACGGGCCGCAACATGGCCCCCTTTGTCGAGCGCGAATGGGGGGCGGCGGCGACCGCTCTCATGCGGCGCATAAAGGCGCTGATCGACCCTGAAAACCTGCTCAATCCCGGCGTTCTGCTGAACGACGATCCGCAGGCGCATCTGAAAAACCTGAAACCGCTGCCAAAGGTCTCGGATCTCGTCGACAGCTGCATCGAATGCGGCTTCTGCGAGCCGCAATGTCCCTCGCATGGCCTGACCCTGTCGCCGCGCCAGCGCATCGCCTCGGCCCGCGAACTGGCGCGGCTCGAATGCGTCGACGTTTCCGCCCCGCGCACGATCGCGATGAAACAGGCCTATGCCTACGCGGGCGACATGACCTGCGCCGGCTGCTCGCTCTGCTCGACCGTCTGTCCGCTCGAAATCGACACCGGCGCTTTTATCCGCAGCTTGCGCGCAGGGAAGGCCGGGCCTCTCGCCAGGAAGATCGGGGCGGGCGTCGGCGATCATTTTGGCCTGACGCTGCAGGCGACGCGCCTCGCCCTGAACGGCGCCGATCTCGCGCACAAAATCGTCGGCGCTAAGGTCATGCAGGCTGGCGCGCGGATCGCCACAGAAAAATTCGGCGCGCCGAAATGGACGCCGCAATTTCCGCGCGGCATGGCCAGGCGAAAGCCGCTTTCCGGAGCGGAGCGCGGCGCCCTGCCGGTGCTGTTCTTTGAAAGCTGCGCCAGCCGCGCCATGGGGCCGCCGCGCGGCGACGACAGCGACGACCTGCGCGAAGTCGCCGCGCGCGTCTTTTTTCGCGCGGGATACGGTCTCATCACGCCCGAAGGGCTGGACGAGCTCTGCTGCGGCCAGCCCTTCGCCTCCAAGGGCCTCGCAGAAACCGCCGAAGCCAAGGCGATGGAGCTGGCGGCAAGCCTGTCGCGCCAGGGTGGAAAAATACCCGTGGTTTTCGACACGTCGCCCTGCGCGTCGCGGGCAAAGGCCTTTTCGGGCGCGGCATTCGCGCCGCTCGATCTCGTCGAGTTTTTAGCGCGCGATATCGTGCCGAAGCTGAAACTCTCTCCCGTGGAAGGTCCCGTCGCGCTGCATGCGACCTGCTCGGTCCGCAAGATGGGCCTCACGGACACGCTGCTCGGCGTGGCGAAACTCTGCGCGAAAGAGGTTGTGGCGCCACCCGACGTAAAATGCTGCGGCTTCGCCGGCGACAAGGGTTTTTCAACGCCCGAACTCAACGACCACGCCCTGCGCCATCTCGCGGAGGCGCTCCCCGAGGCCTGCCGCGAAGGCTATTCGACCAGCCGGACCTGCGAGATCGGCCTCGCCTCCCATTCCGGCCGGCGCTACCGCTCGATCCTGCACCTGATCGACGAGGCGTCGCAGTAGCCAATCAATGCTGACGCCGCATTCTGATCCGTATCGGTTCAGGGGCACATGATGCCGGCACAGGCCGCAAGGAACGACTGGATCCTGTTCCGGGCCGGTCGCGCGCCGCCACAGCATGCCCGGCCTAGAGATTTGGGCGAGCGAGAATGGCGAAACGTTTCCGCCCCCACCTTCCGGGCTACGGGGGTATCCCCAATCTCAGCTTGTAAAACGCGCGGTCAGCAAGGTTCTTCAGCATCGCCATTGGCTTCCAGCTTCTTCCGCAGCGCCGTCATGACGCGACCCACTGTTTCGGTGTCCGTGACCGACAGCCCTTCTGAAAGATCGTTGATCCAGGGCGCCTGCAACCTCATCGCCGCGTCGAATGTCTGCCTGCCCTTTTCCGTCGGAACGATGAGCTGCGCCCGCCGATGATGGGGGTTGGTCTCAAACGTGACGAAGCCCTGCTTATGCAGATCGTTGACGATCCGCTGCACGTTCTGACGATTGGCTCCGAGGTCACGCGCGAGCCATGCGACTGGCTGCGGACGTTCGGCGGCGACAATTGTGCCGAGAATTTGCCAACGGGCGCTTGTCAGCCCAAGCCGCGACACCAGGCGATCGCCCGCCATCAAGATCAGACTGTTCACCCTGAACAGGTCGAGCATGAGGCCGGTCAGGGCTTCGCCGGCCGGCGTTCGCTTTATCGTGTTCATATGTCCACAGTGATCATATTGACATTATGATGTCAATATGATCACTGTGTTATGATGCCATCATGACATCATACAGGCATAATGAAAGGAAGATGCCATGTCCATGCTGCGTCCGTTGGACCCCGCCTTTCCGATCGAACGTCAACTCTCGGTCGAGAGCTCGCCCGTCGTGCTGGTGAATGTCTTTACTCTCGACAAGGCGGATGAGCAGAACTTTCTCGAAATTTGGGCGGATGACGCCGCATTCATGAAGCGGCAGGCGGGTTTCATCTCGACCCAGCTTCACCGCGCGATCGGCGAAAGTCCGACCTACCTGAACTACGCTGTCTGGCAATCGACCGCCGATTTCCGCGCCGCGTTCACCCATCCGGATTTCCTGGCGAAAATTTCGGCATATCCATCTTCGGCCGTCGCCATGCCGCACCTGTTCTCGAAAGTGGCGGTGTCCGGCATTTGCGTCGCCTGACCGAAGAAATCAGGAAAGATGCGACGAGATAATGTTCGGAGCGACTTCGCTCCGAAAGGCCCTAAGTCGCGTCGGGCGCCGCCTTGCGTAAAATGCGAAAAGCCGCCGGAATGAAATCGGGACGCGCCGAATTGAGGCGGATCCAGTCGATGCGGCCGGGGTCCCGGGACAATTGAGCCTCGAGCACATTGATCGTCGCGTCGGACACTCCCTTCGGGCGCTCCGCCACGCGCTGCCGCAGAATGTCCTCGTCGGCTTCGAGCCAGATGCCGACAAAGGGCACGCCGAGGTCACGCGCCAGCTTTTCGACGGCGGCGCGCTCTTCCTCGGTCGAATAGACGGCGTCGATGATGACGGCCGCTCCTTGCGACAGCGCGTCCATGGCGCGCGAGAGCAGGCGCAGGTAGACGGCGGTCGTGATGCTCATCTCGTAGGCTTCGGGCGGCAAGGGATCGTTCGGCCTGAGCTTGTGCATCGCCTTGCGCGTGCGGTCGGAGTTCAGGGTCCGCGCGCCCGGCGGCGGCCCGATGTCGCAGGCCAGCGCCGCGGTCAACGTCGATTTGCCCGAGCCGGAGAAGCCGCCGATCGCCACCAGCATTCTTTCGCGAGGCTCAAGCAGCGCCAGGGCCAGGTCGAAATAGCCGCGAGCCTCCATTTTATGCGCGATGTCTCGTTCTTGATCGCCGGAATGGGCCTGCGAGGCCGCGATATGGGAGCGGATTGCGGCGCGCAGGGCCATGAAGAAGGGCAGCGTCGCATAGCCGTCGCGCACTTTGGCGGGGAGGTCGGGCAGGGTGCGAAAGAAGGCCGAGGAATAGCGGTTGTAGAGGAGATTGGCGAGGTCGTGCCGGCCGCACAGCCAGAGGTCCATCAAGGTGAAGGCGACGTCATAGAGCACGTCGATCTCCGCCAGCCTGACGTCGAATTCGATACAGTCGAACAGGGTTGGCTGACCCTTGAACAGGCAGATGTTGCGCAGGTAGAGATCGCCATGGCACAGGCGCACGAAGCCTTTCTCCGCGCGCGCGTCAAGGACCGGCGCAAGCCGCGCCAGCTCTTCGCGGAACAAGGCGTTGAGGCGCACGACTTCGTTGGGCGCGAAGATCGGGTTGTGCTCGAAGGATTTGGCGTTAAGGTCGAGGAGGTGCGTCATGGCTGCGGCGCCTTCGGCCTCGGTGATGCGCTTAGCGTTGGCGTGAAATCGCGACACGGTTTCGGCAAGGGCCTCGACGCGGCGGGGCGTCAGACGCCCCTCGCGCGCCATGACGTCAAACAGGTTCGCCTCGTCGAACCGCCGCATGACCACGATGCAATCGACCAGCTCGCCCTTGCCGTCGAAGGCGAGGAAATCGCCGTCGCGGGTAATCTGCCGCACCCCGATGTACAGGCCCGGCGCCGCGCGCGAATTGAGCGCAAGTTCGGCTCGGCAGGCTTTTTCACGCAAGGCGGCCGTCGAAAAATCGAGATAGGGAAAGGCCACTGCGCGCTTGAGCTTGAACACAAGGTCGCCGGCGAGAAAGATCAGGGACACGTGGGTCTGTTTCGAGGAGACCGGCGCATTAGCCTCGCGCTCCAAAGCGGCCTTGATGAAGGCGATGATCGCCGTCTGGTCGCTCTCATCGGGGCGGAGCGATGCGGAGGTCATGGCGTCGCCTGCATCGGGCGGGCGCGTCGCAGCACCAGGTTGGCCGCGACTGCCTGCGCCACCTGCTCGGCCATGCATTCGTAGCCGCTATCGGGGGAAAAGGGCTCGTCCCCCTGTTCGACGCGGCTGCGCGTGTGGGCGACGAATTTCATGGCGTCGAACCGACGCAGGTAAAGAACGTTTTCGGCGCGGGCGACGCGGCTCGTCGCCTCGCGCACGGCCTCGACCTCCTTGTCGTCATGCAGCCAGGGATTGGCCTCGAAGCCGACAAGCAGGACGTCGACGCCGGCATCCTTGGCCCAGCGCACCCCCTCCGACAGCGCCTCTTCATATTCGGCGGGCGATACCCGGGCGAGGGCGTCATCGGCGCCGACCTGCCAGACCAGCAGGTCGGGTCGCGACAAGGCGACCTCGGTGCGGATGCGCTCGATCGAGGTCGAGACGATCTCGCCCGAAATCGGCCGGTTGACGATGACCACGTCAATTCCGGTCAACGCCCGCTCGAGAAGGTTTTCGAGCGCGGCGGGATAGGATTTGCGCGGTCCCCGGCCAATTCCGACCGGCGAGCCTATGGTGAGTATGTCGAGCTTTTTCGTTTCCTTCAGCGCCGCCGTGACATGCGGCAGCGGCGCGGGCGCGGCGAGCTGGTCGGCCGGCACGTCGCATTGCGACGGCGCGCGCGCCGCTTCCTCCGCCCGGCTTTGCGCGGGCGCGGTTGCCAGTCCGGCGAGCAGCGCCAGAATCAGGCCGAAGCGGGACGACGCGCGCGCGCTTCCGCCAGTCTTGTCCGCCATTCCGACACCCATGCGACAGCGCCCAATCCTGTCATGCCCAAAAGTAACACGAGGTAGTCCATTTCCAAACGCCCGTTAAAGGCGTAGCGCACGATCTGGCCGCAAAGGGCCAGCACCGAGCCCGCGCAGAAAACGTAAAGGGAGTTTCGTCCGAGCAACGCGAAATAATTGCCGACTGGCGGCGCCCAGCGGGCGATATAAGCGAAAGCGCCCCTGAAGAAACAGGCCAGGGCCAAAGCATGGATGACGCGCGCCGGCGAGAGGAAGGTCTTGTCGAAGACGAAAAACAGCTTCGGACTGGGAAAATTGGCGGGGTCGGGCGTGTAATCCATCAAAGCGATGGTCGCGCCGATCGCCACCTGCAGGCCCGACAGCCAGAACAGGATGTTTTTCGTGCGCGGCGAGAAGCTCGAATAGCCCCTGGGGCCGCCGAGCACGAATCCCAGCACGAAGATCAATTGCCAGGCGAAGGGACTGAAAAACCACTCGCCCTCGACCGGCCAGGTCGGCAGGTTGAGACCGGTCACGAGCGTGTAGAGATAAATGGCGAGCGAGATAGGCAGCAGCAGCCTTGGCGCGATCCGGTCGATGGCGGCGATGCTCGGTCCCGCGGCCATCAGCACCACGTAAAGCGGGAGAATGTTGAAGTAGCCGAGCTGGTAGCGCAGCAGCACCAGGCCGATGTGGGCGTCAACAGGGTCTTCGAAGGCGGCCGCGGCATTGTGCCATTGCAGGATGTAGGGCTGGTCGAGCAGCCTGGACGAGGCCGCGATGATCGCCAGCGCGAAAAGAGTGATGACGAGTTGCGCGAAATAGATGGTCAGGGCGCGGCCGGCGAGCCGGTAGAGCAGGGCGCTTAACGGCACGTCGGAGAGGGAATTGACCACGAAGCGCAGCGAGAATCCGGCGAGGAAGACGAAAAGCTCGGCCGAATCCGACAGCGAATATTCACGGAATGTGTAGTTTTCGAAGACGATGCCGGGGACGTGATTGATGAAAATCGTCGCGAGGGCGAAGCCGCGCCAGAAATCGATGGAATTCGGCGCCCTCATTCGCGAAGGCTCCCGCCCGAGGCGGGCCTTGGGATAGCGACGCCCGTCATCGCGAGCCAAAGGGCGCTTGCGTGCGCCCGCTTTCCCGATGCAGGGCTAAAGCGCCGAGCTCTGGCAAAGGGGGATTGCTTCGCGCCGCTCGCAATGACGAGTTTCCTCAGCGAATAAAAAACGAAGGATCAGACGGAGAAACTCGTGCCGCAGCCGCAGGACGCCGTTGCGTTGGGATTTTCGATCTTGAAGGCCGAGCCCATGAGGTCGTCGACATAGTCGATCTTCGCGCCCTTCAGCAGGTCGAGCGACGTGGGATCGACCGCCACCCGCGCGTTGGCGTCGCCGAGCAGCAGGTCGCCGTCCTCGGCGGCGGGAACGATGTCGAAGGCATATTGGAAGCCTGAGCAGCCGCCGCCATTGACGGATATGCGCAGGAACGAGCCAGGCGCCTCGCCGCGCAGAACCTCCGCAACCCGGCGCAGGGCGCTCGGAGTGGCTTCAACGGCCTTTTCTGCGATTTCATTCATGGGGCGCATCCGATTCATGATCTGCCTAGAAAATAGTCCTGCAAAAGCAGAGGTCAATGCGGCGGGCGCGGAATTCCGGCGCCAGAGGCGGGATTCGGCTTTGCTCCGGCGCAAATACCGGACGTAAATCGGTTACAGTCAGCACAAATCGAATCTTTTACAGGCGAGCGAAGCGATTCGGCGCCCCGCGAAAAGGCTGTCATGCCCCCGTCCGAGCCAGAGCAGGTTTTTCCGCGCGACAGGATCGCGCTCGCGCCTTACGCCGCCGACTGGCGGCAAAGCCGGGGCCGGCTTTTCGCGGAGCCGTCCTCGCCGACGCGGGGCGAATTCCAGCGCGACCGCGACCGCATCATCCATTCGACCGCCTTCCGCCGCCTCGCTCACAAGACGCAAGTGTTCATTCCGCTGGAGGGCGACCATTTCCGCACTCGGCTGACCCATACGATCGAAGTGGCGCAGATATCGCGGGCTCTTGCGCGGGGGCTGGGCCTTGACGAGGACCTGGCCGAAGCCACGGCCTTGTCGCACGACCTGGGACATACGTGCTTCGGCCATGCGGGCGAGGAGGTGCTGGACGCCTGCATGGCGCCCTATGGCGGCTTCGAGCACAACGCCCACGCTCTGCGGATCGTGACAAGGCTCGAGCGCCGCTACGCCGGATGGGACGGGCTCAACCTCTGCTATGAGACGCTGGAAGGGCTGGTGAAGCACAATGGTCCGCTGCGCGCGCCCGGCGGCGGCCCGGCGCCGCGCTACGCCAAGACAAAAATACCGGATGAAATCATAGAGTTCGACAAGATATTTCCACTCGATCTTGAACTTTACGCCAGCGCCGAGGCGCAATGCGCGGCGCTGGCCGACGACATAGCGTACAACGCCCATGACATTGACGACGGCTTGCGCGCAAACCTGTTCGCGGTCGACGACTTGCGCGAGATCGCTTTCCTGAACGACCTGCTCGACGAGATCGGTCGTCTCCATCCGGGGCTGGAGCGGGTTCGGGTCATCCACGAGCTGGTGCGGCGTCTGATCACCCGTTTCGTCGAGGACGCCTTCGTGGAGTCGAAGGCGCGGCTGGCGGCGCTCGATCCGCAGGGGATAGACGACATTCGCGCGGCCGGTCGCGCCATGGCCGCCTTTTCCGCGCCCATGGCCGCGGCGCAGACCGAGATCAAGGAATTCCTTTTCGCCCGCATGTATCGCCATGCCGCCATACTCCCGGTCTGGAAGAACGCCGGAAAGATCGTGCGGGGCCTGTTCGACCAGTACATGGCGGAGCCGGCGGCGATGGGGGGCGAATGGGCCGAACAGGCGAAAGCCATCAACGACCGCGCGCGGCTGGTCGCCGACTACATCGCCGGCATGACCGACCGCTACGCCTTGGCGCAGGCGAAGAAATGGCTGGATGGGCCCGAGGAACTCGGTTGACGCGCGTCGGTAGGAATTCGGGGACAGGATCGAATTGCGCCGTCGCGCTTCGGGCGTTTTGGCGCGAGCGTCAAGAGCGCAATTCGTTTCTGTCCTCGTAATTCCGGGCAGGATAAGGCTTGCGATCTCGAGGAGTTCTCTACCCCGGGCGGCAAAAGCTCCGGCGCCTCAAGCAGGCTTTCGCCCTCTTCGCCCAGGCCGAACCGAGCGTCCCATCTCCTCTTCGATCCTGCCGATAAACGCGTCATCGCCAATCGGTCGCCCATTCGATCCGCCTTCTTCGAACGGTGAAAACGCGGCGGGGTCCTACAAATCGCCCGTTGCCTTCAAGCGCGCCTTTAATGAAGCTGAAACACGCCGGAGAGACGAACAAACCGCCTTGTCACCGGATTAGCGTGTCTCATCGAAGGGGTGCAGTCCACTATGATTGCATGGAGGAGGTAATTCTACAATTGGTATCATGTCCCCGTAATGCCAATGCCGGCGAAGATGACGACCCAGGCGCAGGCCCTGGCCTGGGACGTGATCTACTCGCCCTTCGGCGCGACGAGCTATGTCGCCGCCACGCCCGAAACGCAGAACATGCGCTTTCCCGGCCAGTGGTTCCAGCTCGAGAGCGGCCTCGCCTACAATTGGCATCGCCATTATGACGCCACCCTCGGGCGGTATATCACCCCCGATCCGCTGGGCCTGCCTGTGCTGCTCTCCGATGGGCCGAGCGTCTATGGGTATGTTCATCAGAATCCTTTGGTGCTAACCGATCCGGCAGGAACGGATCCGCGGGACTGGCGCACTTGGGTGAGGATTTGTACGTTCTTACTTTGCGGTAAGGTTCCACCAACTCTCCCGCCTCCGCCGAAAAAAGAGCCTGTTCCTGTTGTCTGCCCGATTGATAAACGATAGGTGCTATCCAATTCTCCGAACCGGCCTCGGGAGCATTTCGTGACTGATGACGCCAAGAATAGACTTGAATTTGAGCAGCCAAGCCAGAACGTCTCAATTGAAGAGTTGTGGCAGCGTGAGAAAGACCTTGATTTGTTAAGTGATGCATATCTTAAGCTTCAAACGGACGGAGAGGCGGCAATAAACGATTTGGCAACACTATCAAGACAGGGGTCAATTGCTGCGAAATGGTACTTAGGAGATGCGTATTACAGCGGAAAATTTGTGACCAAAAATTTAAGCATGTCGTCGCAATGGTTTATGGAATTGGCGGATGAAGGCGTTCCGTTTGCGTTCTTGATGCTTGGTAGGATCGATGTAGAGCGTGGTGATGCAGCCTCTGCTGCAAAGTGGTATGAAAGGGGAGCGAATGTTGGCTACCTGCCATGTGTATACCGTCAAGGAGAATTACTTTGTGAAAATCAGGCGCATGATAAGCGGGAATTGGGCAAGCGCTTGGTTGAAACAGCAATCGAACGAGGTAGTTTACCAGCGCGACGTGGCCTTGGTATTTTATACTTAAAGGGTCGATTCGGGTGGATTAAATTTGGGTACGGGCTATACTTACTTCTCTCGCTAGTTGGGATTTTGATTTGGATGACATTTTCCGGCGGGCACAAGATCTCTGAATTCGACGAAAGAGTTGTTGCCTAAAACATCACCTTTACCTGAGTTACGGTGACGCATTACTAAATTCCGGTGTTTTCGATCCGTGGAATTCTCCCGGAAATACATAGGTCATCGGTACCCAATCCCACGTCGACACGCTCAGCTGGGAATTACGGGGCCGCCATACGATTTGTGAAATTATTGCATAGTGGTGTCAGCCGCCTCACTGCGGTCCATGCCGTCTGCCGGCTCGGCACGATCGCCTCGGAGGGGACCACCACCCGCGTCTATGACAGCAAGGGCCGGATCAAGGCGGAGTCGCGCACCAACCTGCCGGCGCCGATGCTGACCGCCAGCTACACCTATGATTCCGACGGCAATGTCGCCAGCATCATTTATCCGTCCGGCCGCGTGGTCAATTACACCCGCGACGCGCTCGGCCGCATCAGCGCCGTCGGCACGGCGCTGCGCGCCGGCGCCGCGCCGCAGACCGTGGTGGGCCAGGCGAGCTGGTATCCCTTCGGCCCGATCTCCGGCCTGACCTTTGGCAACAATCTCCACGCCGCCTTCACGCTCGACAGCGATTACCGGGTGACCAAGGTGGCGGTCGGCCCCGCCGCCAATCCCAATGGCGTGATGAGCCGCACGCTCTCCTGGACCGGCGACGACGTGCTGAATTCCATCGTCGACAATCTCAATCCGGGAACCGGCCAGACCGGCGTCTATGCCGCGCAGACGCAAGCCTTCACCTATACGCCGGCGCGCCGCCTCGCCTCGGCCCGCGGCTATTACGGCACGCTCGCCTGGACCTATGACGCCAACGGCGACCGCACGTCGGAAACCGCCAACAACGTCATCACCAATTATCTCTATGGCCTGGCGTCGAACCGGCTGGCCTCGGCGGCGAGCGCCTCGGCGACGCGTTCCTTCACCTATGACGCCGCCGGCGAGATGCTCACCGACACGCGCTCCGGCGCGCTCGGCATGACCTATCAATATGATCCGATGGGCCGGCTGTCGAAAGCGTATCAGACCAACGCCGCGGTGAATTCCGGAACCTACGGCTATGACGCCTGGGGGCGGCTCGCCTCGCGCCTCGTGACCCAGAGCGGCGCGGCGGCGGCCACCACCCTCTATATCCACGACACAAAAGACCACATCATCGCCGAGACCAATGCGGCCGGCGTCACCTTGCGCGAATATTTGTGGCTCGACGACCTTCCCGTGGCGGTGGTCGACAATGTCAATGCCAGCCCGACGCTCTATTACGTCCACACCGACCATCTCGGCCGCCCGGCGAAGATGACGACCCAGGCGCAGGCCCTGGCCTGGGACGTGATCTACTCGCCCTTCGGCGCGACCAGCTATATCGCGACCACGCCCGAGACGCAGAACATGCGTTTCCCCGGCCAGTGGTTCCAGCTCGAGAGCGGCCTCGCCTACAATTGGCATCGCCATTATGACGCCACCCTCGGGCGCTACATCACACCCGACCCGCTGGGGCTGCCGGCGCTGCTCTCCGATGGGCCGAGCGCGTATAATTATGTCGGCGGGAATCCGCTGGTTCAGTTTGATCGGCGCGGCTGGCAAGAGGAAAGATCGCCCGAGGAGGAGCTGAGAGAGGAAGAATTACGAGAAGAGCGTGAAGAATTAGCTCGAGAACGAGAAACTTGGTCGGAGATGACCGAGGCGGGGCGTCAGCTACAGCGCCTCCAAGATATCGAAAATCGCGCATGTCCGTTGTATCCGGAACCTCAAGGGCCGCGCTTCTTTCGTGGAAAGTTGCGAGAGTCAATTATGGGCGATAATCCAATATGCGAGTACTGTGGTGCACCCGCGACGGTTGTTGACCACATTTATCCTTGGTCACGGGGCGGTCCGACTTCTCGTGCGAATTCAGCCAAAGCGTGTGTCCCTTGCAACTCGTCTAAACGGGACAAGACGCCGACGGAGTGGGGTGGCCGGTGATCGAATTGTATAATGCAAGTCAATTCGCACCAGCGTCACCGAGCATTCGGGCTATTATAAAGGTTGTGAGATAAACCTAACGGAGGATCTGTGGCGAGCGACGTAAGAAATAATGTAAAGATATTTGTTCCGCTTCAAGCACGAGACTTGGGGTTTGAGCAAGAAGAAATATGGGCTTTCGACTGCGGGTCGGATGAATATGAAGTGGATAGCGTTCCATTTTTTGCTTACAATATTTCTATAGGGGATATCGTGCTTGCCCCAAAAGACGATATCAGCAAGAAACCAACCTTTCAAAGGGTTGTACAAAAATCTGGAAACAACACAATTCGCCTCTTATTTGATCTATCCCAGACACCATTAAATGAAATCAGCGCGATGCTGTCACAATTGCGAGAGTATGGCTGTGGCTACGAAGGGTATAACGACAGCTATTATTCCATTAATATCCCTGCGAGCGTAACATATGGGATAATATTAAATTTCCTACGCGAAAAAAACGTTGACTTCGAGGAGTGTAGCATTACCGGAGGAATATAGATTTCGGAGAAAGTGCGTTTTATTGACGCGAAAGCGAATTGGGGATTACGGTGATGGGGTGGGAATTACGGGGACATGATACCAATTGCATAATTAGAGCGATCTCTCCTGCAACACCGCAATGACGCCGCGCTGTCTAGCCGATAGATCGCTTACAAAACGGACCGGTTAGATAGTTGACAGTTTCGGGTTGAATTTAGTTGGCTGATTGGCCGGAGTTTTCCGTTCTTTGGATCGATTGTTCCGAGCTTCCGGTCGAAAAACCAGACCAGCCAGTCTCCATTTTCGAGCTCTTCCACTGCGACGGCCTCGCCGACCAAGGCTGAACTGATGAAAACCAGTTCGCCTCGCCACTTGATCTCGCCGTTCGAACGCACCTTTCGCACGGCCGGGACATGATACCAATAGCATTATTCCGCCACCAGAGAGTCGCGTAGCGGGTTCGAATCGCGCCCTTCCATCCCGGATTTCGAGGACACGAACGAATTGCGTCGCAATTCGATCAGGTCCCCGAATTCCTCCGCTGCGGCTGGCGCGCTCCATTTTAAAACTGCCATGCTTGGGCAATTCGATCCAGCCCAGAATTCCTCGCACCGTCCAGGTGGAGAGTCCTTGCATTGATCGCCCCCTCAAAATAAGGCAAAAGGCAGGCGCGGCGCCTTGGCCGCTGCGCTGATTCCAAAGGCCTCGAAATGGTTGAACCCCTGCGCCTCGGCATTGCCGGTCTCGGAACGGTCGGCGCCGCCGTCGTCCGCCTGCTGACCGCGCAGGCGCGCGATCTCGCCGCCCGCACCGGCCGCTCCATTGTCGTCAGCGGCGTCAGCGCCCGCGAAATTTCGCGCGATCGCGGCATCGATCTGTCCGGCGCGGAATGGTTCGAGGACGCATCCGCGCTCGCGGCGTCCGACAAGATCGACCTGTTCGTCGAACTGATGGGCGGCGACGAGGGCCCGGCCCGCAAGGCTGTTGAAACGGCCTTGCGCGCAAAAAAATCGGTGGTGACCGCCAACAAGGCGCTGCTCGCCAAGCACGGGCTGGAGCTGGCGCGGCTCGCCGAAGAAAATCACGTCGCTTTGGCCTTCGAGGCCTCGGTGGCCGGCGGCATTCCCATAGTCAAAACCCTGCGCGAGGGTCTTGCCGGCAACAGCGTCGAGCGGGTCTCCGGCATTCTCAACGGCACCTGCAACTATATCCTCTCGCGGATGGAGCGGGAGGGCCTGTCCTTCGCCGAATGCCTGAGCGAGGCGCAAAGGCTCGGCTATGCCGAGGCCGACCCAACCTTCGACATCGGCGGCTTCGACACCGCGCACAAGCTGGCGATCCTCGCCTCACTGGCCTTTGGCGTGAAGCTCGACTGCGCCGCCATATCGGTCGAGGGCATCGAGCATATCTCGCTGGCGGACCTCAAGGCTGCGGCCGAACTCGGCTATCGCGTAAAATTGCTCGGCGTGGCGCAGCGGACGCCGAATGGCGTCGAGCAGCGCGTGCATCCGACCATGGTGCCGCTGTCCTCGGCCATCGCCCAGGTGATGGGCGTCACCAACGCCGTGACGGTGGACGCCGACGCGGTCAACGAGCTGACGCTGGTCGGTCCCGGCGCCGGCGGCATGGCCACGGCCTCGGCGGTCGTGGCCGACATTGCCGATATCGCGCGCGGCATCCGCTCCGCGCCCTTCGGCCTGCCGGTCGAGCATTTGACGGAAGCGCAGAAAACGCCGATGCAGCGTCACGAAGGCGGCTATTACATCCGCCTCGCCGCGCGCAACCATATTGGCGCCGCCGCCGCCATCGCCTCGCGCATGGCCGAGCGCGGCATTTCGCTGGAGAGCATCGTCCAGCGCCGCGAGGCCGGAGCGCCTGACGCCGACGTGGTGCCGGTCGTGCTGATGACCTATGCGACGACCGAGGCGACCATCCGCGAGGCGCTCGATGCGATTGTCGCCGACGGCCATATCGCCGAAAAGCCGCAGGTTATCCGTATCGAACGGGAGTGATCCGCTCGCGCGTGAACATGCGTTCCTCCGGAGGCTTGACCTGGATCGTAAATGTTCCTAATTTGTTCTGGCCTGATCGGGCGTGGAGGAACGAAAATGAAACTTTACTGGGCTCCCCGAACGCGGTCGCTGCGCGCCCTCTGGATGCTCGAGGAAATTGGCGTCCCCTATGAGCGGTTTCTCGTCGACCTGAAGAACGGCGGACAGCGCACGCCGGCCTATCACGCGGTGAACCCGATGGAAAAGGTGCCGGCGCTCGAGAAGGACGGCGCCTGCGTCGCCGAATCCGGCGCGGTCATCGCCTTCCTCGCCGAGGCTTTTCCCCAGGCGGCGCTCGCGCCGCCGATCGGAGACGTTTCGCGAGGACGCTATTTCCAGTGGCTGTTTTTCTCCGGCTCCTGCGTCGAAGGCGCGATCACCGAAAAATTCGGCAAGTTGCAAATGCCCACGGGCAGCGCAGGCTGGGGCTCTTTCGACAGGGTTTTCAACGTTCTCTCTGAAATTCTTAAAGCGACGCCCTATATGCTGGGCGAAACATTCTCCGCCGTCGACGTGCTGATCGCCTCGGACCTGCATTTTGTCATCGATGTCTTCAAGATGCTGGATCCCAGGCCGGAGTTTTCCGCCTATCTCGATCGCTGCCGCTCTCGTCCCGCCTTTCTGAGGGCGCAGAAGATCGACGCCGATGGGGTTTGAGCCGCGCAGCCTGCTCGGGGTCGAAAGTTCCGCGCTGGGGCGGCCCTGGCGCGACCGGCTGGACGCCGCAGGGAATGCGAAGGCCCTGGCCATTGCGCAGCAGACGGGCCTGTCCGACCTGCTGTCGCGCGTCCTGGCGGGGCGGGGCGTCGGCCCCGAGGCTGCGGAAGCCTATCTCGATCCGACCCTGCGCGCCCTGCTGCCCGAGCCCTTTTCGCTGACGGCCATGCGCGAGGCGACCGAAAGGCTCGCCCGCGCCATAGAAAAGCGTGAAACCATCGCGATTTTCGGCGACTACGATGTCGACGGCGCCTGTTCCTCGGCGCTTCTGGCGGAATTCCTCGATTTTTGCGGCGTCGACCGGGTGATTCACATTCCCGACCGCATCACCGAAGGCTATGGCCCGAACAGCGAGGCGATCCGGGGGCTTGCCGCGAGAGGCGCGACCTTGCTCGTGACGGTCGATTGCGGCACGACGAGCTTTGAGCCCTTTGTCGATGCGAAAAAGCTCGGCCTGGACGTGATCGTGCTCGACCATCACCAGGCGCCCGAGATCCTGCCTGAAGCCGTGATCGTCAATCCCAACCGGCAGGACGATGTGTCGGGGCAGGGCGCGCTCTGCGCCGCCGGCGTGGTCTTCGTGGCGCTGGTGGCGCTCAATCGCGCCTTGCGCGAGCGCGGCTACTGGAACGGCCGCACGGCGCCCGACCTGCTGCTCGGGCTCGATCTCGTGGCGCTGGCCACGGTGGCCGACGTGGCGCCGCTGACGGGGCTCAACCGGGCCTTCGTCGTCAAGGGCCTCGCCCTGATGAAGTCGCGCGGCCGCGTCGGCCTGCGGGCCCTGGCCGACGTCGCCGGCCTGAACGGACCGCCGCGGGCCTATCACCTGGGCTTCCTTCTCGGCCCGCGCATAAACGCCGGCGGTCGAATCGGCGACGCGGCGCTCGGCGCCCGCCTGCTGCTGATGCGCGACGACATCGAGGCCGCCGCCGTGGCCATGGAGCTCAACCAGCTCAATGGCGAGCGGCAGGCGCTGGAAAAGCAGATGGTCGAGGAAGCGCTCGGCGAGGCTTACAAGAGCCTGGGCGCGGCGGAAGAGGGCGCCTGCGTCCTCGTCTACGGGGAAGACTGGCAGCCCGGCATTGTCGGCCTTGTCGCCTCGCGTCTGAAAGAGCGTTTTGGCAGGCCGGCCTTCGCCATCGCGCTGTCGGGCAAGACGGGGACGGGTTCGGCGCGGTCGATCCCAGGGGTCGATCTCGGCCGTATCGTGCGGGCGGCGGTCGACAAGGGCCTGCTGGTCAAGGGCGGCGGCCACGCCATGGCGGCGGGCGTGACGATCCTGCGCGAAAGGCTCGATGAATTTCGCGCCTGGCTGGAAAAGGCGATGGGCGAGCAGGTGGCGCAAGCGCGGGAGAATACCGGCCTTTCCGTGGACGGGCTTTTGACGGCTTCAGCCTGCGCCCCCGCTTTGGTCGAGGAGATCGAAAAGGCAGGGCCCTTTGGATCCGCCAATCCGGAGCCGGTCTTCGTGCTGCCGGAGCACCGAATCATCGATATCACGCCCTTCGGCGACGATCATATGCGCATCCGCGTCCAGTCGGGCGACGGCGCCAAGCTCGAACTTGCGGCGTTTCGCACATCCCAGGGGCCGCTTGGCGCAGTCCTGGCCAAGGCGCGGGGCGAGAGGGCGCATCTGGCCTGCACGCTTTCGCTCGACTATTGGGGCGGCAAGGCGAAGGTGCGGGCGCGACTGGTGGATCTGGCCATCGTCAGGGCCGGCGCGGGTTTTTGACGAAAATGCAGTTTTTAAATCAGGCTGGCGGTTGAAAGGCTTGCCAGCGCGATTTGGCCCGTTTATACGTCGCCCACTTCGCGAGCGGCAAGGCTTCGTCCGGCAGCAACGCGTACCGCGCCCATCGTCTAGCGGTCTAGGACGTCGCCCTTTCACGGCGAAAACAGGGGTTCGATTCCCCTTGGGCGCACCATTCTCGACACCACTCAGGATAAAACTGCGAACACCACGGGGAGAGAATCCCCTTGGCAATGCGTCAGCTCCAATATTCAGCTATTTCTGACGGCTTCAATAATCTGTTCTGGCGATGAGACGAGAACGGGCTCGCCCAGACTTTCAATCATCGAGTCTGGCAGATGATTTCTGACTTCCGGGTTCGCGATAACAGGCCCACCGCCGGGCCAATAGAGGCAGCTTGGAGTTTGCAGCATCAACCTGAATAGAGACTGCCAAAACTGGGGGGCGGCGGGCGGCCGAGCGACCATGAAGCTGCTCACCGAGGGCTCAAGCGCGTTAACGTAAAGCTCGCAACTGCCGCCGTCGAGGTAATCTAAATCCCACCATTTCGAGTCCTTCGATACCGCGAAGGGTCCAAATTCTCTTTCGATCAAAGGGAACGGAAATGGCTCACGATTACCGTTTGCATTAAAGCTTTGAAGGAAAATATCGAAACTCATGGCTTCACCACCGGCTTATGAACGACCGCTCACTTCCGTTCGCGGGTGAAGAGGGGTCAATCGTCCTTGATTGCTTTGACAATCTGTTCCGCCGTCGAAACAATTATCGGTTCGCCCAAGCTTTTAATCATGTCTGAAGGAAGGTGATCACGCACCGAAGTGTGAGCTATGACAATTCCCCCGCCGGGCCAAAAAAAAAGAGGCAGCTTGTCGTCTGTTTCAACAATTCGAAAATTGTTGCCCAGAATTGTGGACTGGCGGGCGGCCGCGAGACCATGAAATCTTCAATATTCTCTTTCGTCGTATCGAGGAAAAGTTCGCAGCGTCCGCCGTCTGGATAAGCTAGAATCCAACAATGGTCGTTCCGGATGTTTTTATACGAACCAAAACCTCGTTCGACCAAAGCGAATGGAAAACCGTCTTGGGCGCCATTTCGAAAACATTGCAAAAAAATATCGAAACTCATTTCGTCACCGCCGGCGTATGAAATACTATTACGTTGCTATATCCGTTTGATTTCGCAACCTTCTCGACATATTGTGCAACACGTGGTTCGGCGACGTGCCATTCGACTGAACTGGTGCGAACGACGGCGGTCAAAAACCTCGATCCGCCGCGCGCCGGGGCGGGTCGCGACGCTTTAGCTTGACCATTGGGGAACGTTTTTCGGGAAGGCTTCAGAAAAGGGGGGCAGGGGGAAAATGACCTCGCGGCCGCCCGTTCGACCTTGCCGGGCGCGACGTACCGCCAAAACACTTTGATCGCTCCCAAATTCTTTTCTGCCAGTATTTCCGCTGTCCGGCTGCTCTGCTGGCCTTGCTGTTCAGCCTGCGCAAAGCCTCAACATGACCCTTTCCGCCCGTTGGTCGCGATTTGTCCGTCGCAGCAAAAGTCAAACGAAAAAAAATTGACGCCGCTCTCGGATTCCCAAGCCGCGTTTACCCGAGCATATTTTCCTTTGTCATGCCTTTGGTTCGAGCGGCGCAGTGCAGTCAGTTGATTCGAAAAACAATTTTTGATGCCGCCCGGATTTGCGTCCCGCCCGACCGACGATCCGGGCCAAGTAATTATACGTCCTCACGTTTTGCGCCTTGACAGCGTCGCTCACACCACAATAACATCTTAAAAACGCAATATATGAATGTAGCGTTGTGAAAATGAATAAAGATCATCGGCAAGAAATGATCTTCGGAGGGATGCATTGATGCAGATCAAACCGGGTCGGCAGCGTAAGCGAGCGCCGCGGAAACTTTGAAGCAGTCAACCTGCGTCGTTGGCGCTGCGCTGAGCGCAATCGTCCCGAGGATGCAATCAGCCTGGAATATCTGACCTAGGCAGGCGCGGCGCGTCGTCAGGTGAGTGTGCGGCACTGAGCTTCGCGAACTTCGCGGAGCGGGAATCATCTTTTTTGGGCCTCACGGCCGCATGTCGACGTCTCCACAACAGCTGGAGCGATCGGATATTTGCGCCCGATTTCCTGAGCAAAGAGGAGCATTGCAATGGCGTCTCTGTTTTCCGACGACTGGATGGTCGATTTCGGCAATGCGTGGAACGACGACAAGGACCTCGGCGACGCGCTGGCCAAGATCGGTTTCAACTCGACCATCGGATATGGCTTCGACGGCGAGGACAAGCCGCGCGGCGTGTTGAAGGTCGAAAAAGGCTATGTGGTCGAAGCCGGCCCCTTTGCCGGACAGCCGCTGAACTGGGACCTCAGGGCCAGCCCCGCCGATTGGGAGAAATGGTGCGCCAACGGCATCGGAATGATGTCGCTCGGCATCGCCTATACCGCCGGCAAGCTGAAATTCAAGGTCGGCGACTACGGCGCGATGGTGAAAAACCCGGCGATGGCTGGCCCCTTCATCAAGAGTTTCAGCGCGATGGGAACAGTTCCGCGGAGCTAATTCCTCGAAGGGGCTTTGCGTGATGTCGACTGTGTTCAGGGCCTTTGCTTTCTTTCTGGCGGCTGTCGCTGGCGGCTTGGTCGTCCTGTGGATGGGCGGCCATCCGCCACAGAACCAGCCGGCGATCTCGCCCACCGCCGCCAGCATACTGTTCTCGCAGCAGGCGCCGGTGGTTGAAGTCACGCAAAACCCGACCGCCGCCCGCTACAAGCTCGGTGGCTTTGTCGAGGCGCGCAACTTCGTTCGCCTGATGGCCCAGGGTCCTGGCCGAGTGACCTATGTCGCGGGACAGGAAGGCCAGAGGATCGCAGCCGGAGCCACCGTCGTCGCGCTCGACGACGACGCCTTGCGGGCGGAATACCGCTCGGCGTGGGCCGGGTTGAGCGGCGACATGGCGGCGTCGCAGAACGCGCAGACGCAACTCTACCATTCGCTTTACGGCGCCAGGCAGTCGCCGATGGGCGGACCCGGCTACGACGCCTACGAGCGGATGTTCACCCCGCTGTACAACATGATGCAGCCTTTTATGGGCGGCGGCGCGCCCATGCAGACGCAGTCTCAGCAGCAGCGATCCTTCCCGGCCATCAATAATGCGCGCGCCGATTACGAACGCCAGCAGGCAGGCCTTGTCGCGTCGCAGGCGCGCATCGACGCGCTTGACCAGCGCCTGCGCGACCGCCGCTCGATCGCCCCTTACGGCTCGGTGATCATGGCGCGTCATGTTCGCGTCGGCGACATCGTTCAGCCAGGCCAGCCGCTCGCTGATCTTGCCGATCCCGACCAGCTCGACCTGCGCATCGAGGTTCCCGCCAATCTCGTCACGCAACTGAAGATCGGCGACCAGTTGCCGGTCAGTCTCGCCGACACGAATGTCTGGGCGGTCGTCTCCGAAATTTTCCCGGCGGCCAACGCGACGCAGCACACCGTGACCGTCAAGGCGGCGCTTCCGGCCGGCGCGGCCGCGGCGCCGGGCATGTATGGCCTTGCATGGGTCGCGCAGCCAGGCGGCGGCGGCCAGTCCGCGACGGCGCCCTTCATTCCTGACAGCGCCATCGCCTATCGCGGCTCGCTGCCCGTCGCCTTCGTCGTCAACGGCGCGGGCGCCGTGGAAATGCGCATCCTGCGGCTGGGCGAGGCCTCGGGCGACAAGACCGCCGTCCTGTCGGGACTGCGGCCGGGCGAACGCGTCGTCGCCCATCCAGAGCCGGATCTGAAATCCGGCGATTCCGTCTTCGGATCCAACCACTGACATGGGAGGCTTCTGGCGATGACCGATACCTCTCCGCAGGCTGGATCCGCCCAGACAGGCGCGTTGCGCGAACACCAGCTCGGGATTGCCGGACGGACGGCGCGCGCCTTCATTGAATCGCCTTTGACGCCACTGTTGCTGATGGCCTTCTTCCTGATCGGCCTGCTTGGCATGGTGATCACGCCGCGCGAGGAAGATCCGCAGATTTCCGTGCCGATGGTCGATGTTTTCGTCGCCTATCCCGGCGCCTCGTCGGGCGAGGTCGCCAATCTGATTTCCGAACCGCTGGAACGGCTGATGTCGGAGCTATCAGGCGTCAAGCATGTCTATTCGATGTCGCGCGAAGGCCTGTCGATGGTCACCGTGCGTTTCGATGTCGGCGAACAGATGGAGCCGTCGCTCGTCAAGCTTTACGACAAGCTCTATTCGCATATGGACGCCATTCCCAAGGGCGTCATGCAGCCGCTCGTCAAGCCGAAGAGCATCGATGACGTGCCCGTCGTCACGGTCACCCTGACGTCCGACCAGCTCGATCAGGTGCAGTTGCGCAAGCTGGGACTGGATGTGGCGCAGAAATTCAAGGCGCTGCCCGACACCGGCCAGAGCTTCGTCGTCGGCGGCAGTCAGGAGCAGATCCGCGTCGATGTCGACCTGCCGCGCCTTGCCGCCCAGGGCGTCACGCTCGGGCAGATCGCCCATTCGGTCGCCGCCGCCAACCAGCGCGCGCCGGCCGGCGACGTCGTGGAAGGCAGCAAATGGTTCAACGTTTACACCGGAGCCTTTCTTTCCGATCTCCGCGACGTCGGCAATCTCGTCGTTGCGGTCGAACAGAACCGGCCGGTGTTCCTGCGCGACGTCGCCACCATCACGCAGGGCGAATCCGAGCCGAGGAGCATTGTCGACAATTCGAGCCGCATCAGTGACGGCGGCTTCAGGTCCAACACGGCGGTGACAGTCGCCGTCGCCAAGAAGCGCGGATCCAATGGCATCGACGTCGCCGAGGCGATCAACGCCGAACTCCTGCGGCTGCAGGGGACGCTGATTCCGGGTTCGGTGAAGGTCATTGTATCCCGCGATTATGGAGAGTCGGCGCAGGACAAGGTCTCGCACCTGATCTTCAAGCTGTTCATCGTGTCGGCGCTGGTCACCGTCCTCGCCTTCCTGACCATGGGCGTGCGTCCCGCGCTGATCGTGATGGTGACGATTCCCGCGGTCCTGCTGATGTCGATCGCCGTCGCCTATGTTCTGAAATTCACCATCAACCGCGTGTCGATGTTCGCCCTAGTCTTCGCCATCGGCATCCTCGTCGACGACGCCATCGTTGTCGTCGAAAACATCTATCGCCGCTGGCTCGAAGCCGGAAAGACCTCCGACGACGTCACCGTCGATGCGGTCGACGAGGTCGGCAATCCGACCATACTCGCGACCTTTACTGTCGTCGCCGCGCTGCTGCCGATGGGCTTCGTCGGCGACATGATGGGCCCCTACATGCTGCCCATCCCCGTGCTCTCCTCGGCGGCGATGATCTTCTCGCTGTTCGCCGCCTTCGTCTTCGTGCCCTGGCTGGCGGCGCGCCTGAAACCCAGCATGGCGACGCTGCAGAAAGCGGAAGCGCGCGAACACCGCGAAGCCGCCTTCATCGGACGCTGGTACAACGCGATCATCTCGCCGATCATGGACAACCGGCTGGTCGGCTACCTCACGCTCTTCGGCATCATCGCGGCGATGCTGGGCGCGGTGTCGATGTTCGTCTTCAAGGCCGTGCCCTTCAAGATGCTGCCCTATGACAACAAGTCGGAGTTGCAGGTCGTCATCGACATGCCCGAGGGGACCGACCTGTTCCTGACCGCCAATCTCGCCCACAGGCTTGGCGCCGAGATTCAGAAAATTCCTGAGGTGACCGACTACCAGACCTATGTCGGCGCATCCTCGCCGTTCAATTTCAACGGTCTCGTCCGTCATTACTTCCTGCGCTCGCAGCCGTGGCAGGGCGACATCGCCGTGCAATTGCTGGACAAGGCCAAGCGCAGCCGGACCAGCCACGACATCGCCGCCTATGTGCGCGCCACGCTCGCTCCGATCGCCGCCGCCGCCGGCGCCAGGCTGACGATCGCCGAAGCGCCTCCCGGTCCGCCGGTGCTGGCGCCGATGGTGATCGAGCTTTACGGGCCGACGCCGGAAATCAGGCGCCGGGTGGCGACGGATCTGCTGACGATCCTGCGCAAGACGCCCGACGTCGCCGACATCAACACCTTCATGGAAAGTCCGCACGAAAATCTGCAATTCGAAGTGGACCGGCTGCGCGCGTCGATGTTCGGCGTATCGGTGGAAGACATCAATCGCGAAATCTCCATGACGACAGGCGGCTTCGAGATGGGCGCGCTGAAGAGTCCGCGCAACCTGGAGCAGGCGGTCATCGTGCTGCAGGCGCCGCTGGCGACACGCGGCAACCTCGGCAATCTCCTGGTGATGCCGGTGCGCAGCCAGACCGGCTCACTGGTTCCGCTGGGCGAACTCGGCCGTTTCGTCAACAAGCCTGTCGACCCCGTGATCTATCACAAGGATCTCCGCGCGCTCGAATATGTCACGGCCGACGTGGTCGGACGCCTTGGCGCGCCGCTCTACGGCATGCTCAACGTCGACGCCGCGCTGAAGAATTACGTCACGCCCGACAACCGCACCATCGGCGGCCATTATTTCGGCCGGCCCGAGGACGTCAATATCAGCGGGTTCAAGTGGGACGGCGAATGGGAGGTCACCTATGTCACCTTCCGCGACATGGGGCTGGCCTTCATGGCCGCGCTAGTGCTGATCTACATTCTGGTCGTCGCCGAATTCAAGAGCTTCATGCTGCCGGCGGTGGTGATGACGCCGATCCCCTTGACCCTGATCGGCATTGTTCCCGGGCATTGGCTGCTCGGCGCCGATTTCACGGCCACTTCGATGATCGGCTTCATCGCTCTTGCCGGCATCATCGTGCGCAACTCCATCCTGCTCGTCGAATTCGCCCGCGGAAAGGTCGCCGAGGGATGGAATGTCCGCGACGCCGTGGTGATGGCCGGCCGCGTGCGCCTGCGTCCGATCCTCATCACAGCGATGGCGCTGGTGATCGGCTCAATGGTTCTGCTGAGCGACCCGATTTTCCAGGGCATGGCGGTCTCGTTGCTGTTCGGCTCGCTGATCGCCACCTTCCTGACGCTGATCGTCATTCCGCTGGGATGCGTCTCGACGCGCAAGTATTTCGGCGGCGAATCCCACGGCGGCGCGACGCCTCCGGCGGGAGGCCCGTCTCCCCATGACCCGCCGCCGGCGCCGGACAATTCGCCGCGTCCGCCGCGCCTGCAGCGCAGGAGCGACGCTGTCGCCGAAGACGCCGTCCCTGCGGCGCCGGCCGTGGACGAAGCGAGCGCTCCCGGCCGTCCGCCGAGGCTTGTGAAAAAGCTGGAGCCGGTTGCGCCGCAGGACGCGGCCGTAGCCGCCGATGCGCCCGCGACGGGGCGCCCGCCGCGTCTGGTGAAAAAATCCGGGGCCGTCGCGGAAGCCGGGCAAGCGGAAGTCGTCGCAGCGCTTGTCGCCGAGGCGCCGACGGGGCGTCCGCCGCGTCTGATGAAGAAATCCGAAGCCGATCAGGCGGAGCCGCCACGGGCGGCGATCCCGGAGCCGGCCCCGGAAGCCGCCCCCTCCGAGATCGCGCCGTCGCCGGTCGAGGAAGCCCCTGTCGCCACCGCGGTCCGCACCGAAACGGCGCCGGCAGAGAAGGTGGCGAAAGCCGGGAAACAGGGCTCCGCGTCGCCGGCGAAAGCTTCGCGTCCGCAAGGAAAAAGCACGCGCGGCATTCGCCTCAAGATTGACCCAACCGACCCAGGAGCAGAGTCATGAAACGGGCATCGCGCCATCTGACACAGCTTCTTGCGCTCCTTTCCGCAAGTTCTTTGACGGCTATTGCTTTGAGCGAAGACGCCGGCGCCGCGACCTATTCCGAACTGTCGGCGATGCAGGGCGCGCCGCCGCCTGGCTATTATCCTCCCAATCCCTATGCGGCTGGTCCCTACGCAACGCCCCCCGGCGTCGGCGCCTGCCCGCAATGCGGGCCTCCTCCATTTTCGGGCGGTCCGCAGGGCGTTGCCCCGGCGGCGCTCGACGCGCCGGGCGCGGCCTCGCTGCCTTCGACATGGAATTCGACAAAACCGTACCTGCCGTTCGGGCCCGAGGCCGACCTGCCGCACGGGCGGCTCCAGGTCTGGAGTTTCGGCCAGGTCAATTCAACGACGGACCCGTTCAATTCCTCGGGTCTCAGCACGCCTTTCATGTTTGTGCCGTGGAGCACTCCGCTGTCCGGATGGACCAATGCGCAGACATGGAACTGGTGGCGCGAACGCGCTGGCGTTCAGCCGCCCTACTGGTAGAGGCCGCGACCGCGACCCCTCAACAAGAGTAAAGGGAGTGTATCCAATGAAAAGCCTGATCAGACTGGCGATTGTCGCGGCGGCAGCCGGCGTCGCCGGCGCGGCCTTCGCGCAGCAAACGCCGCCGCCGCCCGCCGGGCCTTACACGGGCCAGCAGCAGCAGCCGCAAGCCCAGCAGGGAGACGCAGGGGCCCAGCAAGCGCAGCAGCAGCCGCAGCACCCGAATTGGGGTCCGCCGCCGCCCCCGCCGCCGCCCTCTGGCTACTATCCGCAGCCGCCCCAGGGTCCGCAGGGCGCTCCGCAGCAGCAGCCGCAGCAGGGTTGGGCGCCGCCTCCGCCGCCGCCGCAATACGGCTATGGCTACGGCCCGCCTCCCGGCTACGGCTATGGGCCTTATTACGGCAATAACGGCTATGGCAATGGCTACGGGAATGGCTACGGCAACGGCAATGGCTACGGCTATGGCAACGGCCGCGGCAACGGCAACATGAAGGGCAGCTTCAGCTTCGGTGGCGACGCCGACGTAAACGGCAACGGTTACGGCAACAATGGCTGGAACGGCAACGGCAACAACGGTTGGGGCAACGGCAACCGCGGCTGGGGTCCCGGCTGGTGGTGAGCCTGAATTGAGGTGGCGGCGCAGCCTTCCCGAGTGAAGAGCGCGCCGCCCCAAGGCAACGCGATCGCGAGGATTTCGCGATCGCGTTCTCCCAAGGCGGAGGTGAGAGATGCGAAAATTCAAAACCTTGCTGACGGCCGCGGCGATCGCTTCGTCTCTTTTGACCCCGATCGTCGCGCAGGCGCAATGGTGGGGCGGCAGTCCATGGAGCGGCGGTCCCCAGGGCGGGGGGCCCTGGGGCGCTCCCGGCTATGGCTATAACGGCTACGGAAACGGCTACGGCAACGGTTGGGGCCGCGGCAATGGCAACGTGAATTTCTCCGCCGATCTCGGCGGCTGGGGCAACGGCTGGAACAACCTTTGGGGCAATAACGGCTGGGGCAACGGCGGCGGCCCTTGGGGTGGCGGCGGTCCTTGGGGTGGCGGCGGTCCATGGGGTGGCGGCGGTCCTTGGGGCGGTGGTCCCTGGGGAGGCAGCCCGTGGGGCGGCGGAGGTCCCGGCGGTCCATGGGGCGGCGGTCCTTGGGGGGGAAGCCCTTGGGGGGGAAGCCCTTGGGGCGGCTACCCCGGCATGTCGCCTATGGGCGGTTTCCCCGGAGGCTATCCCGGCATGTCGCCCATGGGCGGCTTCCCCGGCGGCGGCTTCCCCGGTGGGACGCCCTGGGGCGGCGGTCCCTGGGCAGGCGGCCCCTGGCGGGGCTTCTGACGAGCGCAGGCGAACGAGAGGCGGCGACGCCAATCGCTCGCCTTATTTCAATTGGCGGATAGCGAGGTGTCGCCATGGTCTCCTGGATCGGAACACGTCTGTTTTACGCAATCCTCTTTTTCTGCCTGGGCGTCTGGGCCGCTTCGGTTTCGCCAGGCATGAAAAACATTGTCCGTCAGGCCACCGAAGCCAGTTCGCACGGCTTCGAGAAGCTTGGCGCCTGGACGTCTGGCACGCTTTCGCCGACGACCGACAAGGCGGCCGAAAAGTCCGTCGCCGCGTCGCCCGCCTCGCCTGACGCCGCGCCGGTCGCCGGCGAGCTTCTGGTCAGCGCGCGAGAGGCCTATGCGCGCCACGACACGCTCGGCTCGATCAACGCCTATCGCGGTTATATCGACCGCAATCCGAAAGCCGTCGAGGCCCGCGGCGAACTGGGCAATGTCTATTTCGCGACCGGGCGCCTGCGGGACGCCGCGCAAGCCTATTTCGAAGCGGCGATGCTGAAACTCAAAAGCGGCGACGTCGCCGGCGCGCAAGACTTCCTTGCCGCCGTCCGTCAGGGCGACGGCGCCCTCGGGGACGACCTCCGTCGCGAGATCGCCAAGGCGGAAACGGCAAGGAAGTAAGCGTGACGGCAAGCAGCCAGAAGACGGCTAAGGGGCGCGCGCGGAAATCCGTTCCGGCGACGCCGGGGCCCGTGATCATCGTCGGCAACCTGAAGGGGGGATCGGGCAAGAGCACTGTCGCTTTCAATCTCGCCCTCTGGCTTTCCGCGCGAGGACTTGATCCAAACCTGATCGACCTCGACCCCCAGAGAACCCTGAGCGACCTGGTCGCCGTGCGCGAAGAAATCGGCGCCAAGCCCCAACTCAGGCCGCCCGCCGCAGCGCTGACTTCCGCCAACGATGGCTGCTTGACGCTCATCGACTTTGGCGCGGCCGACATGGAGCGGATGCAGGACGTGGCGCCTCATGCGGACATCGTGCTGGTCCCCGTCATCCCGAGCCAGGCCGACATCTGGGCCACGCAACGCTATCTCAAGCTGATCCTGGTGACGCGCAAGCCAAAGGCGACGATTGCGCTTTTCGTCAATCGCGCCGATCCGCCCGATGTCTCGCGCGAAACGCGTGAGACATCGGCGGCGCTCCGCGCCATGGCCGGCATGTGCGAAGGCGTGGTTGTGCTGCCGGCCATGCTCGGCCGGCGCGTCGCCTTTTGCCGCAGCCTGAGCGAGGGCCAGGGCGTGTTCGAACTCAAGAAGAAATCGAAAGCCAGCAAGGAGTTCGACGTCTTCGCCCGGGCGGTGATGGCCTTGCGTTGATGAAACTGGCGTCGCGGCGCCGACAGGAAATGGACCGACGCCATGGAAACGCTCGACAGCCTGCCCAAGGACCAGCTGAAAAACGATTATCCGCGGCAGGTCTATCCAGACCCGCCCTATCAGCCGCCGGAATATCTCGCCTATCTCGAACAGGCGACCAATGCGCTGAAATCGGCGCGCATCGTCGTCTACGCCGGCATGACCGCCTTCGTGCTGCTCGCCGCCTACGGCTTCTTCCTGATCTACCTGCTGACCAGCGATGCCCGCACCATGGCCGAACAGACCCTGCGCATGGCGAACCAGATGGAGCTGATTTCGCGCAACATGGGCGCGATGAACGCATCCATCAGCGACATCCGCTCCGACATGGGCGACATGCGCGGCACGCTGCTGCAGATGAACCAGCACATGACGGCGATGGACGTCTCGACCGCGCACATGGCCTCGACGGTCACGCTGATCCAGTATTCCGCGCGCAATCTCGATTCGAGTTTCGGGCCGGCGATGGGCATGATGAATAACTTCATACCCTTCGGCGCTGGCGGAAACAGCTATCCCGGCGCGCCGCCCTTTGCGCCGGCGGGACGATAAGCTTGTCGCTTTCCGTGAACCGAACACAAATTGCGGGCGCCCCGACGCGGATCGGCGCGAGCGGCGGCGTCGTCGGTTCCGTCACTCCGCCACCTCCGTCCCATCCGCCCGAAGCCTGATGACATATCCGGGCGGCAAGGCTCCGCTTAAGTTTACGCGCGCGACCCGCGACGGGCTTGACAAAGCCTGCTAGATGTTCTCTATTTGTTCTGTTAGATCGAGGGGAGTGCATCATGTCGCTCGTGTATGGCTTTGAAATTGGCTATGCGACCAAAAGACGTCGCGGCGCCGCAGCAGATTTATTGTCTTGGCTCATTTCCTCTTCGCGCGATCTCTCAGGGCGCATTGCGGCGCTGCTCGACGACGAACGATCGAGGTTCGCCAACCGCGCCTCGCTCGATCGTGCGATGAGGGACGAAGAGACAGGCGTTCGCGTCGAATTTGGCCGCATCGCCGACTTGATCGGCTTGTCGGACACGGAACGGACGGCGCTGCTCGGCGCAAACCCCGACTTTTCCCGTGTGATCCTCGCGCTCGAAACCGTCGGCGCCGCGCTCGAGCTGTGCCGCACGCCCAAGGCGGCCGTCGCCTGGCTGCGCGCCGAAGCCGCCGACGAGCCGTTCAACCAGCGGTCGCCACTGCAAGCGATGGCCGAAGGCGGACGTTTTGGCGTCGAAATCGCGCTCTTGCACCTGCGCGCGCGACTGCGCGTCGCTCGGCTTGAGGCGGCCAGGCCGTAACGCTGTCGAAGACTTTGACCGCGACTATCGAGCCAATTTGGCGAGCGCCTCGAGACGATCGGCTTCGGGGACCACGAATTGCCGCAAGTCGGGTTATACTGCGGTCGTGCGCGTCTCCAATGTCGATCCGCGCCAAAAAAGCAGAGCGAAGCTCCTCAAAAGTAGCGCCGCACAACTATGGACGAATTAGCCAAAGCCGCCGAGAGCGTCGAGAAGGCCAAGAAAGTCACTGGGTCTTTGCTGGGCGTGGTCGGCTTGAAGAAAAGCTATATGACGCCGCAAGGTCCTGTCGTCGTCCTGCGCGGCGTCGATCTCTCGCTTGACGCCGGCGCCAGCATGGCGCTGATGGGGGAGTCCGGCAGCGGCAAGAGCACGCTCCTGCATCTTGTCGCGGGGCTCGATGACGCCGACGAGGGCGAGATTCTTGTGGACGGCGTCGAGGTGACGGGGCTTGCCGACTTCGGCCGCGCCGCGCTCAGGCGCGAAATGTTGGCGATCGTTTTCCAGCAATTCAATCTCATTCCCAGCCTGACAATCCGCGCCAACCTCGCCTTTCAGGCGCGTCTGGCTGGTCGTTTCGATCCGGTCTGGCAAGAGGAGCTGATCCTTCGCCTCGGGCTAAAAAATCTCCTCGCGCGTTATCCGGAACAGCTTTCCGGCGGGCAGCAGCAGCGCGTCGCCATCGGGCGGGCGCTCGCCGTTCGTCCGCGCCTTCTGCTGGCGGACGAGCCTACCGGCAACCTCGACGAAGCCACGGCCGGCGATTTCATGCGCCTTGCGCTCGACGTCGTCGCCGCGACCGGCTGCGCTTTCCTGATGGTGACGCACAGCGAACGCCTCGCCGCGAAACTCGATTGCCAGGTCCGGCTCAGCGCAGGAGCGATCGAAAGACCTTGAAACAAGCATTCTGGACGTTCATCGCGCTTCTAAGCCATTGGCGCCGTCGTCCAGCCAATTTCGCGGCGCTGGTTGTTGGAATGGCCATAGCCACGGCGCTATGGAGCGGTGTCCAGGCCCTGAATGCACATGCGCGCCGGAGCTATGACCGCGCCGCTTCCGTCTTCGAAAGCGGCGGCGCGCGAAGCCTCGTCGCCGCGAACGGCGGCGCGATTCCCCAGGCCCTTTACATCAAGCTGCGGTTGGCCGGCTGGAAGGTTTCGCCGGTGCTTGAAGGAACCATTCTGGTCCACGGAACGCCGTTCCACCTGATGGGCGTCGAGCCTTTGACGCTGCCGCGCGGCCTGCAATTCGGCGGTTTGGCGCGCCAAAACGGCTCGGACCAAAACGGCCTGAGCGACTTTCTCAAGCCGCCCGGCCAGACCGTCGCGGCGCCGGAAACCCGGCGCGAACTTGGCGCGGAAGGCGTCGCTGTCCTCCTCGATGGCGGCAAGACGTTGCCGCCGCTCAGGACGAGCGCGCGCGCGCCGCCGGGGGTGCTGCTGGTCGACATCGGAAGGGCGCAAGCGCTGCTTGACCGGAGGGAGCAACTTTCTCGCCTGATCCTGCAGGAGCATCCTGAGGCGGAGACCCAGCCGCTCGCGGCGATCGCAGGCAATGCTCTTCGTCTTCTCCCGCCGGGAGAAGAGGAGGCCGACATGCGGCGGCTTACCGACAGTTTCCATCTGAACCTGACCGCCTTCGGACTGCTCGCCTTTCTGGTTGGACTATTCATCGTCTACGCGGCTTTCGGCCTCGCCTTCGAACAGCGGCGCGCCATGGTGCGAACGATGCGCGCCGTCGGCGTTTCCGCGCGCACGCTTGTGGTTGCGATGCTCGGCGAACTCATGGTGCTCGCGCTCGTCGCCGGCAGCGCCGGCGTTGCCGCAGGTTTCTGGCTCGCGTCCGCCTTGCTGCCCAATGTCGCCGCCAGTCTCGACGCGCTTTACGGAGCGCGGATCGCCGGACAACTGGCGCTTGATACGACATGGCTGCTGTCGGGGCTTGGCATCGCGCTCCTCGGCGCTCTCGCCGCCGCGGCGGGCGGCCTTTACAAAGCGTTCCGCTTGCCGGTCCTCGAGTCGGCGCAGCCGTTCGCGTGGCGGCAAGCGCAGCAGCGATTCATGCGTCGCCGGGCATTTTTTGCAATGCTGGCCTATGCGGCGTCCCTGGCGGCGTATTTTTTCGGCAATGGCCTTTATTCGGGTTTTGCCGTGATCGCCGGCCTGCTTTTCGGCTCAGCGCTGCTTTTGCCGATCGTGCTTGCCGGCGCCCTGCGGCTTGGCGAGAGATGCGCTAAAGCGCCGCTGGCGCAATGGTTCTGGGCGGACGGCCAGCAACAGCTTCCCGGCCTTTCGCTCGCCTTGACCGCGCTGCTGCTGGCTCTGGCGACCAATGTCGGCGTCGGCGGCATGGTCGAAGGATTTCGCGAGACCTTCACCCATTGGCTCGACGAGCGGCTGGCCGCGGAGGTCTATTTTGAAGCGGCCGGCGCAGCGGAAGCGCAACGGATCGAGGCCTGGCTGGCGACGCGGCCGGACGTTTCGGCGATCCTGCCCGCGCCGAGAACGACGATCCGGCTCGCCGGCTGGCCGACGGAGGTCGTCGGCATGAAATCGCATGAGACCTACAGATTGCATTTTCCGTTGCTTTCGCGGTCGCCGGGCGCATGGGAGTCTGTGCAACGCGGCGAAGGCGCCTTCGTCAGCGAACAGCTTGCGCATCGACTGCATCTCGCGCTGGGCTCGACGCTCGACCTGCCAACCGCGGACGAGGCCTGGCCCGCAAAAATCGTCGGCGTTTTTCCCGATTACGGAAATCCGAAGGGGCAGCTGCGCATCGGCATTGACGCGTTGGCCGCGCATTGGCCGGACGCCCCGCGCGTGACCTACGGGCTGAGGGTCGATCCGAAGGCGGCTCCGCATTTGATTGCGGCCATGCAGGCTCAATTTGGTCCGCAGATCGTTCGCATCACCGACCAGGCGGCCGTCAAGCAAATCTCGATGCGCATTTTTGAGCATACGTTCGCGGTGACGACGGCGCTGAACACGCTCACCCTCGTCGTGTCGGCCGTCGCGTTGCTGGCGAGCCTGACGACGCTCGGCGACATCCGTCGCGCTGAGATCGCGCCTGTCTGGGCGGCGGGAGTTCCACGCAGCCGGCTGGCGCAACTCGACTTGCTGAGAATATTGCTGCTGAGCGCCGGCGCCGCCGTCGCCGCGCTGCCGCTCGGGCTCGCCCTCTCGTGGTGTCTCGTCGCGGTGGTGAACGTGCAGGCCTTTGGCTGGCGGTTGCCGTTCCATGTCTTTCCGGGCCAATGGGCCGAGATACTGGCGCTTGCGCTTTTGACGGCCGCCGTCGCCGCAATCGCTCCGCTCATCCGTCTCGTCAGGACCAGTCCGGCCGATATGGCGAGGGTCTTCGCCAATGAGCGCTAAATTCGCATTCTTCATCGTCGCCGCGCTCGCGTCCTTCGTTGTGCGAGCTACGGCTTTAGCGGACGGCTTCGCGGGGCTGGGGCAGGACGCCGCGGGTTTCGAGAAGGTCGCTCCGGGAACGGTTTTGGCTTTTCCACGCGACTTCGGCGCCCATCGCCGCTTTCGCACGGAGTGGTGGTATGTGACGGCCAACCTCGAAGACGCCGCCGGCGCCTCCTACGGCGTTCAGTGGACGCTTTTCGCCAGGCGAGCGCGCCGGGAGACGAGGGTCAGGGTTGGGAGAACCAGAATATCTGGATGGGCCACGCGGCCGTGACCACCGCCGGGGAACATCTGTTTGCCGAGACTTTCGCCCGCGGCGGCGTTGGACAGGCGGGCGTGACCGCTGCGCCCTTCAAGGCGTGGATCGACGACTGGACGTTTGCGTCCCGTGACGATGCGCCAGGCGCCGGCCTCGCGCGCATGACGCTTTCGGCCGATGGCCCGGGCTTTCGCTACGCATTTGATCTTGCCACCGACAGGCCGCTGGTTCGGCATGGCGACAACGGCTTCAGCCTTAAATCGGAGGATGGCCGCGCCTCCTATTATTTCAGCCAGCCCTTTTTCAAGATCGACGGCGTCCTCGTCCTGCGCGGCAAGGAGGTGAAACTGTCGGGCCTTGCCTGGATGGACCGGGAATGGAGCAGCCAGCCATTGTCTCCGACCCAAAAGGGTTGGGACTGGTTTTCGTTGCATTTCTCGACCGGCGAGAAATTGATGGTTTTCCGGCTGCGGGACGCGACGGCTCCCAACTTTTGCGCGGGGACCTGGATCGGCGCCGACGGCGCGTCGCAGGCGCTCGATCGCAAGGACATTGCGCTCATGCCGCTTTCGGAGACGCATGTCGCCGGGCGGCAGCTTCCGGTCAGATGGAGGCTGCTTGTCAAGAGTCACGGCGTTCAGGTCGAAACAACGCCGGTGAACGCCGCCAGCTGGATGGCGACGGGCTTTCCATATTGGGAAGGCCCGATCGAATTTCACGGCTCGCACGATGGCAAGGGCTATCTGGAGATGACGGGTTATTGAGGCGACGGATTCGGTTCTGCCACGCTTGCCTAAAATTGAAACAGGCGTAGCGTTTCCTTCCCCGCCTCGCGACAGCTGAAGCGCCGGGCGCGTCTTTACAGCGCGCCGCCTTGGACGCGCTTCGTGGCGGCCGCCAAGGCTGGAAACAGGCCAAGTCCTGGGGGAATGGCGAATTGGCCCATGGCTCTGTGTCGGGAGGCTCCTCATGGTGGACCAGGCATCAACGGACGCTCGGTCGCGTTTCGACGGCGTCATTCTCATCCTTGCGATCCTGTTGATCGCGGCTCCATGGCTGCTCGGCTATGCAGGCGACCATGACGCGATGGCGACGAGCCTGATCGCCGGTCTGGCTATCTTCGCCTGCGTCATCTGCACCTTCAGCGAATATACGCGCGCCTTTCGCGAAGTCGATCTGGCGCTCGGGGTGATGACGGCGGCGGCGCCGCTCTTGCATTTCAGCAGCGACCGGCGCGCGGTCCTGGTCCATCTGTTCGTGGGCGGCGTGGTCGCGTTGATCTCTGCCGGCGAACTGCTCATGCCGAAACATCGGCCCAATCAGGCGGACGCCTTCTGGCATTTCTGGGACGACAAGCAATAGGGCTCGCGCGCGATCACTTTGTTCGGTGCTGGCCGAAAAAGCGCATCATTTCCCGGCTGGCGTCGGGGCCGCGCGGATCGGTGAACGATCCGGCGGGGCTGCCACCTGACCATGCATGTCCCGATCCATGCAGGACCCAGTGCTCGGCCATGGGACGGCCGTTTTCGTCAGCATGAACCGTGCGGGTGTATTGGCTGCCGCCTTCGGACACGCCGCTGCTGACCGTCACCAGATGGTCCGCCCCGGCCTTCGCCTGCGCGATCACCTCATGTCCATTGACTGGATGGACTGTGGTGTCGCCGTCGCCATGAAACACGATGGCGGGAATTCCGCTCCCGATTTTTTCGCGGCGGGACGCACCGCCTTTTTTCATCGCGGCGAACGCCGAGGGCATGTCGCTGGCGGCGCCGTGGGGCAAGCCGGAATGGACGCCGATCGCCGCGTAGAGGTCCGGATAGACCGAGCCCATGATCGCCGCCGCCGCGCCCCCGGCCGAGAGGCCCGCGATATAGACGCGCCCGGGGTCGACGGCGAAATCCGCCATGATCTCGCGCGTGATTCCCGCAATCAGCGAAGGCTCGCCCTGATCCCGCCGCTGATCGTCCGATTTGAACCAGTTCCAGCACTTTCCGGCGTTGGCGGAGCGGCATTGCGCGGGATAGGCGACGAGAAAGGTCTGTTCCTCCGCAAGATCGTTCATCCGCGTCCCCGCGGCGAAATCGTCGGGCGACTGCGTGCAGCCGTGCAGCATCACCAGGAGCGGCAAGGGTTGCCCGCTGTAGCCGCTCGGGACGTAAAGCTTGTATGCGCGAACGCCGGCCGCATTGGCGAAGCTTCGCTGTTCAAATCGCGATCCGTCGGGCGCGCGAGCCGGGGCTCGGGCTGTAGCTGGCGCCAGGATGTCGTTCAGTCTTGCGCCAAGGCCCGGTATGCGGCCGAGACCCAGCGCGGGGCGAAGACGGCCGACGCGCTGGGCGAGGCCGCCGAGCGCCTTGGCGATCGAAAGCCGCGGCATGCTGGAACTGGAATCGCCTTCCGGCGGGCCATCGGGAGGAGAACCCGGAGACAGCGATTTGCGAAAGACCGCCATCGCCTCGTCGAGCCGGCCTTCGCGCGTAAGGCGAGCCACCGCGAGCAAGTTGATCTTTGAGGGTGCGTTCATGAAGAAAAAAATCCTTGATTTCCATGGAAACTCGCCGTCGAGCCTCCGGTGGCGGCCCGTCAATGCAAGCGATCGGACAGAATCGCTTTTACGGCGGGGCTTGCCTGCAATGCGCCGAGAACGTGGATGGAGCCGATCGTTTCGGCCGCCAGTTCAGGCGAGACGTCATCAGCGATGATCGCCAGCCCGAGAACCTGGATGTGCAGCGTTTCGCCCCTTGTACGGATGGCCTCCAGGTCTTCGCGGCCATAGCGCCGCAAGCCGATGTCGAGCTTGTGCCGTATGACCGACTGCCTGACGGCCTCATTATGGCGATCGAGCTGGTTGCGGATGGCGGTGCGGATAAAGTCGGTGCGGTTGGAGAAGAATCCCTCCTGCACCAGCAGGTCGACGTGGCCAAGGTCGACATAGCCAAGATTGATCGTGATCTTCTCGCTTTCGGGGTTTTTTGGCCGAAGCTCCTGAATATTGCCCGCCATATTGTCCATCCTCTTACCATCCATGTGGATGGATATTGGATGGAATTTTAGAAATTCAAGGCATGAGCGCACCTGCTCTTTTACGAGCCGGGGCGAAAAATGTTTCAGTGAATTTGGAATTCCGCCCCGATCATCCTCAGCTCCGCCGGCTTTATCAGCGTGGAATGCGCGACGATGACCTGATGGATCGGCCCTTCGATCTTTTCCGTCCAGAATTTCAGAAATTTCTTCAATTCGGGGAAATCAGGCTGCAGATCGTATTGCTGCCAGATGAACGACTGGATGATCACGGGGTGATCCGGCATCCGGTAAAGGATATTCGCCGTCGTAACGCCATAGCCTTCGAGTTGACGCAGAAAGTCTTGCGAAACCATCGGACGACTCCTTGCCGCAAAGTCAAATTAAGCGGCTGGATCGTAATAAAGTCAAGTAAACCAGTCTGTTAGCAGCCGTTGCTGGCGAGTGCTGATTGCAGGCTCAAGCCGCTTGGCCAATAGCCTTCGCTTCAGCGGAAATGTGGTTCGCCCATGTCACAAGCGCGGTGCGGCCGGACGATGTCAAACCGTAAAGCCCCCGTTCAACCCGTTCGAACCAACCATAGACATTGCCCTGCAGGATTTTGGCTGCGTCCGGAGCCAGGGGCCGGAGGTCTCGCGGACGACCCGGCGCGTCCGCGAGACTATTGGCTATGGCGAGCGCTTGCTGACGATAGGCGGTCATCTGCGGCGTCCGGGTCGACCCGCCCACGACGGGATCTCCCTTGCGCCGGTGATGCTCCCCGACAATGCGCGAACGCCGTCTCGCGTCCCGTCTCGGCTTCCACGGCGCCGGCTCGGCCACCACTTCGACGCGGCCATCGGCGGCGACGGTGAGAAGGCCGAAGCCCAGGAAGCGACAAAGCTTCTTCACGCGCGCGTCGCTCTCCCGGCCACGCCCCCGCTTGGAGGCGCCGACGGCGAGCCAGACCTCGTCGCAGGCCGATGTGCGATCGACGGCCTGGAGCACGAGTTCGAGCGTGAAGGTTTTCTTCATCTCGCCGATCACCACGAGTTCAGGAGAGCCGTCGGAAAGGGCGACAATATCGCAGCCGCATATCTCGCCCTTCACCTCGAGGCCAAGCTTCTCAAGGTGGCGCTTTATCGGCAGATAGAGATCGGTTTCCAAGGTAGGGCCTCTCGACGCGGACTCGACTTTAGCTTGGCAAGGCGTCGTTAACAAAGCGTGGATGGGCGCGGGTCCAGAGTAAAGGCTCGGAATGGCGACGCAAGGGATGTGTCGCGGTATTGCCCTAGAGATCGCAAGGCAAGGCCAAGTGCTGTTTGACAACAAGTAACGCTTTATTTATCAACGGTTACGTGATGGTGTGACCTTTGCTTAGGGCAAATGCCAGTTGACTGAAGCCCCTTCCAGTTTTTCGCAGGAACAAAAACGAGGCCAGGCGGCGCGCGGGCGCGGCGACAGGGCCGAAGCCTTGGAGCATTTTCTGAGGGCGTCGGCGATTGAGCCCGCAAACTTCTGGGCGCGGCACGAAGTTGCGACGGAGTTTTTGGAACTTGGGCGCCTCGAGGAAGCCGAGGCGGCATTTCGCGACATCGTGGAAAAAAATCCCGGATTTCACCACAGCTGGCGCGGCTTGGCCTTGCTGGCGCGCCGCCGGGGCGATCGCGCTGCGGCGCTGGAGCATTTTCGCAGGGCGTCGGCGATCGATCCGGCAAACCTTTGGGCGCGGCATGATGTGGCGACGGAGCTTCGCGAACTCGGCCGTCTCGACGAGGCCAAGGAGGCTTTTCGCGACCTGGTCGAGCAAGACCCCGAATTTTTCCACGGTTGGCGCGGCCTGGCGCTGGTGGCGCGCCAGCAGGGCGATCGTGCCGCGGCGCTCGAGCATTTTCGCAAGGCGGCGGCGATCGATCCGGCAAACCTTTGGGCGCGGCAGGATGTGGCGACGGAGCTTCGCGAACTCGGCCGTCTCGACGAAGCCAAGGCGGGTTTTCTCGATGTCGTCGAGCGAGACTCCGAATTTTTCCACGGTTGGCGCGGCCTTGCGCTGCTGGCGCGCCAGCAGGGCGATCGTGCCGCGGCGCTCGAACATTTTCGCAGGGCGTTGGCGATCGATCCTGCAAACCTTTGGGCGCGGCAGGATGTGGCGACGGAGCTACGCGAACTCGGCCGTCTCGACGAAGCCAAGGCGGGCTTTCGCGACGTCGTCGAGCGAGAACTCCGAATTTTTCCACGGTTGGCGCGGCCTGGCGCTGGTGGCGCGCCAGCAGGGCGATCGCGCTGCGGCGCTCGAGCATTTTCGCAGGGCGTTGGCGATCGATCCGGCAAACCTTTGGGCGCGGCAGGATGTGGCGACGGAGCTTCGCGAACTCGGCCGTCTCGACGAAGCCAAGGCAGGTTTTCTCGATGTCGTCGAGCGAGACTCCGAATTTTTCCACGGTTGGCGCGGCCTGGCGCTGGTGGCGCGCCAGCAGGGCGATCGCGCTGCGGCGCTCGAGCATTTTCGCAGGGCGTTGGCGATCGATCCGGCAAACCTTTGGGCGCGGCAGGATGTGGCGACGGAGCTTCGCGAACTCGGCCGTCTCGACGAAGCCAAGGCAGGTTTTCGCGATGTCGTCGAGCGAGAACTCCGAATTTTTCCACGGTTGGCGCGGCCTGGCGCTGGTGGCGCGCCAGCAGGGCGATCGCGCCGCGGCGCTGGAGCATTTTCGCAAGGCGGCGGCGATCGATCCGGCAAACCTTTGGGCGCGGCAGGATGTGGCGACGGAGCTTCGCGAACTCGGCCGTCTCGACGAAGCCAAGGCGGGTTTTCGCGATGTCGTCGGGCGAGACCCCGAATTCCTCCATGGTTGGCGCGGCCTGGCGCTGGTGGCGCGGCAGCAGGGCGATCGCGCCGCGGCGCTCGAACATTTTCGCAGGGCGGCGGCGGTTGAGCCCGAAAACATCTGGGCGCGGCAAGACGTGGCGATGGAGCTTCGCGAACTCGGCCGCCTCGATGAAGCCGAGGCCGTCCTCAAATCGCTCGTCGAGGAACGGCCCCAATCCGCCCAGGCCTTGATCGCCTATGCAAACGGCATCCGCCACAAGGCCTCCACCTGCGAACTCATCGAACTCTTCAAGAAAGCTGTTGTCGTTGAGCCTGACGATCTTCAGGCGAAACTTGCGCTGGCGGGCGAATACTTCAGGAGCTGGCGTATCGAAGAGGCGGAAACGCTCTACGGCGCGGCGCTCTCGATACAGGGACAAAATTACGCCGCGCTGATGGGAATGGGACAGATTGCCCGCCGCCGGGGTCAAAGAGCCGAAGCGCTGAAACTCTTCGAGGAGGCTGCGGCGTCGCCCGGCGCGCCGGAATGGGCAGTGATCGAAGTTTCCAATGAATTGCTCGAAGCCGCTCGCTTCGAAGAAGCGCGGCAGATTTATTTGACGGCGCTCTTGCGCAATCCGCATCTATCCGCGCACCACCTTCAACTGGGGCTCATTGCGCGCGCCACGGGCGACCGTTCCGCGGCGCGCGCCGCATTCGCGAAAACCGTCGAACTCGATCCGGAAGCCGATCGCGCCTGGATGGAATTGGCGATCGAAGACTTTCATCAGGGGCGGCTGAAACAGGCCGTCGATATTCTGAAGGCGGTGATCGCCAAGCACCCTCGTCAGGCGCAGGCTCTCGCAACCCTCGCCAATTTTGCGCAAGAGATCGATGACATTGAAGGCTCGGTCTCCCTGGCGCAAAGGGCCATCGAGATCGACGCGTCCAATACCTGGTCGCACCTGCTGCTGGGCCACGGGCTTGCGAAACTCGGGCGGTATGATGAGGCGGAAGACGCGCTCGCACGATGCGAGAGCAAATTCGGACTTTTGCCTGAAATCGAAGCGGCAAGGGCCGGAATGCTCCGGGATCTCGGCGACTACAGCGCCGAGCGCGCAGTGTTGCAAAAGGCGACGACGCGGTTTCCGACCCATTTGGACCTCTGGTCCCGGCACGCCATGTCCTTGATAGCCTGCGGGGTTTTCGACGAAGCGCAGCGTACGGTCGATGCGCCGCCGGGTTGCAGCGCCCGGGACCAGATGCGCGTATGCCACTTGCGCGGCCGCCTTGCCTATGCCCGGTGGGATCTTGACAAAGCCTATTCGTATTTTGCGGAAGGCTTGAAGATCAACGCTGACGACGCCTGGTTGAACGAAATTGCGGCGCGGATGGCGATGCTCCGTCTGGATCCGGATCTTGCGCGGCGACATTTGGACGCATCTGTCCGCAACAACTCGCGTCATCGCCATGCGCATCAAGGCGCATGGAAATTATCGCAAACCCTCCTGGGGCAGATCGTCGATGATTTCCGGATGGACAAGGCGGCGCTTGGCCGCCTCCGCGATTGCCTGACGGGAGAGGAGTCCGTCAAGGAGATCGCGAAACTCGTCCTGGAGCTTCCCGACTATACGCCCGCCGCCATAAGCTTTTTGATAGCGCTGAGACAAAAGGGGTTTTTCGCTTCGCCCGTCGGTTTGGACCGACGCCCGCTGACAGACGCGTCGCCTATTCCTTTGAAGATCGCGCAATATTGGGATGACGATATCCCCGCTGATGTCGAGGCGCTTTGCGACGCGTGGCGGACGATGCACCCGACATTTTCATACGCGCGCTTTTCTGACAGGGAAGCGCGGCGTTATCTCGATGCAAACGGGCCGGCGGGCGCCCGAGCCGCATTCGATCGCGCCGCCCAGCCGGCGATGAAGGCTGACTTGTTCCGTCTGGCCTATTTATATCGTGAAGGCGGGTTTTATATCGACGCCGACGATCGATGCCTGGCGCCGCTCCCGACGATCGGTCTTGGAGACTTTGATCTGATTCTCCACCAGGAAGACTGGGGGACGGCCGGAAACAATCTGATCGGCGTCGTCCCCGGCCATCCTGCCATAAAGCTGGCGCTCGACGCTGGAATCGAAGCGGTCAATCGCGGCGATGGAGATATCGTCTGGCTCTCGACCGGACCCGGGTTGCTCACCCGCGCCGTCGCCTGTTTTCTCGCCCAGGACCTGCCTGGAAGACTGAGAAAGACGCTTTTGATGGAGCGTTACGAACTTGCCGAAGTCGTCGCCATGCACGTGGGAACGGCTTACAAGCACACGCAGAAACATTGGAATCGGCCAAACCGCGCACGGACGCGCGCGCCTGTGTCGATTGGCATGTTCCTTGACGAAGAGTTCCAGACGAAGGCTTGATGCCGCGCCCGGCGCGGCGGCGCCAAGGCGCATCGGCTGTCCGGATGGACATGCCGAATGGATTTTCGGCAACGAAAGTCAATCGGCAATTCCCGAGAGACAAATGACTTCAACATTACGCGTTTAGGGCGCCTCGCAGCTTTTTCGCGTCAACGCCTGAGGATTTGCCGATCGCCGGGTCCAAAAAACAGCTTTAACCATGAACGGCCAGGTCAGATCCTTTGGGTAACTTAAAAGGGAAAGCTTCGCGACAAAGCCGATTGCATTTTCAGCGTGAAGCTTTTAACTTCCATTAAGTTGTGGGGGTGCTCGATGCGAACTTACTGGGGTATTCAAGGCGGCGAAAATCTCGAAATTTACGATGGGTCCGACGCAAAGGACAGAAAAGTCCTCTACCGGATCGGCGTCGAAAGAATTGTTAAGGGAGAGGTCAAGATCATCCGCCCCTCAGGCAAGCCAAAAATAATCAACAATGACAGCCGGATGAAGGTCGTTGACGTCGTGGCGAACGAAAGCATGTTCATCGAATTCGTCGGCAGCGCGGGTTTTGCCTTTGGCTGGTTTGAGTTTGTAGCGGCCCTGTAACGGTCGAGTACATTACCTGTATAATCTTGAGCCGAGTTTGATCAGGTGGCGGATTATACGTGTGGAGACATGGGTGTTCAATGAGCAAGGTCCGTCTTGAGTATGATGAGGCGTCAATCCTGCAACGCTTTGACAGGAGTTCGCCCGAGGCGCTCCTGCAGTCGATCGCCATGGAATTGGCGCGGCTGGGTCAGGCCAATGCCTTGTTGACCGCGCGTTTGGCGGCAATGGATTCCGTCCAGGCGATGGCCGACCGGATCGCTTCGGGCGCAGCGGCGGATTTCGCCACGGACTATCCGAGCCAGGTCCGCATTGACGCTGCGAACTCTTTTCTAGGCGGGTTGGGATTTTACGGGGTCGAGCATGATCAAAACGGGCGCCCTACCGCTGGTCGGGTCCCGAGCCTCAATTTTCGTTTCAGTTCTTTATCGATCGCAAGACCTCCGGGCGTTTCAGCCTGAAATTTGGCAAGCTTTACGCTGCGGTTTCCGGCGAGATGCTGGCCTGCCTGGTCGATGGCGCCCCGGTCGATCTGATCGTGAAAAGCGTGATCGGGGGATTTGAAGCGACGGGCTTGATGCCTCCGCGCAAGGATAGCGGCGGGTCCGTGCTGACGTTTATCTGCCCGGCAGTCGAATCGCCCGCCGCGCTCGGCTTTGCCGACCAGCGCCAGCTTGGCCTGTCCTTTCGGCTTTTGACCGTCGAGACCGGGGAAAACGGGGCCTTCATCGTCCAGAATGCCGCGCCGCCCGCGGCGGCGGCGCCGAAAGCCGCTCCTGTGCAGGTGGAAAAATTGGATTTGGCGAAGCGGGCGTCGGATCATCCGGTAGCGGCGCCGGAACCCCCGGTCCGCATCGAAGCGCCGCCGCCGATTCAGGTCGCGGCCCCGTTGCCGATTCAGGTCGCCGCCCCGCCGCCAATTCAGGTCGCGGCCCCGCCGCCGTTTGTCGTCGGCGCCAACGGGCAGAACGGGTCGGCGCCGGCGCCTGCGGCGATCGTTGCGACGCTGTCGACGCCCGAAGCTTCCGTCGCCGACCTTTCCCTGGCCCAGGAGGGGGGGCAATGAGCGCGGACTTCGGCAAAGCCCGGGATCACGCTGTGCATCTGCACCTACAATCGCTACGACCTTTTGCACAAGGCGATTGAAAGCGCGGCGAAACAGACGCTTCCGGCGGAACACTACGACATCCTGGTTATCGATAATTCGCCGGACCACAAGAGGGCCGAAGCGTACGGCAAGAAATTCAGTTCGATCGCAAACCTCCATTATGTCGTGGAGGAAACGCCCGGCCTTTCGAACGCGCGCAACGTCGCGGCGCGGCTTAGTCGGGCGCCCGTCATCGCCTTCATGGATGACGACGCCATCAGCGGCGCCCAGTTGGGCGGAGGAGCTGCTCCGGGCTTTCGAGATCTTCGGGCCGAAGACGATGATTGTCGGCGGCCGCGTCGATCCGATCTGGAGCGCGCCCCGCCCGGCGTGGGTTCACGACTCGATGCTTGGCAATCTGTCGGTGGTCGACTGGGGCGGTGAGGCGCGCGTGGCCTCTCCCGAAGAGTGGGTCGCAGGCACCAACATCAGTTTCCGCGTCAGCGCCATTTTGGAAAACGGCGGTTTTCGCACGAACCTCGGTCGCATCGGCTCCGGCTCATCCCTGCTCAGCAATGAGGAGGTCCAGCTTGTCGAAAAAATCCGGGCTTCGGGAGGGCAGTTGGTCTACGCTCCCGATGCGCGGGTCGAGCATCTCGTCGACTTGCGGCGTCTCACGCAGACATGGTTCCGCAAGCGCGCCGCCTGGCAAGCCTTCTCCGATTTCATGATGGACCCGGATCGCCAGGCCACCCAGGCGAAGGAGCATTGGCCCGGCCTGATTGGCTATTTCAACGCGATGCCGCCGCACGAACGGACGGTTCGGGGACTGTTGTACGAGACGGAAGACCCCGATCTGTTCTGCCGGCAAACGGGCGCCGTCTACGAGCTGATGACATTGCTGCTGGCCGGGTTTCGAGGGGGTTGAGCTTGCCTGACCCCGCCACCGGCCAGCAACCTTTTCGCACTTTCGAAATTCTGGTTGTGTCTCCGACGCCGACCCATCCTCAGGATCACGGCAATCGCAAGCGAATCTACGAAATTTGCTCCGCCCTGAAGGGGCACGGCGCGCGCATCCATTTTGTCCACTACCCGGCCGAGCACGACTGGCGACACGCGTGGCCGGCGAAGCACGAAAACGAGATGCGGGCGGCGTGGGACAGCTATCAGCTCGTCGCTCCGAGCCGCCCGTTGCATAGCGATGCAATTGGCAGGGATCATGACATCGACGAATGGGCCGATCCGGACGTCGAGAATTTCATCGCCTGGGCTTGCCGGGTGCGCAGCTATGACATGGTGATCGTCAATTACACGTGGATGAGTTTCTGCCTGAAAGCAGTGCCGCAGGACATCTTCACGGTCTGCGATACGCACGATGTTTTCGGCGGCCGTCGCCAACTGCTCGAAACCAATGGCCTGGCGCCTGAATTTTTTCACACGACCGCGGAAGGCGAGGCGCGCGGCTTGTCGCGCGCCGATCTCGTGTGGGCGATCAAGAAATCCGAGCAGAGCTATTTCGAGAACGAGCTGCAGCTGCCCAACTGCCTGACAATGCTGCATGCCGAACCGGATCGGGGATGGTGGACGGCGCCGCCGTCGACCGACGGTTACCTGCGCGCCGGGGTGATCGGCGCGCGCAACAATGTCAACCGCCGCAACCTCGAGGATTTTCTTCGCGAAGCGATCCCCGTGTTCGAAAGCTACATGGCGCCGGTGAAAATCGTCATCGCCGGCGGCTGCGCCGAAGACTTCAAGGATTGGGTCCATCCCAACGTTGAAATTCTTGGCCGTGTCGCGGAGGTCGAGGAATTCTATCGCGGCGTTGATGTGGTGATCGCGCCGATGCAGTTCAGCACCGGCCTCAAGATCAAGGTTTCCGAAGCCCTGGCGTCCGGCGCGCCGCTCATCGCGCACGCCCATGCCACGGAAGGCTACCCGACCCGGGAGCCGCTGCACCTGCTTGGCGGTTTCAAGGAGATGGCGCTGGAGCTGGCGAAACTGGCATTCGATCCATCGCCCTTGCCGAGGCTCGCGGCTCGCTCGCGATCCGTCTGCGCCGAGATCCGGAAATCGGTCTCGAAGGCGCTCGAAGCGACGCGGACGCAGCTCGCGGCCAAATTGGCCCGGTCGATCTGCGTCGTCGTGCCGATGGAGGCGTTCGATCCCGCGTCGCTCCTGCACGACCACCTGATTGCGGCGCTGGATTATCTTCGCTTCACGGCTTCCCTCGAAATCTATGTGACGGGGTCGGCGTCGAAGGCGGCCAAATTCGACATCCTGCAACGTTTCGAGCTGCGGTCCCGTCTATTCGCCGATCCGCGGCTCGTGGAGCAGCTCGGCGAGAAGACGCCGGAATTCTTCGCGCCAATCGATCTGGCGGCTCTGCTCGAAGTTCGCGGCTACGAGCGCGCCTATCTCATGGCCGACTGCGGGGACGAGCTTGCTTTTGCCACCGGGCGCCTGCGCCAGGCGCTCGTGCGGCACGACGCCATCGAAATGGCAGGCGGGGACGTCAATGCGCTGATCGATCTGCTGCGGCCGACGGTCGACGTCATCGTGATCGGTTCAAGTCCGACGCCCCTGTTGCGATTGGAGGGACAGGCGGGGATCGCCGCGGTTGTCCATGCGCCCTTCCGCCGGACGGGACCATTCGAGAGTTTTCAGCGGCGCGCCAAGAAAGAGAAGGAGCCGAAGGCGCTTCTCATTCTGGCCAGGGCGTCCAACCCGCTCGCCGCGGAACTTCTCGCTCTCGTCCGGAAACTCGGCCTCGACGGCGCCATTGTTGATCCCGCCGATCCCTCCACCGCGAAGGCGTTGCTGGGACGTCCCGGTCCGGGGCGCGCCGATGGCGTCAATCGCGTAGATCCCTTGGCGGGATTTGGCGATCTGCGCCTGCTCGTCGACATGACCGAGGCGAACAGCCTGGCGACCGTGCTCGGCGAAGCGGCGCTGCGCCTGAATATTCCGCGCCTGGCTTTTCAGCGCGGCGCGCTGGCGCTAAGCCTGCATCATTTCGCGACGGCCCTTTATCCGACCTCCGTCGCCAGGCTTTTCACAACGGTCGCGGAAGCCGCCGTCCACGCCGGAGCTTTCGAGGCGCTGCATGCGGAAGCCGCAAGGGAGGCGACGGCGCGTTTCGGCGCGGACGCGGGATGGACAGTGCTGTGGCGACTGCTGACGCAGACGGGCGCCGCGGGAAGCGGGACGCAAGGCGCCGCAGCGGAACTGTGGGGGTAGGGAGGCGAAGATCGCAGGCGCCGTTAACTTCGACGATCGTCTTGTTCGCGGATAGACCAACTGAAACTACGTAACTTCGGGACTTTGATGATGGCCAAGCTCAACCAGGCGGCAATTCAACACTTTACGGAAAATTTGCCGCAATTGCATACATGGGATGACGGCAAGACGTGGAATTCTGGCGGGTTTGACGAGCGTCAATTTCATGCCATGGCAGAGGTCATTGAGCTTCTGCCGGAAGAATTCAGCGTCATCGAAACCGGGGCGGGAAATTCAACTCTTTTCTACCTGCTGTGTGGCGCCAAATCCGTCGTCTCGATCGCGCCGGAGGAGGCGCTATTCGACCGCATTAGGCATCATGCCGAACAATTGCAGGTCAGCACAAGCGCGCTCAAGTCATTTGTGGCGTTTTCCGAAGATGTTTTGCCAAATATCGCCGTCGAGGCCAAAAAAAGCGATATGTTATTCGATATGGCGTTGATTGATGGGGGGCACGGCTGGCCGACCGTCTTCGTCGATTTCTATTATATAATGTCCATGCTGAAGCCTGGTGGTTATCTTGTTGTCGATGACATTCAATTGTTTTCTGTGAAGCAACTCGCCAAGTTTCTAAACGAAAGCTACGAATTTACATATATCTCGACTTCGATAAAGACCGTCATTTTTCGCAAGGACGCGAATGTCATGCGGTTGCGGGATTTTGGGGCGCAACCGTATATTTTGCGAATGACCGAAGCGGAACGGCTCGCGGGGCAAGAGTTGTCCCTCGATTATTGAGGCGCGGAAGCCCATGAACTGACGCCATTCGCTTTTGGCCCGACGCGTGAAGACGCGCCGGGTAATTTGCAACTGTCGGTCTTTTTTAGGGTAGACCGTATTAATGGCTTGTCATGTAGAACAACTTGAGCGCTTCCGGAACGCAGACATAGATTTCATGCATTACCGATGTTGAACGGGGCGCTGGAAGAGCGTATGTACGGGCGGAACGGGCCCCTCAAGCTCGCTATGGAGACTTCTGATGTCGATGAATAAAGACTGGCACGTTGAAACGGATCACGAGATTCTTGTGGCGTGTGTCGGCTATAATTTCGGCCCCAACCCCGAGAACAAGATTGACGAGGTCCGAATAGCTCGGGGCGGTTACGGCGCGACGATTGCGCAGCGGTTGCGGTTGACGAAGGATGATGTCGTCCTCGACATCGGAAGCGGCTGCGGATTTGTCGGACGAACAATCGTCCCGCTCGTTAAACAGCTCCACTGTGTCGACATCAGCAAGAATTTTCTCTCTTATTGCAGTCGGGAGCTTGCGCCTTTCGAAAACGCCAAGTGTCACCTGATAAAATACGCAGACTATTCGTGTCTCAACGACGCATCTATTTCGTGCGCATACAGTTCGGCGGTCTGGATCCATTTCAATTACTATGATTTTTATCACAATCTCACGGCCCTGAGGAAAATCCTTCCTTCTGGTGGTCGTCTCTATTTCGATTACGCCGACCCAGAAGGCCTCGATCCCAATGGCGAAGGCTATGTCACGGACGGACTGCGCATATTCAACGAACATGCCACCGGCTATTACTATAATCGCGAAGCCATATTCAATTTGGTTCAGTATAACGGGATATCAGCGGTGAAAGCCGTTTTGACCCAAACCGGCTTCAGGCTCGTCGAGCGTTGGCAGACCTCTGGAACATGTTTTTCGATCCTGGCGGAAAAGGTTTGATCGGACAGCAGGCGATATCATTGGCAGCATGCCCTGGGAGGCTTATCGCGGCAGGGATGGACAACCTGGGCATGGCGCGGATCCGCCGCCGAGTCCTGAGTGCCTGAACCATTCGCGTCAAGCTCTTCATTGTCATGATATCGGCTTTGCCCAATTCAATCGATTAGGAGGGACAAATGGAGTCATTGGGCCCAAAAGTATACCAAGATAATGCACTTAAAGCATTTGATGCAAAATTCGGCATCCGCGGGAAACAAATCCTGGAGATTGGCGGCAGCAATCTTCCGCAGGAACACATCTTCGGCGTTTACGGACCCGCGCAATGGGTGTGCGTTGATCCGATTGCGGAAGACGTGTTGACCCGGATGCGCAGTGGTGAACGTGAGCCGTATCTTGACCATCTCCGCGGCTCCACCCTTTTACGTTTCTCGGAATGCGACGCGACCTTTTCTGAAAAGTTCGCCATTATTTGCGAACCTGTCGAATTGGGAACAAATGTGTTCAGAGAGAAGTTTGATCTCGCCTTTTCAGTGGCTGCGTTTGAGCATGTCCATGCACTGCCCAAAGCGCTGGAGGTCATTTTCGGCGCCCTTGTCCCTGGCGGCGCATTGTGGAGCCAGTATTCTCCGATCTGGTCTTCCGAAGGAGGGCATCATTGCGACTGGATTCACGATGGCCGGACCGAAGAAGCAAAACTTTCCGGCCAGGGGTTGATACCTGCTTTCGGACATTTGTTGTATACTCCAGAGGAGTTGGCGGAGTTACTCAGGCCGTATTATCCAGAAGCTTTTCTAAAGTGGTCGATTTTTTCGATATACGAAAAAGACTATCTCAATCGGTACTTTTTCGATGATTACGTGAGGATGTTCAAAGCATCACCTTTTGAGCGCGTTGATGTCAAAGGGGTCTGGCCGCGGCCGCCGTCGCCCGAGGTTCTCTCGGAACTCCTGCGCCTGCATCCAGATCACAGCGGGTTTGAGTTCGCTGGGGTCGAAGTCGCCGCTTTTCGATAGACACGGGAATCGCTCGTGCGGCTTGCATTTGCAAGTTGGCACGCTTATCGATTTACCGTTTGGCAACAATGCCGTAGAGTCATAGGGCGTAGGAGGGAATAGTTGATCGCTGGCGAAACGGCTGACATCGGAGGCGCCCCACCCGGAAACGAAAACGAAAGCGTTGGGCAGGCTTCCGGTGATCGCGATATTCGTATCGACGCGCCGCCCGCTTCGGAGGAGAGCAAAGCGGACGAACAGCCGATGACTTCAGGCGATGCTTGCGGAAAAGGCGCGTGAAGTCTACTGGCGCCGGTACGCGTCATATTTCAGGGCGGACGTACCCGTAATTTCGGCCTTAACTGTTCCCCGGTTTCCCGATTTTTATATCATTGGCGCGCAAAAGGCGGCGACCACCTGGCTTGCGAATGTCCTGTCGCAGCATCCTCAAATTTCAGTGCCGTTGGTCAAGGAGCTTGTATATTTCGAGCAGGTTCATCTCTTCCCGGACGGCGATTGGGCGCACCAAAAGCGGCGATCTCAATTGGAAGGCATCCTCGCGTCGTCGGCCGCGGGTGGATGGACGGAAAAAGAATCGAATATGCAAAGCAATTCTATGCGGACAAACCAGATATCGTCGATGACAACTGGTATGCGGGTAATTTCCGATTATGCGGAATCGACCAATTATGTGGCGAGGCCTCGCCGTCTTATGCGACGCTCCCCTACGCTGCATTGGCGCACATGCGGCGGCTGAGCCCGCAAGCAAAATTGATTTACACGATCCGTCGACCTTTTGATCGCGCCTGGTCCCACATGAGAATGTTGATCGGAGAGCGTGAGGCCCATTCTGTCGAGGCGCAGTATCAATTGCTGGCCGATTGCGGCGAAATGCTGCGAGCGCACACTGATTACGCGACCAATGTTCGAAAGCTGCAATCGGTGTTTGGCAAGGATAATGTCTTGCTGCTTGGATATTCCAGGATTGCCAGCGACCCGCTTTCGTACATCCGGGACGTCACCGACTTCCTGGGGCTGAGTTTCGATTTCGCGATTCTTCCAATTTGTTGATGCGAAGGTGTTTGAAGGCGAGAAAATAGCGCTCGATCCGACAATACGCTCTGCGTTGGAGCGACTCATAAGTGACGTTGCGCGAGATGCGGAGGCTTCGCTCGCTGGAATTGCGGAGCAATGGTAGATTTGCGCAGCCGCCTTTCAAGCGTGTGTTGCTTTCTTTTTTTGCTCTGCACTCCGAGTTCCGCAAATCCATTGCAGCCCGTCGGCAAGGCCTCAAGCGCCAGAGGCGACGGGGTCATCTGCGACGCGACTGTCTCGATCGCGACAGGCGCGAGGCAGCTCCAGGTTGGGAATTGCCCGCTTCCGTCGACGATTGCCGGGAAATTGATTGAAATTCCCGGCGCGGGCCCCGGCGGAGGCGTGTTCACGGCGACCGTCGACTCCTGGGTGGATTCCGCTCATGTCGTGCTTGGCGCCGGCGCGCCCTCCGGCCTCGCCAATGCGAAATCGACAATCCTTTTTGGCGATGACGACACGGCGGCGCTGCAAGCGGCGATCGACCAGGACGGTTTCGTGGCCCTGCGCGACGGCGCGACCTACCTTGTCCGCAATCTGACGTGGCCTTCGGTCGCCGGCGCAGGAAATCTGCCGACCGGCGGCATCGTTTCGGAGGGATCGTCGCGCATCCGTTTCATCATGGGCGGCGACCCGCGTTACGGAATCGCCAGCCCGAACTGGGCCGGCGACAAGGCATATTCAACCTATCCGGTCCTTTGTCAGGGCGTGATTTTCGACGGGGGCAATGTCGTCGATGACGTCATGGTGGACGTCTCTTTCGCGTCCATTTACCGGAACTGCCACTGGCAAAGGGGACGCCGGTACGGAGTGCATGAAACCGGCGTCACCGAGAACGGAACCCAACTCGCCAACGGTCGCGAAAGCTTGCAATTTGATGGCTCCGACGCTTCATTCAACGGCGCGGAAGGGTTGCATGTCGATCAGCCCACTTCCAATGGCAAGAGCACGACCGACCTCCAGATCAGGGGCGGGTATTGGCACGACAACGGCGGCTATCAGATTTTTGTCGCGCAGTCGGCCGGACTCCAGCTCAGCGGCGTTCATACCTACGCGGCCGACAAGACGCCTTCTGTTTTCTTGAGCAGCGTCGGCTTTGGCAGCGCCATTATCGGCAATTGCTTCGAGGGCGACGTCGTCGTTGACAGCGTTGCCCCCGCATCTCGAACCGCGACGATTGAGAACAATGCGTTTGGCGGCCTTTTGAAAGCGAATTTTCGGGACAATGCGTCCGGCGAAATCCTGCTTTCGCGCGGCAACAATTTCTACGCCGGCGGCGGCATTTATCAAGGCTACAATGGCGCCGGCCACGCGATTGTCTCGCAGGGCGACATTTTCAGGGGGCCTTCGCCCTTCTCATGGAACGGCGGCGCCACCTCCAGGGGGCAGATTGTCGCCGAGCATGTCCTGATCGCCAATGCCTTGGCGACCCCGGACAATGCGCCCTGCGAACTGAACGGTCCAATGGCTCCCGCCGCTTTCGGGCTTCCCATGGCCTGCACCGATTTCGACATCACGAAAACGGCGGCGCCGGGCGAGAATTCCATCACTTTCACCATCAAGGCCACCGTCGCCTCCGCGGAGGGAGCCGGGTTCGATCTCGCGGGCCGATTGGACGCGGATGTCCTGCCGAAAGAGGGCGCTCTCGAAACCTATTCGGCGGATCTCCTCGCCGCCTCGATTGGGGTTGCCGGCGGCCCTCCCGGGCTTGTCGCGCGCCTGGCCAATCCCATCGACAGTTCGCCACGCCCGGCGATCGGCGCAGCCGTGTCTGCCGATCCTGCCGTCGGTGAACTGGAGACAATCAGGCTGACCGTCGCCCTGCCGCCCGCCGCGCGAGACGGTCGGGCGCACTTGCGCTTTCATGCCTCCAATCGGCAGGTCGCAAAAATCGTTGTCGAATAGATCCGCTGCGTGTCAATCAGTCGCCAGCCAAAAACGCCCTGATCTGCTGCGCCGGCACGAAATATTTCGCCAGATCGACGAGCGGCGCCTTTTCTCCCGGCGCGGCCCGTCCCGGCGTCGTCACCTGAATCTTCCGGCTCATCACGCCCATCAGGCATTTTTTCACCGGATCGAACACGCCCGATCCGGAATTGCCGGTCGTCGCCACATCGGCGATCACCGTCGAAAACCTTTGCCGCACATCGGCCGGAAGCAGTCTTGGCGGCAGGATGTGCGAAATGGCCGCGGATTTCAGGCGTCACCACCACGACCGCCTGGCCGATACGGATGGGCTGGTCGCAGACCGGCATCAGCCGCAGGCCGAGCGAGGGGGGCAGGGCGCGCGGATCGACGCGCAGCAGCGTCAGGTCGACGGTCTCGAACTCGCCTTCCCTGACGAATTTCGCCGGCAGAGTCTCACCGGCGATTTCCACGCTCGGATCGCCGTCTCGCGCGTGGCCTGGGACATGCGCGGCCGTGACGACCAGCCCTTCGCCGAGATAGACTCCATAGCCCGGCCAGCTTTGTCGCTGTGCGCGAAAAATATGGACCGCGAAGGGTTTCAGGTTTTCGCCGGGCGCCTCCGGTTTCGCCGGCGCCGCGGATACTGGCTGGCCGGCCGCGACCAGCGCGAGCCCGATTGCCGAAATCAGCGCGCGCGCACGCCGCATTGTCTTGACCATTCCGTTTGGCGCCTCTCGACCGGCGAATCTCGCCTGTTCCGTTCTTTCCCATCGGCGAGGCGCTGGCAAGGGCGCTTGCGAGAGCCGAGTTTCAGCCCATCTCGAACAGGGTCTTGAGATTGCTCGGCTGCGACCGCAGATATTGGCTGGGCGCCCGGACATGCGCGGAAAAATGCGCCGCCGCATGCCAGGGCCAGCGCGGATCGTAGAGTATGGCCCGCGCCAGCGCGATCAGGTCGGCGTCGCCGTTCTGCAATATCGCCTCGGCCTGGTCGAATTCCGTGATCAATCCCACGGCGACGACCGGCATTTTCACGGCGTCCTTGACCTTGCGGGCCAGCGGAACCTGATAGCCGGGACCGACCGGGATCGGCGCGGCCGCGAGGCCGCCGCTCGATACATGGATGGCGCTGCATCCGCGCTTTTCGAGCGCCTGGGCGAAGGCCGCGGTCTCCTCGATGGTCCAGCCGCCATCGAGCCAGTCCGTGCCGGAGACCCGGACGGTCACGCCGCGTTCGGCCGGAAAGGCGGCGCGCACCGCGTCGAAGACTTCCAGCGGAAAGCGCATGCGATTTTCCAGCGAGCCGCCATAGTCGTCGTCGCGGCGATTTGACAGCGGCGACAGGAATTGATGCAGCAGATAGCCGTGCGCCGCATGGATCTGGACGGCGTCGATGCCGAGCCGCGCGGCGCGGCGGGCGGAGTCGGCGAAGGCGTCGCGGATGCGCGCCAGCTCGATCCGCGACAGCGCGACGGGATCGTTTTCTCCCGCTGCGAAGGGCACGGCGGAAGGCGCGACCGTCTGCCAGCCATTCGCAGCCGTCGGCGCGATCTGCGCGCCGCCCTTCCAGGGAAGGTCGGTCGAGGCTTTCCGACCCGCATGGGCGAGCTGGATGGCGATCGGCATGGCCGACCAGCGCCGCACGCTTTCGAGCACGCTTTTCATCGCGGCTTCCGTGGCGTCGGAATAAAGGCCGACATCGCCGAAGGTGATCCGGCCCTCGGGCGAAACGGCGGTGGCCTCGATGGTCAGCAGGCCCGCGCCGGACAGGGCGAGATGCCCGAGGTGGATCACGTGCCAGTCGGTCATGCAGCCGTCCACGGCCGAATATTGACACATGGGCGCGATGACGATGCGATTGTCGAGGGTCAGATTGGCGACGCGAAGGGGGGTGAAGAGGTGGGACTGGGACATGTCGCTCCTGCCGTTGTGCCTGCCGGGAATATAGCGCATTTGCCCGGATGTGCGGTCCGCGGGCGGGTCAAGTCGAACTTGCAGGCGCGCAAGCTTTTTGGCGATCAGGTCAGCGCGCCGATCCCATCAGCGAAGCGATGGCGCCGGAAACGAGCCGCCGGTCCTCGGAAAGGATGAAGGCCGGGAACAGCAGGCAGGCGAGGGCGAGAAGCCCGTGCAGAACATGCATCTTTGTTCCCTGAGCGAGGTGGGCCCAAGCTTTCCAGCCGCATTTGCGGTCAAGGCCAAGAAAGCGGCGAGAGCTTGAGCGCAAAGCCGATCGGGCGTAGAAAATCATCGATCCGGCCGATGCTTTGCGGGTGGGAGCGATGCGGAGCCTGCCTCTCGGAAAAGTCTACCAGAAGCTTGAACCCGGCCCCGTGGTCCTGCTGGCCACGGAGATCGGCGGCCGGGGGAACGTCATGGTCATGTCCTGGCACATGATGGTCGAATTCGAGCCGCCGCTGATCGCCTGCATTGTCAGCAGCGCCAATCACAGCCATGCGGCGCTGCGGAAAACGCGCGAATGCGTGATCGCCATTCCCGGCGCAGAACTGGCGGAAAAAGTCGTGCGGATCGGCAATTGCTCGGGCCGCGACGTGGACAAGTTCGATACATTCGGATTGACGCCGAAAAGGGCGGAAATGGTCGTCGCGCCCTTGATTGTGGAATGCGCGGTGAATATCGAATGCCGCATCGTCGACACGCGCATGGTCGCAAAATACAGCCTTTTCATCCTGGAGGCTGTGAAGGCCTGGGTCGATCCGAAGCAGGCCCACGCGAAAACGCTGCATCACCAAGGCTATGGCGCTTTCGTCGTCGATGGCGAGACGATCCGGCTGAAATCGAAAAAGCCTTGAGGAGCTGTTTTGCTATGAGCTTTGCAGAGGCGCCAAGCTCGCCGTTGACTTAGCCGGCCAAAACCATTTCCGGCACATTTTCGGGAATGACGAGGCGGGCGCTGGTGGCGGCGACAATGGCCCCAGTCTCGACGCCCGGCGCGCGTTCGCGCAAGACGAGCCCCTCGTCGGTCGGCTCGATCACCGCCATGTCCGTGACGACAAGTGTCACCCGGCGCGTGGCGGTCAGCGGCAGGGTGCACAGGGGCACGATTTTCGGGCGCCCCTTGGCGGTGTGCTGCATGGCGACGATGACCCGGCGCGCGCCGATGACGAGATCCATCGCGCCGCCCATGCCCGGCGCCATGCGGCCGGGAACGACCCAATTGGCCAAGTGGCCCTGCTCGTCCACTTCCAGCCCGCCGAGCACGGTCACGTCGAGATGCCCGCCGCGGATCAGGCCAAAGGACATGGTGCTGTCCACGGTGGCGGCGCCCGGAACGGCGCCGACGAAGCCGCCGCCGGCGTCGGTCAGGTCCTCGTCCTCCATGCCCTCGGGCGGGCGCTAGCCCATGCCGACAATGCCGTTTTCCGATTGGAAGAGCACGCCGAGCTCCGGTGGGATGTAGCGGCTCACGCCGGTCGGCAGGCCGATGCCGAGATTGACCAGCGTGCCCGGATGCAATTCGCGGGCGACGCGGCGCTGGATGATTTCGTCGGGGTTCATGCCGGACCTCTGCGAAGGATGAAATTCACTAGCACGCCGGGGGTCGTGACGTGATCCGGCGGAATGACGCCAACGGGGACGATTTCGCGCGGTTCGGCAATCACCGTCGCGGCGGCGGTCGCCATCACCGGGTTGAAATTGGTGGCGGTGAGCTGGTAGGCGAGATTGCCCGAATGATCGGCGCGATCGGCGTGAATCAGGGCGAAATCCGCCTTGAGCGGCGGCGCGAACAGCCAGGTCTCGCCATCCAGGTCGATGGTTCGCTGGTTTTTCGCCGCGATCGTGCCCAGCCCTGTTTTGGTGAGGACGCCCCCCAGGCCGAAGCCGCCCGCGCGAATGCGCTCGGCCAGCGTCCCCTGCGGCGTCAGCTCGACGTCGATCGCGCCCGAGATCATCGCCTGCTGCGTCTCCGGATTGAGGCCGATGTGCGAGACGATGGCGCGCTTGACGGCGCCGGCCCGGATCAGGCGCCCGATGCCGTAATCGGGCCTGGCCGTATCATTGGCGATGATGGTGAGGTCGCGGCGCCCGCAGGCGACCAGCGCGTCGATGATGCGGTGCGGCGATCCGACGCCCATGAAACCGCCGATCATCAGCACGGCGCCGTCCGGAATCATCGCCGCCGCTTCCTGGGGAGATACGCCTTTTTTCATCGCAAAGCGTCCTGGTCATTCGCCGACGGCGACGCATGAACTTTGCTGTATTTATGCGCCCCCTTGGATGATCCGGTGAATTCAACTTTCGGCGACGCGACAGGCCGACTGCGATTGCAACATTCAGGCGTGCTGAAGCGTTTGCTTCGATTGGAGGGGAGGGCGCCATGGCATCCTGTGACAAACCGGTCTCGGAACAGACAGTTAGCGACGCGGTCGCCTGCAGCTGGACTCTGGTCAAGGATTCGGCCTCGGCCGTAGTCGATCATCCCGGCGGCGCGAACCTGACCGAATGGATGCTGACGATCCTGCTCCTGCTGGTCCTGCTGATGCTGATCGCTTCGATGTTCCGCCGCCGCCGGGTCTGAATTCGAGGCGAAACTCCCGTCCTTTGGCCTCCCGGCTTGAATTTGCCGCTGTTTTCCGGCAGGACGCGCGGGGTGCGCTAGCAACAGGCCGAAAACGGGAGCGGAATTTGACGGACCGGAAATCGCCGGAGACGATCGCCGTCTCCAATGGCATTGGCGAGGACACTGCATTCGGCGCGGTCGCGCCGCCGATCTATCTTTCGAGCACCTATCGCTTTCAGGGATTCGAGCAGCCCGGGCCGCATGATTACGGCCGCTCGTCCAACCCAACTCGCGCGCTGCTGGCTGATACGCTGGCCAAGCTCGAGGGCGGCGCCGGCGCGGTGGTGACCGCCAGCGGCATGGCGGCGGTCGATCTCGTCCTGTCGCGACTTGGCCCCGAACGATCTCGTCATCGCTCCGCATGACTGCTACGGCGGCACCCATCGTCTGCTCTGCTTCCGCGCGGCGAAAAAGCATTTCTCGGTCGAATTCGTCAACCAGTCCGATGACGCGGCATTGGGTGTCGCGCTGGGCCGGCGGCCCAGGCTTGTCCTGGTGGAGACGCCGAGCAATCCCTTGATGCGGGTGGTGGACATCGCCGCCATGGTCGGCAAGGCGCGAGCCGTGGGGGCGCTTGTCGCCGTGGACAACACTTTTTTATCGCCCGCCCTGCAGCAGCCGCTGCAGTTGGGCGCGGATTTCGTGATCCATTCGACCACCAAATATCTCAATGGCCATTCGGACGTGGTCGGCGGCGCGGTGATTGCGGCCCGCAAGGAGGACGCCGACGAACTCGCGGTCTGGGCCAACGCCACCGGGGTCACGGGATCGCCGTTCGACGCCTACCAGACCCTTCGCGGCGTCAGGACGCTATTCCCGCGCATAGATTGCGCCGAGAAGAACGCCATGGCGATCGCGGAATTTTTGGCGCAGCACCCCAAAGTCGCAGCGGTCCATTATCCCGGGCTCGCCTCTCATCCCGGCCATGCTCTCGCCAAAAGGCAGCAGAAGGGCTTTGGCGCCATGCTCAGCTTCGAGATCGCGGGAGGACGCGAACAGGTGCGGGCTTTCGTCGAGGCGCTGCACGTTTTCCTGCTGGCGGAATCTCTCGGCGGCATCGAGAGCCTCGTCGCCCACCCCTCGACCATGACGCACCTTGGGATGAGTTCCGGAGGCCCGCGCCGAAGCGGGCATCAAGGATACGCTGTTGCGCCTGTCGGTCGGCCTCGAGGCCACGCAGGACCTGATCGACGATCTGGCGCAGGCGCTGGCGGTTTCGGCCGCGAAGTGATCACGATCAGGCAGCCGGCGCGGTAGCGCGAGGTCGGCAGTCAGCTCGTTGCTGACCACCCTCATCGGATCATCGCACCTGCCAGAAAAGTCCTCGCTATGCGGACAGGCGCTTCACGTTCTCATCAACAATCGACCGCAAGTCGCCCATTACGACGTGTGGAAACGTACCCATGGCCAGCTTCATGCCTGCGTTCGAGAAAGCAGACACCTTTTCATCGACCATTTGATGAGCTTCAGACGATGCGCCAAAGCCTTCCGTGGCAAATTTGTTGAGGCGAAGCGCTACCACGCGCTGCGACAGCCAACTGAGTTCGCTCGGTCCAAAAGTTATGTCGTACCAAAAATTGATCATATGACCTCGCTGTCAACGGGCATTAGAAACTCAATCTTGTTGCGCTGCAACATAAATGTTGCGCTGCAAAAAAAGAGGATAAATCTGGAGCGAGGTCCCCGTCGTTCGCGCGGACCGGAGCCGGCCGCAAACGGCTCTTTGCAGACGGCTATTCATGATCTCTGGTTCGTCATGCCCGTGCTTGTCACGGGCATCCACGCGGCCGTTGCATGCGTGTCAGCCTTGTAAAACCTGCCTTCCACGCTGGCGTGGATGGCCGTGACGAGCACGGCCATGACGGCGGAGAGAGCGGGGCTAACGGCCGTCCCCTTCCCGCCGATTTGCGTCGTTTACCGTCGCGCCAAAATTCAAACCGCCTTGAGCGCTCCCGTCAAATCCTCGATCAAATCCTCGGCGTCTTCCAGTCCGCAGGACAGGCGCAGCATTCCGTCATTGATGCCGGCTTCGGCGCGCGCGTCCGGGCCAAGGCGGAAATGGGTCGTCGTCGCGGGATGGGTGACGATGCTCTTGGAATCCCCGAGATTGTTGGAAATCTTGATAATCTCAAGCGCATTGCCTAGGCGGAACGCCGCTTCCTTGCCGCCCTCGACCGTAAAAGCCATCACCGTGCCGCCGCCGGACATCTGGCGCATGGCGAGTTCGTGTTGCGGATGATCTTTTCGCGAGGGGTAGAGCAGGTTCCGGATCGCTGGTTGCGCGGCTAAAAAATCCGCAACGCGCTCGGCGGTGCGCTGTTGCTGGGCGATGCGCAGCGGCAGGGTTTCCAGCCCCTTCAGCATCACCCAGGCGTTGAACGGGGACAGGGCAGGCCCGGTCTGCCGCAGCAATTGGTAGACATGGGTCTGGATGAATGCTTCCGACGCCAGGATCATGCCGCCGAGGCAGCGCCCCTGGCCGTCCACGTGCTTGGTCATGGAATAGACCACGCAATCCGCGCCGAGCTGCAGGGGACGCTGCAACATCGGGGTGGCGAAGACATTGTCCACCACCAGCGTCGCGCCGCCGTCATGCGCGATCTTCGCCACGGCGGCGATGTCGATGATCTCAAGCTGCGGATTGGTCGGGCTTTCGAGGAACAGAGTCTTGGTGTTCGGCCGCATGGCGGCCTTCCATTGCGCGATATCCGTGCCGTCGACCAGAGTGAAGGCGACGCCGCAACGGGTCATCAGGTCTTCGACCACGTAGCGGCAGGAGCCGAACAGCGCCTTGGCCGCGACGACATGGTCTCCCGAGCGCACCTGGCCAAGCAGGGCCGCCGTGACCGCCGACATGCCGCTGGCCGTGGCCTTGGCGGCTTCGGCGCCTTCCAGCATGGCCATGCGCTTTTCGAGCATCGCGACGGTCGGATTGGTGAAGCGGGAATAGATGTAGCCGGGGTCGTCGCCCTTGAAGCGCGCTTCCGCCGTCTCCATCGTGTCGAAGACATAGCTCTGCGTCAAAAAGAGCGCTTCGGACATTTCGCCGAACTGCGAGCGCATGGAGCCGCCATGCACGAGGGCGGTGGCCGGGCGGAGCTTTTTCTCGGGAGGGGTCGGCATTGTCTGTCTCCTGGGCGCCGCGCGCCCTGATTTCACTGGCGTTCGAGGACGAAAACCGCCTGCCGGCCGAACAGGTTCGGCGGCAGCCGCGGATGGAGCGGATGGCCGTTTTCGCCCAGCACGATGCAGTCCTTGATCCGCACGTTCACGTCGTGGCAAAGGTCTTCGAAATCCTTGATCGAGCAACGCCGCACCAGCCCCGGCGAGTCCCAGGAGGCGAGATAGGGCGACGCCGCGGGAATCCGGCCGCCGAAAAGAATGTTCAGCCGGTCTTTCCAATGGGCGAAATTGTGGATGCTGACGATGGCGCCGCGGCCGATCGACGCGATCCTGTCGAGGGCGCGCACGGGATCCTCCACTGAGAGGATCGCGTGGCTCATGATGACCCAGTCGAACACGCCGGGAATGTAGGAGTTGAGATCGCGGTCGGCGTCGCCCTGGATGACCGCGAGACCCTTGCGGACGCATTCGTTGACGCCGTCCTGGCTGATCTCGACTCCGTTGCAGCTGGCGACGCCCTTTTCCTTCAGGATGCTCAGCAGCGCGCCGTCGCCGCAGCCGACGTCGAGAACCCTGGCGTTCTGCTGAACGATGGAGGCGATGATCTTCAGGTCTGGCCGCTCCGGAGCGGGCGCGACGCCTTGAACGGACACGTTCAGCTCCCGACTGCCGCTTTGGCCGGCGACCCGCCTTCGACGCGCAGCCGGTATGTGGCGTCGATGAAGCCGCGAATGACCGAGAACATTTCCGGCTCGTCGAGCAGGAAGGCGTCGTGGCCGTTGTCGGTGGTGATGACGACGAAGCTGACATCGGCGTTGCACATGGTCAGCGCGCGCACGATCTTGCGGCTTTCCTCCGGCGGCTGCAGCCAGTCTGAGGAAAAGGCGATGACGCAGAAGCGCGCCTTCGTCTTGCGGAAGACGCCGACCAGCCCTTCCTGCCCGGAGGCGAGGTCGAACATGTCGAGCGCCTTGGACAGGTAGAGATAGGAGTTGGCGTCAAAGCGGTTCTTGAACGACACGCCTTGGTGATGGAGATAGTCCTCGATTTCGAAATCGGGCTTGTAGAACATCTTCGCGTCGCCGGGCCGTGACGGGGAGCGGCCGAAGCGCTGCAGGATCTTTTCCGGCGACATGTAGTTCACATGCGAGCTCATCCGCGCGATGCGAAGCCCGAGCGCAGGTATCTTGCCTTGTTCGGCGTAGCCGCCATGCAGCCAGTCCGGGTCGGCCATGATCGCCTGGCGCGAGACTTCATGCAGGGCGATGTTGCGCGGCGATTCCTGCGCCGTCGTGGCGATGGGCACGGCGGCGTGAAAATAATCGCCGTATTTGCGCACGAATTCGAGCACCTGCATGCCGCCTGCCGACCCGCCAACCACCGCGAGCAGCTTCTCTATGCCAAAACTCCGCGCCAGCCGGTATTGCGCCTCGACCATGTCGCCGATGCTGACAAAGGGAAAGTCTATGCCATAGACCTTGCCGGTTTCCGGATTGATGTCGGAGGGGCCGGACGAGCCGTAGCAGCTGGCCAGCGTATTGGCGCAGATGACGAAATATCTGGTCGTGTCGATGGGGCAACCGTCGCCGACCACCTTCGACCACCAGCCCTGCCGTCCAAGCTTGGGATTCTCTCCGGTGGCGTACTGGTCGCCGGTCAGGGCGTGGCAGACCAGCACCGCATTGGTCTTGTCGGCGTTCAACGCGCCAAACGTGGCGTAGGCGACGTGGGCGCCTTTGAGGACAAAGCCATTTTCGAGATGCAGGGGGGCGTCTTCGGGGAAATGATATGTCTGGGACGTCGAATTCATTTCCTGCCGCGACCTTTTCCACTTTACTGAACACGTCTGGGCTGAACACGTCTGGAGCCTCGGCCAATTATGACGGAGGCGCCGGGGAGAAGCAATCAAGCCTCAGCGCTGCGCCTTGCGAACCCGCGCCCGCAGGCGGCCAAGCGTCTCGACGAGACCGCCGCGGCCTTCCGGCAGCCCGAGCCGACGCCGCAGTTCCGGCAGTTGCGCCTTGAGTTCTGCGATTTTTTCGCGGACCGACGCCTTGTAGGGCTCGATGAAGGCATGGGCCTTGTCGCGCCACAGGATGACCCAGGCGTAGAAGCGCGCGAACCAGCCGATCGACAGCAATTTGTCGCGCGTGAGGTCGAAGACGAAGGCGATCAGCGCGACGCCGATGAATTTCAGCGCGATGAAGGCCAGAACGCCCTTGACGAAATGGCCATGCGCGAGCGCGCGGATCGCCACGATCTTCAACGGTTCTATGACGATGACGGGGATCAGGAACAGGGGCAGGGCGCCATAGGGCGGCAACCTGCCGATCAGCCGCGCGACAAGGTCCTTGATCTCCTGCCAGGGCAGGAGACCGACCAGCCAGCGGCCGAGCGCGATCGTCATGTCCCAAAGCCACGCCTCGATCAGGAAGAAGATCGCGGCGAGCGTCAGCAGGGCGTGCTTGAGGCGGTGAAGCATGGGTTTTTCCAAAATTTCGCGGCTCTCTATAGCATCCTTGCGTCGCGTGCGAACAAGAATCGAGCTGGGCCCCGGCAGGACGACGTCCTAGCCGCTTGCAGGGGACAGCCGTTTATTTGACGCAATCCCAGCGAGGAAACGGCGGCTAAAACCATTTGTTTAATCACTTTTTGCCGTCTAGGCTTGGGAAGCGGGGCAGCCTGAGTCCGGCGCCGAGGGGTAGCAGACTTTCGAATGCAGGGTTTCGAATGCAGAATTTCGGATGACTAGGGCCCCGACCGGTTCGGCCGTCTCGCGTCGCGCCTTTCTTGCTGGCTCGGTCGGCATGGCGGCCTTGGCCTCGGCTGTCCGCGCCTGGTCGTCGCCGCGCGCGCCAGCCGTCGATCTCCGCATCGAAAGCCTGCTGAAACGGATGAGCCTCGAAGAAAAGGCCGGCCAGCTCTCGATCTTCAGAAGTCCGAAGGATACGCTACAGAACAATCCCCTGGGCGGGACGCGGCTCACGCGCGAGGGCGCGATGGCCGACGCGCGGCTTGGCAGGGCGGCGGGCTATTTCAACGGTTTCGATCTCCCCTTCAATCGGGAGCTGCAACGGATCGCCGTCACGGAATCGCGCCTTCGCATTCCCCTGGTCTTCGCCGCCGACGTGATCCATGGGCTGAAGACAAGCTACCCCATCCCGCTGGGCGAGGCCGCGAGCTTCGATCCCGATCTTTGCATGCGCACGGCGCGCGCGGCGGCGGAGGAAGCCACCGCGTTCGGCCTGCATTGGACTTTTGCGCCGGCAGTCGACATTGCCCGCGACGAGCGCTGGGGCAGGGTGGTCGAGGGCGCGGGCGAGGACTTCTGGCTGGGCGCGCGGATCGCCGCCGCAAGGGTCCGCGGCTTCCAGGGCAAGGATTTGCGCGCCGACGACTCGCTTCTTGCCTGTCCCAAGCATTTCGCGGGCTATGGCGGCGTCCAGGGCGGCATGGAATACAATACCGTCGATGTCCCCGAGACAACCTTGCGGGAAGTGCACCTGCCGCCCTTCAGGGCCGCGTTCGACGCCGGGGCGCAGGCGACCATGGCTGCTTTCAACGATGTCGGCGGCGTTCCCTTGCACGGCAAATCATCGGCTGCTGACCAAAATTTTACGCGATGAGTGGCGCTTTCAGGGGGTCGTGGTTTCGGATTTCGAAGCGATCAAGGAACTGATCGATCACGGTTATGCCGCCGACGAGGAGGACGCCGTCGTCAAGGCGCTGAACGCCGGCTGCGACATCGCCCTCGGCGAAGAACTCTATCGCGATCATATCCCGGCGCTGGTCCGCAAAGGCCGCATCCGCGAGGCGACGGTCGACGAGGCCGTGCGCAGGGTTTTGCGCATCAAGACGGCGCTCGGCCTGTTCGAAAACCCCTATCGTTCGCTCGATCCCCGACGTCACGCGAAAAACGTGCGCCGCCCCGACATGCTGGCGCTCGCACGCGAGGCGGCCCGCAAGTCGATCGTGCTGCTGAAAAACGACGACAACCTGCTGCCCCTGCCAAAGACCGGCAAGTCCATCGCTTTCATCGGCCCTTACGTCTCGAACAAGCCGAACGAACTCGGCGCATGGTCGGTGATCGAGGAGATCGACCTGGCGGTCACGCTCGAAGAAGGGGTCAGGGCGGCGCTCGGTCCCGACGCGTCCTGCAGTTTCACGCCGGCGTGCGAGCCCGACCGGCTTGTTCCCGGAGGCATGGAGGAGGCGGTGCGCGCCGCCAACGCCGCCGATATCGTGGTGCTTTACCTCGGCGAGCAGGCGCGCATGACCGGGGAGGCGGCCTCGACGACATCGATCACCATTCCAAAGGCCCAGCAGGATCTCGCCGAAGCCGTTTGCGCGACGGGCAAGCCGGTCGTCGTCCTGCTGAAGCATGGCAGGGCCATCGCGCTGACCGGCGCGGTGCGCGACGCCAAAACTCTGGTCTGCGCGTGGTTTCTGGGATCAGAATCCGGCAACGCCCTCGCCGACGTGCTGTTCGGCGATTTCGCCCCGCAAGGGCGCCTGCCGGTCAGTTTTCCGCAGGCGCCGGGACAGGAGCCCTATTATTACAACCATCGCTCGACCGGCCGCCCGCAGCTCGACGGCGTCACGGTCTTCAAGGCGCGGTATCGCGACGTTTCGAACGAGCCGCTTTACGCCTTCGGCCATGGCCTGACCTATTCGACGGTCTCCTACGGCTCGCCCGTTGCCAGTTCGCCGCGGCTGGCCCGCGACGGCGTCGTGAAAATCACGGCAAGGCTGGTCAATACCGGCGCTCGCGCCGCGGTCGAGGTCGCGCAGCTCTATGTCCACAAGCGCGTGGCGGCGCTCACCCAGCCGGTGCGCCAGCTGAAATGCGTTGTTCATGTCGATCTCGCGCCGGCCGAGGCGAAACTGGTCGAATTCGAACTGCGGGCCAGCGACCTTGCCTATGTCCAGCCCGATCTCTCCGCTCGCGCCGAGCCCGGCGCCTATGACGTCTGGATTGCGCCCTCGGCCGCCAGGGGCGACAAGACGACTTTCACGCTGCTATGAACCCGATTTCCCCAAACGCCCCTGAGCGAGCGCGCCAATGACCTCCGACATCGCGAAGACCTGCGGGCCGGCCGGGGACGAGGTCACTGCGGTCGACGCGCCGGAACTGCGCATTTTCGTCATGTCGCTGTTTTTCATCTTCGGCGGCATCACCAGCCTCAACGACGTGATCATCCCAAAACTCAAGGAATTGTTCTCGCTCGACCATATGCAGGCCATGCTGGTGCAATCGGCGTTTTTCGCCGCCTATTTCGCGGTGTCGCTGCCCGGCGCGGCGCTGGTGCGGCGCCTTGGCTACATGCGCGGCGCGGCTTTCGGCCTGCTGCTGATGATGGTCGGCTGCCTGCTGTTCATCCCCGTCTCCGCAAGCGCGACCTTCGGCCTGTTCCTGGTGGCGCTCTTCGTGCTGGCGGCCGGCATCACCATCGTGCAGGTGGTCGCCAACCCTCTCATTTCGCTGCTGGGACCAAAGGAGACAGCGCATAGCCGGCTGACCTTCGCGCAAGCCTTCAATTCGTTGGGAACGACCGTTTTCCCCTATTTTGGAGCGCTCCTGATCCTCGGCCGCCTGGCCGACGTGTCGGCGGCGCAGCTTTCCGGCGCGGCGCTCGACGCCTATCGCGCCGCCGAGACGCAGGCCGTCGCCAAGGCCTATTTCGGGCTGGCCATAGCCTTGGCGCTGGTCGCGGGCATGGTGTGGCTGCATCGCAATCGGCTGAGGGGCGAGTTTCATGCCGACGGACCGGTTTTCGCAGGCCTCGGCCTGCTGAAACGTCCGCGCTTCGCCTTCGGCGCGGCCTCGATCTTCCTCTATGTCGGGGCGGAAGTGGCGATCGGCTCGCTGATCGTGCTCTATCTCGAGCAGAGCCATGTGCTTGCGCTGGACGCGCAGGCGGCGGGCAAGTTGATCCCGCTCTATTGGGGCGGCGCGCTGGTCGGGCGTTTCATCGGCTCGGCGGCCTTGCGGCTGGCGAGTCCGGGCAAGCTGCTGGCCGCCTGCGCGCTCGGCGCCGTGGCGCTGATCGCGATCTCGGCCAATGCGACTGGCGCGCTGGCCGGCTACAGCCTGCTGGCCATCGGCCTGGTGAATTCAATCATGTTTCCGACGATTTTCAGCCTTGCCAGCGAGGGACTGGGGGCCAGGGCGGCGGAAGGCTCGGGCATTCTCTGCGTGGCGATCGTCGGCGGGGCGGTGATTCCGCCCCTGACCGGCCATCTCGCCGATCTCTCGGGCAGCCTGTCCGTTTCGCTTGCGTTGCCGGCGCTATGCTACGCTATAATCGCGGCCTTCGGCGTCTATGCCCGCAGGCCCGCCGGACTTGGCGACGGGAGCGCGCCAGGCGCGGCGCTCTCGTAAAGCTCGGGACGAGCGACTGCGTCGGCAGTTGCCGAAACGAAGATTTACGGACAAAAGCAGGCATGAACGAAAGCAAACCAGCCCCTGTCTACGTCTGCGAGGACGAGCCAGAACTTGCGAGCGCGATCGAAAAGGCGCTTTCGCCCCGTTACCAGGTGGTGCTGAGCCAAACCGGCGCCGAAGCCGTGCAGGCGGCGCGGGCAGGGCGGGCGCTGCTGCTGGTGATGGACCGCATGCTTGAGGGCGCGGACGGTCTTACCCTCGTCGAAAGCCTGCGCGCCGAGGGCGTCCGCACGCCCGTGCTGATGATGAGCGCCATGGGCGCCGTGGACGACCGCGTCGCGGGCTTGCGGGCCGGGGGCGACGACTATCTCGCCAAGCCTTTCGCCATGGTCGAATTGATCGCGCGTGTGGACGCGCTCGCGCGGCGGGTCGACGCCGCTGCGGCGACGGTCCTCAACGCCGGCTCGCTGAGCGTGGACCTTCTGGCGCGCAAGGTGCGCCGGCGTGGACGTGAAATCGAACTGCTGCCGCGCGAGTTCAAGCTGCTCGAATATTTCATGCGCCGGCCCGGGCAGGTCGTGACCCGCCAGATGTTGCTCGAAGATGTCTGGAACTACCATTTCCAGGCCCAGAGCAACGTTGTGGACGTGCATATCCGCAATCTCAGGGTGAAGCTGGACGCGCCTGGCGAAAAAAAGCTCCTCGTCAATCTGCGCGGCGAAGGGTTCATGCTCGATGTCGAGGCGTGACCTGTTCCGGTCGACGCCCGTGCGACTTGCAGGGGCCTTCGCACTGGCCTTTCTCCTTCTCACCGGCGGTGTCTTCAGCTTCGTTTATGTCGCGACGACCCAGGCCTGGATCGTCGAGTTGCGGACGGTTTTCGCCGACGAGGCGGAAAAGGCGGCGTCGAGCGATGAGGACCGGTTGCGGCGCAGCCTGTCGCTGCGGCTCACCCGCGACTTCCGCCGGCTGAATTACGTCGCGCTTTACGATCCGGCGGGGGCGCTGGTGTTCGGCAACCTCGACCGTCGCCCGGATATTCCCGTCGATGGCAAGGCGCATCTGATCGAGGACTTCCGGACCTCCGCCGATTCCCCGCCCGAGCCCACGCTGCTCGTCGCGCGGAAAAGACCGGACGGCGGCGTCGTGGTGCTGGGGCGCAGCCTCGACCAGGTCGTCGCCCTCAGGCGCGTTCTTGCCCAGGCGCTTTCCTTCGCCATCCTGCCGCTGGCGGCTTTCGCTCTGGGCGCCGGCCTGTTCTTCGCCCGCCGCCTGGGCGCCCGCATCCGCGAGATCGACAAGGCCATCGGAACAATCGTCCAGGGCGATTTGCGCGCCCGGTTGCCGGTCCGATCCGGCATGGACGAACTCGACGGCGTGATCGTCTCGGTCAATGACATGCTCGACGAGATCGAGCGCCTGCTGGGACAACTGGCCGCTGTCGGCGACAATATCGCGCATGACCTGCGCGCCCCCATCGTCAATGTGCGCGCCCTGCTGGAGCAGGCGCTGGCGGATACGCCTAAAAACGAGCGGCTGCGCCATCCCGTGCAGGCCGCGCTGCGCCAGCTTGACCGGGCCTTGACGACCATCGCGGCGGTCCTGCGCATTTCCTCCATCGAGAACGAGCGGCGCCATTCCGCCTTCAGGCCGCTCGATCTCGCCGCGCTGTGCGCGGAGCTTTACGAATTTTTCCTGCCTCTGGCCGAGGCCAAGGGCGTCGCCATGACCGTTTCCGCGCCAAAGCCCGTGCTTCGCCAGGGTGACGCCGACCTGATGCGGGAAGCCATCGCCAATCTCATCGATAACGCCCTGAAATTCACGCCGCGCGGCGGCGCGGTCCGCATCGCGGCCGGCGAGCGCGACGGCCGCGCGTTGGTCGAGGTCAGCGACTCCGGCCGAGGCGTGCCGGCGGCCGAGGCGCGTGACATCTTTCGCCGCTTCGCCCGCGCCAGCAACGGCGCCGACCTGCCCGGCGGCGGCCTTGGCCTGAGCATTGCGGAAACCATCGCCCGCCTTCACCACCTGGAGCTTGACGTCTCCGACAATGCGCCGGGCGCCCGGTTCACCCTGGCCGAACAGCCGCTCGGAAAGACGGATGGCGCGGATGGCGCGGCTCCCCGGAAATAGACTGGAAACCTCGCCCCTGGACGCCGCATTTGACGCGGAATGAAGCATTTTTGCCACAAGCGCCGCTATTCGGACGCCGGCGGCGCATGCCGTGCTGGACACAAACCATTCCGGTTTGCGAATATATTGCGGGAGACGCCCTGTTTGGTGCGGCAGGAGCGCGGACTTCGTCGCCTTTTGTCGCGCTCGGGACCTGTGGCGACAGTCGAATAAATTAAAATTTTGTTTTCGGGATGCGCCGTCGACGACTATGTTCACGTTAAATTCGGGGGGTGTCGCCGCTGCCCCGAATTATGATGCTTGAAGGGCCGAATGCTCGCACTAGTTCGTATCGCGCTGAATAGGCCGTATACTTTCGTCGTCATGGCGATGCTGATCGTCATTTTCGGCGTGATATCGTGGGTGCGCACCCCCACCGACATCTTCCCGGGCATCCGCATCCCCGTCGTCGCCGTCGTCTGGACCTACAACGGCCTGCCGCCCGACGACATGTCGGGCCGAGTCATCTATTTCTACGAGCGAACGCTCAGTTCTTCTGTCAACGACATCGAACATATCGAATCGCAGTCCCTGGCGGGCTACGGCGTGGTCAAAGTCTTCTTCCAGCCGACCGTCAACATCAATTCCGCTCTCGCCCAGATCACCGCGGCGTCGCAGACCGTGCTGAAATATCTGCCGCCGGGCATCACGCCGCCGCAGGTGCTGACCTTTGACGCCGGAAGCGTGCCGGTCATCCAGCTCGCTCTGTCTTCCGACAAACTGTCGGAAGCGAAAATTTTCGATTTTGCCCAGAACCTGATACGGCCGCAGCTCGCCACGGTGGCGGGCGCGGCGGTGCCCTCGCCCTATGGCGGCAAGGTCAGGCAGATCCAGATCGACGTCGACCAGGCGAAACTGCAATCTTACGGCATCGCGGCCCAGGATGTCGTCAATGCCGTGGCGCAGCAGGACCTGATCATTCCCGTGGGCACGCAAAAGATCGGCGACAAGGAATATGTCGTCCAGCTCAACGATTCGCCCGAAACCGTAGACGCCCTGAATTATCTGCCGATCCGCAGCGCCAATGGCGCGACCGTGCGTATTGCCGACGTCGCCCATGTGCACGACAGTTTTCCCCCGCAGATCAACATGGTCAGGGTCGACGGCGCCAATGCCGTGCTGATGACCGTCATCAAGGCCGGTTCGGCCTCGACGCTGGACGTCATCAACGGCGTCAAAGGGCTGCTGCCTCATCTGCGCGAAATGATCCCGCCGGACCTGAAGATGGACGTGGTCGGCGATCAGGCGCCCTTCGTGCAAAGCGCAGTGTCCTCGGTGATTTTCGAAGGCGCGCTGGCGGCGACGCTGACCGGGCTCATGATTCTCGTCTTCCTCGGCAGCTGGCGCTCGACCGTCATCATCATCATCGCCATTCCCCTGGCCATCCTGACGTCGGTGGCGCTCCTGGCGGCGACCGGCGAGAACATCAATGTCATGACGCTGGGGGGCCTCGCGCTCGCCGTCGGCATTCTCGTCGACGACGGCACAGTGACCATCGAAAACATCAATTTCCAGCTGGAGCAGAAAAAGGAGATCGAGGCGGCGATCATGGACGGCGCGCGGCAAATCGTCATTCCCGCCACGGTGTCGCTGCTGTGCATCTGCATCGTCTTCGTGCCGATGTTCGGCCTTGGCGGCATTTCCGGCTTTCTGTTCCGACCCATGGCCAAGGCGGTGATCTTCGCGCTGATCGGCTCCTATATCCTGGCGCGCACACTGGTGCCGACCATGGCCAATTACCTTCTCGGCGGCCATGCGCACGACCCAGACGCGCCGCCGCGCAGCGTTTTCGGCCGTTTCCAGAGAGGGTTCGAGCATCGTTTCGAGGCGGCGCGGCAGGCCTACGCCCGGGCGCTCGAAGCCGCCATGCGACTGCGCTGGACGTTCATTACAGGCTTCATGGCTTTTGTTCTCGTCTCGCTGACGCTGTTTCCTTTTCTCGGCCAGAACTTTTTCCCGAACGTCCCGTCGACCCAACTGAAATTGCATGTGCGCGGTCCCACCGGCCTGCGCATCGAGGAATCCGGCCGGTTGTTCAAGCGGGTCGAGACGGCGATCGGGGAAATCGCCGGGCCGAAACTCGTGACGTCCATGGTCGATAATATCGGCTTGTCCGTCAGCGGCATCAACACAGCCTATGCAAATTCCGGCACCATAGGCTCGGCGGACGGCGATATTCTGATAACGCTGGAAGACGGCCAGGAAGCGCAGGGCGAGCAACTGGTTCGCACCTTGCGCGAAAAACTGCCCGAACAATTCCCCGATGCGACCTTCTCCTTCCTGCCCGCCGACATTGTCACGCAGATCCTCAATTTCGGCCTGCCCGCGCCGATCGACGTGCAGGTGGTCGGCAGTGATCTCGAGGGCAACCGCATTCTCGCGGCAAAGCTGCTGAAGCGGATTTCCGCGGTGACGGGCGTCGCAGACGCGCGCATCCAGCAGCCGGCGGACGAGCCGACGATCAAGGTCGATGTCGATCGCATTCTCGCGAGCCGGCTTGGCGTCAGCGAAAAGGACGTGGCGACCTCGCTGCAGATCACGCTCGCCGGTTCGATCCAGACCAATCCGACCTTCTGGCTCAATCCGAAAAACGGCGTCTCCTATCCGGTGGTCACCCAGACGCCGCAATATTGGATGAAATCGCTCGACGACCTCGCAAGCGTTCCAGCCTCCCAGGGCAAGACGACCCAAATTCTCGGCGCTGTCGCCCAGATCAAACGCGGCGCGAGCGACGCGGTGGTCTCGCATTATTCGGTGCAGCCGGTCATCGATATCTTCGCCTCCAACGCGGGGCGCGATCTCGGCGGCGTCTCGGCAGACATCCAGAAGATCATCGACAATTCGCAATCGGAGCGTCCGCGCGGCTCGCAAGTTGTCCTGCGCGGGCAGTCGGCGACGATGACCTCCGCCTACAGCCAGCTTTATCAAGGACTGGCCCTGGCGATCGTGCTGATCTACCTGCTGATCGTCGTGAACTTCCAGTCCTGGCTCGATCCCTTTGTGATCGTCAGCGCCCTTCCCGCGGCGCTGGCCGGAGTGATCTGGATGCTCTTCGGCACCCACACCACTCTGTCGGTTCCCGCGCTCACCGGCGCGATCATGTGCATGGGCGTGGCGACCGCCAATTCCATTCTCGTGGTAAGTTTTGCGCGGGAGCAGCTGTCGGAGGGCTTCGACCCCTTCACGGCCGCGCTCAACGCGGGGATCGGTCGTTTCCGCCCGGTGCTGATGACGGCGCTGGCGATGATCATCGGCATGGCCCCGATGGCCCTGTCCGCCGAGCAGAACGCGCCGCTTGGCCGCGCCGTGATCGGAGGCCTGCTCTTCGCCACGGTGGCGACGCTGGTTTTCGTGCCCGTTGTCTTCGCCATGGTTCATTCCCGGACTCAATCCCGCAAGCCGCGCCCCGCCGCGCTATCGCCGACAGAGACGCCGCATGGATAAGGAAATCATCTCGTCCCCGCCCATCGCAAAGGCCGGCCACCGAGGCTCCGGCTTCTGGCTGATCCTCGTCGCGGCGCTGGTCCTGGCCTGCTATGTCGCCTACGCCTTGATCGAGCGCCGGGGCGACCAGGCCAATCTCGCGAAATGGACGCGCGAACGCTCAATTCCCTATGTCCACGTCATCACGCCGCACGCGGACTCCAATCCTCAGGTCCTGCCCTTGCCCGGCAATATCGCCGCCTGGTACGAGGCCTCGATCCATTCGCAGGTCGCCGGCTACGTTAAAAGCTGGAGCAAGGACATTGGCGCCAAGGTCAAGAAGGGCGAAGTTCTCGCTGAGATCGACACGCCGGAGCTCGACGAGCGGCTTGCCCAGGCGCGCGAGGAATTGGGCCGGGCGCAGGCGAACCTGTCCCTGGCCAAGGTGACGGCGGAGCGATGGGCGGCCTTGCGCAGTTCTTCCGCCGTCTCCAAGCAGTCGAGCGACGAAAAGGCCAGCGACGAAAAGGTGAAACAGGCTGATGTCGGCGCCGCCACCGCCAATCTCGATCGGCTCAAGGCTCAAAAAGTCTTCGCGCAGATCGTCGCGCCCTTCGACGGCGTCGTGACGGCGCGCAACATCGACATCGGCGCCTATGTCGCGCCCGACCGCACGTCGGAGTCGCTGTTCAAGGTGGCCGACATCCATGAAGTCCGCGTTTACGTCAATGTTCCCCAGATCTATTCGGCCCGGCTCAAGCCCGGCATGAAGGCGGCGATCACCACGCCGCAATGGCCCGGCCGGAATTTTGAGGCGACGATAACCACGACGTCCAACGCCATTGGCGCGCAGACGGGCAGCCTGCTCGTCGAGTTGGACCGCCTCAATGAGGACGGCGCGCTTTATCCCGGCTCTTATGCCGAGGTGCGTTTTGAATTGCCGGTCGATTCCGCTGAGTTGCGGATTGCGTCCAACGCCCTGTCGTTCGACGAGCACGGGACACGCGTCGCCACGGTCGACAAGGACGATCGCGTAAAATTCAAGACGGTGGTCATCGCCAAGGATTTCGGGTCGGAAGTGGCCATAGCCTCCGGCCTGTCCGCGGATGACCGAATTATCGACAACCCCAGCGAAACCTTGACCAATGGCGATCAGGTCCGTATAGCCGGCGCGCACCCATCGAGCGCCAGCGAATGAAGCATTCCCTTTTCGCGCGAGGTTTCCGCGTCCTCCTCGCAACGGCTCTTTCCGGCCTCGCCGGCTGCGACTTCGCGCCAAAATATATCACGCCAGAGGTCGAGACTCCCTCCCACTTCAAGACGCCGCTGCCGCCGGGCGCTTCTGCGCCGCTGGCGGAAACCTGGTGGCGGGATTTCCGCAGCGCCGAACTCGATCGCCTGGAAAGCCGAATCGAAACCGACAATCCTGACTATGCCGCGTCACTGGCGCGCTACGAGCGGGCGAAGGCGGTGCTGGACCGGGTCAACTCCGCCCTTTATCCGACGATCGTCGCGACGCCGGAGCTGAGCTTCAACAAGCAGTCGCAGCACAGGCCCCTGCGCTCCGCCAACCAGCCGACTTATTACGGCGCCAATCAATTGCTGGGCCAATTGACCTGGGAAGTCGACCTCTGGGGGCGGGTCCGCGACCAGATCGCCGGGGCCAAGGCGGGCGCGCAGTCCAATGACGATCTGCTCGCGGCGACGCGCGTGTCGTTGCACGCCGGCCTCGCCCGCACCTACGTCGCCCTCCGCGGCGCCGACGCCCAGGCGGCTCTTCTCGCGCGCACCATCAAGGTCTACCAGGAAGCGCTGACGCTGACGCAAGCGCGCCTGGATCAGAAGATCGCGCCGCCGATCGACGTCGAGCGCGCCAAGGTGCAGCTCGCCAGCGCCCAGGCCGCCGCCGCCGATATCGCGCAGGGCCGGGCGGTTCTGGAAGACGCCGTCGCGGCCCTCGTCGGCGAGACGGCCTCGCTTTTCCGGCTCAAGCCGGAGGCCAGGCAGCCGGCGACCCCGCATCCTCCCAGCATGGCGCCGGCGACGCTGCTGCTGCGGCGACCCGATGTCGCCGCCAACGAGCGGTTGCTGTTCGCCGCGAACGAGGGGATCGGCTCCGCCAAGGCTGATTTCCTGCCGCGATTCTACCTCAACCTGTCCGGCGGCGCGCAGTCCACCAATATCGACCTGCTGAATTTCCACAACAGCCTGTGGAGCTATGGCCCCTCGGTCACCGCCCCTGTGTTCGACGGCGGGTTGAGGCAGGCCAATCTCGACATAGCCCGCGACGATTTCAAGATCGCGGCCGCGAACTACAAGGGTTCGATTTTCGCCGCCTACCAGGAGGTTGAGGACGCCACGGCGTCGATCAAGCTGCTTGGCGTGGAATACAAGGCGCTGTCGGTTGCAGCCATCGCAGCGCAGCGGGCGCTGGATATGTCGATGAGCCTTTACAAGGACGGCGCGGCCTCCTCGCTCGACGTTGTCACTTCGCAAAGCGCGGCGCTCGACGCCCAGCGCGCGCAGATCGCCGTGCAGACACGCGTGCTGGAGCAATATGTCGATCTCGCGCTGGCGCTCGGCGGCGGCTGGAACGGACAGGCGCCGCCGCTTGAGGCGAAGTTTCCCCCCAATGCTTCGGTGCTCGGCTGGGAGGGACACGATCCCGCTCCCCTGCCGCCCGGCGTCACGACGCAAGAAGTTCTGGCGCCGGCGCTTGGGCTGCCGGTCGAGGCGAAAAGGTGACCCATGATTGTAACCGCGGGATTGGCTGGCCGCTGCGAAAATTGCAAATTCTGGAGAGCGGCCCGTCCGAACGAAGGCTGGTGCCAGAGGCTGGCCCCGCATCCCGGCTACGCGCCTGACCGAATCGCCCATTGGCCGACGACGCACGGCGCCCAGGGCTGTGGCGAGTTTACGCACGCCTCCGCAGCCTGGGATCAAGTGGCCTGCCAGGATTGCCGCTACTGGGATTCGCCGGAAAGCGGGCTTCACCCCGTCGATCGCGGCGACAAGCCCATGCAATGGTGGGCTGAAGCGGGCAAGTGCCGCCGCCACGCGCCCGCGCCGCAATCCGAACCTGGGCCACGCGCCTTCTGGCGCGCCAGCCATGCGACGGATTCTTGCGCCGAAGGCCTGAGCCGGACCCATTCCCCGAGCGAATAGCTTTCGATCGGCGGCGAACACAATTGCTGCGCACAAGCGACCTTGCGTGGTCCATCGTCCGCCCTCCCATATTGCTTGAAGGCGGCGCGTCGCGCGGCGATCGCGTCACAATCGGCAAGCGCCCGCCGGGCGCCTGGGCAATGCAGCGCAGCGATCTAGCAGCCTACCTGCTCGACGACGCGGAGAAGCGCGAGAATACGCGGAAAATCGTCGGGATCAGCTCGAACTGAATGTGCTCGACCGCGAGGAGGAGTGATAAAATGCACTTTCCGTCATTTGATCTCTTGATTGCTGCCGGCGTCATCGCATCCACAGCCGCAACAGACGCTGTCTACGTGCTTTTCAACGCCGCTGTCGCCGATAGAAAACGCGTCTCTGCCGCCAGCTGGAGCAGTCTATGGTATTTGTTATCAGCATTCGCCGTGATTAGTTATACGTCTAACTGGATCTACGTTCTTTTTGCCGCGTCTGGATCTTGGATCGGCGGATTCTTTTCGATCACAGCGCTTAACTGGCTAGAGGCGCGCAAAGACAGCAGCCTATGACATTGCCGCCGGAGTCGACCAGCATCGTCTCGAGGCCGCACGCGATCAGTGGGGCGTCTCACAATCGATGGCGCCGCGACCGGGCCGCCTTCGCGCCGCTAATCGAGATCAAGCGACGCTCTATTGTGAAAGTCGTCGGACCTGCCGCATAAAGACTGCGTCGTTGAAAGGTTTATGGACGATCGCCGCATCGCGGTGACCTGGAGGAATGTTGTTCCGCCCGTAAGCGGTAACGAAGATAAAGGGCACGTTTCGGCGCGCCAGGATGTCGGCGACGTCGTCGACCCGATCTCCCCCCAAATTGATATCGAGCAGGGCGCCATCAATGGCTTGTTCGCTGGCCATTCGTTTGGCCTCGTCGAGGGTGCTGACGGGCCCAACGACTTCAAGCCCTTCTTCGTTGAGAAGCCCTTCAATGTAGGCGGCTACGAAGAATTCGTCTTCGACAACCAAGAATCGCGGCATTCTCTCGCTCCATCAAAAGAAACTCTCACGACATAGCGAGCCGCAAGTACTGGTTTATTTGCGACTGCGACAAGAATACATTTGCCCATCTCCGAAACTTTATTGAGCTCGATAATGTTCCGTTTCGGTGACGCTTTTCGTCACATTGCCCAGCGTCGCTCCTGCATATCTAGGCCGTGGCGTTAGAGTTCAACTTTTCGTGACGACACGCTTGACGCGTCAAATTTTCAATGGTTTCTGGCGCGGGCGCGAGCCCTAAATGACTGGAAAGCTGGGCTATTGGTTGTTTTGGTCAGCATCGGCGCGATCGCGCTTTTTTGAATGGGGCCTTTGATGATTTCGGAAGCCGAACCTGCGGCGAACAGTCGGGCGGCTAATTTCAGCGCGGTGATAAACGGTGAAGATCGCCTTCTCGCGCGGCTTTTTGCGATCCTGACGATCGGCATCAGCGTGAGCGTGCTTTTCGGTTGGGCCTTTTCCGTCGAACCGCTGAAAACCATCTGGCCAGGCGGCGCGCAGATGAAGGCAAACACCGCCTCCGGCCTCGTCATGGCGGGCCTGTCCCTTTTGCTTGCGACGCTGCCTGACAATCTTCGCCGCTGGCAGGCGGCGCTCGGGATTATCGTCAGCCTGTTTGGCGCGCTGTTCCTGCTGGAATATAGCACGGGCCGCGAACTCGGCGTCGACAATCTGCTGTTCCACGATCCCTCCGATTTCCTGCCTGGACGACCGTCAGTCTCCACGTCCCTCAGTTTCGTCGCGGTCGGCATCGCCCTTGCGCTGATGAGGGTTGGCAGCAGCGTCGCGCAGGCCCTTCGCTCGACGCTCGCAGTTTGCGGCATCGTTCTCGCCCTGACGGCGTTGCTTGGTTACTTCGTGACGCCGGTCGATTCTTCAGTCCGCCACATCCTGTTTGGCTTCGCGATCCACACGGCGGCTTCTTTCCTTCTGCTTTCAATTGGCGTTCTGGCGGCTGGGTCTCGCCGGATCGAGACCAATCGTTTCCTGCACCTCGGGGCGCCGATTGGTCGGCCTGGTTGCGTTGGTCAGCCTTGTCGTGATGTCCCTGGTCAATGTCGAAGCGCAGAAACGCAGTCAGGACAGGATCAGCCGCGCGACTGCGGTCGTCAGCGCCCTGACGCGCTTCCTGAGTTCGCTGCAAGATGTCACCGCGAAATCGCGTGGCTACCTCCTCACGGGTGACGAGGGGATCTGGCGCCCTTCAACAGCGCGGCGATGGATTTGCGGCAGGCTGCAGAGGGTCTGGCCTTATTGACGACGAATGATGGCCGCCTGGCCGACCAATCGCGCCAGTTGCAGGCTCTCATGCAGCAAAAGCTGGCGGAGTTGCGCCAGGAGGTGGATTTGAAGCGCGGCGGCGATGACAAGGCGGCGCTTGCGATGGTTCGCGCGGACGCCGGAAAAGCCACGCTGGACAAATTGCGGCAAATGGTCTCCGCGATGCAGGCCGGCGAAGAGCTGAAGGCCGAGACAAGTCGTGCGTCAGCGGATCGCCAGGGAACGCAGCTTCAGTTCAGCACGCTTCTCACCATCGCCGTCGTGGCCGCATTGGCGATCTTCCTGTTTCTCGACGCACGGCGCCGCTTTTTCGAATTACGGGCGGTTCATCGGCAATTGGCCTCGGCCAATGCCAATCTTGACCAGGAGGTCGCCGCCAAAACGGCGCATCTGTCGGCTGCGCTGGGCGCCGAAAAGGACGCGCTGAAGGAAGTTACGGACCTGAAGGCTGCGCTTGACGTACACGCGATCGTCGCCACGACCGACGCGAGAGGCGCGATCACATATGTCAACGACAAGTTCTGCGCGGTCTCGAAATATGCGCGCGAGGAGCTGGTGGGCAAAAGCCACCGCATCATCAACTCGGGCTTTCACCCACCCGAGTTTTTTCGCGATCTATGGAAGACGATCGCCAGCGGTCGGATCTGGCATGGCGAGATCAAGAACCGGGCGAAGGACGGCGAGACGTATTGGGTGGACACTACGATCGTCCCCTTCCTCGACGACAGAGGCAGTCCGCGGCAATACATCGCCATCCGCACGGACATTACAGACAGAAAGCGAGCGGAGGCCTCGATTCTTGACGGGCAGCAGCGGACAAAACTCGCAACGGAAGCGACGGGCGTCGGCATCTGGGAGCGCTTCGGGGACCGGAGCCTCTGGGATCCGGAAATGTTCCGGATCTACGGGATCACGCCGACGGAGGATGGTTTCATTAAACGGACCGAGTGGACCGATTGCGTCCTGCCGGAGGATTTGTTGCGCCAGGAAGACCATTTGCGGCGAACCGCGCTTGAAGGCGGCGTCCACCGTCGTGAATTTCGAATCCGGCGCAAGGACAATGGCGAAACGCGAGTCATAGAAGCGGTCGACACCGTCCGCCTCAATGCCGACGGGCAGGTCGAGCGGCTAGTCGGAACCAACCTCGACATCACCGATCGCAAGCGTGCGGAAGATCATATTCGGTTTCTGATGGGGGAGGTCAATCACCGCTCCAAAAACCTGCTCAGCGTCGTGCAGTCGATCGCCATGCTGTCGTCAAAGCTCAGCGATCCCTCGACCTATGCAACGGAACTTTCCAAACGGATCGCCGGCTTGGCTGCGTGCCAGGATCTATTGGTCCATAGCGAGTGGAAAGGCGTCGACATTGCCGATATCGTCCGCGCTCAACTCTCGCCGTTCCGCGATCTTCTCGAACGTCGGATTCTGATCACAGGGCCGCCGCTGAAATTAAGCGCCGTTGCAGCGCAGGCCCTGGGCATGGCGCTCCACGAACTTGCCACCAACGCCGCCAAATATGGCGCACTTTCAAACGACGCGGGCATCGTCAGGATCGGCTGGAGCATAACCGCGACCGAAACCGAATCCAATTTTCTGATGAAGTGGGTCGAGGAGGGCGGTCCCCTGGTGACCGCGCCAAGCCGCAAGGGCTTCGGCCAGAAGGTCATCGTGTCGATGGTCGAAGCCGCGCTCAGGGGCAGGGTGGAGGTCAACTATCATCAGACAGGGGTCTGCTGGAAGGTGCTGTCGCCGATGCAATATGCGATCGAGACGGTTTAAGACGACGATGCTGATCGGCGAACTGTTCGCCGTATCGATCGGCTTGGGCCTCGCCTTTTGCGCGCGGACCAATGATGGAATCGTAAAGCCATGGTTTAGCTTGCGTCGTCTGTCTGGCCGAGCGTCGTGGCAAGCTAATCTCAGCCAATTGTGCGGAATTATAGGGGTTTTGCTCTGGTCGTCGTGCGGATCGATACTTCGATCATGCATCGCTGCGGTCACGAAAGCGTGACCGGTTTTGGCGGTGGATAAGGGGTTGCGTTAATAAATCGTAAACCATTTGATTGCATCAATAAACAGGCGCTAAAACAATGAATAGCGCGTTATTTTTCAAGCGTCATAGCTATATTGTCGGCGGCTGGGAGTTGGCTCGCGCCATTTGACGCAGACGTGTTTCGAGGCAATTCTTAACGGAACAAATCGTAGGTCGATGACTGCATATAACTGTACAAATCTTGTCAGTGTCTGCGTTGAGTGGGCCGATATACGCACTTCCGTCTTCTAATTGGCATAGGGAGCGATCTCACCTGATCGCATCGACATGCAATCCCCTATGGGTGAACAGCGCCTTACGAACCGCTGTAATTGGGCAGGAGCGAAGCCATGAGCAATCTGGATGTCGTTCACGTCATCGACGACGACGTGTTCATCCGATACGGCATTGAACTGTTGCTGATAACCAACGGATTTATTGTCGAGACCTATCCCTCGGCAGAGGAGTTTCTGGCGTCCGCGCCATCCGACAACGAAGGGTGCGTCCTGACGGACCTGCATATGCCCGGTGGCATGACGGGGTTAGACCTTCTTTCCGAAATCTGCCATCGCCGATTGCGTTGGCCGGTCATTCTGATGACCGCGCAAGGAACAGAGTCTCTCAAAGAGAAGGCTGTTCGGCTGGGGGCCAGCGATTTCCTGGCGAAGCCATTCGCTCCACAAACATTGGTGGATGCGGTCCGGACCGCCGTTCGAAGACGCGATGGCGGCGTTAAAGGGTCGAGCGACAGGCGTCCATCGCACGCAAATTCTGAATCAATCCAAGCGTGAACTCGCGGCGCTTTTCCTTCGGGACGTTGTTGGCCCCGGCAATTCCAGCGGCGCAAGGCTCAATCGCTCGTGTGTCGCACTCGGCCAAGTCTCCCACGAACCGGCGCAACCAGAACTCCGCAGCGGCAATGTCGGCTGCGCAACACGCCGCGCTTGCGGGGCATTTAGGAGCATTGTGGCAATACCTCGGGGAGACCGCGATGAAGCGGGCGAGATATGCCGACAAAGTCAGGAGCTTGCGCAGGGCGGTGGCTGGGAGACCTGGATTCGAACCAAGATTAACGGAGTCAGAGTCCGCTGTTCTACCGTTGAACTATCCCCCACCGGACTGCGCCGCTAGTTCGGTTGACATAGCCAAGAGCGGCGCGAAGCGCAACCCCCTTTTGGGCCGACCAGTTGAACGGTGGGCGGCGCGCGCTCAGCCTTATGGCCGTCGAGCCCTCGCCATAAATCGCTTGTCGCGGCGGTCTGGACGGCCTTATGCTGCCTCTTTAAGAAACATGCGCGTTTTTCGCGCGGGAGAGAGACATTTGGGAAGCGCGAGCGCGACAGGGGCCGAAGGCTCGGTCAGCGAGCCTGTTGCAGCGCGTCTGCAGCGGTTCGACGACGAGAGCGCGACGTTTGCCAGGCGCTCTACGGCGACCTACGCCGCGCTCGATCTCGGCACCAATAATTGCCGTCTGCTGGTGGCCAGGCCCGTTCGCGACCATGAGCGCCGCGGCGACGAGAATTTCCGCATCGTCGACGCCTTTTCACGCATCGTGCGGCTCGGCGAGGGCCTGTCGCAGACGGGCAGGCTCAGCGAGGCCGCGATCCGCCGCACCCTCGACGCGCTTCTGGTCTGTCGCGACAAGATGATGGCGCGCGGCGTCGGCCGAAGCGGCTGATCGCCACCGAGGCCTGCCGCGCAGCCGAAAACGGCGCGGAATTCATTGAAAGGGTGCAGGAGCAGACCGGGCTCAAGCTTGACGTCATCACGCGCGAAACGGAAGCGCGGCTCGCAGCTTCCGGCTGTGCGTCGCTGGCCAATTCCGCCGCGAAAAGCGTGGTCCTGTTCGATATCGGCGGCGGATCGTCGGAAATCGTCTGGCTCGGCCGCGACCAGGGCCGGGACGCCAAGGGCGCCGCCGCCGAACGCGTCCGCCACTGGACCTCGCTGCAGCTGGGCGTGGTCACGCTGGCCGAGCGTTTTGGCGGGAGCCGAAGTCAGCCTGGCCCAGTTCAACGCCATGACCGATCTCGTCGTCTCCGAATTGCAGCATTTCATCGCCAGTGCGGCGCAGGAGGAGCGCTGCCATCGTTTTCACCTGCTCGGCACGTCCGGCACGGTGACGACGCTGGCTGGCGTGCATCTGAACCTGCCGCGCTATGACCGCCGCCGGGTCGACGGCCTGTGGATGTCGCATTTGGAAATCGATGCGGTGATGAACCGGCTTCGGCGCATGTCATTCGCCGAAAGGGCGCAGAATTCCTGCATCGGTCCCGATCGCGCCGATCTGGTGCTGGCCGGCTGCGCCATTCTCGAAGGGATCCGCCGCTGTTTTCCTTCCGAGCGCATCCGCATCGCCGACCGCGGCCTGCGCGAGGGCATGCTGCTCGAATTGATGCGGGCGGACCGCTCCTTCGGCTATTGAACGCGCAAAAACTGTTCAAGCCCCGCTTTTCCGGCTAAAGCGTTTTTTCGCGCGCCATTCGGGTGGGCAGGGCAAGGGCCAGAAAATTGAAGAAACCTACCGGCGGATCGGGCGGCGAGGGCGGTCGCGGCCTCAAGACGCGCGTGAAGACGGCGCGCAAGCGGTCCTTGTCCTCGACGCTGTGGCTGCAGCGCCAACTCAACGATCCCTATGTCGCGCGTGCGAAACGCGAGGGCTGGCGGTCGCGCGCCGCCTTCAAGCTGCTGGAAATCGATGAGAAATATCTGCTGCTGCAACCGGGGCAGCGCATTTTCGATCTTGGCGCGGCGCCGGGCGGCTGGTGCCAGGTCGCGGCGAAAAAACTGCGGACCAAGGACGGTCGCGGAAAAATCGTCGGCATTGACCTGCTGGATATCGAGCCGATTGTCGGGCGTGGATTTCGCGGTGATGGATTTTCTCGCCGACGATTCTCCGGAAAAGCTGAAGGCCATGCTCGGCGGCGAGGCCGATGGCGTGCTTTCCGACATGGCGGCCAATACGACAGGACACAAGAAGACCGATCACCTGCGCATCGTCCATATCGCGGAGCTGGCGGTGGATTTCGCCGGCGAAGTGCTGAAGCCAGGCGGCTATTTTCCTTTGCAAGCTGTTCCAGGGCGGCGAGACCGGCGAGCTTGTGACGCGGCTCAAGCGCGAATACACGCTCGTGCGTCACATCAAGCCGCAGTCGAGCCGCGCGGATTCGGCCGAGCTTTACGTGCTGGCGACGGGCTTTCGCGGGCAGGCCGCCGCCGAGGCATGAAAAACCCGGCCGCGAGGCCGGGTTTTATAAAGAGGCCCGCCCTGGACGGGATCCCGCTCAGTATTTTGCGGCGACCGGCGCAGGCTCCGGCGCGCCGAATTTATACATCAAGGCAACAAGGACCTCGCTGGACGTCGTGCTTATCCCGTCGTTCCGAAAGGTGTTGGCTCCGTCATCGACGCCGCCGCCGATGGTCCAGCCGGTGCGCGACGTGGTGTAGGAAGCCACGGCAACGCCGGTCGGGCGCGTTGCTCGGTCCGGCGCAGCGCAGGCGGAGACGGGACGAGCGCTGCGCAATCCGGCGTCAGGATTCGCCGACGCCTGCCGAGCTTCCGCCCGCCAACACATGCTTGTGGCCTGAGAGCGCCGAGCCGGCGTCAAGCGGCAGGCGAAGGAAGATCAGCATCGAAGCGGCGGTGATCGCCGCGACTGCAAAAAAGGCCGGGGGAAAGCTCGCGGCGTTGACGCCGCCTTGCGCGCTCAGTCCGCGCGTCGCCTCGACGACGGCCGCTGCGATCGCGACGCCCGAAGACAGCGACAATTGCTGGACCACAGCGGAAAAACTGGTCGCCCGGCTCAGGTTGGCGTTGTCGATGTCGGCGTAGGCGATGGCGTTCAGCGCGGTGAATTGCAACGAACGGAAAAAGCCGCCGATAAACAGCACGACGAGCAACAGGATTTCCGGCGTCGCCGGCCGGAAAAACCCGTTGGTCGCAAGAAACGCCGCGCTGACCAGCGAATTGAACACCAGGGTCGAACGGAAGCCGAAACGCTGCAGCGCCGAGGCGGCGGTCGCTTTCATCACGAGGGCGCCGGCGGTGGCGACGAATGTGGTGAGGCCTGACTGGAACGGCGTCATGCCGAAACCGAGTTGCAACATCAGCGGCAGCAGGAAGGGCGTGGCGCCGACGCCGATGCGGAAGAGGAAGCCGCCGACGAGGCTGGCCCAATAGGTCTTTATCCGCAGCAGGCGGAGGTCGAGAATGGGATTTGCGGCGGTGAGGGCGTGGCGCACGTAGATCGCCATGCACAGGGCGCCGAACAGGATCAGCGCCAGATTGGCCTCCAGCCCGATGAATCCGCGTCCCAGCACGGTCAGGCCGAAGATCAGGCTCGACAGGCCGAAGCCTGAGAGCACGAATCCCCGCGTGTCGAAACTCCCGACATTTTCTTCGCGAACGTCGGGAATGTAGAGCGTCGTCAGGATCACGCCGAGCACGCCGACGGGCACGTTGATCCAGAAATTCCAGCGCCAGTGCAGGAAGGTCGAGATGAACCCGCCGAGCGGCGGCCCGACCATCGGGCCGATCAGCGCGGGAATGGTCAGATAGGCCATGGCCCGGACGATTTCCGAGCGCTCGACCGAGCGAAACAGGGTCAGGCGGCCAACCGGCGTCATCATCGCGCCGCCACAGCCCTGGAAGATGCGGGCGGCGACGAATTGCGACAGGGTACTCGACAGGCCGCACAGGATCGAGCCGATCGTAAACACGACGATGGCCGCGCGAAAAACGGTCTTGGAGCCGAAACGATCGGCCACCCAGCCCGAGGCGGGGATGAACACCGCCTGCGCCAGCATGTAGGAGGTCATCGACAGTTTCAGCGCGATCGGATCCTGATGCAGGTCGGCGGCGATGGCCGGCAGCGAGGTCGCGACGATCGTCGAGTCGAGATTCTCCATGAAGAGAGCGCAGGCGACGATCAGGGGCGTAAGGATGAACGGACGCAAGGAGAGGATTCCGGCGAAACGGGACCCCCTATTTAGCCCCCGGACGACCGATTGGGAAATTCTTCGCCAGCGCTGCAAGCTGGGCGACGCCAGCGGCCGTCCGTTGCGCGCGCCCGATCGCCGACTCGAGCGACAGGCCGATGTGCGCCAACGCCTGCATCGCCTCCTTGGCGACCGGGCGCAGCCGCGCGAGCGCGAAAGCCGCCAGCGCGCCGCGTGGGCTGAGCGGCCTGTAGGACGCGCCCATCTGCGTGGATCCCGTCGCAAACAGCATCTTGTACGGATCGGCGGGCGGCAGGAAGTCGAAGCGAGTCACGCCTTCGCGGGCGAGCGCCTCGATCATGTGCAGGGTCAGCGCGTGGCCAGGCGAGGCCTCGGCCATCCGCGTGTCGAAGGCGCCGATCAACGATCGGTAGCAGCCGCCGAATTTGACCCCGATTTCGACCGAAGCGAGCCGGTCTCCGGCCCAAAGCCGGTGCGCGCACAGGGCGCCGTTTTCCGCCAGCGCCAGCAGGCTCTCGCCGACCTGCGGATTGGACAGGGAAGCGGAGAAACGCTTGCGGTCGCGCAGCCATTGACGCTTGAAGGCGAGCGCCTGCGAAGCGGCTTCGCGCCGCTCCTGGGCGCCGCCGGCGATTTCGAACCGCAGCGGCCCGTATTTCAGGAGTTTTTTCTGCCGCCGCTCAACACTCCGGTGCCGCCTTTCGGATTCGACGCGAAGATCGAGATAGGGCGCCGAATATCTGGCCGGATTGGCAAGCGAAATCCTGGCGCCGGCGGACGCCAGCACGCCGTCGACGCGCAGGCGCGTCATGGCGATGAGATCGAGATCCTTCCAGGTGGCGATCTCGGCTTCGGCGACGGCCAGCCATGCCGCGCGGCGCGGGCCGGGCAGGGCGAGGGCGTTGCCATATTGCGCGAGCGGTTCGCCAAGCCAGCAGGCGATTTTGACGCCCCAGAGCGCCTCGACCTGCAACGGCAGCAGCATCACGAGCTTCCCGTCCTCGCGCACCGCGACGATGCGCGGCTTGACGGCGCCCGTAGCGCAGCACACGCGCCACGCCGGGGACTGGAAGCCCGTCGCTTCCGGCGTCGCCTTTTCCAGCGCCCGCCATTCGGGGCTCAGGCTTTCGATCGCCGAGAGCGTGGAATAGGTCCTCGCCGACAATTTCATCGCGCGATCCGGTAAGGCTCGATATCGACATAGCCGTCAGCCGCTTCCGGCGCGACGCGGAAATCGATGTTCAACCCGAGCCGCGGCGGCCGGCGGCGGCCGATCTGCCCGGTCAGCGTTTTATGGGCGGCCGCGAGGCCGAGCTTGGCGAGCGCCGCAGGTCCGTTCGTTTCCCGCGAAAAATCGCGGCCGCCGAACAGCGGACGCAGCAGGCCATTGGCGTAATCGACCGCATAGCCGGCGCGCAGCTCGTCGGTCCAATGCTCGGTGGTGAAGGAAATGTTGACGCAATCGTCATTGACCACGCGATGCGGGCAGGCGCGCGGCCAGGTCGCCCAGTCGCCGCCCTCCATGTCGACAGCCAGCGCCTTTTCGTCGAAGTCGGCATCGAACGGCAGTTCCGTGTCGCGGTCGCGCTTGAGGATGATGTTTTCGAGCGCGGCCTGCGGCAGGAACGGCGCCGCCGCGGGATAGATGTAAGCGCGCTTGCGGCCGCGCACCTGCCACAGGCTTTGGCCGGGCACGTCGGAATGATAGGCCACCGACATTTTCGGCGAGGACACGAGGACGCTCATCGAGCGTCGATAGGATCGGAAGCCGGGAATATGGGCCTCGATTTCCTCGAAGAGCCGGTCGAGCAACTCTCCATAGGCGGGAATCGTCTCATGCACGCGTCGCAGATGCAGCCAGAGGTTTCCACCGGCGACGGCCTCCATCGCGCGCTTGCCGCCGAGATCGCCAAGCTCGCCCTCGCGCCACTTGTGCGGGTCGACGCAATCGCGCGCCATGGTGTTGACGTGAATTTTTTCGCGCGGCGTCCGGTCGATCAACTCAACCAGCGCTTCGTCCGAAAACAGCGGGTCGAGATGGGCCTTGTGGCGCATCGCCAAGGGCTTCTTGCCAAAAAGCCTGGCGTCGTCCGGGCGCCAATCGAGCAGGGCGTTTTTCATGGGGCCAGTCCGTCAGGCGGCGGTCGCGCAATTGTCGCAGCCGCAGTGGATATCCGACGGGATTATGGCGCAGTTCTTCGCGCCTGCGGGAAAAGCCTTAACCTTTGGTTAGCAATGATGTTTAAAACTCGCCCGGCTTTTGCCTCGAGTAATCGACCGGCGGCCCCTGAACCGGGAGATGAGCGCGAGGAATCGTGAAGCCCGGCCTCAGGCCTGCACGGCGGCGCGGAACATTCCGCGCGCCGACTGGACATAGAAACGCAGGTCGCGGCGCAGCCGCCAGGGCAGGGCGGCCTGGGTGCTCATTTCGCGCAGGGTGCGGCTGCGCGCCAAGGACTCCGCGTCGGCGGCGATTTTTTGCAGGTCGTCGTAGAAAGTCGCAATCTTTTCCGCGCCCATGCCTGGCGTGGCGAGCCAGCCCGGCGCGTGGGCGGAGAGACGCGCGACGTCCGAAAAGACCTTGTCGAGGCCGGAGCCGCTGGCGGGGCAAGCCGTGCCGAAGGAATCGCCGACCAGCACGACGCCGGGACGCCGCGTTCCCTCCATGCGGTAAAGATCGACCGGTCGCAGCGCCACGGCATCCTGCACGAGGAATCCGCCGATAAGCCGCGGCAATCCCGGCATGATCTCGCGCAGCGCCGCTTCGGGCGACGACTTCATCAGGTCAAGCCAGGGATCGGAAGCGTTGCGATAGACGAACATGTTGGCGCGCATCGCCTCGCCGATCGGAAACATCGAGAGATAGGCGAGGCTGTCGGCGGGACGTTCTGCGAAATAGGTAAGCGCCGGGAAGTCGAACCTGTTGCGGCCGAGCGGCGCCATGTCGAATCCGAGCGAGACGGAATGGCAGGGGAAGACGATGCGGCGCTCGAAGCCCAGCTCCTTGGGCAAAAAGCCGCCGACGCCCGTGGCGATGGCGACGAGGCGCGCCTGCAGCAGGCGGCCGTCGGCGAGACGAACCTGCTGGAGGTCGTCGGTCGCGACGATTTCGGCGACGCGCTGCTCGATGAATTCGACATTGGTCTCGGCGACGGCCGCCTTGCGCAGGGCGTCGATCAGGGCGGGATAGCGGAAATTCCAGTTGCCGCTGGCGCATTTCTCGATCAGCCGGCCGCGACGGGCCACCCAGACGCGCGGTTCAGGGGTGAGCGCAGGCCGCAGCGCCTCCTGCAGCCCGATCCGCCCGACGCCATCCCATTGCGCCGGGGTGATCTTTTCGGCGCGAAAATCGCGGTCATGCGGCATGCGCGGGTCTATCAGAGCGGTTTTGAGACCCTTGCGGGCGAGCGAGGCGGCGAGGGCGGAGCCGGCCGCGCCGGCGCCGATGATTGCGACTGCATATTCCGACGCCTGCTCCGACATGGCCTGGTCCCGCTCACGATTTGTGAACGCAGTAAAGCTCGGCAGTGCATAAAATTTCATTAGCGCCGCGGATTTGTTTGAAACCTTCGTTAGAAGTGCTATCAGCACTCGCCAACTCGGATCGCGCGCAGGCAGCGCCTTTCCAACCCCTTTTGATTCGCATTGCGGCGGGGGCGGCGACGCCGCCCGCGCGCCCCGCGCCGATGGAGCTGGCTCATGAACATCCCCCTGCTGACCGAAGCGCTGACGTTCGACGACGTCCTGCTGCTTCCGGGCCATTCCGAGGTCATGCCCTCCGGCGTCTCCATCAAGACGCGCCTCACCCGCGACATCGAGCTGAACCTGCCGATCATGTCCTCGGCGATGGATACGGTGACCGAGGCGCGGCTCGCCATCGCCATGGCGCAGGCCGGCGGCATCGGCGTCATCCACCGCAATCTCGAGCCCGAGGAGCAGGCCGAGGAAGTGCGCCGGGTCAAGCGCTACGAGAGCGGCATGGTGGTCAATCCGATCACCATCTTCCCCGACGAGACGCTGGCCGACGCGCTCGCGCTGATGGAGCGCCATCGCATTTCCGGCATTCCCGTGGTCGAGCGCGGCGCCGACAGGCAAGCCCGGCAAGCTCGTCGGCATCCTGACCAATCGCGACGTGCGCTTCGCCGACAATCCGGCCGAGCCGGTCTCGCGAACTGATGACCAAGAAGCTCATCACCGTGCGCGAAGGCGTGCAGCAAGGACGAGGCGCGCCGCCTGCTGCACCAGCACCGCATCGAAAAGCTGCTGGTCGTCGACGAGGACTATCGCTGCGTCGGCCTGATCACCGTCAAGGACATCGAAAAGGCGACGCAGCATCCGAACGCCTGCAAGGACGACGGCGGGCGCCTGCGCGTCGCCGCCGCCTCGACCGTCGGCGACAAGGGCTTCGCGCGCGCCGAGATGCTGATCGACGCCGGCGTCGATTGCATCGTCGTCGATACCGCGCATGGCCATTCGCAAGCGGTGCTCGACCAGGTCGCGCGGATCAAGCGCATCTCGAACAAGGTCGCGCTGATCGCCGGCAATGTCGCCACCGCCGAAGGCGCGAAGGCGCTGATCGACGCCGGCGCCGACGCGGTCAAGGTCGGCATCGGCCCGGGCTCGATCTGCACCACCCGCATCGTCGCGGGCGTCGGCGTGCCGCAGCTGACCGCGATCATGGAAGCGGCCAGCGAGGCGCGCAAGGCCGAACGTGCCGGTGATCGCCGACGGCGGCATCAAATATTCCGGCGATCTCGCCAAGGCCATCGCCGCCGGCGCCGAATGCGTGATGATCGGCTCGCTGCTCGCCGGCACCGAGGAAGCCCCGGCGAGGTCTTCCTCTATCAGGGCCGCTCGTTCAAGTCCTATCGCGGCATGGGCTCGGTCGGCGCGATGGCGCGCGGCTCGGCCGACCGCTATTTCCAGCAGGACATCAAGGATGCGCTGAAACTCGTGCCGGAAGGCATCGAGGGGCAGGTGCCCTATCGCGGCCCGGTCGGCCCGATCCTGCACCAGCTCGCCGGCGGCCTGCGCGCCGCCATGGGCTATGTCGGCGCCGCGACGATCCCGGAATTCCAGCAGCGCGCGCAATTCGTCCGCATCACCGACGCCGGCCTGCGCGAAAGCCACGTCCACGACGTGTCGATCACCCGCGAAAGCCCGAATTATCCGACGGGATTGTAACGCCGCAGCGCAAAAAGAGGCCGCCGTCGGGGGACGGCGGCGACTTCGGTTGGCTGCTGATTACCAGTAATAGCGGCGATAATAGCGCCGATGCCAGTAATGCCTGTGCCAATAGTGCCGGCGCCAATAGTGCCTGTGCCAGTAATGGCGGCGGTAATAGTACCAGACCTGGGTCGGCTTTGCCGACGCTGGCGCGACCTGTTCGCCGAGACTTGTCGCGGCGACCGGCGCCGCCTGCGCGTCTTGCGACGGCGTCACAGCAAAGCCGGCAATACTCATGAATATGGCGATTGTCAAAATGCGGATGAAACGCATCGCGAACCTCCCCTTGGACTGAGGCCGGACGCGGCGGCGCAAAACCATTACGCAACGGCGTTTCGGCATCCCAGCATGCACCCGCGCAGTCTTCCGCGCAATCTTGTTTTAATGCTTGACGCAAGGTTCCGCAGGCTCGTCGTGATTGAACAAAAACGCCGCCGTCAGGAATGGCGGCGGCGCTTTCTCAAGTGTCGCGCTTACCAGTAATAGTGGCGACGATAATAGTGGCGACGATAATAATGGTAACGGGGGCGATAATAATACCGCCGATAGCCGCCGCAGGGACCCCAATGGAGGAACCGTCCAGTATAGCGGTTATAGCAATAAACGCGGGCCTTTTCCGTCAGCGAAGGCGCTGCAGTTTGCGAGCCCAGGCTCGAAGCCGCGATGGGCGCGGCCTGCGCCTGTCCGCTGGTCAACCCGGCGATAGCGCCGAAGCTCAATAGAATAGCCAAAGACAATAAGCGGATGAAGCGCATAGCGAACCTCCTTCGAATTCAGACGGCTGTACGACTTGGCTTTAACCAGGTCACACGACGTCTTTTTGACAGCCAAGCATGCGCCTACCCGAGCTTGGGCGCAACAATGCAATTGTTGTCTGCATTGGGTATTTCTACTTGGAGTGAAGTAGCGCGAATGCTTTGGCCCGACGATTGTTTCGAAACAATAATTCGGGGTGGGCGCCGCGCTCCATTTGATCGCGCTGCCGATTGCGCTTTGGGATTGCTTCGCGGCGCGGTCTGTGGAACGACGGCACGCTCCCGCCGCGTTTTTTGCGATTAGAGGTTCGTCCATGCTCCCCGCCGCCCGCATCGCCTCCGCGATCGAGATACTCGACGAGCTCGAGACTCGCCGCCGCCCCGCCGCCGATGCGCTCAAGGACTGGGGGCTCGCGCACCGCTTCGCGGGGTCCAAGGACCGTTCGGCCATCGCCTCGCTGGTCTTCGACGCGCTGCGCCGCCGCGCCTCGGCGCGCTGGATGATGAAGCAGGAAACCGCCCGCGCGGAAATGATCGGCGCGCTGCATCTGGCCCGCGAGATGATTCCGGAGGAAATCGAACAGCATTTCAACGGGGTCGGGCATGCTCCCCCGTCCCTTGACGAGTCGGAGCGACAGGCGCTTTTCGCCGCCGACCTGTCCGGCGCGCCGGATTGGGTCCTCGGCGACTTTCCGGAATGGCTGGCGCCGCATTTCGCCCGGGCCTTCGGCGAAAGGGCGGTCGAGGAGGGACGGGCGCTCGCCGCCCGGGCGCCGCTGGACTTGCGCGTCAACGGATTGAAATCGCGCCGCGAGTCCATGCTGGCGGAACTCTCGCATCTCCAGCCCGTGGCGTGCGCCTTTGCGCCGCTCGGCATCCGCATCGCGCAGGGCGCCGGCGGACGCGCCCCGGCGCTCGCCGCAGAGCCGGCCTATGTGCGCGGCATGGTCGAAGTCCAGGACGAAGGGTCGCAGATCGCCGCGCGCCTCGCCGCCGCCGCGCCGGGCGAGCAGGTCCTCGATCTCTGCGCGGGCGGCGGCGGCAAGACGCTCGCCATGGCCGGCGACATGGATAACAAGGGTCAGATCTACGCCACCGACGCGGATGGACGGCGCCTGACTCCGATTTTCCAGCGGCTGGAGCGGGCCGGGGCGCGCAACGTGCAGGTGCGGGCGCCGCGCGGGCCGAACAACGATCCCGTCTCCGATCTTGCCGGCGCCTGCGATCTCGTGCTGGTGGACGCGCCTTGCACCGGCGTCGGAACCTGGCGCCGCAATCCCGACGCCAAATGGCGGATGCGGCCCGGCGCGCTGGAGCAGCGCATCAAGGCCCAGACCGAAATCCTTTTTCGCGCCGCCACGTTCGTGAAATCTGGCGGAAGGCTTGTTTATGTGACCTGTTCGCTGCTCTGCGAGGAGAACGAGGACCGCGTGGCCGAGTTTCTGGCGGCTCACCCCGGCTTTTACGCGGAAACGCCGGAGCAAAGCCTGCAGAGAGCCGGGCTCGAGGCTCTGGAAGGCGCCGCCTCGCCGCATGGGCCGGGACTGCGGCTCAGTCCCGCGCGGCATGACGTGGATGGTTTCTACGTGGCGGCGCTGCGGCGCGGCTGATCAATCATCCAGCGTTACGGGAGCCAAGGGTTCGTTCAAGCGGCATTGTCCTCGCGCGAACCGGCGTCCGCAGGCGAACATGCTCTTGCGGAAGCCTGCGCGCGGGCCAGCATCTGCAAAGCCGCCGTCGCCGCGCGGCGCGGCGGGGCGCGGAGGTCGCCGTCGAGACTCCAGCGGCCGTGCTTGCCGCCGCAGGCCTGGGTCGCCGCGACGGCGGCGAAGGCCTCGCGGGTCATCTTGGCGCACATCAGCAGGTCGGAGACGGACGAGGGCTCCTTGAAGTCGATCAGCGCGAAATTCCAGCGCTTCAATTGTGCGGCCAAGGCGTTGACGCCGCGGACAAATGCGTCTTCGTCATCGGCGAAAATGCGTTCGACGGTGAAAATGCCGCCGCCCGCCACGCCGATGAGTCCGGCGATCAGACGTCCGTTGCGGTCGTAGACTTCGAGCGAATGGGCGAAGCCCGTGTCGTAGAGATCGCCCAGCGCCATGTCGAGGGTAAGCTTGCGTTCATGCGCGGGCTGGCGTTCGGCGCAAAGGGCGAGGACGCGGTCGAAGGATTCATCGACGCCGATGCGATGCGCCTCGCTGCGCGTATCGCCGAGCGAGCGGGGAAAATCCTCTGGACGCAGCACGGCGCGCCAGGGCGGCGACCACAGGACGGTGAGGCCGAGCAGGGCGCGCGGCGTCATCCCGCGCCAGAAGACTTCGATCAGGTCATGCGGCGCAAGCGACCCGGCGCGGCCGGAGAAGCCGTCGGAGCGGGACCGCAGCGACGGCAGCAACGCCTTCGCCAAAGACTTGGGAACGAGGGCCTGCGCCGCGAAAAGCCCGAGGTTACGCAAAAGCCGCGACGCGCGACGCGGGACGAACCAGTAGCGAAGCGCGCGGATATTGCGCTGGAGATAGGCGGCGGGGCGCTCCGCCAGCATCTGCCTGCGTGAGGCGCGGCGCTGCAGGCGGGTCTGGGCGGGCGCCGCATGGTCGTCGAGCCCTTCGGAAAAAAGTTCGGCGATGCGCAGGACACGCTGCTGCAGCGGCATCTGCGCGAGTTCGAAAAGGCGGGGGTCGGACATTTGCTCTCCGGTGTTCTGTCCCCGGAGAATGCTCACCTTCGGCTTGCCGCCCTGTTTGGGAAATGCCTAAAATGCGGGTTAAAAGGCGTTAATTTTGAGGGGTTTCGCGAAGAATTTGTCGAGATCGCGGCGCTGAAGGCGTCTTTATTTGCGCGCAATTGCCGTCTATCCCGCATTCCGCTCTTCTTCAATCGGGCCGCTGGCCCTAGAATCATTACGATTCGGCGGGCGGATGTTTCCATTTTTCGGACCGTCCTCGATGATCAGCCAGCGTCTTGCATTCGGCCTTCACCACGGGACCTCATGAACCTTATGAGCTCAAACCAGTTTCGCGGCGGCGGCGAGACATCCGGGGCGATACCCTTCGGCGCCTACGAGCGCATGCTGGCGCTGCGCTACATGCGGTCGCGCCGCCACCGCTGGCTGCCTTCCGCCATCGCCGGCCTCTCGGTGACCGGCATCACCGTCGGCGTCATGGCGCTGATCGTCGTCATGTCCGTGATGAACGGCATGCGCGAGGAGATGATGAACAAGCTGATCGGGGTCAACGGCCATATTTTCCTGCAGCCGGTCGACATGCCCCTGACCGATTACAAGGACGTGACGGCAAAGCTGGAAAAAGTGCCGGGCGTGAAAATGGCCTTTCCGCTGGTCGAGAGCGCCGCGGGCATCTCCTCGCCGCAGAACCAGACCGGCGCCCTGGTGCGCGGCGTCGCCGAGGCCGACATCAAGCGACTCCCCGGCATTGTCGGCAATGTGAAGCAGGGGACCCTCGAGGGTTTCGACGAGGCCGGCGGCCTGGCGATCGGCCAGCGCATGGCAGAAACCCTTGGCGTGCGCGCGGGCGACAGCGTCTCTCTGCTGACCGCCCATGGCGCGCAGACCCCCTTTGGCGTCACGCCGCGCATAAAAGCCTATCCGGTGCGGGCGGTCTTCCAATCGGGCCTGTACGATTTCGACCAGCTCATCGTCTTCATGCCGCTTGGCGAGGCGCAAGCCTTTTTCAACAAGCCGGGCGAGGCGACCATGATCGAAGGCTTCGTCGACCATCCCAATGACATGGACGACGTCAGGGCCGCGATCGGCCAGGCCATCGAGCGTCCGGCGATCCTCTCCGACTGGCGCCAGCGCCTGAAAACCATTTTTGAAGCCATTCAGGTGGAGAGCGACGCCATTTTCCTCATCCTGGCGATCATCGTCGCCGTTGCCTCGCTGCTGATCGTGCAGGGGCTGATCCTGCTGGTGAAAGACAAGGGGCGCGACATCGCCATCCTCCGGACCATGGGCGCGACGCGCGGCGCAATCCTTCGCATCTTCATTCTGACGGGCATGTCGATCGGCCTCGTCGGCGCGCTGCTCGGCGTCGCCCTGGGCGTTTTCCTGGCGCGTCACCTCGAGGAAATCCGCGGGTTCGTCAATCGCGTCTTCAGCCTCAACCTGTTCCCGTCCGACGTCTACCACCTCTCGCAACTGCCTTCGGTTCTCGACCTGCATGAAGTGATGGTGGTGGCGGTCATGACGCTGTGCCTGTCCTTCCTCGCCACCATCTACCCAGCCTGGCGGGCGGCGCGGCTCGATCCGGTCGAGGCGCTGCGCCATGAGTGATCCCGCCGTGAATGAAGCCCCCACAGTGAACGATCTCGTGCAGCCGACCTTGAAACTGACCGGCGTCGTCAGGCGCTATCAGGAAGGCGACGGGTTCCTCGAAATTCTCCGCGGCGCCGAGGGGGCGCTTTATCCGGGGCAGGCCGCGGCTCTGGTTGCGCCTTCGGGCGCGGGAAAATCGACCCTCCTTCACATTGCCGGGCTGCTTGAAAAGCCCGACGCCGGCGAGGTCGTGATCGAGGGACGGCCGACGTCCGGCATGAGCGACGCCGAACGCACGGCCTTGCGGCGCAACCATATCGGTTTCGTCTACCAGTTCCATCACCTGCTGCCCGAGTTCACGGCGATTGAAAACGTCATGACGCCGCAGATGATCGCCGGCCTCTCGAAAACCGAGGCGCGGCGGCGCGCCAAGGAGTTGCTCGACTATCTCGGCCTTGCCGATCGCGGGACACACAGGCCCTCGCAATTGTCGGGCGGCGAGCAGCAACGCGTCGCCATCGCCCGCGCCGTCGCCAATGCGCCGGGCCTGCTGCTGGCGGACGAGCCCACCGGCAATCTCGATCCCGAAACGGCTGACCGCGTCTTTTCGGCGCTGATGTCGCTCGTGCGCGCCACCGGACTCGCGGCGTTGATTGCGACTCACAATCTCGAACTGGCCGCGCGCATGGACCGGCGCCTCACCCTGCGCAACGGCCTGCTGGTTGAAACGGAATAGCGCACGCTCCCTGGGTTGCAAGGGGCGGCCCTGGGCCTTGTATGATTCAGCTCAAGTCCCTGGATTTCTATGAATTGCGACGTTCTTCTGACAAACTGCCCGTAACGCGTTGTCCACAGGCCTGTTTTCGACTTATCCACAGGCCGGTTTGCTGTAACCCAAAGAATTCGTTGGATTTAGCGGATCACATTTCCGTGAGCGCGCTAAAAACGCAGAGCAGGAACGCAGAAAGAACTTAACGGGAACAGGCGTTCTGATCGCTTTATGCCCCCGACGGGCAGGCGCTAGCAGCGCGATTTCGCGCTGGCGGTTGCAAAGCGGGAGCGTCTAAGCTGCGGATCAGGCGCAGGAAAGGAAAGAGATGATCGAGGAGACGATTGCGGCGGTCGGCTTCGTCCATCTGCACGTGCATACCTCCTTCTCGTTGCGCGAAGGGGCGATGGCGGTCGGCAAGCTGTTGAAGCTCGCCGCCGCCGACGCGCATGCCGGCGCTGGCCATCACGGACACCAACAACCTCTTCGGCGCGCTGGAATTTTCCGAAAAATTCGCCAAGGAAGGCGTGCAGCCGATCACCGGCTGCCAGCTCGCCCTCGATTTCGGCGATGGCCGAGCTTTTCCGCCGCGCGGCGAGGATGCTGGCGCGCGACGCCGGGCTTGGCGAAATCGTGCTGCTCGCCCAGAACGAGCCGGGCTATCCCAACCTCATGCATCTCGCCTCCCGGGCCTGGCTCGAAGTCGACGCCGGGCGACGCGCCGCATGTCTCGATCGGCCGGCTCGCGCAGGGCCGCGCGGCGGGCTGATCGCGCTCACCGGCGGCCCGGCGGGACCGCTCGACCGCGCCTTTCGCGCCGGCGCGGAGGCGGCGGCGCGCGCCCGCCTTGCTGTGCTCGCGCCGCTGTTTCCGAAGCGCTTCTACGTCGAATTGCAGCGCCATGGACTGGAAAGCGAGCGCGAGGTCGAGCCGCGCTTGATCGATCTCGCCTATCGCGGAAAGGCTGCCGCTGGTCGCGACCAACGAGCCCTATTTCGCCGCGCATTCGGACTACGAGGCGCATGACGCGCTGCTCTGCATTGCCGACGGCGCCGTGGTCAGCCAGGACGATCGCCGCCGCCTGACGCCCGAGCATCGCTTCAAGACCCGCGCGGAAATGCTGGAGCTTTTCGCCGACCTGCCGGAGGCGACGCGCAACAGCGTCGAGATCGCCCTGCGCTGCGCCTATCGGCCGCTGACCCGCAAGCCGATCCTGCCGCGATTTTCCGCAACGGCGTCCGACGAGGCCGCCGAACTCGGGCGCAGGCGGAGGCGGGGCTTGCGGCGCGCCTTGCCGCGCATGGCCCGGCGCCGGGACATACTGACGAGATCTATCGGCAGCGGCTCGCATTCGAACTCGACGATCATCGAGCAAGATGAAATTCCCCGGCTATTTCCTGATCGTCGCGGATTTCATCAAATGGGCCAAGGGGGAGGGCATTCCGGTCGGGCCGGGGCGCGGCTCGGGCGCGGGCTCGCTCGTCGCCTATGCGCTGACCATCACCGATCTCGATCCGCTGCGCTTTGTCCTTCTGTTCGAGCGCTTCCTCAATCCCGAACGCGTCTCGATGCCGGATTTCGACATCGACTTCTGCCAGGACCGGCGCGACGAAGTCATCGCCTATGTCCGCTGACCGCTACGGCGCCGACAAGGTCGCGCAGATCATCACCTTCGGCTCGTTTCTCGCGCGCGGCGTGCTGCGCAACGTCGGGCGCGTGCTGGAAATGCCGCTCGGGCCAGGTCGACAGGCTCGCCAAGCTGGTGCCGCAAAATCCCGCCGCGCCCGTGTCGCCTCAAGCAGGCGATCGAATCCGAGCCGCGCCTGCGCGAGGAGGCGGCCGAAGCCGAGCCGCGCGTCAAAGCAGATGCTGGAAATCGCCGAGACGCTCGAAGGGCTCTACTCCAACGCCTCGACCCACGCCGCGGGCATCGTCATCGGCGACCGGCCGCTCGACGAACTCGTGCCGCTCTATCGCGATCCCAAGTCCGACATGCCGGCGACCCAGTTCAACATGAAATGGGTCGAGCCGGCGGGTCTCGTGAAATTCGACTTTCTCGGCCTGAAGACGCTGACCACGCTCGCGACCTGCGTCGCCCTGCTCGCAAAGCGCGGCATCGACGTCGATCTCGACGAAAATCCCGCTCGACGACCAGAAGACCTTCGACATGCTCGGGCGCGGCGAGACGGTCGGCGTGTTCCAGCTGGAAAGCGCCGGCATGCGCAAGGCGCTCGTCGAAATGCGCGCCGACCGGTTCGAGGACATCATCGCTCTCGTCGCGCTCTACCGTCCCGGCCCCATGGCCAATATTCCCGCGCTATTGCGCGGTGAAGCTCGGGCGAGGAGGACGCCGACTACATCCATCCGAAGATCGAGCCGGTCCTCAAGGAGACCTTCGGCGTCATCATCTACCAGGAGCAGGTGATGCAGATCGCGCAGATCCTGTCCGGCTATTCGCTCGGCGAGGCCGACATGCTGCGCCGCGCCATGGGCAAGAAGATCAAGGCCGAGATGGACGCGCAGCGCGGCGCGTTTCGTCGATGGCGCGATCGGCAAGGCGGGATCGACAAGGCCAAGGCCAACGAGATCTTCGACCTGCTCGCGAAATTCGCCGATTACGGCTTCAACAAGAGCCACGCGGCGGCCTATGCGCTGGTCGCCTACCAGACCGCCTGGTTCAAGGCCAATTATCCGCGTCGAATTTCTGGCCGCGTCGATGACGCTGGACAAAGCCAACACCGACAAGCTGGCGGAATTCCGCAACGAGGCGCGCCGGCTCGGCGTCAACGTCGAGCCGCCCTCGATCCAGCGCTCCGGCGTCGATTTCGAGGTGCATGCGGACGCGACGGGCGAACTCTCGATCCGCTATGCGCTTTCGGCGCATCAAGGGCGTCGGCGAGGGCCAGGCCGAGGCGCTGGTTGTCCGCGCGGAGGCAAGAAGCCGTTCCGGGATTTGCCGATTTGGCCGGCGCGGATCAACCCGCGCGAAATCAACAAGCGCATGCTGGAAAGCCTCGCCGCCGCGGGCGCCTTCGACGAGCTCGAGCCGGATCGCGGCGCGGGCCTTCGCCGCCGTCGAGCCGATCCTCGCCATGGCCAACCGCCGCGAGGAGGAGCGCCGCGCCGGGCAGAGCGCGCTGTTCGGCGGTCGGGGCCCGAGGAGCAGCTGCGCATGCGGAAAATTCGACAATCTGGTCGCTCGCCGAAAAGCTGCGGCGCGAATTCGACGTCAGTCGGCTTTTTTCTCTCCGGCCATCCGCTCGACGCCTACGCACGCGTGCTGCGCGGCTGCGCGTGCGAGCGCTGGGCGAGTTTTTCGCGCGCCGTCAAGCAGGGCGCTTCGGCGGGGCGGCTCGCCGCGACCGTGCTCGACCGGCGGAGCGGCGCACCAAGTCCGGCACCAAGATGGGCATCGTGCACCTGTCCGACCAGTCCGGCCAATATGAGGCGATCCTGTTTCAGGAAGGCCTCAACCAATATCGCGACCTCCTGGAAAAAGGCGCGACCGCTGCTGGTCGACGCTGCAGGCCAATGTCGAGGGCGAGGACGTGCGCGCGCGCATCACGCTGGTCGAAAGGCTCGACGAGGCGGCGGCGCGGATCCAGAAGGGCTTACGCATTTTTCTACGCGACGCGACATCGCTGCCAATGCTTGGCGAAAAACTGAAAGGAAAGGCCGAGGGCGAGGTGACGCTGGTCCTGCAACTCGACGGCGCCGAACAGGAGGTCGAGATCAAGCTGCCCGGCCGCTATCCGATCAATCCGCTGGCGACATCGGCCATCAAGGCGATTTCCGGGGTGGCGGAAGTGGAAATGGTGTGATCGCGGGGTTCAGCGGATTTTCCCGGCCTGGTCACACTGCTTGAGGCAGGCGTTGAACGTATCAGTGCAACGCGCCACGCATTTCCTGTCGTCGCAATGGCCGGCGCAGGACTGATGCGTGTCGGTGCATTGGGGACGACAGACGAACACATTGGCGGAAGCGCACTGGCTTGCCGCAACAAATGCGACGGCGAGAAGGCCCGCAAAAAATTCTCGAATTTTCATTGTGATCCGCCCCTTGTCGCCATGGAGCGCCATCATTGGCGCCCGGAGCTTTCGCGGGGCCTGCCAAATTAGCTGGCTGAACATTCCATTAGTCATATTGCCAGCACGCGCCGCGAATAGCATGCTCCAGCCCCCGTCCGCTCGACGGGACACAGGGAGACTATCGATGATCAAGAAAATTCTGGCCGCGCTCGTACTGGCCTCCGCGGTCGCCATGGCCCCGGCGGCTGCGTTCGCCGACCACCACCATCACCACGATCACGAGCACCATCACCACCATCATCACGATCATCGTTGATCATGCGAAAGTCCCGCCGTTAGTGAATAATCCGGCGGGACGTTTCTTTCGATATCTTCAGTCAGTCCACGGCGGCGCCCGAAAAACTTTGCCGCCACACCCTCTCTCGGCGTGTCAGCCGATCTTGCTGCGCCAAATCCAGCAGGAACAGTCTGACGTGACCGGCCCCTGGACGAACATGCAGTCCGACGGCGCCATGAACAGTTTGCAGGAGCCGCAGTTGTGACCATTGGTGGCCACGGACTGGAATTTGACGGAAGCTTGCGTAACCTTGATCGTCGCATTGGCGTTCGTGGCGGGCAGCAAAGCTGCGGAGCCGGCGGCGACGCTTCCGGCGAGCAAGGTCCGGCGAGATATCGAATTTGAACCGATTTCATTGGAGTTTTTCATGATTTCCTCCGTCGCGCACGTCCGACGCGCTGAAGCACATTTGGCCTGTTCCATGAGAGGGGCGCGCAGCCTGGTTTTACCGCTTTGACCCAGATCAAATGCAGCCGTGCTAAAACAAAAGTTCAGCCATCTCTATTTGCTGTGACTTTATTGTATTGAAATAAGGATGTTATTCGGGGGCCGATTGTCGGCAAGCCCGCGCTCGTGAAGTCGGCTCCCGCCGTTCCTCGCTGGCGACCGCCGCGGCTGTCAGCCAAAGGGGCAAAAAAAACTCGCCCGGCGCTGGGGCCGGACGAGTCGGTGGATTTGCTGATGTCGGCAGGTTCAGAACATCGTGAAGGCGTAGACAAACAAGGTGTTGTTGCCGCTGGCGCTGAGGTTGCCCCCGTCGACGCCCCTTTGCAAGCCGTCCAGCTGGGTGAAGACAGTGTAGGACAGGCCTATGCGGGTGTTGAACCAGGGCCACATATCGGGGCCGCCATGAGAGAAGGGAAGGTAGGACACATCGAAAACCCAGCCCGCAGAATTGGGGGACGGATTGCCATTCGGGCCGATGGCTTGATAAATTCCCGCGTCGGGCGTCCCGCTGATATTGAAGTAACCGGCGCCAAAGGCATAGGTGTGATCATAGACATACTCACCCTGAAGCTTCAGGCTGCGCAAATAGTCGGTATGATTGCTGGTTAAACCTTGCGAGAAAAACGAATTATCAAACTGTTGGCGTTCGATAACATAGTTTGCCCGCAGCGTCACAGCGTGTTTGTCATGAATCCATTGATATTGACTGTCAAAGCCTTCGTCCCAATATTTATCCGTGCCAAAACCGCCGATATTATTTGGGATGATATTGGCGAGCAGACCATAAGTTCCGACCATGATAGAATGTTCGCCATAGTTCTTCTCAACGGCCAATCGCCAATAGGGTGCCGCGCCGTCGATGACGATATTGTTGCCCAGAAGGTCGGTCGCGCAACAGACTCCCAGGTGGGTCTGAGCATAAGTCGACGGCGTCTTGTAGAAACTCAGTTCAGCATAATAACTGTCGTCGACGAAGACATAGGCGCCGGCGCTGACGGCATTGCCAGGGCCGAAGAGTCCGCCGAAGGGACCGTCGAATAGCGTCGAGGCATAGGGGCTTGGCTGGAAGGCGGACGCGATAAAGGGCCAGGCCCAGGCCGAGGTCGTGTTCCAGGGATCCTGAACCGTGGGGTTGTTGTTGAAATCCACGCCCCAGATCACGTCGTGGCTGGCGACCCTCGCTGTATCGGCATAGCGGATGTCGGTATTGTCCCAGCCCCAGGCGACGCCGCCCGCGTCGCTGGCGAGCGTGACCTGCACAAAGGCGCCGAGATTGCCGTAAATCTTGCCGCCATAGAACAGGCTCGTCTGCTGGGCGAGGTCGATCCAATTGTTCGGCGTGTTGAAGCCGCCGCCCGGCGGTCCGAGGTCGGAATTGGTGCGGGTGAAGCCCGACTGCAGCATGACCGAGACCGGAAGAGGCGGCGAGAACAGCGCCTTGCCTGTGCCGCTGTCGCCGTTGGGGCCGCCGCCTTCCGCCGTATAGCCGCCCAATTTGAAACGGCGGCCGTAAGGCGTCAGTTGCGGATAGGCGGTATGGCAGGTAGAGCAGGTCTGGCCGGTCTGGCGCGCGTAGCTCGGCAGGGCCGAAGCCTTTTCGGTCGCGCCGCCAAAGACCACGAGGGCGAGAAGCAAGGCGGACGACGCCACGTCCCGGAACGCTCTCAGCAAACGGGCGCCGGCACGAATGCCTGTCGCGGGAACAATCATTCCGACCATGAGATCGGTCCTCCTCAATGTCTCCCGAAGGAGCGCTTTTTTCCAACGCCGCGTTTTCTGCGGTTTCGCTTGAGCGAATTTTACTCGATAAAACTCAGATACGAGGCGAGGGCGTCGATTTCCGACGGCGACAAAGACCTGGCCACTTGCGGCATCGGAGCGGCGGTTGGGTGGTAGCCCGCGTTCCACTGATCAAGCCGTTGTTTCAAGTAGCTGAAAGACATGCCTCCCAAACGGGGAATTTCCCGGACGCCGCCGCCATTCGGAGCGTGGCAGACAACGCAGGCCACGACGTTGTCGTCAGGAATTCCCAATTCGTAGATTGTCCTTCCGGCTGCGACCAAGTCCTTGTCTCCGTCGCTGGCGGGCTCAGTCGGCAGCGACGATAAATATCCGGCCAGATCATGCGCCGTGCCGGGCGCGAGATTGGCGACGGCGTTCCACATATATTTTTGCGACAACGGATTGTCGCGGATGTGCTGGGCGAAGGCGCCAAGCTCCTTCTCGATATATTCGGCCCTTTGCCCCGCCAGTCGCGGCGCCGTCGAAAATCCCTGCGCCGAAGTCCCATGGCAGAAGGTGCAGTTCTTGACGGGCAGGGCCTCCTGCGCCGACAGCGGGGCTGCGGCGAGGAAGAAAACCGCCAAGACCGCGATTTTGGGGATGTTGTGCTTCATGTTCCAAGGTCTCGCGCGTGCAGTCATCAAGGTCCAGGCTTCGTCAGGCGAAAGGCTTCACTTGAGATTGCTGACATAGGCGGCGATCGCGGAAACCTGCGACTGGGTCAAATTATGCGCGGTCGGCGACATGATCGCCGAAATGTCTTTCACCGAACCCTGTCCGCGCTCCTTGTCCCAACCTCCAAGCGCCTTCACCGTGTACCAGTAAAGCTGGCCGGCAAGCCGCGGAATTTGATTCTGCCCCTTGCCGTCCGGACCGTGGCAGGCGGAGCAGGCGGGAACGTTCGCGTCGGGAAGCCCCGTTTCGAAGATGGCTTTCCCCAAAGCCGTGGATTCCCTTGGGGCGCCTCCATAAGGCGGCGGATTCAGCGATTTGAAATGATCGGCAAGCGGCGGGATCATCGCGGGAGTCAAGCCGTGCGACACGTTCCGCATGACGGGATTGACCCTTCGCTGCTCCAGGAAGGCCCGCAACTGGTTCTCGAGATATTGCGGCTGCTGTCCCGCCAGGCGCGGCATCGTGAAATAGCCGCGAAACCCCTGACCGGATATGCCATGGCAGGTTTGGCAATAATTGAATTTCGCCTCGAGCGTCTGCGACGAGGCCGGCCGCCTGGCCTTTTGGCCAGCGTGACCAATCGTAGTAAAAGCCAATGCAAAGACCGCCGATTGCAATACCAGTCTTAAATTAATCGTCTTCATGTTGGCCGCCTCCCCGCCATCAGCGTCGCGCCCGAACCGTGCCATCATTATCGTTTTGGCTTTGTCCGAACCCGCACGGCTTTCCCATCTGCTTCCCCAGGGGCAATAGCGCCAAGGAACGAATCAAGCCGTAGATAATCGTTATCATAAGCTTGGACGGCGGCGAAACCGGCGACGACGGAATTACTTTCACTACCTTCGTTATTGTTTGGCTTGTTGTAATTAGGCAACTAATTCAAAGGAACCAAGTTCATATGTGATCAAAACGACTTGTATTGGTTGTCATTTTATACATTACTTCAATAATTTGGGTGTGACAAAGATCTACTGCGCGGGCGCCTTTTGGGCGGTCGTCCCGCGGACCCGCGCTCGCGGCCGCGCAATCTGGCTGCGTTTTTGCCCTTTTGATGATTGTTGGCGGGCGCGACGCCGCCTTGTCAAAACCGAATGCGCCTTTAAGGTTGGGCCGGGTCGTCGCCGTGCGCCAAAATAAAACGATTCGAGCGTCGCCCGGCGCATTTGCTATCGAACAGGCAACGGATCGCGGCAGGCGAACTTCCTGCCTCTGCCGAAATCCTGGATGGGTGTTCGCCGGCAGATGGCGCGAAATGAATGTGGAGAGGGACGCATGAGAATCGGCTTCAGGACGCTACCGGTCGCAGCAATGCTCGCGGTTGTTTTCAGCGCGGGCGTTCGCGCAGAGGAAAGCAAGACCGACGCCGGCTTTGAAAAGGCGTTTCAGGCCAAGGCCGCCTATTGCCAGACCTGCCATGCGCTGTCTGCGCAAGGCTTTCGCGGGTCGTCTCCCATGCCGCGACTCGCCGGCCAGCAGCCGGAATATCTCAAGACTCAGCTACAGGCCTTCATCGAGCACAGGCGGGTGAATCCGGTCATGGGCAATGTCGCCCACGTGCTGAGTCCGGCGATGGTCGACGCCCTGACGACGCATTTTCTGAATCTCAATCCCGAGCCGCTGGGCGGGGCGCCGAAAGACCATCTGGCCGAGGGCGAAAAAATCTACAAGGAAGGCGTTCCCAGCGCCGAGATTCCGGCTTGCGAGAGCTGTCACGGCGCCGATGCGAAGGGCCAGGGCGAAATGCCGCGCCTGGCTGGCCAGCTCAACGACTACGTCATCAACAAGCTGACGAACTGGGCCAAGGAGCGCGGCCAGAACCCTGCGAAACCTGACAATTCAGCGATCATGCAGCCGATCGCCAGCAAACTGACCCCCGAGCAGATCGCGGCGGTCGCAGCTTACGTCAGCTATCTGAAATGACCTGACCGCTCGCCACTGGCGTCCGGACGGCGCTCTGCCGTCATTCCGCCTTGCCAAAGCGCCCCCGCTGGTATAGGAGGGCCCTTCATTCCACACGCGAATTGTGCGCTTCCTGCTTCAAGGTCGCGCTCCGGTGGCCGAGAGGCCCAAAAATTCGCGGAGGTTCAACCGGAGAATAATGATTCATGGCTCTTCCTGATTTCACCATGCGCGGCCTGCTCGAGTCCGGCGCCCATTTCGGCCACCAGTCGCATCGCTGGAACCCGAAAATGGCCCCCTACATTTTCGGCGTCCGCAACAACATCCACGTCATCGACCTCGCCCAGACCGTGCCGCTGCTGCACCAGGCGCTGAAGGCGGTTTCCGACACGGTCGCCAAGGGCGGACGCGTGCTTTTCGTCGGCACCAAGCGCCAGGCGCAGGAGCAGATCGCCGACGCCGCCAAGCGTTCGGCCCAGTATTTCATCAATTCCCGCTGGCTCGGCGGCATGCTGACCAACTGGAAGACCATTTCGGCCTCGATCAACCGCCTGCGCAAGCTCGACGACCAGCTCGGCGCCGGCGCGTCCGGCCTGACGAAAAAAGAGCGCCTGATGCTGTCGCGCGAGCGCGAAAAGCTTGAAAAGGCGCTCGGCGGCATCAAGGACATGGGCGGCGTGCCCGACCTGATCTTCGTCATCGACACCAACAAGGAACAGCTGGCGATCAAGGAAGCGGCCCGGCTGAACATTCCGGTCGCCGCCATTCTCGACACCAATTGCGATCCCGACGGCATCACCTTCCCGATCCCCGGCAATGACGATGCGGGCCGCGCCATCGCGCTCTACTGCGACCTCATCGCCCGCGCCGCGCTCGACGGCATTTCGCGCAGCCAGGGCTCGCATGGCGTCGATCTCGGCGCGATGGAAGTCCCCGCCGCGGTCGAGCTGCCGGCGGAAGCCCGGGTGCTGGCCGACACCTCTGTGTCAGAGTCGGCTGCCGAGGCTCCTGCCGCTCCCTTCGAACTGCTGTCCGCCCCGCGCGGCGCGCCGGATGACCTCGCCAAGCTGACCGGCGTCGGCCCGCAGATCGTCAAGAAACTCAATGACGGCGGCATCTTCCACTACTGGCAGCTCGCCGCCATGAGCCCGGACGACGTCGCCAAGGTCGACGCCGAACTGAAGCTGAACGGCCGCATCGCCCGCGACGGCTGGGTCGAGCAGGCGCGAGGCCTCGTCGCGGCGTAAGTTTCGCTGGTCGACGATCTGCATTCGCGGCGCGCCGGGTTATCCGCTTGGCGCGCCGTCTTCATGACGACAGGGCGACTCCCTTCGAGCGCAATTTGCCGGTTGGAAAAGCCTGTCGTCGTTTTTACACATTTTCCCGTTTTCTATCCGGACGCGGCGCGGGAGCGCCGGCCAAACACCGAAGGACATTATTCATGGCCACTATCACCGCCGCAATGGTGAAAGACCTGCGCGAAAAGACCGGCGCGGGCATGATGGACTGCAAAGTCGCGCTCACCGAAAGCAACGGCGACATCGAAGCCGCAATTGACTGGCTGCGCAAAAAGGGCCTGTCCAAGGCCGCGAAGAAATCCGGCCGCGTGGCGGCCGAAGGCCTCGTCGGCGTCTCCGTGCGCGGCCCGGTCGGCGTCGTGGTCGAGGTGAATTCGGAAACCGATTTCGTCGCCCGCAACGAGGAATTCCAGGCGCTGGTCAAGACCATCGCGCTGGTCGCGCTGGAAAAGGGCGAGACCGACGTCGAGGCCCTCAAGGGGCAGCATTATCCGGGCGACGCCGGCACGGTGGCCGACGCCATTTCCAACGCCGTCGCCACCATCGGCGAGAACATGACGTTGCGCCGCGTCTCCGCGCTCAAGGTTTCGCAGGGGCTCGTTGGCCATTACGTGCATAACGCCATCAGCGAAGGCCTCGGCAAGATCGGCGTGATCGTCGCGCTGGAATCAACGGGCGGCGAAGCGGAACTGGCTGAACTCGGCCGCAAGATCGCCATGCACGTCGCGGCCACCGGCCCGCTGGCGCTCGACGCCTCGGGCGTCGATCCGGCCGTGCTGGAGCGCGAAAAGAACGTGCTGCGCGAAAAGAACGCGGGCAAGCCCGCCAATGTGCTCGACAAGATCGTCGAATCCGGCCTGAAGACCTATTTCAAGGAAGTCACGCTGCTCGAACAGCCTTACATCCACGACAACGGCAAAACGGTCGCCCAGGCCGTGGCCGAAGCCGCCAAGACCGTCGGCGCGCCCCTCGCGCTCAAGGGTTTTGTGCGTTACGCGCTCGGCGAAGGCATCGAGAAGCACGAATTGGACTTTGCCGCCGAAGTCGCCGCGGCGGCGTCCGGCGAAGCCTGAGCGTTAAAACGCGCTTGAATGCAAAAGGCGGCCCAAGGGCCGCCTTTTTCATGACCTGATGCGGGCGGAGCCCCTATTTCGGCAATACCGCGTTTTTTGACGGCGCGGCGTCTGTTCGCGCATGAATGACGGCGAAGGAATTGCTGTAGAGGCGTCGCCAACCGCTTCGCGCATCCATGGCTTTCAGGATCGGCGCGTCCGGCGGAAAAATCGTCCAGGCGATGTTTTCCTGAGCCAGCGTCTGGTCGAGCGCGGCGCCGTCGTTCCCGACGACGCGGTCGTAATTGTCCATGAAGGCGTCGCCATACATGTCCGAGCGTCCGTCGATGTACGGGCGGACATGCAGGAAGATCAGGTAGCCGCCAAAGCCGAGCGCATTGAGCACAGGCTGCTTGCGCAACTCCGGCGGCACGGCGGCCAGCGCGGAAATCGGCGCGGTCGGCGAATCCATGCGTTCAAGCGGAAAGGCTGCGCGCAACACGGCCGCCAGCGCCAGAACGGCCAACGCGCCGCGCCAGACGAACCTCCGGATTGGAGCTGCCGTCGCATTCGCCGGAAAAGCCTCGCCCATCGGGGCCGCAAGCAGCAAGGGAGCGACGATGGCCAGCACCATTTGCTGGCGCCCTTGATGCAGCGCCATATGCACGAGGCCGAGCAGCAGCAGCAACCGCACCGGCGGCACTCTAACGGGCCTGAACAGTCCCAGGCCGATCAAGGCCAGAATCACGATCTCAATGGCCTCGACATGGTCGAAGCTCGCTGGCCGCCATTCGACAATGCCGGAGAGAAGCCTCAGGTTCATCACCCTGACGGGATAGAGAAAGGCGTCGTAGAATTGCGGGTTGACCAGGGCCAGCGCGACCGCCGCAAGTCCGAACAGGGTCCAGCTTTTGAAGACTCCGAAGCGATTGCCGGCCGGCGCCTTGATCAGCGCTTCAAGCGCGAACGGCCCCATCAGCGCGAGGCCCAGCAGGAACGAGGCGTGCATGTTCGTCCAGAGCAGCATGAGCGGCAGCAGGAACGGGGAGGGGGCGCGGTCGGCGTCGCGCGCCGCGAGCAGGCCGGAGGTCCAGATCGCCAGGAACAACAGGCCGAATATGTGCGGTCGGGCCAGCAGACTCGGAGCGATCAGGCTGTAGCTGAGGAGAGTGACGACGAGCAGCGGCGCGCCTGCCAATGCGCGCGAGGCGCGGGCCGCAACCACGGCCAGGGCTCCGCCGGCGGCAATGCCAGTCAGCAGGACGATTCCGCTCCATCCCGCGAGCCGGTGAGCGAGCTGGAGCAGGACCTCGGTCAGCCATTCATGCGCCGACCAGGGAATGCCCGGCGCAGAAAACGAGAAGACGTCCTGCTTGGGAATTGCGCCATGATTGAGAATCGACTCGCCCGTCGCGACATGCCACCAGGTGTCGGGGTCGTTGAGAACGGCGGGCGACGCAGCCGCAACCAGCGCGGCGAGAAGTGGCGCGACGACGACATAAAAGTCAGACAGTTCGGGCGTTGCGGATCGGGCTTGGAGCGGTGAAGGCATGACGCAAGGATCAACGAAATTGGTTAACAATCTCGACTGGCCGGTTGCTGCCGAAGCCTTGTGCAATCGGTCTCTGGAGCCTATGAAAGCGCGGCGCCACGGCGAATCGCGGCGGTCTTTTTTCCATTCGGGCCGATGAGGGGACGCATGACCAATTCTCCGCCAGCTGCGCAATGGAAACGGGTCGTGGTGAAATTGTCAGGCGAGGCGTTGCAGGGGCCGCAGACGCACGGTCTTGACGAGCAGACCATCGAGCGCATGGCCGAGGATCTCGTATCGGCGGCGGATCTTGGCGTCGAAATCGCCGTTGTCGTCGGCGGCGGCAATTTTTTTCGCGGCATCCAGGGCGCCAAGAGCGGCATCGAGCGGGCGCGCGCCGATTCCATCGGCATGCTGGCGACTGTGATGAACGCGCTCGCCATCGAATATGCGGTCGAGAAGCGCGGCCGTCCGGCGCGGGCGCTCTCGGCCATCGCCATGCCCTCGCTTTGCCAGCCCTATTCGCGCCAGGCGGCGCTGCACCAGCTCGGCAAGGGCCGCATCGTCATCCTGGCGGGCGGCACCGGCAATCCCTTCTTCACCACCGACACCGGCGCGGCGCTGCGCGGGGCCGAACTGTCCTGCGACGCCATCATGAAGGCGACGCAGGTGGATGGCGTTTATTCGGCCGACCCCAAGAAGGACCCGACCGCCACCCGTTACGACAGACTGACCCATGACGAGGCGATCGCGAAAAACCTCGCCGTCATGGACACGGCGGCTTTTGCGCTTGCTCGGGAGAACCGGATTCCGATAATCGTCTTTTCGATTGCCGAACCCGGCGCCATCACTGCGGCTCTGTCGGGGCGCGGCAAGTCGACGCTTGTCGTTCCGTGAGCTTCATGCAAATTTCTTGCTCCAGCGTTTACCGATTGCGCTCGCGCCTTCTCCGCTTCCCTTGAAGCGGGGAAGTCGCCTGGAGCGAACGCGACGCCGAGCTGATGCGAGGGATCTTCAAGACAGGTAATGACATGAGTGCTCAATTCGATCTGGCGGACATCAAGCGGCGCATGCAGGGCGCGATTCCGGCGCTCAAGCATGAACTGGGCGGGCTTGCGCACCGGCCGCGCCTCGGCGGCGCTGCTGGAGCCGGTGCATGGTGGAGGCCTATGGCCAGGCCATGCCGATCAACCAGGTCGCAACGGTTTCCGTGCCCGAATCGCGCGCCCTGGCGGTGCAGGTCTGGGACAAGGGCATGGTCAACGCGGTCGACAAGGCGATCCGCGACGCCAATCTCGGGCTCTCCCCGACGGTCGAGGGCCAGATCCTGCGCATCCGCATCCCCGAACTCAACGAGCAGCGCCGCAAGGAACTCGTCAAGATCGCCCATAAATACGCCGAGGAATCGCGCGTCGCCGTGCGCCACGTGCGCCGCGACGGCATGGATGTCCTGAAAAAGCTGGTCAAGGACAAGGCGATCAGCGAAGACGACGAGAAGCGCCACGAGCGCGAAGTGCAGAAAGCGACCGACAGCGCCATCACCGAGATCGACCCGGCGCTGGCCGCCAAGGAAAAGGAAATCATGCAGGTTTGAGCGGCACCTGGCGGGTATGAGGCGTCTCCGGCATCGGCGAGACATCTGGCGCACCGAGATCGGAGGGGCGCCGTCGTTTCCTGCCCCTAACTATGCTCAACGGATTGGACGCTGGAGTCGTGTTTTTCACGTTCGCGGACGGTCTGTGCTGCAGGTGGGCGGGATTTGGCTTCCGATGAAATCGGCGAAGAATCGGCGATTTGGCAAGCCGCGGCCGCCTTGCGACCGGACAGCAGCGGGCTGATCTCGAGCAAGCCAGTCCTCGCGGCGACCGCGCTTCTGCAAGAGCGCCGCTGCATGTCGGCGTCATCATGGACGGCAACGGCCGCTGGGCGGCGGCGCGCGGCCTGCCGCGCTTCGAGGGTCACAGGCGCGGCGTCGAGGCGCTTGCGTCGCACCGTGCGCGCCGCCAGCGATCTCGGCGTGCGCTATCTCACCGTCTACAGCTTTTCCAGCGAGAACTGGACGCGGCCCAGCCCAGGAAATTTCCGAGCTGATGGGCCTTCTGAAGATCTTCATCCGCAACGACCTCGCGACCTGCAGGCGTCGGGCGTCAGGGTCAGGGTGATCGGCCAGCGCGACAACCTCAAGCCCGACATCGTCGCCCTGCTGGACGAGGCGGAGCAGCGGACGCGCGACAATGACAAGCTCGACCTGATCGTCGCCTTCAATTACGGCGCGCGGCAGGAGATCGTCGAGGCGGCGCGCGCGCTGGCCCGCGACGCCGCCGCCGGGCAGGCTCGAAGCCCGAGGACATCGACGAAGCGCTGTTCGCCGCCGCAACTCGCAGACGGCCGGCACGCCCGATCCCGACCTCATCATCCGCACCTCCGGCGAAATGCGGCTGTCGAATTTCCTGATGTGGCAGGCCGCCTATAGCGAACTGGTGTTCCTGCCGATCTACTGGCCGGATTTCGACCGGCAGGCCTTGCAGCTCGCCATCGAATTCCTTCCGCGCCCGCGACAGCGGTTCGGTGGGTCGGCGCGCGCGTCGAAGCTGCGGCGGGTGGACAAGGTGAAATCGACGTCATGACTTCGAACCCCGCGTTGAAATCGCGCAAGATCCGCCTCGACGAGTTCCGTTCCGCGTTCGGAAGCCGGGCGCTGATGGCGCGCCTGCAGCCTCGGCGACTTGGGCGTGCGCGCTGCTTCCGCCCTGGTTCTGGTCGCCGCGGCGGTCACGGCGCTGGTGCTGGGCGGCGCGGTGTTCGTCCTGTTCTGGCTGGCGGCCGCGCTTGGCCGTCCACTGGGAATGGCAGAGGCTGATCGCCGCGCCGCTGCCGTGGATTCGCACCTTCGCAGGCGGCCTCGCGCTGTGCGGCGCGGCGATTTTGCAGGCGAACGGGCAGGGCGAAGCCGCGCTCGCCTTGCTGCTTGCCGCCGCCGGCTTCTGCGCCTGGGCGGCGGGGCGGGGTTCCGGACTCTGGGCGCGCCCGGGCGTGCTTTACGCTGGCGGCTTGCTGCTGGCGACGGTGGCGCTCGCGGCGCGCGCCGATCTTTGGCTCCTGCGCCATCGGCTGGTTGTTCGCCGTCGTCTGGGGGACCGATGTCTGCGCCTATTTCGGCGGCCGGCTGATTGGCGGCCCCAAGCTGTGCCCGCGCATTTCGCCCGGCAAGACCTGGTCCGGCTTTCTGGTCGGCGTTTTCTGCGGCGCGGCGATCGGGGCCGCGCGGCGCATTTCTGGCCTGATGTCGATGCGCCGATGCTGCCGCTCTTCCTGCTCGGATTGGTCGCCGGCGCCGTTGCGCAGGGCGGCGACCTGTTCGAATCCTGGATCAAGCGCCGGTTCGGCGTCAAGGATTCGAGCGGCCTCATTCCCGGTCACGGCGGTTTCATGGACCGGCTCGACGGGTTCATCGCCGCAACCATTTTCGCCGCCCTATTTGGTCTGGCGCACGGCCTGCCCGGGCGCGGCGCGCCGGCTTGTTTCACTGGCCCTAGGATCTCTTCCATGCCCGCAGCTTCGCACCAAAAGCCCCGAAAAAGCTGACCATACTCGGCGCGACCGGCTCGATTGGCCGTTCGACGGAGGCGGTCATTCTTGGCGCGCCCGGCGCATTCGAGACCGTGGCGCTGGCGGGTGGCCGCGACGCGAAAAATCTCGCCCGCGCCGCAAAAGCCCTCGGCGCGAAATTCGTCGCCGTCGCCGATCCCGCGGCCTATGCGGAGTTGAAGGCCGAATTGTCCGGCTCGGGCATCGAGGCCGCCGCCGGACCCGAAGCGCTCAAGCAGGCCGCGCGGCATGGAGGCGGACCTTGTCGTCGGCGCGATCGCCGGCGCGGCGGGCGTCGAGCCGACCTTCGCCGCCGTCGAAGCGGGGCGCCATGTGGCGCTCGCCAACAAGGAATGCCTCGTCTGCGCCGGCGAACCGTTCATGCGCAAGGCTCGGGAGATGGGGGTCCGGGTCCTGCCGATGGATTCGGAGCACAACGCCATTTTCCAGGCGCTTGGCGGCGAAAGCGCCGATCGGATCGAAAAGATGTGGCTGACCGCCTCTGGCGGTCCATTCCGCACGTGGACCGCCGAAAAAATCGCCGCGGCCACGCCAGAACAGGCCCTCGCCCATCCCAATTGGGCGATGGGGCCGAAAGTCACCGTCGATTCCGCCAGCCTGATGAACAAGGGGCTGGAACTGATCGAAGCCCTGCACATATTCGGGATCGCCGCGAAAAAGCTCGACGTGCTCGTTCACCCGCAGTCCATCGTGCATGGGCTCGTCTCTTTCGCGGACGGCGCGGTCACCGCGGGCATGGCCGTTCCCGACATGAAGACGCCCATCGCGCATTGCCTGGCGTGGCCGGACCGGGTGGCCACAAGTGTGAAGCGTCTCGATTTGGCCGAAATTGGAGCGTTAACTTTTGAACGGCCGGACTTTTCGCGTTTCCCGGCGTTGCGCGTGGCCATGGATGCGCTGGCGGCGGGTGGCGGCCATGCCGACGATTCTCAATGCCGCGAACGAGATCATGGTCGCCGCGTTTTTAGAAAAACGCATCGGCTTCAATGACATCGCAAAACATGTTGAAGCGGTGTGTGAAATATTCATGCGCAGAGGGCGCCGCTGGCGCGCCTGCCGATATCGGCGCCGCGCTCGCCGTTGACCATATTGTGCGAGAAAGGTCCCAAGCGCGGCTCGCGGGCCTTGGCCGTTAACCCGCAATCGGTCATGCTAACACAATAGTAACCATTCGCGCGCCAACTGGGAACGACTTCCCGGCTGCGCCCGAGTCGGGGAGTTGTCATGGCATTGTTTCATTATCTCTGGACATTGGGATCCTATCTGGTGCCCTTCATCTTCGTGCTCAGCATGGTGGTGTTCTTCCATGAACTGGGGCATTTCCTGGTCGGTCGCTGGTGCGGAGTGCAGGTCGACGCCTTCTCGATGGGCTTTGGACCGGAGATCGCGCATTTCACCGACAGGCGCGGCACCCGCTGGCGCCTTGCCGCACTCCCGCTGGGCGGCTACGTGCGCTTCCATGGCGACGCGAACGGGGCGAGCGAACCTGATTTCGGCGCCGTCGACGCCATGCCCGAGGCCGAGCGCGCGGTGACGTTCCAGGGGCAGACGGTGTGGAAGCGGGCGGCCGTGGTCGCAGCCGGCCCCGTCGCCAATTTCCTGCTCGCCCTCATCATCTTCACCGGCCTGTTCTATTTCGACGGCCGCCAGATCCTGACGCCGCGGATCGATTCGGTCATCGAGGGCGGCCGCGCCGCCGCGGCCGGTTTCCAGAAAGGCGATGTCGTCGTTTCCATCAACGGCGACAAGATCGACGGTTTCCTCGACATGCAGCGGATCGTTTCCGCTTCCGGCGACACGACTCTGCATTTTGTCGTCCTGCGCGACGGCAAGGACGTCGGGATCGAGGCCACGCCGGAACGCAAGGACATGAAAACCCCCTTCGGCGTCAGTCGCGTTGGTGTGCTCGGCGTCACCGCCGGCGGCGCGCCCGAGGACTTGCGGCTCCAGACGTACAGCCTGCCGATGGCCGCGGTCGAGGCTGGGCGCGAAACCTGGTACGTCGTGGCGCGTACGGGCTCCTATCTCGGCGGACTCGTCGCGGGGCGCGAATCGGCTGAGCAATTGTCCGGCCCGATCCGCATCGCCGAGGTGTCGGGCGAAGTCGCCAAGGCCGGCCTCTGGCCGCTGTTCAACCTGGCCGCGATCCTCTCCATCTCCATCGGCCTGTTGAATCTGCTGCCGGTCCCGCTGCTCGACGGCGGCCATCTGCTCTATTTCGGCTTCGAGGCCGCGCGGGGCAAGGCGTTGACGTCGAGGGCCCAGGAGTTCGGCTTCCGGATCGGACTCGCCTTCGTCGCCGCGCTGATGCTCGTCTCCACCTACAACGACATTGTCCGGCTTACCCGGCAATGGCTCCACCTGGGGTGAGGCCTCCGCGTTCTGCGACAGCGTGTCGCCATCGAAACCAAAAAGGCCCGTTGCAGCAAGCAACGGGCTTTTTACTGGAATGGGCCGGAATTGCGTGGGCGGGCTGGCCTCCGGCAAGAAATGTGTCAAAATCGGGACGTAAAACCTCTCTGAAAAGCGTGTCTTGCGGGCCACGGCATCGTAAAAAAATGAGACACGCGACCTTAGGCATTTGCAGGATTTCATAAACCTTGTAGAAGCAGAGTCGCAATGTTCAGGCTTGGGTTGTGCTATCCAGTCTGGGTCTGATTTTTAATGCGTCGGATCGCGATTCGACGTCTGCTGCGGGACACGGCGTTCCCGGCGGAAAATGTATGGAGACCGGGTTTCAATGAAGTTTCGCCAAGGTCTTATGGGTCGTTCCGCGCTGGCGGTTCTGCTGGTAGCCGGCTCCCTGGCCGTCCCAGCCCTCGCTCATGCCGAGACGGTCGTCGTCGAGGGCAACAGGCGCGTCGATTCCGAAACCATTCGGTCCTATTTCACCGGCGTTGACGCCAACGAAGGCGTCAAGCGGCTTTACGGCACCGGAAATTTCTCCGATGTCCAGGTGAGCCACCGCGGAGCCACGCTGGTCGTTCACGTCGTCGAGAACGCGACTGTCATCAATCACGTCGTCTTCGTCGGCAATAGCAAGGTCAAGTCCGAAGAGCTGGAGAAGGAAGTCCAGTCCCGAGCCCGCGGCGGCTTCAACCAATCGACGGTCGACGCTGACGTCCAGCGCATCGTCGACATCTATCGCCGCGCCGGCCGCAACGGCGCCAAGGTCACCGCGCGCACGGTGCAGACCCCCAAGGGCACGGTCGACGTCGTTTTCACCGTCGACGAAGGCGAGAAGACCGGCATCAAGGAAATCCGCTTCGTCGGCAATCACGTCTTTTCCGAACGCAAGCTGCTCGGCCTGATGGAAACGACGGAGATGAACTATATTTCGTTCATCAAGACGTCCGACGTTTACGATCCCGATCGTCTCGCCAAGGACGCCGAGGCGATCCGTCGCTATTACCTCAAGAACGGCTATGCGGATTTCCGCGTGATCGGCGAAGACGCTGTCTATGACGCGGCGCAGGGCGGCTATATCGTCACCATCACGCTGGAGGAAGGCGGGCAATATACCGTCGGTTCGGTGAACGTTGAGTCGCATCTGCGCGATGTTCCGAGCGACACGCTGGAGTCTGCCGTCCGCGTCCATGCCGGCGATATCTACGACGGCGACGCGGTCCAGAAGACGGTCGACCGCATGACGTCGGAAGTGTCGAAGCGCGGCTACGCCTTCACCCAGATCCGCACGCGCGGCGACCGCGATCCGGCCAATCACACGGTCAACATCTCCTTCATCGCCGAGGACGGCCCGCGCGTCTATGTCGAGCGCATCAACGTGCATGGCAATACCGCAACGCGCGACTACGTCATCCGCCGCGAATTCGAACTCGGCGAAGGCGACGCCTATAACAAGTCCATGGTCGACAAGGCTGAGCGCCGTCTCAACGCGCTTGGCTTCTTCAAGAAGATCAAGATCACCAATCAGGCCGGCTCTTCAGCCGATCGAATCATCATCGATGTCGATGTCGAAGAGCAGTCCACCGGCAATTTCTCCGTTTCCGGCGGCTATTCGACCACCCAGGGCTGGCTCGCGGAAGTCGCGGTCACCCAGTCCAACCTGCTCGGCCGCGGCGACTACATCCGTGGCTCCGTGACCTACGGCGAATATTCCAAGGGCATCGAGCTGAACTACACCGAGCCCTTCTTTCTCGACCAGCGGCTTGCCGCTGGCTTCGACGCCTACACCAAAGTCTCCGAACCCTCGCCCTACGCCTATTATTCGAACTGGGTCAGCGGCGGCACCCTGCGCCTGGGCATTCCGATCACCGACGAATTCTCGCTCGGGTTGCGCTACACCGGCTATTATTCGTTGCTGACGATCCCGAACAATTCGACCTACCAGTATAACGATTGCGGTACCTCGAATTTCTATCCGAAGAACACGACGATTAACGGCGTCCAACTAGATGGCGTCAGCACTGCCGCCGCGGGCACCTCCGCCGCCGCCGGGAACCAATATTCCTGTCTGACCAACGGCGAAGCGTCGCTGGCGCTGAAACAGGCGCAGGGCGGCTGGGTCACCTCGATGGTCGGCTATACCCTGGCCTACAATACGCTGGACAAGCCCCGTGATCCGCATCTCGGCATTCTCGCCAACGTGTCCCAGGACATCGCCGGCGCCGGCGGCGATTCCAAGTTCGTACGCACCACAGCCGACATCAAGGCTTACCACGAGCTCTATTTCGACAATATCGTCGGTCTCGTGCATCTCCAGGGCGGCAACCTGCTGGATCTTAGCAGCCAGCCGCTGCGCGTCGTAGACAATTTCAATCTCGGCCAGACGCTGGTGCGCGGCTTCGCGCCGGGCGGCATCGGTCCGCGCGACATCACCAACACCCTCGGCGGAACCAACCAGGGCAACGCGCTTGGCGGCACCAATTATTGGGGCGCTTCGCTCGAAGCGCAGTTCCCGATCTGGGGTATTCCAAGGGATATCGGCCTGAAGGGCGCGATCTTCGCCGACGCCGGATCGCTGCTCGGACTATAAAGGCTTGACCAACTTCTCCGGTATCGTTTCGACCTGTACCCCCGGAAAAACACCTCTGAGCGGAAGCGTCAACGGCGTGACCCAGGCGACCAGCCAAACCTGTCAGATCACTGTCGGCGGCGACGGCGGCCTCGTCCGCTCGTCGGTTGGCCTCGGCGTGATCTGGGCTTCGCCGATGGGTCCGATCCGCTTCAACTACGCCTTCGCCCTGTCGAAGAGCAGCGCCGACGTGACCCAGGGCTTCAGCTTCACGGGCGGCACGACTTTCTGATCGCCGCGCGCGTACAAGATCAAAGGCGCGGCTCCGGCCGCGCCTTTTTCATATCCGGGCCGTTTCTCGCATTCGTCCCAAAGGCATTGCGAGCGAAAAACTCCGGCCAATCAGTCGTGGTGGTTTGGCGACGCCGGTGCGCCGGGAGCGCTACACAATGGACGAGATGAAATTTTTCCGCCGGGCCCTGTCGCCGACGCTGGCCGACATCGTCGAATGGACGGGCGCGAAAGTCGCCGACAACGTCGATCTCACCCTGCAGATCCAGGGCATCGCGCCGCTCGATCAGGCCCGGCCGGGCGACCTGGTCTTTCTCGACAATCCCAAATACGCCGACCAACTCGCGCAGACGCGCGCCACCGCCTGCCTGATCGGCGAGCGTTACGCCGGGCGCGCGCCCGCCCATGTCGCGGCGCTGGTGGTGGGCGAACCCTACCGCGCCTGCGCGCAGGTGACGGCGCGGCTCTATCCCGAGGCGGCGCGCCCGGTTTCGCTGTTCGGCGCGCACGGCGTTTCGCCCGGCGCCAATGTCCATCCCCTGGCGCGGCTCGAGGCTGAGGTGACCGTCGATCCCGGCGCCGTCATCGGCCCTCGCGCGGAAATCGGCGCCGGCGCGGTGATCGGCCCCAATGCGGTGATCGGCCCGGATGTGCGGATCGGCCGCGACAGCGCCGTCGGCGCGGGCGCGACGGTCTGCAATGCGCTGATCGGCGACCGCGTCATCATCCATCCCGGCGTCCGCATCGGCCAGGACGGATTCGGCTTCGCCATGGGCCCGCGCGGCCATCTCAAGGTGCCGCAGATCGGCCGCGTCATCATCCAGGACGATGTCGAGATCGGCGCCAACACCACGATCGATCGCGGCGCCAATCGCGACACGATCATCGGCGAGGGAACGAAGATCGATAATCTCGTGCAGATCGCCCATAATGTGGTGATCGGCCGCCATTGCGTCATCGTCAGCCAGGTCGGCATATCCGGCTCGACGGAACTTGGCGATTTCGTCGTCGTCGCGGGGCAGGCGGGCATCACCGGGCATTTGCGCATCGGCATGGGCGCGCAGATCGCCGCGCAATCCGGCGTGATGGCCGATGTGGCGCCGGGCGCAAAAATGGGCGGATCGCCGGCGAAGAACGCCCGCGAATGGCTGAAGGGCGTCGCGGCGGTGGACCGGCTGGTCAAAAACCGCAGACCGGCCCGGCAGGACTGATTTTTGGTCCGGCTTTCGACGTTTTGGTCTGGCTTTCGTCCGGGACTGTCGTTAAAGCCCGTTCGGGGGCATTTGGCCCGGGTTGACCAATTTGCCACGGAAAACGATGATGACGGCCGAAACAACCACTTTGGAAACGATCGACATACAGCGGCTGATGGAATTGCTGCCGCATCGCTATCCGTTCCTGCTGGTGGACCGCATCATCGAGGCGCGCGGCGACGAATTCGGCATCGGCATCAAGAACGTCACGATCAACGAACCGCAATTCACCGGCCATTTCCCCGAAAAGCCGGTCTTTCCGGGCGTGCTGCTGATCGAAGCCATGGCGCAGACGGCGGGCGCGCTGTGCGTCAATGCGCGGCTTGGCGGCGAAAGGCCGCCGCTGGTCTATTTCATGACCATCGACAAGGCGAAGTTCCGCAAGCCCGTCGTCCCCGGCGATCGCGTCGAATTGCACATGACCAAGACTGAACCAGCGCCGCAACATGTGGTGGTATCAGGGCAGGGCGATGGTTGATGGCGTTCTGGTGGCGGAGGCCGAAATCAGCGCCATGATCGCCACTGACACGCCGGCACAAGAGCAAGGTTGAAAAGACATGACCCAAGGCGCGCGCATCCATGCTTCGGCGGTGGTAGAAGATGGCGCAAGACTTGGCGCCGGCGTCGTCATCGGTCCCTTCTGCCATGTCGGCCCGAATGTCGATCTCGGCGAGGGCGTCGAGCTGAAATCGCATGTCGTCGTGGCCGGCCGCACGAGCATCGGCGCGCGCACCCGCGTCTTCCCCTTCGCCTCGCTCGGCCATGAGCCGCAGGATCTCAAATTTCGCGGCGAGGAGACAAGCCTTGCGATCGGCGCGGATTGCCTGATCCGCGAGGGCGTGACGATGAATCCGGGCACGGCGGGCGGACGCAGCGCGACGATTGTCGGCGACCGCTGCGCCTTCCTGGCCAATTCCCATGTCGGCCATGATTGCGAAGTCGGCAACGATTGCGTCTTCTCCAACAATGTCATGCTCGCGGGCCATGTCACGATCGGCGATTTCGTCATTTGCGGCGGCGGCTCGGCGATCGTGCAATTCGCCCGCATCGGCTCGCACGCCTTCGTCAGCGGCCTGACCGGCATCACCGCCGATCTCATTCCTTTCGGCCTGGCCTTCGGCAATCGCGGCATTTCTGATGGGGCTCAATCTCGTCGGCTTGAAGCGCCGCAATTTTTCGCGCGAAGCCATCCACGAGTTGCGCCGCGCCTATCGCGCCCTGTTCGCGCCGGAAGGCACGCTGAAGGAGCGGATGGAGGACGTCGCCGTCGAGCTTCGCCGACAATGCCGAGGTCAAGGAAATCCTCGATTTCATCCGCGCCGGAGGCGACAGGCAGTTTTGCGTGCCGGAATTCGGGAAAGATCTGGCGTGAGCGGCAAGGTCGCCCTGATCTGTGGCGGCGGCCGGTTTCCCATCGCCGCCGCCCGCGCGGCGCAGGCGCGCGGCTGCGAGGTTTTCCTGCTCGGCCTGCGCGGCATAGCGGGCAAGGAAGTCGAGGAATTCCCGCATGTCTGGGTTGGCGTCGGCCAGCTCGGCGGCGCCATGCGCGAAATTTCCTCCCGCGGCATCCAGGATGTCTGCTTCATCGGCGGCCTCGGACGGCCCGAGCTTTCCGAACTGCGCCTCGATTGGGGCGCGATCAAGCCGGCTTCCCGCGATAGTCCGCCTGTTCAAGGGCGGCGACGACCATGCGCTCAAAGGCGTGATCGAGACTGTTCGAGCGCGAAGGTTTTCGCGTCGTCGGCGTCGACTCCTTCGCGCCGGACCTGCTGGCGTGGGAAGGCGCGATGAACGGCGTCGCCTTCCCTGCAGACGTCTCGGACGATCTCGCATTCGCGCGGAAATGCCTCGATGATCTCTCGGCCTATGATTGCGGACAGGCGCTGGTCGTCTCAAAGCGCCGGATCATCGCCATCGAGGCGGTTGAAGGCACCGACGCGATGATCGACCGGGTCGCGCAGTTGCGCGAAAAAGGCCGCTGGCGGGCCAAGGGCCCTGCTGGCTTTCTGGTCAAGGCGCCGAAAAAAGGCCAGGACCTGCGCGCCGATCTGCCCGCCATCGGCCCGGCAACCATCGCCGCCGCGCAGCGCGCGGGTCTGCGCGGCCTCGCGGTCGCAGCCGGTCAGGTGCTGATGCTCGACCTCGCCGCCGTGGCGACGGAGGCGGAAAAAGCCGGCCTGTTCCTCCACGGCTTTGCGTCGGAGGGAGCATGAAGCTCTTCATCGTCGCGGGCGAGGCTTCGGGCGATCAGCTTGGCTACAAGCTGATCCGCGCCCTCCGCGCGCAATCGCCCGGCGTCGAGCTTGTGGGCGTCGGCGGCGAGGCGATGGCGCGCGAAGGTTTTTCCAGCCTGTTTCCGATCTCCGATATTTCAGTGATGGGCGTGCTGCCGGTGCTCGCCCGTCTGCCGACTTTGCTGGCGCGCATCGACCAGACGGCGCAGGCCGTGGTCGCTGCGCGGCCAGATGCGCTTGTCATGATCGACAGCCCCGATTTTACCCACCGCGTCGCCAAAATGGCGCGCAAGGCTTTGCCCGACCTGAAAGTCGTCGATTACGTCAGCCCGACCGTCTGGGCCTGGCGGCCGTGACGCGCGAAAAAGATGCGCGGCTTCATCGACCTCGTGCTGGCGCTATTGCCCTTCGAGCCGGCGGCGCATGAAAGGCTCGGCGGCCCGCGCTGCCTTTATGTCGGCCATCCCCTGATCGAAAGACTTGGGGAATTTCGCGTGCGACGACTCGCAAGAGGCTGAGGGCCCCGTGCTGGTGCTGCCGGGGTCGCGCGGCTCGGTGCTGGCGCGCATGGGCGCCGTCCTTCGGCGGCGCCGATCGCCCGGCTCGACACGTTGCGTCCCGGTCTGGATTACGTGCTGCCCGCCGCCGCACCGGTCGAAGAGCAAGATCAGGGCGATGATCGAAGGTTGGAAGGTCAAGCCGCGGATCGTCGTCGGCGAGGCCGAGAAATACGCCGCCTTTCGCTCGGCCCGCGCCGCGCTGGCGGCCTCGGGAACGGTGACGCTGGAGCTGGCTTTGTCGCGCACGCCGACAATCGTCGCTTACCGCGTGCCGAAAATCGAGGAATTCATCGCGCGACGGCTGATCCAGGTCCCGACCATCGTGCTGCCGAACCTGATCCTGGAAGAGAACGCCTTTCCCGAATTTTTGCAGGAGCAGGCGGAAGCGGAGCCTTTGGCCGAGGCGCTCGCCGGGATCGTCGACGACAGCCCGGAGCGCCGGCGCCAATTCGCCGCGCTCGACCGGTTGCGCGAAAAAATGCAGCTTGCCCGCAACGCCGCGCCAAGCGAGAAGGCGGCTGAAGCGATTTATGAGATCTTAGCCGCAACGAATTGAGAATGAAGCGAATCGCTTGATGTTTCCGATCAGGCCAACCGCGTCGCCGGTCTCGCGCGGCACCCGCGCATGAGGCCGACAAAGGCGAAACCAGCCAGCATCATCGCCCAGGTCGACATTTCGGGAACGCTGGAAACCGCATTGTTTATGGTCAGGTTATCCAGCGCCACTTCAGTGCCTGAACCACCGGAAAAGGCGTTGACGCCACCCGAGGTCGAAAGCTTGACCGTGTCGATCCCCAGCCAGTTGAAGGATTCGAATGTGGGAGCGCTGGACGAAACGGTGAAAGACGCCGTGTCCAGGACGACGCCATTGCGCGAACCGGTCAAGGTGACATTGAGGTTGTTGTCCCAGGCGGCCGTCAAATAGAAACTGTTCAGCGTAAAAGTTCCGCTGGCCGCGGAAAAACTCGCCGGAGTCCCGTTTGCATTATAGGCGATGTCGGGAGCGCTGACGTCGGCATTGTTGTAACCGCTCGGACCGCCGAGGCTCGAGGCCGCAGGCCGGACGTACCAATTGCTCCAGTCGAGGCCGCCATAGCCATTCGGGACAGCGGAGGAGCCGCCCAGAGTGTCGAAGCCAAGCGTCGCCGCGGAAGAGATGGAAGGTGTGGCCAACAATAATGCGGCAATCAAAAATTTAGTCTTCATCGCGCTGATCCTGAAAAAACTAATCAAATTCCGACCGCAAGTGTCTGCCGACCGGATGCACGAAAACATTAAAGCGCAAAAATTACCGATGCCTTACCCAAGGTCATGCGCGGCTGGAAATTTGTGATCTGGCTGAGCATCAACGCGGTTTGAAAATCACCAGCGTCTTCTTGCCGAAAGTGGCGAGCACCATCATGCGGCCTCGCACGCCGCCGATGAGCGGGCTGTAGCGCAGGTAGGGCGTATTGGGATTTTCGTTCGACGCCAGACCGTTGGCAAGCTCGCCGAGGCAGGATTCCACGGTGGCCTTGAGGTCGGCGAGGGTCAGTTTGTCGGCCTGGCAGGAATAGCTGGTTTCGCCGACCTTCTTCTTGTCGAGGATTTCACAGGCGCCGAACAGCGGCGAGGTCACGCTGAAGCGGGCAATCGTCTCATCGTCCTGGATTGGCGCGCCGCGCAGCGTCTTGAAACCGTCGGAAGCCGCGCCGAGCGCCTGTTTGAAAGCAGAACAGTCGAAAGCCTTGTCGTTGACGTCCGGCTGTTCGGGCCGTTTCTCGCCGACCCCGCTTTCCTCCATCTGATTGGCCTGCGCCAGCGCCGGGCTGGCGCAGCCCATGGCGAAACACAGCCCGAGGGCGGCGGCGAATGCAAAAACCGTCCCGCGCGAGCGGGACGGTTCTGCATGACTTGAGCAGGGGAACAGGATCAACGCGCGCTCATCGGAACATATTCGCGCTGCGGCGCGCCGGTATAGAGCTGGCGCGGGCGGCCGATCTTCTGATGCGGATCCTCGATCATTTCCTTCCATTGCGCGATCCAGCCGACCGTGCGGGCGAGGGCGAAGAGCACGGTAAACATGGAGACCGGGAAGCCCATCGCCTTGAGGGTGATGCCCGAATAGAAGTCGATGTTCGGATAGAGCTTCTTTTCGACGAAATAGGGGTCGTGCAGCGCGATGCGCTCCAGCTCCACGGCGACGTCAAGCAGCGGATCGTCCTTGATGCCGAGTTCGGTCAGCACCTCATGGCAGGTCTGCTGCATGATCTTCGCGCGCGGGATCGTAGTTCTTGTAGACGCGATGGCCGAAACCCATCAGCCGGAACGGATCGTTCTTGTCCTTGGCCTTGGCGATGTATTTCGGAATATTTTCGACCGAGCCGATTTCCGCCAGCATCTTCAGCGCCGCTTCATTGGCGCCGCCGTGGGCGGGGCCCCACAGGCAGGCGATGCCGGCGGCGATGCAGGCGAAGGGATTGGCGCCCGACGAACCGGCAAGGCGCACGGTCGAGGTCGAGGCGTTCTGCTCGTGATCGGCGTGCAGGATGAAGATCCGGTCGAGCGCGCGCGACAGCACCGGATTGACCTTGTAGTCCTCGCAGGGCACGGCGAAGCACATGCGCAGGAAGTTCGACGTGTAGTCGAGGTCGTTCTTCGGGAAGATGAAGGGTTGGCCGATCGAATATTTATAGGCCATCGCCGCCATGGTCGGCATTTTGGCGATGATGCGCATCGTGGCGATCACGCGCTGCATCGGGTCCGAAATATCGGTGGAGTCGTGATAGAAGGCCGAGAGCGCGCCGACCGACGCGACCATGACCGACATGGGATGGGCGTCGCGACGGAAGCCCGTGAAGAATTGCGCCATCTGCTCGTGCACCATGGTGTGGCGCGTGATGCGGTAATCGAAATCGGCCTTCTGGGCGACGGTCGGCAGTTCTCCGTAAAGCAGGAGATAGCAGGTCTCGAGGAAGTCGCCGTTCTCGGCGAGCTGGTCGATGGAATAGCCGCGATGCAGCAATATGCCGGCGTCGCCGTCGATATAGGTGATCTTGGATTCGCAGCTCGCGGTCGAGGTGAAGCCGGGATCATAAGTGAACATGCCGGTCTGGGCGTAAAGCTTGCCGATGTCGGCCACCGCCGGTCCGATCGAACCATGCCGTATCGGCATGTCGACGACCTTGTCGCCAAGTTGGAACTTGCCCGTTTCACTCATGAGATCCGCCTTTTCCATCAAAGCCTTCGTCGCGCGACCCCGCCCGCGGGGCCCCAAGGAGGCCCGCCAATTGCGACGAAATCACGAGAAAATTGTGCGCTGCAAATGACTAGCCGATTGTCGGCGCCGGTTCAAGATGACGGCAGGTTAAACCAATGGGCGCCGCGCGCCCGAAGCTGGCTAGCGTGCGGCGTCGCTGATGCGCCCCAGGCTTTCCTCGCGGCCGAGCGTCTCGAGCACATCGAAAATACCCGGGGACGTCGACCGCCCGGTCAGGGCGGCGCGCAAGGGTTGCGCCACCTGGCCGAGTTTGGCGCCGGAATCAGCAACATAGGCGCGCACTTCGGCTTCGGTCGCCGCCGCCGTCCACTCGGGCAGCGCGGCCAGCCGCGGCGCAAGGCTCGCGAGATGGGCGCGGCCCTCCGGCGAGAGAATCTGGCTCGCCTTCTCGTCGTAAGACAGCGGCCGCGCGGAAAAGAGAAACTGCGCGCCATCCACGAGTTCGATCAAGGTTTTCGCGCGCTCCTTCAGGCCGGGCAGGGCGCGGGCGAGTTGCGCTTTCCCAGCGGGATCGAGCCTGGCCGAAATCTCCGATCCGCCGGGCAAAAAGGGCAGGGCGGCGACAAGCTCCTCAAGCAGCGCCTCGTCCGGCATGGCGCGCAAATACTGGCCATTCATGTTTTCGAGCTTGGCGAAATCGAAGCGCGCGGGAGAACGATGCACCTGGTCCAGCGAGAAAGCCTCGATCAGCTCCGGCGTCGTGAAAAACTCGCGGTCGCCCTGGCTCCAGCCGAGTCGCGCCAGATAATTGCGCAAGGCCTCGGGGAGGTAGCCCATGGCGCGATAGGCAATCGACGCCGAGCGCTCCGTGGCGCTTGGACATTTTGGCGCCGTCCGACCCGAGGATCATCGGAATATGCGCCCAGACCGGCGCCGTCCAGCCCATGGCCTGGTAGATATGGGTTTGCCGGGCGGAGTTGGTGAAGTGATCGTCCCCGCGAATGATCTGCGTCACGCCCATGTCGTGATCGTCCACGACCACCGCCAGCATGTAAGTCGGATTGCCGTCGGAGCGCAGCAATATGAGATCGTCGAGATCCTTGTTGGGAAAGGTGACCTTGCCCTGCACCTTGTCGTCGATCACCGTCTCGCCCTCGCGCGGCGCCTTGAGGCGCACCACCGGCTTGCGGCCCTCGGCGATCGCCGCCGCCTCCTGCCCTGTGCCGCCGAGGTCGCGCCAGCGGCCGTCATAGCGTGGCGCGCGGCCTTCCTTGCGGGCGAGATCGCGCATGTCCTCGAGCTCCTGCGCGCTGGCGTAGCAATTGTAGGCCGCGCCCCTCGCCAGCATGTCCTCGGCGACCTCGCGGTGACGGGCGGCGCGCGAAAACTGGTAGATGACGTCGCCGTCCCAATCGAGGCCGAGCCATTTCATGCCGTCGATGATCGCTTCGATGGCGGCGTCGGTCGAACGCTCGCGATCAGTGTCTTCGATGCGCAACAGCATCTTTCCGCCGGTCTGGCGGGCCAGCAGCCAGTTGAACAAGGCTGTGCGCGCGCCGCCGATATGCAGGAAGCCGGTCGGGGAGGGGGCGAAGCGCGTCACGACGGAAGAGGACATTGCGATGAGACCTTGAACCGGAAATGGAGCGGGCGGTGCTTTTTGCGCCGGCGCGCTCGTGTAGCATGGCCTCCGGCGACATAAAAAGGGGCAATCGTCCATGGCCCTCGTCCCGAGGCGGCTGGCAGGCGCATTGCCCGGAGCGGATGTGTTCGCGGGCCTGTCGCCGCTCGCCTTTTTGCTCGCGCTGGCCTCTCGCGGAAAACTGGCGCTCGACGAGGAATGGGCGTTGCGCCGTCCCTTCCTCTGGCTGCCTGCCGCCACGGGCGCCGGCGCGCTGTTCTATCTTCTCGCCGCGACCGAGCCGGCGCTGTGGGTCGTCGCCGGCTTCAGCCTCATTTGCGCCGCCATAGCCTGGCGCGCGCGGGCGCGCCGCGGACTTTGCGCGGCCCTCGTGGGACTTGCCGCCCTGGGAGCGGGCGAATGTCTGGGCGGCTGGCGGGCGGCGCGCGTAAACGCCCCCGTGCTCGATCGCATCCATGTTGGCGAACTCGCCGGATTCGTCGAGGAGGTCGACGACCGCATCCAGGGGGCGCGCTTCCTGCTGCGCGTGACAGAAGCGCAGGGACTTGCGCCGGAGCAGACGCCCTGGCGCGTCCGCCTGACGACGCGGGGCGTTCCAGCCTTCGCCGCGGGCGATTTCCTGATCGTCAAGGCGCGGCTGCTGCCCCCGGCCCACGCCTCGCTGCCGGGCGGCTACGATTTCGCCCGCGACGCTTATTTCATGCGGATCGGCGCGGTCGGCAGCGTCCTGGGCTCGGCGGAGGCCTCGCCGCCGCCCGCAGAAGCGGATTGGTCGCTTCGCTTCTTCGCCTGGGTGGACCGGACGCGCAACGCCCTTGCGCGACGGGTCGCCAGTTCCATCGGCGGCGACAATGGAGCGATCGGCGCGGCCATGGTCACGGGCAAGCGCGATCTCCTGTCCGACGCCGCCAAGGAGACGATCCGCAAGGCCGGGATTTTCCACATCATTACGATCTCAGGCGTTCAGATGACGCTGGTCGCCGGGATATTTTTCGTCGGCCTGCGGAGGCTGATGGCTCTGTCGACCACGCTCGCTTTGAACTATCCGATCAAGAAATGGGCGGCGGCGCTGGCCATGCTCGGCGCCTGCGCCTACGGACTGTTCACCGGCTCGCGCGTCGGTTCCGAACGCGCGCTTTTCATGACGCTGATCCTGCTCGGCTCGGTTCTCGCCGACCGGCCAGCCCTGACCATGCGAAACCTGGCCTTCGCCGCGCTGGCGGTGATCGCGCTCGAGCCCGAGGCGCTTCTGGGCGCGAGTTTCCAGCTCTCTTTCGCCGCCGTCGCGGCGCTGGTCGCGGTCTATGAATCGCGCCTCGCTGCGAAAAATTCCATTCCTGCAGCCGGATCGCTCCGCGAAAACGAGGAGGCGGCGCGCTCGCTGGCCGACAACCTTGCCGAGCGCAGCCGGCACGGGCTGTTCGGCGCGCTTTTCGCCACGTTCTGCGCGACATCGGCAACCGCCTCCTTCATGGCCTATGATTTCCACGAACTCAGCCCCTATGTGCTGGTCGGCAATCCGCTGACCCTCGCCATGATCGAGATGTTCGCCGTACCCGCTGCGCTGGTCGGGTCGGCGCTCTACCCCTTCGGGCTCGACGGTTGGGTCTGGTCCTATCTCGGCGCCGGCATCGGCCTGATCATGACCCTCGCCGGCTGGATCGGCTCGGCGCCCGGCGCGAGCATCGCCCTGCCGGCCTTCGCGCCCTGGAGCATCGTCTGCCTGACGCTTGCCGTCCTTTCGGCCGTGCTCTGGCGCACGCGCATGCTCCGGCTGACCGCATTGCCATTGCTGGCGCTCGGACTTTTGGGCGCGGCCAGCGGCGGACGCTTCGACCTTGCTGCGCCGCCGGCTGGCGACATGGCGGCCTTGCGCGACGCCGAGGGACGGCTGACGCTGCTTGGCAAGAAAAAGGAGTCTTTCGCCTCCGAGCAATGGCTGCGCGCCGACGCCGACGCTCGTATGTCCGCCGAGCGCGGCGGCAGTTGCGACGCGCTCGGCTGCGTCGGGGTTCTGCCTGACGGCTCTTCCGTCGCGCTCGTTTATGAGGCGGCCGCCTTCCATGAGGATTGCGCGCGGGCGCGGATCGTCATTTCTCCGCTGTTCGCGCCGCGGTCCTGCCAGCCGGAAATCCTGCTCGACCGTGGAAAACTCCAGGAAACCGGCGCGGTGACGCTGACCCTTTCGGACAAGGGCGTGCAATGGCGCCAGGCGCGGGCCCCCGGCGAGGACCGGCCCTGGTCGCGCGCGCCGCGCCGCCGGGCGCCGCAACAGCTGGCGGGGTCTGCGGCCAAGCCGCCCGCCCAGGCTGAAGATGACGCGGAAGCGCCGGAATAGCCGCGATTTTAACCTTGACCTAGCGTCAATATTTCTTAACGCTCTTCAGTCAAAATCCCTTCACCTCCGGCTTTCAGCAAGCCGCGCCGATCCGGGGCTGCGAGAACTCCATGGTATTCGGGAAAAGGCTGCATCCGCCACAATCCGCCACTGACGCGGTCGCCGCCACAGTCGCCGAAGCGGTCTCCGCGCCCGTCGAAATCGCGATGCGCTCGCTTGGCGAGCGGATCGACCAGGCCGCGCAGGAGTTTTGCGGGGTCCTGATCGAGGCCTTGACCGATGGAGACGCGCTCGTCCACCGCAGCAGCGTGGTGGCGGTCGCCGCAGCCGTGGCCGGCCAGATGGCCGTGCGGGCGACCTTCACTGATCGGGCGCTCGAATCCATGCCTGGGACGCTGCCGCCCGGTTCGGCTGATGGCGCGATCTACGCCCACGTCGGGCGCGGCGACGAGACCCTTTTCGACCAGATGCTGGTCGTCGCGCGCAAACGCATTGCCAGCGACGCGCTTCCCAACCCGCGCATTCTCGCGCAGAGGCAGGCGACAAGCTCCGGCCTTTCAATCCCTGCCGATCACTTCCCGCATGTCAACGCGCTGACGGTGATGAGCCTTTACGACCCCATAGCGATGCAGATCGCCCGCCGCGAGGAATTGGATCGCAAGAGCGCCATGCTAATGGCGGGCGCCAGTCTGGCGCGCCTGTTGCGCGACGAGAGGGATGACGTCGTCCTCGGCATTCTCATGCGGCTGAGCCTGGAGATGATGCTGCACTCCGCGCGGATCAATCCGCTCAGGCGCGACTGAAGACGGCGGCTGAAAAAGTCGCGCCCGCCGGGGGGAGGGACCGGCGGGCGCATCGGCGAACGGGGGAATGACCGCACCCGTCCACTTACCTCGGGACGAAAGAATTACGACTTTCATCCAAGCTTCATGTAACTGTGATCATATATGAACGATTTTGGAAGCCGATAAATTCGCAATGCAGCATTGCGTTTTTTGCAAAGCAAAACGCCAACGCCGGCACGTTCCCTGAACCGGATGCGGATGTTTCCAAATAATTACGGCAAGACAATGGCTTAGAGCCACGCTTGCGCATCCAGGGTTCATTCCGCCGCCTGTTTGCCGCCCGGCCGCCGTGCAAGAACTTCCTTGAGAAAGCGTCCGGTATAGGAGGCGGGTTCGCGCACGATGGCCTCCGGCGTACCCTCCGCCACGATCGTTCCGCCGCCGTCGCCGCCCTCCGGCCCCATGTCGATGACCCAATCGGCGGTCTTCACCACTTCAAGGTTATGCTCGATCACCACGACGCTGTTGCCCTGGTCCACCAGCTCGTGCAGCACTTCGAGAAGCTTCTTCACGTCGTGAAAATGCAGGCCGGTGGTCGGCTCGTCGAGAATATACAGCGTGCGGCCGGTCGAGCGCCGCGCCAATTCCTTCGACAGTTTTACGCGCTGCGCCTCGCCGCCCGAAAGCGTGGTGGCGGGCTGGCCGACCTTGACGTAGCCCAGGCCGACGCGGGCAAGGGTCTGCATCTTGTCCCGGATCGAGGGCACCGCCTTGAAAAGATCCGCCGCCTCTTCGACCGTCATGTCGAGAACGTCGGCGATCGACCTGTCGCGATAGCGAACCTCCAGCGTCTCGCGGTCGTAGCGCCTGCCCTTGCACACGTCGCAAGTGACATAGACGTCCGGCAGGAAGTGCATCTCGATCTTGATCACGCCGTCGCCCTGGCAGGCCTCGCAACGGCCGCCCTTGACGTTGAACGAGAAGCGCCCGGGACCGTAGCCGCGCGCCTTGGCTTCCGGCAGGCCGGCGAACCAGTCGCGGATCGGCGTGAAGGCGCCGACATAGGTCGCCGGGTTGGAGCGCGGCGTGCGGCCGATCGGCGACTGGTCGATGTCGATGACCTTGTCGATATGCTCCAGCCCCTCGAGCGTGTCGAAGGGCGCCGGATGCTCGAAGGCGCCGTTGAGCCGCCGCGCCACCGCCTTGTAGAGCGTATCGACGACGAGCGTCGATTTGCCGCCGCCCGACACCCCGGTGATGCAGGTGAAAAGCCCGAGCGGCAGCTCAGCCGTCACATTGCGCAGATTGTTGCCGCGCGCCCCGGTGAGCGTGAGCTTGCGGGCGGGATCCGGCTTTCGCCGCTTTTTCGGCGCGGCGACCGAGAGCCGGCCGGTGAGGTAGGCGCCGGTCAGCGAAGTCGCGGAGGCCATGATATCCTCGGGCGTTCCCTGCGCAACGATCTCGCCGCCGTGCACGCCGGCGCCCGGCCCGACATCGACGACATAATCGGCGGTCAGGATCGCGTCCTCGTCATGTTCGACGACGATCACGGAATTGCCGAGGTCGCGCAGCCGGCGCAAGGTTTCCAGCAGGCGGAAATTGTCGCGCTGATGCAGGCCGATGGAGGGTTCGTCGAGCACGTAGAGCACGCCTGTCAGCCCCGAGCCGATCTGCGAGGCGAGGCGGATGCGCTGGCTTTCGCCGCCCGAAAGGCTGCCCGACCCGCGTGAGAGCGTGAGGTAGTCGAGGCCGACGTCGACCAGGAATTTCAATCGGTCGCCGATCTCGCGCAACACCCGTCCCGCGATTTCCACGCGCTTGGCGTCGAGTTTTAGGGGCAGGGCGGCGAACCAGGCCTGCGCCTCGCGCACCGAAAGCTCGGAAATCGCGCCGATGTGGCTCATGTCGATCTTGACCGCCAGCGCCTCGGGCTTGAGCCGCGACCCCTTGCAGGCGGCGCAGGGACGCGCCGACATGAAGCGGCCGATCTCCTCGCGCGCCCATTCGCTGTCCGTGTCCTGGTAGCGCCGCTCGAGATTGCGCACAACGCCCTCGAAAGGCTTCTTCACTTCATAGGCGCGCATGCCGTCGGCGTAGGAAAAGCGGATTTCCTGCTCGCCTGTCCCATAGAGAATGATTTTCTGGACATCCGGGCTCAACGCCGACCAGCGGTCCTCCATCCGGAATTTGAAGGCCTTCGCAAGGGATTGCAGGGTCTGCGCGTAATAGGGCGACGGCGACTTGGCCCAGGGGGCGATCGCGCCTTTCTTGAGCGTCATCTCGGAATTGGGAACGACGAGTTCGGCGTCCACCTTCTGCTCGAAGCCGATGCCGCCGCACTTCGGGCAGGCGCCGTGCGGCGAATTGAAGGAGAACAGGCGCGGCTCGATTTCGGAAATCGAGAAGCCCGAAACCGGGCAGGAGAATTTGGAGGAAAAAACGATCCTTTCGGCCGCCTTGCCTTCAGGCGCCTCCGCATATTCGACGATGGCCACGCCATCGGCGAGTTCGAGCGCGGTCTCGAAACTTTCGGAGAGGCGGGCGGATATGTCGCCGCGCACCACGATGCGGTCGACGACCACGTCGATGTCGTGCTTCAGCTTCTTGTCGAGGGCGGGCGCGTCGCCGATGTCATAGAACTGGCCGTCGACTTTCAGGCGTTGAAAACCGCGTTTCTGGAATTCGGCGATTTCCTTGCGATATTCGCCTTTGCGGCCGTTCACCACCGGCGCCAGCAGATAGAGCCGCGTGCGCTCCGGCAGGGCCAGCACGCGATCGACCATCTGGCTGACCGTCTGGCTCTCGATCGGCAGTCCCGTGGCGGGCGAATAGGGAATGCCGACGCGCGCCCACAGCAGGCGCATGTAATCATGGATTTCCGTCACCGTGCCGACGGTCGAGCGCGGGTTTTTCGAAGTGGTCTTCTGTTCGATGGAAATGGCGGGGGAGAGGCCATCGATATGATCGACGTCAGGCTTCTGCATCATTTCCAGGAATTGCCGCGCATAGGCGGACAGGCTCTCGACGTAGCGGCGCTGCCCCTCGGCGTAGATGGTGTCGAAGGCGAGCGAAGATTTTCCGGAGCCCGACAGACCCGTAAAGACGACCAGTTTGTCGCGGGGTATGGTGAGATTGACGTTCTTGAGATTATGCTCGCGCGCGCCGCGCAGGGAGATCACCCGGCCCTCGCCGATGCGGAAGGCCGCGTCTTCGGCTGTTTGCGCCGGAGTTTTCTGCGGGGCAGGGGCCTTCTTCTTCGGCTTTTTCGGCTTGGCTTGATCCATCATTCATTTCCAAAGGCGCGTTTACGCATTTTCTTCACGCGAACCGGCGGCCACTTCGCCTGAGTGCACTGTGCCGCCGCGCAAGTCGGCTCTATTTAACGCCGTTTTCCACAAATTCCAGCGCCAAAGGCTTGCACGATTCGCGCCAAGCGGCTAGAACATAAATAGAACGCAGCGGACTTGCGGAAGCTTGGCCGCGCTTTGTGTGGATAAGGCGCGATCGGACCGCGCGGGTCTCGCAGCCGGCGTATAGGATGCGCCAGAATTTTGCTGGGCAATAAGAGGGTTCCATGGCGGGCAGCGTCAATAAAGTCATTCTGATCGGCAATCTCGGGCGCGATCCGGAAGTGCGGAAGATGAATTCCGGCGACAGCGTCGTGTCCTTCTCGCTGGCGACGACCGACAGCTGGCGCGACAAGGCCACCGGCGAGCGCAAGGACCGCACCGAATGGCATAATATCGTGATCTTCAACGAGCCCCTGGGCAAGATCGCCGAGCAATATTGCAAGAAGGGCTCGAAGGTCTATCTCGAGGGCGCGCTGCAGACCCGCGAATACACCGACAAGGAAGGCAACCAGCGCAAGACCACGGAAATCGTGCTGCAGCGCTTCCGCGGCGAACTCACCCTGCTCGACAGCCGCGGCGGACGCGGCGACGACGCCGGCTTCGGCGGCGCTTCGAGCGGCGGCGGCTATGGCCGGCAGTCGTCCGGGGATCGCGGCGGCTCCGATCGCGGAAGTTCGGACCGCGGCGGCTCCTTTGGCGGGCAGTCGGGCGGCGGCCGGGCTTCGGACAACCTTGACGACGACATTCCGTTTTGACGACAAACGTCGGATCATCGCTTATGGCGACGCCCGCGTCCTTGCTTTCATTGGAAACGCGTGCATAAATTACTCACCCGGGTCCAGGCGTCTGTTATGACGACGGGCGCGGAGAGAGGAGGCTTGCATGCGTAGACGCGAGTTCCTGGCTTCCACACTTGCCATTGGCGCCACGCCGTCCGCGGTTGCTGCGTCTGCCGAAGCGACCGCCTACACGCTGGCCTCTTTGCCTGCCGGCGCGCGGCGCGGCGCGCTGCGCCTCGACGCGCCGCTTTCGACAGAAGTGGAATTCGTCGACCGCGACGCCATGGCGCGGTCTCATCGCGAGGTGATCGCTAACTTCCGGCGCGAACATCCGGAAATCGATCTCGCTGATCCCGATGCTTTCCTCATCCTCGCCAAGCCGCGCCGCGCGCCCGGCTCCTATGAAGTCGCCGATTGCGTATGCCAATGCGGCCATGTGACGACCAACACGTCCAGTTGCGGCGGCGGGGGCGGCGGCGGCAAGACAAAACGCGGCGCCGTGTCGCGTTCCAGGTCTTGAACGCGCCGGCGGCGTGATCTTTTGGGGAGAAGCGAAATGCGCAGACGCGAATTCCTGGCCGCGACCCTGACCGCCGGCGCGACGCCGGCCATTGCGAGCGACAATGCGCCCGCGAACGCGTTTTCGCTTGCGGCGCTGCCGCGCGCGGCGAGGCAAAAGGGCGAAACGCTCTTGCTCGACGCCGATCCCGAGACACGGGTCGAAATCGTCGATCGCGACGCTATCGCGGCTGGTTATCGAACAATTCTCGCAGATTTCAAATCGCGCCATCCCGGCCTGGACCTTGCCGATCCCGAGGCTTTTCTCGTCGTTGACAAACCGAAGCGCGCGCCCGGCTCCTTCGAGGTCGCCTGCGTCTGCCAATGCGGAACCTCGACCCCGACCTCCAATTGCGGGGGCGGCGGCGGCGGCAAAAGCTCGCGCGGCGTCAAAGCCCGGGCCACCAGGAGCTGAGCAGGCGCGATGCTGCTGCCCGCGGATATAGGCGAAACGAGCGTGCTTCCGGTCCTTGCCGAGCTCAACGTCTACAAGAAGGGCGCGCATTACCTCTGCCTGAATTCATCGGGTCCGAGCTGGATGGTGACCAATGAGCTCGGGGCGCTGCTGCTGTCGCTTTGCGATGGTCAAAAGGCGGTGTGTGACATTCACGCCGCTTTCGGCGAAGCCGGCCTCGCGCCCAGTCTCGACCTGCTTGTGAACTTTTATCGAGACGCGGTCGGGCAGGGCGTATTTGTCGATGCCGCGCCGGGGGCCGGTCATGGCCGGCAAAACGCCAGTATTTCGGCGGTCCACTTGCATCTGACCAATAAATGCAATCTTGCCTGTTCCTATTGCTATCGCCAATCCGACCCATTTGTGCCGATCCGCCACGAAGCCAAGGATTTCATCGCCTGGCTGGAAGACTTGCGGCCCCATGCGGCCGAGAATTGCGAGATCACTTTCGCTGGCGGCGAACCTTTGGTTTTCCCCGATTTCGTCAGGGTGGCGGCGGCGACAAAAGTGCTGGGCTATGACAATTTTCTGCTGACCAACGGTATTCTGTTGCGCCGGCATCCGCTCGATTTTTATCGTGAAACCGTCGACCAGATTCGCGTGAGCCTCGATGGCGGCGACGAATTGACCCACAGCCGGACGCGCGGCGCCGGGCATTTTGAAAAGGTCGTGGACAATATCCTCTGGCTGGTTGGCGGCGGCATCATTCCGGATGTGCAGATGACCCTGACAGGCGCCAATCTCACCTCCGCAACTTTGCTTCGGGAGCGTCTTCCGGACGAGGTCAAGATCCGCTACACGCCCATGTTCCCCATGGGCCGCGCCGATCGCGCCGCCGCCGCGACCCGGCCTGAAGATTTCATTACTCCGGCCGAATTTTATGCCTTCCGCTCCAGCCTGCTCGAAGGGCAGGAAAAGCCGAAGTTCCAGCTCCGGCAGGAGGGCGCGCGCAATACGGGCTGCTTTGCCGGGCGCGAAAATATCAGCGTGGACGACAATGGCGACGTTTATCCCTGCCACTTGTTTCACGATCAGAAGTTCAAGATGGGCAATATTTTCAAGGACGCCGTTCCTGACATCCTGACCGGGGCCCTGGGACTGGCCTTCGTCGAGGACATGCATGTCGACAACAACAATCAGTTTTGCGCCTCCTGCGCAGTCCGCTATTTGTGCGGCGGCGGCTGCAAGGCTAACGCATTGCACGAAAGCGGAGACTTCCATGGCCGGGATTCGCTCTGCGATTATCTCAAGGCGGAAATCGTTTCCGATCTTTTCCTGGGTTACGCGCTTTAGGGCTCTCACCGCGCATCCCTTGCCAATGAGCGGAACCGCTGCTGACAGCGCCAGCCGTTTTGCACAGGCTTTTTTCCCTTTGTGACGAAAATAATCCCGCCCGTTTCGCCGCCGGCTAAAATCATCGCGCAACGCGCTGTATTAGCTCTATAAATGCGTCTCCGCGCTGGGCGGCTGAAATTGGCTTTCCGCGAGAGAATCGCCTAGAACGGATGCAGCTGTTTCTCTCGCGCATGGCTCTGATTTGACCGACCAAAACAACGTTCCGCCGGCTGCCCCTTCCCAAGACGTTCGTCCGGTCTCGATCACCGACGAAATGAAGAGCTCCTATCTCGCCTATGCGATGAGCGTGATCGTCAGCCGCGCCCTGCCGGACGTGCGCGACGGGTTGAAGCCGGTGCATCGGCGCATCCTGTTTTCCGCGCAGGAAAACAACTTCCTGCCTGACCGAACCTATGTGAAATCGGCCCGCATCGTCGGCGAAGTCATGGGTAAATACCACCCGCACGGCGACGCCGCGATCTATGACGCCCTCGTGCGCATGGCGCAGACTTTTTCGATGAGCCTGCCGCTGATCGACGGCCAGGGCAATTTCGGCTCGGTCGACGGCGACCGCGCCGCGGCCATGCGCTACACCGAATCCCGGCTGGCGCGGCCATCGCTCGCCCTGATCGAGGACATCGATTCCGACACGGTCGATTTCCGCCCCAATTACGACGGCAAGGAGCGCGAGCCGGAAGTCCTGCCCGCCCGTTTCCCCAACCTGCTGGTCAATGGCGCGGCCGGCATCGCCGTGGGCATGGCCACCAATATTCCGCCGCACAATCTCGGCGAGATCATCGACGCCTGCGTCGCGCTGATCGACCGGCCCGACATGACGCTCGACGAACTCATGGAAATCGTGCCGGGGCCTGATTTCCCGACCGGCGGCCAGATCATGGGCCGCTCCGGCATCCGCCAGGCCTACGAGACCAGCCGCGGCTCGGTGCTCATGCGTGGCGTGGCCACCATCGAGCAGATCCGCAAGGATCGCGAAGCCATCATCTTCACCGAAATTCCCTATCAGGTGAACAAGGCGACGCTGATCGAGAAGATCGCCGAACTCGTCCGCGACAAGAAGCTCGAAGGCATTTCCGACCTGCGCGACGAATCCGACCGCCAGGGCATGCGGATCGTCATTGAAATCAAGCGCGACGCCGTCGCCGACGTGGTGCTCAACCAGCTCTATCGCTTCACCGCCCTGCAAAGCTCGTTCGGCGTCAACATGATCGCGCTGAATGGCGGCAGGCCGGAAAGCCTGACGATCATGGACTGCCTGAGGGCCTTCATCGACTTCCGCGAGGAAGTTGTCAGCCGGCGCACGAAATTCCTGCTCAACAAGGCGCGCGATAGCGCGCATGTCCAGGTCGGCCTCGCTATCGCCGTCGCCAATATCGACGAGGTCATCCGGCTCATCCGCACGTCCGCCGACGCGGCGTCCGCGCGCGAGGCGCTGATGGAGCGGCTCTGGCCGGCGCGCGACATGGCGCCGCTGGTGGCCCTGATCGCAGACCCCCGCCACGGCATCGATTCCGAAGGCAATTGCCGCCTGTCGGAAACGCAGGCTCGCGCCATCCTGGAACTGCGCCTGCAAAGGCTGACCGCGCTTGGCCGCGACGAAATCGCCGAAGCCCTCAACCGGCTTGCGCTGGAGATCGCCGAATATCTCGAAATCCTGCGCTCGCGCGAAAGGCTGTTCGGCATCGTCAAGGACGAGATGATCGCGGTGAAAACGGCGCACGCCGTGCCGCGCCGCACGCAGATTCTCGACATCTACGGCGACATGATGGATGAAGACCTCATCCAGCGCGAGGACATGGTCGTCACCGTCTCGCACGCCGGCTACATCAAGCGCGTTCCGCTCTCGACCTATCGCGCGCAAAGGCGCGGCGGCAAGGGACGTTCGGGCATGCAGACGCGCGACGAGGATTTCGTGCACCGGCTGTTCGTCGCCTCGACCCATGCGCCGGTGCTGTTCTTCTCCTCGCTCGGCCAGGTCTACAAGGAAAAGGTGTGGCGGCTGCCGCTCGCCGCGCCGCAGGCGCGCGGAAAAGCCCTGGTCAACATGCTGCCGCTGGAGCAGGGCGAGCGCATCACCTCGATCATGCCGCTGCCCGAGGACGAGGCGGACTGGGCGGCGCTCGACGTGATGTTCGCGACGACGCGCGGCACCGTCCGGCGCAACAAGCTTTCCGACTTCACCCAGGTCAATCGCGCCGGCAAGATCGCCATGAAGCTCGATCCGGGCGAAGGCATCGTCGATGTGCAGATCTGCACCGAAGGCGACGACGTGTTGCTGACGACCGCGAGGGGGCAATGCATCCGCTTCGCCGTGCCGGAAGTTCGCGTCTTCAAGGGCCGCGATTCCATGGGCGTGCGCGGCGTTTCCCTGGCCGAGGGCGACAGCGTCATCGCCTTGTCGATCCTTGAACATGTCGAGGCGACACCCGCCGAACGCGCAGCCTTCCTGAAAATGCGCCGCGCCCAGGCCGGCGAGGCCCCGGCCGGCGACACCGTCGAGACTGTTGTCGAGGCCGATGCCGCCGAGGACGCGGCGGACGAGGCGGCGAGCCTGTCGCAGGAGCGCTTCGACGCCCTGGCGGAACACGAGCAGCAGATACTCACCATTTCCGTCAACGGCTACGGCAAGCGCAGCTCCTCCTATGAATATCGCGTCACCGGCCGCGGCGGCAAAGGCATCGTCGCCATGGCGGTCAATCCGCGCAACGGCGAACTCGTTGCTTCCATGCCAGTCGATCCGACCGACCAGATCATGCTGGTCACCGACGGCGGCCAGCTGATCCGCTGCCCGGTCGAGGGCATCAGGGTCATCGGCCGCGGCTCGCAGGGCGTCATCATCTTCAACACCGCCGAAACGGAAAAGGTGGTTTCCGTCGAACGCATCGGCGAAGTCGAGAATGGCAACGGCGAAAACGGCAACGGCGAAAACGGCAATGGCGACGCCGAGATCGAGGGCGACGGCGAGGAGTGAGAATACGCCAGATGGCCGAGAAACCTCTGCATTTCGATCCCTCCGATCCCGCCTTCGCCGAGCGGCGCGCCGCCGCCCGGCAAAGGCTTGACGCCATCGATCCCGCGAAAAACGCGAGCGCGCCGCAAGACCCGTGTCGCCGCGACTGGTTCGAGGCGGTCTATTCATTGGCCGAAGGTGACCCGGCCAAGGTTCCCTGGGGCAATCTCACGGCCCATCCGCTGCTGGTCGAGTGGCTGCGGCAAAATCCGCGTCTGGACGGCCTGAAGGCCCTGGATATTGGCTGCGGCCTTGGCGACAATGCGGCGGCGCTGGCCGGGCAGGGGGCTGACGTCACCGCTTTCGATCTAGTTCTCCGCGCCGCCGAATGGGCGCGCCGACGCTTTCCTGACCTCGGCGTCGATTTCCGCGCGGCCGATCTGTTCGACGCCCCGCCAGAGTGGCGCAACGCCTTTGATTTCGTAGAGGAAACCTATACTTTGCAGGCGCTGCCGAGCGAGAGTCTGGCCCGGGCGCAGCAGGCCATGGCGGGTTTCCTCAAGCCGGGCGGCCGATTGCTGTTGATCGCCCGCGCCCGCGACGACGCCCAGGAGTTTTCCGGTCCGCCCTGGCCGCTGGCCCGCCGCACCATCGAGAATTTCGCGGAATACGGCATGGAATTGCTTGCTCTCGACGACATTCCGGCAGGCGTGACCGCCAACCGCCACTGGCGCGCCCTCCTGAGAAAACTGGGCGGATGAGCCACGGGGCGGACGAGGCGGTCCGCAAGGCGCAACAGCTCGCGCTGCGGGGCGAGGACGAGGCGGCAAAGGCCGCCTACCTCGCCGCCCTGCAACTAAACCCCTCGCATTTCACCGCCTTGAACGACCTTGCGGCGCTGCTTTGCGCCAGCGGCCATCTTTCGGCGGCGCGCCGCGCCTATGCGCAGGCCATCGCCCATCATCCGCAAAATCCCGTTGCGCCGACAAATCTCGGCAACCTGCTTTATCAGGATGGCGACGCGGCCGGCGCCGAAAGCCATTTTCGCGCCGCGCTCGCAGCCGATCCCGAATATTTCAGGGCGCATCAAGGTCTCGCGCGCATTCTCGCCGAACGCGGCGAAGAGGCGGAAACGCACTGGCGCAAGGGTTTTGACGGGCATTCGGTCGTGCAGCGGCGATTTCGCGGGGATGGGCCGGGGATTCCCCTTCTGCTGCTCGTTTCGGCAAAGCTCGGCAATGTCGCGACCCGGCGCTGGATCGACGACCGAATTTTCGCCGTCACCGAGATCTTCGTCGAGTTCCATGATTTCGCGCAAGAAACGCCGCCGCATCGCTTGATCGTCAACGCCATCGGCGACGCCGATCTTTGCGCCGAAGATCTCGCGCGCGCCGCGGCTTTTTGCGGACAGCAAAAAACGCCGGTGATCAATCCGCCGTCGCGCGTCCTCAGGACGGGCAGGGCGGAGAACGCCCTGCGAATGGCGGAGATTCCCGGTCTGACGACGCCAAAGATCGCCCTGGTTTCACGCAAAAACCTGGCGCGCTCGGAGCTGAACTTTCCGCTGCTGCTGCGCGCGCCCGGCCATCATACCGGCCGGCATTTTTTGCGCGTCGACACTGCGGACGCTTTGCCAGCGGCGCTGGCCGCGCTGCCGGGCGAAAAACTGCTGGCGATGGACTGTCTCGACGCCCGCGGGGCCGACGGCTATTTCCGTAAATATCGGGTGCTCTTTGTCGGCGGAGAGATGTTTCCATTACATCTCGCCGTTTCGGCCGACTGGATGGTGCATTACTTCTCCGCGGCAATGGCCGAAAGCGCATCGTTCCGCGCCGAGGAGCGTCGTTTTCTCGAAAACATGCCGGGTGTCCTGGGAGAGCCGGCGCTGAATACCCTGGCCGGGATCGGGGCGACGATGGGTCTCGATTACGCTGGGGTCGATTTTGGCCTGGCGCGGGACGGATCGGTGCTGCTGTTCGAGGCCAACGCAACGATGAACGTTTTTCCGCCGGCGCCCGATCCCAAATGGGATTATCGCCGTCCGGCCATCGAAAAAGCGCTGGAAGCGGCGAGATCGATGCTGGCTTGCCGGCTCCGGGACTGACTTAGGCGGGCCCTTGGGGGCTCGCTTCATTCGCTTTCGCCTCGTCCCAGAGCGCGTCCATTTCCTCCAGCGAGACAGCGCCGAGAACTCTTGCCCTGCGCGGCGAGACGCTGCTCGATGTGGAGAAAGCGCCGCTCGAATTTGGCGTTGGTTTGCCGCAGGGCGGCTTCCGCGTCGGTCTTCACATGCCGCGCCAGATTGGCGACGGCGAACAGGACATCGCCGATTTCCGCCGCCGCATGGGCGGAATCGCCTCGGTCGAGCGCTTCCTCGACCTCGTCGCATTCCTCGCGGATTTTCGCCAGCACCAGGCGCGCGTCGTTCCAGTCGAAGCCGACTTTTGACGCCTTTTCCTGCAATTTGATGGCGCGGGTCAGGGCGGGCAGGGCGGCCGGAACGTCGGCGAGATGGCCCTGCCGTGCCGCTTCCGGCAATCCCGCCGCCTTTCGCGCGGCGGCTTTTTCCGCCTTTTCCTGCGCCTTGATCTCGGCCCAGACGCCTTCGACCGCCTCGGGCGTGCGCGCTTCCGGCTTGCCGAACACATGAGGATGGCGGCGGATCATTTTTGACGTAATGGCTTCCACCACGCCGCCGAAATCGAACAGGCCGCGTTCCCGCGCCATCTGGGCGTGGAAGACCACCTGCAGCAGCAGGTCGCCCAATTCATCGCAAAGATCGACAAAATCGCCGCGCTCGATGGCGTCAACGACCTCGCAGGCTTCCTCGATGGCGTAGGGCGCAATGGTGGTGAAATCCTGCGCAAGGTCCCAGGCGCAGCCGGTGTCTTTCGTGCGCAGGGCGGCCATGATGTCGAGCAGGCGTGAAATGTCGCGCGACGGCTGCATTCGTTCATCCCAACAGCTGGTTCATGCCAAAAGAAAAGAGCAGGGCGACGCCCTGCTCTTGAATTATTGTCAGAAATCTTGCGGCGCCACAGGCTCAGGCGAGCGAAATGGCGACGGTCGCAATTCGCTCTCAGGCGAGCGAAATGGCGACGGCCTCGCGGCCCTTCTGCGTGTCGACGACCTTCATCTGCACGGGCTGTCCTTCAGCCAGTGACTGAATGCCGGCCTGGCCGAGAATCGAAATATGGACAAAGACGTCCTTGCCGCCGTCATTGGCCTGCACGAAGCCAAAGCCCTTGGCGCCGTCGAACCACTTGACCGCGCCGTCGATGTCGATGGCAGTCGACAGGTCGGGAGCGCGACGCGCCGGTCGCGGCGAGTCGAATGCGGGTCGCTGCGGCGCGCGCTCGGCGGCTCCGGCCGTGTCCACTTCGATCACGCGCGTCACCTGCTGGCCCTTGACGCCATTGGCGACCATGACCTTCAGCTTTGCGCCCGGAGGAACGCTTTCAAAGCCGGCGGACTGAAGCGCGCCGATGTGCAGGAAGGCGTCGCCGGTGCCGTTGGACAATTCGACAAAGCCGAAGCCCTTGTCGCCCTTGAACCATTTCACGACGGCGTCGATCGTGGCGCCGCTCGGGGGCGGCGGGGCGGACGAAAACCCGCCTGCGTCACCAAAACCGCCGCCCATGGGCTGACGGTCGAAGCCACCCGCGCGGGGCTGCCGGAACTGGCGCGGCGCGTCATAGGGTGACGGCGCATCATCATCGAAACCGCGCTTCCTGGGTCCTCGGAAATCTCTACCTTTGCTCATGTCCGCCTATTAAACTCCGCCTCAATTCAACCGGGGCGTCCGGGTCGTACAAACCCAACCGCCTCCATGCTCCCGAACGGCCACAAATGACCGGATGGAAACGCTAGCCGATGGTGTTTGATTTTTTTAGTCCAAAGCCCGCGCAATAACCTTTTAGCAGCAACTGCCCCCGTCTGGCTAGATTGATTGCGCCGAAAAAAGCGCACAGACTGACGAAAAAGCAGGCTTTTCGACGCTGCCAACTGTTTTTGGACCGACTGACCGATGCTTCTCACAATTACGTGAAGACGAGCCTTCCAAAAGTGGGGCGCGCGACGCAGGCTGTCGCTACGCCGGGCAGTGCGCGCGAACGCGCGTGCAAACAGGATGCGGGTCGCGCGTCGCGCCACTCTGGATGGCGCGGGCTGACAGGGCAAGTCGCCCATCCGCTGTCATTGCAAGGCAGAAATGTCACCGAGGCCGCAAAGCAGAAATGTCACTCTGGCGACGTGAGCGTGCTCTATTGTGGCGTTGTCGGGCAAATCAGTTTGTTCGCTTCGTTTCAGTCTGGCAAAATCTGGGACAGGGCGCTCAGGCAAAGCGCGCCGTAGCCCCTCAACTGCGCAGGCGCGCTTTGCCTGACTTGAAGGACGCTAAGCCCATATTTTTTCTGATATGATGCTTGTAGCCGCACAAAAGCAATGGAGTTTAGTCAATGGCGTCAAAATTGGTTTGGCTATTTTGCGTAATGGTCGGGCTTGTTCCGCTCGAAACTTTGGCCGCTCAGGGCGACAAAACACTGTGCAGCATTGAGCAAACTGTTTATTTTTCCTGTAAAACACACAATAAAAAAATTATCTCAGTATGTGGAATGAATGAAAAAGATGTCGCTGCTCGTTATTTAAATTATAGTTACGGGTCTGAGCAAAAAATCGATTTTTCATTTCCAGAAAGAAAGAAAGATAGTTTGCCTGAGTTCAAACTACACTCCGACGGAGGCCCGAAATGGAGCGAAAATATTCTTTCGTTTTCGTCAAATGAATATAGATATTATGTTTTCACAATAAGTTCAGCATTTGACGCAAATGAAGCTGGAGTCGATGTTTTTAAAGGCAAAACGAGAGTCGCTCACATCTTGTGTGCAAAATCTTATCCCGATGTTGGAAAACTTGCCAGTCTAGCAGAACTCGGCATACAGGAAGCCGAAGACGGGATTCCTGAATCGGAGAGGCAATAATATGGCGCATGGTCAATCCAAGCTCTGCCCTTGAGTTCAAAACAAATGTCGCTCTCCTTGACCACGCCGACGCGGCGACTTTTTCGACCTGACTTCATCATTTTCCTTTTGCCGCTCCGCGACATAGGCCAGAACCGCGCCAAGCCGCTTGTTATCGACCACTGACGCCTGATCGACCTTTTGCAGCTTGTCGAAAATCCGATAGGGCAGGTCGCGGCCCTCGAAGCGGATGGCGATGCGTCCGTCCGGGTAGTCGTGAACCGTGACGCGCTTGCGGGCGAGGGGGCGAGTCAACTCGTTTGGCACAAGCAAAAACAGCATCTTGTCATATTGCAGCGTGAGCGAGTTGGAGACGGTTCTTTCCTCTTTCCACGCGAAAACGTCGGTCAAATCCCAATCGTCCATCATCGGCCTGTGGCCGTCCGTCTCGTCAAAAGGCGGCTTGCCGAATTGGGCGTTATATTGCTCGATGAAGGTCGGCAGGAAGGCGTTGGCGGCCTTCATGTCGTTGACGCCCTCAAGCCGCAATTCCTTCACCAAGCGATCCTGCAATGTGCCGAAACAGCGCTCCACGCGGCCTTTGGCGGACGGCGTATTGGCGCAAAGTATGTCGATGTTGATCTCATTGAGAGCGCGTCCGAACTGCGTCATGCCGGTTCCGCCAATCGCGCCCGGATGATTGACGCGGAAAATTGCGTGCTTGTCGGAATAGAAGGCTATCGGGCGGCCAAAACGGTCGATATAGGCTCGCGTCTCGCGCATGTAATCAAAGGCCGATTCCGACGGCACGAAGGCCGCGTGCTGAATCCGGCTGGTGGCGTCGTCGATGAAGGCGATCAACGTGCATTTATCGCCGCGCTCCTCGAACCAATGATGGGTTGAGCCGTCGATCTGGATCAGTTCGCCAACGCGGGCGCGACGGTTGCGGGGCTGGTGGACGGACGGCAGTTTGTGGCGTCGGTCGAGCCATAGGCCGTCCTCGATCATCCATTTGCGCAAAGTCTCGCGCGATACTCGGCAATCGTGAATCTCGCGCAACTTCTCACAGGCGAGCGTCGGTCCGAAGTCGGGGTAATATTTGCGCACCAGCATCATCGCCAGATTGCGGACGGCGCGGTGAACCTGATTGTTCGGGGTTACGCCGCGCTTTTGCGACGCGAGGCCATGCGGCCCGATAGAGCGGAAGCGATCCAATAATCGGAAAATCTGCCGCCGCGAGAGCCGCATCAGGGAAGCCGCGTCGTTGACGCTCATTTTACCTTCCTCGACTGCGACAACAATTTCGAGGCGCGAAAACTCCTTGCGCGTCATCTCCAGCACCGTCATACGCCATACCTCCAAGGCCCCGGAGATTATGGAGGGTGACGCTTCTGCTTTGCAGAGGGGCGACATTATCGTATTGCGCCTACATCCGTGATTCGCATAATCAATATTATGGAACTCTGCTGTGTTTCGCTACAGGCTCAAACCGGGGTCTTGGAGAAAGCTGCCGATCGGATAACCATCGGGTTCACTTGTTGCGCCATTCAACGGTCGACGCGCCAGATCCATTCGTGGCGTCGAATGATTTGCACAGCCATCGCCGCGCAGCGCCCGACGGCCTCGACATGCCCTTGGCGGATACCAACGCCGATCCTGTCGAGGAATGTCTGACGGGCTTCCTTGCGGAGCTCCGCAACGACGCCGCCATATCGCGTCGACCGTTCCGCAATCCGGATTTCCGCTGTTATCGTCGTGACGGCAATGGAAGCCCGACCACATGAGACTTGGTGCGATCATGGGCGGCTTCAGCTCGTCACCAAAGGACGCCGCCCTCCGATCCGGAGCGATACTCTATCGTTGATCGAACACCTGCAAGAATTTTTGAGCCGGACCCAGCGCGCAAACCCACCGGAATCGGTCCGCTGGCGGAACGCCGCAGGCCGCAATCCGCTTTGGGGTTTGCCGCCAAAACACGACCAACTGGCAGGGACTCAACGAAGCTGCCTCGACTTCGGGACTTGCCGACACCCCTGCCCCCTCGGCGGCTCAGCCGGATCGAGAGTTTCGGCGACATTGACCCTCGTTTCCTCGTGTTTTTGCCGGGTTATGTTGACTGAAGGGCGAAAGTGTTGCTGTCTTCATGGCCGGTCCTTGATTACAGCGATAACGAACGCTTTTCACTTGCCGCGACCAGCGCAGACATGCTTCTGTCCAATGAGCCACAGCCTTTGCAGGGATTGAGGCGGAATTCGAGCGCTACGTCAGGCGGGTCGGAAACGCGCCGCTTCGCTTCCGCCGAGACGCAGCAAATTCGCCGCCGTGTAGGCAAAGTGGAGGGCGCTGCGTAATGTCCGGAACTTCATTTCGAGCAAGGCGATTTCATGCGGCGGCAATTACGGCGTTTATCTTAGGAGCAGTTGCTATGCCAGGTACTGACGCATTATCAACGGAGCGCTCGCGGGCGGATATTTTGAAAGTATACGCTTTAGCCGTCACTACCGCAGTTTTTGCCGAGAAAAACTGTACAGGGGTTGAGGCCAACCAAATTGGGCTTGCGAAATTGCGCAGCTATTTGAAGATTACCGACGCTGAGGAGCCACTGCTCACTCAGTTCATTCGTGAGGAGGATCTCAAGCATTTCAACTCCCTGAAGTCGCAGGGGTCGGCGAACTGGTGCTCGACTGCGTGGTCGCTTTTCGGCGCGCAAGGAAGCGTCGCAAAGGACCTTATCCTCAGGAAATAATTTTTGCGAATTGCTTGAACGGCTGAGCGTGGAGGCGCCGCTCCGCGCATGGCGAGAAGAGTCTCTGGCGCCAGAAACGGCTGTCGCGATTGCGAGCCGGGCCGTTGCGCAAGGGCTCTTGTTTTCCCTGTTTTTCAAATTCGCTGGGATGGCGGGGCGCCGGGGATTTTGCAATGTCGAAGATCAAGCCGCGCGGCGCCTCACAATCGAAACAGACGCCGGCCGCGATCGTCGAGCGCATCAACCAGGGGTTGGCGTTTCACAGAAAAGGCAATTTTGCCGAGGCAGAACAGACGTATCGCGAAATCGTCGCCGGTGACGCGAACAACATTGTGGCGTTGCATCTGCTCGGCGTCCTGATGGTCCAGACGCGACGTCTCGAAAATGGCGTGGAGTTCATCGACCGGGCTCTGGCGATCAAGCCGGACTATGTCGAGGCTCTCAATGATCGTGGCTACGCGCTCATGGAGCTCAGGCGCCTGGACGAGGCCTTGGCGTCCTTCGACGAGGCGCTGGCGATCAAGCCCGACTATGCCGAGGCCCACAACAACCGCGGCAACGCGCTGCAGTCGCTCAAGCGTCTCAAGGAGGCGCTGGCGTCGTTCGACAACGCGCTGATGGTCAAGCCCGGTTACGCCGAGGCTCTCTACAATCGTGGCAACGCGCTCCAGGCGCTCAAACGACCGGACGAGGCGCTGGCTTCCTATGACCGGGCGCTGGCGGTCAGGCGCGGCTATGCCGAGGCCCTCAACAATCGTGGGAAAGCGCTGCAGGAACTTCGGCGCCTGAACGAGGCCCTGTCATCCTACGACGGCGCGCTGGCGGTCAGGCCCGCCTATGCCGAAGCCCTCAACAATCGTGGGAAGGCGCTGCAAGAGCTCAAGCGAACGCAGGAGGCGCTGGCGTCGTACGACCAGGCGCTGGCGGTCAAGCCGGATTACGCCGAGGCCCTCAACAATCGCGGCAACGCGCTCCAGGACCTCGAACGGTTTGAGGAAGCCCTCGCGTGCTACGAAAAAGCGCTGATCGCGAGGCCGGATTACGCCGAGGCTCTCAACAACCGCGGCAACGCGCTTCAAGGGCTTGAACGGTTTGCAGAAGCCCTCGCGTCTTACGACGAGGCGCTGGCGATCAAGCCCGATTACGCCAGAGCCCTCAACAACCGGGGCAACGCGCTTCGGGCGCTTCATCGGCCCGCCGAAGCACTCGCCTCCTACGATCGGGCCCTGGCGGTGAAATTCGACTATGCCGAGGCCCTCCATGGTCGAGGTCTGGCGCTGACGAAACTCGAGCGGCCGGACGAGACCCTGGCCTCCTTCGATCGGGCGCTGGCGATCAATCCCGACTACGCCGAGGCGCTCAACAACCGCGGCGTCGCGCTCCAGCAACTCGATCGTCCCTATGAAGCGCTGGCGTCCTACGATGAGGCGCTGGCGCTCGATCCCGACTTCGCCGAAGCCTTCAACAACCGGGGCTCCGCCCTTCTTGCCCTCAGGAGGCCGGACGACGCGCTGGCGTGTTTCGATCGAGCGCTGGCGGCCAAGCCTGGTTACGCCGAGGCGCTCCTCAATCGCGGCGTCGCGCTCACCGAGCTTGGTCGCCTCGACGAGGCCCTGGCCTCCTACGACAAGATGCTGGCCATCAAGCCCGATGATTCCGACGCCCTCTACAATCGCGGCCTGGCCGCCCTGCTGACCGGCGATTTCGCCGCGGGATGGGCCGGCTACGAAAGGAGGTGGAACAGAAAGGAGGTGGTTGGGCGGATGCTGACGGCGCCCTTTCCAGTCTGGCGGGGCGAGAACATTTCCGGCCGGAAAATCGTCGTTTACGAAGAACAGGGCCATGGCGACGTCATTCAATTCTCCCGCTATTTGCTCCGTCTCGCCGAAATGGGCGCGCAGGTGACGTTTCTGGCGCGGCCGGGCCTCGAGCGGCTGATGCTGTCGCTCGGTCCTTCCGTGCGGGTGCTGACGGCTCTTCCGGCCGGAGAGGATTTCGATGTCCAGGCCGCTTTGATGAGCCTTCCGCTCGCTTTCGAAACGCGCCTCGACAAGGTTCCCGCCGAGACGCCCTACCTGCGCGCGGAGCCGGAGCGCGTGCAGAAATGGAAGTCGAGGCTTGGCGGCCATGGTTTCAAGGTCGGGATCGCCTGGCAGGGAAGCAAATTAGGCAACATCGACATGGGGCGCTCCATCCCTCTCGCCGCATTTCTCGGCTTGTCGCGAATTCCAAACGTGCGGCTGATCTCGCTGCAGAAGAACCTCGGCGTCGAACAGCTGCGCTCATTGCCCGAGGGCATGCAGGTCGAGACGCTCGGCGACGATTTCGACGCTGCGGAGGATTCTTTCCTGGATGCGGCGGCGGTTATGGACTCCCTCGATCTCGTCGTCAGTTCCGATACGGCGATCGCGCATCTCGCCGGGGCGCTGGCTCGTCCGGTCTGGGTCGCGCTCAAATATGTCCCTGATTGGCGCTGGCTGCTGAAACGCGCGGATTCGCCTTGGTATCCGACCATGCGCCTGTTCCGGCAGCAGACGAGCGACGACTGGCGCGGCGTGTTTGCGAGGATCGAGGCGAGCCTGAGCAAACTCGTCGGCGCAAAGGGGAAATCAGATGCGTCGCCATCGCCGCTCTCCTCGTGCGCGCCGGAGCAGGCCCCTGCCCTCGCCATGGACGCTTTTGTCATTTCCATGCCGCGGACGCCGGAGCGGCTCGAACTTTTCCGGCGGATGAATGGCGGCATCGCGGATTTCCGGCTTTTCGAGGGAATCGACGGCGCGCGCGCGGATCGCCGCGCCCTCGTGCAATCCGGTCTTCTGGAGGACGGAACATCCATCCATCCGGGCGTCCTCGGCAACGCCCTGTCCCACATCGCGCTCTGGCGGCAGGTCGCGGAGACCGGGAAGGCGGCGCTGATCTGCGAGGACGATGTGCGTCTCGGCGCGTCGTTCCCTCGGGACATGCAGCGCATTATCGACGGCTTGCGTCCCGATTGGGACATCATCCTGTGGTCGTGGAATTTCGATTCGATCATCAGCGCGGAAATGGCGCCGCAGCTGGGTTCCTTTGTCGCCTTTTTCGACCAGTCGGCCATGCGCGCAAACATCGACGACTATCTTCGCGCCGAACACAATCCGGCGCCCCTCAGGCTCAAACACGCATTCGGCACATGCTGTTATTGCGTATCGCCGGCGGGCGCGACAAAGATTCTCGAATTCATTCGGCCGATCCGCAAGACGAAATTCTTTGTCCCCGGCCTCAATCGGCGCGTCGAGACCGCGGCGCTCGATGGCATGCTGAATTGCCTCTACAACAATATCAATGCCTTCGTCTCATGGCCGCCGATCGCCTTGACGCCCAACGATCGCGGCGCGAGCACGGTCGCAAGCGACGTCGATCTCCAGGGCCCGACGGCGTAACCGGTCAACCGGATTTACGCTGGACGCCCTCGCCATCGACCCCTGATCGCCAAACAACGAGCCCATGCCGCCGCAATTCACCCATGCCGATGGCGCGCCCGCCGTCCCTTTTCAGAGGGACGGCGTCGTTGGCGGCGTCACCACAGTTGGGGCGCCCAGCAGGATGGGATGCGCGGTCGGCGTGGCCCCGAAGGACACCATTGTGCCGCCGAGACCGTCGCTTGCGGCAAAGAACGCGGCCCCGGTATAATTGCCGGCGAGCGCGATCGAAACCATGGCGGCGCCGTCGGCCAGCGACAGAGTTCCCCCTGCCGCCGTCCCCGCATAGCTCGCCTGATTGGCGCTGGCAAAAGCGACGTCGCGGAAGTCGATCGCGTCGTTTCCGAGCATTCCCGCGACCTGCGCCGCGAATTGCGCCGAATCCGTCAGCTGCAGCAGTCCCTGTGAGCCGGTGAATTTGACCTGATCGGCGCTGGCGACGCCGGAGTCGAATTCCAGCACCCCCGCGCCGATACTGAAGGCGCCCGTCCCGCTCGTCGTCGCGGTCACCAGGACAATGCCGCTGTCAATGGCGACAGATCCGTTGTTGACGAATGTCGGCGCCAACACATCGAGCGTGTCGCCGTTCTCGACCTTGACCGTCCCGTTGTTGAGGAATTCGCTGTTCGGCGAGATCGACAGCGAGCCGTTGTTCGCCGCCGCGTCGATGGTCCCCTCATTGTCGAGGGTCGTCGCGCCGTAGGCATAGGAGTAGGTCCCCGTCCCCGAGCCTGGGCTGCCGCTGCCCGAGAGCGAGGACTGCGCGCTGACGGCGGCGACCGCCCCGTAACCGTAGGATCCGCCCGTCGCGGTGGTTCCGATCGTCGCGGAGCCGCTGGTCTGGTCGATGGTCGCATTGGCGCCGAACTCCAGCGTCTGGGCGACCGTCGAATATCCATTGGCCTGATAGGCGGCGTAGCTTGTCTCCTGATCGATGGTTTCGTTCGCGCCGGCGAGCGTGATGACCGCATTGTCGAAGGTCTGCGCATCTTCGAAGAAGATCGCCCCATCGGCGCCGAGATTGATGGCGCCGGGCGCAGCGCTGCCGGCGACGCCGACGGTCAGGCCATCGGCGACATAAACAGTCGATCCCGACGCCGTCATGTCCATGACGCCGTCATAGTTTACGCCATCGAGCGTTCCGCCGTTGAACGCCAGTCCTGATCCGCTGTCGGCGACGGTCCCACCGGCGATCGTTCCCGCCGCACCGAGCGAAACCACGCCGAACGCCGTTCCGGCGCCGACATCGAGCGTTGCGCCGGCATTGTTCAAGGCGCCGTCGATGGCGACCGAATTGCCGGCGCCGCCGATTGTCGTCAGGTTCTGCGCCAGTTGCGCCGCCGTATAGGCGCCGCCGAAGCCGATCCTCGAAGCGTTGATCGACAGCGTGCCGGTATTGGCGAGATCGGCGAAATCGGCGATTTGCACGGTCGCGCCATTGGCGGTGATCGTCCCCTCGTTGGTCATGATGAAGGGCGTTCCGAGCGAGCCCAGCGTCAGGATCGAACCAGCGCCGACCGTGATGACGCCGGTCGCGGCATTGTCGAAACTATCCGAACTCGAGGCATTGGCGTCGATCCCGAACGCCTCGCCATTGCTGACCGTGATGGTTCCTTCGTTCTTGAAGTTCGACACGGAAATCAGCAGGCTGGCGTTGGCGACGGCGCTGGTGGCGTTGATCGCGCCCTTGTTGTCGAGGGTGACAGCGCCGTAATATCCGCCGCCCTCGATGATCGCCGAGGCGCCGGCCGCATCGCCGGTCTGGTCGACGACAAGTCCCGCCCCCAGGGTCAGCGTCAGGTTCACCGCACTGTAACCATTCGCCGCATAGGCCGCGTAGCTCGTCGACTGATCGATCGTGTCGCCAATGCCGCCGAGGATCACTGTGGCGTTGTCGAAGGTCGTATTGCTCGAGAGGGATAGAGATCCGTTGTCTCCCATGGCGATGCCGCCGGACCCCGTCCCGCTGGCGCCGGCCAGCGTGAGGCCGCCGGCGACAGTCACGGAAGCGCCGCTGGCGGACATGTCCATGACGCCGTCATAGGTCACGCCGCTGAGCGTTCCGCCCTGGAACTTCAGTCCCGATCCGCTGTCGACGATGGTCCCGCCGGTGATGGTTCCCGTCGAGCCGAGCGTCGCAACCCCCAGAGAGGTCCCGACGCCGACATCGAGCGTGGCGCCCGCATTGTTGACGCTTCCGTCGATGCCGACCGAATTGCCAACGCCGCCGATCGTCGCCAGGTCCTGCGCGATCTGCGCGGTCGTGAAGGTCCCGCCGAGGGCGACGGTCGAATTGTTGATCGACAGCGTTCCGGTATTGGTGAAATCCGAATAATCGGCGATCTCGATCGTCGCATGGTTCGCGGTGATCGTTCCCTCGTTGGTCACCGAGAAGGTCTGGCCGACCAATCCCAACGTCAACGATGAGCCCGCGCCGACGGTGATGACGCCCGTCGCGGCATTGTCAAAGCTTTCCGAACCATAGGCATAGGAGTTGTCAATACTGAAAGCATCGCCGTTGCTGACCGTGATCGTTCCTTCATTCTCGAATTTTTGGACGTTGATCTGAAGGGTTGCGCCGGCGACAGAGCTTTCCGCGTTGATGGCGCCCTTGTTGTCGATGAGGGCGGTCCACCCATAATAACCGTAGATCTCGATCAAAGCCGAACTGCCGGTCTGGTTGACGGTCAAAGCCGGCCCCAGGATCAAGCTCGAATTGGTCGAGAACACCGATTCCTCGATCGTGTCGGACGCGCCGCCGAGGGTCACCGTCGCGTTGTCGAGGGTCGCATTAGTCGAGAAGGACAGATAGCCGTAGTCGCCCATCGTGATGGCGCCGGGTCCCGTTCCGTTCGAAGTCGGTGAGCGTGATGCCGTCGGCGATCGTGACCGAAGCGCTGCTCGCGGACATGTCGAGCGTTCCCTGGAAGGTCACGCCGTCGAGCGTTCCGCCCTCGAAGGCGACCGCGCCGGCATCTACAATGCCGTTCTTGATCGTCAGGCCATATTTCAACGCAAGGACATTCCCGCCGGCCGTCAGCGTGGCGCCGGTGTTGTCAAGCGTTCCGCCGCCGATGTTGACCTGGTCATTCTGCCCGGCGAAAGTCGCGGCGTCCGCGAGATATTGCGCCAGGGTAAAATTGCCTTCGAGATTGATCGTCGAATTGGTGACGTCGAACGTTCCCGAATTGCTGAAATTGGCGAAGTCGGTGAGGTTCAGCGTCGCATCGTTGACCGTGATCGTTCCGGTATTGACGACCGGTCCGAGCGAAGCATCGATGCCCAGGGTCCCATTGGCGCCGACGCTGATCGTTCCGTTGTTGGTGAAGCCGAACGTCGAAACGTAATAGGAGTCGCCCTGGATATCCAGTGTGTTGGAGCTGCCGACGTTGATCGCGCCATCGTTGATGAAGGTCGTCGGATTGAGGATCAGCGTATCATCCTGGCCGGTTTCCTCGATCACGCCCTTGTTGTCGACGGTTCCGAATCCCTGGCCGATCGTGGCATAGGCATAGGCGCCGTTGACGTTGACAGTGAGATTGGCCCCCAAGGTGAGCACGCCCGGATCGTCGAGCGTCGAGCCGTCGACAAGCGTGTAGGAGATGCTGTCGACGCCATTGCTATATGTGTAGGTGACGCTCGTGTAGTCCAGAGACATATTGCCGCCCAGGATGACGGTGGCGTTGTCGAGCATTTGCGAGCCCTGGAAGTAAAGGTCGGCGCCTGATCCCACATCGATCGCTCCGGCCGAAACGCCGTCCGCCCCAGTGATCGTCAGTCCATCGAGCACATAGGCTGTCTGCCCATAGCCCGACATCGTCAGGGCGCCCTTGAAGTCGACGCCCTCAAGTCCGACACCGGACAGATTGAGGTTGGAGCCGTCGATGATGGTTCCATTCTTGACCAGACTGCCGCTTTCGAACGTGACGCCGGCGAGCGCGGCTGAAGTGAAGTCGAGCGTCTGCCCTGTGTTGTCCAGCGTCCCGTAAATGTTCAGCGTATTGCCATGGCCCGCGAGCAGGTTGAGTTCAGCCGTGGTGAACGCGCCATAGAGGTTCACAGTGGAATTGGCGATGTTCAGCGTTCCGCTCCCGGCCGCGAGGTCGCCAAAGTCGTAAAGCGTGACGGTCGCGGATTTGGCGGTGATGGTCCCCTCGTTGGAGACGGTGAAATGGGGGGTGGAATAGTAAGTGGAGCCGAGCCCGATGGTCAGCGCGCCGCCAGATTGCACGATGATCTGGCCGCCGGCCTTGTTGTCGAACACGCCGACGTCGCCATTGCCGCTGTACGGCTGTGCGCTCAGCGTGGCGCCGTTCGATACGGTGATGACGCCCTCATTCTGGAATGTGACGGGATCGATATCCAGAATGCCGGAGACGACGTTGATGGCCCCCTTGCTGTCGATGGTCTGGTTTCCGTAGTAAAAGGACTGCAGGTAGGTCCGCGCGCCCGAGGCGTTGATGGTCACCCCGGCGCCGAGCGTCAGCACGGCCGCGAAGTTCTGGTTATAGCCATTGGCGGCGAAGGCGTTATAGCTGCCCTCTTCCTCGATCCCGGAACCGGAGCCGCTGAGATTGATCGTGGCGTTGTCGAGCGATTCCGCATCCATGAAATTGATCACGTCGTTGCCGCCGAGCGTCATCGAGCCCGCTCCGGCGCCGCCGGAGCCGGTGAGCGTAAGCCCGTTGACCACTGTGAAATCGCCGCTCGACGCGCCGAACGTGACCGGCCCCTCGATGGTGACGCCGTTGAAGGTCCCTCCCGCGTTGACGATCGAGCCGCCGTTCAGCACGATGGTCGCGCCGGTCAACGCCGCATAATAGCCGACGCTGAGCTGTCCTCCGGCATTGAGCGTCAACGCCCCGGAAATATCCGCAACGCCGTCGCTGATGGTCGCAACGCCGCCATTGTTCACGGTCAGCGCGCCCAGGTTGATCTGGCCGCCATTACCCTGGAGCGCGCCCCCGGACCCGAGGGTCAGCGCGCCGCCAACGTTCAGCGCGCCATTGTACGTGACTTCAATGACGCCGCCGGTTTCCGCGCTCGCATTATAGCCGACAGTGAGGACGCCGCTGGAATCCACCGACAGAGTCCCCGCCTGGAGGTCGAGCGCGGACGCCACGGCGTCCGCAGCGTCGACATTGGTGGTCTGGGCGACGTCGAGCAATATGCTGTCCGAAATGCCGGGAATGACTCCGCCGCTCCAGTTGGCCGCACTGTCCCATTCGCCGGAAACGCCGAGAAGCTCCGCCGAATAAGCTGAGACGACGAAGGGCGTAAGGAGGGTGTTGGGGCCGAGCGCGACGCCGGCGACGTTCGTGAGGAGCGGCGCGTCGATGTTGAAGATCCAATTGCCTTCGGAAAGGATCGGAAAGGTGATGCGGACAAGTTTGTTCGAATCCCCGAGCTCCACCGAAACAGGCGCGACCGTCACGCCGTTTGGCCCGACCATCGAGAAATCGCTCGTCGTCACGGTCGTCGGATCGAGCGCCTGGGAGAACATCAACTGGATCGAACGGAGGAAATATCGTTGCTTTGCACCACCCCATTGACGAGAACCTCGACGTTGCGCACTTGCACGTCGTCGGCGACGGTCGCCGCCAGGGAAACCGTGGACCCTTCCTGGATCTGGATTCCGGGCGTGTTCGGATCTTCGTCCGCAGGCGGCGTCGTAATGGACACGGTCGGCGGAATGCCCGCGGTGTCGAACGGCAGGTAATCCAGAACCTGCAATCCGCTCGACCCGTCGGCAATGAACGCGACGCCATCGGCGATCGCGACGTCAAAGGGTTCGGTCGAGGTCCCTTGTCCCGATCCGGGCAAAGTGTAGCGCGTGACGAACTGGCCGGTATTGGTCGGGTCCGAAACATTGACGACGTCGGCGGCGACCACGCCGACGGAACCGCCGCCGTCCATGCCCACGGCCACGGCGAGTCCGGAACCGTTCAAGGCGATCGCTGCGCTTTCGATGCCGGTGTCCGCGGGGGTCGCGATGACTTTCGGCGCGGCTGGATTGGAAACGTCGACCGTGGTGTAACCGCCGCTGTACACGTCGTTCGTCGGAACATAGGCAATTCCGTCGGCGACCGTCAGGCCGCCTCCCCCCTGCGAGAGCGTGATCGAGCCATCCTCGACCATTTGGCCGCTCGAGAGATCGATGGTCGTGAGGGTGTTGCTGGCGTCCATGAGGTAGAGCATCGAGCCGTCGCGCGCGATGCCGGTAATGCCGGCTGCGCCGATAGCCAAGCGCTGCAGCAGCGTGCCCGTGGCCAGGTCGATCGCGTCGAGGGTGTCGCCGTCGTTGGCGTAGGCCACGCCTTCGTAGGCGTTCACAACCGTGGCGTCGATTGGCGCAGTGGCGATCACCGAGGGCGCGGCGGCATTGGCGACATTGACCAGCGCCAGACCGCCGGCGCCCAAGGCGACGGCGGCGACCTGCAGGGTCGAAATCGACGCTGACCTGGCTCGGCGTGCCGGACAGCTGCAGCTGGCTCAGGACGGTCGGGCTATTGGAATTGCTGACGTCGACAATGGCGAGACCGTAGCCGCTGGTCGCCAGATAGGCGGTCAGCTGGCCAGGATTGGCAACCGAGCCCGCGAGCGCGATCGATACGGCGGCGCCGTTGAGAGGCAGCGCAGCGACAACTCCCGTTTGCGTCGCCAGATTGCTGTTGGTGACCAGACCCGCCTGGATGGCGGCAAGGTCGGTCATGCCGGCGACGAGGTTGCTGGCCTTGGTCGGATCGACGCCCATCACCAAGGCCTGGGTCGCGGTAAGGCCGTCGGCAAGCGTCGCACCCGTATCGATATAGAGGCCGACCATCGGTATTTCAGTATCGACGCCGCTCGCCGCGCTCTCGAAATTGGCCGTGCCGACATAGCCCGTGGTCGGGTCGTAGACCGTCACGGTATAATAGGTGTCTGGCGAGAGGAATTCAGAAAATCCGGCGTCCTTGACGAAGCTGAACCTTTGCGTTGTGCCGTCCGGGGCTTGCAATACGCCATAGAGCGTCGGCGACGACGTGGGCGCCAACACCGTGCTGCCGCTGGAGGAAGCGCCGCCCGAGTCCGCGTCGGGCATTGTGCTGGGATCATACAGAGCGGAGGTTGCAGAGTTGGTGAAGGCGATGCTCGCGTCCAGCACGGCTGTGGTTTTCTGCGCCAAGGTCGTCGCCGTTTTCGCCAGGTTCGGCAACGCCTGCATGAACGAAATCGAAGGCCCCGACGGATTGGTTGGATCCTGAACCTGCGCGGTCAGGTCATTCAACATATTGGTGATGTCTTGGCTTTGTGCGGATGAGCCGTCTGCGTCCGAAAGCGCCTGATTGATATCGTTGGACGCCGACGCGACTTGATCGGCCGCCGGCTGAATATCCTGATCCACGGGAACACAATATCCGTCCGTGGCGTCGACCGGACCAGGATCGACATCTTGCGGGCTGCTTCCCGAACCGCTTCCGCTCGAGCAGGCGCTCGGACTGTTTTGCTCCGCATTGACGGCGTTGGCCGCCGCGTCAGACGCCGCCTTCAATTTGGCCAAACTTTGCCCCAGGTCGACGGCGTTCCTGGCCATCTGCGTGGCCGCCGCCGCTTCGGGCGCCGCGAGTCCGCCAGCGTCGAGCGCCGCCTTTATGATGTCGTCTGCGGCATTGCCATAGTCGCCCTTGGATATGTCCTTCACGGCGGACGCCGTGTCGTCCACCAGGTTTATGCCGCTTTTTACGACGGCAGAAACTTCGGCTCCCGCGAGAGACGCCAGGTCGGCGCCAATCTTCAACGAGTCATTTGCAACCTTGGTGGCGCTCGCAAGCAGGTTGGCCGAATCAGGGTTTAAGTCGTAGTTCTGGGAGGCAGCCCAGAGCTCTGACATATCGTTATACATCCCGGCTAAATCGCCGATGAGGGCCGCTCCATCGGCAAGAGGTCCTCCCATGACCTTTGCCGCATTGTTCAGCCCCTGAGCCAAGGACGCCAGATCGCCGGCTGCCGTAGCGGCCTGCTCCACCGTTTCAAGCGCCTTGTTCTCCAACGGATTTTCAGGAGCGTTCGATGGGCAGGGATCGCCCGTCTTGCCCTTTCCATTGCTCCCGGGAGGAGTCATGCCGTGCCAGCCGGGCGCCATCACGCCGGCGCCCGGGTCGGTGGTGACGGTGAGGCCGTCGGCGGAAACCGTGCCGGTGCCGTCGATGACGAGCTTGCCCGTCGTATGGTCGAAGGAGAGAATGTAGGTCTTCGCTCCCGGCGCGAGATCGAAGACGTTCGGCAGGGTCAGCTGCGCGGGCTGGTTGAAGACCACGCCGCTCGGCGCCTGGATCGTGATGTCGAACGTGTGCTGCAACACGCCGGGCGGCAGCATGTCCTGCACGATCGAAGCCGGCACCGTGCTGACGCCGACCTGCGCATTGGCGACCACATTGCCGTTGGCGTCCACGAGGCTGTTGGGCTGCACCACCAGCTGAACCTCGGAAAGCTGCTGCGCGGTCAGATCGCTGCCCGCCGTCGTCAGGGGCGCGGTGATCGTGGTCGGCTGGGTCGTGCTGATCGGCGTCAGGATCGAGTTCTGCACGCGCGGCAGATAGACGGCCGGGTTGTCGGCGTTGGCGGCCTGCTGATCGGCCGTTCCCATGTCGCCCATCACCGTATTGACGACGCCCCCCTTGACGCTGAGGTCCATCGTCATGGCCGGGAAGTAATAGCCGGCCGGCGGATTGGTGGCGGTCGTGCCGTCGAAGACGACCTTCACATCGCCTGCGGGAACGTCGGTCAATGTGAAATTGCCGTTGGCGTCGGTGTAAACGGCCTGGTCTTCGTGGCCGAGAATATAGACCTTCACGCCGGCTATCGGCAGTTTCCATGTATCGGTCGCGAAATCGGCAAGCCCGTTCGGGCCGGCCTTGACGTCGTCCGGCGTCATCGGAATGAGATCGGCGCCGGGATCGACGACCACGCCGGTGATGGTTGTGCCGGGCGTCGCCGCCGTGGCGACAGTCGTGAAGCTTTCCGTGAAAACGGATCCGGGCGTCCCCGTCCCCGCCGCGTCAAGCAGCGCGCCGTCGCTGGCCGCCTTGATCTGCGAGCCGTCGACATGCAGCGTTATGTCGGAAGCGCCCGGCATCGGATTGGTGAAGAACAGCCACGCCCCGGTATTGTCGGCGGTCATGACGATGGTCGCGGCGATCGTCGCTCCAGACGGATCCGTGGCGTAGAAATCGCTGCTTGTCAGGGTCGTCGGATCGATCGCGCGCGAAAACACGATCTGCGGCCGCTGGGTGACGCCGACATTGCTGGCGTTGTTCATCGGCGAGAGACTGGCGATCGTGAGCGGCGGCAGCGACGGCAGGCTCACGTTCAGCGTTTGCGTCGTCACATTGCCGGCCGCGTCGGTCGCGGTGAGCGTGAGGCTGTGCGCGCCGGCGGCGAGCTTGCTGAGATCGAGAAGTCTGGTCGAAAGCGCCCGTCGAATCGAAGCCGATCGAGTTGGCCTGTCCGCCATCGAAGGCATAGGTCAGCGCGACGAGGCTGTCGCCGGTCTCCACGCTCGCCGCTCCCGCGAGCTGCGCGCCCGCCTGCAGTGCGCCCTGGTCCTGGACGCTCGCGGCGGAGAGCGTGATCTGCGGCGCCTGGGTGGCAAGGTCAAAACTGTAGGTCACCGGCGTGGTGACATTGCCGGCGGCGTCGATGGCGGTCAGGACCACGACATGCTGACCGTCGGCAGAGCCGTTGAGCGCAAGCGACAGCGGCAGGGAGAAGGCGCCGGTCGTGGCGTCGAAAGTGAGAGTTTGCGCGGTTCCGCCGTCAACCGAAGCGGCCAGCGAGACGACGCCCGACAAATTGTCCGTCACCGTGCCGGTGATGGTCGGCCCTTTGTCGAATATGCCGCCAGAGGCATGGTTGAGCGTGATGACAGGCGGAACGGTATCGGTCGTCGTGCTGAAGACCTGCAAGGTCCAGGACCCGACCTCGCTGCCCAGCGTCAGGCCGGCCGTATTGTCGAATGTATAGTGTATGCCGGCATAGATGCGGCTCATGCCCATTTCCAGAGCCGCGGCGTCGAAACTCGTGTAATCGCGCGTGACGCCCGGAAGGCTGCTGGTCGACGGATCCGTATAGCTGAAGGCGTAGTCGGAGCCGAAGAAACTGTCGAGCACCGTCGCGGCGGCGCCGGCGAAGGCCGAATGGCCCGAGACATAGCTGGGGAAGGCAGGCGTCGTGATGAGCGGCTGCCAGGTCGAATCCTGCGTCACCGCGGCATTGCCGGCGCTGTTCGCCTGCTGAATTGCGGTGATCGGGCGCCACAGATTGTAGGTGTATTTGGCGTTGAAGGCGGCGATCGCGGAATCGGCTTCGGCGACATTCAGTTCGGCGAGCATCTGCGCGTCGGCCGAAAGCGAATAATTCTGCGCCACCGCAGCCTGGTCGGCGATATCGTTCCATGCGCCGGCCGCCGTGTATGTGCCGGACGGATCGTTCCAGAATTTCGCGATCTGCGTCTCGTCGGCGGTGCGCGTCGTGCTGTCGACGGCGCCGAGCGATTCCGTCTCATTGACCGCCGCGGCATAGGCGGCGCTGCCGAGCGCCGGCGGAGCGACAGGAAGGAACTGGCTGTCGCTTGTGAGCGCAAACGGCGTCACCGACCCCCATTGCGGCGTTTCTCCCGGCGAATAGCTGGGCGCCGTCTCGCTCCATTGGCCGGGGGTCGTTGAGCCCTCGTCAAGGACGATGTTGTTCCAGCCGTCATTGGCGCGCAGGGCGACGATCTGCGCAGCAACGCTGGCGCCGAGCGCGATGCCGTCGATCTTGCTCTGGCCGTCCGGCGCCGCGTTGAGAGACTGCGCCAGCAGCGCGTCGAGCGCCGCCTTCTGCCCTGGATAGAGCGCGACCAGCACGTCGTGCGCAGCCTGCGCCGCCGCAACATTGGCGTCTGCATCCGAAGGCGCCTGCGCGTCGACCAGATAGCCCTTGGAGCCGTCGATGGCGCTGATCGCATCGAACACGGCGAGGCTCTCCATCGCCAGCGTGCGCGAAGCGAATTGCGCATTGGAGGCGTCATTGGCGATCGCCTGCTGCGTGATCTTGTTCCAGTTGATCGCCGCATCCGTCGAACCCGTATTGGCGAGCCGCTGGACGTCGAGCGTGAATGTGCTGGTGGCGCCGGTGGGGCCGGTGGCGACAACCGTCAGGTTATTGTCGCCCAGCGTGAGGGCGACATTGGAGAACTGGTACTGCCCGGACGTGTCGGCGATCGTCGTGAGCGTCGTCCCGCTCAGCGCCACGGCGTCGCCGGGGGTGGTCAGGCCGACCAGGGTCACGGCCGCCGAAGTGGATTCGGGCTGGCTGACGCCGCTGATCTGGTCGGTGGAGGCAAGACCGAACACCGGAGTCTGCGGCGTCGAACCGCCTCCGCTGACCGTGACGTCCAGCGTCTGCGGCGCGCTTGACGCTGTCGTGCGGGAGGACAATTCGGTGTCGGTGGCGACGACGCTCAATGTCAGATCGCCGGAATATCCGGACGCCGGCGTCAGCGTCAGGCCGGAGAGCTGCGTCGCCGTCAGCGTGTAGGAGCCGTCGGCGTTGAGCGTTCCCGCCGAAAGCGTCCCGCCCATCAAGCCGGAAATCAATACACTCAGATCATTCGCGACAAGGTCGCTTTCCGCCTGGCTCGCCGTAATCGACAAAGCGATCGCCTCGCCCTCGGCACCGCTTGCCGAGGCAACCGCCAGGACCGGCGCGACGGCGACGGGATCGACCGTAACGTCGAGCGTCTGCGCGGCGCTGGACGCCCTCGTGTTCGACGAGGCCTCCGTGTCGGTCGCGACGACCGAAAGCGCCAGGGTTCCCGTAAATTCCGGGGCGGGCGTCAGCGTGAGGCCGGCGAGCTGCGCCGCCGTCAGCGTGTAGGAGCCGTCGGCGTTCTTCGTTCCCGCCGAAAGCGTCGCGCCCTGCAAGCCGGAGACGGTCACGCTGAGATCGTTCGCGACAAGATCGGCTTCCGCCTGGGTCGCCGCGATCGACAAGGCGATGCCGTTGGCGTTCTCGTTGCCGCTCGCCGCGGAAACCGTCAGCACCGGCGCGACGGCGACGGGATTGACGGTGACGTCGAGCGTCTGCGCGGCGCTGGACGCCCTGGTGTTCGACGAGGCCTCCGTGTCGGTCGCCACCACCGAAAGCGCCAGGGTTCCCGTAAATTCCGGGGCGGGCGTCAGCGTGAGGCCGGCGAGCTGCGCCGCCGTCAGCGTGTAGGAGCCGTCGGCGTTCTTCGTTCCCGCCGAAAGCGTCGCGCCCTGCAAGCCGGAGACGGTCACGCTGAGATCGTTCGCGACAAGATCGGCTTCCGCCTGGGTCGCCGCGATCGACAAGGCGATGCCGTTGGCGTTCTCGTTGCCGCTCGCCGCGGAAACCGTCAGCACCGGCGCGACGGCGACGGGATTGACGGTGACGTCGAGCGTCTGCGCGGCGCTGGACGCCCTGGTGTTCGACGAGGCCTCCGTGTCGGTCGCCACCACCGAAAGCGCCAGGGTTCCCGTAAATTCCGGGGCGGGCGTCAGCGTGAGGCCATTCAATTGCTCAGCCGTCAGCGTGTAGGAGCCGTCGGCGTTCTTCGTTCCCGCCGAAAGCGTCGCGCCCTGCAAGCCGGAGACGGTCACGCTGAGATCGTTCGCGACAAGATCGGTTTCTGCCTGAGCTGCGGAGATCGACAAACATCGCACCGTCTATGCGATCAATTATTTTTGCTAAATAGAATTGCCCCAACACACTGCTTGGATCTTTGGCGCCAGCCCAAATTCTCCCGATAATTTTACTTTTTACACCAATTAACAAAAATTTAATTTCATATAGCCAAGCTTGTCAACCCAATTTCGCCATGTTTCAAAATCTGGCGGGGCTAGCCTGAAAATCCCGAATTCATTAACCAATTCGGCGGGGCGGAGCCGGGCCAGCCGGGCGATCTCGCGGGCAAGGCGTCGCGCCGCCCGATACGTCCGTTGCGGCGCCGAGGGTGGTAGGCGCCGACGCAAAGGAACCGGTTTTCGTTCTGGATATGTTTTTGTTTCGGACTTTCGAGCACGCGAACATCCGCGATCTCGCGCCAGTTGCACAGCCTGCCCCCGAGATCCCCAGGGGCCCGCCCAGCGCGCCCTTCTCTCCTTAAGGCATTGAATGCAATAAGTCGTTCATCTATCAGTAATTACGAATAATATTGCAGATGCGAATACCGACAATCCGCGCGACTGCCGCGGGCAAGAAACGTTTCAGGCTTCCGTGGGACATAAGTCTTTCGCGTGACGAAACGAAAATAGAACGCGAAGAAGTTGCGTTTTCGAACGCAAAAATTAGGGCGTAGTTCCGTTGCGTCAGCAGCTCAGCCTTACGCGCGGAAAGATCGAACGCCCGCTCAAACGGCTTATGCCTGGCGCGTCCGCTGCCGACTTTGAACGCCGCCGCAGTTCACTCCCACTCGATCGTGCCCGGCGGCTTGGAGGTCACATCATAGACGACCCGGTTGACGCCCTTGACCTCGTTGATGATGCGGGTCGCGGCGCGGCCGAGGAAGTTCATGTCATAGGGAAAAAAGTCGGCCGTCATGCCGTCGACCGAGGTCACGGCGCGCAGCGCGCAGACATGGTCATAGGTGCGGCCGTCGCCCATCACGCCGACGGTGCGCACCGGCAGCAGAACCGCAAAGGCTTGCCAGATCTTGTCATAGAGCCCGGCCTTGCGGATCTCGTCGAGATAAACGGCGTCCGCCTTGCGCAATATGTCGAGCTTTTCCCGAGTGACGCCGCCGGGGCAGCGAATGGCGAGGCCGGGACCGGGGAAAGGATGGCGTCCGACGAAGGCTTCGGGCAAGCCAAGCTCGCGTCCGAGCACGCGCACCTCGTCCTTGAACAATTCGCGCAGCGGCTCAACGAGTTTCATGTTCATGCGCGCGGGCAGGCCGCCGACATTATGGTGGCTCTTGATCGTCACGGAGGGGCCGCCGGTGAAGGAGACGCTCTCGATAACGTCGGGATATAGAGTGCCCTGCGCCAGGAATTCGGGCGCGCCGCGCCCGTCGGCCGCGATTTTCTTCGCTTCGGCGTCAAAGGTCTCGATGAACAGGCGGCCGATGGTTTTCCGCTTGGTCTCCGGGTCGATTTCGCCTTCCAGCGCGCCGATGAACAGATCCTGCGCCTGCACATGCACCAGCGGGATATTGTAATGGTCGCGGAACAGCGTGACGACTTCTTCCGCCTCGCCCTGACGCAGCAGGCCGTGATCGACGAAGACGCACGTGAGCCTTTCGCCGATCGCTTCGTGGATGAGGACGGCCGCGACCGCGGAATCCACGCCGCCCGACAGGCCGCACAGGACGCGCCCCCGCCCCACCTGGGCTCGGATCGCCTTGACCGCCTCGCCGCGGAAGGCCGCCATCGTCCAGTCGGATTTCAGGCCGGCGACCTTGTGCACGAAATTGGCGAGCAGCCGGGCGCCTTCGGGAGTATGCGCGACTTCCGGATGAAACTGCGTCGTGTAAATTTTCCGCGCCTCGTCGGAGGCGACGGCAAAAGGCGCATTCTGGCTGAACGCCTTGACGGTAAATCCCTCCGGCAGCCGGGTCACCCGGTCGCCGTGGCTCATCCACACGGGATAGGAGCCGCCGACCTGCCAGACGCCCTCGAACAGCGCGCTGTTTTCGATGATCTCGACTTCGGCGCGGCCGAATTCGGCGTGGTGGCCGCCCTCCACCGCGCCGCCGAGCTGTGCGGCGATGGTTTGCTGGCCGTAGCAGATCGCGAGGATCGGCAAGCCCGCGTCGAAAATCTTCTGCGGCGCGCGCGGAGAGCCGGGCTCGGTCACGGAAGCGGGACCGCCGGACAGGATGACCGCCTTGGGCCTGATCGCGTCAAAGGCCTTTTCGGCCGACTGGAAGGGCGCGATCTCGCAATAGACGCCGGCCTCGCGCACCCGGCGCGCGATGAGCTGGGTCACCTGCGAGCCGAAATCGACAATGAGAACCTTGTCGTGACGCTCTAGGATTTCTTCGTGCAAATTGGTCATGTCGCCTGTCCTGTCGAAGCGCTTCGATAAGCGAAGTGCCCCCCTGAGGCAAGGAGCGCGCGTCGGCACGGATCGGAGCCGGCAAAAATTACTCCCCTAAGGGTTTTTAGGCGGCGACTTCTGTCATTTTTCGCTGTCGAAGCAGATGACAAGCTCTACGGGTTGCACTAATGTGCAATTGCGCTCCGCAAGGAGACCGCAGCCGAAAAATCGGCGCGGGCTGCAGTCCAAGTCGTGGGAGGACGGTTTTTGCGTCGGATGCGTCGGCAAGGCGCTGGGGAGATGACCGAATTCGGCTTCTCCGACGTGAAATGGGACAAGGCAAGGCGAGCGGAAAGACCCCGGGTCTTTCCGCTCATTTGTTTTATCCTCCGCCATTGTTGCTCTCTGTCGTCAGGTGTTGCTCTCTGTCGTCAGGCGGGCGGTTCGCCGCCCCGCTCCCAGTTTTCCTTTGTCTGGCGCCGGTAATCTTCAAAACGCCCCGCGGCGATCGCCGCGCGCGCCCCGGCCATCAGGTCCTGGTAATAGGCCAGATTGACCCAGGTCAGCAGCATCATGCCGAGAATTTCGCCGCATCGCATGAGGTGGTGCAGGTAGGCGCGCGAATAGTCGCTTGCCGCCGGGCAGGCTGAACTGGCGTCGAGCGGGCGCGGATCGTCCATATGCCGCGCGTTGCGCAGGTTGATCTTGCCCCAGCGCGTATAGGCGAGCCCATGCCGCCCGGCCCGGGTCGGCATGACGCAATCGAACATGTCTATGCCGCGCGCCACCGCCTCGATCAGGTCGTCGGGCGAGCCGACGCCCATCAGGTAATGCGGCCGGTGCTCGGGCAGGTGCGGCATCACCGTTTCGATCATCTCGAGCATCACCGGCTGCGGTTCGCCGACAGCCAGGCCGCCGATCGCCATGCCGTGAAAATCCATGGATGACAGCGCCCTGGCGCTTTCAATGCGCAGGTCCCGTTCGACGCCCCCCTGCACGATGCCGAAGCAGGCGCGGCCCGACTCGCCGCCGGAAAAGGCCTTGCGCGAGCGTTCGGCCCAGCGCAGCGACAGCCGCATGGCGCGCTCCGCCTCCTCCTTTGAACAGGGCAGCTTCACGCATTCGTCGAACTGCATCTGGATGTCCGAGCCGAGCAGGCCCTGGATTTCCATCGAGCGTTCCGGCGTCAGCACGTGTTTCGCGCCGTCGATATGCGACTGGAAGGTGACGCCGTTCTCGTCGAGTTTCCTCAGCTTGGAGAGCGACATGACCTGGAAGCCGCCGCTGTCGGTGAGGATGTTGTGCGGCCAGTTCATGAACTTGTGCAGGCCGCCCAGCGCCGCCACCCGTTCGGCGCCGGGGCGCAGCATCAGGTGATAGACGTTGCCGAGCACGACATCGGCGCCGAGCTCCCTCACCTGCCCCGGATACATGGCCTTGACGGTGGCCGCGGTGCCGACCGGCATGAATGCCGGCGTTCGGATCGTTCCGCGCGGCGTGGAGATTTCGCCCTGTCTGGCGCCGCCGTCGCGCGCGAGCAGCCTGAACCCGAAATTTTCGCTCACCATTCGCTCACATGAACCTCAAGCCGCGTCGCGGGCGGCGCGCTCCGCCTCCGCCAACTGGGAAAACACCGCGAGGACGAAAGCCCTCTTGTCGAGATTGAAGATCTGGATGTCGCGGGCGTCGCGCTCGAAGGCTTCCCAGGCCTGGGCATAGGGAGCGAGCCCCCGCGCGCCGCCGCCCTGCCGGCGCAGGGCGTGCGAGAGCCAGGTGAAGACGGCGGCCAGGAAGGCCTCGTATTCGGTCTCGCGCTCGCGTCCCGTCACATTGTCGGCGATCCGGTGAATGACCCGCCAGTTCAGGCGCGGCAGCGCGGAGAGCCCCTGCCCGACCAGGTCGTCGAAGGCGGCGTCGGTTGACGACAGCAGCCGCAGGGCCTCGCGGACGGACCCGTCGGCCCGCGCGCAGGCGCGCAAAATTTCGGCTTCGCCGATCTCCTCATCCGCCGCCTCCAGCGCGTTCCGCACGGCGGATTGGAGGTCCGGCGGCTCCAGGGCCTGCAGAATCAGCCGGCGGCAGCGCGAACGGATGGTCGGCAGGATGCGGCCGGGCTGGTGCGCGACGATCAGGAACAGGCAGCGCGGCGGCGGCTCCTCGATCAGCTTGAGCAGCGCATTGGCGCTATTGGCGTTGAAATCGTCGGCGCTGTCGATCAGCACCATGCGCCAGCCGCCCTCGCCCGCCGCCTGTTCGAAAATATGCAGCGCCCGCCTGACGTCGTCGACGGTGATGCGCGTCGCGTGCTTTTTCGTCTTTTCAATCCATTCCCGCCGCAGCAGCGCGAGATCGCCGAAGGACATGGCCGAAATTTTCCGCGCTGCGGGATGATCGGGATCGACCGAGAGTGACCGGGCCTTTTGCACTTCCGGCGCGGTTGGGTCTGGGTGGGCGGCGAGAAAGCGCGCCATGCGCCAGGCCAGCGTCGCCTTGCCGATCCCCTGCGGGCCGCCGATGATCCAGGCCTGCGGCAGGCGGTTCGAGCGGAAGGCGGCGAGCAGCTCCGCCTCGGCCTTGTCATGACCGAACAGCGCAAAAGTATCGCGGGGATGCCGGGCGGGCGGGAAGGCGTCGCTTTCCGGCGGACCTTCAGTTCTTGATTTCACGCCCATTTCTTGTCGCCCGGCGCTTCAAAAAAAAAGCGTTCGCAGACGCAGGCCCAGATCGCATCCGAGACTTTTTCCGGAGGCGCGGTCGCGTCGACCACGCGACAGCGTTTTGGTTCGGCGCGGGCGATCTCCAAAAACTTTTCCCTGAGCCCTTCATGAAAGGCCAGGTCCTCGGCCTCGAAACGGTCGGCTGCGTTCTCGCCGCGGCGCTTGCGCGCCCGCTCCATGCCGCTTTCCGGCGGAAGGTCGAGGATGAAGGTCAGGTCGGGCGCGACCCCGCCCAGCGCCACTTTTTCCAGGGTCAGCAGCAGCGTCGGATCGACACCGCCCTTCGCGCCCTGATAGGCCCGGGTGGAATCGGCGAATCGATCGCAAAGCACATAGGCGCCGCGCGAAAGCGCCGGCCTGATCTTGCGGTCGATATGGTCAATTCGGGCGGCGGAGAACAGGAGGGCTTCGCCGAGCGGCCCGAATTTCTTCGCCCCGCCGGACAGGATGACGGACCTCAGCCTTTCCGCCAAAGGCGTGCCGCCGGGCTCGCGGGTCAGCACGACTTCGCGCGCGACTTCGCGCAGGCGCGCCGCGAGAAGGCGAATCTGCGTCGACTTGCCCGCGCCTTCTCCGCCTTCGAAAGTGATGAAACGACCCTTGCGCATTCCGCCCCGCATGAACGGTTGCAGTCTTAACGCTTATTGAGCGTCGTTCAAGGCGCCGGCGCCGACGCCGTTTCCGGCTTGCGGTCGAGCGAGCGCATGGCCCTGGAAAGGCCCTTGTGGAAAAGCTGCAATCCGAGCTCGAGAGCCGCGTCCTTGGCGCGCAGCGTCAAGGGCCCCTGCTCCACCGCCGCGCCGGTCTTCAGCGGAACGTCCAGCGCCAGCATGGTCCCGCGATAAATCTTCAGCCGCGCCACGGTGGCCGCGGCCTCGACGGGCGCGATCAGCGGGCCGATGTAGACGATCTTGCCGCTCAGCCTGTCGCCGGAGCCGCGCGGCGTCAGCAGCCGGATCGGCTTGTCCGACACCAGCGGCACATCCGCAGCGGCGCCGCCGAAAACCTTGGCTTCCCCGACTTTCTCGTTCGCCTCGAACAGAACGCGGGCGTCGAACCCGTGAAATCCCCAGTTGAACAGGCGGCGCGCCTCCTCAGCCCGATCCTTGGCGCTCTTGGCGTCGAGAATGACGACGATCAGCCGCTGGCCCCCCGAAATAGCCGATCCGACCAGGTTGTAATTGGCCTCGGCGAGATTGCCGACCTTCAGGCCGTCGGCGTTGAAGTCCATGAACAGGATCGGATTGCGGTTGAGCTGCCGGATCTTGCTCCAGGTGAACTCCTTCTCGCCGAAGAAGTGATAGAAGTCCGGATAGGTCGCGACCAGATGCTCCGCCAGCGTCGCCATGTCCCGCGCGGTGACGCGCTGCGCAGGGTCGTCGCCGCCCCAGGAATCGGTGAAGTGCGATTTCGTCAGGCCGAGTTCCCCGGCGCGGACGTTCATCATGCCGACGAAATTCTCTTCCGATCCGGCGAGCCCCTCCGCCAGCGTGATCGCCGCGTCATTGCCCGACTGGACGATGAGGCCGCGGAGCAGGTCTTCGACCCTGATGCTGGAATTGACCCGGGCGAACATCGACGTCCCGTGCGACCCGGCGCGCCAGGCGCGTTCGGAAACGCCGAACGGCGTGTCCAGCGTGATCGCGCCCTTCTTCAATTCGCGGAAAACCAGTTCCGCCGTCATCAGCTTGGAGACGGAAGCCGGCGCAACAGCCTCGTCGGCGGCCTTCTCGAACAGGACCGTGCCGGATTGCGCGTCCATCACCAGGGCGTGGGGAACGGGCGTCGCAATCGTTTGAGCGCCAGCGGGCGCAGCGAAAACCGGCCACGACAGCACGAGAACAATGCGCACGAGAGCGAGTGGAATGAACGATGACAAGCGAAGCCGACGCAAGAAAGGCCCTCAGATCAGGGGTGGGACGGCGGGTCCTCGAAAGACGGACGAGCGCAAGCGCCGCCGCATGACAGATAAGCCGTTTCGGCCGATCTCGCCAGTCCCGCGAACGCCTTACGCGCCGGGTAATTGCCCTATATTCGGTTCGACGCCGATAACCCGGTTTTTTCCGGGACTTAGCGCAGGTTAGCGCCGGCTGACGGAAACCTGCGCGTCGGCGCCGGGAATGGTGCCAAGATCGAAAGGACGCTGCGGCGGCAGCGGCGGATTGAGCGGCAGCGGGGCGGTGGACGCCGCGGGCTCCGCCAGGGCGAGGCGCTGCGGCTCCGGGGCGGCCTGTTCCGGCAGGCTTTCAGGCTGGCTCAGGGCCATGCGCGCGCTTTCGCGGTCGGCGCGGGCCGGCGGCAGTTCGCGCTGTTCGGCGACGCGGACCGGCGAGAAGGAGCCGTCGTCGAGCTGGGCCGGCTGGCCGTCATAGCGCAGGGTGGCGAGCAATTTGCGGTCGTCGGAGCCGCCGACCGAGGCGCGGCCGACATATTCGACCTTCACTTTGGCGGTTCCCAGGCTCTTGTACTCGAGCGCCTCGGCCGCACGCGCGGAAAGATCCATGATGCGGCCGCCATGATAGGGGCCGCGGTCATTGACGCGCACGATGATCGAGCGGTGATTGCGCAGATTGGTGACGCGCGCATAGCTCGGCAGCGGCATTGTGGGATGGGCGGCCGAAATGCCGTTCTTGTCGTAGACTTCGCCATTGGCGGTGCGTCGGCCATGGAAGGCGTCGCCATACCAGGAGGCGAGGCCGGTCGCCGCGTATTTCTGTTCGCTCGGCACATAAGTCTTGCCGGCCACCGTATAAGGCTTGCCGACCAGATATTTGCCGCCGCCTTTCGGCACGTCCTCGCCGTCGGCCACGACGCGCGGGCTGGCGTTGCCGTAGACGCCTTGCGGAAAATATTCCTTGGCGTGCTGTTCGCGCGGCGCCTGCTGGGCGCAGCCGCCCATTGCGAGGGCGCCCGAAAGCGCCGTGAGCGGCGCCAGATTGCGAAGGAACGAGCGAAGAGCCGGTGTCTTCATGATTGGCGGTCAACCCAACAATTTTCGGGCGCGAGGGCGCGCGAAGGTTCCACGATCGAATTCATCATTCGGCACCTTGCGCTGCGGAAGTAACCAAAGGGTTGATGCAAATGGTAAACTCCAGAGCTTTCTGTCAATCTCGCGTCAATTCCGCCGTATTGTCCAGACCGTCAAGGTCTGAATGCACATGACTTTTTCGGGCCGGGACCATGGGCGTGGCCGCAGGGGGCGCAAATTGGCCCTCAGATTTTGGCGGAAATACGGCAAGCCCATCCTGCCGACGTCTCAGGCCTGCTGACGCCAACCGCCATCCTCTGTCTCTGCCCAATAGGCGAGGCTTGCATTGCGCTGGCGCAAAATCTTCCACTGGGCGCGGGCGTCTTCAAGGCTGCTGTCGTCGCGGCCGTCGAACAGCAGGATCAGGCGGGCGTAGTCTGAATCGGCGAATGGCTCCGCCGCCGTGCTTTCAAGTAGAAAACGCACCCGCGCGCCGTTGGGATTGTCGGGCCCGAGCGTCAGCCAGACCGGTTGCAGCTCCGGATCGCCTTCCGTCGCCGAGCCATGCGCCAGGAACGAGTCCTCGGCGAAAGTCCAAAGCAGGTCGTCGATCGCGGCGAGCCGTTCCGGAGTCGCCACCTGAACCGCGGCGCGCCAGCCGCGCTGCAGTGTGCGCTCGAGCAGGTTGGGAAGAACCTGTTCGAGCGTACGTCGCTGCAACTGGTAAAACCAGATTTCCGGCACGTCAGTTTTCGTAATAATCGGCCACGAGCCGGTCGAGCAGGCGCACGCCGAAGCCCGATCCCCAGCTCTGGTTGAGATCGCCCGTCGAGGCGCCGATGCCGGTTCCGGCGATGTCGAGATGGGCCCAGGGCGTGTCGTTGACGAAACGCTGCAGGAATTGCGCGGCGGTGATCGAGCCGGCTTCGCGGCCGCCGGTATTCTTCATGTCGGCGAATTTCGAATCGATCTGCTTGTCGTAGGTCGGCCCCAGCGGCATGCGCCACAGCTTTTCGCCCGTCGCCATGCCCGGCCTGGGCAAGCCGCTCCGCCAATTCGTCGTTATTGCTGAAAAGGCCGGCATATTCCTTGCCGAGCGCCACAACGATGGCGCCGGTCAGCGTCGCCAGGTCGACCATGAATGCGGGCTTGAAGCTATCCTGGACATACCAGAGCACATCGGCCAGGACGAGACGGCCTTCGGCGTCGGTATTGATGATCTCGATGGTCTGGCCGGACATGGAGGTGACGATGTCGCCGGGACGCTGGGCGGCGCCGTCCGGCATGTTCTCGACCAGGCCGATGGCGCCGACGACATTGGCCTTGGCCTTGCGGCTCGCCAGCGCGTGCATCAGGCCGACGACGCAGGCGGCGCCCGCCATGTCGCCCTTCATGTCTTCCATGCCGGCGGCCGGCTTGAGCGAAATGCCGCCGGAATCGAAGCAGACGCCCTTGCCGATGAAGGCGACGGGCTGCGCGTCCTTTGCGCCGCCGTTCCAGCGCATCACGACGACCCGGCTCGGCCGGATCGAACCCTGGCCGACGCCGAGCAGCGCGCCCATGCCAAGCCGCTCCATCGCGGGAACGTCGAGAATTTCGACTTCGACGCCGAGCTTTTCGAGCCCCTTGGCCTTTTCGGCGAAAGATTTCGGGATAAAGCTGGTTGGGCGGCAGATTGACCAGCGTGCGGGCGAAATCGACGCCGTCGGCGAGGCCGCCGATCTTGGCCAGCGCGGCGGAAAGCGCGCCCGCGTCGGCGCCGGCCATGCGGAGGTCGAGCGGACCCTGCGGATCCTGGTCGTCCTTCTGGCTCTTCTTCGTCTTGAACTGGTCGAATTTGTAGGCGCGCAGCCGCAGGCCAAGCGCGAAATCCGCGGCGGCCTGTTCGAGATCGGCGGGCGGGGCGGCGAAATCGAAGAGAATGGCGGCGCGTTTCGCCTTGCCGAGCTTGGCTATGGCGAGCCCGCCGAGTCGCAGGTAATCGACCTTTTCGCCTTCCTTTTCCGGCGCCGTCCCGAGTACGATCAGCCTTTGCGCGGCGAGGCCGGCTGGGGCGAGAATGTTGAGCGCGGAGCCGATTTTGCCTTTGAAAGCGGATATATCGGCCGCGCGCGCGACGAGCGCCGCCGAATCTCCAAGCGCCTGCCGGGTCGCGGCGCCGAGGACGAGGGCGGAATCGGCGAAGACGACCAGCGCCTGCCCGCCCTGTTCGGTCGAGGAGGACATGGCCTCCTCAACAGTGACGACGCCGATGGAGACGGACCTTGACATGGAAACCTCGGGATTGGACACGGCCCGAAGCCGCGTTCTGGGCGTCTGTCGGAGCCGGATGATGAGTAAGCCGGACGGCGCAGACGCGCCGGCTCGATGCGCCCACTATGCGACGCGGCGGCGAAACCGGTCAATGCGTCGACACGCTCGAGCGCCCTGCCCGCGCGAAAAATCCCATGCGAAGGTTTTTGCGCCCATGACATTTTGCGCCCATGACATTTTGCGCCCGTGACTTTTTGCGCCCGTGACATGGAATTGCCGCCATTGACCGCGAAACACAGCCGCTGCCCAGCTCCCGGACCATCCGGCAGAGCTTACGCTGGTCAGGCGATCGTCACGAAGGCGAGACAGAAACGACACAGAGGGGAAAAAAGTTCGGCCGACGCTTTTTAAGCGGCGCTTATGCGGTAGAAAGAACATGCGGTGATTTGCCTCTGACGGCAGTCTCGAACACCAGGTGAAAATGACGCTGATCGAACGCTATGTATTGAAGATCGCCGGCGCCGCCTTCCTGTCGGCGCTTGGCGTTCTGACGGCGGTCATCTGGCTGACCCAGGCCATGCGCGATTTCGACCTGATGACTACCAAGGGCCAGTCGATCCTCGTATTTTTTCATATTACCGGGCTGATCATACCATCGCTCGTCATGGTCATCGCGCCCATCGCCCTGTTTATCGCGACGATCTTTTCGCTCAACAGGCTCAACGGCGACAGCGAGCTGGTGGTGACGGCGGCCGCGGGCTTGTCGCCTTTTCGGCTTTTCAGGCCTTTTGCGGTGTTGATGACCGCCACGGCGATCTTTTCGGCCTTCATCTCGCATCTGGGCCATGCCGGCCAGTTTCCGAACCATGCGCGACGCCATCAGCGAGGTGCAGGCGGACTTCCTGACCCAAGTCGTGCGTCCCGGCGCGTTCAACACGCTGGAGTGCGGGCTTGACCTTCCATTACCGCGAGCGCTCGCCGAACGGCGGCCTGCTGGGAATTTTCATGCTCGACAGGCGCGAACCCGGCCAGAACAACGTCTATCTCGCTGAAGTGGGCCGGACCGCTAAGATCGACGGACAGAACTATCTCGTGCTGGAAACCGGCACGATCCAGCGGCAGGACAAGGGCGCGCAAACGCCGGCCATGATCGTTTTCGACACCTACGCGCTCGACCTCAACCATTTCGGCGCGCATGGCGACGGATCGCCGCTCAAGGCGCGCGAGCGCTCCACGCCGGAATTGCTGGCCTATTCGACGACCGACAGCCTATGTGCGCGAAAACGAGGGCCGTTTCCGCGCCGAATTGCACGAACGCTTCATCGCGCCGCTTTACGCCCTGGCGATGGGGATGATCGCCTTCGCCGCGCTGGGAGCGCCGCGCACCACAAGGCAGAATCGCGGCGTCGCCATGGCCGCGGCGATTTTCTTCGCCGTCCTGCTGAGGCTCGCCGGCTTCGGCGCCTCGGCGCTGATTGCGCGGAGCAGCGCTTTCGTGCCTCTCGGCTATCTGATCCCCATATTTGGCTGCGTGCCTGGGCGCAGCCTATTCCTTCCGGTTCGCTTTCGAGCGATCGTTCAGGCGCGACCGCGCCGCACTTGCGGCGGCCTGAATGATCGGACGCACGCTCGGCGTTTATCTCGGCGTTCGCTTCATCAAGAGCGTGAGCGCTGGTGTTTTTCACGATTTTCGGCCTGATCTACCTGGTCGATTTCATGGAAATGCTGCGTCGCGCCGAGCGACAAGCCGAACGCCAGCGCCTCGCTCTGGTCGCCGGCCTCTCGTTTTTGCGCACGCCTGCCATTGCCGAGCAGATCCTGCCTTTCGCCGTGCTGTTCGGCGCCATGGGCGCCTTCATCAACCTGACCCGCAAACTGGAGCTTGTCGTGGCGCGCGCCGCCGGCGTCTCGGTCTGGCAATTCCTCGCCCCGGCGGTCATCGGCGCGCTGGGCCTGGGAATTTTCGCCACCTCCGTCTTCAATCCCGCCTCGGCGCTGATGCACGAGCGCGCCAACGAAATCGAAACCAGCATTTTCAAGGGACGCATATCCTCGACCGACACCAGCATGTGGATCCGCCAGAAGAGCAAGGACGGCCAATCGATCCTGCGGGCGGAGACATCAAGCGAAATGGGGTTGAAGCTCGGGACCGTCTCGGCCTATGTCTTTGATCCTGCGGGGAGATTCATCGAGCGCGTTGACGCGGAGCAGGCCAGGATGCAAGACGGCGCCTGGCGACTCGAGAAGGCTGTCGTCACCGCGCCCGCCGTCGATCCAAAATTGACGGAAATTTACCTTCTTGCGACTAATCTGGCGCCAAGACAGGTTGTGCAGAGTTTCGTCGAGCCCGATTCGGTGCCCTTCTGGTCGCTGCCCCGCGTGGTGGCGGACACGGATGGAGCGGGGCTCGACGCAGTGGGGTATCGTTTGCGTTTTCAGTCACTTTTAGCCTTGCCCTTCCTCCTTGTGGCCATGGTCCTCATCGCCGCGTCCTTTTCGTTGAAGCTTTCGCGGATGGGCGGCGTGGGCGTCCTCGTTTTGGGTGGCGTCGGCGCCGGCTTCGTGCTTTATGTCGCCTCAAAGCTGGTCTCCGACCTAGGCGGAGCGGGCGTGCTGAGTGCGCCCGTCGCTGCCTGGTCGCCGGCAGTTGTTGCGAATATGTTGGGCGCGTTGACACTTTTGAATCGCGAGGACGGCTGATGGCGATTCGCGTCCATCGCCTCGACCAAGCCGGCCGGGCCGCCCTTCGCGGCGCCGGCTTGCCGGCTTGCGTCCTCCTGTCGGCGCTTGTCCTGGCCCTTCTCGGGCGCCCTGCCCGGCTTCGGCGCCGTCGCGCGGGCGCAGGATGCGCCCCACCATACCCTCAACGACCGGTTCGCCAGCGCCAACTCCGGCGACAAGTCGACGCCGATGGTCGTCGAGGCCAACAATGTCGTCTACGACGACAAGGCCCACACCGTCACCGCCGAAGGCGACGCCCAGATTTATTACAAGGGCAAGGTGCTTGAGGCCGACCACGTCACCTATTTCCGCGAAACCGGCCGCGTGCTGGCCGAGGGCTCGGTCAAGCTGACCGACACCGATGGCTCCATAACCCACGCCGACAAGATGGAGCTGAGCGGCGACTTCAAGCAGGGCTTCGTCGACACCGTGCGTTCCGATTCCAAGGATCGCACCCACATGAGCGCCACGCGCTCCGAAAAGATCGACGCTGATACGACGGTCTTCCACAAGGGAACCTATACCGCCTGCCCGAGCTGCGCCGAACATCCCGACCGCCCGCCGATATGGCGGCTGCGCGCCGAAAAGATCACGCACAAGAACGAAGAGCAGATGCTCTACTACGAGAATGCGTGGTTCGATCTCTACGGCTTCCCGATCGCCTATTTCCCCTATTTGTCCGCCGCCGATCCGAGCGTGACGCGGGAATCGGGCTTCCTGATGCCGAAGGTCACCTATCGCTCGACCACCGGCTTTGGCTATGGACAGCCCTATTTCTACGTGATCGCGCCGAACATGGACGTGACCCTGACGCCCAGCTACCTCAGCAAGGAAGGTTTTCTCGGCGACATAAACTTCCGGCACCGGCTCGACAACGGATTTTACACGATCCAGCTGACCGGCATTCATCAGAACGACAACGGTGCGTTCCTGAACGAGCCCTACGGCGCCGGCGACCGGACCAACCGCGGCTCCATCCAGACGCAGGGCGCAATCTGGCTCAGTCCGTTCTGGAAATTCGGCTGGGACGTGACCCGCGTGTCAGACAAGTGGTTCCTTTACGATTACGGCATCCCGAGCACGACCTTCGTTGGCAACGTCTTCCGCCAGGCCTCCTCGACTGTCTATCTCAACGGACAGGGCGACCGGGGCTATTTCGACCTGCGCGGCTTCCTGTTCCAGGGCACGGCCAATACCGACCTGCAGCGGGAACTGCCCGTCGTCGCGCCAATTCTCGACTATAACAAGACCGTCGATCTCAAGCCCGAAAACACCTTGGGCATCGGCGGACAGGTCGAGATCGACGCCAATTTCACTCATTCTTCCGCGGGCCTGGCCACCTATCAGCAAGTTGGCACGCCGCAGTTCGACAGGGCCTTCGGGCTGTACCCGGTCTGCGCCGTTCCGACGACGCCGGCTACAATCGCCAACAAGACTGCGGGAACGGCGGATTACAATCAGCAAAATTGCCTTCTGCGCGGCATCGGCGGCGATTATACCAGCGGCACGATCCAGTTGTCCTGGCAGCGCAAGTTCATCGATCCCGTTGGTGAAGTCTGGACGCCTTTCGCCTTCGCGCGCGGCAACGCCAATTTTCTGAACCTCAACACAACGGACTCGGCCACGTTCAGCTCATGGTCCGGAACGAGTACGATCTCTAACGCCAATCAAGGCAATTTCCTCTCCAACAACAACCAGTTGGGCGGCTATGTGACGCCGGGCGTCGGCGTCGAATGGCGCTATCCGCTGCTGGCGCAAACCCCCATCGGCTCGATGGTCATTGAGCCGATCGCCCAGGTCATCGCGCGTCCCAACGGCCAGCCGACCAACACCATGGTCAATCTCGACGCCCAGAGCCTGGTGTTCGACGATTCCAACCTGTTCGAATGGAACAAATATTCCGGCTATGACCGGTTTGAGACGGGCGTCCGCGCCAATTACGGCGCGCAGTTCACGCTGGACATGAACAAGAACGGCTACATCAACGCCATGTTCGGCCAGTCGGCGCAGCTTGCCGGCGTCAACGCCTACGACACGCCCGACGCCGCCAATATCGGCCTGTCCTCCGGCCTCGACACGCGTCTTTCGGATTACGTGTCGCGGCTCAGCTACTCGCCGAGCTCCAGCTACACTTTTGTGGCCAAGGCGCGCTTCGACGAATCCACCTGGGCGGTCCGCCGCCTGGATATCGCGGCCAACGCCAATTACGGGCCGCTGCATTTCGGCGCCAATTTCGCCAATTACGAGCAGCAGCCGCTGATCGGCTATGATTATCGCCGCGAGGGCCTTCAGTTCAACACGCGCTGGGAGTTCATCGAGCATTATTCCGTGGCGGGCAACATCAACTTCGATCTGGGCCGTCACTATTACAACGGCATTCAATATGTCACCAGTAGTGGAATTGAATTGCCGCCCCAAGCGCCGCTGTTCGCCATTGCTGCTTTCGGCGCCAGCATTGGCTATACCGACGATTGCACGCGCCTGATGCTGAGTTATTCCAATTCGATTTCGGACAATTACGGCTATCCGGCGACGTACACGCGCAACCAGACCCTGCTGCTGTCGCTGGACCTGCGCACGCTGGGCGACCTCAGGGCGCCGATCGCCTTGTCGCCGTCGCAAGTCCAGGATGGCATAAGAACGAACTGACGCAATTTCCGAGCCCGGCCCCGCAAACCCGCTGTCACCGCGGGGCTCACGCTCAAGACGAATGGATGACGGGCATGGTGTCGATGTCTCTGCTGAATGTTTCAAAGACCCGCTTTGTGGCGCTCGCGCTGCTGGCCCTTGCCGCCGCCCTGCCCGCCGCAGTCGCCCGTGCGCAATCGATCGTCGCGACTGTCAACGGCGACCCGATCACCAGCTTCGACCTTGCCGAACGCGAAAAAGTCTTGCGCGCGCTCGGCGAGCCCGCCTCTGCTTCGGCCGCAATGGACAGCATGGTGAAATCCCGCGTCCAGGCCAACGAGATCAATAAATTCGGCATCAAGGTGGGCGCCAACGAGCTCGCGCCGGCAGTCCAGTATTACGCCGACCGCGCCCACGTCTCGCTCGAGGCGATGAGCGCCCGGCTCCAGAACTCCCACGCCGACAAGAAGCATGTCGAGAATTTCCTCCAGATCCACATGGCGTTCAACATTTACGCCCGCGCCCGCAACCGCGCGGTCGAGGTCAGCGCGGCCGACATTGACGCTGAAATCGCCCACGACCCGAAAATCGCCCACCAGACCAGCTACGTGCTCCGGCAGGTGCTGCTGACCGTTCCGTCCGAGGCGGGAATGGCCGGGCTGCAGCAGGCGGCCAAGCAGATGGAAACGGTGCGGGCCCGCTTCTCGTCTTGCGAAACCGGCGCGAAACTTGTTGCGGACTATCCCACGCTCATCGTGCGCGATCCCGTCACGCGCACCAGCGCGGCGCTCGGCGAGCAATTGACCGCGCTGCTCGACAAGACCCCCGTCGGCCATTTGACGCAGCCGAGCCGCGACAGCAGCGGCATTGCGTCGCTGGCCGTCTGTTCCCGGACGTCAGCCGACAAGGAGACCCTGCGGGACGCCGCCCAGGCCCGCGTCATGTCGCGAATCATCCAGCGCGACGCCGACAAGCTTTACGATGAATTGCGCGCACACGCCGTGATCGTCAAAACCAGGCAATGACGGCGCTTTCCCGCCCGCTTTGCCTGACGCAGGGCGATCCTTCAGGGATCGGCCCCGACCTCGCCCTCGACCTCTATGCCGCGCTCCGCGCCGATCCCGCCTCCGACCCGTTCTTCCTTGTCGCCGACCCCGACCTGATGCGCCGTCGCGCCGAGACGCTCGGCCGTAACGTCGTCATCATCGAAACCACGCCGGAGGAGGCGCAGGCCAGGTTCGCCGAGGGCCTCCCGGTCGTCCCCCTGAAGTCGCGGGTTTCCGGCGCGCCCGGGCGACCCGAACCCGCCGACGCGCCGGCGACGATCGAGTCGATTGAAACCGCGGTCGAGTTGACGGCTTCCGGCCGCGCCAGCGCGATCGTCACCAATCCCATCGCCAAATCCGTGCTTTACCGGTCCGGATTCACCCATCCCGGACATACCGAATTTCTCGGCGAACTCGCCCGCCGATTTTTCGGGCAGGCCGCCCGTCCGGTGATGATGCTGTGGTCGCGCGAGCTGGCCGTCGTGCCCGCGACCATTCACGTGCCATTGACGCGGGTTCCGGCTTTGCTGCAAACCGGCGACCTCGTCGCAATTGGCGAGATCGTCGCCGAAGCTTTTCATCGCGATTTCGGCGTGGCCGCGCCGCGCCTCGCCTTTTCCGGCCTTAATCCCCATGCCGGCGAGGACGGCGCCATCGGCAGCGAGGAAATCGATATCATCGCCCCCGCCGTCGCGCGATTGAAGGAGAAGAACATCGCGGCAGCCGGACCGTTCTCGGCGGACACGATGTTCCATGCCGCCGCGCGGAAAACCTACGACGTGGCGATTTGCATGTACCACGACCAGGCCCTGATCCCCATCAAGACGCTGGCCTTCGACACCGGCGTCAATGTCACCCTCGGACTGCCCTTCATCCGCACCTCGCCCGATCACGGCACGGCCTTCGATATTGCGGGGACCGGCCGCGCCAGTGCGAAAAGCCTGATGGAGGCCGTGCGCCTGGCCGGCCAAATGGCGCGGAAGCGCGCGTGATCGACTCCCTTCCGCCCCTGCGTGAAATCGTCGCCCGGCATGGCCTGGCCGCGAAAAAGTCGCTCGGCCAGAATTTTTTGTTCGATCTCAATCTCACTGCCAAAATCGCCCGTGCGGCCGGGCCGCTGGAAGAGGCGACCATCCTTGAAATCGGCCCGGGACCAGGGGGCCTGACCCGCGCGCTGCTCGCACAGGGCGCAGGGCGCGTTGTCGCGGTCGAGCGGGACGAGCGCTGCCTCCCGGCGCTGGAAGAGATCGCGCAACATTATCCCGGTCGCCTCGACGTGACCTGCGCCGACGCCATGACGCTCGATTATCCTGCCTTCCTGGCTGAAAAAGGCGTTTCAGGTCCGGTCCGCATTTGCGCCAACCTGCCCTACAATGTCGGCACGCCCCTGCTGGTCGGCTGGCTCACGCAGCAAGACTGGCCCCCCTTCTATGAGCGGATGGTGCTGATGTTCCAGCGCGAAGTGGCTGAACGCATCGTCGCCACGCCGAGGGAGCGAGCGGATTACGGCCGTCTTGCGGTGCTGGCGGGCTGGCGCTGCGAGGCGCGCATCCTCTTCGACGTGCCGCCATCCGCCTTCACGCCGCCGCCGAAGATCACATCGAGCGTCGTGGAGCTCACCCCCCGCGCAAATCCGATCGAATGTGCAGGCAAATGGCTCGAGGCCGTAACGCTGGCGGCTTTCGGACAGCGGCGGAAAATGCTGCGGCAGTCGCTGAAGTCGCTCCCCCTGCCCGTCGATCCGCAGGACCTCTTGCAGGAGGCTGGCGTAGAGCCGACGCGGCGGGCCGAGGAAGTGCCCATCGACGGCTTTTGCGCGCTGGCGCGCGCCTGCAAGGCGAGAGCAATCGGCTAAAAGCTAGACTTCGGTCTTCGTCAAGTGACCGAAAGCGCGCCTGAGCGCGATCAGGGCGGCGGCCAGCCCCGCGATTCCCGCCGTCAGTCGCGCATTGTGCGCGGCCATCCGCGCAGCCGCCTGCGCAATCAGCGCCAAAGCGCTGGAGCGCACCGCCGTGTTGACCTGCCGGGTCGTCCTGCCCAGCAAGCCAAAGGCAGTGACCAAGGCGACGATCGCGACCAGAAACGCGGCGCCCGCTACGGCCAGCGCCGCCTGCCACGGCTGCAGCCGTTCAAGCAGCGCGAGATAGGCGGCGAGCGCCAAAAAGCCCAACGTCACGGCCGTCGCGACCCCGCCGAGCACCAGGCCGGCGAGTACAATCCTGAATCGCCGGCCGATGACGCCTTCAGGCATGCCGAGGGACGAGATCAGCCCACTCATTGGTCCCTGTTCCTCCAGAGGCCGATGATCAAGCCGACGCCCGCTGCGGCCGCCACCCAGGCGAGCGGATTTTTTTTGACCGCCGTCGTGAAATCGCTGAGCTTGCCGCGGCCAAGGTCGCGCGCGCCATCCGCCAGGTCGCTGATATTGTCGGTCGCGGCCTTGCCAGCCTCTTTGAGCGCCGCACTGGCGTTCACGGCGTTGTCGCCCAGAACGTCAGACAATTCCTCGACCGCCCGGCGCATCGCCTCGATTGCCTGGGTCACCATGGCCCCGACCTGGTCGCCAGTGTTTTCCGCCCGTTCCCTTTGCATGCGCCAGGCATGTTTCTCGCCCATCGTCAGCTCCTGTTTGCCGTTTCACAGAGACAAACAAGCGGGGGCGACCAACCGTTCCTTTAATCTTTCAAAGCTCCGACGCAGGGACGTTCGTCGGTCGGCATCGCGATCCAGCGGCAATGATTGCGAAGCCCGACATGAGCGGAGAACGTTCGTCGGAGCCCACCCGGCAATTTCGTCGCGCCTTTGCTCAAACGGACTCGCGCAAGAGGCTCTCGACAAAATCCTCCATGCTGGAAGCGACGCGCGGACGGCGCAGCCGCTCAGCCCGCACGATAGCGACGAGATCGTCGAGGCTCGTCTGGATGTCGTCATTGACCAGCACGTAATCGTAGTCAGCCCAGCGACTGATTTCGTGGCGGGCGTTGTCGAGCCGCTTTTCGATGGTTTCCGCGCTGTCTTCGGCGCGCCGCTCCAGCCGGGTGCGCAATTCGCGCATGGACGGAGGCAGGACGAAAATGGTGACAACGTCGCGCGGCGACTTTTCCCGCACCTGCTGCGCGCCCTGGTAATCAATGTCGAACAGGACGTCACGACCCTGTTCGAGCCGCTCCTCGACCCATTTGCGCGGCGTGCCGTAAAAATTGCCGTGCACTTCCGCATGTTCCAGAAACTCGCCCGCGTCGCGGCGGCGGATAAACTCGTCCTTGTCGTCAAGGAAATGATAGTGAATGCCGTCGGCCTCGCTTGAACGGCGCCGCCGCGTCGTCACGGAAATCGACAATTTGAGGTCGAGCTCCGGCTTTTGCAGCAGCATGCGCGTCAGGGTCGTCTTTCCCGCGCCCGAGGGCGAGGAAAGAATAAGCATGAGGCCGCGGCGTCCGCGCGCCGGCATTGCGTTCCCGTCCATGAACTCACTCTATATTCTGCGCCTGCTCGCGCAATTGCTCCACCTCGACCTTCAGTTCGAGGCCGAGCGACGTCAATGCGGAATCGTTGGATTTGGCGCAAAGCGTGTTGGTTTCGCGCCCGAACTCCTGCGCCAGGAAGTCGAGCCGCCGACCGACCGCCCCTCCCTCGCCGAGAAGCTTTTTCGCCGCGAGGACATGCGAGGCGAGCCGGTCCAGCTCTTCGCGTATGTCGGCCTTGGCGGCAAGCATTACCGCCTCCTGGTAAAGCCGGTCCTCGTCGAAACGGCCGATCTCGCCAAGTTGCGCCACGGCGTTGCGCAGCCTTTCCTTCACCGCGGCCGGCTGCCGCGCCGGACAGGCGTCGGCGTCCCTCGTCAGGCTTGCGATCTTCGTCAATCGCTGATCGAGGAACGCGGCGAGCGACGCGCCTTCCTGTCGCCGCATGGCGCCGAGCTGGCTCAAGGCCCTGTCGAGCCCCTTGAGCATGTCGGCCTGAGCCGCGGCGAATACGGCTTCGCCCTCCTCGGCCTCCTGCGTCTCGATGACGCCGCGCAACCCAAGCAGGCCGTCGAGCGTCGCTGGCGCGATATTGTCAGGACGCGGCAAGGCGGCGATCGTCTCCATCAGATGCGACAGCAGTTCGCGGTTAACGCGGGCGGTCACGGTCGCGCTCTCGCGCGTCACCGTCAGGTTGGCGTAGCAGGCGCCGCGCGTCACGATTTTCGAGATGGCCGTGCGAGCGGGACCGTCGAGAAGGTCGAAACCCGGCGGCAGGCGCAGCCGCAGGTCGAGCCCCTTCGAATTGACGGTCTTGATCTCCCAGTTCCAGTGGAACGGAGCCGAAAACCCGGCGTCGCGGGCAAAACCCGTCATGCTGGAAATGCTCATGGCGATTCAAAATCCATTGGAGCCCGATCCGGCGCGAGGCCGAATCTGCAGGACGAAATTTTCCGCCGCGCTTGCTGGATTAAGCCAGCAAATGCCGAAAATCCAGCCCGGCGTGCGTCTTTCCGGCGCAGGGCCGGACGTCGGATGCGACGCACGAGACGACGCGACGCAGATGTGTCGGTGCAAGCCGAAACGGGACGGCATCGCTCCCAACGCAAGCGAACCTAATTTCCGCTTTGGTTAAAAAGTCCCTTCAGCAATTTGGGATCCACGGTCTTGGGGCTGTTGAGATCCCAGCTCTTGTCACGCAACGGATCGAGCGCGGTGCCTTCCGATGCGTCGAGAATGCGCGGCTTGCCGTTGGGCGCCAGATTGGTCGGCGCCGAATAGGCCAGGGGCGTGTCTTCGACCGCCGGAGCCGGGCCGTCGAGATCGCCGCCCTGCGCGACAGCCTTGCGAGGGCCGGCGGCCTGCTGGCCAAAACCGTCTTCCGCCGGGCCGTCCAGATCGTTTTCCGCCCTCGTGGCGCCGCCAAGCCGGGCGTCGGCGAGGTCGCCGCCGGCCTGCAACTTCGGCGGAACGCCCCTGGCCAGCGCCAGATCGACTACGCGACGGGGCGCGTCCCAATCGCCTGAGGCGACCGCGGCGGGCAGAATCGGCGCGATGCGGGCGATCATCCGGGGATCGGGCCTGAGCGAGGGAGCGCTGACAAAGCCCGCGGCGCTGCGGGCGCTGAATTCCGGCTCGATGGGCGCCGCGCCGAAGGGGGAGGTCCGGAACAGCTCCGTGTGATCGTCGTGCGCCGGCGCGCCTGCCGGCGTCCTGGCCTTGCCGGACTGCTCGCTCTGGCGCAGCTTTTGAACATTACGATTATGGGCGTCGAGCGTGTCGGAGAAGACATGGCCGCCGCTGCCGTCGGCGACGAAATAAAGCTCCTGCGTCCGCGAGGGATTGGCGACGGCCTCCATCGCGGCGCGCCCGGGATTGGCGATCGGGCCCGGCGGCAATCCATCGACCATGTAGGTGTTGTAAGGGCTGGCCGATTCGACGTCTGCATGGGTCAGCGGCCGGCCAAGCGGTCCCTGCCCGCCGACCAGTCCGTAGACGATGGTCGGATCGGATTGCAGCCGCATGTGCTTGCGCAGGCGATTGATGAAGACGCCGGCGACGCGCGGGCCGCTCATCGGCCTTGCCCGTCTCTTTTTCGACCAGCGAGGCGAGGGTGACGAGATCGTAAGGCGAGGCGAGCGGCAGGTCGGGCGAGCGGCGCCGCCAGATTTCGTCGAGCAACTGGATCTGGGCGCGCGCCATTTTCTGCAGCAGCTTGTCGCGGCTGTCGCCGCGCTGGAACTTGTAGGTTTCGGGCAGCAGCGAGCCTTCGCGCGGAATGTCCTTGACGTCGCCGGCGAGCACGTCGTCGCCGCGCAGGCGCTCGACGATCTGCTGGCTGGTCAGTCCCTCGGGAATGGTCAGGGCGTGCAGGATCGCGCGTCCCTGCACGATCGTGTCGATCACGTCCTGCGGCGAAGCGCCCTGCTTGAACAGATATTCGCCCGCCTTGAGCTTGCCCCGGTTGCCTTCGAAGAACAGCGCGAGCGTGAACAGCAGCGGGCTGTCGATAACTCCCTGGTCCTGCAATTGCTGGATGATCTGGTCGGAATCCGAGCCTTGCGCGATCACCACCGCGCGATCGCCCGCCAGCGGCCCGGGTTCGCGCACGCTGTGGCTGGCGTAGACCGCGCCAAGGCCGCCAGAATCGCCAGGACGAGCAGAAAGGTCAGGAAGCCGGAAATGGCTTCGAGCGCCGGGCGCTTGCGCCTTTCCGGCGGCGGCGGCGGCGCGTTTTCGGGATGCAGCGCCTCCGCCGGGCTCAGCGCCGCGCGGCGCCGCCGAACAGGCGCGGCTTTTCCTTTGGGCCCTGGGCCGGATCGGGGCTCGCGCCCTGCCCGAACTCTTGCGGATCCTCGTTCATGTCCTTGACGCGCCTTGGTTTGCGCCCCTGCAGGCGACGGAGCCATCATGGCGAAGATCGCGTCTCGTCGCCATGCAAAACTCCATGCCGCCCTTAAGCCATTATAACCCAAGGCCTTAAATTTTTAGGCAACACCGGCTTCTCGCCGGGTATCGGATGCGAAATCGGCGCGGCCGCCATTACCGGTTTCGGCCGCGACAAATAGTCACGGCAGTTTGCCCGTCATTGTGGCGAAAACAGGATCGATCAGGCGAATTTTCGAATCACGAGCGAGGCGTTGGTGCCGCCGAAGCCGAAGGAATTGGACAGGACCATATCGATCTTGCGCGGGCGCGGCTTGTGCGGCACGAGGTCGATCGCGGTTTCCACCGAGGGATTGTCGAGATTGAGCGTCGGCGGCGCGATCTGGTCGCGAATCGCCAGGATCGAGAAAATCGCCTCGACTGCGCCTGCGGCGCCCAGCAGATGTCCGACCGAGCTCTTGGTCGACGACATGGAAATGGTCGCGGCGGCGGCGCCGACCACGCGCTCGACCGCCGCCAGCTCTATGCCGTCCGCCATGGTCGAGGTGCCATGCGCGTTGACGTAATCGATATCGGCCGGGGTAATGCCGGCGCGCTTGATCGCGGCGTTCATGCAACGGAAGGCGCCGTCGCCGTCCTCGGCGGGCGCCGTGATGTGATAGGCGTCGCCGGACATGCCGTAGCCGACGATTTCGGCGTAGATGCGGGCGCCGCGCGCCAGAGCGTGCTCCAGCAATTCGAGCACCACGGCGCCTGCGCCCTCGCCCATGACGAAACCGTCGCGGTCGCGGTCATAGGGGCGCGAGGCCGCCTTGGGATTGTCGTTGAAAGCGGTGGCCAGCGCCTTGCAGGCGGCAAAACCCGCGATGCCGATGCGGTTGCAGGCCGAATTCGGCGCCGCCGGCGACCATGACTTCGGCGTCGCCGAGCGCAATCAGCCGGGCCGCGTCGCCAATGGCGTGCGCGCCGGTCGAACAGGCGGTGACGACGGCATGATTGGGCCCCTTGAGGCCGTGCATGATCGAGACATGGCCGCTGATCAGGTTGATCAGGCGTCCGGGCACGAAAAAGGGCGAGACGCGGCGCGGGCCTTTGTCGGCCAGCACCAGCGAGGTCTCGTTGATGCCGCCAAGGCCGCCGATGCCGGAGCCCATCAGCACGCCGGTCTCGATCTGGTCCTGGTAGGTCTTCGGCGCCCAGTCCGCGTCCTTGAGCGCCTGCGTCGCAGCCGCGACGCCGAAAATGATGAAATCGTCGACCTTGCGCTGTTCCTTGGGCTCCATCCATTCATCCGGATAGAAGGCGTCCGGCGCGTCGCGCCGGGGCACCTGCATGGCGATCTGGCACGCGAGGTCCGAAGCCTCGAAACCTTCAATCGGTCCTGCGCCGCTTTCGCAGGCCAGCAGCCGCTTCCAGGTCGCTTCCACACCGCAGGCCAGCGGCGAAACCATGCCCAATCCCGTAACCACTACCCTGCGCATAGGCTCCCTCGGCTCAGCTCAAACCATTTGCGCGTGCGGCCGGCGTCGCCGCGACACGTAGACTTTGGAACGTCTTCGGAAGTCCCAGAGGCCGGATGTCCTGCGACCCCGGATTGCCTGTCGGACTTCGAAACGTCTTTCGCGCGCGTCCAGCCGAGTGGCCAGCCGCGCGCGAAAATCCTCGACTGCGGGATCAGCCCTGAGCCGTGGCCTTTTCCAGGAATTTCACGGCGTCGCCGACCGTGACGATCGTCTCGGCCGCGTCATCCGGAATTTCCACGCCGAATTCTTCTTCGAACGCCATCACCAGCTCGACGGTGTCGAGGGAATCGGCGCCCAGGTCGTCAATGAAATTCGCGCTGTCGACCACCTTGTCGGCGTCAACGCCGAGGTGTTCGACAACAATCTTCTTCACGCGCTCGGCGACATCGCTCATCTGTAGCTTCCTCGTTATACGTACTGCTGGCGACCCCCACCGGAAGGGCAAGGGGCGCATTCGGGTTTTTAGTGTCCGCGGACGGGAAAATTTCTGGCTGGCGAGGAATTTTCACACGCTGGAACGCATAAACCGAGGCTTGCTAACACACTTCTGTCACGATTGCGAGGCCCCCGGGGGGCTTTCCTCACAACAGCCGCGCTATCAAGCCAAGGCATTCAAATCATTGCCATTCCGCCGTTCACATGCAGGGTCTGCCCTGTGACGTAGGCGGCCTCCTCGCTGGCGAGAAAGACGCAGGCCGCGCCTATGTCTTCGCCCTTGCCGAGGCGGCCCATTGGTATGGTCCCCAATATGGCTTCCTTCTGCTTGTCGTTCAGCGCGTCGGTCATCGGGCTGGCGATGAAGCCCGGCGCGATGCAATTGACGGTAATGTTGCGCGACGCGACCTCGGCGCCAAGCGACTTGCTCATGCCGATCAGCCCGGCCTTGGACGCTGCGTAATTACCCTGCCCCGGGTTGCCGGTGACCCCGACGATCGAGGTGATGTTGACGATCCGGCCATAGCGGCGCCGCATCATCCCCTTGAGCACGGCGCGCGACAGACGGAAGGCCGAAGTGAGATTGACGGTCATCACCGCCTCCCATTCCTCGTCCTTCATCCGCATGAACAGGCCGTCGCGGGTGACGCCGGCGTTGTTGACGAGGATGTCGAGAGGCCCGGCTGCGGCCTCGGCCGCGGGCACGAGCTTTTCGACTTCGGCGGCGTCGGCAAGGTTGCAGGGAACCACAAACGCGCCTTCGCCAAGCTCGGCCGCCAGGGCGTCAAGCGCCTCGCGCCTGGTGCCCGACAGCACGACTTTTGCGCCCTGCACATGAAGGGCGCGGGCGATGGCGGAGCCAAGACCGCCGCTGGCCCCGGTGACCAGGGCGACGCGATTGTTCAGGTTGAACATGAAAAACTCCAATCAACTCTCAGGCTGTCAATGAGAAAGCGTCAACATCTGCGGGTGCGCCGACAGTCAGGGAACGCGCGCCTTCGGCCGTGCGCTTGACCAATCCGGCCAGAACCTTGCCCGCGCCGATCTCGACAAACAGGTCCGCGCCCTGCTGATGCATGAAGCCCATGCATTCGCGCCAGCGCACCGCGCCGCAGACCTGCTCGACCAGCAATTCCCGTATTTTCTCCGGCTCGCGCACCGGCGCGGCCGTCACATTGGCCACAAGATCGACGCAGGGGGACTTGATGTCGGTCTTCGCCAGCGCTTCGCGCATGGCCTCGGCGGCCGGCTTCATCAGCGCGCAATGGAAGGGAGCGGAGACCGGCAGCAGCATGGCGCGCTTGACGCCGTTCGCCTTGGCGATTTCGATGGCCAGCTCCACGGCCGCCCTGGCGCCGGAAATAACGATCTGGCCGCCGCCATTGTCATTGGCGAGCTGGCACATGGCGCCGGACGCGGCCATCGCCTCCCCGGCGATCTTCCGCGCCTGTTCCGGCTCGGCGCCGAGCAGCGCCGCCATGGCCCCCTCGCCGACCGGCACGGCTTTTTGCATGGCGTTGCCCCGCAACCTCAACAGCCTTGCCGCATCGGCGATCTGCAAGGCGCCGGCGGCGGCGAGCGCCGAATATTCGCCGAGCGAATGACCGGCGACGAATCTTGCGTCGCGCTGGAGCACAACGCCCTTTTCGTTCTCCAGCGCGCGCAGCGCCGCGAGGCTTACCGCCATCAGGGCCGGCTGGGCGTTCGCGGTGAGCTGCAATTGCGCGGGGTCGCCCGAGAACATCAGGGTCGAGAGCTTTTCGCCCAGCGCCTCGTCCACTTCCTCGAAGACTTTCCGCGATGAGGGATAGGCGTCAAAAAGCGCCTTGCCCATGCCGATCGCCTGCGACCCCTGGCCCGGAAATACGAATGCGACGGTCAACGGCTTCTCCCCTCGATCCACTGCCTTGAAAGACAGCTTGCCTGAAAGCGCGTCAGCCAATGGCGCCCGGCGGCGAGCCTGTCAAGGCGGGCCGCCGCGGCATAACGCCCGGCAGGGTAGGCACAATCTTGCAAAGCGCAGGCTTGGCAAATGCCGAAAGGCCACGCCGCGCCGCAAACCGCGCGGCTCCGGCCGATTCAGAGAGACCTCGGCGGTCCTCTCGGCTAGGTTGCCTTCGCAGCCCGAGACGACCTCGGGCGAGATGCAAGTTTCGGTTTTGGGTCTCTTGAAAGGTGTGGGTTCATGCTGGCGACGCCCGAGAATGGAAATGCCTTCAGCGCCTCGCAGGGCGCGTCGTTTCTGGTCGCCGGGCTGACGGAAGTCGCGGCGGAAATTGAAAGACACCGCATGCAATCCAGGCCGCAGGAAATCAGAGCCCTCGAAGACGAGTGCTTCGACGACAGCCCGGATGGCGCCATTGTCGGCTGCGCCTTTGCGCTGGGCGCCTTCCTGCCGCTCGTCTCTCACGCGACAAGCCTGGGGTTCGGCGCGGCGACGAAACTCCTGCTGATCTCCGCGAGCCTTGCGCCGGCGCTGTACTGAGCGGCGACATTCAGGCTCGGCGGAATTCGATGGCTGCGATGCGGCGCAGCGTCGCCATGGGAATGCGGTGACGGTAGGCGGTTGCGATCACGCGCCACAAGTCCCGAGGCTCCATGAAACAACGTAACTCCTGATAGACCTGACGCTCACCGAAAATCCGCGCCAAAAACAGATATTTTTCCGCCAGCGCGTCCCGCAGCTCCTTGTTCGAGAAGATGTTTTTTGTAGAAATCAGCGGGGAGTTCAATCGCGTTCCGCGCGGCCAGCGCCAGTATTTTGAAATATCGGTCGGGCGGAAGCGCCAGTCCGACCAAGGTTTCGCATTTGGCGATCAGCGTCCGTAAAAGCAGAAATTTGACGTTCGTGTTTCGCTGGTAAGCGGCCTCGTTGCCAATTTTTATCCCCTCCAGATTGGGCGTCCGCGCAAAATCGTTCTCACCATGAATGCGGTAGGCGCCGAGCGGCAGATTGATGAAGTTGATCCCGGTCAAGCCGAAAAGGGGAAGATGGAAAAAGGTGTCGAAGCCGCCAAAAGGCAGGGGCGTGTTCACCTCGGGCTTGAAAATGGAAATAAGTTCGCGGCGGAACATATTTGGCGAACCCGGCGCCCAAAACCAATAATCGATTTCGCGCGGCGCGAAATAGCACGCTTCTTTGAGCGTGGCGTATTCGCTTTCGGAAAGGCTGGCGACGAGCAGTTCGCTCATTGCATCGAAACTAGGCTGAAAGATCGGATCGGCGACGTTTATGCAGCGTCTCGGGCCTGCAATCAAAGTCCCTTCGCCATCGATGAATCCGACGTTGCTGGAGGTGAAACTCGTCGGCCGGGCGCTGGAGAGATGAAGCTGAACGTGGCAAGCGAGGAAAGTGTCGAACAGGATGTCGTCTGCGTCGAGGCAAACGATGAATTCTCCGCGCGCCAGATCGAAGCCCGCCATGGCGCCGCCGAGCAACTGTAAATTTTCGGGCAGTTTGAGTACCTGGAAACGCGGGTCGCCCGCAATGGATTGCTCGATGACGGCAAGACTGTCATCGGTCGACCCATTGTCCACGACGATGCATTCAAGGCGCCGATAGGATTGGCTTTTGACCGATGCGATGGCCTGACCGACGAAACGGCGGTAATTCCAATTGACGATGATGATCAAGACAAGCGGATCCTTAAATCTTGCGGGCAGGTCAGTCAAATCAATTCTCCCCTCGCTGCACCGACCTGTTTTAGCCGACATCGTCCGGATGGCAACGCCGCGGCGCCACCAAAAACAGGCGCCGTAGCGTTGCGTTGGCAACTCCGCTCGTGCAAAGGTTTAGGCCCTTTCCGGATCGGGGCGCTGACAGTATTGACGAAAAGCGATGGACAGGTTGCTCCCCTTGTCTGCGGAGCCGACATGCCGCTCGACAGCGCCCGATTTCCGCTCAAACGGCTGATCGAGACATTTTGCGATGCGGCAAGCCAGCGAGAGGACATCAGGCTCGTCCTGACGGGCCGCCGGACCCCTGGAGAGATGTTTCCGCTCTGGAGCTATGTCGATGCGCGCGGCTTTCGCGACCGCGTGAGCTTCCTGCCCTATTACCACCAATGCCGCGACTTTCCAGTGAAGAAACACGATTGCTGGCGCTGGATTGGCCGCGACATCGAAGCTGCGGATCTCGATGCGTCCGCGCTTTTGTCCGAAGACGGCCCATGCGCCAATCGCACCGGCAAGCTGGCGTTGTTCGTGACCAGCATCCACCCCGAGCACTTGCAGGGCAATTCCCGGCTCATGCGCCTGTGGCTCGATCATTTGAAAATGGCGGGCTATCGCGTCCACCTGCTTCACTACGCGACGGACGCCGCTTATGTCACGGACGACATGCGCGTCCGGGCTGGTGAGGGAATCGAGCTTTACCGCGAGATCGCCGTGACCGCCGGACTGGTCGGGGCGGACGCGGGAGCCGCCAATGTCCATGTCGACGACTGGTGCGGGACGGAGGCGATCGAAGCCGTCTCCGCACTTGCCGGCCAATACGAGTATGATGTCGCCATCGTCAATTACGCCTTCATGTCGGCGGCCTTCAACGCGCTCGCCGCCTATACGCGCAAGATATTGCTGACGCACGACGGGCTTTCGGATCGCAACCGTCGAATACTGGCGCAGGGCTACCCGTCGGCGGCGCCCTGGATAAGCCTCGACCCGCGTGGCGAGCGACAGGCCTTCCTCCGCGCCGACGCCGTCGTCGCCCTCCAGGCGCTGGAAGCAGAGGAATTTCGCCGGCTGTGCGGCGACGCGGCCAAAGTCCGGCTCGTCTCGCCAGTCTTTCCTGTCGCCCCCGCGCCTCAGGCGCCGCCCCCCGCCGACAGGCTGCGGATCGGCTACATGGCTGCGCGCAACTTGCTGAATGTCACGAATCTCGCGCAATTCCTGCGCGCCTGGCTCGCCGATCCCGAACTGCGGGGGAACAGCGAGATCGTCATCGCCGGCTGGATCTGCGCCGATTTCGCCGCACTTGTCGAAGGCGGCGCCACGCTGCTTGAAGACGCCGCTCCACAAATGCTCGGCGCGGTCGGCGATCCCGCACTGTTTTTCGACAAGTGCGATCTGGTCATCAATCCCGACGGAGGAGGAACCGGGGTCAAGATCAAGACGCTCGAAGCCATGGCCGCCCGGCGCCCGGTCGTTACGACCGCCGCGGGGGCCGTCGGCGTCGACAGCCCCAGCCGCTTTCATGCCGCGCCCGATATCGGAGCCCTCGTTCGTCTCCTCGCCGAAATCGCCCGCGACCCTTCGCTCCTGGACGCCGTGCGTCGCGAGACTGCGGACGCCTACGATCGCTACGCGGCCAGGAATGAGGCGGCCATGAACAGATTGTTCGGGTCCGCCTCGTGCGAAGCCGACGCGCCGGAAAACGTTCGCGCCCCTGGAGGCAGCGGACCAAATGAAGGCGCCCGCGGTTCGAATAAAGGCGGCGAGATTGCGAAATCGCTCGCAGAAAGCCTGACGGCGATCGGCTATATCGTCTTGCCATTCAGCATGCGCCGCCGCATGAAACGACAAATGCTGATGGACGGACTGCGCCGGCGATGAAAAACTTTTTGAGGGGACAGGCGAAGCGCTCTCCCGCTGCAGGCGAAGCCTGGGGTTTCAAGCTGCCGCTGGTGAGCGTCGTCATCACGACGCATAATTACGCTCATTTCCTGAGGCAGGCCGTCGATTGCGTCCTGGCGCAAAGCTACCGGGAAATCGAATGCGTCATCGTCGACGACGGCTCGACCGACGAAACGCCAAAAGTCGCAGCGGAGGCGGTTCGGCGGTCGCGCGCGATCAAGTCGCTCCGTAACGAGAAGGCGCTCGGCCAGGGCGGCGCCTCCCGCGTCGGCTTCGAGGCCAGCCGCGGCCAGTATATCGTCTTTCTGGATGGGGACGATATTCTCGAGCCGGATTTCGTTCGCGACCACATTTACGTCAACCTGTCCTCGCGTCGCGCAATCGGCCTGACGTCGAGCGATATTTATCAAGTCGTCGACGGCAGGATTGTCACCGCGGCCGGCGAAGCCCTCAACAGCCATCTGCGGGCGACCGCGGCGGAAGGCGCAGGCCTGGCCTTTCGACCGCTTTCGTCCGCGCCCGGGGGGCCATGGCCTTATTCCGGTCCCGGCGAAGCGCTTCTGGGCGGCGTTCGCTACGCCCCGCCGGGCCTTGCGGCCTGGATCTGGTCGCCAATGACTGCGAACATGTTTCGCCGCGACGCGCTGAGCCTTTTCATCGGCGCGCCCCAATTCGAGCAGCTCCGTTCCGGAACGGACGTCTATCTTTGCATGGGCGTCAGCCTTTTGTCCGGCAGCCTGCTGATTGACAAGGCGCTCTCCTGGTATCGAATTCACGGCGCCAATGCCGGAACTTACCAGGCGCAACTGACCAACATCCGGACCTTGCGCCCGGAAAACGAACTCTCGTGGCGAGCCAAGCAGCTGCTTGTCGAGCATCTTACAGCTCACGCAAAGGACCTGGTCGACAGGATGTGGCATCCCCATCCCCTGCTTTTTGCGCTTCAATCTCTCAACTCTGCGCTGGGCGGCGGCGGGCGCGACTCCTACATGGCCAATTGCATGGAACGCCACCGGGACGCCCTGGTCGCCCTGCTCGGCGAAGACTCCTTCAACCGGATGGTCGAAACGGGCGCGGCCCACTAGACTGGCTGTCGCGCCGGATTTTCACGCGCCGCAGGATGAAAGCACGGGATGACGATCTTATCTCGCATCAAGAGCTGGCGGCGCGACGCTGCGCAGGCGCCGGCCTTCGACGCGAAGCGCGATCCGCCGCGATTCTTGTTCCTTCATGTGAACAAGCGTTGCAATCTCAAGTGCATCCATTGCGCCTTCTGGAATGAGGACGACAGCGACAAGGCCAACTATCTCGATCGCCAAGGCAAAGCGCGCGTGATGCGGGAATTCGCGGCGATGAACCCGCGCGGCGCCGTCGTCATCTGCGGCGGCGAAAGCATGCTCGACCTCGAAGATTATTTCGATATCTGCCGGCAATGCCGGTCGCTCGGCCTGACCTGCATCTCGGTGGTGAACGGGACGCGCATCCGCACGCCGGAAATGGCCGATCGCATGATCCTCGAAGGACCGCACGAAATTTCCGTTTCCCTCAACGATTGGCGGCCGGAGTTGCACGATGAAACACGCGGCGTCGCCGGCGCTTTCGACAAGGCGGTGAAGGCGCTGCGGCTGCTGGTGGGCGCCCGTCGCCGATTGGGAGCCCGCGCGACGAAAATTTACGTGATGGGCCTGATCTTCGACCGGAATTATCGGGAGCTGGACGGTTTTTACGATTTCGTCCTGAAAGACATCGGCGCCGACAAGCTCAAGCTGAACTTCATCCAGCCGACTTTCGGCGACGCCGCCGAAGATCGCTTTCTCGCCGAGCGCCACCGCATCGAGCCTGATGAACTGGCCGCCGTCGTCGGACGATGCGACAGGAAATTCGATCTCGGAATCGATCCTCGCTGGCTCGCCAACGTGAAGATGTATCTCGGGTCCCTGAATGGCGCCGATGATCTCGACCGCGGCTGGGGCAGCGCGGCGCGCACAAGCGAGCATATCTGCAACAGCTACGAGCGAAACGTCATGGTCGATCACTATGGCCTTGCGCGCCTTTGCTTCTCGAGCAGCTTCCGCGGCATGGAGCTGAAGGCGGAGGGCGACCTGCGAAAGCTCTGGGAGCAAGGCGACGACATTCGCGGGGAGATGCGATCCTGCAACAGATTATGCGGCGTCAGCCACAGCGTGCGCCGCATCAGCTGCACCAGGACTCCCGCGAGCTATGCCCTGCCGAGCCCTCCAACGGCCCGGTAGCAAGCTTGCAACGCCTCGCTCAAAAGACGCCGGGGATCAGCCAGCTTGTATGCGCCCGGTATTCGGCCCATTCGGGATAGCGCGACATGCTTGCCTCCTTGATCGCCATGTTGGGGGCGAAAAAGCCGAGCCAGACCCAGGCCAGGATGGCGAAGGGCAGCCATTGCCAGACCATCAGGGCGAAACTCAGGTAGATCATCATCTCGCCAAGGTAATTGGGATGCCGGACATGCCGGAACATGCCGTCGACGATCAGCCCGCGCCTGACGCGCAGGGTGTAGTATTTCTGGGCGTCGGCGGCGATCATGATGACGCTGCCCACAAGGCAGAGCGTGACGCAGATGCAGAACCAGGCCTGTTCAGGCAGTGGATAGGCCGGCGTCGCATTGGCTGAAATCAACAGCCAGCCCATGACCAGATACCAGCCCAGGACGGCGACGAACATGTTGACGCCGCCGATGAGCGGGACCTTGGACTCCCAGCTCGGGTCGGGAAAGGCGTTCGCCTTGATGAGCCAGACCAGCCCGTAGCCGCCCTGCATCGCCGTGTAGATCCAGGCGGCGTCGGTCGAATTGCGATAATGGTAGAGCAGGAAAAGGTAAAAGGGGAAGGCCCCCGCCTTTTGCAGATTGATGACCCACGCCGCCTTCAGCGCCTTGGCGCCGATGGGAAATTCGAAACAGCAGAAATCGACGACGGCCCGCAGGCTGGCTGCCCACATGGGAACGGCGCCAGGCGCCGCGCTGGACTGAATCTGTTCGGTCATGGCGATCCCCTCGGTCAATGCGCCGGTCCGCTGATGCGCCTTGAAACCACGCGGGTTTGACGAATGTTGCACGGGTCGGGCAGAAATGGCGCCAAGTGACGGGCGCGACATGATGTGCCGTTCCCCCGCGATCGACCAGCGCCTTTTTGCTTGATCGGTGTAAAATTTGCGCTATAGAACGCGCTTCGCTGTTCGGCCGGGGGCTGAACGGAAGGTTGGCTAACGCCAGCAGGTTAAAAACCGTCTTCCCGTGTTCCCGCCTTCGATAAAGTTTCCGTCGGGCCTTTCTCCAGGCTCGAAGGGCTCCGCGCCGGACAAGTGAAACCATGCGCCTTTGCCGTCAGGCCAAGGCATGGTCACAAAGAGAAAGGCAGCAAAATGGCTCTTTACGAGCACGTTTATCTTGCGCGCCAGGACCTCACCGCCCAGCAGGCGGAAGCCCTGACCGAGCAATTCAAGACCACCGTGACTTCGCTTGGCGGAACCATCGGCAAGGTCGAATATTGGGGCGTCAAGTCCCTCGCCTACCGGATCAAGAAGAACCGCAAGGCGCATTTCACGCTGATCAACGTCGACGCCCCGCCCGCCGCTCTCGCGGAAGCCGAGCGCCAGTGGTCGATCAGCGAGGACATCCTGCGCTCCCTCACCATCCGCGTCGAAGCACATGAAGACGGCCCCTCGGCCATGCTGCGCAAGCGTGACGACGACGACCGCGGCGATCGCGGAGACCGTGGCGATCGTGGCGACCGCGGCGACCGCCGCCCCCCGCGCGGCCCGCGCGGCCCGCGTCGTGATGACGGCGCTGAAGGAGGACAGTTCTGATGACCAACACTTCCGCAGCCGGCGCCGGCGCCGCTCGCCGTCCCTTCTTCCGCCGTCGCAAGACCTGCCCGTTCACGGGGCCGAACGCGCCGAAGATCGACTACAAGGATACGCGCCTGCTTTCCCGCTATATCTCCGAGCGTGGAAAGATCGTGCCCTCGCGCATCACCGCCGTCTCGGCGAAAAAGCAGCGCGAACTGGCGCAGGCGATCAAGCGCGCCCGCTTCCTGGGCCTGCTCCCCTACCTGATCGCCTGATCGCGATCGACGAATTCGGAATCCGGCGGCTGGAATGGCCGCCGTTTTCCAGCTCCGTCGCTAGATAATTTTGGCTGGGGTGGGCGAGCGACCCTCCTCTAACCGCTTTCAACCGCGGGACAGCGAAAGACTGATGAACGACAACAAACCGCCGGCCAATTGGGCCGACCGCGCCATCGGGCTCGGTTCGGGCCTCGCCAGCGCCCTCCTCTTCGCCGCTTCGACGCGGGGCTCCAGCCTCGCAATGGCGCTCGCCTATTTTTCGCCCTTGCCGACCTTCATCGGCGCGCTTGGCTTTTCGCTGCCCGGCGCCTTCGCCGGCTCCCTGCTCGGCGCCTTCCTGCTCGCCCATCTCGGCCAGCCGCTGCTCGGCATCGCCTTTTTCCTCGGCTTTTCCCTTCCCGCCCTCGTCGCCTCGGCCCTCGCCCGGCATAATCTCCCGGCGCGCGGGAGCGACCCTTCGCCGCTGCCGCGCTTCCTGTCTCCCGGCGTGCTGCTCGCGGCGCTGCTGGCCATGGCGGTGGTCGCCACCTGGATCGGCGTCGCGGCGCTCACCGACTATTTCCATGGTTTCGACGCCGCGCTCGAGGCCATGCTGCGCCGCTTCGGCCCGTCGCTCGACGAGGTCGTCGAAAATCTCAGGAAAATGTCGGCGGAGATCGAGGCCGACCCGGTCAAGCGCCTGATCCTGCTGAGCGCTCCCGCCGGCGTCGCCACCTCACAGATGCTGCTGCTTGGCGTCAACATGTGGATCGCCGCGCGCACCGTCGAAATTTCCGGCCGTCTCGGCCGCTCCTGGCCAAACTTGCCGGAAACGCTCGTGCTGCCACGCGTCGTCGCCCCGGTTTTCGTGATCGCCGCCGGATTGAGCTTCGAAGGCGGCCTCACGGGCGCGCTGGCCGGGGCGCTGGCGGCCGCCAGCGGCTTCGCGCTGGCGATCCAGGGACTGGCCGCGCTGCACGCCTTTTCCCGCGACTCCAGATATCGCGGCCTCGTCCTGGCCGCGCTCTACGCCGCCGTCTTCGCGCTGGAGCCGTGGTCGCTCATCCTGCTGGCCCTGTTCGGCCTCGTCGAGTCCGTTCTGTCCCTGCGCGCCCGCAAAGAGCGGCGCCGCCTTTTCCTGAAAACCGACAACCCGAAAATCGAAAATCCATAGGAGTTCAAAATGCAAGTGATCCTGCTCGAACGCGTCGCAAAGCTCGGCCAGATGGGCGAAACCGTCCGCGTCAAGAACGGTTATGCCCGCAACTTCCTTCTTCCCCGCGGAAAGGCCCTGCGCGCCACCGAAGCCAACAAGAAGCATTTCGAGGGACAGCGCGCCCAGCTCGAAGCCCGCAACCTCGAACGCAAGGGCGAGGCCCAGCTCGTCGCCGAAAAGCTTGATGGACAGAGCTTCATCATCCTGCGTCAGGCCGGCGAATCCGGCCAGCTCTACGGCTCGGTCGCCACCCGCGACATCGCCGAGGCCGCAACCGCGGGCGGCTTCACCGTCGAGCGCCACCAGATCGTGCTTCATGTGCCGATCAAGTCGCTCGGCCTGCACAAGATCCCGGTCCACCTGCATCCGGAAGTCGATTGCGAAATCGAGGTCAATATCGCCCGCTCGGCCGAAGAGGCCGAACGCCAGGCCAAGGGCAAATCAGCGGTGATCCGCGAGGAGACCACGATGGCCGATCTCGGCCTCGAAGTCGGCGCCGCACTGGCCGAATCGGATGGCAGCCTCGGCGACCGCTGAGCGCGCTTTTTCGCTTGATATCGTGGAAGGCCGGGCTTGTCCCGGCCTTTTCGCGTTTTGTGTCCCTGCCGCCCCGGTCAAGCCATTTCGGCGCCGTGTCGCCACATTTCGCCATAATGTGTGGATAATGAGGACGACGCCGCATCCTTGACGATTCCCTCATTTCTTCGCCGGGCGAAAATGCCAGAACGTCATGGCGCAAAACGGTTTCGCAATTGCGTAGTTCGTCTTGTCGCGCTTCCCATTATCGAACGGAATTGAGCGCCGCCCCGCGGTGGCGCCTAGGAATGGCGCATGCCGGGCCGCTGGGGTTTCGCCCTGTGAGGCCCGGTCAAGGAAACGGTAGACACGCATGGCCGCACTGGAAAAAGAACTCGACCGACAAATCGTGGCGCTGGCGCCGGAGCCGGCCTTCCGAGCCCCGCCCGCCAATATCGAGGCGGAGCAGGCGCTGCTCGGCGCCATCCTCGTCAACAACGACGCCTTCGACCGCGTTTCCGATTTCCTGAAACCCGACCATTTCGCCGAAGAACTGCACCGCCGCATCTACGAGACCGCGGGACAGCTCATCCGGGGCGGCAAGCTCGCCACGCCGGTCACGCTGAAAACCTTCCTGAGCGACCAGGACCTCGGCGGAATGACGATCCCGCAATATCTGGCCCGCCTCGCCGCCGAGGCCACCACCATCATCAACGCCGTGGATTATGGCCGCGCAATCCACGATCTCGCCGTGCGCCGCGAGCTGATCCATATCGGCGAGGACGTGGTCAACGTCGCCTATGACTCCGGCGTCGACTCGAGCCCCCGCGCGCAAATCGAGGAGGCCGAGCGAAAACTTTACGCCATCGCCGAAACCGGCCGCTACGAGGGCGGATTCCAGCGCTTTTCCGAGGCGCTGACCGCCGCCGTGGACATGGCCGCCAAGGCCTGGGAGCGCGACGGCGGCCTGTCGGGCGTCTCGACCGGCCTGCACGACCTCGACCGCATGATGGGCGGCCTGCAGTCTTCCGATCTGATCATCGTCGCGGGACGCCCGGGCATGGGCAAGACCGCGCTCGCCACCAATATCGCCTTCAACGTCGCCAAGGCCTATCGCTTCAACGAGCGTCCGGACGGCAGCCACGAGACCGTCAATGGCGGCGTGGTCGGCTTCTTCTCGCTCGAAATGTCGTCCGAGCAGCTGGCGACCCGCATCATCGCCGAGCAGGCGCAGGTGCCCGGCTACAAGATCAGGCGCGGCGACATCACCGAGGGGGAATTCCACCGCATCACCGGCGCGGCCCGGGAGATGCAGCAAATTCCCTTCTTCATCGACCATACCGGCGGCATATCCATCGCCCAGCTCACGGCGCGCGCCCGGCGCCTCAAGCGCCAGCGCGAACTCGATCTCCTGGTGGTCGACTACCTGCAACTTCTGTCCGGCTCGAAGTCGAAGGGCGACAATCGCGTGCAGGAGCTGACCGAAATCACCACCGGCCTCAAGGCGCTGGCCAAGGAGCTCAACGTTCCCGTCATCGCCCTTTCGCAATTGTCGCGTCAGGTGGAATCGCGCGACGACAAGCGTCCGCAACTATCGGACCTGCGCGAATCCGGTTCGATCGAACAGGACGCCGACGTGGTGATCTTCGTCTATCGCGAGGAATATTACCTGAAGAACAAGCAGCCGCGCGAGGGCACCGCGGAATTCGCCACATGGCAGGGCGAAATGGAGCGCGCGCACGGCCGGGCCGAAGTCATTCTCGGCAAGCAGCGCCACGGCCCGACCGGCACGGTGGAACTCGCCTTCGAAGGCGAATATACAAGGTTCAGCGATCTGGCGCAGGAGGACCACCTGCCCGCGCATATGTGAGGACTTTTTGCATGCCCGAGATCTCGGCCGATGAGAGCAAGGCGAGGGGCCGGGCCATTCTCGAAATCGACCTTGACGCGCTCGCGGAAAATTACCGGGCGCTCGCCGCCCGCGCGCAAGGCGCGGAATGCGCCGCCGTGGTCAAGGCCGACGCCTATGGCCTGGGAATCGCCCCGGCGGCGAAGCGGCTGCTGGCGGAGGGCTGCGAGACTTTCTTCGTCGCGCATCTCGCCGAGGGCGAGGCCTTGCGAAAGGTCGCGCCTGATGCGCGCATCTTCATCCTGAACGGACTTCCGCGCGGCGCGGCGCGGTTTTACCTCGAATCCGACCTCGTTCCCGTGCTCGGCTCGCTGCCCGAAATATCGGAATGGGCGGATTTCTGCCGCAGGGACGGCTCTCCCCGAGCCGCCGCCCTGCACATCGACACCGGCATGAACCGACTCGGCCTCGACCGGCGCGACCTGCCGCGCCTGCATGCCCTCCTGCCCGCCTTCACGCCGGTCCTCGCGATGAGCCATTTCGTTTCGGCGGAAGATTCCTCGGCGCCGCGCAATCGTCGGCAGATCGAGAGTTTCGAGGAAGCCTGCGGACAATTGCCGCCCATGCCCGCGTCACTGTGCAATTCTTCCGGACTTTTCCTCGAAGAGGCCCCCTATCTCGATCTCGTGCGGCCCGGCTATGCGCTTTACGGCGGCAATCCGACGCCCGGCAGCGACAATCCGATGCGGAGGGTCGTCGGCCTTGCCGCCGCGATCCTGCAGGTCCGCGAAATCGCCGGCGGCGAGACCGCCGGCTATAACGCCATCTGGACGGCGCCCTCGCGGCGCAAGCTCGCGACGATCAACATCGGCTACGCCGACGGGTTTTTGCGCAGCGGCTCTGGCGGCGACCTCGGCGTGGAAGTCTATGCCGGCGGCCGCTATTGCCCGGTGGTCGGCCGCATTTCCATGGACCTGTCGATCATCGACATCAGCGAGGCCGATCCGCTCCAGCGCGGCGACCGCGTCGAAATCCTGGGGCCGAAGATCGGCATCGACGACCTCGCCGCGCAGGCCGGAACCATCGGCTACGAAATCCTCACCGATCTCGGACGACGGTATTTTCGCGCCTATCACGGCGAAGCCGCTGAACCTTCCTGATCTCGAAACGATGGAGATTTGCGCATGCGTCCGCCCCCCTTTTCTCTTGCGGGCATAGGCTTGCTGGCGCTGCTCGCCATTCCCGCGCGCGCGGAAGAGCCCTCGGGCTGCGACAAGTTCAAATGGCCGATCGCCCGGGAACAGTCGGCGCTGGCGAGCCCGGACAAGCAGCTCGTCGAGGATGGCGGCGCGGTCGCCCCGGGCAAGGCCGTGATCGTCCACCTGGCGCCGGTCGGCAAAGTGCATTTCGCGCAGGAGCCGCAACGGGCGCCTGCTCCGGACACCGCCGCCGCCGTGCTGAAACTCGCAGCGCCCCAAGCCGGCGTCTATACGATCAGCCTGTCTGCGGGCGCCTGGATCGACGTGATCCAGGACGGCGCCGCGCAAAAGCCGCTGGCCTTCAGCGGCGCCCGCGACTGCCCCAATATCCATAAAAGCCTGAAATTCCAGCTTTCGGCGGAGGATGCGACACTCCAGATCTCGAACGTGGCGGCGTCGGAAATTTCACTGGTCGTCATGCCGCAATAGCGGGGGCTCTGGACAAGCCGAGACAGCCATGTTCTACTCTTGTTCTCTTTTCGCTTGTGGATTCCAGCCTTGGCCAAAGCCCGCACCAATTTCATCTGCCAGAACTGCGGAGCGGTCGCGCCGCGCTGGCAGGGCAAATGCGAAGCCTGCAACGAATGGAACTCGCTGGTCGAGGAGGCGCCGACCGCCGGCATAGGCGCTGCGGGCGCGCGCGGCGCAAAAAAGGGCCGGATCTTCGCGCTCGAGGGCCTGTCCGGCGAATCAAAACCCGCGCCTCGCCTGCTGTCCGGCATTTCCGAACTCGACCGCGTCACCGGCGGCGGTTTTGTGCCCGGCTCGGTCCTCCTGATCGGCGGCGAGCCGGGCATCGGCAAATCCACTTTGCTCATCCAGGCCTGCGCCTCGATGGCGCGGCGCGGCGCGCGCGTCGTCTATATTTCCGGCGAAGAAGCTGCGGCGCAGGTTCGACTTCGTGCGGAAAGGCTTGGCCTTGGCGACGCGCCGGTGGAGCTGGCGGCGGAAACCGCCGTCGAGGACATCATCGCCACGCTGTCCGCGGGGCGGACGCCGTCGCTGGTGGTTATCGATTCGATCCAGACCATGTGGACGGAAACCGCCGAATTCCACGCCCGGCACCGTCACCCAGGTGCGCGGCGCGGCCCAGGCGCTGATCCGCTTCGCCAAGCTTTCGGGCGCCTGCGTGATCCTCGTGGGACACGTGACCAAGGACGGGCAAATTGCGGGGCCGCGCGTGGTCGAGCATATGGTGGACGCCGTCGCCTCCTTCGAGGGCGACGGAAGCCATCATTTCCGCATCCTGCGCAATGTGAAGAACCGCTTCGGCCCGACCGACGAGATCGGCGTGTTCGAGATGACCGGCGCCGGCCTGTCGGAAGTCGCCAATCCCTCGGCGCTGTTTCTCGCGGGGCGCGACGGTTCGGCGCCGGGCGCCGCGGTTTTCGCGGGCATGGAGGGAACGCGTCCCGTCCTCGTCGAAATCCAGGCGCTAGTCGCGCCGAGCGCGCTGGGAACGCCGCGCCGCGCCGTCGTCGGCTGGGACCCGTCCCGCCTGTCGATGCTTGTGGCGGTGCTCGAGGCGCATGGACGCGTAAAACTTGGCCAGCACGACATTTATCTCAATGTCGCCGGCGGCATGAAAATTTCGGAACCCGCAGCCGATCTCGCGGCGGCCGCGGCTTTGGTGTCTTCGCTGACCGGCGCGGTGCTGCCGCACGACATGGTTTTCTTCGGCGAAGTCGGCCTGTCGGGCGCGGTGCGTCCGGTGCCGCACGCCAACCTGCGCCTCAAGGAGGCGAAGAAGCTTGGTTTCACGAGCGCCGTCGCGCCGCAGGGCCCCAATGACAAGGCTGAGTCCGGCTCGTCCCGCGAAAATCTGGCGATGCGGCCGATCCGCCACATCGGCGAAGCCATCGCCGACATTGCGGCCATGAGCAGGTCCGGGCCGGCGCGCGAGCCTGTGCGCAGTCCCCAGCGCCGAGTCGACGCCTGACCTCGCATTGGTTATAAGCGGCGCGGATGAGTTGAATCGTCCTTGCCGCCGCGCCTTTTGCGGAACACGCCGTCGCTTTCAGAGGCCTTGAATGCCGTCCTATCTTGATCTCGGTTTTATCGGCGTCGTCGCGATTTCGGCCCTGCTCGCCATGTTGCGCGGTTTTACGCGAGAGGTCATGGCCATCGTGTCCTGGGGCGTCGCGGCGGCGGCGGCGGTCTATTTCTACCCCCTGCTCGTGCCCAAGCTGGCCGATCCCGCGTCGCCGATCTTCCTGTCGAAAGAAAACCTGCGCCCCTATGCCGCGGGCGCCGCGATCTTCTTCATCGTGCTGATCCTCGTGTCGATCGTCACCATCCGCATGTCCAACGCCATCCTGGACTCCAAGATCGGCGCGCTCGACCGCTCGCTGGGCTTCTTGTTCGGCGCCGTGCGCGGCCTGCTTCTCTGCGCCATCGCCTTCATCTTCTTCAACTGGCTCGTGCCGGACTCCAGCGCCGCCACGCCCGATTCCGCCTCGGGACTGCGGACGCAATGGTTCGCCCACGCAAAGAGCCTGCCGCTTCTGAAAGCGACTTCCGACCAATTGCTGGCCCTGCTGCCCGACGACCCGGAAGGGCTTTTGTCCAAATTGAAAAAGCACAAGCCCGGCGCCGGCGAGGACGCCCCGCCGCCCGAACCCGATCAGGAGCCGAAGGCGGCGCCGGCCACGCCGTCGCCGACAGTGAAGCCCGCGGACGCGGCCCCGGCGCCGGCGGCCAAACCCAAGGCCGACGCCGCGCCGACCGACAAGAAAAAGCTCGATTCACTGCTCAAGGGCGCGCACTGATTTTGGCGTCGCGGGAAAAAGCTCGTTTTTTGAACGCGCTCTTCCCATTTGAAAGCTAGCGGTCTATTGAGCGTCGTTGAAACAATGAGCTGGAGCATCCTCCCTCGTTCCAAGCGGAACAAAAGATGCTGCAACTGCGCGCCGGGCGAGGCGCGCAACGGGAGCCTGGCGAATGGATGATTCCGGCGCTGCTTCGGACATGACAACCGAAGATTTCGACATCAACGCCGACAGGCTCCGCGAAGAATGCGGCGTCTTCGGCATTTTTGGCCATCCTGACGCCGCGGCAATCACCGCGCTGGGCCTGCATGCGCTTCAGCATCGCGGCCAGGAAGCCGCGGGCATCGTCAGCTATGACGGCAAGCGCTTCAATTCCGAACGCCGCATGGGCATGGTCGGCGACGCCTTCTCCAAGGCCTCGACCATCGAGCGGCTGCCCGGCGACCGCGCCATCGGCCACGTGCGCTATTCGACAACCGGCGAAACCATTCTCCGCAATGTCCAGCCGCTGTTCGCGGAACTCGATTCCGGCGGCTTCGCCGTCGCGCACAATGGCAATCTCACCAACGCCCTGACGATCCGCCGCGACCTCATCCGCGACGGCGCCATCTATCAATCGACGTCCGACACCGAAGTCGTGCTGCATCTCGTGGCGCGCTCGCGCAAGCATCCGATCATCGAGCGCTTCGTCGAGGCCCTGCGCCAACTCGAAGGCGCCTATGCCTTTGTCGCCCTGAGCAACAAGAAGCTGATCGGCGCGCGCGATCCCCTCGGCATCCGGCCGCTGGTGCTCGGCCAGCTCGACGGCCATTACATCCTGGCTTCCGAAACCTGCGCCCTCGACATCATCGGCGCGCATTTCGTGCGCGACGTGGAGAATGGCGAAGTCGTCGTGATTTCAGAGGAAGGCGTGCAAAGCCTTCGCCCCTTCCCGCCCCAGCCGGCCCGTCCCTGCATTTTCGAATATATTTACTTCGCCCGCCCCGATTCCATAGTGCACGGCCGCTCCGTCTATGATGTGCGCAAGGCCATGGGCGCGCAGCTCGCCCGCGAAAATCCGCTCGAAGCCGATGTCGTCGTGCCCGTGCCCGATTCCGGCGTGCCCGCGGCGATCGGCTATTCGCAGGCCTCCGGCATTCCCTTCGAGCTCGGCATCATCCGCAACCATTATGTGGGACGCACCTTCATCCAGCCGACCCAGAGCATCCGCGAACTGGGCGTGCGGATGAAGCATTCGGCCAATCGCGCCGTGGTCGAGGGCAAGAAGATCGTGCTGCTCGACGATTCCATCGTGCGCGGCACGACGTCGATGAAGATTGTCCAGATGATGCGCGACGCGGGCGCAAGGGAAGTGCATTTCCGCATTTCCTCGCCGCCAATCACCCATCCCGATTATTACGGCATCGATACGCCGCAGAAGGACAAGCTGCTCGCGGCGACCCACACCCTCGAGGAGATGCGCCAGCTCATCGGCGCCGACACCCTCGCCTTCCTGTCGATCGAGGGCATCTATCACGCCATGGGCTATCCCGCGCGCAATCCGCAGCGTCCGCAATTCACCGATCATTGCTTTACCGGCGACTATCCGACCGTATTGACCGACCTCAAGGGCGTCGACGTGCGCGCCCAATTGTCATTGCTCGCCGAAACCGGCTGAGAATAATCAAGAATAACGCCCCAAAGCCGGAAAAGAGACATGCCTGAAGTAAAGACCCTTGCGGGGCGCGTCGCCCTCGTCACCGGCGCGTCGCGGGGCATCGGTCGCGCCGTCGCGCTGGAGCTGGCGCGGCGCGGCGCGCATGTCATCGCGCTCGCCCGCACCCAGGGCGCGCTGGAGGAACTCGACGACGCGATCCGGCAGCTCGGCTCGGAGGCGACGCTCGTTCCCTGCGACATCAAGGATTTCGATGCGCTCGACCGGCTCGGCGCGGCCATCCACGGCCGCTGGGGCAAGCTCGACATCCTCGTCGGCAACGCCGGCATCCTCGGCCCGCTGACGCCGATCGCCCATTGCGATCCCGACAAGTGGGAACAGGTCTTCGCGATCAATGTCACCGCCAATTACCGGCTGCTGCGCTCGCTTGACCCGCTGCTGCGGGCGTCCGACGCGGGCCGCGTCGTGTTCATCTCCTCGGGCGCGGCGCAAAAGGCCGATTTCTCCGCCTTCTGGGGTCCCTATGCGGCGTCGAAATCAGCGCTCGACGCCATCGTGCGGACCTATGCGGCCGAGACGGTCAATGTCTCCAATGTCAGGGCGATGAGCGCCAATCCCGGGCCGCTGCGGACCAAAATGCGCGCGGCAGCCATGCCCGGAGAGGACCCGCTCACACTGCGCGCGCCAGAAGAATTCGCGCCAAAAGTTGCGGATCTCTGTTCGCCTGACTCAACCCAGACCGGCAAGATCTACGACTTCCCCACCGACCGGATCCTTTCCTTTCAGGCTCCGGTGTAACGATGGGCTCCTCCCTGCCGATTCTCCATCTGATTTTCGATGGAGTCTGGCTCGGTTGCGTCCTGACGGAAATCGCATTCGAGAAAATCCTGCTTGCGGGAGGGCGCGAGCAGCATGTCGCGCTGGCGCGCATCCACAAATGGGTCGATCTGGCGATAGAAACGCCGGCCTTCATCGGCGTCGCCGCGACGGGATTGCTGCTGCTCCCGGCTTCGCCGTCAAGCGTCGCGCTTTCCCTAAAAATCGCCTGCGCCGCTGTCGCGGTCGCCGCCAACCTCTATTGCGCCGCCCTCGTCCTGCGCCGCTGCAAAGCAGCGGAAACCGGCGACTGGCCGGCATTCGACCGGCTTGACCGTTCCCAGCACAGGATCGGCGCCGTCGTGCTTCTCGGGTTGCTGGCGAGCCTGGCGCTTGGACTTTACCTGTCCTTGTAATGTCGCCGCGGCGCGTGACGTTGCTGTGCACGTCCTAGCCAATTCTTTGGAAAAAGTAATACACCTGCGCCGCGTCGTCATGCTATAACCTACGTTTTTCTTTGTAATTCGGTGTTGACAAAAGTCAAATAATTACAGAAATTAAGCATATACTATTAGCTTACCCAGGGTTGTGGAATGGAAAAACTATCGCCATTGGCGATCCAGGTCCTGCTTATCTTCATATTGATACCGCTTGAACGCTATTTTCCACGGCTCGCTTCCGGGAAGCTGTCGATCCGACATTTCGCGACCGTGCTCATCATTGGATCGATGGCCTTTCTCACGGGTCTTCTCCTAACTCCTGGGGTCGTTGCCGCGCTTGTCAGGCTTCTCGGGCCTTTCCAGATCCTCAGCCTCGCGCGCCTGCCGATACCGACGCCGCTCGGCTGGGTCCTCAGCTTTCTGCTGGTCGATTTCGCCGCCTACCTGTCGCACGTCCTCTTTCACGCGGCGCCTCCGCTCTGGGCCCTCCACGGCGTTCATCACGCCGACGAACAGGTCGCGGGCGTCACAGGCCTCCTGCACCATCCGCTGGAAGTGCTTGTCAACGCGCTCTTGCTCTTCGTCTTCTACGTCGTCTTCGGCGTGCCGGTCGCCGTCATCGTCGCTTACAGCTCCGTTGAAGTCGCCCACGCAATCCTGTCGCACGCCAATCTCGCCATCCCCCCGGCGTTCGATCGGTTGTTGCGCTGCGTCATCGTCACCCCGGACATGCACCGCACCCATCATTCCCGGGACATGCTGGAAGGCAACGCCAATTTCAGCCAGGTTTTTCCCTTCTGGGACTGGATTTGCGGCACCTACCTGGCCCACCCGGCCGCGGGCGAGTCCGGGCTGCTGACTGGATTGCCGGCGGAAAGCCAGCCCACGACCTTTTCAGCGCCAGCCCTGCTGGCGCACCCGTTCCGCCATCGGCAGCCGCAGCCGGCGGCCGCTGGTCCGCTGCCCTCCTGAGAGCCCGCGAAGTTCAAGACACTTGCAAAATCAAGGATGCCAAAATGTTGAAAAGCCTAAACCGTTCAAAAGCCCTTCTGACCGCCGCCTGCCTCTTCGGATTGTGCGGAAGCGCCGCCTTCGCCGGGACGACGACGACGGCGGTGACCTCCCTTCCCGACGGCGTCGTCGGCGCACCCTACAGCGTTGACCTCACGACCGCCTTAACCTCCTCAAATTCTTACTATTTTTCCAATCTCGACACATGGACGGTGGCGCTCGGCCCCGTGGCTCCAGGAGAATTCTATCACTCCCAGCGCCTCGACGCCGGGCGACGCGATATTGAGCGGCACTCCGACCAACGCAGGGCCTTTTGATTTCACCCTGTTTCAAAGTTCCCAGGACGGCGGCATTTTCCTCATCTTCGACCAGACCATCGATGCAGCCCCGGTTGACGGCCCTACGGGCGGCTCCCCCGTCCCGGCAGTTCCGGAACCTGCGACCTGGGCGCTTCTCCTCGCCGGCTTTTTCGGCATTTCGGTGATGAGCGTGCGTCGCGGCTCCGCCGCCCGGCGACTGGCGTCGGCCGCCTGAGGCTGACCCGGACGACCCCTGATTGCCGGCCCAATTCGACAGTCCCTCGCAAAAAACAACCCCCGGTCTTTCGCCGGGGGTTGCAATGTCGAGACCGAAACGGTCTCGTTCAGGCGGCCAGTTCGACGCGCTTGTTGGTCTTGCGATAGCCCGCAAAGCCCATGGCGGCAAACCCGAGACAGGCCGCAATCTCCGCTGAACCAGGGATAAACCTCGCGCAAAGGCGGAACACGTCAGACTTCGGCGCCCTGTCCAAGCTTCAGCCTGGCGGGAACCGTCACGCGATCCGCTTCGTAAACGCCGGGACGATGACCCGGTGAAAAGGCATGACCAGCGCCAGATAGATCCGGCCCCAGAAATTATGCCTGCGGACGATGGTCGTCACTGTCGCAACGCCCTCGATCACGGTCACGACGATCCGGAAATCGAGATGGCGGTCGTCGAAACCCATCACGACGTCCTGGGGCGTCTCGGAAATGATGGGAAACCCGGTGGACGGGGCCGGCTTGAGGCCGATAATTCCGACAATGCGGTTGCGCAGATCCATCAAGACCGCCGCCCAACGCGGCGGATGGGCGAAAACGCGCCGCACCGCTTCCGGCGCGTCGACGCCCACGGGCGCGGCGACCTCATAGGCGTCGGCAAAGTCAAAGCCCGGCAACAGCGCGGCGCAATCTATAGTCGGCTGGACGGTTTGTGCGGTCATGCCGACAGTGTAGCTCAGGTTCGAACGAAAAAATTCTTATAGGGGTTTATACGTACTGAGTCGGCGACGCGCCTCCGGGCTCGTCGCGGTGGCCGCATTCGAAAAAATCGCGGGATCAGGGCGGTAGCAAGCCTGACCCAGCGCGATGGGTCAGGACTTGCCCGCCCGCGTGCATAAGATCGTCGCAATCCCCCTTATTGACCAATTCCGAAGAACCAATAAAGATAACAGCTTAGGCCTAGTATCGTCTTGACGGCGGGTCTCCGTCTGGTCCTGCGTATCGGGGGCGTGGCGCATGGAGGAAGCGGTTTTTCGCAAGCGCGACATGGGCGTGCGGCCGGTCCGTGATGGATCGCGCGACGTCTTCGTCTGCCTCGACCTTGGGAAAACTGTCGTCGCCGCCAATCCTGCCGCGGAAAACCTTTTTGGCGGCGGCAAGCCCCTCACTGGAAGGCCCTGCGCCACCCTCGACCTGCCCGCGCCCCTTCATGCCGCCATCGACGATTGCGTCGCCGCGGCCGTGGCCGGCGAGTCCGTCACCCGGAAAAGCCTGGAGGTCGAAGGACTCTCCGCCGACGGAAAAAAATTCCTGACGACCGCGGACGTGCTTGTCGTGACCGGCGCGGCGGAACGGGACATCATCCTCGTCCACCTGCGCGATTTCGCGGAACGGCTCGAATCCGAACGCAAGGTGCTCCAGCTCAGCAAAATCTTGCAGACCATGAGCGAGGGCAACCACGTCATGGTCGCGGCCGCCGACGAGCAGGAGCTTTACGCCGCAATGTGCCGGGTCATCATCCGCTTCGGCGGCTACGCCCTGGCCTGGGTCGGGCTGGTCGAGCATGACGAGCTGCACACGGTTCGGCCCGTGGCCTTCGCCGGTTTCGAGGACGGCTATCTGTCGCTGGCGCATATTTCCTGGGCCGACCGGCCCGGCGGGCGCGGACCGGCCGGCCACGCCATACGCTCGGCGACGCCGCGGGTCTGCAATGACCTGAAACTCGATCCGCTTCAGGACTCTTGCTTGCAGCAGCCCTATTTGCAGGAGCCTTGGCGCGAGGCGGCGCTCGAACGCGGCTACAGGTCGATCCTTGCCCTGCCGCTGAAGGATAAGGGATCCGTCTTCGGCTGCCTGATGATCTACGCCCGCGAGCCCGACGCCTTCGGCGTCGAGGAGGCCGCGCTGCTGGTCGAACTGGCCGAAAATCTCGCCTATGGCGCGACCGCGCTGCGCGATCACAAGGCGCGCGGCCAACTCGAGCAGGCGCTCGAACGCGCCCAGAAAATGGAGGCGCTCGGCGAATTGAGCGGCGGCGTCGCGCATGATTTCAACAATCTGCTGCAGGTCGTCGCCTCGTCCCTGCATGTGATCCGGCAGAGGCCGGACGACCTGGCCGGCCGCACCGTCGCCATCGACACCATCCAGCACGCCTGCGAGCGCGCCGCGACCATCACCCGCGGCCTGCTGGCCATGACGCGCAAGGAGGCGATCGCGCCGGAAATCATCGATCCCAGCGTCGAAATTTTTCGCTGGCGCGAGTTGATCGTGCATTCCGTCGGCGCGGCCGTTTGCGTCGAGTTTCACATTCCGCAGGATATCTGGCTGATTTTCTGCGACCCGGGCGCTTTGGAAATCGCCCTGATCAATCTTGCGGTCAACGCGAGGGACGCCATGCCGGAAGGCGGCGCGCTCGCGCTTTCGGCGCGCAACGTCCACGCCAACGGTCGGGATTTCGTCGAATTCGACATGTCGGACACCGGCTGTGGCATCGAGCCCGGCGATCTCAACCAGGTCTTCGAACCCTTCTACACCACAAAGCCCACGGGCAAGGGCACCGGCCTCGGACTGAGCCAGGTCGCCCGCTTCGCGCGCCAGGCGCAAGGCGAGGCCCGGATCGCCTCGCAAACGGGGGAAGGCGCGACCGTCACCGTGCGCATACCCAGGGCGTTGGAGAAAACCGGAGGCGACGAACGCGCGTCCTCCGCGCCGCCCCGCCTGCCCGGCTGACCTTCAGCGCCGCCGTTTTTTCCCTGCATAGGGGTTTTCGCCCTGCTTCAGGGTGATGCGGATCGGCGTGCCCGGCAGGGCGAATGTCTGCCGCAGCCCGTTGGTCAGGAAGCGCTGGTAGCTTTCCGCCAATTCTTCAAGCTGGTTGCCGAACAGCACGAAATGCGGAGGCCGCGCCTTGGGCTGCGTCATGTAGCGGATTTTTATGCGCCGTCCCGCGACGGCGGGCGGCGGCGTCTGCTCCAGCACCGCCTCCAGCCAGCGATTGAGCTTGGCTGTCGAAATCCGCTTGTTCCAGACCTCGTGCGCGCGGAGAATGGCCTCGATCAGGTCGTCGAGCCCCTGCCCCGTCGCGCCGGAAACCGGGACCACCGCGGCGCCGCGGACCTGTGGCAGAAGCCGCGTCGCCTCCTCGCGCAATTCGATGAGCTTTGGCCCCTTGTCGGCGATCAGGTCCCATTTGTTGACGCCGATCACCACGGCGCGGCCTTCGCGCGCCGCGAGATCGGTGATGGTGAGATCCTGCTTCTCGAAGGGAATGGTCGCGTCGAGCAGAATGACCACCACTTCGGCGAAACGGACGGCCCGCAGGCCGTCGGCGACGGCGAGCTTTTCAAGCTTTTCCTGAACATTGGCGCGCCTGCGCATGCCCGCCGTATCGAAAATCTTCAGGGCTCGCTCGGTGGCGCCCTTGCGCCAGAGGAAGTCGACGCTGATGGAATCGCGGGTGATGCCGGCTTCCGGCCCGACCAGCAGCCTGTCCTCGCCGATCAGGCGATTGATCAGCGTGGACTTGCCGGCGTTGGGCCGCCCGACGATGGCGATGCGCAGCGGTTTCGTCGGATCGAGTTCGCTGCCGTCCTCGTCGTCCGCCAGCACCAGCCGCTCGGTTTTGTCGGCGTCCTCTTCCACCAGGGCGGTTTCTTCCGGCAAGGCCTTGAGCAGCGAGGCGTAAAGCTCGGCGAAGCCGTCGCCATGTTCCGCCGACAGGGCGATGGGGTCGCCGAGGCCGAGGGCGAAGGCGTCATAGGCGCCCGCTTCGCCGGCGCGGCCTTCCGCCTTGTTGGCGATGACGATCAAAGGCTTGCCGGCGCGGCGGACCAGCGCGGCGAAATGCCGGTCTTCCGGCGTCACGCCGACCCGCGCGTCCATCACGAAGAAAATGGCGTCGGCGTCCTCGATGGCGGCTTCCGTCTGCGACCGCATGCGGCCGACGAGCGTTTCGCCGCCGCCCTCTTCGAGCCCCGCGGTGTCGATGATGGTGAAGGCGAGATCGCCGAGCTTCGCTTCGCCCGCCCGGCGGTCGCGCGTCACGCCCGGCTGGTCGTCGACCAGCGCGAGTTTTTTGCCGACCAGCCGGTTGAACAGGGTGGACTTGCCGACATTGGGACGGCCGATGATCGCGACGGTGAAGGTCATTTTGTACCATTTCTCGCTGACGGCGTCGCAGTCAGCGAATTCCTCGCGTCAGCCACAGGGCGTTGAAAGACGCCCGTCTTTCGACGGGCTGTTTTTACTTCTGCGCCGGTTGGGCCGGCGCCGGCGCGGGCGCCGTGAACTTGCCGCCGCCGCGCACCAGCGACAGCATGGCCTGCGCGCGCTGGCGCAGGTCGGCGGGAGCGGCGGGATCGACGATGAGCTGGTCGAACCATTTGCCGGCGTCCTCGACATCGCCGCGCTTGAGCGCCGCAAGGCCAAGATATTCGCGCGCCGTATGGCGGAATGAGCCGTTGAGCAAGGGCGCCAGGCGCTGTTCGAGTTCGGCCTTGTCGGCTTCGTCCACCCGCAGCAGTCCGGCGCGCAGCCGCGCCAGGTCCTGCCAGAGCTGTCCAATGCCGGCGTCCGCCGCGAGCGCGTCGAGCTGTTTGACCGCGCCGGCGCGGTCGGTGAGGCTCAGTTCCTCGGCGGCGCGCAACCGCGCCAGCAGCCGGTAGCCCCCAGGCGCCGAGCCGGCGAGTTCATCGAAAGCCTTCGCCGCGGCGTCCGGCTGGTTCTTCATCGCCAGCGCCTGCGCAGCCTCGTAATGGTCGCCGGCGGTTTCGGCCGCGACCTGTTTCTGGTGGCGCATATAGACGAAAATCGCCGTGCCCGCGACGATGGCGAGCGCAAGACCCAACACGACGATCGAATATTTCGACCAGAGCTCGGTCATCTTGTCTGTGCGGACGTCTTCGTCGACTTCGCGGAAAATGTCGGACATTCTTGCTCTTCCTTCGCGCCGGACCCGAAATCGGCGTTTTCAGCCTGCGGGTTAGCACGATGCGCCGCCAAAGGCGAGCTTTGTGCTGGCAATTTGGCGTGCGGACGCTAGTTAGGACGCATGAAGCAAACTCCCATCTCGCCCGTCCACGTCATCGGCGGCGGCCTCGCCGGCTCGGAAGCCGCCTACCAGATCGCCCGTCTCGGCGTCCCCGTCGTGCTGCATGAAATGCGGCCGGAACGCGCCACCGAGGCGCACAAGACGCCATTCCTCGCCGAAATGGTCTGCTCCAATTCCTTCCGCTCCGACGATTCCCAGGGCAATGCGGTCGGCGTGCTGCATCGGGAAATGCGGGCTATGGACTCGCTCATCATGCGCTGCGCCGACGCGCACAAGGTGCCGGCGGGCGGCGCACTCGCCGTCGACCGCGACGCTTTCGCGCTGGCCGTCACGGGCGCGCTCGAAGCCGAGCCGCTGGTGACCATCGAGCGCAAGGAAGTCGCGGGGATGCCGCCGCAGGACTGGGACAATGTCATCGTCGCCACGGGGCCGCTGACCTCCCCGGCGCTGGCGGAAGCCGTGGGCAGGCTGACCGGCGAGGCCGAGCTGGCCTTTTACGACGCCATCGCGCCCATCGTGCACGCCGAGACCATCGACATGGACAAGGCCTGGTTCCAGTCGCGCTACGACAAGGCGGGACCCGGCGGCACGGGCGCCGACTACATCAATTGCCCGCTCGACCGCGAGCAATACGAGGCCTTCATCGACGCGCTGATCTCGGGACCCAAGACCGAATTCAAGGAATTCGAGAAGACGCCCTATTTCGACGGCTGCCTGCCGATCGAGGTGATGGCCGAGCGCGGCCGCGAGACGCTGCGCCACGGGCCGATGAAGCCGGTCGGCCTCACCAATCCGCACAATCCGACCGTCAAGGCCTACGCCATCGTCCAGCTCAGGCAGGACAATGCGCTGGGCACGCTCTACAACATGGTCGGCTTCCAGACCAAGCTGCTCTATGGCGCGCAAGCGAGCGTGTTCCGGATGATCCCCGGCCTCGAGCGCGCCGAATTCGCCCGGCTTGGCGGGCTGCACCGCAACACCTTCCTCAATTCGCCGAGAGTGCTCGATCAATCGCTGCGGCTGAAGGCTGACCCGCGCCTGCGCTTCGCCGGCCAGATCACGGGCTGCGAGGGTTATGTCGAGAGCGCCGCCGTGGGCCTGATCACCGGACGCATGGCCGCGCTGGAACGGCTTGGGCGCGCGCTGCCGCCGCCGCCGCAGACAACCGCCATCGGCGCGCTTCTCAACCACATTACCGGCGGCCATATCGAGACGATCGACGCGGGGCCGCGCTCGTTCCAGCCGATGAATGTCAATTTCGGCCTGTTCCCGCCGATGGAATTCACGCCGAAATCCCCAGACGGCAAACGACTCCGAGGGCCGGAAAAGGCGTTGATGAAGAAAAAGGCGCTGTCCGAGCGCGCGGGCGCCGACCTGGCGGACTGGATCGTGGCGACGGGTTGAACGCGAGCCGTCAGCGCCACCGGCCTGAGTTATTTTTTTTGGGCGGAGCGAGGGGATTCAAGGCTTCGGTCCAAAACTCCGTAGCGGCCTTGTTGGCTTCCCGCATCATGGCCGACTGCTGCTGTTTGGCGACGGCCTCCCATTGGGCGCGGCTGGCCGCGAGCACGGTGTTCGCGCCGCTCAGCCACAGGCTCAGAAAGGGGTTCTTCTTCAGGAAAGGATTGGACACCGGCGTCTCCGCGCGAAGGGGGATGAGACCGGACAATCCGGGCCCCGGCCCTTTTGTTCCGCCCGTCGTCCAAGCTTCATCCGCTCACGCTATCCTCCGGCGCGACAGGGAGACCAGACATGGACGCTGAAATCGCCGAACTCGATCGCATGCAGGGCGAACAAGGCGGCGGTCGAGGAATGGCTCGCCGCGATCAAGCGCGAGGAAGACCTTGCCTCGACGCCGCACGATGTCGCCGAAGTCGACAAATGGGAACAGGCGCACTTCGACGAAGACGAAATCCGCGCCAAGGTCAAGGCCGCCAAGGCCCGCTATGAAGACGCCTTGCGAACGAAATTTTTCGCCTTCTGAGCGCTCATCTTGCTCGTTGCGCGCAACGAAAAGCCGGAAAGACCGTTGCTTCGGCAAATAGGCGCCGGAGCGCAACCATGTCCCAGCAAGGCTTGATCACGGCGGCGAGCGCGTCGCCCTTCGCCGAGACGTTGTCGCGGCTTGAAGCCGCGTTGGCGCAAGCGAAACTGACGGTCTTCGCCCGCATCGATCACGCCGCGGGAGCAGCGGCGGCGGATATGGAGTTGCGCCCGACGACGCTGCTCATTTTTGGCAATCCCAGGGGCGGCACGCCGCTGATGCAAGCCGACCAGCGGATCGGGCTCGAACTGCCGATGAAGATGCTGGTCTGGGACGATGCGACGGGAAAAACCTGCCTCACCTATGACGATCCGGCCTGGGTGGCGCAGCGCTTCGGCCTCGATCCGGCCATGCCGCCAGTCGTCGCCATGTCAAAAGCGCTGGCCGCCCTCGCAGATGCCGCGGGTCGCCGGTGAATTAGCCCAGGCCGCGCATCAACTCGCGATAATCGGCTTCCGGATAGGCTTTTATCGTCTTGAACCTGACCGCGCCGCCCTTTGTCAGGTGAAGGAGATATTGCGCCGCGACATTGTCGTCGGGAAACTCCGCGACGATCACCAGGTCGCACTCGCCCATGGTCAGGTAGACGTGCAAGATTTCGCCGCCAAATTGCTTGGCGAGCGACTTGGCCGAATCGAGACGCTGCGGCGAATTCTTGATTTCGCGCACGCCAAGCTCCGTCCAACTCGCGAATGAGATGAAAGTCTGCATCAAATCCTCCCGCGACCGCATTCTGTTGTGCGGCCATCGCCAGAAACGCGTCGGCGAGCGCGGCAGTTCCGGCGGTTTCACAAACCTTTGGCGCGCCAGAGCGCCCATTGCCGGCGCCATTGCGGGACTTCGACCAGCGTCTTCCAGGGGTCGTAATCCCGCCGCTCCATTTCGCGCAGAAAGAGCTCGGGAAGGGCGAGCGGCCGATAGGCGAGCCGCTCCGGCTTCGGCAGGGCGGCGACACATTTTTTGGCCTGCCCGAGATGGTCGCGCGCCAGGGCGCGCATCTCGGCCAGAACGGCGCGCAGTCCAGGCCCATCCTCTCGCGCGAAAAGCTTTTGCGGCTCCAGCCCATGCCGGCGCAGCAGATCGAGCGGCAGGTAGCATTGGCGGTCGGCCGCATGCCAGGGCAGCGCGCGTAAAATTCCCGTGATGGCGTAGGCGCAACCGGCATGGCCCGCCGCATCTGCGCTTTCGGCCCCGCCCTGCCCGCCGAGAATCAGGCCGGCCAGCCGGAACAGCGACGAACAGGTCTCGCCGCAATAGCGTTCGAGAAAAGCGACGTCCGGCGCGGGGTCGTCATATTGGTCGAAGCGCCTGGCGTCGAGAAGGTCGAGCAACGCCTGCTTCGGCAGCGCACATTTTTCCACGGTCGCCAGCAGGGCGTCGGCAACGGGGTGGGCATGAACGTCGTCCCTTGTCTCGCCCGCCTGCGAGCCGTTCAGCGCGTCGATCCACCATTGCAGCCGCATTTCGCCGAGGATCGGCTGCGACACATGCTCGCGAATGCGCGAAACCTCGGCGTTGAAGGCATAGAGCGCGAAAAGATGCGGCCGCGCGTCGTCCCCCGCGAAAAGGCAGGCGAGCCAGCGGTCGATGTCGGCATCGCCCAGCGCGACGCCGCATAAATCATAATGCTCGGCCAACCGCCGCTCATCCGCGCCCATCAGAGTTTCAGCCGCATGCCGTCGAAGGCGGGCTCGACAGTGTCCGGCAGGCTGTTTCGCAGCGCCTCGTAATCGAGATCGGTGTGGAGGTTGGTCAGAACCGCGCGTTTCGGCTTGAATTTTTCGATCAGCTCCAGCGTCTCGCCCAGGGAGAGATGGCTGGGGTGCAGCCGGTGGCGCAGCGCGTCGACGATCCACAGGTCAAGGTTTTCGAGAAAGCTTTGGCTTTCCTCCGGCACATATTTGACATCGGGCGTATAGGCGCAGCCGCCAAAACGGAAGCCGAGCGCGTCGATGTCGCCGTGGTTGAGGCGAAACGGCAGGCATTTCAGCGCCCCGCCCGGCCCATCCGGGGCAAAGGCCGTGCCAGGGGTCACGCGATGGGGCAGCAGCAGCGGCGGGTAATTGCTGCCCGGAGGCGTCTCGAACAGATAATCGAAACGCTGGCCGATGGTTTTCCAGGTGGGAGCGTCAAGATAGCAGTCGATCATCCGGTGCATGGCCATGGTCAGCGGCCTCAGGTCGTCGAGCCCATGGACATGGTCGGCATGCGCGTGGGTGAGCAGGACTGCGTCGAGGCGGTCCACATCAGCGTCGATCAATTGCTCGCGCAGGTCGGCGCCGGCGTCCACCAGCAGGCGCGTGCGCTGGTCGCCAAGGCTCTGCTCGACGAGAATGCCGCATCGACGGCGGCGGTTTTTCGGATTGTTCGGATCGCAATGGCCCCAGCCCTGCGCGACGCGAGGGACGCCGCCGGAAGAGCCGCAGCCCAATATGACGATCTCGACGCTCATGCGGCAAGTGGCTGCATTTTATCGAATAGACTCATTGCATTAGCTGTCGTTATCTCAGCCAATGCATTAGGTTCGACGCCCTTGACTTCGGCCAGCAGCCGCGCGGTGTCCGCGACAAAGGCCGGCTCATTGGTCTTGCCGCGGTGCGGCGTCGGCGCGAGGAAGGGCGCGTCGGTCTCGACCAGCATGCGCTCGAGCGGCACGGTTTTCGCGATGTCGCGGAGGCCTTGCGAATTCTTGAAGGTCACCACGCCCGAAAAGGAGATGTAGCCGCCAAGCGCCAGCGCCGCCTCGGCCAGCGCCGCCCCCGAGGTGAAACAGTGCAGCAGCGGCCGGAAAGCGCCCCTCGCCATTTCCTCCCTGAGGATCGAGGCCATGTCCTCGTCGGCGTCGCGGCTATGGATCACCAGCGGCAATCCGGTGATCCGCGCCGCGCCGATATGGGCGCGGAAGACGCGATGGGCGAGATCGCGCGGCGCGCGATTGTAGAAATAGTCCAGGCCGGTCTCGCCGATCGCCACGCATTTGGGATGGGCCGCCAGCGCCACGAGCTCGTCGGTGGAGAATTCCCGCTCCTCGTGGGCGTGGTTCGGATGGGTGCCGACAGAGCAGTAGATTTCGGGCGCGCTTTCGGCGATGGCGGCGATTTTCGCAAACTTTTCGACCTCGGTCGAAATGGTGATCATGCGCGCCACCCCGGCCGCGCCGGCGCGGCTCAGCACGCCCTCGCGATCCCGCGCGAGTTCCTCGAAATCGAGATGGCAATGCGTGTCGATCAATCTCATTTCGCCTCAACCTCAGGCTCGACAAAGCGCGGGAAAATCGGCATTGGAGAGGGAAGCGCAACGCCTTGCCACAGCCGATGTTCCGGCGTGGCGAAGGCGAGGCCGCGCTGGTCCGGCCTGACGGCGAGGAGATCGAGCAGCCTGCCCGCAGCCTCGGGCATAAAAGGCTGGCACAACAGCGCGATCACCCGCAGCGTCTCGACCGTCGTGAAGAGCACGGCGTCGCGCCGCGCCGGATCGGTCTTGGCAAGCTTCCAGGGCTCCTGGCCCGCGAAATAGCGATTGGCGTCTCCCACTACCGCCCAGATGTCGCCAAGCGCGGCGTGCGGAGCGTATTTGGCCATGGCGCCGCGCACGAGGGCGAGCGCCTCGTAGGCCCTTGTCAGCATGGCCTGGTCGGGTTCGAGCACGTCGCCCTGTTCGGGAATGCGGCCCTCGCAGTTTTTGGCGATCATCGACAGCGAGCGCTGCGCGAGATTGCCGAGGTCATTGGCGAGATCGGCGTTGATGCGCCGGACGATGGCCTCGTGCGAATAATCGCCGTCCTGGCCGAAGGGCACTTCGCGCAGGAAGAAATAGCGCAGAGCGTCGACGCCGTAATGGTCGGCCAGCGCGATGGGATCGATGACATTGCCGACCGACTTCGACATTTTCTCGCCGCGGTTGAACAGGAAACCATGCACGACGATCTGCCGGGGCAAGGCGATGTCGGCCGACATCAGGAAAGCCGGCCAGAAGATCGCGTGGAAGCGCGTGATGTCCTTGCCGATGACATGGGCGTCGGCGGGCCAGAACTTCTTCCGCGCGCCCTCCTCCGGGAAACCGGTTCCGGTGAGGTAATTGGTCAGCGCGTCCACCCAGACATACATGACATGGCGCTCGTCGCCGGGCACGGGGACGCCCCAGTCGAAGGTCGTGCGGCTGATCGACAGGTCCTTCAGCCCGCGCTTCACGAAAGCGACGATCTCGTTGCGATATTTGTCGGGCGTGACGAAATCCGGCTGCGCCTCGTAATGCGCCAGCAGGCGGTCCTGATAGGCGGACAGCTTGAAGAAATAGCTCTCCTCCTCGACCCATTCGACCGGGGTTCCCGTCGGCGCGAGTTTTTTGCCGTCACTGGCCAGCGTCAGCTCGGATTCGTCGTAATAGGCCTCGTCGCGCACCGAATACCAGCCGGAATATTTCGACAGGTAGATGTCGCCGCGCGCGGCCATGCGACGCCAGATTTCCTGCGCCGCCGCCTTGTGCCGCGCTTCCGTCGTCCGCACCACGTCGTCGGCGACGGCGTTCAGTTTTTCGCCCATGGCGAGGAACTGCGCCGCCGTGCGGTCGGCCAGCGCCAGCGGCTGCAGGTTTTCGCGCGCCGCGGTCTGCTGCATTTTCAAGCCGTGCTCGTCCATGCCGGTGACGAAAAGCGTCTCGCGCCCGTCGAGGCGGTTGAAGCGCGCAAAGGCGTCCGTGGCGATGCGCTCGTAGGCATGGCCGATATGCGGCGCGCCATTGGCGTAGGGAATGGCGGTGGTGACGTAATAGGTCTTCTGTTCGGACATGAACTCGGCATTTCCAGTTTTGCGGCGGCGGCGTGATCCGGCCGCGGCGGTTGGCAAACTAGAGAAAGCGAGACCGGAGGGAAAGACATTTTGCCGCAGGGAGGTCCCCTCTCGCGCTGCGCTTTTCTGTTAACAATGTATTAACCACAACTTTTGCGTGCCTTCGACCAGCGTAGCGTGCGCGCGCAAATCCAGTTCATCGTCGGAGCGCGCCTTGAGCCACGCTGAAAACTTCCCTACGTCCCGCTTGACCGAGGATCCGGCCAAGAACCAGTCCAAGAACCAGGCAATGTACGGCGCCAAGCGCTGGCTCTGGCTGATGGGCTTCCTGCCGCCAGCCCTGCCCTTCCTCGGCTTCCTGCTGGTCAAGGCGACGGGGCTGCACCTGTTCTGGTATTTCGGGCTGATCTTCGTCTATGGATTTGTCGCGGTCATCGACATCGTCATCGGCGTCGACAAGGCGAGTTTCGAGCTCTCGGAGCTGGCCGCCGTCGAAAACCAGCCCTATTACCGCGTCGTCGCGGACCTCGTCATGCCCATCCAGTACGCGACGCTGGTCTGGGCGATCTGGATGCTGGTGAACGGCGGTCTCGGCTGGATCAATTCCATCGGCCTGGCCATGACGATGGGCATTGCCAACGGCATCGCCATCACCAACGCCCATGAACTCGGCCACAAGTCCGAAACCCTCGAGCGCTGGCTCGCCAAATTCGTGCTGGCGCCCTCGATGTTCGGGCACTTCACCACCGAACACAACGGCTCGCACCACGTCTGGGCGGCGACGCCGGAGGATTTCTCCTCGGCGCGCATGGGCGAACCTTTTTATGTCTATTTTCCGCGCACCCTGGTTGGCGGCGTCAAGGACGCGTGGAACTCTGAAAAAGAACGCTTCGCCCGGCGAGGCCAATCGCCCTGGACCTGGCGCAACGACGTGCTCAGCGCCTGGGCGCTGACGCCGCTGCTGTTCGGCGCGCTCACGCTCTGGCTCGGCTGGGCCGCCCTGCCCTGGCTGGTCCTGCAAGGCTTCCTCGGCCTGACCATGCTGGAAATGGTCAATTATCTCCAGCATTACGGGCTGTTGCGCGAAAAACGCGAGGATGGCCGCTACCGGCCGATGGAGCCCAGGCACAGCTGGAATTCAAGCCATCTGGCGACGAACATCATGCTCTACCATCTACCCCGCCATTCGGACCATCACGCCTATCCGATGCGGCGCTACCATGCCCTGCGCCATTTCGAGGAAGCGCCGCAATTGCCGACGGGCTACGCCGGCATGAGCCTGCTCACGCTCTTCCCGCCGCTATGGAGCCGCATGGTCGACCCCGTGCTGGTGGCGCACGCAGGCGGCGACCTGACAAAGCTGAACATCCACCCGCCAGCGCGGAAGCGGCTGTTCGCGAAATGGGGCGGGAAGGCCCTTTGACGCCGGAGGCCTGACGCGACGCCACCAAATAGAGCGGTTAAACTCGACGGCACGCCGCAGCCGAACTCGCTCCGGCGCCGGAGACGGCGGAAGTCTGACTTGGCCCTCCAACGGCGGCGTTGCGCCGCAGCCATGTCACACGAAGCTGAAATGCGTGCTGACCAGGCTGCCTGCGGACACGCCCTTCAGCGTCACGGTGTCGGCGGCGTCAAAGGTGATGACCGCGCCTAAGGCGCCTTGGGCAATATGACCAGGGCTCAGCGTCGACCAGCTGGCAAAGTCGCTTTTGCTGAACTGCATCGTGTCGCTGGTCGCGTTGAAGTCGGAAATCACGACATTGCCGAAGCTCGCGTCGAAAACGTAGGATTCGTTGGTCCCCGTCAGATCGGCCGTGGAGGACGAGCCGCCGAATTCGACATAGTCGCCGTTGCCGGAGCCCGTGACCGCGCCGGCGGCCCCCTTCAACGCGACCCATTCGTTGCTGGAGCCAAGCACGACATAATCCGTCGCGCCCGTCGCCGTACCGGCGTCGCCGCTGCCGTTGAGCGTCGCCCATTCATTGGCGCCGCCGAGCGTCGCGGAGGCGGTGGACCCCGTCGCGGTCATCGCGTCGCCCTGCCCGGTCAGATTGGCCCAGTCGCCGGAACCGCCCTGCGTGACGGAAACGTCGACGCCCGTCGCCGTCGCGCCGTCGTTCGCGCCGTACATGGTGACCCATTCGTTTGAGCCGCCGAGCGTGAAAAAGTCGCCAGCGCCGGTCAAGGACGCCGAGGCGGCTTCCTTTGGCCCGTTCATCGCCGCAAAGTCGTTGCCGCCGTTCATAACGACATAGCCGCCGCTGCCCGTCGCCGTCTCGGCTTCGCCCGTTCCGTTCAGCGCCGCCCAGTCGTTCACGCCCACAAGCGCGATATCGTCCTTGGCGCCCGTCGCCGTGACAACCGCGCTGGCTCCCGTGATATTCAGGTAATCGCCGGCGCCGCCGACCGAGAGATTCACGTTGTCGCCGACATTCAGCGACAGGCCGTCAACACTCGAACTGTTGACGCCAGTCGTCGTCAGCCAGTCGTCGACTGCCGCGCTGGTCCCCACAAGGCCGTTGGTATCGGTCACGGAGGCGACGATGGCGTTGATGCCCGCATTCGGCAGCAACACGCTGGCGCTGAACGAACCGTCGCTCTGCACCTTGATCGCAGCGCTCGTCGAAAGCGCCACGCCATTGTCGGTCAGGGTGACCGTCTGGCCGACGACGGCCGTGAGTTGGCTGCTGGCTACCGTTCCAGTAATGGCCTGGCTGGCCTGGCTGCTGGCCTCGCCGGCCGTGATCGTCACGGTTGGCGGGACAGCGGCGAGATCGCCGATGTCAGGTGCGGTCGTCACAGTGGTTCCGGCCGTGTCAACAATCGCGGCGGCTGACATGGACAGGTTATATCCGGTATTATCGCCACCGCTATTGGTAACCTCAAAGTAATAAGTGCCGCTAGCAAGCTGGTATAGTAATGAACCATCAGACGCCGCTCCGGCGCTCCCCGAAGCAATTACGTGACCGGCGATATCCAACAAGTCAAAGTCAGAATTTGCCGTGCAACCTGAAACTAAAAACTTCGTAGCTGACGCTTGAGACAAGCTGAACTCATAATAGTCCGCCGTATCGATCGTGCCAACCCACTCCGCAAAGACTTGGGGAGCCGCGCCCAAGGCACCAATATTTTTTGCAGTCGAAATGCTGTTGCCAGCAATATTGGAACTCGAATTACCGATCGCGGGAACGCCTGTCGATATCGATAAATTATAGGAGGCGCTGTTGTTTGTGTAATAATTCATATCAACGTAATACGTACCTGACGCCAGACTGTAGACAATGCTGCCTTCGGAACTTGCCGAGGAGTAACCATAGGCGACCTGCGCGCCACTCACAGTCAGAAGCTTCGCCATCAGCGTGGGTTCGGCAATGCCCGTGCTTCCGGTCCACAATATATTAACGGTTGCGGCGCTGCTCAGGGTGAGTTTGTAATAATTATCTTGATAGACGGCGCCCAACCAGCCGCTGAATGTCTGCGCCGTCGACGAAAGCGCGCCGACTGCTAGCGCCGTGGACATGGTGCTTCCGGCCGGTTCGGGAATCGTCGTAGCCGAGACCGCCAAAATGTAGGGCGTGGCGACGCCATTGTCGGCGCTGGCTGAATTGGCGTCGATGTAATACGTTCCCGCAGCAAGATAGTAGGTGAAATTTGCCGGACTTTCTGGAGAGCCATCATATCCATAAAGTTTCGCGCCTGACGCGTCGTCCAGATAGAGCGTTGCGCTTGTCGTCAATCCGCTCATGCTCAAGTTGAGGCGGGTCACACCTGAAACTGTGAGAGCATAAAACGCGTCACTGACACCCGAGAACAAATTACCCGTATAATTTTGCGCAACAGATGTCGGCGTTCCAATATTTTGTGCCGTTTTAAGCGTGGCGCCAGCGACGTTGGCTATGGATTCGGCGGATAAACTCAAATTATAGCCAGTATTAGATGATCCATTTACATCTACATAATATGTTCCAGCTACAAGACTTTGATTTATAGACGCGTTATCGTATGAGTAGCCGTAGCTATGGTCAAGCTGATCGTCGCCGGCATCAAAAAGGTAAAGCGTCGCCCCATTAACGAGGCCCGATACAAGGGCTGAAACTGTGGCTGCGGAGCTGAGTGTGAATTTGTAATAATCATCCGTATCGGCGGCGCCGACCCAATCCGCGAAGGTTTGGACTGTCGCGCCAAGCGCGCCGAGGTTCCGGGCCGCAGTCAGTGAATTGCCGGCCCCATCGCTGCCAGCAGTTCCGACGCTCGGCGCGCCAACCCACGCGGACAGGGAAAAATTGGAGCCGACATAATTTGACGAAAAAGTTGCGGTGGAATCGTCAACTTCGACATAATACGTTCCGGCACTGAGATTTTTGACGATTGAGCCATTGTATCCAGCGCTTGCCGACGAATTAGCGAGATTATTTCCAAATGAATCGAGCAGTGAGAGAACATCACCGTCTGCCGTGCCAGAGAGCGCGAGATTGAGCTGGCCGCTGGTAGCCAGCGTAAAACTATAGAAATCTTCTTCGTTCGCAGATCCGGCCCAGTCAACGGTCACCACGGGCGTTGCGCCAATAACCCCAAGACTTTTAGCCGATGCCGTACTGGCTCCGCCGATGATCGGCAGCGGAGTTCCTGCAACTGTCAGGCTATATGAAAGGTTATTTGCGGAGCTAGAAAAGCCAGGCTCATCGCTGACCTCGATAAAATATGTTCCAGCAGCTAAGTTTGTGATCTCATCCGAGGAGATGCCGGCAATGGTTTTTCCAGCTGCATTCAATAATGTAATATTAGCCGGAACGCCGCTGGTCGTTAGTTGAAAATCTACGGACGCAGCTTGAGACAATTCGAACTGATAATAATCAGTTCCGTTCGCGGTTCCCAGCATGCCCGTATAAGAATGAGTCACTGTCATTGTCGAAAAACCTTTATGTAAATGATTCCGTAACTTAGATATACGGGAGCGGCGACGGCGGATCTTTACCATAATCGCAGAATCAAACGCAATATGTGGCGTGTAGTAATAAAAGCGAACCTTTGGGAAGAATCTGGCCAACTGCATAAATTTTGATCAGCAGCCAGATAAAAGGTCTTGCTCAGAATCAAGCGCGCCGACGACATGACGCCGGGAGCCCCGGCCGGATGGATCGGGGCTCCGCGCTTATCGCGAGCTGCTTCTGGGGCCTCTCGCCGCATCGCCCCACCATTCGCATTCCGCCGTCGTCTGCGACGTGAACACGCATTTCTGGCGGACATTCCTTATCGGAGATTTCGCCAGGGGCGTTGTCGTGCCTTCCGTGGTCATGACGGGCTTTCCGTCCATCATCACCGTCTTGATATTGCTTACGTAGCTGAAGGGCATCGACGCGCCGTCCTTGACATGCGCGCCCGAGCCATGCGCGATCCCCGCGCCCTTGTCGAGGTCGACGACCTCGCTCAGGACGACTTCGGCGCCGTCCATCCAGGCGATCCGGCCCGTGCTGACGTTCTTCGCCTTGCTCACTTCGGCGATGATGACGTGCCCGGCGGCGTCGATCGGCCGCATTTCCTGTTGGACGACCGTGACAGACATCTTGCCGCCATAGGCGGACTGTTCCGCCGCAAGGGCCGCGGAGCCAGCGATCAGCAACGGAACGCTCCCATAGAGAATGAGTCCTTTGATTACGGTCATCGTGGGTCTCCCTCGCGAGACGCCGATCCGGTTTCCGGCCGAGCCGGCGTTCAATGTTTCGTGTGGCCAGGCTGGAGCCTGTCCAGCCTGGGTCAGGGCTATGGACCATCGGAAAAGCGTTCAATCTTTTGCGACTAGTAGCAGATGTTGGCGTGGCTCATCTGGCCCTGGACTGCGGTGACGCCGGCATAGCAGCCCTTTTGCACGTCGAACCCAAAGACCTTTTCGCCATTCGGCAAGGGCGATTCAGCGGTCCATGCGTGGACGTTATAGAGCGGGTCCGCCTTGGCGGGCGCGGTCGCGACAGCGCCGAACGCCGCCAAAGAGACGATCAAGGTCGAGACGATTGTCTTCATGGCTTGTCTCCTGTGACTGATGGGCTGCGATCGCCCGCAGCCAGGAAAGACTACGCGGGACTGCCGGGCGAAGTCCTGAACGAGTTCTGAAACGTTTTGAAATTTCGGGATTTTGGTCGCATAATTTCGATTGCTCAGGCGCGGCTGTTCCTCCTGGAGATCGAAATGAACAATTTCGACGCCAGTTCGCCTTCAATCTTGCGGCTAGGCGGCTTCCATTTCGATCTCCACCGCGGGGACCTCTTCAGCCGGAACGGCGTGCGCGTCGATTTGCGGCCGCGCTCATTCGCCGTCCTGAAGCATCTCGGTCAGCGACATGGCGAGGTCGTCGCCAAATCCGAGCTCATGAACGCCGTCTGGGACGACGTGATCGTGACGGACGATTCCCTGACCCAATGCATCGCCGATATCCGTCGCGCCATCGGCGACGCCGATCACCGCATTGTCCGGAACGTTCCGCGTCGCGGCTATCTCCTCGTGGCTGACGAACTCGAGCGGACGCCGCCCATAGAGACGCCAGTGCTTGGGTCGCCACATGGAATCGAGCCGACGGGCTGGCCTTCCGTGGCCGTCCTGCCGTTCTCTTCCTCCGCCGCGGTCGAGCCCGAGTGGCTGACAGGCGAAGGCCTTGCGGGAGAAGTCATCGCTCATCTTTCACGAAACGGGCACATGCGGGTCATTGCCCGGGAATCATCGTTTGCCTTGGCCGCGGCTGGCCTCGACACGCACAGCATTGGCGAGAGATTGCGCGCGCGCTACCTCGTGTCCGGCGCCATGCACCGGGGCGGCGACAGAATATTTATCGACGTGCAACTCATCGACGCGCGCGATGAACTGATCGTCTGGTCCCAGGCTCTCGCTATCAAGGCCGAAGAAATTCCCGCGCAAATCAACAGCATCGTGGAAAAGGTCGCGACTGCGATGCACGGCGGCATGGAAGACGCGCAGGAGCGCTGGGCTTTGGCCCGGCCGCCGCGTGATCTCGACACTTTCGAACTGACCCTGCGGGGCAAGGCGCTATTGCGAAAATTCGACCGCAAATCCAACGCAGAGGCCCGGTCGCTGCTCGAGGAGTCGATAAGACGGGATCCTGATTATTCTCCGGCCTGGGTGTGCCTCGCGTGGACGAATTCGATTGACGCATTGTTGCAGTTCAGCGGCGCATGGTCTCTGGCGCGATCCGACGAAATCGTGGCGCAGTTCGAGCGCAGCCTCCGGCTCGATCCGCGAATGGCGGCGGCCTACCGGGGGCTGAGTTCGCTTGCAGGCGTAAAAGGCGACGCGGTGCGCGCGCTTGCACTCATTCGGCGCGCCGTGAATCTTGCTCCGAGTGATGCCGACAACCGACTTTTTCTTGGGTTGGCTCTCCTGAAATGCGGGGAAGAGAAGGCGGCCCTGATCGAGATTGAGAACGCCGTCGACCTCAATCCGGTCATCCCTCCATTTTATTTGGCAAATCTCGCCACTGCGCTTTGGGCGAACGAACGCTATTCCGAAAGCCTGCAAGCCGCGGAGGAATGCCTGCTGAAGGCGCCCGAATATGCGTCGTGCGAAATATTTCGCATCATCTCTCTCGTCGGCCTCGGCCGCGAGGACGAGGCGAAAACGGCTTACCGGCAAGCCTTGCGACGAATTCCGAAACTGCCCGTCGTCATCGATAACTTTAACCAGCCTGCCGCCCATCTCCGCGCGAAATATCTTGAAATGGCGCGCAAAGCCGGATGGGACGGCGACGCGCGCGATGGCGCGGCAATTGGCGATGCGCGCGATGGCGCGCGTGATGTTCACCCTGCGAGAAACAGGCGCGGCGCCCCATTCGGATCGGTGGCGCGGCGAACGGCTGCGGATTGATGAGAACAGGTGGCGGCGTCATTTCGAGCCGCTGACAGGACGCTTCCGATGACAAGACGCGACGTTGGCGGCAATCCGGGATTTGACGCGGCGATCGTTGGAGCCAGCATATCCGGGTGCGCGGCGGCGATTTTCCTCGCCCGAAAGGGGGCGCGCGTCGCGCTGATTGAACGGAATGCGGATCCGAACGCCTATAAAAAACTCTGCACCCATTACATACAGCCCAGCGCCACTCCGACACTTCAGCGGCTTGGACTGGCTGCGCCCATCGAAGCCGCCGGCGGCGTCTGCAGCGAGTTGAATGTCTGGACGCGATGGGGCTGGATCAAGCCGCCGCCGACGCCGCGCAAGGCGAGACCGTCGCATGGATACAGTATCCGTCGTGAAAAGCTTGACCCTATGCTGCGCGAACTCGCCGCCGCGACTGCCGGCGTTGAACTCATGCCGGGGCTTTCGGTCCGGGAACTGCTTTTTCACGCTGGCCGGATCAGCGGCGTGGCGGTCGAAGGCGCCGGCCATCATAGACGGGAGATCGCCGCGACGCTTGTTGTCGGCGCCGACGGACGCAACACGCGCGTCGCCGAACTGGCTGGGCTCCGTCTTCGGACCAAGCCGAACGGACGTTTCGGCTATTTCGCCTATTATCGCGACCTGCCGTTAAAGAGCGGATCACACGCGCAACTCTGGTTCCTCGAGCCGGACATCGCCTATGCAATGCCGGGCGATGACGGATTGACGCTCGTGGCGGCCATGCCGGCGCGGGCGAAATTGCCGGAGTGGAAAGCGGACGTCGAGCAGAATATGCTCGACCTGTTCGAGCGCCTGCCGGATGGGCCAACACTGAAGGCGGCGCGCCGCGTCTCACCATTCCTTGGCATGGTCGAAGCGCCGGAAAAGCTCCACAAGGTTGCGCGACCCGGCTTGGCCCTGATTGGCGACGCAGCACTTGCCGCCGACCCGCTGTGGGGGGTCGGTTGCGGCTGGGCCTTGCAGTCAGCAGAATGGCTGGCCGAGGCCGTCGGCGGGGCTTTCGCCGAACCAGTCCAGCTGGACCAGACGCTTGAAAACTATCGCCGTCGCCACCGCCGCGAACTGGCTCTGCACGAATTCCTGATCGGCGACTACGCCTCCGGCCGCGCGTTCAATCCGCTGGAAAAACTGATGTATTCCGCGGCGGCGCGCGACGCGGTCTGCGCCGACGGTCTTGTCGCTTTTGGCGCGCGTTGCATCGGGGTAGCGGAGTTTCTCTCGCCGGCGGCGATGGCGCGCTCGGCGTGGGTGAACATGCGCCATCTCGCGAAAGAGAAATTGGCGCGCCGCCCAGCGCAGCCGGCGAAAGCCGCTTGAATTCGGCGATGCGAGGAGGAAACGAGATGTTGCGACTGAATGATGTGGCGGTGGCGGGCGTGCATTCCCCGGTGCTGCTGGGCGGCGCGCCGGAAGGCGACGAGGCCGTCGTCTTCCTGCACGGCAATCCCGGCTTCTGCGAAGACTGGGAGGACCTTTCCGAACGCGTCGGCGCCTTCGCGCGCACCATCGCGCCGGATATGCCGGGCTTCGGCAACGCCGACAAACCCGCTGGGTTTGACTACACCGTCGACGGTTATGTCCGACATCTCGATGGCCTGCTGCAAAAACTCGGCGTGAAGCGCCTGCATTTCGTGCTGCACGATTTTGGCGGCCTATGGGGGCTCACCTGGGCGGCGGCGCATCCGGACTCCATCGCCAGCCTGACGCTGATCGACGTCGGCATCGCCCCCGACTACAAGTGGCATTATCTCGCCCGCATCTGGCGGACGCCTGTTTTCGGCGAGATCTTCATGGCGACGACCACCCGCGCCGGGCTGAAGATGGCGCTGAAACACGGCAATCCCCGCGGATTGCCGGACGGTTTCGTCGACCGGATGTACGACCATTACGACATGGCGACGCGCCGCGCGGTGCTGCGGCTTTATCGCGCCACGAACGACGTCGGCGAACGTTCGGAACGTTGCGGCGAAATCCTGAGGCCGCGCCACATCCCCACGCTGGTGCTATGGGGCCGCGCCGATCCCTATTTTCCGGTCGGCTATGCCGAGCGCCAGCGCGCGTATTTTCCCGAAGCGGAGGTCGTTGTGTTCCACGACAGCGGCCACTGGCCCTTCGCCGACAACCCCGAAGGCGTGGCGGCGGCGATCACGCCTTTCCTGAAAGCGCAGGTTTTGCGCGCCGCGCATTGAGCGGTGAGAACTGCGGGAAGCTTCAGCAGTTGGAACTGCCTGGCCTAGAGCATTTTCGAGCGAAGTGGATTCCGGTTCGCGTTAAGACCCGAAGGGCCGCGTTAGCGAATATGCGTGAAAACAAGAAACTAGAGCCTGTTCGGTGAACCGGAGTCCACCGAACAGGCTCTAGTCCCGCAGCAGCAGGCAAGCGTCGCCGTAGGAATAGAAACGGTAGAACGCACGAATTGCATGGGCGTAGGCGCCCTGCATCGTCTCGAGCCCTGCAAAGGCGCAGACCAGCATGAACAGGGTCGAGCGCGGCAGGTGGAAATTGGTCATCAGCGCGTCCACGGCGCGAAACCTGTAGCCGGGCGTGATGAAGATCGCCGTGTCCCCCGCAAAAGTGCGGATTTCGCCGCTCTCGTCCGCCGCGCTTTCGAGAATGCGCAGGGACGTCGTGCCCACCGCGACGATCCGCCCTCCCCTTTTTCGCGCGGCATTCAGCCGGGTCGCCGTGGCCGCGTCGATCTCGCCCCATTCGCTGTGCATGACATGGTCGGCGGTATCCTCGGATTTTACGGGCAGGAACGTGCCCGCGCCGACCAGCAGGGTCACTTTTTCGACTGAAGCCCCCGCGGCAAGCGCCGCCGTCACCAGTCCGGGCGTGAAATGCAATCCCGCCGTCGGCGCGGCCACCGCGCCGGATTTCTCGGCGAACAGCGTCTGGTAGTCGCACGCGTCCCGCGCATCCTCGGCCCGGCGCGCGGCGATATAGGGCGGCAAGGGCATGTGGCCGTGTTCAAGAATGGCGTCGTCGAGTGCGGGACCGCTCAGGTTGAACACCAGCAGCGCCTCGCCCTCGTCTTTTGCGACCGCGACCGCCGAAAGCGCGCCCATCTGGCAGGCGGCGCTGTCGTCCGGGCCGCCGAAGACGACGGTCTCGCCCAGCTTCAGCTTTTTCGCGGGGCGTAAAAAAGCGCGCCAGTGCGAGGCGTCCTCGCGCTTGTGCAGGGTCGCCTCGATGCGGGCGCGGACGCCGCCGCGCTCGCGCCAGCCGAAAAGCTGGGCGGGAATGACCTTGGCGTCATTGACCACCAGCACGTCGCCGGGCCGGAGATATTTGGGGAGGTCGCCGACTTGGCCGTCGGTCAGGCCGCCGGGCGCGACGACGAGAAGGCGCGCGGATTCGCGCGGCTCCGCCGGGCGCAGCGCTATGCGCTCTTCGGGAAGATCGAAATCAAAAAGGTCTACGCGCAAGCTCCGGCGCCTCGTTTTTCGCCGCTCGCAATGACGGCGTATGGGGAATTTGAAGGCGTGTTTAACCGCCACGGAGCGCAAAACAAGCGAAAAGCCCCGCCTTTTGGGCGGGGCCGTTCCGACAAGTGATTTTCGATCAGCGTTCGGCGTAGACCGGGGCGGCGACCGGGCCGAGCGCGACCCAGACATTCGGGTCCTGCTGGCTCTGGCGCTTGACCAGGCGATAGGAGATGCGGCTCACCGCCTTCACTTCGTCGGTCAGGTTGTCGAGGATGTATTCGCCGCGATTGGTCTTGATCGTCAGGATGGCGTGGCCTTCGTTGGCCTGGTCGCGCACCACGGTGATCAGCAGGGCCTGGCGGGGATAGCCGCGCTCGATCAGGATCTTGCGCTTCATCAGGGCGTAATCTTCGCAATCGCCCTTGCCGTCCATCGGCAGGTCCCAGCGATCGACAACGCCCCAGTGATCCATGTCGGACACGGCTTCGACGGAGCGGTTGACCCAGGAATTGACCTGCTGGATTTCGCGCATGGAGGCATCCGTCAGGTTGACGTCCGCCGTCTGGCCGCCCGCGCCGCATTCGCCCTTGTAGCGCTGGCAGAATTCGATCCAGCCGAAGGGAACGCTGGTTTCCTCGCCGACCGAAGCGAAGGCGACTTCCTGGCCAGCCTTGGCCGCGACCGAGAAGAGCGGCGCGAAAAGGAGGGCAAGAGCGAGACCGAAAGCCTGGATTGATGAAGAGCGCATGTCATTCCCCTGGTGTGAGGCAATAATGACCGGCTCTATTTGGGATCGCGCTAAGTAAAAATGCCGCATTTTAGACAAAGGCGTTCATTTTTTGCTTTGATGAGGTTAAGTATAAAAATGCCTTCCGCGAAAGCGTCAAATTGTTCGCATTCGGCTGTAACGCCTGATTTCCGTGCCTGTCGCGGGGAGATGCCGGGCATTGGCGCCATCTCTTCAATTTGTTGGAAAGGACGGAATTTAACCTCCACGGCCCGGACACGGTTAATCCGGCACTTGATTCCCGGCAGAAAGCCGCCATTTTTGAGCGGGCGCAGGGAAAACCGCCATGAACGTGAACTTCGATACGAGCCGCATGACCCCCGCCGACCATGCCGCGCTGATGGACGCGGTGCGGCGGCTTGAACATATCGGGCCGGCCATGCGCCTCTCCCGGCTCGTGGGCCAGAAAATGACCGCCGCCGCGCGCCTCGCGCCGGAAAGAGCCGGTAAAATCGTCAACAGCGCGGCCATGGCCGCCATGCGCGTCGCCTTGCGCACGGCCATCTCCAGCCTGTCCGGCAAGCCCGTCCAGGACCGCAATCGCTCGCACAAGATGATGGCGGCGGCCTCCGGGGCCATCGGCGGCGCGCTCGGCCTCGCAAGCCTTCCTTTCGAGCTTCCGGTGACGACGACGGTGATGCTGCGCGCCATCGCCGACATCGCCCGCGCGGAGGGCGAGAACCTCGCCGATCCCGAGGCGGCGATGGCCTGTCTCGAAGTCTTCGCGCTCGACGGGCGCGAGACCGGAACTGCCGTTTCAGAATCCGGCTATTTCGCCGTGCGCAGCCTGCTGGCGCGCTCCATATCCGAAGCGGCGCGCTACATAGCCAGCAAGGGGATCATCGACGAGACGGCGCCGGTCATGCTGAGGCTGATCAGCCAGATCGCCTCGCGTTTCGGCGTTGTCGTGAGCCAGAAATTCCTGGCGCAGGCAACGCCCGCGATCGGCGCCATCGGCGGCGCCGCCGTCAATCTCGCCTTCATCGACCATTTTCAGTCGCTCGCCAAAGGCCATTTCACCGTGCGGCGGCTCGAGCGCATCTACGGCCAGCCCTTTGTGCGCGTCGAATACACGCGCATCGCCGCGGCCAAATCCCCCGACAAGGTAGAGCCGCCGGCAGCGTGAAGGCAAAGGGTTGCATCAACAAGGCAAGTTCAGCACCATCGCCTGGTCGCGAGACGGGGCCGAACCATGCGAGCTGATAAAACTGTTCTGATCACGGGCTGCTCCAGCGGCATAGGCGCGGCGCTGGCCGAGGAGTTTCACCGCCGCGGATTTGTTGTTTACGCGACGGCGCGGAAGATCGAATCGCTGCAGGGACTGGCCGACAATGGCCTTCGCACGCTCGCGCTCGACGTAACCGACGCCGGCGCCGTTTCCGCGGCGCTCCAGGCCGTCGCCAGAGAACAAGGCCGCCTGGACATTCTCGTCAATAATGCCGGTTTCGCCTTGATGGGCGCCGTTGCCGACCTTTCCCGCGAGGATTTGCTCCGCCAATTCGAGACCAATGTCGCCGCTCCCGTCGCGGTCTTGCGCGCGACCCTCGCCATTTTGCCCGGATTTTCAGGGCTCGTGGTCAATATCGGCAGCATCTCCGGGCTGGTGACGACGCCCTTTTCGGGCGCCTATTGCGCCAGCAAGGCCGCTCTGCACGCCGTATCGGACGCGCTTCGCATGGAGCTGCGCCCCTTCGGCATCCGCGTCGTCACAGTGCAGCCAGGCGGAATCAGATCGCGTTTCGCCGAGAGCGCGGTGATGGAATTGCCTCCGGGGTCACGCTATGCACGCTATGCCGAGGGAATGAAGCGCCGCCGCAACGCCTCGCAGGACGGCGCGCTGGACGCCCAGGTTTTTGCGGCCAGACTGGCGGACGCTCTTTTGCGTCCCGACCCGCCCGACATCTTTCGCCTGGGCGCCAACGCCAGGCTTTTGCCGGCGTTGAAGCGCTGGCTGCCGCGCCGCTGGCTCGACCGAATTCTTTCCAGCAAATTCGGACTTTGACCTCGTCAGTCCATGCCAATCATGATGTCGTTGGGCTTGACCACTGCATAGACCTTGCAGCCGATGGTCAATTCAAGTTCCTCGACGGTCTCGTTCGGGACTTCGGCGGTCAGCGTCGTGCCGACGATCGAAATCTGGATATGGGAGGTATTCGGGCCCTTCTTGATCTCGACAACCTTGCCGGCGATGGAATTGCGAGCAGAAATCCTCATTTATCGTGCCTCTCTTGCGGATCATCCAACCGGCGACTCAATTAGCGCCGTTCCTGGCGTCGAAGTTTGACGATGAACGACCTGTTGGCAAGCACATTGACTGAGATCAACTTGTATAATCGGAAACAATCCAAGCTTTCTCTTAACATCCGCCTTTCCGACACCCCTTATACATGACGCACGTCAGTATCCACCACGGCATCGAAACTCTCCGCCAATGAAGCCGATTGCTCCGCCGCGAGCTGCAGGTCCGCGAAGACGTCCGCTCCGGCCTTCCAGCCCGCCTCGCATTGCGGGTCTTGCAAGGCGCGATCGAGCGCCGCGAGGAATTCATAGGCGCCCCAGGCCAAGCCCGCGTCGCGCATCGCCGCCTGAAGCGCATTCTGCACGAGGGCGCGCACGGTCTTGTGGACTTCGGACGCCGGCGCCTCGGCGTCGCGGCCTTCGGCGATGGCGATGCAGGCGTCGCGATCGAAGGAGACATGGCCCCGGCAGGCGAGCGGCCGCGCGGCGTAAATCGCGCAGGCGCCGCCGATGATCAGCGGACAGGGCGCGCGCGACGCGAAACGCTCCAGATCACTCTTGCCCGCGACGGACGACCGGTTCTGCGCGAGCCGCCCCGCGAGATCGACGCCATGCGCGGCAAAAGCCTGCGCCGTCAGGCGAATGAAATGCGCGGCGTGGAAGATCTCCGGCGCGGTCGCGGCGACCTGCAGGCAGCAGCAGGTTTCGCAGCCCTTGCCGCAGGCGTGCGCCGGCAGGCCCTCGCTCTGGATCTCGGCGTTCCGCTCGTAATTGTCGCCGGCCTGCGCCGCCAGCACGTCGATGAGGCGCGGATCGCCTTTGCCCTGCGCGAGAATGAGCGCGAAATTCTTTCGCATCGCCCTGAAAAACTGCCCAGGGCCTTCAGCCGTCTCATCGCTCACGCGGAAATCTCCCTGCCCGGGATTTGCGGCGGGAACAGGCCCGCCTGGAAACAGACGCTCATATGCTCGACCCGGGCGATGGCGGCCCGCGCCGCCGGCGGCTTCAGATGCGTCTCGGCCGCGCTGCGGAACAGAGCGATCCAGCGGTCGAAGAATTCCGGCTTGAGATTCATCGACAGATGCGGCGTGAAGGGGCTGCCGGCGTAGCGGGTGGTGCCGAGCAGCGCGCGCGACCAGAAATCCTGCACGATCTGGAAATGATGGTCCCAATCCGCGACATTGCGCGAAAAGACCGGACCGATGAGCGGGTCCTGCATCGCCTCGCCGTAAAAAGCGCGCACCAGCGCCTGCAATTCCGCTTCGCTGGCTTCGACAGGCTCGGCCCCGTGCTCCGCCTCGCCCTTGACCAGGCCTTCCGCGCGATCCGGCGCCAGCGCCGCGATTTCCGGGGCGGCGCGGCCCTTGCGGAATTCGACGTTGAGCGGCGGATCATATTTGCCGACGAGATCGCGTAAAATATGGTTGCGTTGCCGGGCGTTGTCCCGCGCCATCCAGAAAATTCCATCCGCGAGGCCGGCCGCCAGCAGCGGTTCGTCGCGATGGAGTTGGTCCAGCGCCGCCGCAATGTCGCCGGCCTCGCCGATCAGCACGGGGTAGAGAAAGTCGCCAAGGCGCCGGGTCAACGCGAGAAGCCCGGCCGCATGGGGCGCGTCGCCGCTCGAAAAAACGAAGCCGGAGAGCTGGAATTCCGCGGCGTCGGCGCGCGGCAGGATCGGGCCGGCCTTTTGCGCCATGGGCATGGGCGAGCGGTCGTGTGCGTGGGGACTATGCTGCATGAACCCATTCCTCCCGGCGATACATCCGTCGCCCGCAAGGAAGCATTTTTGGCGCCAGGATTTTAGGCGCCCGGCAAATCGATTTCATATTCAAACCGGGCGCATTCCGGACGCGGAATGGCGCAAATTCGACGCGCCTGTCGCAGCCGGCCCTCAGGCGACGCGCGTCGAAACCGCGCTTTTCCGGCGAGCGCCCGCAAGGCCGGCGGCAAGGAAGCCCATGGCCATCATCGCCCATGTCGACAGTTCGGGAATGGCGGTAATCGACACATTTGTCACTTCATTGCCGTAAGAGGGCAATCCGCCCATGTTCACCGATGCGAATTCAAGCACTTCCATCGGCCCGGTCGCGACAAATTCGGCCCAGTTGTTCGTCCAGACGCCGTAAGAGCCGGTGTCCACGCCCAGCCTGACGCCATTGACGCTGACATCCAGCGCCTGGGCCCCGCCGCCCGGTCGTCCGCCATAGGCCCAGTTCAGGTTATAGGTCTGTCCCGCGACCAGCCCGGAGATCGTCTGCGCCACGGCGTCGACGCCATTGTTGTTGACTTCCATGCTCTGGCAGGCGGCATTGGCGCAACCGAGGCCATAAATCGGGCTTGAGCCAATTTCGACAAAGGGTTCAGTAAGATTGGTCCAGCCCGGCACGACTTCGGAATTCGTCCAGCCGCCGGAGACGCCGGGATTCGAGAAGTCGCCGTTCACCACGAGATTGACGGCTGCGAATGCGGGCGAGACAAGGCTCAGAGCGGCGAAAACGCCGGCTATGATGGCGGTTCTTTTCATTCTGTCCCCTGCTGGCGCGCCCGTCTTCGTATTCGGCGCGAAATATCCAGTTCTTCAACAAGGGACACTCTAATGGAGACATGGTTGCTCCAAGCCTAAACCGGGTCATGCCCTTAGGTCATTTTCCTGAAAAGGCTAAATCATTCCTTATGGGATGCGTGAAAATGCGAGGAGACGCCGTTGCAAGTTCAGGCGCGCGCTGCAAACGGACCGTTGGCCCTTTGCCAGATAGAATAGATGTCGTCGATCTCCGGCTTCTCGATTGAATTGTCGGTCGTTTTATAGCCGATGCCATAGACGACATGGCCACTGTCCATCAGCCGACACGCCGCTTCTATCGCGCCGTCGAGGCTCCCGTGCCTTTCGACGTGTGTCTGATTGTCCGTCCGATAGCGAATAAACCAGTCCATGCAGGAATCATCTGCCACTTCGAGCGGGAATACGAGATTTGCAGCGTTCACAATTTGGTTATCGCGTGCGTTTTCCACCGCGAAGTTGCATCGGAAGGCGTTCTCTTTCCCCGAGGCCAAGGCCAGGTTGCAGGGAATTGCTGCGATTGCTGAAAACGGAGCGCGCCGCTCCAGCTTTGCCGGAGGCGAAGCCACAACCTGCGCGCGAATCGGCACAGCCAGTTTTTCCGATGTGGTGGGGAAAAATTGTCTGGCTTTAGAGAAGTTTGACTCTTTTCCCGCCGAAAACCCGCCAAAATGGCAGACAAGTCCGACTCCTTAGGCAAAGAAGTCCGACTCTTTGGAAAATAGCTGCACAGAAGCCCGACTCTTTCGAAAAATCACCGATTCTGGCCGCAATAACCGTGCAGCCCAATGCATCGGCCTTGGGCTGCACGGTTATTGATGTTCGAAAATGCCGCCGAATCCGCTATGCCCATTGGCACCCACGGGCGTCGTGGTTCGGAGAGCCAGGTGGCCAAGACCCATAAAGACCAGCATTACATCCCGCAGAGCTATCTTCGGGCATGGGCGGACCCATCGGCTCCCGTTGGATACGAGCCATACGTCCACGTCTTCTCCAAAGACGGAGCCCAGCATAAGCGACGCCTTTCCCGTTCGCGGTCGCCCTGTCGCGCCGCGTCATTCCGGGTTCTTTCGGGGTTGTTCATTCGGCGAGGGACGATTTCGATCCGCCGCCGCTAGGTCTTTGTGACCGGGTCACGGAGGACGAGCCATCGGCTCCGGTTTTCGATAGGTCATCTCAAACTCCACGCGTTGTCGTTTCGTCTAAATATTGCATCTGAACGGACCTCACGCAAATGACCGAGTTCGTAAAACACCCGTTAAAACAAGTAATTACGATAGAATCTGGTGGTCGAATCTAGTGGCTCCAACGGCATCAGGGACAAGCCGACGCGGCGCATCGAAGGCCGGCTCGCCGATTGGATCGATTTCCAGGACTCGCCCGGGCAGAGCCCGAACTCCGGACGGCGGCCCAACGGCGAAGCATTCGGCAATCGCTCGCGCCCCGGCTCCCTGAAGCGTGTACCGAAAATTTATTTCGCCAAATCGCCCTTCGGCGCCTCCAAGGATTGACGGGGGCATTCCTTGAATTCATCGCGGAATTGTCGCTTGATTTGGTCAGATCGCCTCGTCGCAACCCAACGTTTTTCATCGGAATTTCAGATCTCGCCACCTCCAGACCGTGCGCGGCCGCGAACGAGGCGAAACGGCAGCACGACGCAATCTGACGCCGACCCGGGGCACCGCAGAAAGTCGACGAGATCCTGCGCGCGCCGGAAGGCGCCGTCGGCGTCCATGCCGGAAAAGATGACGATGTCGGCCATGAGAATGGTTCTCTCGCTGCGGCCCGCAGTCGCGCGGGCAAAGGGCTGGCGCCCGTCGTCCATCATCGGGACGGCGTTCGGTTCGGTCTGGATGTCGAAGGGAAGGCCCGGCGCCGCGCGCGCGTCCGGCGACCATCAGGCGGTCAGGCGGCGACGTCGCGGGGCGCGCGTTCTCGCGCGCCGGGCAAGGCTATCGCGCGGGGCGAAATCGCAGGACTGATGGTGATGGGATCGGAACGCATGGGACCGGACTCGACGCAAGATTGCACTGCGTCCTCGGGCTGAGATGTCAGCCGCGGCCGATCCCTGAGGACGAACGGACCGGCGCGGCAGCCTCTATGAGGCTCCGTTCGGTGCGTTCGGATATGGTGGCGTTCGTGTTCATGCGGGCATTTAAGCACAAAGCATGAACATGAGTTCAAGCGGCTTGGTTTAAGAAGGGTTAATTTCTCGGGGGTCATGCATATGAGACGCCGGCTTTTTGGCGTCTCATAGCTTGAGATCGTTCAGGGAACCCGCCGAAGATTAGGCGTTGGCGCGATCCGACGCCCACGGTTTGCCAATGGTTCATGAAGAGAAGGACGCCAGCGTGAAGGAATTGAGGCGCTCCTCGGCGAACGGATAGCTTGTCTTCCAGACGATCGCCAGCATGACGCCGACCACGAAGCTGCCCGCATGCACGGCGTATGCCACGCCATCCTGTGCGCCAAAAATCGTCGAAAGCACTTGCAGACCGCCCCAGAAACCGAGGAAAGCCCACGCCGGCAGCGTAAACCGCCTCCAAAACCAACCGAAGAAAACAATCAGGCGAATGCGCGCCGCCGGGAACAGCGTCAGATAGGCGCCCATCAAGGCTGCGATTGCGCCCGAAGCTCCGATCACCGGGGCGCGCGAGTCCGGGTACAAAGCCCAGTGCACAAGAAGCCCCGCCATGCCGAACGCTGGAAATGTCGCGAGGAGAGCAGGTAGCCCGAACAGCTTTTCCAACGAGCGACCGAACACCACCAAAAACAGGCAATTTCCTGCGAGATGAAAGACGTCTGCATGCAGGACCGACGACGTTACAAGGGTGTGGAAATTCGCCCACGGGTGCAATGAAAATCGAACGGGGATGAAACCGAACATTGAGATGGCCGACTGGTAAAGGCCGTCGTCCAGGAACAGGGGCACATTGACGACCGCAAGAAAGACGACAAGGATCATCACCCCGTAGGAACGGCCATCGACGGACAGGTTATCCCGGTAGGGAATTGGGAACATCGCTTAGGCCCGGAACATTTCGGTCAGGTCAATTCCTTCAGATACCGGGACGCACCGCCCCATTTTCGTGACTTCCTTCCACTCTCTGCCGTTCCAGACTTCAACCTTGTCTTCGACCGACTGCTTCTTGCATTTTGGACAGACGAGCAAACTCCTTCTTACCTTAGCTTTCCCGGTCGTCCCCTTGGGCAATTCCATCCGACACATGGCATCGAACTCGGCGCTGTCCGTAGGATGCTCAAACAGCAATTCATAATACGTGACAGCAGCGTCTGTACTATGAAACATATTTAACCTGCTTGCGATTTTACGTAAATACATGTTGCAGGAAGGACACGCTGGCTTCAAAAAAAGGTAGATGAATACGAATAATCCACCGAGGATAAATCCAACGAACTGGACCGCTGCCATAAAATATCCGAAGATTCCGGCCTCGCCCATGTCAACCTGCGTGCGACCAAAACGGTAGTGAGCTTTGGTGAGCATTGCATCTATATATACTGTGAATGGAATCAAGTCGGATGCACGGCTTCCGTCATCAAGAACAAGGGTCCAATACTCAAGATAATAAATAAATATTTGAGTGGCGCCGGCTATCACTATCATTTGAAGGAGCAGAATCCATGTCGGTTTCCGATGGAAAAAGAGCGCGCCAAAATAATATCCCGACGCCGCCGCAAGACCTGTTAGCGCCGCTCCAATCGGAACGATCACCCAAACGCTAAAGGTGAAGATATCGAACCCGGTCATTTTGGCGAAGAGGGCGACGGCGATCGCGGTCAACCCCGAGGTAATCAGGCCACATGCGGCCACGCCGAAATGCTTGAGAACGCCGTCCATAGCCAACCCCAATTCGCGCAATAAAAGAAATTCTAAGCCGCCAACACCCTCTAACCGAGAAGCCGAACCTGTTTACGTTCAAGGCTCAGCAAAATCCAGTTGTCGAAGGTCGCAGTTCACGATTTTCAGTCGAGCCGGAGCGGAACGATGCGGACACAGGCCGAGCAACCTGTCGTCGTCGACGCCACCGACGCCGTGATCGACGAGATCATCGCAGAGTTCGGCGGAGATCACCGGCAGGCGATCAGGGCGCTGCTGCACGACCTGACCCAGCTTGCGCTCGACAGCGAGGCGGCGGTCTCGAAGGGTTTCGTGCGCCGCAATCTGATGCCATTTCGCCTGGATGCGCCGTCCTGACTGCCTGCCATGGCCACCCCTGATGCACGCCGAGCGATGACGCTCGCTAGCATGCGCGGCCTCGGCGTCGAATCGGTGGACGTCACATGCGGCTGCGGGCGCGAGTCGGTCGTCGACGTCTCGGCAATGGTCGCCGCCGTCGAGGTGCCAGCGCTCAAGGACAGGATGCGCTGTTCGGCCTGCGGGAGTCGTCCGATCTCCGTCCGCCCGCACTGGACGGAGATGCGGGTTCCGGGGATGGGGAAGCCCGAGGCCTGAATTCGACCCAACGCAAAAGCCCGTCCGCCGGGCGCGCCCGGCGGACGGGCTTTTGCGGAAAAATCGCGAAAGAGTCGGACTTCTTTGCCAAGAGAGTCAGACTACCCCCCGGTTTAAGTCAGGGTTCTGCGCCGCCAGCAAAAATGCGATGTGATGGGGAAAAATGGAGGCCTCGAAGGGAATCGAACCCCTGTACAAGGATTTGCAGTCCTCTGCGTAGCCACTCCGCCACGAGGCCTCTGTACGGCGGCGCAAGCGCCATCGACAATTCGCGTATAGCAGCAAGCGGCGGGCCGCCGCAAGACTCCAGGAGGGCGCCCTCCCTCTTTCCTTTGGACGTCGTGAAAAAGTCTTTTTCGGGCTTTTCAATCCGAAATTGCGCTGCTATACGCCCTCATCGCAAACGTGATCCCTGATAGCTCAGTTGGTAGAGCAAGCGACTGTTAATCGCTTTGTCGCAGGTTCGAAGTCCTGCTCAGGGAGCCACCTTCCCCGCGATATTCCGCATCAAGACAAAAAAGCTGGCGCATTTCATCCTCCGATGGAATCGGACGAGGAAATGCTTCAATATTCCGGAAATGCCGGGGACCTCATGACATTCAGCAATTTCTTCGGCGCGCCGCCGCCGGAGCTCGCCGACATCGCCGCCGGCGCACGCCAGTTTTCGCCGCTGTCGCCCGGCGCCAACAGCCTCGAGGACTGCCCGCCCGGCAGTCTGAAAAATCTCGTCATGCTCGCGCCTCCGGGCGCGATCGAACGCCGTCGCGCGCTCGCCCTGGCGCTACGGGCGCTCGCGCCCGGCGCGCCCTTCCTCGTGATGGCGCCCAAGGACAAGGGCGGCGGCCGGCTGGCGCGGGAACTCGCCGAATTCGGCTGCGCCTGCATCGAGTCGAGCAAGCGTCATCATCGCATCTGCGCCGCTGAGGCCGAGGGGGACGCGGCGGCTTTCGACGCCGCGATCGCCGGGGGCGCGCCGCGCTTTTCCGAACCGCTGGGGCTGTGGACCCAGCCGGGCGTCTTCGCCTGGGATCGAATCGACCCCGGCAGCGCCCTGCTGATGCGGCATCTGCCCGAATTTTCCGGCGAGGGCGCCGATCTCGGCTGCGGCATCGGCCCGCTGGCCCATGCAATCCTTCGCTCGGCGCGGGTCAAATCGCTTGTTATGGTCGACATCGACCGCCGCGCCATCGATCTGTGCCGGCGCAATGTCGCGGACATCAGGGCGAAAACCCTCTGGGCCGACGTGCGCGGCGTCAACGGGCTCGATTCGCTCGATTTCGTCGTCATGAACCCGCCTTTCCATGAAGGCGGCGCGGAAAGCCGGGCGCTCGGCCTCGCCTTCATCGAAAAGGCGGCGAAGGTCTTGCGCAAGGGCGGCGTCTGCTGGCTCGTCGCCAATCGCCACCTGCCCTATGAGGCGGCGCTGACGCGCAATTTCCGCGAAGTGCGCGCCGTCGCCGAGGACGGCGGCTTCAAGATCGTCGAGGCGCGCAAGTGAAATCGCACGAGAAAGCGCCGACGATGCGCCTTGACCGGCTGCTGGCCAATCTCGGCTATGGCTCGCGCCGCGAAATGCAGACGCTCGCGCGCAATGGCCGCATCCGTCTCGACGGCGCCGTCCTGCGCGACATCGAGCAGCGCGCCGCGCTGACGTCCGGCTTTTCCGCGCGATTGACGGTTGACGGAGAGGCCCTCGATCCCCTGCCCGGCCTCGTCGCCATGATGCACAAGCCGCTCGGCGTCACCTGTTCGCACAAGGAGGCGGGGCCGCTCGTCTATCGCCTGCTGCCCGACCGCTGGCGGCTGCGCGATCCCGCCATATCCACCGTCGGCAGGCTCGACAAGGAGACCTCCGGCCTGCTGCTGCTGACGGACGACGGCGCCTTGCTGCACAGGATCATCTCGCCAAAGGCGAATATCGCGAAAATCTACCGCGCCGACCTCGATCGCCCCCTCCGCGGCGACGAGGCTGAAATTTTCGCGCGCGGCGATTTGATGCTGGAGGGCGAGGACAAGCCGCTGGCGCCGGCGGCGCTCGCGCCCATCGGTCCCAAGGAGGCGCTGCTGACCCTCTTCGAAGGCCGCTACCACCAGGCGCGGCGCATGTTCGTCGCCGTCGGCAATCATGTGGTGCGGCTGCATCGCGAAGCGCTCGGCGGCCTCACGCTCGACGAGACGCTTGAGCCCGGCGAATTCAGGCTCCTCGACAGCGATGGCGTCGCGTCGATTTTTGCGAACTCCGTCCCGCGGGAAATGAACAGGCGGCGTGACGAGCAGTTACGTTTTTCCTGGGCAACATGACCGATCGGGAACGCGCATGACCAACCCTGCCGCCCTCGTATGGTTTCGCAACGATCTCCGCCTCGGCGACAATCCGGCGCTGCTCGCCGCCTACGAGTCCGGCCTCGACCTCCTCTGCGTCTATATCCATGACGCCGAAGACAAAAACATCCGTCCGCGGGGCGCAGCAAGCCTGTGGCGCCTCGACAAGGCCTTGCGCGCCCTGAGCGCCGATATCGCGCGTCTGGGCGGCGAACTTCACATCCTCAGGGGATCGGCGGACACCCTGTTGCCTGAACTGGCGAAGGCCGCCGATGCGACGAAAATCGTCTGGAACTCGCCGCTACGGCGCCCGCGAAATCGCGCAGGACACGCGCCTGAAAACAGGCCTGCGCGAATCCGGGCGCGACGCCGAAAGTTTTGATGGCGCGCTGCTGATCGAGCCGTGGGAGCTGGCGCCGAAAAACGGCGGCGCCTTCAAGGTGTTCTCGCCGTTCTGGCGCGCGTTCCAGAAGCAGTTTGTCCCGACAAAGCCCCTGCCGCCGCTAAAATCCGCGCGTTTTGCCGTCTGGCCGCAAAAGGCGCCGGCGCGGGTGTCGATCGACCAGCTCGGATTCTTGCCCAGACGTCCGGATTGGGCTGCGTCGTTCCGGCAGGACGTGGGCGGCGAAGCCGCCGCCCTTGATCAGTTACGTAACTTTCTGGCCGACCACCTACATGGTTACGAAACCATGCGCGATCGCCTCGATCGAAGCGCCACGTCCCACCTGTCGGCGGCGCTGCATTTTGGGGAAATTTCGCCGCGCCAGATTTACGCCGAGGCGGTCAAGCACGAGAAGGCCGACAAATTCCTTTCCGAGCTCGGCTGGCGGGAATTCTCCAGGCATCTGCTTTACGCCAATCCCGACCTGGCGACCCGCAATTTCAACGCGCGCTTTGACGCCTTCCCCTGGCTGCACGACAAGCATGCGCTCAGGAGCTGGCAAAGCGGGCGCACCGGCTATCCCGTCGTCGACGCAGGCATGCGCCAGCTCTGGCAGACCGGATACATGCACAATCGCGCCCGCATGATCGTCGCCTCGTTCCTGACCAAGCATCTGCTGATCGACTGGCGGGAGGGAGAGGAATGGTTCTGGGACACGCTCGTTGACGCCGACCTCGCCAATAACGCCGCGAGCTGGCAATGGGTCGCCGGCTCCGGCGCCGACGCCGCGCCCTATTTCCGCATTTTCAATCCCGTGCTGCAGGGCGAGAAATTCGATCCCCGCGGCGACTATGTCCGCCGCTATTGCCCGGAACTGAAAGCTTTGCCGGACAGATACATCCACAAGCCCTGGACGGCGCCGGCCAGCACGCTGGCCGATGCGGACGTGCGGCTAGGCGAAAATTACCCGCAGCCGATTGTCGAGCACGATTTTGCGCGGCGGCGCGCTCTGGCCGCCTTCGCCACGTTAACCGCTTGACCGGCGCCGCGCTTGCAGGCGTTCGGCTGCGCCTCTAGCATAGAGATAAAATTCCATGGGATTTGTCATGAAAGTCACGGATTCAGTTCTCGACGCCATCGGCCACACGCCGCTGATCAAGTTGCGGAGGGCGTCCGACGAGACGGGCTGCGCCATCTATGGCAAGGCGGAATTCATGAATCCCGGCGGTTCGGTCAAGGATCGCGCGGCGCTCGCCATCGTGCAGGATGCGATCCAGTCGGGCGCATTGAAGCCCGGCGGGACGATCGTCGAGGGCACGGCGGGCAATACCGGCATCGGCCTTGCGCTGGTCGCCAACGCCATGGGGTTTCGCACGGTGATCGTCATCCCGAACACGCAGTCGGACGAAAAGAAAAACATGCTCCGCATGCAGGGGGCGGAACTGATCGAGGTTCCCGCCGTCCCCTATTCAAACCCCGACAATTACGTGAAATATTCCGGCCGCCTCGCGGAAAGGCTGGCGCAGGAAAACCCCAATGGCGCGATCTGGGCCAACCAGTTCGACAATGTCGCCAATCGGCGCGGCCATGAGGCGACCACCGGCCCGGAAATTTTCGAACAGCTCGACGGAAACATCGACGGCTTCGTTTCCGCCGTCGGCACCGGCGGCACGCTGGCCGGCGTCGGCCGGGCGCTCAAGGCGCGCAGGCCGGACGTGAAGATCGCACTGGCCGACCCGATGGGCGCGGCGCTCTATTCGTTTTACACGACGGGAGAGTTGAAGTCCTCGGGATCCTCGATCACCGAGGGCATCGGCCAGGGCCGCGTCACCGCCAATCTCGTCGATGCGCCTATCGACGCAGCCTACCAGATTTCCGACGAGGAGGCCCTGCCGCTGCTGTTCGACCTGGCGGAGACCGAGGGCCTGCTGCTCGGCGGCTCCACGGCGATCAATGTCGCCGGCGCCATTCGCCTGGCGCGGGAACTCGGGCCCGGTCATACGATCGTGACGGTGCTGTGCGATTCCGGCGCGCGTTATGCGTCAAAGCTTTACAATCCCGAGTTCTTGCGGACGAAAAACCTGCCCGCGCCTCGCTGGCTGGACAAATGAATTGCCGTCTTTGCAAGTCTTTTATGGCGCGCGACCAAAAGCGGTATGTATCGTTGATTCCACTCGGACGTAACATCCTTTGACGCTGAGGCCGGCAATGTCGCGAGCTTGCCCGCGCCGGCAAAGCTGCGAGGGATTGCGAGATGACGTCCGCTGGAAATGTTCGGAGTGTCTTTTTTCCGCCGCTTGATTTCACGATCAGCCTGTCAACCGGCGGATCATTTGCCGTTGTTGAAAAGCACGCGCGCGGCGGCGGCGATTTTGGCGATCTATCGAGCGCGATCCTCTTCGTCCAGAATGAATGCCGAGCGCATGGCGCCGCGCCAATCATACGTTTCGACCGGACCCTCGCCTTCATCAGGGCCGCGGGATAATTTGGGCGACGCCTTCGGTCGACGCGGAACTGCGGCCGCCGCCACGGGCTTTTACGTCCATGACCGACCCATCCGGATCGAACGAAGCCAGCGCCGTTGAATTTGGCGATTGCAAGCAGATGACGGCGTGGCTGAAAACGCGCGAGACGAACGTGAGTGTTCTGATCGCCGAGCGCGCAGCTCTGCGCGTCTTGCCGATGCTGGCGGCGGACCTGCGCCATGTCGACGGCGCAGGCGCTTTTCGCTCCTATATCGTTCTGCCGGTCTTTAGAGCTCTGGCCGCATCCTGGACGATGATCAACTATCGCGAAGTCATCGACCCCGCCGCCGTCCTCGGCGCGGCCGAATCTGCCGCTGCGGTCGAGGACGTCGCCTATGCCCCGGTCGCCGGCAACGCAGCGACCGCCGCGAATTCGCCGCCGATGCGGCTGTCGCCAGCGGCGCCATGACCGCCGCCGAAGCCGCAGATCCCGCCGCAGGCTCTGGAGATGCGGCGGTAGCCGCGGACGCCGCCGTCGCAACGGCCTCAGCCGTCTATGATGGAGAAATCGCCCGCGCCTTCTGGGAGGCGATTTCCGCCGACGCGGCGCGCATTGCAAGCGGCGAAAGCGTTTTTGCCGTCGCCCAGTCGGTCCTATGGCCGGATGGCCAGCCTTTGCGGGGGATCTGGCGCAATTTTCGCGATTGCCTGCTGGCGGCGAACGAAAATTGGCAGGTCTGGACCAGCTGGTACGAAAACCGGCTGACCGGCAGCACATGGAGCTGGGATCATGAGCTCGTCTATGCGCGAATTCCAGAAAATCTGTGGGACCGCGGGCCGTCGACCGTAAACGGCTGGATCGGGTCGCATATCCCGACGCCACGATCCGGCAAGCCGTGACTGGTTGGCGCCGGCGTTGGCCGCCGGCGCCAAGGAAAACGTCAGGCCAGCGGCTGGAAAGTCTTGCTGACCGCGTCCTTGAGCGGCGCAAAAAACTCCTGGGCGATTTTCTGGGTCAGCGCCGAAAGGTCCTTCGTCTGCTCCTTGAAAGCCTGGAACTGCTTGTTGGCGTGAGCCGGCGCGAGAGAGATGGCGTCGGAGACGGTCTTGGTTCCCGAAAGCGCGCGCAGGAATTCGAAGCTCAGCGCCGAATTGGCTTGAAATGCGGCAAAGGCTTTGGCGTTGAGTTCGCTAACGCCCTTGGCGAAGATCAATGCGCTGGCGTCGATCGATCCGTAGGCGCCCTTGGCCGCCGCGTTGACCTTCTCGAAGGTCTCACGGCTCTGCGCCAGGCCCTTTTCAGCAGCCTTGCGGGCTTCTTCAGCGGAAAACTCCTTGGGGATCTTGATCGCTTCGCTCGACATAAAAATGTTCCTTACGACATTAGTGCATTGTTTCCTAAGCGGTTCGCGATTCGCGGCCGGCCCAGGCGGCGCAAATTAATTCGCCCCATGCTGCGCCGCAACCAATTTGTGCGCCGCACAACGCGCAACTTTTCGTGAACTGCGACCGGCCCGCCACTAGGTGGTTTTCCTTAAGGGTTGACGCTTACTTCCCCGGGGTCTGGCGCCTCGGTATAGGTTTGCCGTCGCATCGAGCGATGATCGCGAGCCGCCTCGAAACACGGGGCGTGCGCCCGGGAGGAGCCCAGATGGAACGTCAGGATGCAACAACGCGAACGGTTCTAGACGACGGTTCCGTCCTTTAGCCTGCGCGTTGTTTGATCTTCGTTCCGTCTGGTCGTGGATCGACGCGCTGGCGAGCCGCCGAGAATGGGCTGCCTCCAAGCCAGCGCCAGTCGTCGGCAAATTGACCGGATCTCTCCCGGCCGGCGATGCTGCATTCAGCTCGCTCCCGTACCCGCAGGTTGCTCCAGATCAATGAGCCGCGCAGACCTCGCTCGCAAAATTGAGGATCGAAAATACGCAAAACGTAATAGAGTCGGATTTTTCGCGGCGGCTTGCCGTCGCAACCATTTTGAGAGCCTGGAATGAAACCAGACGAGCCCTTTCCGATTGTCGGCATCGGCGCGTCCGCTGGCGGTCTCCGAGCGCTGGAGTTCTTTTTTCAAGACGATTCCCGCCAACCCCGGCATGGCCTTTGTCATCATCACGCACCTCGCCCCGGATCGCGAGAGCTTCCTGACCGACATTCTTTCGCGCCATACGGACCTGGCGGTCGAAGTCGCGCACGACAGCCAGGAGGTCGAGCAAAACCGGGTCTACGTCTTGCCGCCCAACGCGAGCCTGACCATCGCGGAGAGGCGGCTTCGCCTGCACCAGTTCGACCAGGGCGATCGCGCGCACGAGCGAAATCCCGTCGATCTGTTTTTCGCCTCGCTGGCGCAGGACTGTGGCGAATATGCCGTGGGCGTCGTCCTGTCCGGCAGCGGCCACGACGGCGTGCTGGGCGTGAAGGCGATCAAGGAACAAGGCGGGCTTGTCCTGGCCCAGGCTGGCGATCCATCCGGTCCCGGTTTCGCCGACATGCCAGACAGCGCCATAGCCAGCGGTCTCGTCGATTTCGCCATTCCCGTCGAGAATATGGCGGCGAAGCTGCTTGAGAACGCCGGAAGCTTCGCCGCCCTCGACGCTTTCGCGAAAAATCAGCCGGGAGATGGCGAGGCGGATGCGCGGCAGGCGATCTATGCGATTCTGCGGTCCCAGACGGGCCATGATTTCAGCGGCTACAAGACGCGGACGTTTTTTCGGCGCGTTCAACGGAGGATGCAGATTCATCATTGCGACGCCCTGATCGATTACGTTGCGCTGCTGCGAAACCAGCAGGAAGAGGCGACAGCGCTGTTTCGCGACCTGCTCATCAACGTCACCAGCTTTTTCCGCGACCCCGAGGCTTTCGAATCCCTGCGGATCGTCGCGATACCCCGCCTGTTCGAGGGGCGCGGCGCGGCCGATACGGTGCGGGTCTGGGCGCCCGGCTGCTCCACGGGCGAAGAGGTCGTCTCGATCGCCATCCTCCTGCGCGAATACATGGACACATTGCGCGCGCCGCCGCGCGTAACAATTTTTGCCACCGACATCGACGAGCACGCCCTCGCCGTGGCGCGCGCCGGCCGCTATCCCGCGGCGCTGCTCGAAAATCTGTCGCCGGAGCGGCGCCAGCGCTTTTTCACCGCGCAGGGCGACAGTTTCGTCGTCGCCAAGGAGGTGCGCGATCTCTGCGTGTTCTCGCCGCACAGCGTGCTGCGCGATCCCCCGTTCTCGCGCATGGACCTGATCTCCTGCCGCAATCTGCTGATCTATTTCGGCGCCGAGGCGCAGCGGCAGGCGCTGCCGATCTTCCATTACGCGCTTCGTCCCGGCGGCTTCCTGTTTCTCGGCAAGTCGGAAACCATCGGCCGGTTTTCCGAGCTGTTTGCCGCCGTCGACAAGAAGAATTGCGTCTATCGAGCGCTGGACGCCGGTTCGCGGCCGCGAATGCCGCTTTTCCTCAATGGATTGCGCCCTTCGCCCTTCGCTCCCCGCGAGGCCGCGAGCCCGGCCGCAGCCAGCGCCGGGCTATTGCGGCAAACGGCGGAAGCGCGCATTTCCGACCGGTACGGACCGCCGCACGTCATCGTCAACGAGGAAGGCGACGTCGTCCATTATTCGGCGCGGACCAGCAAATTCCTGGAGGCGCCCTACGGGTCTCCAACCCGGCAATTGCTCGTTCTGGCGCGCAAGGAATTGCGCCTTGAACTGCGCAACGCGCTGCGCGCCGCGATCGAAACGCGCCAACCCGTGACGCGAGAGGCCATTTCCTTCGAGACCGGCGCCCAACAGACCGAACATGTGTCGCTGACGGTCGAGCCCTTGGCAGAGCGCCCGGAAAGCCGGGGCTTGTTTCTTGTCGTCTTCGAGGAAAAAGCCCGGCAGGCGAGCGCGCCCCTGTCCGCCGCCAGGATCGCCGAGGCCGATAGCGAAGCACAGCTCAAGCTGGAATTGCAGGAGGCGCGCGAACGCCTTCAGGGAACGATCGAGGAATATGAGACGGCGCTCGAAGAGCTGAAAGCGTCCAACGAGGAGCTGGTCTCGCTCAACGAGGAAATGCAGTCGAGCAACGAGGAGCTGGAATCGACCAAGGAGGAGCTGCAATCTCTTAACGAAGAATTGCAGACGCTCAACCATGAACTCGGCGCAAAGATCGAAGAGCTCGACCGCGCCAATGGCGACCTGACCAACCTGTTCGCCAGCACCAATGTCGCGACCATTTTTCTCGATGGCAACCTGGTCATTCGCAGTTTTACCCCGGCTGTGACCCAATTGTTCAATGTCATTTCCACAGACAGGGGCCGGCCGCTCGGAGACCTCGCGATCAAGCTCGACTACCCCGAGCTTCAGGCGGACATCTCCGCGGTGCTGGCTTCAGGGGAGCCGCTCGAGCGCCGCGCGCACAGGAACGCATCCGACGCGCCCTACTTTCTCGCCCGGCTCACGCCCTATCATGACAGCGCCGGCGCCATCGACGGCGTGGTGGCGACTTTCATCGACGTCACGGGATTGGCGAGATCGGAGGAAAGGCAGCGCTCGCTGGTGTCCGAACTCAATCACCGCGTGAAGAACATGCTGACCGTGGTCATGGCCATCGCGCAGCAGACCCTAAAACATTCCGGATCCCCCGATGAGTTCTCGCAGGGGTTTTTTGCGCGCGTTCAGGCGATGGCGCGGAGCTACGAGCTGCTCTCGCAAGAAAACTGGAGCCAGATCGAAATCGGACGGGTGCTGCGCCAGGCGCTTGCGCCCTATCTGCAGCCGGAAAACGAGCGGATCGCTTTCTCCGGGCCTTCTGTGCTGCTGTCGCCGCAGATCGCGCTGAGCTTTGGCACAATCTTCGGCGAACTCGCCACGAACGCAGTCAAATACGGCGCCTTGTCGAACGAGACCGGCCGCATCGCCATCGATTGGACGACGTCGCGGGGCGATGGCCTTGCTGCGCCCGTGCTGGCGCTGACATGGCGCGAAAGCGGCGGCCCGCCGATAAAGCCGCCGACGAAATCGGGGTTCGGCACGAAAGTCATCAAACGCGAAGTGGAATACAGCAATTCAGGAACCGCCCGGTTCGACTTCGCCGAAGGCGGGCTTTCCGTAAAGATCGAGGAGCCGCTGCCGCCGCCGCCCCCGATGCCGTCCTGAACGAGCGACGGCGGGGAATGCAGCGAATGGCGACGGTTGCGCGCGAAAACTTGATCGGGGATCATGCAATGAATGCAACCGCCGTGGCCTCCATGCGTTGGCCGTCTGGAGCCGTTTTAGTTGACGGCAAAACCGCTCTCCTTGCTCTGGGTCTCCTTGCTTTGGGTTTTGCGCGCTTGCCTCCGACGACGTTGGGAATGTGGCCATGAGCGTCAGGCGAGCACTGGTAGCCGAGGATTCGGCGCATCTTCTTTTCGCCCTTGAATTGTTGCTGGAGCAGCTGGACGTAGAAATCGTCGGCGCTTCTTCAACCGTCGCCGGGATGTGCCGGATGATCAAGACGACGCCTGCCGACATCGCGATCCTCGACGTGAATCTCAACGGAGAGCTGGTGTTCCCCGCGGCTGACCTTTTGATCGAAAAGGGCGTCCCGATCATCTTCACGACCGGCTATGCGCCGGAGAAGATATTTCCGCAGCAATTCCATGGCTTGCCGGTCATTCAAAAACCTTACGATCCGCGCAACCTCATGCAATTGTTGCGAGACGCATTCAGCGAAACCAAGGCTGTATGACGGCGCCCGCGCACGGCCGGCGGGTCGTCGCCCAAAAATAGCCCTCCCCGCAAAGGATAGGTTTCCCGTTTCAAACGCCGCGGCTAACGTGGCGAGATTCAGGGAGACGCATATGCAGGGCAAGACGACAATCAACGGGACGGACAGAAGCGAATCCAGCACCCTCGTATCCACCGAATGGCTGGCCGAACATCTCGGCGCGCCGGGATTGGCGATCGTCGACGCCTCCTGGCATCTGCCGACGGCCAACCGTGACGGCCACGCCGAGTTCGTCGAGCGGCACATTCCCGGCGCGGTTCATTTCGACATCGACGCCATCGCCGACCGGAGCGTCAACCTTCCCCACATGCTGCCGGACCCCGTGGCCTTTTCCTCCGCCGTGCGGAAACTCGGCATAGGCGACGGCATGAAGATTGTCGTCTATGATTCACTCGGCCTGTTTTCTGCAGCGCGCGTCTGGTGGACCTTCCGCGCCTTCGGCGTCAACGATGTCGCGGTGCTCGACGGCGGCCTGCCGAAATGGATCGCCGAGGGGCGTCCGCTCGCCGAAGGCGAACCGCGGCCGCAGTCGCGCCATTTCACGGCCAGGCTCAATCATTCCGCGATCGCCTCGCTGGACGACGTGCGAACGGCGAGCGCCAGGTCGGGCGAGGCGTCCGGCCCGCAGATCGTCGACGCGCGTTCGGCGCCGCGCTTCACCGGCGACGAGATCGAACCGCGTCCTGGCCTTCGTTCGGGCCATATTCCCGGCAGCCGCAACTTGCCCTGGGGCGAGTTGATCACCGGGGGACGCCTGCGTCCGCAAGCCGAACTGCTGGCCGCCTTCGCCAAGGCCGGCTTCGATCCGGCCAAGCCGACGATCACCACCTGCGGCTCCGGCGTATCCGCCGCCATCGTCGCGCTGGCCATGGCCACGACCGGCCGCAGCAGCGTCGCCGTCTATGACGGCTCCTGGGCGGAATGGGGCATGCGGCGCGACCTGCCGATGGCGCAAGGGCCGGCTTGACCGGTTTCGCCGCTCAGGCGCGATTGCAACGCGCCTGGATTGGCGCCGGTGCGGCGAATGGCCGCGCCAGACACGACTTTCGGCCAATTTTTGCTCCGCCAGATGGCGTTTTGGCGCTATTTTTCCAAAAAATGCCTCCGGATAGTGCAAAATGACGTCAAATACGCCTTGTCCCCGCTGGCTTGTCGCGCGGGGCGATGTTATGACGCTCAAGTTACGCGCGGAGCGCCAAAACTGCCGCGCATGACGGGGAGAACTGCCGGGGAATGAAAAAAGTCGAAGCGATCATCAAGCCCTTCAAGCTTGACGAAGTGAAGGAAGCTCTTCAGGAAGCCGGCCTGCACGGCATCACCGTCACCGAAGCCAAGGGTTTTGGCCGCCAGAAGGGCCATACCGAACTCTACCGGGGGGCCGAATACGTCGTCGACTTCTTGCCCAAGGTCAAAATAGAACTGGTTCTCGCCGACAGCGCAGTAGACCGCGCCATCGAAGCCATCCGCAAGGCGGCCCAGACGGGCCGTATCGGCGATGGCAAGATATTCGTCTCAAACATCGAAAACGCCATCCGCATCCGCACCGGCGAAACCGGCACGGACGCCGTCTGAAGCGTTTTCAGGCGATCGCGACCTCCCGCCAAGAAACTCCTGCAGAAACACCCAAAGAAACTCCCCCGCACTTCAACTCCTCAACTTCAACGACAAGAGGCTCTGAAATGACGACTGCCAAAGACGTTTTGAAAAGAATCAAGGACGAAGACATCAAGTATGTCGATCTTCGTTTTACCGATCCGCGCGGCAAATGGCAGCACGTGACCTTCGACATCGCCCTCGTCGATGAGGAAATGTTCTCGGAAGGCACAATGTTCGACGGCTCGTCGATCGCCGGCTGGAAGGCGATCAACGAATCCGACATGATGTTGATGCCCGATCCGTCCACCGCCACCATCGACCCCTTCTTCTCCGCCGCAACGCTCTCCATCGTCTGCGACGTGCTCGAGCCCATGACCGGCGAGCCCTATCACCGCGATCCCCGCGGCATCGCCAAGAAGGCCGAAGCCTTCCTGAAGACCACCGGCATCGGCGACACCGCCTTCTTCGGCCCGGAAGCCGAATTTTTCGTCTTCGACGACGTGCGCTTCAAGGCCGATCCCTACAACACCGGCTTCGTGCTCGACTCGGTCGAATTGCCGACCAACGCCGACACGCCCTATGAGGGCGGCAACCTCGGCCACCGCGTCCGCACCAAGGGCGGCTATTTCCCGGTTCCGCCCGTTCGATTCCGCCCAGGACATGCGCGGCGAAATGCTCGCCGCCATGGCGGCCATGGGCTGCAACGTCGAAAAGCACCATCACGAGGTGGCGTCCGCCCAGCACGAACTCGGCCTCAAGTTCGGCACGCTGACGACGATGGCCGACCATCTGCAGATCTACAAATACGCCATCCATCAGGTCGCCCATTCCTACGGCAAGACCGCGACCTTCATGCCGAAGCCGATTTTCGGCGACAACGGCTCGGGCATGCACGTCCACCAGTCGATCTGGAAGGGCGGCAAGCCCGTGATGGCCGGCAACAAATACGCCGACCTGAGCCAGGAATGCCTCTACTACATCGGCGGCATCATTCGTCACGCCAAGGCGCTCAACGCCTTCACCAATCCTTCGACCAATTCCTACAAGCGCCTCGTTCCCGGCTATGAAGCCCCGGTGCTGCTCGCCTATTCGGCGCGCAACCGCTCGGCCTCCTGCCGTATTCCGTGGACCAACAATCCCAAGGCCAAGCGCGTGGAAGTTCGCTTCCCCGATCCGACGGCGAACCCCTATCTCGCTTTCGCCGCCATGCTGATGGCGGGCCTCGACGGCATCCAGAACAAGATCGATCCGGGCGCCGCGATGGACAAGGATCTCTATGATCTGCCGCCGCGCGAACTGAAGAAGATCCCGACGGTTTGCGGCTCGCTTCGCGAAGCCCTCACCAATCTCGACAAGGACCGCGCCTTCCTCAAGGCTGGCGACGTGTTCAACGACGACTTCATCGACAGCTATATCGAACTGAAGATGCAGGACGTGATGCGCGTGGACATGACGCCGCATCCGGTCGAGTTCGACATGTATTATTCCTACTGAGCCTTTCGCTCAGGGAATGTCTGAAGGGCGGCCCTCGGGCCGCCCTTTTTGCATGACTGACTAAGGTTTAAGCCTATCTTCACCTGCGACGACTAACCTCCATGAACGCAATGCCGTGCGAAAATCATCCGCGAGAGGTCCATGTCGCAAATCCACGAGCCGGCTCGAGATCCGGCCTCGCGGCCGGAAGATCCGAACGCGCAATCCTCGGAAATCGACGATCTCCGCCACTCGCTCGAAAGCGCGCTGCGCCTGCAGAGCCAGACGCGGCGCGAACTCGGCCTGCTCAACGAAATCTTTGACCAGCTGCCGGTTGGGGTGACCGTGCGCGCGCAAGACGGAAGCACCCTGTTCGCGAACGAGACGGCGCGCGTCGCCGGCGACCCCGCGGCGATCGAAACCGCGGCAGGCCAGATTTGCGAAACCAGCGGTTCGAACCTTCCGGTCCTCGAACCGAACAAGGCCGTCACCAGCGAACGGCGTTTTCTCAGCGACTCCGGTCCCCGCACCCTGCTGACCACGCAAAAATCGGTCCTGATCGGCGACGAGCGCCTGCGCGTCGCCACGTCTTTCGACATCACAGAACGGAAGCTGGTCGAAGAGGAACTCTCGCGGCGCGCCTATTTCGACGAACTGACCGGCCTGCCAAACCGCTACCAGTTTCAGGAGCGGGTCGAAAAACTGATCGGCCGGCCGGACGTTCATTTCGCCATTGCCATCATAGACATCGACAACTTCAAGCAGATCAACGATTTCTACAGCCATGCGGTTGGCGACGCGTTCCTGATCAAGGCCGGCTTCCGAATCCGGCGCCTGCTTGGCGACGAGGACATGCTCGCGCGCATCAGCGGCGACGAATTCGTGCTGCTGCTGCAGGACATCGATTGCGGCGACAATCTCGAAACGACCATCCTCGCAATCACCAACGCGCTGAAGGAGCCGAGCATCATCGACGGGCAGGAGATTTTCTCCTCCGCCTCGATCGGCGTCGCCGCCTATCCCGAGCACGGGCTGACGTATGAAATGCTGCGCCGCAACGCCGACCGGGCCATGAACCTGGTCAAGAAGGACACCAAGGGCGCCGCCGCCCTCTTCCAGCACCACATCCTCGAGTTCGGAGACGTCGCGCGTCCTCGCCGAGCAGCGCCTGCGCCTCGCCATCCAGGACCGTCGCTTCTGCTGCGCTTTCCAGCCCAAGGTCGACATCATCAGCGAGGAGATCGTCGGCGTCGAGGCGCTGGTTCGCCTGCTGGGCGAAGACGGCGAAATCCACGGTCCGGGATCCTTCATCGAACTCGCCACCGAACTCAACCTGATCGACGACCTCACCCATCTCGTCGTAGGCCAGATCGCGAAATCCATCGACCTGATCAACGAGGCCTTCGGGCCGAAGGTCAAGATCAGCGTCAATATTTCGGCGAAACAGGCGACCGATGTCGACTTCATGCATGCGATCGCCGAATCGTTGAAGGAAACCAATTGCTCGGAACGCTTCATCGTCGAAGTGACCGAGGACGCCTTCGTCGCGAAAAACCGCTTCCAGACCCAGGTCGTGCCGATGCTGCGCCAAATCGGCGTCGGCGTCTCCATCGACGATTTCGGCACAGGCTATTCATCTCTGTCGGCGCTCGCCGACATCACCGCCGACGAAATCAAGGTCGACCGCTCCTTCATCACCAATATCCATGAGCGCCCACGCAGCCAGATCGTGCTGCGCGCCATCGAGTTCCTCGGCGGCGCGCTCGGCATGACCGTGATCGCCGAAGGCGTCGAGTGCTACGAAGAACTGCTCTACCTCAAGACGGCGACGCGCATCCGCATCGTGCAGGGTTATTATTACGCACGACCGATGCTGCTCGAAGATTTTGCTGCGACGAAGCGCGGAGCCCCCGATACCCGCATGGTCCACCGAGAGGCGTCACAACGGCGCAATGCGGGCCGTCGCCAGCGCTAGCGCCTGTTCGGTGAACTCCGGTTCACCAAACAGGCGCTAGTTTCTTGTTTTCACGCATTTTCTTAGGGGATTATCCCCTTGACACAAGTACACCGATATGAGACATTAGCGGTCATAGGAGATCGCCGATGGAACCCCGTAAGCGCAAGCGCCCCTCGAAGGCCGGACAGAAAGAAAGCAGCGTCCAGGCTTATTCGGTTCGCGAATTCTTCGCCGAATTTTCGAGCGACGACGCTTGCCTGACCCGCATCATGGAGGTCCGTTATGGGCTGCGCCATGTGTGCGAGAAATGCGGCAAAGATTCGACTTTCCATAAGATCGAAGGACGCCGCGCCTATGCATGCGCCGCTTGCGGCGACCATGTTTATCCCTGCGCCGGGACCATCTTTCAGGACAGCCGGACGCCGCTGCAAACGTGGTTCTATGCAATCTATCTGTTCATCGCCACGCGCCACGGCGTCAGCGGCAAAGAGCTTCAAAGGACGCTTGGCGTCACCTACAAGACCGCTTGGCGCATCGGCCATCAAATCCGCGACCTGATGACCAAGGCTGACGGGTTTGAAATGCTCAAGGGCCATGTCGAGATTGACGAGGCTTATGTCGGCGGTCGCCGGAGCGGCAAGGTCGGTCGCGGCGCGGCGGGCAAGACGATTGTCATGGGCTTCAAAGAGCGCGGCGGTCGGATGGAGACCAAGATCATTCCGAACATCAAGACCGCAACGCTTCGCGAGGCAGTTTTCGGCACGGTTGAGCCGGGATCGCGAGTTTCGACCGACGAACTGCTGTCCTACAATTTACTGGCGGGCGCTGGCTTCGATCATGAAACCGTCCGGCATGGGCGCAAGGAATATGCGCGGGGCGAAACTCATGTGAACAGCTTCGAGGGCTTCTGGAAAATCTTCAAGGACTCCATCAACTCGACGCACATTCATATCAGTCCGAAGCACATGGACCGCTACCTTGGGGAGTTTTCGTTTCGCTCGAATCATCGCCAGATGCGGAATGCGATGTTTGACCTTCTGATTGCGGCGCTTTAACCAACGCCGCCGTCAAGGCGTCGAAGTCGGCTCGGTCGATTGGCCCGACGCCGCGATTTTCTTCCTGAAAAATGAAGTCATTTAGTCGCCCCGACTTCAAAGCGCTGGAAAGATTCAACAATTCTGCGTCAGCCATTTTAGCCCCTGCGTTGCCGCAAATTGGCGCGCATGTTACAATTTTTCAGTTGTTTTGGCTATTAGCTCGCGTGGAAAGGAGGCAGAAATGACATCGCAATCTAACGTTGTGGCCGCCTTTGGCGCTGATCAAGTCGCAAAGCTGACCGGCCTGACAATGCGACAGCTCACTTATTGGGATGCGACAGGTTTTTTTAAGCCTCAACATGCCGCTGAGAATAGGCGCTCGCCTCACTCCCGAATTTATTCGTTTTCTGATCTCGTCGGGTTGAGAACCATTAGCCTGCTGATGAACGTGCATGGCGTCACAATGAGCCATCTTAAGGTGACGGCCGAAAGAATGTCTGCCCGCTCAACGCGTCCGTGGTCGGAAATAAAGCTATCTGTTTGGAATCGTAGCGTTACGTGGCTGGACCCAGAAACCGGCAATCACGAAATCGGTGAATTCGGGCCAGGGCATTCTTTTCGAGCTCATTGACGTTATCGAGGACATGGAAAAAGAAGCTCAAAAGCTCCGCGTCCGCGATGACAATGAGTTCGGGAAGGTCGTCCGTCAACGCAACGTGGCTCACAATCGTCCGGTCTTCGCTGGAACCAGAATCCCGGTATCCGCCGTGCAAAACTTTGCGAAGGCCGGATACACGATAGCTCAAATTATTGAAGAATACCCAAGTCTTAGCGAGGAAGACGTTAAGACTGCAATTGATTGCATAACCCCGAGATCGGCTGCTTGAGCGCAAAAAATTTAAAGTTTTTCATAGACGAAGGCGTACCCGACTCGGTTGCCAAGGCGTTGAGGGATTCGGGTCACGAGGCAACATTGTTGCGCGAAAGCGGCGTGGCGCGAGGTTCACCAGATCAGGTAGTTTGCGCTTTTGCTGAGGTCACCAATTCCATTCTTGTCGCCCTCGACAGTGATATGAAAAAACTGGCGCGCGACAATGGCGTTGGCAACGGAAGATTCAAACTCCTTAACCTACTGAAACTTTCCTGTCCCGAACCGTTGGCCGCGAAAAGAATTCTACAGGCCATTTCGCTCATTGAGCATGAGTGGATGGTTGAAAAAGAAGATGGTCAGCGGCGGCTTTATGTTGAAATCGGAAAATCTATAATCCGAAGCTATCGGCGATTTTTCAGGGTGTTAAAGCATCTCACTTGTCTCAAAGGGATAATCCCCTTTTCTTAACGCGAACCGGAATCCACTTCGCTCGAAAATGCTCTAAAATCGCCCGTCGCCCTGAAAGAAAAAAACCCGATCCGGCGGCCCGGTTCGGGGTTTTTCATTCCAAGCCGGATTGGCGGCGCTGGCCGCCAGTCTCAACTCCTCATTCGGCAATCGACGAGAACCTGCCGTCCAACGGATTGGCCTGTTCGTCGCGCAACCTTTCGGCGACGGCGACGGGCTTTTCGCGGCCCGAAATGCCTCTCCAGCGATCGACCACCGCCGCGAGCGAGCTCTGGGTGCCGTCGATGCGCAGGTCGACGCCGTTTTCGCTGGCCACGGCCTCGTTCTTGGGCAGCAATTTCGCCGGCAATTGCTTGAACCGCAACCGGGTCGGCAGGGCCACGCCTTCGCCGAAGGCGAAGACCTCGCCGGTGCCGAGCGAAGGCAGGAAGGACAGAAGGTCGGTAGCCGTATCGGAGACGGCGGAGCGCAACAGCGCCTGGTCGCGATCGTTGGTCATGCGCATGGCGAAGAGCGTGTTGCACTGCGACAGGATGGTCGGATCGAGTTCCGCCGGACGCTGCGTGATCAGGCCAAGATAGACGCCGTATTTGCGGCCTTCCTTGGCGATGCGGGAAATCGCGCGCCGGGTCGGTCCGAAGCCGACATTATTGTCGGCCGACATGTAGCGGTGCGCCTCTTCGCACACCAGCAGCAGCGGACTGCTGCCGTCGCTCCACAGGCCGAAGTCGAAGGCCATGCGCGAAACGACCGAAACGACGGCGTCAACCACTTCCGACGGAAAGCCCGCGAGCTGGAATATGGTCATCGGCACGCCATTGTGCGGCTGACGGAAGATGGTGCCGAGGATTTCGGCCATGGTGTCGCCGCCGATATTGGCCTTTTCGAAAATGAAGGCGTAGCGCGGATCGTTGCTGACCGTCTCGATGCGCGTCATCAGCTTCTGATAGAGCATGCGCGACGAGCGGTTCTCAAGCTTGCCCATGCGGGCGTCGAGTAGCGAGATCAGGTCGGCGATGCGGTAGGGCAGCGGTATGTCCACGGTATAGCGAACGTTGCCGCTTTCCGCCTTCTTGATGGCGAAGCGGTTCGGCTGGACGTTGAGCTGCGAATAGGCGGCCTTGGCCTGCGGGATGATTTCGGCCAGCAAGTCGACTTCCTCGTCGAGGCCGGGCCGCGCGCCAAAGAAGATGTCGACGATTTCCTCGAAATTGAACAGCCAGAACGGCAGCTTCATGTTGCGCGGGCTCAGCGTCTGCGCTTTATCGCCGAAGCAGGGGCGGTATTCGTTGTGCACGTCGAGGATGAGAATGCGGAGGTCCGGACGGGCGTCGAGGATCTGCTGGAGGATCAGCGCGACGCCGCTCGACTTGCCGACGCCGGTCGTGCCGAGCACTGCGAAATGCTTGCTCAGCATTTCATTGACGTCGATATAGGCGGGGATCGCCGTGTCCTGCTGCAGATGGCCGATTTCGATCACCGCGGGACGCGAAATATTGTAGATCAGCCGCAATTCCTTGGAGCCGACGCCGATCACCGCATCGCCGATGGCGGGATAATCGGAGACGCCGCGGAAGAAGCGCGCCGTCAGCCGGCCGTAATCCTGGATCTCGCCGATCACGTCAAGCAAGGCGACGGTGATGAAGTTTTCATCGTGCGAAACGGGCTCCGTGCGCAGCGAAACGTCGGTGACGGCGCCGATGATCAGCGAGGTTCCCGCGTGGATGCCGAGCAGCTTGCCGACTGTGACCCGCGTTTCCCGGCTGCCTTGCGCCGCCGCCGACAGAAGTCCGATCGAAGCCCGCGAGCCCCGGATGGCGATGACGGAGCCGAGTTGATTTTCCAGCATTTCGAAATTCATTACCCAGCCTCGATAAAACGCATGCTTGCGCCGTGTCTGAATCGAATGCTGCGCCCAAACCTTTATGATCTTCTTAAGCTTTCCCCGACGTCAGCTCCGTGTTTTCCCGTATGGCGCGCCCAAACGGATTTCATCCTTAACAGGGCATTGCGGCTCCGTTCGAGCTTGAAAGTCGTCGCGCAAAAAGCCCTCGCCGACCGGGTCCGCGAGGGCTGTTGGTTTTGCGCCTTGCTTCGCGCGTCAGTGCTGCGGCGCGGGAGCGGCTTCAGGCGCAGGCGCCGCGTTCTGCTGTTGCTGTTGCTGCTGTTGCTGCTGCCTCAGGGCCTTCTGCTTGGCCATGTGACGGCCGGCGATGCAGCCCGCGACCGCGCCGGCCACGCCGTGATGGCCCGCATAATGGCCGGCGACGCCGCCAACCAGCGCGCCCTTGAGGCAACCCTTGGCCTGCGCCTCACCCGCCAGGCCGAGGCTGGAGGCCAGCGAAACCGCTACGAGGGCGGCGGCAAATTTGGTCTTCATGGAAACTCCACAATCTAGGCGGGCGAAGGCCGCCCGCGGCCCGAATATAGGTCGAAAATTTACGGGCGCCAGAAGGCGCGAGCTTGAGCTCCGCCTTTTCCGCGGGAAAATTTTACGCCGGCTTGCGGGCGACGGCGCCTAACCGTCCCACAGCCAGCGCCGCGCACAGGCTCAACGCCAGCAGCACCGCGGCAAGCGCGTAGGAGCCGCCGGGATTGGCGTGTTTGCCGACCTCCCAGGCGAGGATCTGGGTGAAGGCGATGGGCCCGATCATGCCGGAGACGCCGCGCAGGCTCGATATGGCCCCCTGCAACGCGCCCTGCTCCGCGGCGCCGGCCAATCGCGTCGCCATGGCCTGGAAAGCCGGGCCGGTCAGGCCCCAGAGGGCCACCAGCGGCAGGGCCGCGACAAAGGCCTGCCCGGTCGGCGCCCAGGCGTAGGCGACAAAGCCCGCGACGCCGCAGACAAGGCCGACCAGGGCCGTCGGCAGTTCGCCGAATTTCTTCACGGCCTGCCGCACGAGACCGGCCGCGACCAGCGTCTGGGCGATCCCGACCAGCGCCAGGACCATGCCGGTCGTGCGCGCATCCCAATGGTAGCGATAGTCAGTGTAGAGCACGAACAGGCTCGGCAGCGATTCATGCGCCAGGTAGGACAGGAAGATCGCCACGGCGAGCAGGGCCAGCCCCGGTTCGCGGCCAAGAAACCTCATGGAGCCCAGGACATGCGCCGTCCGCCAGACGAACTTGTCCGCCCGATTTTCAGGGGCCAGCGATTCCGGCAGGACGAAATAGCCATAGGCCGCGTTGAGCAGGCTGAACCCCGCCGCGCCCCAGAATGGCAGGCGCAGGTCGATCTGGCCGAGCCAGCCGCCGATCGCCGGTCCCAGCACGAAACCGAGGCCGAAGGCGCCCCGAGCATGCCGAAACGCGCCGCGCGCTTCTCCACCGGCGTGATGTCGGCGATATAGGCGTTGGCGGTGGAGAAACTGGCCGCCGCCGCGCCCGAGATGAGGCGGCCGAGAAAGAGCCAGGCGAGGCTCGGCGCGAGCGCCATGACGATATAATCGAGCCCGAGGCCGATATTGGAAAGCAGGATCACGGGACGGCGCCCGAAACGGTCGGCCAGCGCGCCCAGCACCGGCTGGAACATGAACTGCATGAAGGCCCAGGCGATGCCGAAATAGCCGACGGCGCGCGAGGCCTTGCCGAAATCGCCGCCCTTGAAGGCGACGATGAGCTTCGGAAGCACGGGGATCATGACGCCGAGCGCGATCATGTCGAGCGCCACCGTCACGAAAATGAACATGAAGGCGGCTTTGCCCGGCTTGTAGTTCTGCAACGCCATTTGACCGCGTCTCCGTTTCCGTTTCGCGCGACGCGATCGCGCGCAATGACCGGGCTCCGGCTCCCCGCGCCGTCCGCCCGCAAACCTCTAGCGCGTCAAGCCGAGGACAGGCAAACGAAATTCCAGATGATCGCGCCGGGCCCGAGCGCCGACCCCAGGGGTTGCGAGCTTGAACCGGAACAAAATGGCGGTTTGAAGGTTTTGGTTTGACTTGCAAAGGCTTCTCTTGTCGGGGGCGAGGGCTTCAAGGCCAGAGAACGATTTGAGACGCCGGCGAGGCTGGCTTTTCGCGCAATAGCCCCTGTTTGGGACGCTATGACGCGACGCGCCGCGACAGCCACAATTTCGACTTTCGAAAATCGCCGGCCAGGCAGGTCGAGGAGAGCGATATGAAAAACGTGTCCATTTGCGCCCTGGCGCTGGCGCTGGCGCTGTCTGCCGGCCCTGCCCTGGCCCAGGCCGACTTGATGAAGTCAGATCCCATGAAAGACGCGACAGACGCCGGCCAGCAGCAGGCGGCGGTCGACAAGATCTGTTCCGCGACGCCGGCCAAGGACCAGCAGGCGGCGCAATATGGCGAAATGCTGAACAAGATGCTGCTTCTGGGCGACGACCAGAAGCGGGCGCTGAAGGATTACGAGGACACGCAGGCCAAGGCGATCGCCGACGCGCGCGGCCGCCTTTGCGACCACAAGCCCGATCTCTCGACCTTCGAGGCCAGCCTGAATTTCCGGCAGAAAATGCTGGAAGACCAGCTTGATACGGTCAAGGCGGTCAATCCCAAGCTCATCGCCTTCTACAACGGCCTCAATTCGGAGCAGAAGGCCAAATTCGACGGAATGCGCCAGAGCATGGCGTCGTCACACAAGCATCGTCGCTAGCGCCTGAGGAGGTTCGAATGAAGTTCGGGCGTTTTTCCGCCCTGGTCGTTGCGGGCGTCCTGCTCGGCCAGGCTTCGGCTTTCGCCGGAATCGTCAACCCGCCCAGGCCGCAGGTCGATCAGCAAGTCGACCAGCAAGTCCTGCCGATCCAGCAGGCGCGCTATCATCGCCATCACGGGCGACGTCATCACCGGGGCCATGCGGCGCAGTCGGGCGGCGGCGTCGATCCGGGCTTCGCGAGCCTGTTCTGGCCGCTGGCCGGCGGCGATTGCATGTTCTACGGCTGCGGCTGGTCCTACGACTACGACCCGAACTGCTATTTCTACGGCTGCGCCTACGGTTGGGACATGGGCCCTTTCGCCTGGGGGCTCTACGGCCTGGGCTTCTATGACCCGTTCGGACTCTATGGCTGGGGCTACGGAGATTATGGCGGATACGGCGGCGGCTATGGCGGCAGCGGTTACGGGGCTATGGCGGGCCGGCATTTCGGCGGCCGGTCATTTGGCGGCAGGCATTTTGGGGGCAGGCATTTTGGCGGCCGCCACTTCGGCGGGCGCCATTTTGGGGGCCGCCATTTCGCAGGCCGTCATTTTGGCGGACGCCATTTCGCGGGCCGCCACTTCGGAGGAGGCCGTCATTTCGTCGGCCACTTCGGCGGCTTCCACCACGGCGGCGGCTTCGCGCATCTCGGCGGCTTCCACGGCGGAGGCTTTGGCGGCTTCCATGGTGGCGGCGGCTTCCACGGCGGCGGCGGCGGCCACGGCGGCCACAGGTGACAAGGCGCGAGGACGGCGTCAGAACTTGAACTTGGCGAAAAGCACCGTGTAGGTCATGTTCTTGCCGCCCGCGTCGGTCATCGCCGGCCCCGCCTGGAACTGCGCCAGCGTTCCGCCCAATTGCAGCCAGTGATTGACCTGCCAGCGCAGGTCGGCTGAATATTCCGTTCCGACCCGCGATCCCCTGACGGCGCTGGTTCCCGCGAATTCCGTCAGGCCGCTGCCATAGAGGCCGTCGGACATCGAAGCGCGCCACAGCAGGTCGACGCCCAGGATCAAGGAGACGTTCTCGACCGGCTCGACTGTGAAGACCGGCCGGATGTCCTTGATATTCGTTGGAACGAGCAGCGGCGTTTCCGCAAAATAAGGCAGCCGCGGATACATGGCGTTGAACGTGCCGATGGTCTTCGACCTGGCGTCGTCGCCGCTGGCGTCGTTGGCCGAAAGGCCGATGCGCGGCGTCCAGGGGGTCGACTTCGAACGTGTAGCCGGCGAGCGCCGCCAGCAGGTAGGCCTGCACGTTTTGCTTCCGGAAGGTTCCGATCTGGTCGGACGCCTCGAAATTCCAGTCGAAGCCGGAAGCGCGTCCAAACAGGCGGACGCCAAGGGTCTCGATCTTTTCAACGCCCGTCACGCCGCGGAATTTCGCGGCGGCGTTTTCATAATCGAGCGCGTAGAAATCGCCCAGGAGCGGACCGGCGACCGGCGTCGTGACGTAGACGCCGCCGAAATGCTGTTTCTGGTTGGGCGCGTCGTCAAGAATGCCGGGGCTGTCCACTTTCGGCTGGACGGAGAAAATATCGACGCTGGCCTCGCCGATCCGGTCGATCATTCGGAAGCCGTCGAAGGCCCGACGCACGTTCGGCCCCTCGCGCGCCGCAATCAGCCGCTGGTAGCCATAGGACAATTCCTCGCGCCCATATCGGAAACTCGGATCGTCGCCAAAAGGCGACGGCGCCGGAATTCCAGGAAACGCTGCATCAGGTCGATGCGGTCGACGTCCGTCGTCGAGGAGACGCGCCGGTCGCCGAAGATGCGGTCGTCGCCCAATTGAACGAAGGCGCGGAAATAGGAGGTGACATGCAGGTCGGCGTTGAGATTGAGCCGCTCCAGCCAGATAGGAATCCTTCGGCGGCGCCTTGCTGAAATGATAGTTCGGGTTGGCATAGCTCTCGTGCCGTTCCCGCACCTCGCCGCCAAGCGACAGGAACGCCGGGCCCAAGGCGCTGTCGCCGAGCGGGATGAACTTGAGCCTCTCCCAGGGCGCGAGAATGCTGGCTTTTTCGGGCGTGGAGAAATCGTCGTTGTATCGAAGATAATGGAAGGGCGGATCGACCTGCGCCGGGCTTTCCGCGCGAGCGGGCGCAAATGATAGCGAAAGGGCGAGACTGAACCCGCCCAGACGGGCGAGCCTTACCAAACACGACATGAATTCCCCCCGGCCGACCTGAGACGACGCCATTGTCGGCCATCTCGGCCTTTACGGTCCATCGCTCGAAGCGTCAACGCGACATTAACCGTCCGTCCACACAAAGTATTGCGTCATGTCAAAGGACCTGTAAGGTTTATGTAACGAATTCAACGGTCGGGCTTCTTTCCTCGACCAGCAAGCGTCGATCCGCGGGACGTGCGGGGGATCGAGGTTGTTTGGCTTTGGCTCCGCCTGGTGTAAGTTGCGTCGCCTGCGACCCGCTTGGCGCGGGGCGGATCAAACGACACGAGCATGGCGACCCGAACAGTCCCTTCCCTGCTGACTTTCGAGCCGATCGAACACGGGCCGCGCATCCTGGCCACAGCGGGCGGCGTTGTCGCGCAAGCCGAAGCGCGGCCGAAGAACTGGCCGGCGACGACCAAGGCGCTTTTTGGCCTGCCTGCCGACGCAACCGTCACGCGCGACGTTTTCAACAAGCTCCTGCATCCCGCCGATGTCGCGCATTTCGACGCCGCCTGCGCGGCCGCGCTTCAGCCCGGCGGCCCGCGCTCCTTCGAGCTGACCTACCGCATCCGCAGGGCCGACGACGGCGCCGAGCGGTGGATCAGGTTCAACGCCGTGGCGGTGCGCGCAGTCGATGCGCCGGGCGGCCTGGTCGGCTCCGTCCGCGACATCACCGACGACCTCGCCAGGCAGGAGCGCCTGCGTCAGAGCGAGCGCCAGCTCGCATTGTTCATCGAGCACGCTCCCGCCGCCATCGCCATGTTCGACAACGACATGGTCTGCCTCGCCGCCAGCACGCGCTGGCGCAAGGATTTCCATCTCGACGACTCCTCGGTGGGACGCAGCCATTACGAAACCTTCCCGGAGATTCCGGAAAGCTGGAAGGCGGTGCACCGGCGCTGCCTCGCCGGCGGCGTCGAAAGCTCCGATGGCGAGGCCTTCAGGCGCGCGGACGGAAGCGTCCAGTGGGTGAAGTGGGAAGTGCGGCCCTGGCGCGACGATTCCGACGCCATCGGCGGCATCATCATCGCCAGCGAGGACATCACCGAGCGGCGCGAGGCGGAAATCGAGGCCGCGAGGATCGCGGCGATCGTCGCCAACGCCCAGGACGCCATCATCGGCAAGGACCTCGACCTCATCGTCACCTCCTGGAATCCGGCGGCCGAGCGACTGTTCGGCTATAGCGCGGCGGAAATGATCGGCCAGCAGGTCACACGCATCATCCCGCTCGAAAAGCTGGCGGAAGAGGCCGAATTCATCCGGCGCATCGGCGCGGGCGAACGAATCGAGCGCCATGACAGCCGGCGTCTCACCCGCGACCGCCGCGTCATCGACGTTTCCCTGACCCTGTCGCCAATCCGCAACGCGCTTGGGACCGTGGTCGGCGCCTCGACCATCGTCCGCGAGATCACCGAACAGACGCGCGCCGCGGCCGCTTTGCGCGAGAGCGAGGAGAACCTGCGCCTGCTCGGGGACAACCTCCCCGAAAGCGCTGTTTACCGCTATGCCCGCGACGCCGCGGGAAAGGGCCGTTTCCTCTATCTCAGCGCCGGCATCGAAAAGCTCAACCGCATCAAGATCGCCGACGCCTTGAACGACGCCAGCGTCCTGCACAGGCAGATTCCCGGGAACTACAGGGCGCGGCTTGACGAGGCCGAAACGCGCAGCGCCCGCGACATGTCGGATTTCGACATGGAAGTGCCGATGCGCCTGCCGGACGGCGAAATGCGCTGGATGCGGCTAAGCTCGCGGCCACGCAGCACCGCCGATGGAGCCATCGTCTGGCACGGCGTCCAGACCGACGTGACCGGGCGCAAGAAGACCGAGGCCGCGCTGCGCGAGAGCGACGCGCTGTTTCGCACGACCTCCGAGGCCCTGCCCGGCCTGCTGTTCGTGACGACCGAGCGCGGCGAAAACGTCTATGTCAATTCCGACTATTGCCGCTACACGGGCCGCAGCTTCGAGCATCTGCTCGGCAGGGGCTGGGCGCAGGCCGTCCACGCCGACGACCTCCCGAACGTCCTGACGCTGTTCGCGCAGGCGACGCAGAGCGGCAAGCCCTACGAGGCCGAATGCCGCTTCCTGCGGGCGGACGGCGCCTGGCGCTGGCACCTGCTGCGGGCGCTTCCATCGCAGGACTCAGCGGCGTCCGAGCGGCGCTGGGTCGGCATCGGCATCGACATCGACGACAGCAAGCAGGCCGAGGCCGCCTTGCGCGAGAGCGAGGAGCGCACGGCCTTCCTGCTGCAACTGGCGGACGCGCTCAAGCCGATGCGCGACCCCGAGGAGATGATCATGGCCGCCGCCGCGCGGCTTGGCCGCCAGATCGGCGGCCACCAGGTCGTCTTCGCGCAGATCGACGAGTTGCAAGACGCGGCGACGATTGCGCGGGAGTGGCGGGACGGGCCGATGCCGAGCAATGTCGGCGTTCACAGGCTCTCCGACTTCGGCCCCTCCTTCATCGCCGACCTCCGGGCCGGAAAGACCGTGCAGATCGGCGCCATCGCCGCCGATCCGAGAACCTGTTCGGCGAAGGCGCAAGAGACTTTCCGCGCGCGGTCGATCGGCGCCTTCATCAGCGTGCCCCTGGTCAAGGAGGGCCTGCTCGTCGCGGTGATGTCGGTTCATTGCCGGACGACTCGCGACTGGCGCCCGCTCGACCGGTCGCTGACCGAAGACGTGGCCGAGCGAACCTGGGCTTCGATCGAACGCGCGCGCGCCGAGCAGGCGCTGCAGGCGCGAGAGAACGAACTGCGCCTGAGCCGCGCCCTGCTCGCCGCCGCCTTCGCGCAAATGCCGGTTGCGGTCGGCGTCGCCGACCTCGACGGGCGTTTTTTGATGAAGAACGCCCTGCTGGCCCGCTACGCCGGCGATGTCATCCCCGCCAGGGACGACGAGAACCATCATCGCTGGCTCGCCTTCGACGCGGATGGACGGAGGATCGGCCGGGCGGACTATCCGGCCATGCGCGCCCTGCGGGGCGAGCCGCACGCGGAAATGGAGGCCCTCTACACGGCGCCGGACGGGCGCGAGACCTGGGCGCACGCCACGGCGACTCCCTTGCGTGACGACGCCGGGCTGGTCACGGGCGCCATTTACATGGTCGCCGACATCGACACGGCGAAACGGGCGGGCGAAGCCCTGCGCGAGTCGCTCAAGGAGGTAAGCGACCTCAGGACCGCGCTCGACCAGCACGCCATCGTCGCCATCACCGATCCCAAGGGCGTGATCACCTTCGCCAACGACAAGTTCTGCGCCATTTCGCAATATTCGCGCGAGGAGCTGCTCGGACGGACCCATCGCATCGTCAATTCCGGCCTGCACCCGCCGGAATTCTTTGGCGATCTCTGGCGGACTGTCGGCCAGGGCAAGGTCTGGCGCGGCGAAATCGGCAATCGGGCGAAGGACGGCTCGACCTACTGGGTCGACACGTCCATCGTCCCCTTCCTCGACGATGCCGGCAAGCCCCGCCAATATGTCGCCATCCGCACCGACGTGACCGCCCGCAAGCAGGCGGAGGAGGCGTTGTCGCGCAGCAAGGCGTTGCTCGCCGCGACGATCGAGCAAATGCCGGTCGCCATCGCCGTGACCAACTCCGACGGCGCCTTCGTCCTTGCAAATTCGCGCGCCGGCCGGTTTGCGAGCGGCCGGGTCGCGTCGAGGGACGACGCCAATTTCGATCGCTGGCGGACGTTCGACGCCGATGGCAAGCGGCTGGACCGGACGCAATATCCCTCGGCTCGCGCCCTTCGCGGCGAAAATAACGCGAGGGCCGAGGCGCTCTACTGCAGCCCCGACGGCCAGGAAATCTGGACCCACGTCAACGCCACGCCGTTGCGCGACGAGACCGGCGCCGTCAGCGGCTGCATCGTCATCGTCGAGGACATCGACCAGGAAAAGCGCGCCGAGCAGGCCCTGCTGCAGACCCAGCAACGTTTCCAGCTTGCGGCCGAAACGACGGGCGTCGGCGTCTGGGAATGGAACACGCTCACCAACGCCATCCTCTGGGATGCTGAAATGTTCCGCATCTACGGCATTCCCCCGACGACAGACGGGCTGGTCGATTACGACACTTGGGCCGGCGCCGTCCTGCCCGAGGATTTCCCCGAACAGGCGGCGCAATTGAACCGCCATGCGCGCGAAGGCGGCGTCAATCGCCGCGAATTCCGCTTGCGACGGCGCAGCGATGGCGAGATCCGCGTCATCCAGGCGGTCGAAACCGTCCGCGCCAACACGCGGGGACAGAATGAATGGGTCGTCGGCACCAATCTCGACATCACCGAAAGCAAGCAGGCCGAAACCTCCTTGAAGCTCAGCCAGGCGCGCCTGCGGCACGCCGCCGACGCAGCCGGCCTGACCTATTCAGAAATCGACATGGCCGCGCGAAAGACATTCGTCGCCGAAAATTACGCGCAGGTCATGGGTTATGAGCCGCGGACTTCGACGTCGGGCGGCAATTCGACGGAGGGGATCGCCTCGTTTCTCGCCCATGTCGCGCCTGCGGACCGCCCCCTCGTCGAAGCGACGCTCTCACGCTTCGCAAGGAACGGCGGGACCGAGCGCCTCGAGTACCGCCTGCTCGGCGACGACGGCGTCGAGCGCTGGATCGAAAGCGTTGCGGTCGCGGAAAAAGGCCCGGACGGACGGCCGATCAGGGCCTTCGTCACCAATCGCGACATCCGCGCCGCCAAGGCCGCCGAGGCCGCCCTGCGCGAAAGCGAGGAAAAATTCCGCCTGCTCGCCGACGCCATGCCGCAACTCGCCTGGATCGCCGACGCCGACGGCGCGGTCCACTGGTACAACAAGCGCTGGTACGAATATACCGGCGCGACGCCGGAAGAGATGGTTGGCTGGGGCTGGCGGCGCGTCCACGACCCCGCGGTCCTGCCCGACGTCATCGAGCGGTGGTCGGCGTCGATCGCAAGCGGCCGTCCCTTGGAGATGACCTTTCCGCTGCGCGGCGCCGACGGCGTGTTCAGGCCCTTCCTCACGCGCGTTGCGCCGACGCTCGATGCGCAGGGCAAGGTGCTGCAATGGTTCGGCACCAACACAGAGATCACCGCGCAGAAGGAAATGGAGGCGGCCTTGCGGCAGGCCAAGCAGGAGGCAGAACGCGCCAACCGCTCCAAGTCGAAATTCCTCGCCGCCGCCAGCCACGACCTGCGCCAGCCCGTCCAGTCGCTGGTGCTGCTGCAGTCGCTGATCGAGCGGCAGGTCGCGGCCAATCCCAAGGCCGTCGAGACCACGCGGATGATGAAACAGGCGCTCGGCGGCCTGAACGGCCTTCTCACCGCCATTCTCGACATATCGCGTCTCGACGCCGGCGTGGTCGAGCCGACGATTGAAAAGGTCGATCTCGGCGCGCTGCTTTCGCGGCTGCATTCGGAATATATCGCCAAGGTGGAAGACAAGGGCCTCGAATTGCGGGTCATTCCGCGCGACCTGCACGCCTTCGCCGACCCGACCCTGCTGGAGCGCGCCCTGCGCAACCTGATCGAGAACGCCCTGCGCTACACGCCCAGCGGCGGCCTGCTGATCGGCCTGCGGCGGCGGGGCGCGCGCGTCCGCATCGACGTCGTCGATACCGGCATTGGCGTCGCCGCGGAAAGGCACGCAGAGATTTTCGACGAATTTACCCAGCTCAACAATCCCGGCCGCGATCTCGGCCAGGGCCTCGGCCTCGGCCTCGCCATCGTCGCGCGACTTGTCGCCCTGATGGACGGCCGCGTCGAGGTCAGTTCGCGGCCGGGACGCGGCTCGCGATTCTCGCTGGACCTGCCCGCCGTCGAAGCCGATGCGTCCCCGGCGATCGAACTTGACGCCCTGGACGATCCCGCCGGGCGCGTCCTGATCGTCGAGGACAACGCCATCCTCAGGCACGGGCTTGAAAACGTCGTGCGGCAATGGGGCTGCGCCGCGCTCGCCGCTTCGAGCGGCGAAGAGGCGCTGGAGCGCGCCGCCGCCGCCGACTGGCGTTTTGACGCCATCGTTTCCGATTATCGGCTCGGCGCGGGCCTCAACGGCGTGGAGGCGGCGCGGGAGATCGCCCGCCGCGCCGGCCGCGCCTTTCCGACCCTGATCCTCACCGGCGACACGGCCAAGGGGCGCATTGCCGAAATCGCCGGCAGCGGCTTCGAGCTGCTGCACAAGCCGATCAACGCCGAAGACCTGCGCCGCAAGCTCGCCGAGTTGCTGCAGCAGGCCGAAAAAGCCAGCGTTCCCTGAGCCTCGCGCCTGTTCGGCGAACTGGTCAGCCGCCCTTGAGCGCCAGGATGCGCGCGATGATTTTCTGCAGATCTTCCGGCATGAAGGGCTTGGAGAGCACGAGGGAGCGGCGGTAGGCCGGCGCGAGCCCGTCCACGCCGTGGCCGGTGACGAAGGCATAGGGCACGCCGCGCAGGGTAAGCGCGTCAGCCACCTCGTAGGAATCGCCCTCGCGCAGGGTGACGTCGAGAAGCGCCCCGTCGAGCGTCCCCGCCTCTGTTTCGATCAGCGCCAAAGCCTTTGCGGCGCTTTCGACCGGGCCGACCACCTCGCAGCCGATCTCGCCCAGCCAATCGCCGATCAACATTCCAAGCAAGGGATCGTCGTCGACGAGCAGGAGGCGGGTTGCGGTCAAATCAACTTTTCCGAGGCCAAATCAAGAAAGAATTGACACAACTTATCGTGAACCCGAGGCAAAGGCCATATGCGGACAATCCACAGGGTGTGAAAAATTGTTTTCGTTCTGTTCACTTGGCGCGCTGTTCCGTGCTAAGGGGGACGCCTCCCAAACGTGCGACTCTCCTGCGGGCCGAAAGCTTAAAACGAGGCTGAAAAACGTAGATGGCTGAAGACAACGATCTTTTTGGCGGCGCCGCCCCGTCCGTCCGCGCGGACCGATCCGGCAAGGACAAGAAGCCGGGCGCCGAGCAGAGGCGGCCGGCCAACGGCACGCTGGCGGAAGCCGATTACAACGCCTCCTCGATCGAAGTGCTGGAAGGGCTTGAGCCGGTTCGGCGCCGCCCCGGCATGTATATCGGCGGCACCGACGAGACCGCCCTGCACCATCTCTTCGCCGAAGTGCTCGACAATTCGATGGACGAGGCGGTGGCCGGCCACGCCACCCGCATCGAAGTGGTGCTGGAGGAGGACGGATTCCTCTGCGTCAGCGACAATGGCCGTGGCGTTCCCGTCGATCCGCATCCGAAATTCCCGAAGAAGTCGGCGCTGGAGGTCATCCTCACCACGCTGCATTCCGGCGGCAAGTTCGATTCCGGCGCCTACCAGACCTCCGGCGGCCTGCATGGCGTCGGCGTTTCCGTGGTCAACGCTTTGTCCGAGCGGCTCGAAGTCGAGGTCGCCCGCAACCAGACGCTCTACCGCCAATGTTTCGAGCGCGGCGCGCCGCTTGGCAAGCTGGAGACCGTCGGGCGCGTGACCAACCGGCGCGGCACCAGGGTGCGTTTCAGGGCCGATCCGCTGATCTTCAAGGAAAACGCCCGTTTCAGCCCGGCGCGTCTCTTCAAGATGGCCCGCGCGAAAGCCTATCTGTTCGGCGGCGTCGAAATCCGCTGGAAATGCGCGCCCGCGCTGCTCGATCCCGCCGGCAAGACTCCGGCCGAGGCGGTCTTCCATTTTCCGGGCGGCCTCAAGGACTATCTCGCCGCCGACATCGCCGGCAAGGACGTCGTCGTCGAGCAGTTCTTCACCGGGCGGGTCGACAAGGCCGAACGGCACGGCTCGCTCGAATGGGCGGTGGCGTGGCTGGCGCAGGATGACGGCTTCGTCCATTCCTATTGCAACACCATCCCGACTCCCGACGGCGGCACCCACGAATCCGGCCTGCGCCTGGCCCTGTTGCGCGCGCTGAAAGACCATGCCGAGCGCATCGGCCAGGGCAAGCGCGCCTCGGCGGTGACCACCGACGACCTGATGACCGGCTGCGCCGCGCTGATCTCGATCTTCATTCGCGAGCCCGAATTCCAGGGCCAGAACAAGAGCCGGCTGATGAGCATCGAGGCCTCGCGCATCGTCGAGGGGCAATTGCGCGACGCCTTCGATCATTGGCTCGCGGGCTCTCCAGCCCAGGCAACGCGCCTGCTCGACTATGCGGTCGAGCGCGCCGAGGAGCGCATGCGACGTCGGGCCGAGAAGGATGTCGCGCGCAAAAGCGCGACGCGCAAGCTGCGCCTGCCCGGAAAGCTCGCGGACTGCTCGAACAATTCGTCGCAAGGCTCTGAATTATTTATCGTCGAAGGCGATTCGGCCGGCGGCTCCGCCAAGCAGGCGCGCGACCGCGCCAACCAGGCGATCCTGCCCTTGCGCGGCAAGATCCTCAATGTCGCAAGCGCCACCCGCGACAAGCTTGCGGCCAACCAGCAGCTTTCCGACCTGATCCAGGCGCTCGGCGCCGGCACGGGCTCCCATTACCGCGCCGAGGACTTGCGCTACGACAAGATCATCATCATGACCGACGCCGACGTGGACGGCGCCCATATCGCCTCGCTGCTGATCACCTTCTTCTACCGGCAGATGCCGAAACTGATCGACCAGGGCCATCTCTTCCTCGCCGTGCCGCCGCTGTTCAGATTGTCGCAAGGCGCCAAGACCGCTTATGCGCGCGACGAATTCCACCGCGACGAATTGCTGAAAACGGTGTTTTCCGGCCGCGGAAAAGTCGAAATCAGCCGCTTCAAGGGGCTGGGCGAAATGATGCCGGCGCAATTGAAGGAAACCACCATGGATCCGGGCAAGCGCACGCTGCTCAAGGTCGGCATCGTCGAGGAGGATCGCGAGGAAACCGCGGATTCCGTCGAGCGCCTGATGGGAACCAAGCCCGAGGCGCGTTTCGCCTTCCTGCAGGAGCGCGCCGCCTTCGCCGTCGCCGCCGATCTCGTCGATCTCTAAGGGAGCAAGACATGTCCTCCGAACCCGCTCCGGCAAAGTACAACGGCGTCCAGATCGCCTTGCACTGGCTCATCGCCCTGATGATTTTCGGCCTTTACGTCGTCGGCCTCTCGGTCGACACGTTCGAAAAGCCCACGCGGCCCCTCGTCGTCAACCTGCACGCGATCTTCGGCCTGGCGCTGCTGACTCTCGTCTTCCTGCGCATCGCCTGGCGGGCGACCCACGCCGCCCCGGCCTACCCCGACTCCATGGGCCCGCTGTTCCGGAAGGCGGCGGCCGCCGGCCACGGCCTGCTCTATGTCCTGATGGCGCTTGTCCCGCTGATCGGCCTGCGCGGCTTCTTGCTGCGCGGACGGCCGTTCGACTTCGGCCTCTTCCAGATCCCCTCGCCGCTCGAAGGCAACCATGATCTCGCCGAACAGACCGCCGAGATCCACGGCCTGTTCGCCCATCTTCTGATCGCGCTGGTCGTCGGGCATGTGATCGCCGCGCTCTATCACCAGTTCGTGCTGCGCGACGGCGTGCTGACGAGAATGCGCCCGAACTGACGCTTGACGCGAAAAGCTAACGGTCCGTTTACCACGTCCGGGTCATAAAGGATCGAACTTGATCCGGAGCGGACGAATGTCTGAATTTTCTCGCTTGCCCCAAAAATCCACGGGCTCGGCTTTCGAAAAATGGGCCGTTTTCTGCGGACTGCTCGGCGTGGCCTGCGTGCTCTGCGCGCACGGCATGGACAAGCTGGCGCAAAACGGCGACTTGCCGGTGATTTCCTTCAATCACTCCGGGCCCAATTCGGGCGTCGATTACTCGGGCACCGCGTCGATCCCGCATCGCGCGCAATCGACCAACCTTAATCCCTGCGGCTCGAAATAGCGCCTTTTCGCCGTCAGGTCCGAAAAGCCAGCCTGGCGCCCGGCGCATGCGTTCAAGCTCTTTTCAGCCGGAAACGCTGTTTCCGGCACAATTTTATTGACATCGGCGCGGCGCGGCCTAATGGTCCGGGCGGCGCTCTGGGATTCGCGCGCGCCCGCCGTTCAGCGAATGGCGCTTCGACAATACGGCGAATGGACACGAAGCGACGGGTTTGACCGCCGTTTCGAAAAGCCTCCGGCCAGGACCTGGCCGCAAGCGCCCAGTCACTCCGCCAGACGTGATCCCGAGCCTGGTCTCCCGAAAGTCTTCTGGATTTGTGGACAGGACCAAGCGATCCAACCCGGCGTCTGACGAGTTTCATGCTGTCGAAAAACATGGGACGAAGCTGGCGAAACCCCGTTCATTGGGAATTTTGATGCAGTTTTCCGAACTCGGCCTCAGCGAAAAAGTGCTGCGCGCCGTCGAAACCTCCGGCTACACGACCCCCACGCCAATCCAGGCGCAGAGCATTCCTCCGGCCCTCACCGGCCGCGACATTCTCGGCATCGCGCAGACCGGCACAGGCAAGACCGCGGCTTTCGTCCTGCCGATGCTTTGCCGGCTCGAACAGGGCCGCGCCCGCGCCCGCGTGCCGCGCACGCTGATCCTCGAACCGACGCGCGAACTCGCGGCGCAGGTCGAGGAAGCCTTCATCAAATACGGCTCGCAGCACAAGCTCAACGTCGCCCTGCTGATCGGCGGCGTCTCCTTCGGCGACCAGGAGCAGAAGATTATGCGCGGCGCCGATGTGCTGATTGCGACACCCGGCCGGCTGATCGACTTCTTCGAGCGCGGCAAGCTGCTGCTCGGCGGCATCGAGATCCTCGTCATCGACGAGGCCGACCGCATGCTCGACATGGGCTTCATCCCGGATATCGAGAAAATCTGCAAGCTGGTGCCCTTCACCCGCCAGACCCTGTTCTTCTCGGCCACCATGCCGGCGGAAATCACCCGCCTGACCGAGCAATTCCTGCACAATCCCGTCCGGGTCGAAGTCGCACGCGCCGCCTCGACAGCCGAGGGCATCACCCAGGCGCTGGTCGCCTCGCATGGCGGCGGCGACAAGCGCGAAACCCTGCGCCGCCTGCTGCGCGAAGCCGAAAACCTGAAGAACGCCATCGTCTTCTGCAACCGCAAGCGCGACGTGGCGATCGTTCACAAAAGCCTCGAAAAGCACGGCTTTCCGGTCGGCTGCCTGCATGGCGACATGGACCAATCGGCACGCATGGCCTCGCTCGACGCCTTCAAGAACGGCGCCGTGGACATTCTGGTCTGCTCCGATGTCGCGGCGCGCGGCCTCGACATTCCCGACGTCAGCCATGTCTTCAATTTCGACGTTCCCACCCATTCGGAAGATTACGTCCACCGCATCGGCCGCACCGGCCGCGCCGGGCGAACCGGCACCGCCTATATGATCGTCACCGGCGACGACGGCAAATATCTTGGCCAGATCGAAGACCTGATCAAGCAGAAGATCCATTGGCGCGGCGCCGAGCTCGAAGAACTCGGCCCGCCCGAATACACCGAGCGCGACCGCGAGCGCTCCGCGCGCAGCGGCGACCGTTCGGGCTCCCGCCGCGGCGGACGCGGCGCGCCGCGACGCGAACGTTCAGACCACGCGGAACGGCCGGCCAGGCCGGAGCGGACAGCCAGGGCGGAGCGGACAGAGGCGCCCGAACGGGCCGAACGACCCGCGGAAAAATCTGCGGCCGTGGCCGAGGCGCGTCCGCCCCGCCGCGAGCGCGCCCCCCGCGACGAGAGCAGAAACGCGCCCCGCGAAGCGACCCAGAACTCTTCCCGCGAAAGCGCTCCGCGTGAGCATGCGCCTCGCGAAAGCGCACCGCGCGAGGCGAACAATTCGCGCGAGACAAGCAATTCGCGCGACCCTGGCAATTCATCGCGCCAGCAGCACAATCCGCGGCGCGGACGCGAAGCGGACAATGATCCGCCGGTGATCGGCCTTGGCGACCACGTGCCGTCCTTCCTGCTTCGTCCCGTGCGGCCAAAGGGCGCCAAACCGGCGGAATAGGCTGGCGACGGCTGTGCGCGACGACTTTCCTTGAAGCTTCGGTTGCGGACCTGAGCCTCAGGGCGTCGCTTCGAGCCTGTCCAGCAGGTCCAGCGACAGGCCCGTGCAGTCGGGCAATTGCAGGCTGGCCTCGGAAAGGTCATCGTCACTGCAATACAGGCTGCGCACGCCGATCACCCGCAGGCCGGCGGCGCGCGCCGAGCGGACGCCGTTGCGCGAATCCTCTATCGCCACGCATTGCGCGGGCCCGCGCATAAATCGCTCCATCGCCAGGATGTAGATGTCGGGCGCCGGCTTCTTGCGCTGGACCATGTCGCCGGCGGCCACCACCGGAAAAATCCTGCGCCAGTCCGCCCCCAGCGCCATCCCGAGCAGGACTTCGACATTGGGCGCGCTGGTCGTGGTGGCCACGCCAAGCGTCACGCCGCGCGAAACCGCGTTGTCGACGAATTCGGAGACGCCGGGGCGAAAAGTCACCTCGCCCGCCGCCACCATGCCGGTATAGATCTCGGTCTTGCGCCGATGCAGGTCTGCGACGATGGCCGTCGCGTAATCGGCGGCGAGGCCCGGGTGACGCGCCGCATAATGCAGGATGCGCTCCTTGCCGCCGGTGACCTTGAGAAGATCGCGGTAGAGCGGCGCATCCCAGATCCACGCCAGGCCGAAATCGGAAAAAGCCCTGCTGAAGGCCTGGCGATGAAACTCCTCGGTTTCAGCGAGAACCCCGTCCACGTCGAATATGACAGTCACCGCCAAGTCGCTCTCCCCAGTGCTTTTTGCCCAAGTTCTTTTTTTGGAAGGATGCGCGTCGCCCGGCGAAAAGGAAATTTAATTTCATGCAAGAGGAATTCAGATTATCTGAAGACGCCCTTGATCAAGGCGGCAGGACGCCGAAAATTTTCCGCAAAAACCCCGGCGCAATAGCGGAGAGCGGATTGACCGACAGCACCGGAGCCGAGGTTTTGCCGGTGACGCGGTAATTGAGGCCGATCAGCCCTTCCTGGTCGCCGCCGCCAAGCACCAGGCCAAGCACGGGCAACTGGCCAAACAGGTTGTTGACGCCATAGGCCGGCACGAAGACGCCGGTCAGGTCGAGCGCATCGTGGTCGAAATCGATCCAGCCTTCCAGCGTCGAGCCAATGTTGGGGCTGGAGATCGTGCCGTCGCGAATGGTCAATCGACCGCTCTTCTTGTTAAGCAGGGCGTGAAGCCGCGAGAAGGCGACGACATTGGGATCGATCTTGAGCTTCGAGGCGAATTGATCGCTGTTCGGGGCGCTGGCGAAGCTCCGCATCGCCGGCTCGCCACGCAAGGTGAATTTCTCGATGTCGAGGGGACCGGACATGCCGCCCTCGGCGAGGGTGAGGTCACAGCTCAGCCGCCCCCCCTCCATGTGGCTGTAGAGATCGAGAAAGGCGAGCAACGCGCCTCCGTCCGACGTCGTCACCCGCAAGACGGATGCGCCTCCGTCGTGACTCAGCGCCCCCTTCACCCCGTCGCCGCCCTGCTTGCCGGAAAAGTCGAGCGTCTGCAGCCGTCCGCCCTTGCGGCTCATGCGCATTTCGGCGTTGGAGATGAGCTGGCGATTGGCGCCCGATATCAATGTCGCGCTCAAGTCGAGGTCGAAATCGACGCCGGGACGCCCGGCCTCGCTCGCGTCGGCCATCGCCTTCAGGAAGGGACGCGCGTCGATGGCCGCGCCGCGCGCGCTGATCTTCAGCCTGTCCCCGGCCCGCGCGGCCTCGATTTCGAGACTGTCGCCGGGCGAAAACCGGACCTGGCCGAATTTGGCGGAAAGCAGCCCGCCGTCGGCGCCCAGCGCCATCGCGCCCTTGGCCATCTGGCCGGCGCCGTCATAGACGATCTGCTCCAGGCTTGCGCCGCCGCGCTCGTCCTCCCGATAGGCGAAACTCGCCTTGGCCGGCCGCCCCGGCGGCTTGAAAAGCCCGGGCGCCGGATAGTTCAGCGCGGTTTTGGTCAGGTCCAGCTCGATCTGCGCCTGAGGATGCGCTGCGCCGACCGGGCCGGCGATCTTCACCCCGATCGGCCCGGCGACCGAGGCCCCGAAGGGCAGCCCGGCCTTGGCCCGCGCCGCCTCGTCCATCGCGAACGCGATCAAGCCCTGCCCCGGCTCTTCGCCGTTGCGCGTCAACTCGATCGTCGCGGGCGCGCCCAAGATCTTTCCGGCGCCGGCGACATGGGTGACGCCGCCGCCGACATTGACGGTGAGGGTCGCGGACTCGAGCTTTTCCTTGCCGACGATATGATCGGCCGAAAAATTCTCGACCCTGGCGGCGACGTCGACGCTCGTCAGCTTCCGGTCGTAATCCGCCGCGAGCCTGGTCCGATAGGTGAAGGTTCCGTCGAATTGTCCCCGGGTGGTCTTCGGATCGAGCGGCAGGCTGGCCACGCGGGCGAAGGCGGGTTTCGCCAGCAACTCGCCAAGCGCGTCAAGCGAGCCCTTGCCCCGCGCCGAAACGCTCATCTCCGGCGGCTTTTTCTCGACGTCCGGAAAGGCGATCACGCCGTCGCTGAAATCGATCCGCCGCCCGGCCGCCGCCTCCATCGCCCCCGTGCTGACGGCCAACCGCGTCGCACGGCCGCTCGAATGGCCGACGCCGTACACGCCCGTGACGGGAGGCGCGCCGTCGAGAAAGCTGAAGGCGGCGTCCTTGACCGTATAGTCCACCGTGATGCGGTCGCTCATGGGAGCGTGCTGGGCGCGCATCATGCGCAGGTCGGTCTCGTCGAAATCGAGCGCGAGGCCAAGGCTTTCCAGCGTGCCGCCGATCAGGTGGTCGCCGATCCAGCCGCGCACCGGCGCGCCCGCGGCGTTCGGCCAGAGCGCCAGCACGGCGGTCGCCGATGTCTTCCCGGCCGCCACGCCGAGACGCAGATGCGGGCCGCTGACCCAGTCCAAGGTCCCCTGCGCGGCGGCGCCCACCTCCGGCCCGACCATTTCCGTCCGTCCGATCGTCAGCAGCTTGCTGGCTGGGTCCACGGTGAACTCGCCGTGAAAGGAGGAGATCGACAGGGGCTTTTCGCCGGCCTTGTCGGGGCCGATCATGCAGGGCTCGGTCTGCTTGAACGCGATGGTCCAGGGCGCGCCGTCGGTTGGCGGCGGGGTGACCGAGCCGTTGAGGAAAAAGCGCGTTTCGCCGGAAAAAATCTGCGCCTCGTCAATCAAGGCGCGATGGTTGGCGGCGTCCCAATGCGCCGCGGCGAAAACCTCGTCGACGAAGACCGGCGCGAAATCAGGGTCGTCGAGCCGCCAGAAGCCCGCGCCGAGGTCGATGCGGGCGTTGGCCTCTATGACATGGCCGTCGCCCTCGAAGGACGCAGCCGCCTTGAACGCGATGGGGATGTCGGAGTCGACCGGCAGCGAGGTCTTGCCCGCGAGCAGCGCGATTTCATCGATGGAAAATCCGCTCGCCTCGAAAGAGAGATCGTGCGCCTCGGCGCGAGCGCCATGCGCCGCGCCGTGCACGCTCCAGCGCCCGCTCGGGCCGAGCGCCGACATCTTCATATCGGCCGCGCCCCTGCCGCCGACGCGGGAGCGGTCAAGCGAAAACTCGAAATCCTGGAAGCCGCGCTTCTGGCCCGCGATCTGGTCGTCGATGACCAGGCTGCCGCGCCGCACGCCGAAATGGTCGAGCGCGGCGATCGGGCTGTCGCCGCTGGAGGCCAGGTCGAAAATCGAATTGATCGCCAGGGCGGCCTGCCGGATGATTTTGGCGCGCGGCGCGGTCGGCGCGCTGGTCGGCGGCGCGACGGAGGCTTGCCCCAGGACGTTATCGGTCGCGTTTTGCGGCGCGCTTTCCGGCGGCCTTGCCGTCTCGCCGGCGCTGAGGTCGACGCCGCCGTCCGGCAGGACATGCAACTCGACGTGCAGGTCTTCGAGTTCGACGCGCGAGGGCTTGAATTGGCCGCCAAACAGCGAAAGGGGATCGAAGATCAGATGGGCCTTGGGGGCGGTGACGAGCTTGCGGCCGTCGGCCCTGCTGATCGCAAAATCCTGCAGCGCGAGGGCCAGCCCGTAATTCTCGCGCTCGACGGCGAGATCGCTGATGTCGAGCCGGTAGGCGGGGCCGAGCTTCTGGTTGAGGGCGCCGACGATGGCCGGTTTCAAAAGGTCGAGGTTGAGCCGCCCGACCGCAAGTGCGACGACCAGCGCGCCGAAGACGCAGATCAGCGCCAGGAGCGCCGCCGACACGCCGGCTCCCGCGACATGGCGCAGACGCCAGCGCCGTCGCCTGAGCGGCGGCGACTTCGACCACGGGCTCTGTCTCCGGCAATTCGACCAAGGGCTCCGGCTTTCCTCGCTGGCGCCGCCAATCCCGCGGAATTGATGGCGCCTTGTCCGTTTCGTCGCGCAGGCTGCGCGCCGTCTCCATCGGCCGATCAGGATTAGCGCTTGGCGGCGCCTTGCGAATCGACGGATTAATGTAAACTGCCGCAAGGTTCTGGCCCAGTCGCCGAAACCGCGCAATCAAGACCGCGCGACACCCCGCCCGATTGCCCGCGATTTGAGACAAAAGGAAGGCCGATGGCTGAAAATTTGAAAAAGGGCTCCCGCGCCCTCGAAACGGGCGACCGCGCCCCCGACTTCAAGCTGCCGCGCGACGGCGAAGGCGCCCTGTCGCTCAGCGATTTCAAGGGAAAGAAGCTCGTTCTCTATTTCTACCCCAAGGACGACACGTCCGGCTGCACGGCTGAAGCCATCGACTTCAACCGGCTGGCGCCCGACTTCGCCAAGGCCGGCGCGGCGATTGTCGGCGCATCGCCCGATCCGGTGAAGCGACACGACAAGTTCCGCCAGAAATATGAACTGACCTTTCCACTGCTCGCCGACGAATTGAAACAAATGCTCGAAAGTTACGGCGTCTGGGTCGAGAAGAGCATGTATGGCCGCAAATACATGGGCGTCGAGCGCTCGACCTTCCTGATCGGCCCGGACGGGAAGATCGCCCGCATCTGGCGCAAGGTGAAGGTGCCCGGCCACGCCGACGAGGCGCTCGCCGCGGCCAAGGCCCTGGGTTGACCGGCGGTTTGGAGGCATTGGCGAAGCGTTAACCATGCTGTTTTAAATTTCCCCCTGAAATCAGCGCTCCGTGCAAGGGAGCCGGTCAGGGACGGTTACGCATGCGCCAGTCTTTTTCGTCGGCGGCCGAACAGTCGAAGATCGCCATAAGCCTGGCGCATGGCGGCTACCGCCGCGACTTCGCGCTGGCGCCGGGCCTCGCCTACGTCCTGTGCGGCCTCGCGCCGCTGCTTCTCCTGTGCGGCCTTGGCCTCGGCGCCTATTCGATGTTTCGCGACGACATGCTCGCCTCGCTGATGCGGCGGCAGGCGCATATGCAATTCGCCTACGAGGATCGCATCGCCTCGCTGCGCTCGCAGATCGACGCCATCGCCTCGCGCCAGATGCTCAACCAGGATTCCTTCGAGGGCAAGGTGGCGGAACTCGCCGTCAGGCAGGCGCGACTTGAGTCGCGCTCGGCGCTGGTCGCCGCCCTCGCCGCCAAGGTCCAGCCCGGCGACGGAACGACGGTCGTCCGCCGCGCGCCGGCCGCGGTGGCGCCCGCCGCCGCATGGTCCGGCCCCACGCCGTCCCGGCCGGCCCAGGCCCGGGAAACCGACGCCAAGCCGGACGCCGGCAAGTTCGACGCGGCGAAGCCCAGCGCCGCCAAGCCGACGCCCGAGGGCTTCGACCTCCGCCGCACCCAGCCGCTCGACTCGCAGGGCGATGACGTCTCCGACAATTCCGATCCGGCCTCGGCGAGCGAACGTCTGCGCAGCCTCGCCGACAGCTTCGATCGCATGGAAAAGCGCCAGGTCGCCGCCCTCGACGGGTTGCGGGGCCCCGCAGCCATCCGGGCCGAGCGAATTCGCGAGGCCTTTTCCGACGCGGGCCTGCCCGTCGATCGCATGATCCGCCACGCGGCGGCGCTGCATCCGGGAAAATCCCCAAATCCCCCGCCCGCCGTCGGCGGTCCCTTCGAGCCGGCGCCGGCGGAAGCCTCCGGCGATTTCGCCCGTGCCTATGCGAATGTCAGCCAGAACCTGGCCCTGGTGGACGGATTGCGCGACGCCCTGCCCTTCGCGCCCCTGCGCCAGCCCCTGCCCGGCCCGCTCGACATGACCTCGTCGTTCGGCTACCGCACCGATCCCTTTCTCGGCCGGCCGGCCCTGCACAGCGGCATCGATTTCCGCGGCGAATATGGCGCGCCGATCCACGCCACGGCCGCCGGACGCGTCAGCGTCGCGGGCCCCTCGGGCGGCTACGGCAATATGGTGGAAATCGACCACGGCGCCGGGCTCGCAACGCGCTATGGCCATATGTCGCAGATCGACGTCGCCGAGGGCCAATGGGTCGAGGCGGGCGCGATCATCGGCCACATCGGCTCGACCGGCCGCTCGACCGGCCCGCATTTGCATTACGAGGTTCGCGTGGACGGCGCCGCCGTCGATCCATCGCGCTATCTCAAGGCCGGAAAGATCTTGAACTCGGCGCTTTGAAACGCCTTATCAGGCGCAGCATTGTTCATCTATCGCTTCGTTGAGAAGAGCGGCCGCGTCGCCTCGGTCCGTCCGCAAGGCGGCAATGATCCGCACTAGCTCCAAGGCCGTCACTGCACTAACATTCCGACTGGACCAGTGACGCCGATTAACCGGAGAAAGGGAGAGCCTATGCGCAAATCCTTTGATCAATCGAAAAGAATTTCGCTTTTATTGACCGCCATTTATGCAGCGTTCGTCCTCTTTCCGGCAACGGCTCACGCGCGCTACGGCTTCTTCGGAGGCAACAAGCCCGCAGTCCTCGTCTACATCGACAAAACCAATCAACAAATGACGGTTTCTTTGGACGGGGCGGAAAAATATCGATGGCCGGTGTCAACGGGCCGGGCAGGATATTCAACCCCGTCGGGGACCTTTACCGCGACGTCCATGAACGAGATCTGGTATAGCAAAGAGTTCGACAACGCCCCCATGCCCCATGCCGTTTTCTTTATTCGGGACGGCCACGCCATTCACGGCACCTACGAGGTGAAGAACCTCGGCAAACCCGTATCGCATGGCTGCGTGCGCATCTCGCCTGAAAATGCCGCGACACTCTACGAGCTGGTGCGGGAGAATGGACTGGAGAATACAAAGGTGGTGCTTACCGGCTCCAGTTCGGGCGAGGTCGCCAGGGCGCAGACAAGCCCGCACAGGGCGCCTTCCGGGGCGTCTTCCGGGGCGTCTTCCGGGGCGTCGTCCGACGCCGCCGCCTATCGCAACAGGCCCCAGGGTTACGATCGCTCACCATGGATACGTTGGTGAAGACCAGGTGGTCGTTGCAACCGCACGCTTCATTGCGCCGTCGTTTCCCGCGGAACGCCGCTTCGCCAGGCTGCTGAGCCGTCCCGGCCGCGCCGAATTCCGATGCATCACGTGCGTTTCTCTACATGGAGCAAACGCATCTGCATTCAGATCAGACAGGCAAAATGATCTTCACTTCTTTCCTTGCCGCATGATGTCCTGCAGCCAGCCGGCGTCGAGGCTTCCAGGGGTCATCCACATTTTGAGCAGGGCTTCGGGCGAATAGCGGTCGAGTGATTCCATCATCCGCTTTTCCAGTTCCTCCATCGCACGCTTCTGCATCGGCTCGAAATCTGGAAGTCCCATGAAAGACCGAGCCTCCGCGGGGGTGCAATCGATATTGATCGTGATCTTCATCTTTCCGTCCCCAGACTCGCCGTCCATCAGGAAGTTCCTTTCAATACATAGTCATAAGAACGGCAAACGCCAATGATTTCGGGCAAGAGCGTCAATAATTCGGTAATCAGCCGGCAAGCAGCGCCGGATCGAACGAGGCGATGTCGTCCGCGCCGTGGACGATGACGGCGTGCAGCGCCTCGGCCTGCGGCAGGAGTTGCGAGGCGTAGAAATCGGCGAAAGCGAGCTTGCCGCGTAAAAAGGCGGGATCGTTTTCGCCTGATGCGAGCAGGCTCGCCGCGGCTTTCGCCTGCTTGAGCACGAGCCAGCCGCCCGCGACATAACCCGACAGATGCAGCAACGAGACGGCCGAAGCCGCGGTCTTCGCCGGCGCCGCGCGATGCGTCTGCACGACCCAGTCCACCGCCTCGCCCAGCCGGGCGAGCGGCGAGGCCAGGGCCTTGGCGAGCTTCGCCACCTCGGGGATAGCCGCCGCCTCGGCCCGCGTCGCCTCGATTTCCGCGATCAGGTCGCGGACCGCTGCGCCGCCGTCGCGGGCGATCTTGCGACCCACCAGGTCGTTCGCCTGGATGCCCGTGGTGCCCTCGTAAATGGTGGTGATGCGGGAATCGCGGAAATGCTGCGCGGCGCCGGTCTCCTCGACGAAGCCCATGCCGCCATGGACCTGCACGCCGGTCGAGGCGACCTGGATGGCGTTTTCGGTGCAAAAGCCCTTGACCACGGGAATGAGCAGGTCGACCCGCGCCTGCGCCCGCTTCGCCTCGGCCGCGTCGGGCGAGCGATGGGCGATGTCCATCTGCGCCGCCGCATAATAGGCGAGCGCGCGCATGGCCTCGATCCGCGCCTTCATGTCGAGCAGCATGCGCTTGACGTCGGGGTGGAAGGCGATCGGCGCCCCGTCCGGCGCGTCGATCGGCCGGCCCTGCACACGCTGCCCCGCATAGTCGCGAGCCTGCTGGAAGGCGCGCTCGGCGATGGCGACCCCTTCGAGCCCGACGTTGAGGCGGGCGTGATTCATCATGGTGAACATGTATTCGAGGCCGCGGTGCGGCTCGCCGACAAGATAGCCCGATCGCCCCGCCCTTGTCGCCGAAGGACATCACCGCCGTCGGGCTGCCGTGGATGCCGAGCTTGTGCTCGATCGACGAGCAGACGAGATCGTTGCGCGCGCCGAGCGAGCCATCGGCATTGACCAGGAATTTCGGCACGATGAACAGCGAAATGCCTTTTACGCCCGCAGGCGCGTCGGGCAGCCGCGCCAGCACGAGATGGACGATGTTTTCGGAAACGTCGTTCTCGCCCCAGGTGATGAAGATCTTCGTGCCGGTGATGCGATAGCCGTCGCCGTCGGGAACCGCGCGCGTGCGCACCGCGGCGAGGTCGGAGCCCGCCTGCGGCTCGGTCAGGTTCATCGTGCCGGTCCACGTCCCCGCCGCCATTTTCGGAATATACAGCGCCTTCTGCGCGTCGGAGCCGTGATGGTCGATGGCGGCCATGGCGCCGATGGTCAGCATCTGGCACAGCGAGAAGGCCAGGTTCGCCGCCGTCCACATTTCCAGCACGGGCGTCGAAACGAGGCTCGGCAGGCCCTGGCCGCCGTAATGCGCCTCGGCCGGCATGGCGTGCCAGCCCTGTTCGCAGAAGGCGGAAAACGCCTCCTTGACCCCGTCGGGCGTCGTCACCACGCCGTCCTTGCAGACACATCCCTGCCTGTCGCCCGGCTGGTTCAGCGGCGCCAGCACGTCCCCCGCGAATTTGCCCGCTTCCTCGAAAATGGCTTCGACCAGATCGATCGAGACCTCCTCGGCGCCCGGCAGGGCGGCGATGCGATCGAGATCGCCGACCGTTCGCAGGGTGAAGAGCATGTCGCGGATCGGCGCGTTGTAGGCGGTCATGGAGCACTCCGGATATGTCTAAGGCTTTGCATCAGCAATTCAGCTTATCGAGTCGGCTTCCCTGGCTTTTTCGCGCAGGATGAACTTCTGGATCTTGCCGGTCGATGTCTTTGGCAGGGCGCCGAAGATGAATTTCTTGGGAACCTTGAACCGCGCCATGTGCGCCCGGCAGAACTCCAGCATGTCCTCCTGCGTCGGCGCGGCGCCTTCGCGGATCTCGATGAAGGCGCAGGGGACCTCGCCCCATTTCTCGTCCGGCGCCGCCACCACGGCCGCCGCCAGCACGTCCTTGTGGCGGTAGAGCACGTCCTCGACCTCGAGCGAGGAAATGTTCTCCCCGCCTGATATGATGATGTCCTTGGAGCGGTCCTTGATCTTGATATAGCCGTCCGGCTCGATCACCGCGAGATCGCCGGTGCGGAACCAGCCGCCCGCGAAACTCTCCTGCGACGCGCGCTCGTTCTTGAGATAGCCCTTCATCACGATATTGCCGCGGAAGACGATTTCGCCCATGGTCGCGCCGTCGTGCGGCACGGGCTTGAAATTGACGAGATCGACCACGTCGATCCCCTCCTGCATCATGGCGCGCACGCCTTGCCGTCCATTCAGCTCCGCCCGCTTTTCAAGCGGCAGCTCATCCCATTCTTTCTGCTTGGCGCAGACCGAGGCCGGGCCGTAGGTTTCGGTCAGGCCATAGACGTGGGTGATGGAAATGCCGATCTTTTCCGCGCCTTCGATGATCGCGGCCGGCGGCGCGGCGCCTGCGATCAGGCCGTCGACGCCATGGTCGATCCCTGCCTGATCCGCGGGATCGGCATTGATCAGCAGCCCGTAGACGATCGGCGCGCCGCACATATGGCTGACCTTTTCCTTGCGGATCAGCTCAAAAATCGCCTTGGGATCGACGCGGCGCAGGCAGACGTTGACGCCGGCATTCGCCGCCATGGTCCAGGGAAAGCACCAGCCGTTGCAATGAAACATCGGCAGCGTCCAGAGATAGACCGAATGCGGCGCCATGCCCCAGGTGACGATGTTCGAGACGGCGTTCAGGTAGGCGCCGCGATGGTGATAGACCACCCCCTTGGGATTGCCGGTGGTGCCGGACGTATAGTTGAGGGCGATGGCGTCCCATTCGTCATCGGGCATGATGGGTTCGAAAGCCGGATCGCCCTGGCCGATGAAGGCCTCGTAGTCGATCTCGCCGAGGTTTGCGCCGCCTTCGAAAAGCTTGTCGTCCACATCGATGACGAGGGGTTTCGGCCCCGTCATCATTTTCAGCGCCTTGTCGATGACGCGCGAAAATTCGCGGTCGGTCAGCAGGACCTTGGCCTCGCCATGGTCGAGCATGAAAGCGATGGCCTCAGCGTCGAGCCTCGTGTTGAGCGTGTTGAGAACGGCGCCGGCCATGGGGACGCCGAAATGCGCCTCGAACATCTCGGGTATGTTGGGGAGCATGGCGGCGACCGTATCGTTCTTGCCGATGCCGCGCTTGTGCAAGGCCGAGGCGAGCCGTCGGCAACGCTCGTTGGTCTCCTTCCAGGTGAATCGCTGGGGACCATGGATGATCGAGGTCTTGTGCGGGAAGACGTCGGCGGCGCGGGCGATGAAACTCAAAGGCGTCAGCGCGGCGAAATTGGCGCGGTTCCGGTCGAGACCGGTCTCGTAAGCTTTGCCCATCCTGCAATCTCCTGCCCATTGTTCTTGTCGGCGCGCCCTATCCGGACCGTCCGGACGCGCTGTGGTTGCGCCAAGCTTAGCGCATTCCCACGCCGGACTCATCCTAGCCGGAAGGCAAAGACGGATCGATTTTTCCAAGCCGGGCCGCGAGGCAAAAAGTTAACTCTGCCGCAAAAATGGCCTCGCACAAGCCGGTTGTTAAAAATTGAATGATGCAACTACAGCGTGCGTTAACGCATGGTTCCGCATCTTCATCGCATTGAAGACAGCTTAGCCAAAAGCGAGACAGACGTGCAGCCGCAAACCGACGTCCAGGGCAATTCCCAAGAAGGCGATCCGAGACATGGCGTCAAGAGGCGCCGCATCAACACGGCCCGGCGCAGGCCGATGATGTTCGCCGTCGTGGCGGCGGGGCTGGTCCTGTCGCTTCTCGCTTTCCGCGTCGGACAGCAAGCGGAGACGACCCGCATCCAGGCCTCGTTCGAACGCACGGCCAGCGAACGCGTCGCGGCCGTGGAGGCGCGGCTTCTCGCCACCGTGGGCACGCTGCATTCGCTGGCTTCGTTCTTCGAGACAACAGGCGATGTCGCGCCGGAAAAATTCACAAGCTTCGTCACGCCGCTCCTGTCAGCCACCGCGGGCGTGCAGGCTTATGAATGGGTGCCGCTGGTGACCTCGGACGAACGGTCGAAGGTCGAGGCGCTGGGCGAGCGCAACCAGCCGGGCTTCCACGTCGCCGAACGCGCGCCGGGCGGCGCGATGCGGGCCGCCGGCCAGCGCGAGCGCTATTTCCCGGTCTTCTATGTCGAACCGCTGCGCGGCAACGAAAAGGCGCTGGGATTCGACCTCTATTCCAACGAGGCGCGCCATGCGGCGATCGACGCCGCCATCGACGCGCGCGCGCCGCAAGCGACCGCCCGCATCACGCTGGTGCAGGAGACGGGAGACCAGTACGGCTTTCTGGTTTTCTACCCGGTGTTCGCCCGTTCCGGCTTTGGCCGCGACGATCTTCGCGGCGTCGTGCTCGGCGTGTTCCGCATCGGCGACGTGATCGCCGGGACCACGGGGGAGAAGGCGTCCGACAGCGACATGACCCTGTCGATCTGGGATCTCGCCGCTGACCCCATGGAATCCCAGCTCTTCCCTCGGACATATGGGCCGCGTGAAAAAAACGCCTCGCCCGTTTCGACCTCGCGCAATTTGTCCGTGGGCGGCCGGCCCTGGAAAGTGGTCGCGACAGCAACGCCCGCCTATGTCGCCAACGAGCGCGGATACCTGCCCTGGGCCTTTCTCGCCGTCGCCCTGTGCCTGACCGTCAACATCGCCTGGCTGCTCGACCGCCGCTATGCGGTGGAGGAGGAAGTCATCGTCCGCACCGCCGAGATGCGGCAGGCCCGCGACGATGCGCGCGAGGCCAACCGCGCCAAATCGGATTTCCTCGCGACCATGAGCCATGAAATCCGCACGCCGCTCAATGGCGTCATCGCCATGGCCGATCACCTGCTGGAGAAATCCCTTCCCGACGACCAGCGCGAACCGCTGCAAATCATCGCGAAGTCGAGCGAGCACCTGCTGAGCGTCATCAACGACATCCTCGACTATTCCAAGCTCGAGGCGCGCAAGCTCGAATTCGAGAGCCGCCCCTTCGCCATCGCCGCGCTGGTCCGCAACGTCGCGGAAACCTTCACCGTGCAGGCCGAGGACAAGGGCCTTCATCTCGACATCCATCTTGCCGAGGACCTGCCGCCTTTCGTCGCCGGCGACGCCGTGCGGCTGCGCCAGATCCTGCTGAATTTCGTCTCGAACGCCATAAAATTCACGGCGCACGGCCATGTCTGCATCGAGGCGTCGTGCCGCGACGAGGCGGCCAGCCTGGATAATCCTCCCAGGCTGCGGCTTGAACTGATGGTGCGGGATTCCGGCGTCGGCATGAGCGAGGAAGCGCAGAAAAAGCTTTTCACCGAATTCTGGCAGGCCGACAGCTCCATTTCGCGCCGCTATGGCGGCACCGGCCTCGGCCTGGCCATCGCCCGCCGCATGGCGGAACAGATGGGCGGCGACATATTGGTCGCCAGCGCGCCGGGCGTCGGCAGCGCCTTCACCATCACGCTTCCGGTCGAGCGCGTGGCGAAGGAAGCAGCGCCCTCGCCCGATCGCAGCGAGCGGAAAGCCGCCGCGTCGAGCCAGGACTTCGAAGGCGATTTCCGCGGAAAACAGATCCTGCTCGTCGAGGACAATCCCACCAACCGCCGCATCGCCAAGACGATACTGGCCCGCACCGGCGCAAGGATCGACACGGCGCAGGACGGAGCAGAGGCTGTCGCCGCCGCGAAATCCACCGCCTATGACTTGATACTGATGGACATTCACATGCCCAACATGAACGGGTTCGAGGCGACTCGCGCCATCCGCGCCCTGCCCGCTCCCAACGGCAATGCGCCAATTGTCGCGCTCAGCGCCAGCGCCTTCCAGGAGGACCAGGACCAGTGCCGCGCCGCGGGCATGAATGATTTTCTCGCGAAACCCTATCGCGGCGGGCCCTTGCGCGAGATCGTCGGGCGCGCCATGGGCGTCTCCGCCGCGGAGCCGGTCTCCAGGGCTCCCGCTATCGAGGCCGCCAACGATTCGAGCTTCTACAGCGACCAGCCCGCCTTCGAATTTGAATGTTTCGCCGTGCTGGGCAAGGAAATCGGCGAAGAGGACGCCCGCCAGCTTCTCAGCAAATTCATGGGCGACGCGCGCCACCGGCTCGACGACATGCGCGTCGCATTCGCCCGCCAGGAAATGCTGGTGCTGAAGGACGCCGCCCATTCGCTGAAAAGCTCTTCCGCCATGCTCGGTCTCGCCCGCCTCTCGGCGATCTCCAGGGAGATCGAACTGGTCATCCTCAACAAGCATTTCGACCAGGTGGAAAACCTGAACCACGCCGCCAACACCGCCTTCCATGACGCCAGGCCGTTCATCGACGACGTGCTCAACGCCGCCTGAAAACGTGAATTAGAAAAGCTGGAGATCAAGAAAATGCGCAGTCAAAAGACGATCGACCATTCGGACGTGCTGGTCGGCATGGCGCCGATCGTCACCCGGCTGCTGGTGGTGGACGACGATCCGATCCAGCGCCGCGTCATCGGCAAGATCGGCCTTCAGGCCGGGCATACGGTGCTGGCCGCTGGAACGCTCGACGAAGCCATGGAGATTCTGCGCCGCGAAGAGATCGACTGCGCCACCATCGACCTCGGGCTCGGCGAAAACACTGGCCTCGACCTGCTGAAATTGATCGGCGGCATGGATCGCAACATCGAAACGCTGGTGATCAGCGGCTCGTCCGAGCAGGTGCTGGAGGAGACGCGGGTCATGGCCGAGCAGGCCGGATTGAAACTCTTCGCGCTGTTTTCGAAACCGCTCGACCTCTCCTCGCTCAGGCAGTCGCTGGCCCGGGCGCGCGAAACCGTGTGGATGCGCAGGGATGACGGCGCGTCCTGATGCGCGTTTGCCGTGGCGCTGAACGGCGCGGCGCGGTGAGCCGTCAAAACTGGAAATCGTGCGCCGCGCCGCTATCAAAAATACGACCAGGAAGCAAAATAAAATTCAGCGACGGATACGTCGTTTTTAAGTCAAATACGGACTGAAACTATAAAAAATAATCGATGCCGCAGCGGAATATGTGATACCAAGGTCATTCAGTTCATCGCTCGATTTTAGGCAATCACGCTTTTAAGCAGCAAGACTGTATATTTGTTGATATAGGATGCGGAATGGCAAACCAATTCATGCTTTTTTATGGCTATTCGGACAATTTCGCCGTAGTTTCCTCCGGATCATCAGCCCAAATAGGCCAGGGGTTTTCGGGGCTTTATTATTCAGATGCAACCGCCGCCGGAACTTCTACCCTCGGCATCGTCGGGGAGGGTAACGATGGAGCGACAGGCATCACTGGACCAGGTTACAACGGACCATTCTACTCGACCCTTCTTGGGGCCGCCAATGAAGATATTGTTTCGTACCAAGGCAAATACCTGATCGAGGGAAGCGACACGTCGTCAGTGACCAATTTTGGCCTCTGGGTCACTTCCGGGACATCGGCGACAACGCAGGAATTGACCGGGATCGCCGCCGCAAGCGATGGCGGCTTGGATCTGCAGCCGCATTATATGACCCTCCTGAATAATCTTGTAGTTTTCAGTGGAGTGGACGCCGTCGATACCCAAGGCCTTTGGGTCACCAACGGCACGGCCGCCGGCACAAGCGAGTTGACAGGCATAGCTGGCGCCCCCAGCTCCGGTTCGCTCGATCCGGCCAATCTGACGGACATAGGCTCGGTTGCCGTTTTCGATGCGCTCGGCGCCGACAATGCCTATTCATTATGGTCCACGAATGGTACGGCCGCCGGCACCCAGGAATTAGCCGTCAGCGGCGCCTGGAGCGGCGGTTTGTTCGCTTATGAAACCGCAGGGCCGGCGTCGATCAACCCGGGGTTTACGGCTTTCGACGGCGGCTTGCTGTTCGAAGGCGCAAATTCCAGCGGCCAGAGGGGTCTCTGGACGACGAATGGCGCGGCAAGCGGAACCTACGAGATCACCGGCATCGCCAACACGGATCCGGGCGGTATTTTCTTCAGCAGTGTGTTTAACCTGAATCTGACCGCGGATTTCGCCGTGCTTGACGGCAACGCCATATTCGCAGGCGTTGACGCCGCGGGCGCCCCGGGCTTGTGGGTGACCGACGGCACGGCTGCGGGCACGTCCGAAATCACGGGCATCTCGGGAGCCAATTCCTTCAGCATTTTCGATGGCTACGGCTCAACGCTTCCGGGGCCTGGTTTCGCAACTCTCGGATCCGAAGTGATCTTCGAAGGCGTGAACGCGGCCATGCAGCAGGGCCTGTGGGAGACAGACGGCACAGCCGCCGGCACCCAGGAAATCACGGGGATCACTGGCGCCAATTCTGCCGGCATTTTCGCCGACAGCGGCCTCTATCCGGTCCAGTTCACGATCTATGACGGCCACGCTTATTTCGGCGGCGAGGACGCCCAGGGCAATCAAGGCCTATGGATTACGGATGGCACAGCATCCGGCACTCACGAAATCTATGCCGCCCCGCCAGGCGGCGACCCGATCGCTCCCGTCGACATTGTCGTGGCGGCCCCGACTTTCACGGCGGCGCCGAGGCTGGCAATCTCCAACACAGCAGGGTCGGCGGGCGCATCCATCACGCTTCCCGGCAAGATCGACGCCGCGGACGCAGCCTCGACCATCACGATTTTCGACGGCGCGACGCAAATCGGCGCGGCGACGGCGGATTCGACGGGGGCCTGGAGCGCCACGATCACCGGTTCTGGCCAGGGCGTTCATACGTTCACAACTTCAGGCGACGAATTCCTTCGGCACGGGAACGTCGAACGCGGTGACCGACCTCGTGAGCGCGAGCGCGAGCTTTTCCGGCGGCGGCCAGGACGTGCTGTTTTCCGGAACGAGCGATACGGTGACCCTCAGCGCCGCCGCCAAGAATTGGGATGCTGTCAGCGGCTCGAACGGCGCGGTCAACCTGAGCAGCGCCCAGACGACCGTGACAGGCGGCGGCGACACGATCAGTTTTGCCGGCGGCTCCGGCGATGCGGCCAGCCTTTTCAGCACCGGCGGAAGCTGGGACGCGGTCAAGGGATCGAACGGCGCGATCTACCTCAACAGCGGCCAGTCCACGGTTGCCGGCGGCGGCGAGGTGGTCGATTTCGTGAGCGGTTCCGGCAATGCCGCCAGCCTTTTCAGCACCGGCGGAAGCTGGGACTGGGTCTATGGCTCGAATGGATCGATCTACCTGAACGGCGCGCAGGCGGCGATCCAGGGCGGCGGCGAGATGGTCGATTTCGCGGGCGGCGCGGGCAATGCGGCGAGCCTCTATTACACCGGCGGCAGCTGGGATTGGGTCTATGCCGCCAGCGGGACCGTCTATCTCAACAGCGCGCAGGCGGCTGTCCAGGGCGGCGGCGAATCCCTCAGCTTTTCCAGCGGCTCCGGCAATGCGGCCAGCCTCTACAATACCGGCGGCGTCTGGGATTGGCTCTATGGCTCCGGCGGCTCGATCTATCTCAACAGCGCCCAGGCGGCGATCCAGGGCGGCGGCAACGCCATTGCATTCGTCAGCGGCTCGAACGACGCCGTGAGCCTCTACAACACCGGCGGCGCCTGGGGTTGGGTCTATGGCTCTAACGGAAGCATCAACCTTACCAGCGGCCAGACGGCGCTCTCGGGCGGCGGCGACAAGATCGCTTTCGCCGGCGGGTCGGGCAATGCGGTGAGCCTCTACAGCTCCGGCGGAAACTGGGACTCCGTCACAGGATCGAACGGCGCGATCTACATGAACGGCTCGCAGGCGTCGGTCACCGGCTCCAGCGACACGTTCGACATGGCGGGGGCGAACCTCGTTTCGGCCTACGGGACGTCAGACGCCTTCGTGTTCGCGCCGGCGATCGGCGTCGATGACATCAACAATTTCGGATCGACCGACACGTTGCAGTTCAGCAAGTCCGATTTCGCCAGTTTCGCGGCGCTTTCGACCCCGAGCCACATGTACCAGTCCGGTGCGAACACGGTGATCTCGCTCGACGCCTCCGACATGGTCACCCTGGCCAATGTCCAGATGACCAGCCTGACCGCGTCGCAGTTCAAGTTCGTCTGAGTCGTCCTAGCGCCCGCCGGCCATTTTTGCGGCGCGCAAGGTGTTCGACATCAGCAGGGCGATGGTCATCGGGCCGACGCCGCCGGGAACGGGGGTGATCGCGCCGGCGACCTCGACCGCCTCCTCGAAGGCGACGTCGCCGACCAGCCGTGTTTTCGGCTGGCCCGCGGCGTTGAGCCCCTCGGCGGGAACGCGGTTGATGCCGACATCGATCACCAGCGCGCCCGACTTGATCCAGTCGCCGCGGATCATTTCCGGCTGGCCTACCGCGGCCACCAGGATGTCGGCGCGCCGCGCCACGGACGGAAGGTCTTTCGTGCGCGAATGAGCGACCGTGACCGTGGCGTTTCTCGCCAGCAGCAATTGCGCCATCGGCTTGCCCACGATGTTGGAGCGCCCGACAATCACCGCCTCGGCGCCGGAAAGGTCGCGGCCGAGCGCTTTGGCCGCCTCCTCGATCAGCAGCATGGCGCCGGCCGGCGTGCAGGGAACGAGCGCCTTGTCCGCGGCGCCCGTCGCCAGCAGGCCCACGTTGATGGGATGAAAGCCGTCCACATCCTTTTCCGGCGCGATGGTCAGCAGCACCTTGGCGGAGTCAATTCCCGCCGGCAGCGGCAATTGCACGAGAATGCCGTGGATGGAGGGATCGGCGTTAAGTTTTCGCACGAGATCGATGACGTCGGCTTCCGAGGTCGTGGCCGGCAGATCGTGCTGCACCGAATGAAAGCCGCAGGACAGCGCGGCCTTGCCCTTGGATTTCACATAGACCTGGCTCGCCGGGTTTTCGCCGACCAGGACCACCGCAAGGCCTGGTTTGCTGTGGAACGCCGCCGCTTCCTGCGCGACGCGTTCGAGCACGGCGGCGGAAGCCGCCTTGCCGTCGATCAGCAGCGCTTTCCGGCCGGAGGGTTTCACGATGGTCGAGGTCATGGACAAATCCCCAAATTTCCGCCCGCTTGTGGCAGAGGTTGCCGGAAATGTTAAGTCCCGATCTCGTCGGCCTTTCGCAGATGCGGAAACAGCGCCGCCCAGACGGCCACCACGATCAGCGTGCCGCAGCCGCCGAGCAGCGCCGCGCCGACGGCGCCGAGCAGGGCCGCGGCGAAGCCCGACTCGAATTCGCCAAGCTGGTTCGACGCGCCGATGAACAGGAAATTGACCGCCGCGACGCGACCGCGCATCTCGTCGGGCGTGGCGAGCTGAACCAGCGTCTGCCGCACCACCATGCTGACGACGTCGAAGCCGCCGAGCGCCGCCAGCGCCGCCAGCGAAAGGGCGTAGGACGTGGAAAGCGCGAAGATGATCGTCGCCACGCCATATCCCGCGACGCAGGCGAACATCTTGACGCCGACCCCGCGCCTCAGCGGATAGACCGCCAGCAGCAGGCCGACGCCGATCGCCCCCATGGCCGGCCCGGCGCGCAATATGCCCAGGCCCATGGGTCCGACGCGCAGGATGTCATGGGCGTAGATCGGCAGCAGCGCGGAGACGCCGCCGAGCAGCACCGCGAAAAGATCGAGCGTGACGGCGCCGAGGACGACCTTGTTCGACCAGATGTAGCGCAAACCCGCCGAGGCGCTCCTTTCCACGGGCGTCGGATCTGCGGCCGTCGTCCCGCGGCTCGGCCAGCGGATCGCCAGCACGGCGGGCGCGGCCGCTCCGGCCACCACGGCGCAAATGAGGAAGACCTTGACGCCGATGAAGGCGAAAAGCAGGCCGCCGAGCGCGGGACCGGCGATGGTCGCCGCCTGGAAAACCATCGTCGCCATGGCGATCGCCTTCGAGAAGGCGGATTTTGAGACAATCCCCGGCAACAGCGAGGAATTGGCCGGGCCGGCGAAAGCGCGCGCCGAGCCAAGCCCGAACAGCGCGAGATAAATCAGCCAGACCGGCGCGGAAAAGGCCGCGACGAAGAAGATCGCCAGCGACGCCGCGGCCTGCCCGAGCGCGGCGAAGGCCGAGACTTTGCGGCGGTCGAAGACATCCGAGGCGTGGCCGCTCCAGGGCAGCCAGACCAGCAAAGGCAGGAATTGCGCGAGGCCGATCAGGCCAAGGCTCATGGCGCTGCCGGTCTCCGAATAGACATGCCAGCCGATGGCGACATCGAGCATTTGCGCGGCGAAGGCGCCGAACCCGCGCGTCGCCAGGAAGAAGGCGAGGTTTTTCCGCGTGAGATCAGGGTTTTCCAAGGTCAGATCGATCATGCCGCTTCATATCAGCGCGTTCTCAGGCGCTCCAGGCAAATGTCGCGGCGCTGCGCGCGCTCATGCCCGGATTCAGGCGTCGCATGGACGGCTTTGCAAAAATGCTGGCGTCAAACCCCTGGGGATCGCCGTGCCCCGTCCAGGCTTCAAGGCAGAGGAAGGGCGCCCCCGGCCGCGACCACAGGGCGATGTGCGGAAAATTCTCCAGCTCCATGCGCAGCACCGGCTTGCCCGCCCCGGCGGAAAATTCGAGGCCCTGGCTGCGCGCGTCGAGAAAACACAGGGCTTCCTCGAAAAGCTGCGGCGTCAGGACCAAATCGCGTCCCTGCAGGGGAATCGGCCGCATTTTCGCGGAAAACAGCCCGCCCGGCGCGATCACGGGAACCTCAGGCCTTTCCGGCTGGTCGAAACGGACGACATGAATCCCCTCCGCCCCCGGCAGCGGCCAGCGAAAACCCGGATGCAGGCCGCAGGCATAGGGCAGAACGACATCGCCTTCATTCCTGACATGAAGAACGACCTTCAATGCATTCTTTTCAATCAAATATTCCACGTCGAAAGCGAACTCGAACGGATAGAGCGCCCGGGTCGCCGCATTGGCGGCAAGCCGAAACACGGCGCGATTTCGCGACTGGTCGACGACGAAAAAATCCTGGTCCCGCGCAAATCCGTGCAAGCCGAGGGGATAGCGCCGCCCCTCGACGAGTATGCCGTCGCGGGTCCAGCCGACCACCGGAAACAGCACAGGCGCCGAGTCCGGCCAGAACGTGTCGTCACCCGGCCAGATCAGCTCATCGCCGTGGACGCGCCAGCTTTTCAGCTCGGCGCCGCGCAGGGCGATCCGGGCCTTGGCGTCGCCTGAAGCGATTTCGATGGATTCGCTCATTTCATGCCCTTGCGCGCGCCTATATTGTAAGATGGCGAAAGCCCCGTCGGAGACCTCATGACCACACCCTCGCCCGCAGCGCAGAACGATCCGGCGATTCGCATGGTCGGCCTCAACAAATGGTACGGCGAATTCCATGTGCTGCGCGAGATCGATCTCGAAGTGGCGCATGGCGAGAAAATTGTCGTGTGCGGCCCTTCGGGATCCGGCAAGTCCACGCTGATCCGCTGCGTCAACCGTCTCGAGGCGCATCAAACGGGCAGATTGATCGTCGATGGCGTCGAATTGACCGACGACGTCAGGAGCATCGACGAAATCAGGCGCGAAGTCGGCATGGTCTTCCAGCATTTCAACCTGTTTCCGCACCTGAGCATTCTCGACAATTGCACGCTCGCGCCGATCTGGGTTCGAAAAATCCCCAAGCCGGATGCGGAAGCGTCAGCCATGCAAATCCTCGAAAAAGTGCGGATTGCCGACCAGGCCGACAAATATCCGAGCCAGCTCTCGGGCGGCCAGCAGCAGCGCGTCGCCATCGCCCGCGCGCTCTGCATGAAGCCGAAAATCATGCTGTTCGACGAGCCGACCTCGGCGCTCGACCCCGAAATGGTCAAGGAAGTGCTCGATACGATGGTCGAGCTCGCCAGCGAGGGCATGACCATGATGGTCGTGACGCATGAAATGGGTTTTGCGCGGCAGGTCGCCGACCGCGTCATTTTCATGGACCAGGGCCAGATCGTCGAAATGAACGCTCCCGCCGCCTTTTTCGGCGCGCCGCAGCACGAGCGGACGAAGGCGTTTTTGCAGCAAATTTTACACTGAAAGCCGTTCTTTCCGGCCGTCACTGCGAGCGACCGCGCCTTTAGCGGCGCGGGAACGCCGTTGCTTTCAAGGAATTGTCATTTTCCTTCAGGTCGGGCTCGTGGAAGAAGTTTCAAAATACCTGGTCGGCTGGCGCAGAAAGCGTCGCGCTCAAGCGGTCGCCAGCTAACGAAAGAAGACCCGTCCATTCAAGCGGGACGCGATTTGCAAGAACCGATGTTCAACGTTGGATCGGAAAGGAAACGGCCATGACCGAACGCGTTCGACAATCCAGCTCATCCTCTCGGCAACAAAAGCCTGGCGTCGCCGATTATATCGTTCAGCGCCTTGCGCGTGAGGGCGTCAATCATTGCTTCGGGGTCGCGGGAGATTATGCTTTCCCGCTATGCGACGCCGTCGATCGCAGCGCTGAAGTCAAATGGATCGGATGCGCAAACGAACTCAACGCCTCCTACGCCGCCGACGGCTATGCCCGCGTTCGCGGCGCCGCGATGCTCGTGACGACTTACGGCGTCGGCGAATTGTCAGCGCTCAATGGCGTCATGGGCGCGAAGGCCGAACATTCTCTCGTTTTCCACCTCGTGGGCATGCCGTCCTATCAAAATCAGCGCCTGCACAAGATTGCGCATCATACGCTTGGCGACGGCGTTTTCGGCAATTTCGTCGAGCTGTCGGCCAGGGCCGCCTGCTGCCATGCGGTCATCACGCCCGAAAACTGCATGATTGAAATGGAGCGATTGATCGCGGAAGCGAGGCTGAACAACCAGCCCGCCTACATCGCCGTACCCTCTGATTTCGCGATCACGCCGGTCGTCTGGAACGAAGTGGGCGCCGATCAGGCTGGAGTCGAACGCCGCCGCGCTGGAACAGGCGGTCGCAGCGATCCAGAAGAGGATGGATGGCGCAAAATCGGTCGTCGCCTTGCCTGCGTTTACCCTGGCGCGACTGGGCCTGGAACAGCAAGCGCGCAAGCTGATCGAGGCGCTCGGCTGCCCATTCGCCACAACCGCGATGGAAAAGGGATTGATTGGCGAAGGCCATACGCAATTCGCCGGCATGTACGCCGGAGCGGTTTCGGATGAGGAAACGCGGAAAATTGTCGAGGAAGCCGACCTGATCCTGGACCTCGGCGGCGTCAATCTCAATGACATCACGACATCAGCCTATACCGCACGGCTTGACCGGGATCGGTTTGTTTCGATCGGCCTCAACGATGTCAGGATCGCCCAGAAGATTTTCGGCTCCGTGCGCCTGACCGACCTCCTTCCAGCGCTGATGAAGCTCAAAACCAAGGCGGCGCCCTATCGCCGCAAGGCTGTGCAGGCGGTCCGGCCCGACGGAAAGCCTTCCGACCGGATCTCGATGCAGGCGCTCTACCCGCGTTACGCGTCTTTCCTGAGGGCCGGCGATACATTGGTTCTGGAGACGGGCAGCTCCACCTTGGGCATGACGCCGATGACGCTGCCCGACGGCGTGCGCGTCGAGGCGCAGGTACTGTGGGGATCGATCGGCTGGGCGACGGCGGCCGCATTCGGGGTTGCGCTGGCCGATCCCGGTCGCCGGGTCATCCTGATTACGGGAGAAGGATCGCACCAGCTCACCGCCAACGAGATCGGAAGCATGGGCCGCTTCGGCGCCAAGGTGACGATCTTCGTGCTGAACAACGACGGCTACATGGTTGAGCGGGCGTTGGAAGAAAACCCCGACTGGAGCTACAACGACCTCGCCCAGTGGAAATATGCAGATCTTCCCCGTGCGATGGGCTGTGCCGACTGGTTCACGGCGCATGCCGAAACCCTGGGGGAAATCGACGCCGCCATGCAAAAGGCGCGGTCGTCGAAGTCGGGGGCTTATGTCGAGATAGTCGGAGGGCGCATGGACCTGCCGCCCGCGCTGGCCTTTGCGCATGCGCATATCAGCGAGATGTACGGCGAAGCGCCTTCGCGCGCCCACTGAACGATGGAACGGCTGAGGGCCTCGCGCCCTCGGCCCGTCATTGGCGCCGACTTGGCGTCATTGCCGGTCAGATTTTTTGTCGACGCCAACATCGGGCTCCGATTCCCCCGCCGCCTGATGCTGATTTTGTACGAAATGGGTTCTCGCCATGCCGACGGCCTGCTCGCCGAGGACCATGCCGAGCAGGCCTGCCAGCGCGACGAGCGGAGGAGCTGGCGAGCGGATGCCGCACAGGCCATAAGCGACGCCGACAACGAGACCCATGCCCAGGGAGATGATGAAGCCGTTCATTTTGGTTCTCGCAAGCGAGAGAGGACGCCAATGCGGCCGGACATCCGGCTCGCCAACAGGCCCTCGCGGGCTTTTGCCGGCGGCGCGGTTTCGGCGATCGGCGCCGGGCGATAGTCGCTCGATTCAAAGCCGGGCGTCAACGACCGGAATGCATGAGCGGCGGCCTGCGCGGCGCCGCGGAATGTCCGAGCTTTCATCTGGTGATGATTGCGCTTTGGTTGGCGGCGCCAGCTCTATAGATTGGCGCCATGCCGCCGCCCATTCCTGTCTTCCTCGCGCCCCATGAGTTCGCATGGGCTAAAATGGCCTCCGACCACGCTGCGCGCTTGCGGACGCTGGGGGAGACGCTCGTCGCCGTCCATCATATTGGCTCGACGTCCGTGCCGGGGCTGGCCGCCAAGCCCATCATCGACCTGATGGCGCTCGTGACCGCCCTGGACGACCTCGACCGGAAGCGCTCGCTTGTGGAAGGATTGGGATGGTGTTGGCACGGCGAACTCGGAATGGCCGGGAGGCGCTATTGCACCCTGTCCGGCGAGGGCGGCGAACGGATCGCCCAACTGCACATCTTCGCTGCGGATTCGCCGCATGTCGCGCGACATCTCGCCTTCAGGGATTATCTGCGCGCCCACGGGAAAGTGGCTCACGCCTATGAAGAGGAAAAGCGCCGCGCTCGCGACCTGCACCCCAACGATTCCCACGCCTATGCCGATGCAAAGGACGCATGGATTCGGCGCGCCGAAGCCGATGCGCTCGCCTGGTGCGCCCAGCAACGGCCCGACGAGCAAAATTCTTGATTTTGCAACATGCCGCCTGCAGTCCGAAACTCCGCAGGCGCCGCTGCCTCACAACCTGTGACGCTCTGCAACTTCCGCCAGCATGACGCGCGCCTTTCCGCTCGCCTGCGCCAGCAAGTCCTCGTCCCGTCCGCGCAAAATCACCTGGTTGTGGAAGCGCCCGTCGACCAGCTTCGGATAGGAGCCGATCGAAATGTCCGGGAATTCCTTGGCCAGCGCCGCCAGTCCCGCGGCATAGGCGCCTTCCGGCAATCCCTGCGTCTCGATGATTTCCGACAGGATTTTCGCGCCCGTGGCCAGCTTTGGCGCGATGTCGTCGAGCATGGCCTGCATGATCGCGGGCACCCCGGCCATCACGACGACATTTTCGATGCGGAAGCCGGGCGCCTTGGAGATCGGATTGGCGACCAGGTCCGCGCCGTGTGGGATGCGCGCCATGCGGCGCCGCGCCGCGTTGAGGTCTTCCGGCCTGATCCGCTCCAGCAGCAGCGCGATGGCGCGCGGGTCTTCGGAAATGCCGACGCCCAGCGCCTTCGCCACGCAATCGGCGGTGATGTCGTCATGGGTCGGGCCAATGCCGCCGGTGGTGAACAGGTAATCGTATTTTCCGCGCAAAGCATTCACGGCCTCGACGATTGCCGCCTCGTCGTCCGACACCACCCGGATTTCCGCGGTTTCAATGCCGATGCGCGTAAAATACTCGGCGATGTAGCCGCTGTTGGCATCCTTGGTCCGCCCGGACAGGATTTCGTCGCCAATGACGAGAATGGCGGCGGTGACGCGCTTCTGGCTCATTTGTCCTCGTCCAATTCCACGCTGCGCTCATACATGACATAGACGCGGGTGCGCATCACCCGCCTGTAGCCGCGCTCTTCCAGCAATCCGCAGAGATCGACGTCCCATTTTCCCGGCGAATAGGCGAGGATCAGCACGTGCGGCCACAAGGTCGCGGGTTCTGAAGTCAGGAACGGTTCGAGCGCCAGGTCCTCGGCGCCTTCGACATCGATCTTCATCGCGTCGATGCGCTCAAACCCCTCTTCATGCACGAGCGTGGCCAGCGAGCGCGCATGCGCCTTCACCGAATCGCCGCCGCCCTCGACATTGACGATGCGCATCGAGGTTTCCGCGAGATCGTAAGGGTTGGTGAACAGCGTCACCTGGCTTTCGACATCGGCGACGGCGCAATCGGTCGCCTTGATCGTCGCCTCGGGATTCTGGCGAAGATTGAAGACGAGGCGCTCGAACAGCACGGGCTGCGGCTCGACGGCGAGGATTTTCGCGCGCGGGCCGGCGCGCATCGCGACGAACAGGCTGGTCGCGCCGACGCCCGCGCCAATATCGAGAAAGCTCATGTCGGGCTTGAGCCGCGCGGCGAGAAAACGCCGCTCCTCGCGGTCGGCGAGCTGCGGCGTGAACAGCAACCGTTTTTCGCAGGCGTTGTTGTAGGGATAAAGCCGCATGCGGGCGCGCAGCGTCTCGACCGTCACATCGACGGGGCGGGCGCGCAGCCTGCGCAGGCCAACGCCGCGCACCAGCAGGGCCGCGCGCTGGCCCAGCCAGTGCATTCCCGCGTTCTGGGTGAAGTCCAGCAGGCGCCGCAGCGCGCCATGCGGCCGATGCTCGCCGAAAGGAGAAAAATCGTTGGCCGGTGTCGCGCGCATGGCCCTGATGTAACAGTCGCGCCGTAAATGGCCAAGTTCCCTGCGCCGGGTTTTTCGACCGGCGGGGTTTTTCAACCGGGAGGCGCCTTGCGCCGCCTCCGGTTTGGGGTAAATCTGCACCAGGATCGGCAAAGCGCCGACGACCTGGAATTGTTCCGGCCGTGGCCGCCGCAAATATTGCGCCGCAACGGCGTGGAAAAATCTAGAGCTGGAGCCGATGACCTTTATCGAAGCGGAAGCAAGTCCGGGCCGCAAGACCGGCCAGATCAGACTGCACGGCCCCGAGGCTTTCGCGGGAATGCGCAAGGCGGGCCGTCTCGCGGCGGAAGCGCTCGACCTGATGGTCGAGGCCGCGCAGCCCGGCGTCACCACCGATGCGCTCGACAAGCTGGCCCATGAATTCGGCATGGACAACGGCGCCTTTTCGGCGCCGCTCGACTATCGCGGCTATCGCAAGTCGATCTGCACCTCGATCAACCACGTCGTCTGCCATGGCATTCCCGAGGCCAAGCCCATGCGCGACGGCGACATCGTCAATATCGACGTGACCTATATCGTCGACGGCTGGCACGGCAATTCGAGCCGCATGTATTTTGTCGGCGAAGTCCCGCGCAAGGCGCAAAGGCTGTGCGAAGTCACCTACGAAGCGCTTCTGCGCGGCATTGCGGCCGTAAAACCCGGCGCGACCACCGGCGACATCGGCTACGCCATCCAGACCTACGCCGAAGCCGAACGCTGCTCGGTCGTGCGCGAATTCTGCGGCCACGGCCTCGGCCGGCTGTTCCACGACGAGCCCAACATCCTGCATTACGGCCATCGGGGCCAGGGCGTGACGCTGAAGGAAGGCATGTTCTTCACCATCGAGCCGATGATCAATATCGGCAAGCCGCAGGTGAAGATCCTCGCCGACGGCTGGACCGCGGTCACGCGCGACCGCTCGCTGTCCGCGCAATTCGAACATGCGCTCGGCGTCACCGCGACGGGCGCGGAAATCTTCACCCTGTCGCCGCGCGGCCTGGACTGCCCGCCCTACAGTCCCGATAATCAAGCCCCGTAAGGCAAAGTCCAAGCCAAGAATAGGGCCAGGGATAAGGAATGAACGAAGCGCCGCCCAGGGAATCGCTCAACGCGGGCCACCGCGAAAGATTGCGCGAGAGATTCCTGCAAGGCGGCGTTTCGGCGCTCAGCGACTATGAGATGCTCGAGCTGATCCTGTTCCGGGCAATTCCGCGCCGCGACGTCAAGCCGATCGCCAAGGCGCTGATCAAGCGCTTCGGCTCCTTCGGCGACGTGATCGCCGCGCCCGCCGCAAGGCTCAAGGAAGTCGAGTTCATCGGCGACGCGGCGGTGACCGAGCTCAAGATCGTCGAAGCCGCAGCCCTGTTCATGGCGAAGCAGTCCTTGACGAAACGCAAGGGTCTCGCCACCTTTGCGCAGGTTCTCGATTATTGCCGCGGCGCCATGGCTCATCTCGAAACCGAGCAATTTCGCGTCATCTTCCTCGACAAGAAGAACGGCCTGCTCGCCGACGAGGTGCAGGGACGCGGAACAGTGGACCATACGCCAGTCTATCCGCGCGAAGTCGTCCGCCGGGCGCTGGAGCTGAACGCCAGCGCCGTCATCCTCGTGCACAACCATCCCTCGGGCGACCCCACGCCCTCGACCGCCGACATCAGCATGACCCAGAACATAGCCTCGCTCGCCAAGCCGCTGGGCATATCGGTGCACGACCACATCATCATCGGACGCAACGGCCATGCGTCGCTGCGCGCCATGAAACTGCTCTGAGGCCAGGATGACGGCAGCCATTGCCTTTAATGCCGTTGTTGACGGCGACAGCAGCGCCCCGGCGCTCCTGCTCGCCCATCCGCTCGGCGCCGATCTCGGGATCTGGGACGCGCTCGTCCCGGCCCTGTCCCGAAAATTCCGCGTGATCCGCTTCGACGCGCGCGGCCACGGCGGCTCTCCAAAACCGCCCGGCCCCTATTCGCTCGAACGACCTCGGGGGCGACGTTCTCGCGCTGATGGACGGTTTTGGCCTTGCGCGGGCGCATTTCCTGGGCATGTCCATGGGCGGCGCCGTCGGCCAGTGGCTGATGATCCACGCTCCCGCGCGGCTGGAACGGGTCGTGCTGGCCAATACGGCCTCGCATTTTCCCGACGCCGCAGGCTGGAACGGCCGCATCCGCTCGGCGCGCGAGAACGGCATGACCCTGCTCGCGCCGGCCGTCGCGCAACGCTGGCTGACTCCGGCCTTTTCGGCCGCCCGGCCGGAAATCGCCGCCAAAATCGTGAAAATGCTCGGGGATTGCGACCCGAACGCCTATGCCGCGGCCTGCGCGGCCTTGCGCGATACGGATTTGCGCGACGCCATCCGCGCCGCGCCGCCCTGCCCGGCCCTCGTCATCACAGGCGAATCCGACCCTTCGACGCCGCCCGCTCTCGGCGCGGCGCTGGCGAAAAGCCTTGAAAATGCGCGGCTGGCAAGCCTTCCGGCGGCGCATCTCTCCTGCGTCGAAGCCGAACAGCCTTTTATGAGCGCGGTGATGGAGTTCCTGGCTTAACTCGCGAGATCGCGGAGCGCGGCGCGGGCTTCGGCCACGGCCGCGGCCAGCTGGTCGGCGTCGGATGCGCGCAGCACGCCGGCGCGGGCGCAATGTTCATAATTGTCGGCGGCCGCAGCGACGGCGTGGGCGCCGATGGCGCGGGCCGAGCCTTTCAGCTTGTGCGCGAGGTCGGCTCGCCAATTGCCGGCCGGGACCGCCTCTGCCGAATTTGCCTCGGCTGCGGCGAGCTTCGCGACGATCTGGCCGGCCTGGCGATCGAATAAAGCCAGAAGCTCCACCTCCAGCGCTCTGTCGCCCATGGTCTGGCGGGCCAGATGCACCAGGTCGATCGGACAGGCGTTGGCGCGGCGGTTCCAGGAAATGGACTCGACGGGCGAGGATTCAAAAGCGTCCATGCGAAGCGCTGCGGCGGCCATTACATACTCCTGTCGCGCGACATGATTCTGTTCGGATTCTTCGGTGCGCGGCGCCGTCTGTCGCTTCCGGGCCGGCCTGGGCGTGGCTGCAGGCTTTGCCTTCCACAACCTTTTAGTGTAGGCACACTAGCCGCCAAGCCCTGACGGAACCCTTATTTCCTGCGGCTTTCGCCAGGATTTTAGTTTTATGGCGAAAACGGCGTTAACGACGTTGGCAAAAGCCCGGCGGCGCAGGTTTTCATCGCGGCGGCGGAAGCGTAAAGTAAGATTTGGTTAACTGTCGCTAACTCTATGCGGCGGAGAATTCGCAGGCGCATTCAGTTTTTCGCGCGCCTGCTCCAGGTCAAGTTAAGGGCGATAGGACATGTCGACATCGAGCAAGGCTCAAGATCCCTCGGCCGCCGCGCTTTCGGCGATCGAGGACGCGCTCAAGCTGCATGTCGAGTCGGAAGGGGCCGACCACGGCGACGAAGCCGTCGAAGCCGCGCCGAAACTCGAATTCCACATTCCCGGCGCCCGCTCCGAGCAAAGCGACAACGCGCCGCGCCTGCCTGAAATCGGCAAGAACGAACTGACCCCGCCGTCGCGCGAAGCCGACGCCGCCCGCGCGCCCTTCACCCCCTCCTCCCGTCCGGCCAACGACGACCGCCCCTCGGTCGGCCAGATCCTGCAAAGCCTGCAGACACGCCCGGACTCCGGCGCCATGACGGCGGCCATCGTCGCCGCGGCGTCCTGGGCGGGCCTGTGGATCGGCTATGTCATGTTCACACATGGCGCGGCCTTTTCCGGCGCCTTGTTCAGTCCTGCCGCCGCCGCGTCGATCTTTGCCCTGGTCGGGCCGATCATCTATTTCCTGGCCATGGGATCAGTGGCGCGGCGCGCGCAGGAAATGCGCCATACCGCCCGCTCCATGGCGGAAGTCGCGATCCGCCTCGCGGAGCCCGAGACGATCGCCACCGAACAGGTGGTGACCTTGAGCCAGGCCATCCGCCGCGAGGTCGCCTCCATGGGCGACGGCATCGAGCGAGCGCTGGCGCGCGCCGGCGAACTCGAAACCATGGTGCGCGGCGAAGTCTCCGCGCTTGAGCGCACCTACGGCGAAAACGAGCGGCGCATCCGGCTGCTGCTCAATGAACTGGCGAGCGAACGCGAATCCATCGTCCGCAACGGCGACCGCATTTCGGCCGCCCTGACCGACGCCCAGAATTCGGTGGCGGTCGAACTCGAAGCCGCCACCCGCCAGCTCACGGACCTGCTCGGCCAGACCGGCGCGCGCATCTCGACCGCGCTGGAGGAAAAGGGCGGCGATCTGCACGCGAATTTCGCCAAATCCGGCGATTCGCTGCTGCAACAGCTCGAAGAGCGCGCGGAGGCCCTGTTCGAGCGTTTCGGCCAGTCGGGCCGCGACGCATCGCGCGCCATAGAAGACCGCTCGGCGCAGACCGACACGGAATTGCGCGCCTTCGCCAAGAACTTCATGGAGCAGGTCAACGCCCATTCGGCCAGCCTGGCCGAAAATCTCCGCCAGGTTGGCGACCACATCGGCGAGACTCTCAAGGAACGCGCCGACGATCTGAACATGCGGCTTGAAAGCCAGGCCGACCGCCTGCAGGAAATCGTCACGGTGCGCGGCCCCCTGCTGCATCAGTCGCTGGCCTCGCTGGGCGAGGACCTGACCCGCCGCCTGCATTCCGAGACCAATATGGCGCAGAACGTGCTCGGCGCCACCGGCGACGCCTTCGCCGACACCCTGCTCGAACACCGCACCCGCACGGTCGAGGAATTCACCACCGCGGCCCGCGCGGCCATGCTCGACATGTCGGCCCAGGCCGACGCGCTGCAAAGCCATGTCGCCGCCACGACGCACCGCGCGGTCGAGGATTTCAGCCAGAGCGCCGAGTCGATCGGACAGACCTACGCCCAGGTCAGCATGCAGACGATCGAGGGCGTCGCCGGCCATGCCGACACGCTGCGCGAGAGCTTCCATTCCGCCGCCGAGGAGACGCTGGCGGCCTTTGCCGGCCACGCCCAGGCCTTCAACGAGCAGTTCGCCCGCACCGCCGCCGACGCCGTCGAAGGCATCGCCGGCCATACCGAACATCTGCGCGCCACGGTCGGCGACGCCACCGAAACGACGCTCGCCGCCATCGGAGAGAAGACCGCCCAGCTGCAACGGCAGCTCGACGCCATTTCCGGCGCCACGCTCGAAACGCTGGACGCCCAGGCCAAGGTCATCGAGCGCGCATTCCGCGAAAACGTCGATCACCTCGAGCGCACGGTCGGATCGTCCACGCAGGAGACGCTGCAGGCGCTGATCGGACACACCAGCGCCTTCCAGGACCAGTTCGCGCAGACGGCCCAGACGACGATCGACGCCGTCTCCACGCATGGCGAAAGGCTCGAGCACATGGTCGCCGCGGCGACCCAGGACCAGCTTGCGGCCATGGTCGGCCACACCGACGCCTTCCAGGAGAAATTCGTCAGCCTCGCCGCCGAGACCTCGGGACAAGCCGAAGCCCGCGCCGAACAGCTGCGCAAGTCGCTTGAGCAGACCAGCCGCGCGATCACGGAGTCGCTGAGCCACAATGTCGATACGACGCTGGCGTCCTTCGCGAGCCTGTCACATGAGCAGATGGCCGCGCTCGACGGCCATGCCGGCGCCTTCCACGCCAAATTTGCCGACACGGCGGCCGAGACCGCCGGCCAGGCCGAGGCCCGCGCAGAACAGCTTCGCGAGACGCTTGAGCAGACCAGCCGCGCGATCACGGAGTCGCTGAGCCACAATGTCGATACGACGCTGGCGTCCTTCGCGAGCCTGTCACAGGGCCAGATGGCCGCGCTCGACGGCCATGCCGGCGCCTTCCACGACAAATTTGCCGACATGGCGGCCGAGACCGCCGGCCAGGCCGAGGCCCGCGCAGAACAGCTTCGCGAGACGCTCGAGCAAACGAGCCGGTCGATCACCGAAGCCCTTGGTCACACCGTCAATACGACGCTGGCTTCCTTCGAAAACCTGTCACAGGTCCAGAAGGCGGCGCTCGATGGCCATGCCGACGCTTTCCATGGCCATTTCGCGCGCCTGACCGACGAAACCATCGGCAACGCCGAAACCCGGACGCAGAACCTGAGCCGGGCGATGGAAGACATCAGCACGGCCGTGAGCGAGGCCCTGGCGCGCAATGTCGCGGCGACCCAGGCGCAGTTCGAGGCGGCCGCCGAAGCCGTGCTCAACAGCCTGCTGGCGCAGACCTCGACCATCGACCGCAATTTCGCGGCGACCACGGGCCAGGCGACGGAAACCATCACCTATCGCGTCGGCGAGACCCAGAAGCGCTTCGCCCAGGTCGCGTCCGAGGCGATCGCCGCCATCGGCATGCATGGCGACCGCATCAACGAGACGCTCGCCGAACGTCTCAATGCCTTCGAGCAGACCCTGCTTCAGGGCGGCGACGACGCGGCCGGCAGCATCGGCCGCCACGCCCACAACCTGGCGCAGGAAATTTCGACCAGCCTGCACGCCTTCGAGACGCAAATGGACGGCGGCATAAGCCGGGCGCGCGAGCGCCTGGCGCAACATGGCGAAAGGTTCAACGCCGATTTTGTCGCCCAGCTGGCCGCTCTCGAACAGCTCATGCGCGGCGGCGGCGAAAGCTCGGCCGAACACATCCGCGCGCAGACCGAGGCGCTTGGCGCGACCCTCACCGAAAATCTCCGCGCCTTCGAACGGATCATCGAAGAGCTCGGCGGCGGCGTGGCCGACCGCATCGGCGCGCGCGCCGATGCGCTCGCGGAAAGCCTGACCGAACGGCTTGCGGCGATTGAAACGACCATAGACGTGCATGGTTCGGAGCTCGACTCCCGGCTCGGCGAACGCGCGACCGCGCTTTCCGATGCGATCGGCGAGCGGTTGGCGACGATCGAAACGACCATCAATCAACACGGTTCGGAACTCGACTCCCGGCTCGGCCATCGCGCCGAGGCGACCGCCAACCTTCTCGGCGGCCATCTCGAACGCTTCCATGCGCAATCGCTCGACCGGACGCAGGAGATCGTGCGCAGCTTCGAAGGGCTCGTCGCCCAGGCCGATTCCGGCCTGTCCGCGCGCTCGCGCCAGCTCAATGACGCGCTGGCCGGACGCGCCATCGACATCGCCAAGGTTCTTGGCGAGGGCGGCCGCGAAGTCAGCCGGGTGCTCGACGCCAAGGCCGAGGAAATCAACCTGACGCTCGGCGGACGCGCGGATCTGATCGCGGGAACCCTCAGCGGCCATATCGAGGAATTCGAGGAGAAGGTCATCGGCCGCCTCGACCAGGTCGGCGCCGAAATGGACCGCCGCATCGGCGAGATCGAGGAAAGCGTCGGCCATCGCGGCCGCGCCCTGGTCGAGGACCTGTCCGCGCGCATCTCCGAACTCAACGAATGGTTCGACTCGCGCGGCATGAAGCTTGTCGATCTTCTCCATTCGCGCGGCGGCGAAGTCGTTTCCAACATCGTCGCCTTCAGCGAAAGCGCCGTTGGCGCCCTGTCGGGCCGCTCCGCGGAGGTGCTCGAACACCTCGGCCAGCGGCACGCCGAAATCGGCGCGACGCTCGACAAGTCGCACAATGACTTGCGCGAGCACATGGAGCGCGTGGCGCAAGCCCTGGACGCCGCCATTTCCGGCTCCAGCGCCTCTCTCAGCCAGGCCATCGACGAAAGCGCCCAGAATTCCGCGACGGCGCTCATCGAGGTCAACCAGAAGCTCAAGCACGACGTCTCCGGCATGCTCGACGGCATGGCGCAGACGCATCGGTCGCTGGTCGGACTGATGCAGGCGGCCGAAACCGATCTCACCCGCCTCGACTTTTCGCTTGCGCCCAAGCTCGGCGCCTTCGCGGACGCCATCGAAAGCCTGCGCGGCGAAATCGACCACTTTGACGCGACGGGCCGCAAGATCGTCGCCGACGCCGAAACGACGACGAAGGGCATCGCCGGCCAGAGCCAGGCGCTTGAAGCCAGCCTCGCGAACATGACCGTGTCCCAGTCGGCCATCGAGCAGGCGCTGGAGGCGCGCCTCGATCACGTCGCCGAGGCGCAATCGGCCATCGACCACGCGCTGGAGGCCCGCCTCCAGACCATGCAGACGCTCTATGAAGAAGCGAAGCAGCGGCAGGACGATTTCGAGCGCACTCTCGACAGGTTCGGCGGCAAGATCGGCCAGTCCCTCGCCCAGGCCGAAGGCCGCGCGCGGGAAGTCGGAACCTTCCTGGCCGAGGCGACCTCCGCCACGGCGGGCGCCTGACCAGCCAGCACGAGGAATTGCGCCAGAGCGCGGCGCGCGAGCGCGAGCGCTCGACGACGGCGCTGACCGCCGCCTACGAGCAGAATCTCGGCGAGATGAACCATCTCTTCGAGCAGGCGACCGAACGCTACAAGGCCGTTTCGGCGGAACTGCGCGCCATGACCGGCGAAATCCACCGCGAACTCGAAACCACGCGGCAGGAATTGCGGCGCGGCGCCATGGAGCTTCCGCGCGAAACCACCGAGCAGACCGCAGCGATGCGCCGCGTCGTCGCCGAGCAGATCAAGGCGCTCAACGAACTCACCGACATCGTCGCCCGCTCGGGCCGCATGTACGATGTGTCCGAACCCGCCGCGGGCCCGCGCGCCGAGGCGCCCCCCGCCCCGCGGCGCGAAACGGCGCCTGCGCGTCGCCCGGAGCCGCCGCGCTTCGACGCGCGCGCCCCCGCGCGCGTCCAGACGCCCGCAGCCCCCTATTCGTCCTCGACCGTCTCCTATGCCTCCCCGCCAGCGACCAACGGCGAACGCGGCCCCGGCTGGATGAGCGACCTGCTTGCGCGCGCCTCGGTGGATGAGCCCCCGGCCCGTCGACCAAACGCCGATCCTCTCGACAATCTCTCGGCCGACATCGTCCGCATGGTCGACGAAAGCGCCATGGTCGAAGCCTGGGACCGTTTTCAGCGCGGCGACCGGACGGCTTTCAGCCGCAGGCTCTATACCGCGCCGGGCGTGAAGACCTTTGAGGAAGTCCGGCGCCGCTACGCTGCGGAAAACGACTTCCGCGGCGCGGTCGACCGCTATGTCGCGGAATTCGAGCGCCTGATGGCCGATATCGAGCGCGAGGACCGCGACGGCAAGATGACGCGCAGCTACCTCCTGTCGGACACGGGCAAGGCTTACACCCTGCTCGCCCACGCCGCCGGACGCCTTGGCTGAACCCCGGCAAAGGCCTCAAGAGCAAACGCCCGGATTTTCCGGGCGTTTTTTTTGCGGGGCTGGGGTTCGGGCTTCTGCGCACTTGCGTCAAGGTCTCGTTCCCCTTCCAAAAGGCAATTGCTGCGTCCGTGATAGTCTTTGCCTCAGGCGTCACTTTATCCAGCCACGACCGTTGCAAATAACGAAAGCTATATTTCCTGTTCCCCCGGAACTTTCACTTTCCGAACCTGTTCGATTTGACGAGTTGCATGGAGGGAATCTCACATGAGCAAACCTGGATTGTTGAAAGCGGCAGCCTTGACGTCGGCGCTCATCGCAGGAGCGTCCTTGATGGCGGTTCCGCCCGCGCTGGCTTTTGGCCACGGTGGCGGCGGCCATTTTGGGGGCGGCCATTTCGGCGGCGGCCATTTTGGCGGTGGCCATTTTGGGGGAGGCCGGTTCGGCGGCGGCTATGGACGCGGCTATGGCGGCGGTCGCGGCTATTACGGCGGCTACGGAGGCTGGGGATGGGGTCTCGCCGGTCTGGGCCTCGGTCTTGGCCTTGGCTATCCCTATTACGGCGGCTACGATCCCTACTATTACGACGACGGCTACGCCGGCTATCCATATGGCGGCTATGGCGGCTATTATGCCGGCCCTGCCTATGGATGCCAGGCGGGCTACGGATACGGCGTTCGCTGCTACCGAGACGGATTTTAACCGCAGCGGACCCGCCGGTTGGGCCTGATCCGGCCGCGGGTCAACGCGCGTTTGCGGCCCAGGCGACGATTTGCGGCAGCACGCGGCCGAGCGCCCGGTCGAGCGCCAGCGGGGGCTCGACGCCGGCGATTTCAGCGACCGGTTCCGAAGCTTCGAAAATCCGGACCGCGGAAATCGCGCCGCCGTCCGTCGCAAGCTTCGCCGCGATTTCCACACGCGCTTGGCGCGTCGTCGCGTCTATGTCGAAGCGCCTGATATCCAGGGCGAGGCGGTAGGGCGCGAACTCGCCGGCGGCGCGGACGCGGCCTCCCAGTCCGGCGTTCTGGAAAGTCTGAAAAGTGCGGTCCCCGACGAGCGTGGTCAATCGACCCGCCCATTGCGCGCCGGGAAGCGTCGACAGGCGGTCGCCGGACTCGCGCACCACCAGAAGCTCGCTGTCGAGCGGCGGCGCGGCGGTCGGCGCGTCTATGGCCAGGACAATGCGGGAGGCGCGCGCGCTGGCAGGCGCGGCGTGCAGATCGAAGCTCTGCCCGTCCGACGAGGCGCAGCCGGACAAGGCAAGCGTCAGGCCCAGCGTCAGGACGCTGGCTTCAGCCTTGAGCTTGATCGACGCCTTGCAGTGCGAAATGAGTCGCATTCTTGTTCGCCGCCACCGTCCGGAATTCGCGCGTCAGTCCTCAAGGTTTAGCAAAACCAAGGCGCGGCGGCCATGGCGCGACAAAAATAATCAATGACCGTTGTATTGCGGCAATGCAGGCTTGGCGCCGAAAATGATGCTCGACGGGTCGCTTTTGAGCTGCCGCACCGTGGCGTCGACGTCCTGCAGCGTTTTCCGCCCGTCGACAGCCAGTCCTTCATATTGCCTCAGGCCGCTTGTCGCGAATTTCGAAAGGTTTTCTGACAGTTTCTTAATCGAGCGCGCGGCTTCCGAAATATCCGAAATCATCGTCTTGCCCTCGCCCTTGCCGAGCAGGGCGTTGATTTTGGCCATCGACTGGTCGGCGTTGTCGAGGATCGAATGGACCTTGGCCGGCTCGATGCTCTCCATGGCCGCCTTGAAACTGCTGGAGCTCTCGGCGAGCGCGCCGGTCAAGGTCTGGATGTTGGTCATGGACGTCGTCAGCGTCGCGGAATTGTCGTCGAGCAGCTTGTTGACCCGGTCGAGGAAGGCGTCGGCCTTGCCGCTCAGCCTCTGCGCGGTCAGGATCAGATCCTGGAACTGCGAGGGAACGGCGTCGATCACGCTCTTTTCCGCCAGCGTCGGCGCCCCGGGGCTGCCGCCGAGCAGCGCGACCCAGGCGACGCCGGTCAGCGTGCCCGTCTCGAGCCGCGCCTGCGTGTCGGTCTTCACCGGCGTGCGGGCGTCCACGGAAATGTTCGCATAAACGCGATTCGGATCCTCGCGCATCAGCCCGAGTTCGGTGACTTCGCCCACTTTCAACCCGTTGAAGAGCACCGAGGCGCCATTGTTGAGGCCGGAGACAGAACCGGTGAAATGGACGATGAAGGCCTTTCGCGCCTGCTGGTGGCTCGCGCCGGAAAACCAGTAGGCGAAGCCGAAAGCCCCAAAGATCACGGCCAGGCTGAACAGGCCGATCAGCGCATAATTGGCGCGCGTCTCCATGTTTTCGGCTCCTAACCTCTTTGTCGCCAATCGTGACTTATCACAATTAACGAATCCCTCGCATAAATCTCCGTCTTTCGACGGCCGGGCGTCTCCGGACGCCGCCTCGCTCCGGAAGCGGAAAAGGCTGCTAACTCATCGCCGCGTCCTGTGCGGCGCCGGACGCGGTCGCAATTTCCGGCTCGACTATAGCCCTGGCGCGCTTGCCGTGAAAATAGGAGCGCAGCCACGGATGATCGGAGGCCAGCATGGTCGAAAGCGGTCCGACGGCGATCACCTTGCCATCCGCCAGCGCCGCGATTGTGTCGCATATCGAGTAGAGAGAGTCGAGATCGTGCGTGACCATGAACACGGTCAAGCCTAGCGTTTTCCGCAATGTAGCGATCAGATCGTCGAAATCTGCGGCGCCGATCGGATCGAGGCCGGAGGTCGGCTCGTCGAGAAACAGCAATTCCGGATCGAGCGCCAAAGCGCGGGCCAGCGCCGCCCGCTTGACCATTCCGCCGGACAATTCCGAGGGAAATTTCTCGGACGCGTCGGGCGGCAGCCCGACCAGCCTGAGCTTCTGCATGGCGAGATCATCCATGGTCGCCTGCGACAGCTGGAGGTATTCGCGCATGGGCGCCTGGATGTTCTGCCGCACGTTCAAGCTTGAAAACAGCGCGCCGCCCTGGAACATCACGCCCCAGCGCCGCTCGACGACGCGATGCTCGTCCTGCGACATGCGGTCGAGGTCTTCGCCGAAAACGTCGATGCGGCCAGACCGCTTGCGCACGAGACCGAGAATCGTCCGCGTCAGCACCGACTTGCCCTGCCCCGAGCCGCCGACAAAGCCCATCACTTGCCCGCGCGGCACGTCGAGATCGAGCCCCTTCAGCACCATTTTCGAGCCGAAGCCGACATAGAGGTCGCGGACGCTGATAACCGGCTCTTGTCCGTTCTGGGCCATCTGCTCCCTCAATAATGGATGCCGGCGAAGAAGATCGCGAAGAGGCCGTCGACGAAGATCACCATGAAGATCGAATTCACCACCGAGGCCGTCACGTGCCGGCCAAGCGATTCGGCGGAGCCTTCGACCTTGAAGCCCTCGATCGTGGCGATCATGCCGATGACCAGCGCCATGAAGGGCGCCTTGATCAGGCCGGCGAGATAGGTGTTCATGCCGATCGCCTCCTGCAGCCGCGTGGCGAAGGATTCGAAGCTGATGCCCTCGTAGACCAGCGCAGTGACCATGCCCCCCGCCAGCGCCGCCATGTCGGCGAGGAAGGTCAGGAGCGGCAGGGCGACGATCAAGGCGAGCATGCGCGGGAGGATCAGCACCTCCATCGGCGCCATGCCCATGACCCGCAAGGCGTCGATCTCCTCGCGCATTTTCATCGAGCCGATTTCAGCCGTGATCGCCGAGCCCGAGCGTCCGGCTATCATGATGGAGGTCAGCAGCACGCCCAGTTCGCGCAGCACCAGCACGCAGATGAGATCGACGGCGTAGGTCGCGGCGCCGAAGCGGCGCAGCTGGAAAATGCCCTGCTGCTCGACGATGCAGCCGACCAGGAAATTGATCGTCACGATGATCGGCACCGCGCGCAGGGCGAAATTCTGCAGGTGGAAAACCATCGAGGTCGGCCGCGTCAGCGACGGGTTGAGCGCCACGCGCAGCGCCGCGAGCGTCAATTCGCCCAGAAAGGCGACGCCGCCGAGAATATCGCCGCCCATTTCGACGATCCACCGGCCGAATGCGCCGAGCAGGCGGATAACGGGGCCTTCCGGCGGCGCGCTCGCGCTTTCCGGCGACCTGTAGCCGGCCTCGTTGAACAGGATCGTCTGTTCGGGCGCGAGATTTCGATATTCCGTCGCGACGCCCGAAGCGTTCATCTGCGCCCGCGCCTTGTCGATCAGCCAGACGCCGGCCGTGTCGAGACGCTCGACGCCGGAAAAATCGAGCGCGGCGCTGGTTGCGCCTCGCGCCGCGTCGCCCAGCGACTTGGCGGACGCTTCCAGCGCGCGCGAGGCGGCGATGGTCCACGCGCCCTGCAAGGCGATGCGAAGGCTCGCCCCGTCCCTTTCCACCGAAAAGGCCGGCTCCGTGGAGACGGGCTTGGACATTTCGCGCGATTCCGCTTTTGCTGACTGGAATGATTGAATAGCCTTGCTGCGCCAAATAGGCAAAAGCCAAATTTTGTCGCTCGTTCCGGGAATGCCATGAACGCCTTGATATCTCGAAAACTGGACGTTTCCGTCGAGCGATTCGCGCTGAAGACTCCCTTCGTCATCTCGCGCGGCGCCAAGACCGAGGCGCTCGTCGTCGTGGCCCGGATCGAACAGGCCGGCGTAATCGGCCGCGGCGAATGCACGCCCTATGCGCGCTATGGCGAAAGCGTGGAAAACGTCGTCGCCGCGATCGACTCCGCGCGCAAGGCCATCGAATCAGGCGCGGACCGCCAGGCGCTGCAAAGCCTTCTGCCGGCGGGCGCGGCGCGCAACGCGCTCGATTGCGCGCTGTGGGACCTCGACGCGAAGACGACCGGCGTCCCCGCCAGCCAGCTCGCCGGACTGTTTCGGATCGCGCCTTGCGTCACCGCCTACACTTTGTCGGTCGGAACGCCCGAGGAGATGGCGCGGGCGGCGGCCGAGGCGGCGCATCGGCCGGTGCTGAAGATCAAGCTTGCGGGCGAAGGCGACGCCGCGCGACTCGATGCGGTGCGGAAAGCTGCGCCGGAGTCCGAGCTGATCGTCGACGCCAACGAGGCCTGGCGGCCCGAAAACCTCGAAGCGAACTTTTTTGCCTGCGCGGCGGCGGGCGTGGCCTTGGTCGAACAACCCCTGCCCGCTCAGGACGATTCCGCGTTGGCGGGCCGCAAATGGCCGGTTCCCGTCTGCGCCGACGAAAGCGCGCATGACCGGCATGGGCTCGCCGCCTTGCGCGAAAAATACGATCTCATCAACGTAAAACTCGACAAGACCGGCGGGCTGACCGAGGCGCTGGCCCTGGCGGACGAGGCGGAAAAGCTCGGCTTCGGCCTGTTCGTCGGCTGCATGGTCGCCTCATCGCTGGCCATGGCCCCGGCGCTGCTGCTGACAGGACGCGCGCGCTTCGTCGATCTCGACGGCCCCCTGCTGCTGGCGCAGGACCGGCCCGAGGGCTTGCGCTACGAGGGTTCGACGGTGTTTCCGCCGGAGCGGGCGCTGTGGGGGTGATGGAGCACAAAATTGGCCGTTGTCGGCTCGAAGCTGACCTTCCTGAGACGCCTACGGTCGTCTCGAATCGCTTTCAAAGCGGCCCTTCGCCAAATTTGCGGCGAGCTTTCGATGGCGGGTTACGTTGACCGAAGGACCGAAAACTCCTCGGAACATTTTGCTCTCCAATTGGATTTGCAAGTCGGAGAGACAGCATCGTCTCGGGCAATTCAGGGAGGCAACAATGGAGCCGACAATTTCGAAATCGACTGTTGATCTTTCTGCGTATCCTGAACTTGTGGTTGTCTACTTGGGAATGCGAGTTGGCGCATTTCGTGGGCTGAAAACACTCCTTGGACTTGGACCACAAATTGACAAGGCGGGAGGAGATAGGCCCGAGGGATTGATTCACTACGAGAACGCCATCGTTTTTGGCTTTTTCCCGCTCCACATTGGAATGCGATGGTATTGGCGCGATTTCGAGTTGTTAGAACGTTGGACCCGTTCTGAACCGCATCGGAAATGGTGGCAGGAATTTGCCCACGATACCGGCGGCAATGGCCTTTGGCACGAAACTTATATGATGCGCGGCGGGATGGAGGCGCTTTACACCAACATGGGCCAACGGCCAGTCGGTTTTCAGCGGTTTGCTTCATCAATACCGGCAACAGGAGAGATGGCAACCTCGCGCCAACGACTTGGTCTTTCAGGCGACGTCAGCGCGCCCATCACCAATCCCCCACCGGTCCAATAAGCATAGGTTCGATTTTCGGATAAAAAATTGCGAGCCGGGGCAACGTCGGCTCAAGAACGTATTTGTTCACCCACCGGCGAATTTCCGCCTCTGCGGCGCCGAACCGCCCTTTTGGCGACATTGGCCGGCGACCGAAACCCTTCACAATGGCCGCCGTCCGAGAGCAATTCATTTTTGTCAGAGCGATCGTCATTTCGGTTTGAAACGCTCACATTTCGGCGACAACTCCGTCGCCAAAACATTCACTCCATCGCCGCCGCCTTCAAGATGCAGATCATAACGGCGCGTGCGGACCTGTCGCCGCTGTTGCGGATGAGATGCGGGCGGTCGACGCGGTAGCGCAGCGTCTCGCCCGCCTGCAAAAACTCGGTTTCCCCGCCGACTTCCACCTGCAACTGGCCTTCCATCACGGTCAGGCATTCCACCGCGCCGCGCTGGTGGGCGTCGGATTCGAGCACGCCGCCCGGATCGGCTGCGAAATCATACCATTGCAGCCATTCGACCGTCTTGATCCAGCCGATGATGGCGAGGCGGCACTTGCCGTCGTCCGAGACGAGAATGGGCGTGACGCCCCTGGAAATCTTCTCGATGAAGGGCGAATCGTCGTTTTCGCGCAAAACCCGCTCGATCGACACGTCGAGCGCCTGCGAGAGGCGCCAGATTGTGGCGAGCGTCGGATTGGTCTCGTTGCGCTCGATCTGGCTGATGATCGACTTGGCGACGCCGGATTGCTCGGAAAGCTCTGAAAGCGAGAGGTTGTAGGCTTTTCGGAGCCGCTGCACCGTCTTGCCCAATTGCCCCGAAAGCGCGACCGCGCCCGCATCGAGCGCCTGCTTCTTGTCCCGCCCTTCGATTCCCATCACTCTGGCTCTCAAATATATACAGCGACCGTTTGATATAATATCCGTTTTCGTTTGGAATATCGAACGGATTTTTCAGGCCGGCGCCATTTCGCGGCGCCGCGCCCATCTCTCGCCAAGTATGGCGAGCAGGCCGGACACGGCGATCAAAGTCGCGCCAAAAAGCACTGCGGTCGTTGGCCACTCGCCGAAAAAGGCGAGGCTCGCCAGGAGGGCCCAGAGCATGGCGAGATAGTCGAAGGAGGCGAGCAGCGAGGCGTCGGCGAAGCGGTAGCTCTGGGTGCCCAGGATCTGCGCGCCGCCGCCGGTAACGCCGACGACGGCAAGGGCGATCCATTCGCGCGACCCCGGCGGGACATAGGCCTGGCCGGCGAAAAAATCGGCTCCCGGCGCCCAGCTCGGCCAGAAAGCCGCGAGCGCCAGCAGCAGAGCGCCAAAAAACGTGGTGAGGCAGGTGAAATAGAAGACGATCGCGCCTGTGTGCTCGGAAATCGTCAGGCGACGCGTCTGGATGATCGACAGGGCCGCGAAAAAGGCGCCCGCCAGCGCCACCATTGCCCCGATCTGCTGGGCCCCGATACCTTCGATTCCTGGCGCGGAAAACGCTTCTCGCGCGCCAGCGAAGCCGAAATGGCCCGACATCATGGCGAGAACGCCGCCAAAGCCGATGCTGACCGCGATCCAGCGCGTCATATGGACTTTTTCACGCAAGCCGAGCGCCGCGATCAGCGTGACGAAGATCGGCGAGGCGTAGAAATAGGCGGTGGCGTCGGCGAGCGGCAGCAGCGACAGGCTCAGGAAATTGCAGAACATTCCCAGCGAGCCCGACATGCCCCTGCCGAAATGGCCGAGGGGTCGCCTTGTCGCGAGTTGACGCGGAAAGCCGCCGCTGATTCGCAGCCATGCCAGCAGAACGACCAGCGCGAAGGCGGAACGGAAGAACACGATCTCGCCCACCGGGCAGGAGGGCGCGGCGGCGCGCACGCCAATGCCCATGGCGGTAAAGCCAAGCGTGGCAAGGATCTTGAGCAGGACGCCGATCAACATGGCGACTGTCATGGCTCAGCCGTCATCGTCCCGCAACAATAAGATGTCAGCACAAATTCAAGGATGTTCTTGCGCGAAGTCTGTTCCGGCCGCGCAAAACCTCGAAAGCGGAGGCGAGCGAAACATGAATGCAGCGCAGAATCCGGACGGCGAACCGCACCAGACCCGTCATTACCGCACGCTGTTCCTGTCCGACATTCATCTGGGAACGCGCGGCAGCCAGGCGGAACTTCTGCTCGACTTCCTCCGCTACAATGAATCCGACGAACTCTTCCTTGTCGGCGACATCGTTGACGGCTGGAGGCTGAAATCCGGCTGGTACTGGCCGCAGGCCCATAACGACGTGGTGCAGAAGCTCTTGCGAAAGGTCCGCAAGGGCGCCCGAGTCGTGTTCGTGCCCGGCAATCATGACGAATTCGCCCGCGAATTCGTCGGCATGGAGTTCGGCGGCGTCGAGGTGATCGACCATGTCATCCACGAAACCGCCGACGGCAAAAAATTCCTGGTGGTGCATGGCGACCAGTTCGACATAGTCGTGCGACACGCGCGCTGGCTCGCCCACCTCGGCGACTGGGCCTATGATTTCGCCATCTGGACCAACACCTGGTTCAACGTCGCCAGGCGAAGGCTCGGCCTGCCCTACTGGTCCTTTTCCAAATGGGCCAAGCTCAAGGTGAAAAACGCCGTCAGCTTCATCGGCGACTTCGAGGTCATGCTGGCCGGCGAGGCGCGCAAGCGCGGCGTCGACGGCGTCATCTGCGGCCACATCCACCATGCCGTCATCCGCGACATCGAGGGGATCACCTATGTGAACACCGGCGATTTCGTGGAATCCTGCACGGCCATAGCCGAGCACCACGACGGACGGCTCGAACTGCTGCACTGGAGCCTGCTGGAGGGCGAACGCGCAGCGACCGGCGACGAGACCGCTCTCCCGGCGGCGGAGCCGATCAGGGCGGCGGTCAACTCGTAAGCGTCGCCAGCCCTCAGAACCGCGCTCGCGATCACATCTCAACCGGCTCGTCGTTGGCGATCCAGTCGGCCATCGATCCCGCGTAATGGGCGCAGGCGTCCTTGCGGCCGCCGAGCTGCGCCATTTCGATGGCGCGCAGCGTCCGCATGCCCGAACGGCAGGAGAAGACGATCCGCTTGCCCGCATCCCTGGGCAATTGCGCGGGATCGAAACGCGACAGCGGAAACAGGATCGCGCCGGGAATATGCCCGGCCGCAAATTCGTTGGCCTCGCGCACGTCGAGCAGCGTGATCGACCCCTCCGCCAGGCCCTTTTTCAGTTCTTCGCGCGAAACGATTTCCACCATTTGAATTTCTTCCTGATCTGGCGACCCTGGGCGCCCTTAGCTCGCAAAATAATCGGATTGTCCGACAATTCCAGTCCTTCGCCAGAATTTTGACGCAAGTTCCGGTCCATTTCTCTGCCCAGCCGATTCTTTTCGTTAGAGCATTTTCGAGCGAAGTGGATTCCGGTTCGCGTTAAGAAAATGCGTTAAAACAAGAAACTAGCGCCTGTTTGGTGAACCGGAGTTCACCGAACAGGTCCTAGCGGTCCTGGCGCGGGGCCGTCAAGGGTTGGCAAACCATCCGAATCCGCGCAACGTGTCCTCTTTCCGGAGATTTTTCATGCGCCTGAGTTTCAGCGCCCAAGGCAGCGCCCTCCTCCGCGCCGCCGTCGGCGCCCTGGTCCTGCCGGCCGCCTTTTTCACTGCGCCTGCCATTGCGGCCGATATCACGCTCGATTCGGCCGTGCTCGCGACCGGCGCCAAGGGCAAGATCACCTTCAAATCCGTCACGCTCACCGACTGCAACCTGAGCCAGGCCGAGGCGACCAGCCTGTTCTCGGGCGCCCTGCCGCGCGAGGAAGCCGGCGCGCTGCTCGAACGGATGTCCGCCAAGACGCTGAAAATCCCGGAAGCCGATATTCTCGCGGAAAACGGCGACCAGTTCACGCTGCGCGACATCGCGGCGGAGACGATCGCGGCGGGAGGCGCGGAAAAGCTTTCGATCGGCTCGATCGAAGGCGTGCTGCCGGACGACAGCGGCGACGCGACGCTTCATTCGGGACCGCTGCGGCTTGAATCGGTCGCCCTGCCCGGGCTGGCGGCGGCCCTGCGCAGCGGCGACGTCGGCCTGGCCGCCTTCCGCTTCGCGCACCTGAACTGGGACGGCGGCGAAATCTCCACGGTCGACAAGGGCACTTCGGCCGGGGTCGAAGGCGGCAACCGCATCCTGCTGCACGCCGGCGCCTCGCATGTCGACCAGACGCTCGACGCCGACGGCGCGCCGATGAGCGTGGACGCGCAATTTTCCGGCCTGACGATGAAAATGCCGCCGCAATCGCAGGGCGGCGCGACGCTTTCAGCGTTCGGTTACGCGGAAATCGCGGGCGACGCGCATTTCTCCGGCGCCTACGAAGCCCCGGCAAAAACCTATCGCCTCGCCGATTATTCGCTCGACCTGCAGAAGATCGGCAAGGTCGCCGTCAGCGGCCAGGTCTCGGGCCTCGATAAAAACGCCCTGATCGGCGACAAGGCGGCGCGCGAAACCGCGATACAGGGCGCCACCGTCGACTGGGCGCAGATCGCCGTCACCAACGCCGGCCTGTTCGACAAGATCGTCGCCTTCACCTCGCTGAGCCAGAGCCGGTCGCCCGACGCCGTCAAGGCGGAATGGCGCGGCATCGTCTCGCAGGCGCCGCTGCTGTTTTCCGGTGCGCCGGCGATCGGCGTCGCGGCGAAGGCGGTAGACCGCTTCATCGTCGATCCCAAGACCCTCACATTGCGGGTGAAAGGCAAGGATGCGCCGCTGAAGGTCAGCGAAGTCGTGCATCCCGCCGATCCCATGGGCTTGATCAACCGCCTCGTTGTCGACGGCGGCCAGACCTCGGACAAGCCCGTCGCTGACAAACCCGCCGACAAGCCGGCCGCCGCCAAACCCTGAACGCTTCCTCGCGACGCCGACAAATCAAGTTCCGCAAAGGACCAGTCATGACCGATCGCCTTTCCCAAGACATGCAATCGGGCGCGCTGATCTATCATTCGCACCCGCGGCCAGGAAAGCTGGAGATCAGGGCGACGAAGCCGCTGGGCAACCAGCGCGACCTCGCGCTGGCCTATTCGCCGGGCGTCGCCGCGCCCTGCCTCGCCATAGCGGAGAACCCCGCCCGCGCCGCCGATTACACGGCGCGGCAGAATCTCGTGGCGGTCATCACCAACGGCACCGCGGTGCTCGGCCTCGGCGACATCGGCCCGCTCGCCGCCAAGCCGGTGATGGAGGGCAAGGCCGTCCTGTTCAAGAAATTCGCCGATATCGACGTCTTCGACATTGAGATCGCCGAAAACAACGTCGAAAAGCTGGTGGACGCCATCGCCGCGCTGGAGCCGACCTTCGGCGGGATCAACCTCGAGGACATCAAGGCGCCGGAATGCTTTGAAGTCGAGCGCCTGCTGCGCGAGCGAATGGCCATTCCGGTGTTCCACGACGACCAGCACGGCACGGCGATCATCGTCGGCGCCGCCGTGCGCAACGGGCTCGAACTGGCGGGCAAGAAGATCGAAAACGCGAAAATCGTCTCGTCGGGCGCGGGCGCGGCGGCGCTGGCGTGCCTCAGCCTGCTTGTGGCGCTCGGGGCGCGGCGCGAAAACATATTCGTCACCGATCTCGAAGGCGTCGTCTACAAGGGCCGCAACAAGCTGATGGACCCGCTCAAGGAGACCTTTGCGCAGGATACGCCGGCGCGGGTTCTGGCCGAAGTGATCGACGGCGCCGATGTCTTCCTGGGCCTCTCCGCCGGCGGCGTTCTCAAGCGCGAAATGGTCAAGACCATGGCGGCGACGCCGCTGATCCTGGCGCTGGCCAATCCGCATCCGGAAATCACGCCCGAAGAGGCGCTCGCCGCGCGCCCCGACGCCATGCTCTGCACGGGACGCTCGGATTATCCCAACCAGGTCAACAATGTCCTGTGCTTTCCCTATATTTTCCGCGGCGCGCTGGACGTGGCGGCGACCACGATCAACGAGGAGATGAAGCTCGCCACGGTCAACGCCATCGCGGCTTTGGCGCGCGAAACCCCCTCGGAAGTCGTGGCGCGGGCCTCGGGCGGCGTCGCGCCGCTCTACGGCAAGAATTCGCTGATCCCCTCGCCTTTCGATCCGCGCCTGATCCTGCGCATTGCGCCCGCGGTCGCCCGCGCCGCAATGGAAAGCGGCGTCGCGAAAAAGCCGATCGCCGATTTCGACGCCTATCATGAAAAGCTGGAGCGCACCGTCTTCCGCTCAGGCTTCATCATGAAGCCGCTGATGCCGGCGGCCAAGGCCCGCCCCAAGCGCGTCGTCTATGCCGACGGCGAGGACGAACGCGTCCTGCGCGCCGTGCAATCGGTCGTAGAGGAAGGCATAGCCCATCCGATTCTGATCGGGCGTCGCGCCGTGGTCGAGAAGAGGCTGACGACCTTTGGCCTGTCGCTCGCCATCGACACGGATTTTGCGCTGATCGACCCCGAGAACGACCCCCGCTACAGCGATTATGTCGCGACGCTGCTCGCCGTCGCCGGCCGGCGCGGCATCAATCCCGAGCACGGCGCGCACGCTGGTGCGCACCAACAATACGGTGATCGGCGCGCTGGCGCTCAAGCGCGGCGAGGCCGACGCGCTGCTGTGCGGCCTTGGCGGCAAGTTTGCCTCGCGCCTGCGCTACGTCAAGGACATCATCGGCCTAGCGCCCGGCGCCGGCGATTACTCGGCGATGAGCCTGATGATCACCATCGAAGGGCGCCTTCTTCATCGCCGACACGCATGTGCGGCCCGATCCGACCGCCGCGGAAATCGCCGAAACCGCCCTGCTCTGCGCCGTCCACATGCGGCGCTTCGGCCTGACGCCGAAAATCGCGCTCGTTTCGCATTCGGATTTCGGCACCGACGACGCGCCGTCGGCGCGTCAAGATGCGGCAGGCGCTGGAGATCATCCGCGCCGCCGCGCCGGACCTGGAAGTCGACGGCGAAATGCAGGCGAACTCGGCCCTGTCGCAGGAGGTGCGCAATCGCGTCCTGCCCAATTCGCGGCTGAAGGGCGAGGCCAATGTCCTGGTCATGCCCGATCTTCCCGCCGCCAATATCGCCTACCAGATGACCAAGATGATGGCCGACGCCTTGCCCGTCGGCCCGATTCTGCTCGGCGCGGCGCTGCCCGTGCATATTTTGACGCCATCGATCACCGCGCGCGGCATCGCCAACATGACCGCCGTGGCTGTGGCCGAAGCGCAACAGAGGGACGAAGAACCGGATATGGCCTGAGCCGCCGCCGTAAATTGCGCCACAAAATGCTATATTGAATGCAGCAGGGCGTTTCCGCGCGGCAGGCTTTCCCGTCGCATTATGCGTCTGTTCATCCGCCCGGGGCGATCATGCCCGGGCGGAACAGACTTGAAGGGTTCTGGATGAAGTTCAGCTTGGGCCGGACAGCCGGCGTCACGCTGCTTTTGTCGACGCTATCGACCGCGCCCGCAGCCTGGGCCGCGGATCGAGTCCTGCGCCCGAAACGCCGATCTCCTATGCCCGCAGCTGCGACTCCTACGGCGCCGGCTATTTCACCCTGCCCGGCTCCAGCCTTTGCCTGCGTCTTGGCGGCATGGCCTTCAGCGAGCTCGACCTGCGCCATGTGCCGATTTCCGCCTTCACGCCCAATCCGGGCACGGCTGCGGGCGCCGCGAAAAACGCGCCGACGCCCTCCTCCATCGGCGGCGGCTTCGGCGCCGGCCTGAGCCTCGACGCCCGCCTGCCGACGGAAGCAGGAACCGTCTCGGGCTTCGCCTCGGCGACCACGGCTTTCGGCGCCGGCTTCATGTCGCCCAACCCCGCCGGGGTTTACAGCCAGCAGGCCAGCCTCCAGGGCTATGACCCCAATGCCTGGCGGAATTTCACCCGGCTCGACCAGGCCTGGCTGCAATATGCCGGCTGGACCGCGGGACGGGCGCAGTCGGTGTTCGATTTCTACGCCGACGCCTGGAACCTGACGCCCCTGCGCGGCTCCAACGCCCGCACCGAAATGCTCGCCTATCGCTTCCAGCCGACGCCGGGCGTGCTGGCGGCGCTCTCCATCGAAAACAATCGCGAGCGGCGCAATCTCGTGGGACAGGCGATCGACCCGGCCGCCTCAGCCGATTACGCCGGCGCCGGCGCGCCCGACGCAGTCGCGGCCTTGCGCGTGGAAATGCCGTTCGGCCTCGCCCAGATCAGCGGCGCGGCGCATGAATTGCGCACCCGCTACGCCGCGCCGGCCTCGGTCGCGCCCGGCCAGCCCGACGCCGGGGCAACCACGCAATGGGGTTTTGCGGCCCAGGGCGGGCTCAAGGTCAACCTGCCGAATATTTCCGACGCCGACGCAATGATCCTCCAGGCGACCTACGCGCGGGGCGCTTCCGCCTATCTCACCGGCGACAACCAGCCGCTGTTCGGCGGCGTCAACGATCCCGCCCATCCCGGCATAGCCAATCCTCGCCTCGCCGCCGCGCCGGGCCTCTCCACCTACGATTACGACTGCGTCACGGTCGCCCAGCCTTTCGGCCGCTGCGACAAGTCCTCGGGCTACGCGCTCGTGGCCGCGTTCAAGCATTTCTGGACGCCGACGGTGTCTTCGTCGCTGTTCGCAAGCTTTTTCGGCATGAATTATTCCGACGCGGCCCGCACCGGCGCAGCAGGCGTCAATGGCGCGACCGATTACCGCGAGACCTCCGTCGGCGGCAACGTGACCTGGACGCCTTTGAAAAACCTGATGCTCGGCGGCGAAGTCGCGTTCACGCAGGGCAAGGCGTCGGGCCTGCCTTCCGCCGCGCCGACGCAGCCCAACGCAACCCCGGCGTGGCCCACCTCCAACGAATGGTCCGGCCGCATCCGCGTCCAGCATAATTTCTGACGAATTGGTCCCATCGCGCTGATATCCCATGCTTTCTTTCAGGCGGCGGGCGCGCTGGCCTGACGAGACGACAAGCTCGTGACGCAAGCGCTTGCAAATCAAAGCCTTTCTGTCTTAACTCGACAAAAGGGCCACACAACTCGGTCACCACGCGGGAGGCGTTTTTGGGCAAGAGCGAGGCTGCTGGCCGACGAGACGGCGTCAATGACTCCCCTGCCGGTTCTAAGTAGTCGCCCGCCGTGATGGATTCGGATATCGCCCTCGCTCTCGACCAGGCTGTTTTTGCCTACGCCCGGCTTGACGCAAATCTCTTGATTCTTTCGCGCCATGGCGCCCTGCTGGAGTGGCTGCCCGCAAGGGGCGAGAGCGTCGGCGCCTCGCCGGTGTTCTTCGGCATGGAGGCCGAATTCGCCGATCTGCGCGCCGCACGGATCGCCCGGCTCGACCTGCCCGGCCTGCGTCTTGCTCCCGCCGACGCGACGCCTTTTTCCGTCTCGGTCCTGCATGATCCCGACAAGGACGAATTTCTGATCTTCGCCAGCGCCGATTGCGGCGCGCAGGACGTCGAGCGGCAACTGGCGCACGAGCGCCGCGTCACGCGGGTGCTGGAAGACCAGGCGCAAGCGGCGGGACGCCTGATCCGCGAGCAGGCCGCGCTCTATCGCGACATCGTCGAGACGTCCAGCGACCTGGTGTTTCGCCTCGGCGCCGACCTGCGCGTCACCTTCGTCAATTCGCACGCCTCCCGCCTGCTCGGCGAAAAGGAAGCCGAACTTTTGGGGCGTCCGGTCGATATTGCGCTGCGCGCAGCATCGGCAGGGGAATCCTGGCGCATCCGGCTCGCGCCGCAGGCGGACAATTCCTTCGAGCAGGCGCTGATCCTGCCGACGGGAGAGACCGTATGGATCTGGTGGCAGGTCCACTGGATCGCCGACAAGCCCGGAGCCGGCGAATACCAGGCGGTCGGCCGCGACATCACCGACCTCAGGCGCCTGCGCGCGGAGGCGGCGCGCGGCGCCGAGGAGGCGCGGCGCAACGCCGTGATGCGCGAAAGGCTGCGCATCGCCCACGATCTCCACGACACGCTCGTCCATTCGCTGGTGGCGCTGGTTCCGCAATTGCGGCTGATCCGCAAGGTCGCGGGCGCCAAGGCGGACGAACGCCTGGTCGACGAACTCGACCGCGCCGAGACCGCGGCGCGCGACGGCCTTGCCCGCGCTCGCGCCGCCCTTTCCGACCTGCGCGGCCAGAATGTCGAACCGCAGGGCCTCCCCGCGGCGCTGGAGACGCTCGGCCGCCGCTTCAGCGAGCGCACCGGCGTGCCCGCGCTGGTGGACATCGATCCGCGCGCCGCCGATCCCCGGGCGGACGTCGCCGAAGCTTTCTATCGCATCGCCGAGGAGGCGCTGCGCAACGCCGAACTGCACGCCAGCGCCGCACAGGTCGGCATCTACCTGTCCGCGGACGAGGACGGCGCCCATACGCTGGTCATCGCCGACGACGGAAAAGGGTTTGATTCGCGCAAGACGGTCGAGGGACATTTCGGCCTGGTCGGCATGCGCGAACAGGCGGAGATGATCGGGGCGTATTTCACCGTCGACACCGAGCCGGGCGGCGGCGTCCGCATTGGCATCGTCACGTCCCCCGCACGCAATCAAGGTGTTGATGGCTGATATTTTTGTGTTTTAAATGTATTAAAACCGCAAAATAAACATATACGCGTCATCACGAAACCTCTATACTATATTAGGTACAATCAATACATTTCCCCGCGACGGGCGTCCCCGCGTCGCCATGCGCGAATCCCCACGACGCAAGGGAAAGCCAGGATAAGGCGGGGCGTCAGACATAACCGACTGAATTCTAATTCAATTGCTATTTTTCAAAAAAAACGCTAAGTTCCGTGCGGGAACGCTTTGGTATTTCCTGTTTTGGCTGCCGCCCCGGACGATGGCTGAAGAACCCCGCCTCAAAAAGCGACAAGAGTTCTTTGACTATATTTTGGACCGGCGTTTTTATAAGTGTGCAAAACTGGACGAAGGCATCGTCCGCACTTTGACAGGCACGCCCCGGACCGGCGGCGGGAGTTTCGCATTGGCCGATGACCGCATCCGCATCCTGATCGCTGAAGACCAGCCTTTGATCCGGCGCGCCTTCGCCGCCATGCTTGCGCTCGAGCCTGATTTCGAGATCGTCGCGCAGGCGGCGGACGGCGCGGAAGCCGTGCAGGCGGCGCGGCGCTGGAAGCCGCATGTCGCGCTATTGGACATCCAGATGCCCCGCCTGAACGGCATTGCCGCGACACGGCAGATCGCCAGGGATTGCCCGGAGACGCAGGTCATCATTCTCACCACCTACGACACCGACGACCTGATCTTCGACGCCATCTGCGCCGGCGCCCAGGCCTATCTGCTGAAGGACGCCGAGGAGATCGAAATTCTCGACACGATCCGCGCCGTGTCGCGCGGCCACTCGCGCCTCGCCCCGAATGTCGCGCGAAAACTGCTCAACGAATTCCGCCGCGTGCGCCGCCCCGCCCGCCCGGCGATCGGCGAAGCCGAACTGCCCGGCGAAACGCTGACCGAACGCGAGAACGAAATCCTGCAGCTGATCGTCGCCGGCAAGGGCAACAAGGAAATCGCCATCCACCTGAAACTCGCCGAGGGAACGGTGAAGAACTACGTCAGCCGCATTCTCGAAAAGCTCAATGCGCGCAGCCGCACCGAACTGGCCGTCAAGGCGTTGAACCGGCGGCTGGACGAGTAAGACGCGGCTGCCGGGACCAGCGCGGCAAGTCAAACTCAAACAAAGGCCGCGTTCGGCTCGATGGCGACCTTCTGGTCAGCATTCTGTGCGACCGCTTTCCTCCGCCGGACTAAACCGCTTCGCGGTAGCGGCGGCGAGACGCGGCGAGATCCGTGGTCGTGCAAGACCTGATACGCCGAGGCTGACCTGTTTCAAGATCATGGGGTTCAACCCCATGCGAGACAGGAGCTTTCGCGATGATCGACAAGCCCAACAGCCCGTTACGCCAGCGCATGATCGAGGACATGACGGCGCGCCGCTACACGGAGAAGGTGCAAAAGGATTATATCCGCCACGTCTGGCGCTTCGCCGTTTTTCTCCGCCGTTCGCCGGACGCCGCCACGGCCGAGGACGTTCGGCTCTATCAGCTGCATCTGGCCAAGCAGCACTTCGGCGCGCCGACCATCAACGCCGCAGTCGCCGCGCTGCGGTTTTTCTTCAATGTGACGCTCGAACGGCCGGAACTCACCCGCCATCTCGCTGGTGTGCACAAGCCACGCAAGGCGCCGGTGGTGTTGAACCAGGAAGAGATGGCCCTCCTGCTCGAAGCGGCGCCCGGCCTGAAGTATAAGGCTGCATTCGGCGTTGCCTATGGCGCGGGTTTGCGCGTTTCCGAGGTTGTGGCGCTCAAGGTGTCCGACATCGACAGCAAGCGCATGACCTTGCGGGTCGAACAGGGCAAGGGCCAGCGCGACCGCTATGTCATGCTGTCGCCGCAACTGCTGGAATGGCTGCGCGACTGGTGGCGGGCGGCGCGCCCCGAGGCCTGGCTTTTCCCGGGACAGAATCCGGTCAACCCGATGTCGGCGCGCCAGTTGAGCCGCGTCGTACGGGAAACCGCGCGAGTGGCCGGCATCTCCAAACGTGTGTCGCCTCACACCCTGCGGCACAGCTTCGCCACGCATCTGCTCGAACAGAACGTCGACATCCGCGTGATTCAGGTCCTGCTCGGACACGCCAAATTGGAGACGACCGCGCTCTACACCCGCGTCGCCGTCAACACGATCCGCGACGTCACCAGCCCGCTGGAAAAGCTCACCGCCAACCTCGCCGGGCGCGCGCCGCCCGCCTGACGCGCGCCGCATGGCGCGGCCTCGTCTGGAGGTCGCCGACATTTTTCACGCCCATGGCGCGGACTGGCGCAGGGCCAATGCTGGTCATGTCAGCCTCGCCCAATTGAAGGTGATGTCGGCGATCGAATATTGCCGCACCTCGGCGCTCGGCGGTCATGTCGAGCGCTGCGAGGACTGCGCGCACACGCGCATCGCCTACAACTCCTGCCGCAACCGCCATTGCCCGAAGTGTCAGGCCGCCGCCGCCCGACGATGGCTGGAGGACCGAGAAGCCGACCTGCTGCCGGTTCCCTATTACCACGTCGTCTTCACCGTGCCGGCCACGGTCGCGGCGATCGCCTTCCAGAACAAGGCCGCCGTCTACGATCTGCTCTTCAAGACGGCGGCCGAGACGCTGACAACGATCGCCGCCGATCCCAAACATCTCGGCGCTCGCATCGGCCTCACCGCCGTCTTGCACACATGGGGCTCGGCGCTGACCCATCATCCCCATGTCCACATCATCGTTCCCGGCGGTGGCCTGTCGCCGGACGGATCGCGCTGGATCGCCTGCAAGCCCGGCTTCTTCCTGTCGGTGCGCGTGCTGTCGCGCCTGTTCCGCCGGCTGTTCCTGGAAGGTCTCGCCAGCCTCCACGCCGCCGGCCGTCTGGCCTTCTTCGGCGATCTCGCAGCCTTTTCCGACACGTGCGCTTTCGTCGCCGCGCTCGCGCCAGGCGCTTCAAACCATAGCGCTTTGAAAAACCGTCGATGAGGCCCTCCCGGTGCTCATAAATCCGACGAGACAAGTTCGAGGTCACGCCGATGTACAGCGTGCCATTCGGCCGATTTGTGACGATGTAGATCCATCCGCCCAGCATGGTTTGATATTGCTCGGCGTGGATGGCCGGGACAAGCCCGGCCATGACGGTGAGATGCGACGTGCCACAAATATCCGCTGCCGACGCGCCAAGCAGCCGTTGCTGACGCAGTTCACGGCCGTCCCCTTCCCGCCAATTCTAGTCATTGCCGGGCGCATTTTTGGGTCGCCGAGCTATCGCCCCGCCTCACACCGCGATATTGTCGATCAGCCGGGTCTTGCCGAGTTTCGCCGCGACCAGAAGCCGCACCGGCCCATCGTCGAGCGAGGCGATCGGGGCGAGCGTCAGCGCATGGCGCGCGTCGAGATAATCGAGCGCGAAACCGGCTGCCGCCAGCTCCACCGCGCCCTCCTGGGTCGCCCGCGCCGGCGCGACGCCCGCGCGCATCGCCATCGCGGTATTCCGCAGGACAGCGTGAAGCTGCGGCGCCTTTTCGCGTTCCTCGGCGCCCAGATAGACATTGCGCGAGGACATGGCGAGCCCGTCCGCCTCGCGCAGCGTGGGAACGCCGAAAATTGCTGTGGGAATATCGAGATCCCCGACGATCTGGCGGATGACTGCGAGCTGCTGGAAATCCTTTTCGCCGAAAATGGCGCTGTCGGCCTGGGCCTGGTTGAGCAATTTCGTCACCACCAGCGCCACGCCGCCAAAATGGCTCGGACGGAAACGGTCTTCGAGTCCCGCCAGCGCCGGGCCGCCGGGACTGATTTCGGTCGAGAAGCCCGGCGGGTACATCTCCGTTCGGCCCCGGCGCGAAACAGCCGTCGGCGCCGACCTCCGCCAGTTTGGCGAGATCGGCGTCGAAAGTGCGGGGATAGGCGCCGAAATCCTCGCCTGCCCCGAACTGCGTCGGATTGACGAAGATCGAGACGATGATCCGCTCGGCGCCTTTCCGCGCGGCCTCGACCAATGCGAGATGGCCGGCGTGCAGCGCGCCCATTGTGGGGACGAGCGCGATTTTTTCGCCCGCGGCGCGCCACCGGGCGACGGCGCCGCGCATGGCGGCGACATCGCGGAAGATCGTCGGCGATTTGGACATCGGCCTGCTCACTTGAATTGCGGGTTTTTGATCGCGCGAAAGCGCGAGGCGGGTTCGGGCGACTCTCCGGCAAGACGGCGCAGGCCCTCCACATAATCGACGGGCAAGCCGAGCGCCCGCGCCGCGGCGATGATCCTGGCCATGTAATCGGCGGGCGCGCGGCCGAGACTCGCCTGGGGCATGCCGACATAGACCAGCGCGCGCACGGGCGCGCCTTTTTCGCGCAAGACGGGCTGGCTCAGTTTCACATAGGCGCCCTTCGCGACGCCCTCATAGCGGTCGAGCGCGGCGAGATCGCCGAAACTGACCTCCCACAGCGCGCCCTGCGCGTTGGCGCCGGCGTCGCGGACCAGCGTGGCGAAACCGTCGGGCATGAGATCGACGCGATGACGCGGCAGCCGCGCCCGTCCCAACAGTTTCGCGCCCGGACAGCGCGCGGCCATGGCTTGCGCGTCCATATTGGAGCCATAGGCGAAAGTGAGCGGCATGGCGAAGCTGCGATCCCCTATTGATATTTACGGATGCGAATGTGAGAATTTGTTCCATCGGCCGGATTGGGCATTCGACCTGCACCTTATAAGCGGCCGAACAGGGAGGACAATCATGAAAATCGTGAAAAAGGCGCTGATGGCGCTTGCCTGCGGCATCGCGCTCGCCAGCGCCCAGCAGGCCATGGCCGGCGAAGCGGCCGGAACCTACAAGCGCTCCAATGGCGACATCGTTCGCGTTTCCGTCAACGGCGGCAAGCTCTATTGCAAAATCGTCTCGGGCAGCCAGCCGGGCTTTGAAATGTGCCACGGCATGGCGAACGCCGGCGGCGACACCTGGTCGGGCGCCGACATGAAACATCCCTCCATGCCGGGCATGATGACGTTCAACGGCACGGTGGTCGTCGCAGGCGCGGGCCTTTCGATCAAGGGCTGCGCGGTAGGACAGTCAATGTGCGACTCGGAGAGCTGGACTCGCCAGTAAGATCTGGAAAGCCTTGGGTTCCCGACAATCGGAGCCCGAGGCCTCGCGCTCAGGCCGCCCGCTGGAAAGCGGCCGGCGCCGCGCCGGGCGCGACGACAACCTGCGAAATCAGCCAATTGTAGATCCAGCGGACCGTCCAGGCGATCATGTAGAAGAACGCGGCCATTCCGAGCAGCGTGAAAAGGATGCCAAGGCCCTTGTCGCCATGCGTGAACATGCGCGCCGCGACGCCGTACAGCAGGCCCGTGGGCAACAAGACGGCAAGGATCGTCGCGCAAAAACGCCAGAGGATTTGCCAGCCCGAGGCGATGAATTCAAAGGAATGCGAGCCGACGGTCCGTTGGCACATCCAGCGCATCTTGCCCTTGATCACCCAGGCCCAGCCGATGACCGTGAAAATGGAGAGGACCATCAGGATGTCCCAGCCGAAATAAGCCCAGAAGCCCCCGGTGAATTCAATATCCAGGGAATTATCGGCGCTGCGCAGGGAGCGGGCGAACCAGCGGACGATCATGTAGGAAACGACGACGATACAGACGTTCCCGACCAGGTTGACAAGGACATGACCCGGATCCGGCCGGAACGGCGCAGGCCCAAACGTCGCCACATTCCATATCCGGTACGCGGCGGGCCCGATCGCCGCCACGCCCCAGATGACGAAAAGATGCCCGCAGGACTGGAGCGTGCTTTCCAGTCGCAGCTTCGCGCCATTGGCCAGCGACAGCCGGCTGGCGATCCATCCATAAAACCAGCGTCCCGCCCAGGGCGCCGTGACGATCAGGGCGACGCCGCAGCCAAAGACAAAACCGCGCCAGATCAGTCCCCATCCGCTGAAGTCGCCGATCATCGGGCCTTGGCCGGGGGATGCCGAGGGCCCAGGGGCGCCGCCGAAAACCTCCGCAAGGTCCGGGAATTGGCCCGCCGGCGCCGGCTCCCCGCCTTCCGCCCATACCAGGCAGTCCGGCGCAATGCGGCCAGCTCTGGCCAAGGCGACGAGTTCGTCCGAGGTCACCGGGCCATTTTGGGCGCCGGAGCGGTCCTTGAAGTAGAAATTCCCCGCCATGATCAAAATCCCCAACAATACGCCGCTTCAAAATGCCTCGGCGGGAATGAAAAAGATGTGACGCAACGTCGTCAAATTGCGCCGAGTCGCAAAAAAACGCCAGGCTCGCGAGAGCCTGGCGTCAAAACGCGACGCTGCCAAATGGTTCAGCCGAATTCCATGATCACGGCGTCGACGGCGAGGGAATCGCCTTCCTTGCATTTCAAGGCCTTGACGGTGACGTCGCGCTCTGCGCGCAAGACGTTTTCCATCTTCATCGCCTCGACCATCGCCAGTGGATCGCCCACCTTCACATCCTGACCCTCGGCGACATAGAGCGCCTTGACGAGGCCCGGCATCGGGCAGAGCAGGCTTTTCGAGGTGTCGGCGATCTTCTTTTCGGGCATCAGCGCGAAAAGCTCGGCCTCGCGGCGGGTGAAGACGCGCGCCTCCACCGTCACGCCGGCATGGGCGATCTCGTAGCCGTTGAGAATGGCGCGCACCTGCACGGCCACGGCGTCGCCATCGATCAGGCCGTTCCAAACGGGCTGGCCGGGAACCCATTCCGATTCAAGCCGATGGGCATGGCCGCCGGTGTGGAAACGCACCAGCAGCGCGCCGTCGCCATTGTCGAGCTCGATGTCGTAGCGGGTCTTGTCGAGCAGAACCGAACGCGTGTTCTGGAACTTGACGGGGCGCTGCACCTCCATCTGGCCGGAAATCTGGCGCTTGCGCACATTGCCGACATTATCGACGAAAGCGGCGACCGCCGCCATCTTGTGGGCGACCTCGCCTTCCGCCGTCAGCGGCGAGAAGCCGTCGGGATATTCCTCGGCGATGAAGGCCGTGGAAATATTGCCCGAGCGCCAGCGCGGATGCTGCATCAGCGACGACAGGAAGGGAATGTTGTGGCGAATGCCGTCAATGACGAAGCCGTCGAGCGCCCGCGCCTGCGCCTCGATCGCCGTCAGGCGGTCGCCGGCATGCGTCACCAGCTTGGCGATCATCGGATCGTAATAGATCGAGATTTCGCCGCCTTCGAACACGCCGGTGTCGTTGCGCACCGTCACGCCTTCCCAGCGGCCTTCCACCGGCGGGCGATATTTCACGAGACGGCCGGTCGAGGGCAGGAAGTTGCGGGTCGGGTCTTCGGCGTAGATGCGGCTTTCGACCGCCCAGCCCTTGAGCTGCACGTCGCTCTGCTTGATGGCGAGGGGTTCGCCTGCGGCGACGCGGATCATCTGCTCGACGAGGTCAATGCCGGTGATCAGCTCGGTCACCGGATGCTCGACCTGCAGGCGGGTGTTCATTTCGAGGAAGTAGAAGCTCTTGTCCTGACCCGCGACGAATTCCACCGTGCCCGCGGAATCGTAATTGACCGCCTTGGCGAGGGCCACGGCCTGCTCGCCCATCTTCTTGCGGGTTTCCTCGTCGAGCAGCGGCGACGGCGCTTCCTCGATCACCTTCTGGTTGCGGCGCTGGATCGAGCATTCGCGCTCGCCGAGATAGATGACATTGCCGTGCTTGTCGCCCAGCACCTGGATTTCGATATGGCGCGGGTTGACGATGAACTTTTCGACGAAGACGCGGTCGTCGCCAAAGCTGCTCTTCGCCTCGGACTTCGAGCGGGCGAAGCTTTCGGCCACTTCATCGCGATTATAGGCGATGCGCATGCCCTTGCCGCCGCCGCCGGCCGACGCCTTGAGGATGACGGGATAGCCGATGCCGTCCGCGACCTTGACCGCCTCTTCGGGCGATTTCGAGCACGCCGAGATAGCCGGGAACGGTGGAGACCTTGGCGGCATTGGCGAATTTCTTGGATTCGATCTTGTCGCCCATCGCCTCGATGGCCGTGACATTGGGGCCGATGAAGACGATGCCCTCAGCCTTCAGCGCCTCGGCGAAGGCGGCGCGCTCGGACAGGAAGCCATAGCCGGGGTGCACGGCCTCGGCGCCGGTCTGCTTGCAGGCGTCGATGATCTTTTCGATGATCAGGTAGGATTCGGCGGCCGCGGGCGGCCCGATATGAACGCGTTCATCGGCCATTTCGACATGCAGCGCGTCCTTGTCGGCGTCGGAATAGACGGCGACCGTCTTGATGCCCATCTTCCGGGCGGTCTTGATGACGCGACAGGCGATTTCGCCACGGTTGGCGATGAGAATTTTCTTGAACATATCTGGCCCCGGAACGAAACGTAGCGGCCTTGGCCTGCAAGGCCTGAGCGGACGGTTGGATCGGGTCGCCTTGTATGGGAACTCTCGGCCTGCGTCCAGCAGACAAAGGTCATAATCCGACCGGCCTTTTCGCCGTGGCCCGGATCGGACGGCGTGGGACGCCGATGCGCGGCGCTTGGCCTTGGCGCGCAGCCGATCCCGGCTGTCTGGCTGACCAAACGTTAATTATCCTTTAAAATCAACTAACAGGGTACTTAAAGCTTGAAAAGCCGAAACAAATGGCGCCTTTCCTTAGGGCATAAGCCTGTTTAGAACGGTTGACTCTGTCAGAAATAGACTGCTTTATTCCAACAGAGCCATTCTTGGCATACGGTATCATCATGCCGTTGTGGAATATCGTAACGTAATCGCGACAGTGCCGCGTTCGAATTTGGGGGTTGGGAATGCGTTATTCATCGCACATTATGGCCTTGGCCGCCATGACCGGGCTCATGGCCGGCAATCCCGCGTTCGCGGCGGTGAACAGCTTTGATGATGGTTCGTTCACGATAACGGCGACCAATGGGCAGTTGACCTCCGCTTATGCCGGGGCGACGACGTTTACCGACCCGAACACTACGTTTGCCGGCTATACTGGAAGCGTCACGACGCCTGTGGCCACAATCACCGGCGGATCGCTTAACGCAGGCACCAATCCGGATTCTGGCATCGACAATTCCATCTCCAATTATCTCGCCGGGGGAACCTCTGGCACGGTGACGATCGCTTTCAACGCCAACCAGCAGTATTTCGGTATGGCTTGGGGTAGCGTCGACGCCGGAAACACGGTGAATTTCTATGAAGGAGCCACGCTCATCGCCAGCTATACCGGCTCGACATTGAACAACACCGTGGGTCTGCAATATTACCCTGCGGTCGCCAGCTACGTCGATTTCGTCGCCGACGGTTCGGCGCAATATTTCAACACGGTCACCCTAACTGGATCGGACGATCCTTTCGAGACGGCCAATTACGCATCCGTCGCCGCAACTTCGGCCGTGCCGGAAGCGTCGACCTGGGCGATGATGCTGATGGGCTTTGTCGGCCTCGGCTTTGCGGGGCTTCGCTCCCGAAAAGCCGCCGTCGCCGCGGCAGCCTGAACCAGCGCCCCCTCGATCGAAAAAGCCGCCTCAAGGCGGCTTTTTTCGTTTCGGATCCGTTTCAACCCTGAACGGCCTGCGCCAGCGCCGCCTGCACGGCCGGCGCGCGGGCGCGCATCCTGACGGCTTCGACGAAATCCTTCGGCGCGCGATGCGACTCCGCGAGCACATTGGCGAGCAGCGCGAAACTCGCGAGCGAGCCGCTGCGGTCGGCTTCGGCGAGCAGCCATCCGGCCTGGTCGGGCGTGAGCACGCCAGTCGGCCGCGCCTGCCAGACGACGTGATCGGTCAGGCATTCGACGAAAAACTCCACCCATTCCGGGCAGGCCTCGTCCTGGGCGCCGTCCAGTTCGAAGAGCGCGCCGGCCTCGTCGCGCGTCACCACCTCGTCCTCGAACATGGCCCGGCGCAATTGCTTGACTTCAGCGGCGGAGAGGGACTTTGGCGAGCGCTTCAGCGACAGGATCAATTCGCGGCGCCCGTGGCGCGCTTGCATGCCGAACATGGAAAACTTCGCCGGGCGGCCAGGGGTCATCGAACGCAACTCCATCGTTGCATCACGCTAACCCGCCGCGCCTTGCACGAATATAAACAGACAAAGTGAACGAATGGAAAGGTTAAGAGTTTGGCATTGACCGGGGGCTTTGCCGTCCGGCCGGTTGTTCTTGCGTTCATTTCGAAAAGGAGACTGTGATGTCTCGAAAGCTCGCCGCCGAATTTTTCGGCACTTTCTGGCTCGTCTTCGGTGGTTGTGGCGCCGCCGTTCTCGACGCCGCCTTTCCGCATCTCGGCATCGGCTTCGCCGGCGTCGCCCTCGCCTTCGGCCTGACTGTCCTGACCATGGCCTATGCCGTGGGCGGCATCTCCGGCGGCCATTTCAATCCCGCGGTGTCCCTGGGCCTCGCCGTCGCCGGCCGTTTTCAATGGTCCGAACTGATCCCCTACTGGATCGTCCAGGTTTTAGGCGGCTTCGCGGCGGCGGCGACGCTTTATGCGATCGCTTCGGGCGCCCGGATTTCGCGGCCGGCGGTTTCGCCTCGAACGGCTACGGCGACCTTTCGCCCGGCCATTACAGCCTGCAATCCTGCCTGATCGCCGAAATCGTCCTGACGGCAGGCTTTCTCGTGGTCATCCTCGGCTCGACGTCGACAGCCGCGCCGGCCGGCTTCGCGCCCCTCGCCATCGGGCTGGCGCTCACGCTGATTCACCTGATCTCGATTCCGGTGACCAATACGTCCGTCAACCCGGCGCGCTCGACGGCGGTCGCCTTTTTCGCGCAAACGGCCGCCACGCAGCAGCTGTGGTTGTTCTGGGTCGCTCCGCTGATTGGCGGCGCGCTCGGCGCGCTGGTCTGGAAGTTCCTGCTGGCGCCGGGGGAATCGCCTGGCCTGATCGGTCGGGAGCCCGATTCGGCGCGCATGCCGCAGAACTGATGCGAGCAAGACCTCAGTCGGCGCTCTTGGCATAGGCGCGGCGATGGTAGAGCAGGCCCGGGCCCTCGTCGCGCCGCGTCACGCTCTCGACTGCGCCAAAGAACACGTGATGGGTCGCCATATCCTTCACTTCGATCAGGCGGCAGTCGAACGTGGCCAGCGCGCCTTCGAGCAGGGGCGCGCCGGTGACGCCGCGCCGCCAGACCCCGTGCTTGAATTTCTGTTCGAAATGCTCGTCGGTGCGGCCGGCGAATATTTCCGCTAAGGCGAGATCGTCGCCGCCGAGCGAATTGACGCTGAACACGCCATTGTCGAGGAAACGCCGCGCCGAGGGCGAGGTGCGGTTGACGCAGACAAGCAGCGTCGGGGGCTGATCGGAGACCGAGGCCAGCGCGGTGACGGTCATGCCGGCGAGGCCTGCCGCGCCGTCGGTGGCGATCAGATGCACCGGCGAGGCGATTTCGCTCATCGCGTCGCGATATGCCCTAGCTTCGAGCATCAAAACCTCTTTCGCGCGCAATTTTTGCCGTCTCTTCCCGTTTCGCCTCAGCCTCGGTGCTTACACTGCCCCGAGGCGCCGGGGAAGCTTGGCGGGCGATAATAGTGTCGAAAACGGCTTTCGCCGACAACAACGCCCGCCGGAAACCTCGGCGCCATTCTTCCGGCCGCCGCAACCGGGCTTGGCCGCCAGAATTCCTGAAGTTGCGGCGCAGGCCTGCCCTTGCTAGCGTCGAGCCCAGCGGCCTGAGCCGATTCTGGACCTTTCATGGAAATTTTCCTGCAGCAGTTGATCAACGGCGTGACGCTCGGCTCGATCTACGGGTTGATCGCCATCGGCTACACCATGGTCTTCGGCATCATCGGCATGGTCAATTTCGCGCATGGCGACGTGTTCATGCTCTCCGCCTTCATCGCGCTGCTGCTTCTGCTGCTGTTCACCCAGGTTTTCGCCATTCCCGTCGGCATCGCCTTCTTCGCCGTCATGCTTCTCACCATGGCGCTGACAGCCTTGTGGAATTTCGTCATCGAACGGGTCGCCTACCGGCGGCTGCGCGGCTCATTCCGGCTCGCCCCGCTGATTTCCGCCATCGGCATGTCGACGTTTTTGGCCAATTTCGTCACAGTCGCGCAGGGACCCAACAACAAGTCGATCCCGCCACTGCTCGATCACGTCATCCCGATCACGTCAGGCGGCAGCTATGACGTGACGCTGTCCTACAAGCAGATCCTGATCGTTGCGGTGACCGCGGCGCTTCTCGCCGCCTTCTGGTTTGTGGTGCAGAAGACCCCCCTCGGCCGGGCGCAGCGCGCCTGCGAGCAGGACGCCAAAATGGCGGCCCTGCTTGGCGTCGACGTCAACCGCACCATAGCCCTGACCTTCGTGATCGGCGCGGCGCTGGCGGCCGTCGCGGGCAGCCTGTTCCTTTTGCATTACGGCGTGGTGAAATCCTCCGACGGTTTCGTTCCCGGCGTAAAAGCCTTTACCGCCGCCGTGCTCGGCGGCATTGGCTCCCTGCCGGGCGCCGTGCTCGGCGGCCTGGCGATCGGGCTGATCGAGACGCTGTGGGGCCAGTATTTTTCCAGCGACTACAAGGATGTCGCGGCCTTTTCGATCCTGGCGATCACCCTGATCTTCATGCCCTCCGGCCTGCTCGGCCGGCCCGATGTCGAGAAGGTCTGATGCCCCGGAGCGAACAGGCGACGCCCCTCTCGCGCGCAATCAAGGACGGCGCCATCGGCGCGCTGATCGTCGGCGGCCTCGGCTTTCCGGTCATCCTTTTCCGCGCCGAGCCCGATTTCAACAATGTTCTCGCGCTGAATTTCCGCTGGCCGCTCTATTTCGCCTTCGTCGGCCTCGGCTTCGCCCTGCGTTTCCTGCTGTCGCTCAGGGACGCGCGGCGCGGCAGGCCGAAGATCGAGGCCCGGGCGGTCCCGCGGAGGAATCGCGGCTGGCTGGCGCCGGCGGCGCTTGCCGCGCTCGTCGCCTATCCCTTGCTGATCCTCGCCTTTCTCGGGCCGCTGGCGGCGCTGAAATGGGTCGATACGTTCGGGGTGCAGATCCTGCTGTACGTGCTGCTCGGCTGGGGCCTCAACATCACCGTCGGCCTCGCCGGCCTGCTCGACCTCGGCTATGTCGCCTTCTACGCGGTGGGCGCCTACGCCTATGCCCTGCTCGCGCCGCTGACCGGCCTCGGCTTCTGGGCGCTGCTGCCGGTCTGCGGCCTGCTCGCGGCCTTCTGGGGCTTCTGCATCGGCTTTCCCGTGCTGCGGCTGCGCGGCGACTATCTCGCCATCGTCACCCTGGCCTTCGGCGAGATGGTGCGCATCGTCGCGGTGAACTGGGACGTGGTCACCCATGGCGAGGCCGGGCTGTTCGGCTATCCCGGCCTCACCTTCTTCGGCCTGCCCTTCATTCCCGGACCGCGCGGCTTCGACGCCGCCTTCGGCCTGAAATTCGCCGGCGTGCACAAGCTGATCTTCCTCTATTACCTCGTGCTGGCGCTGGCGCTGCTCGCCAATTTCGTCTCGATCCGCCTGCGCCGCCTGCCGCTGGGCCGCGCCTGGGAGGCGCTGCGCGAGGACGAGATCGCCTGCCGGGCGCTCGGCCTCGACACGGCCAACATCAAACTCACCGCCTTCGCGCTCGGCGCGTTTTTCGCGGGCGTCGCCGGTTGCCTCTTCGCGCTGCGGCAGGGCGTGGTCACGCCGTCGAGCTTCACCTTCACCGAAAGCGCCACCATCCTCGCCATCGTCGTGCTCGGCGGCGCGGGATCGCAACTCGGCGTCGCCCTGGCGGCGGCGCTGATCGTCGGCTCTTCAGAGCTTTTGCGCGAACTGACGTTCCTCAAGGCGATCTTCGGCGAGAGCTTCGATCCGACCCAGTATCGCATGCTGCTGGTCGGCCTCGCCATGGTGGCGATGATGAATTTCCGCCCGCGCGGACTGGTCTCGACGCGACAGCCGACCATTCGTCTCAAAAACCCGGACGCCCGCATGGACCCGGCGGAGGCCACATCGTGAGCGGGCCGCGCTGGATCGACGACGCCATGCTGCGGGTCGATCGCCTGACTATGCGGTTCGGCGGCCTGACCGCTGTCAACGACGTGTCCTTTTCCGTCGGCCGCGGCGACATCACCGCGCTGATCGGCCCGAATGGCGCGGGCAAGACGACGCTGTTCAACTGCCTGACGGGTTTTTACAAGCCCACCGTCGGCCGCATCGGCTTTTCGCCAGCGGGCGCGCTCGACGTGGCGCGGATCGAGGCGCTGACCGCCACGGGGCGCAAGTTTTCGCGCGACCGCGCGGTCTACCTGCTCGAACGCATGGCCGATTTCGAAATCGCCAAAAGGGCGCGGGTGGCGCGCACTTTCCAGAACATCCGGCTTTTCGCCGGCATGAGCGTGCTGGAAAACCTTGTCGTCGCCCAGCATCTCGCCCTCACGCCCGCCTCCGGCTACGGCTTTTTCGGCCTGATCGGCCTGCCCTCCTACCGCCGCGCGGAGCAAGCCGCGGTATTGCGCGCGAAAAACTGGCTGGACAGGATCGGCCTCGTCCATCGCGCCGACGATCCGGCCGGCGCGCTTCCCTATGGCGACCAGCGCCGGCTCGAAATCGCCCGCGCCATGTGCGCCAATCCCGCCCTGCTCTGCCTCGACGAGCCCGCCGCCGGGCTCAACGCCGATGAATCGCACGGGCTCGCCGCCCTGCTGCGTGAAATCCGCGACGAGGGCGAGACATCCATCCTGTTGATCGAACATGACATGGCCGTGGTCATGGCCATTTCCGACCATGTCGTCGTGCTCGACTACGGCCAGAAGATCGCCGACGGATCGCCCGGGGACGTGCGTGAAAACCCGGCTGTGATCGCCGCCTATCTCGGCGTCGAGGAGGACGAGGCCGAGCACGTCGAGGCCCAGTTGAGCGGCGGGGTCGCGCCATGAGCCCGCTGCTTTCGATCCGCGGCGCGACCGCCTATTACGGCGCGGTGCAGGCGCTGAAAGGCGTCGATCTCGACGTCGGCGTCGGCGAGATCGTCGCGTTGATCGGCGCCAACGGCGCCGGCAAGTCGACGCTGATGATGAGCATTTTCGGCGCGCCGCGCCTGCGGTCCGGCAGCATCCTGTTTGACGGCCACGACATCACGGACATGCCGACGCATGAAATCGCCCGCCTCTCGATCGCCCAGTCGCCGGAGGGACGGCGGATTTTCGCGCGGATGACGGTGTTCGAAAACCTGCAGATGGGCGCGGCCCTCGCGCCCGCGAGCGCCCTCGCGGAAAATCTCGACCGCGTCTACGCGATCTTTCCGCGCCTGAAAGAGCGCGCGGGGCAGCGCGGCGGCACGTTGTCCGGCGGCGAGCAGCAGATGCTGGCCATCGCGCGCGCCCTGATGAGCCGCCCGAAACTGCTGCTGCTCGACGAGCCTTCGCTCGGCCTCGCGCCCCTCGTCTGCCGCCAGATTTTCGACGTGGTGCGCCGTCTCAACAAGGAAGAGGGACTTTCGGTCTTCCTCGTCGAGCAGGACGCGCATCACGCCCTGAAACTGGCCGATCGCGGCTATGTCATGGTCACCGGCGCGATCGCCATGCAGGGGCCGGGCAAGGAGCTGCTGCGCGATCCGAAAATCCGCGCCGCCTATCTCGAAGGGGGCGGCGGATGAATTATCAATTCGTGCTGGGCGATCCGCGCGTCTTCGCCGGCGTCGTCCTCATCCTCGGCGGCCTCGCCTCGGTCGCGTCCGGCCGCGCCGTGGCGCTCGGCTGGCGGTCGCTCTGGCTCATGCCGCTGTATGGCCTGCCGCTCGCCTTCGCAATGCGCTTCCTGTGCTGGTCGCTGTTCGGCGAACCGCTCGCCGCCCCGCTGGCGGCGCTGCTCGCCTATGGCTGGACGCTTTGCGCGCAAGGCGTCGCCTGGCGCCTGACCCATGCGGCGCTGGTCAAGCGGCAATATCCCTGGCTGCAAAGCGCCGGCAAATCCTGAATCCGCCCGAAACATTCGACGGCGGTGCGCGGAACCCCCGTGGACGTTCAACGTTACAGCTGGAGCTAAACCCCACGGCTTTCCGGTGGCGATTCCAAAACGAGGGCCGCATTCGCATGAAAACCCGACTCTCCCTGCTGGCTTTCGCGGCTTTTGGCTTCGGCGCCGGATACGCTCTCACGGCGTCCTCAGCCGAAACCAAAGCGCCCTTCATCGAGCGCATCTGCAAAAACGATCCCGGCGCGCAAGCCCGCGAGGCCAAGCTCGCCAACCGCCTCGCTGAACATCTCAAACTCGACGACAAGCAGAAGGCGGCATTCAAGGACTTCCAGGCGGCCCGGCAAAAGGCGGTCGACGACGTCAAGGCGAAGTTCTGCGACCACAGGCCGGATCTCTCGACCTTCAAGGCGCGTCTCGAATTGCACCAGCAATATGTCGAGGACCGGCTCGGGGCGATCAAAGCCGAGAACCCGCTGCTGCTCGCCTTCTACGACAGCCTCGACGCCGGCCAGAAGGCGAAATTCGACGCCCTCCGCCATAAAATGCGCGGCGAATGAGCGCCGGCTCCAGACAGAGTTGAGGGAAAGATGATGTTCAAACCCATTTGCTTTGTTCTCGCGCTGACTGTCGCGGGCGGGACTGTCACGCCTTCGGTCGCCGCGCCCCTGCCGCCGCGCAAGCCGGATTTCTCGGCGCCGGCGCCCGCCATCGAGCAGATCGTCTTGCGCCGCCATCATGTTCGCCGAGGCGGCGGCGGCGGAGCGGCCGCGGCGGCGGCGATGTTTGGCGCCGTTCTCGGCGGCGTGCTGTCCAACGGCTGCTATTTCAATGATTGCGGCTATTACGATACCGGCGGATATGGCGGCGGCTATGGCGGCGGCGGCTGGGGCGGTGGACGCGGCTTTCGCGGCGGGAGAGGCGGCGGCTTCCATGGCGGAGGCCGCGGCGGCGGCGGCGGCTTTCATGGTGGAGGCGGCGGTCATGGCGGCGGCGGTCACGGCGGCGGCGGCCATCGTTGACCGCGAAAACACATCGACAATCGCCCTGACGGATTGCAAGATCGCTTCCTGACGCTCTGACGCCCGGAAACAATTCATGCGAAAAAAATACTGGCCTGTCGGCCTGGCCGCCTTGCTGCTCTCGGAATGTCTTGGCGGCTCCGTCCTGGCTCAGGTCAAGATCGGCGTCGGCGCGCCGGTCACGGGCCCCGACGCGGCCTTCGGCGCGCAACTGAAGAACGGCGCCGAGCAGGCGGTGGCCGACATCAACGCCTCCGGCGGCGTGCTGGGCCAGAAGGTCGAGGTCAGCGTCGGCGACGACGCCGCCGACGCCAAGCAGGGCCGCTCCGTCGCCAATGATTTCATCGGCCAGGGCGTGACCTTCGTGGTCGGCCACTTCAACTCCTCCGTCACCATGCCGGCGTCGGACGCGTACAACGAGGCGGGCGTGCTGGAGATCACCCCGGGCTCGACCAATCCGCAGATCACCGAACGCGGCATGCCCCTGCTGTTTCGCACCTGCGGCCGCGACGACCAGCAGGGCGCCGTCGCCGCCGCCTGGCTGGTCGCGCATGCGAAGGACAAGAAGATCGCCATCATCCACGACAAGTCGACCTACGGCAAAGGCCTTGCCGACGAAACCCGCAAGGGCCTCGCGGCGGCGGGCGTGCATGACGTGCTTTACGAGGGCCTGAACAAGGGCGAGAAGGATTTTTCCGCCATCGTCTCCAAGCTCAAGTCGGTCGACGCCGACATCGTCTTCTATGGCGGCGTGCACACCGAAGGCGGCCTGCTGGTGCGCCAGATGCGCGACCAGGGCGTCAAGGCGGTGCTGATGGGCGGCGACGGCATCGCCAGCCAGGAATTCGCCGCCATCGCCGGACCAGGCGTCGAGGGCACGCTGATGACCTTCCCGCCCGACCCGCGCCTGCGCCCGGAAGCCGCCGCCGTGGTCAAGGAATTCGAGGCGAAGAATTACAATCCCGAGACCTACACGCTCTATTCCTACGCCGCGGTGCAGGTGATGAAACAGGGCATCGAGCAGGCCAAATCAGTCGATCCCGCCGATGTCGCCAAGGTTTTGCACGCAGGCGGGACCTTCAAGACCGTCGTCGGCGATCTCTCCTTCGACGCCAAGGGCGACGTCACCCGCGCCGATTATGTCGTCTACCAATGGCGCAAGAGCGCGGACGGCAAGATCAGCTATCAGCAGCTTGATAAGTGAGATGAGATACACATACTAATACACTGATAAAACGTATTAATTTATTCGATATAGCTCGCAATGACGTCGCGAAGCGCGGCGTGAAAATCCCATCCGAGCGATGACGCAAGAAAACACCCGCGGGCCTCGACCTCGCGGGTGTTTCGTTCAATCCCTCGTCTCAGAACGGCTGCGGCCTTGGCGTGGCGTCGGTCGAGGCGGGGAGAATCGGCAGCATGAATTGCGGCTGGTCGCCCGTCAGCGTTTTCAGGAAGGCGACGATCTCCGCGTTTTCCTCCTTTGTGAAGGTTTTGCCGAGCTGCAGTTGGCCCATGGTCTCCACGGCTTCGGTCAGCGTCGCCGCGCCGCCGTCATGGAAATAGGGATAGGTGCGCTCGACATTGCGCAGCGTGGGCACCTTGAAGTTCAGACGGTCGGCGTCCTTGCCGGTGACGGCGACGCGGCCCTCCGCAGCGCTGGCGGTCTTGTAGGGCGCGACCACGCCCATTTTCTGAAAACTCGTGCCGCCGACCGCCGGACCGTTATGGCAGGCGACGCAGCCGCTCTCCTTGAACAATTTATAGCCCGCGAGTTCCTCGGCGTTGAGCGCCGCGTCGTCGCCATTGAGCCATTTGTCAAAACGCGAATTGGGCGTCACCAGCGTTTCCTCGAAGGCGGCGATGGCCGTCTTGACCTTCTCGATGTCGACGCCCGGCGCGCCAAACGCCTTTGAAAACTCTTCCTTGTAGGTCGGGATCGAGTTCGAGCACTTCCACGGTCAGCGCGTGCGAAAAGGCCATTTCGCCGGGATTGGCGATCGGGCCGCCCGCCTGCGCCTTCAGGTCGGCGGCGCGGCCGTCCCAGAATTGCGCGACGCTGAGGCTGGAGTTGAGCACGGTCGGCGAGTTGATCGGCCCCTGCTTCCAGTGATCGCCGATCGACGTCTTCAGATTGTCTGTGCCGCCCATGCTGAGGTTGTGGCAGGAATTGCAGGAAATGAAGCCGGATTTCGACAGGCGCGTATCGAAAAACAATTGCTTGCCAAGTTCGACCAGCGCCGGATTGCCGGGCTTGGCCGCCTGAATCGGCTGGATCGGCTCGTCGCGCGGCCCGGCAAGAGCCGGCAGGGCTGCGGAAAGCGCGCAAAGGCTTGCGAATGCTGCGAGGATGGATTTCATGGCGGCTGCTCCCGTCGGATATGCCGCGATGCAGTCTGCTCCGACCCTGCCGCGCATCAATGATCTGCCGCAAGGTTTTCAGCCCTTGCGTCCAAACGCCGCAGCGCCGCCCGCAAAGACAAAAAACCCGCCGTTTTTTTTTCCGGCGGGTTTTGTTTCGATCCGACCGCAGCCTTGCGGCGGCGGGAAGATCAATATTTGGCGACAACCGGCTCGGCGAAGAAGCCGTCGAGGTTGAAGCGATAGGTCGCGCCGAGCCGCACGGCGTTGTCCGTCAAGCCGAGCGAGCGGGCGGGAGCGAGAGGCGCCCGGCGACGCTGGTCGTGGCGGCATAATTGACCTTGCCGAAATCGTAGTAGCGATATTCCGCGAAAGCGCTCCAATGGTCGGAAATGGCGTATTCGGCGCCGGCGCCGACGTCGAAGCCGGTCAGGTTGCTCTTGGTCCTGGTGTCCACTCCGGCGACGACAAGGTCGCTGACCGAGGTGGTGAAGGCCGCGCCGCCGATGGCGTAGAACATCCAGCGGTCGACGGCGTAGCCAAGCTGCACGTCGCCCGAATAGAGCCAGTCCTGGCGCGTTGTGAGGGTGGAGCCGCCGCCCAGGTTGGCGATGCCCTCGGCGCCGACCATGTCCGCCTGCCCCTGCACGCCAAGCACCCAGGGCCCGAACTGCCGGCGGTAGCCGAGATGCTCGCCGCCAAGGGCGCCAAAAAGATTGTTGTTGGCGCCGAGGCCATTGTTCCATTTGCCCTGGCCCCAGATCGCGCCGATCTGGTCGCCGGTGTAGAAGCCCGTCCAGGAAACGGCCATCGGCGGCTCGAAGATGGGCGCGCCCTTGGTCGAGGGAAGGTCGGCGGCGAAAGCCTGTCCTGCGAGGACGCCGAATGCGATGCCGGCGAGAAGAATTTTGCGCATGTCCGACGAACCTCTTGGATGAACTTAAAAATTTCGCTGTTCCGAGCATCGCCCCGCGAATCAGGCAGGACAGCTGGAGCTTCAGAGAATCACCAATCGGGTTAAAGATATATCAACTGCATGCAAAACCAACGCCTTCGCGCCCTCACGCAACCGAATTGCGCGCGCAGTTGCAAAGGCGCAACACAAACAGTCAAGCTCAAGAAAGAAATTATCCCAGGGTCGCCAGGCCGGGAAACGTCTGGAGCAGCCAGAAGCTGACGTTCTGGATTCCGCCGGTCAGGAACAGCACGCCGGTGACGACCAGCAAAGCGCCGACAGCCTTCTCCACCTTGCCGAAATGCTGCTTGAAGCGCTTGAGGAACAGGATGAAGGGCTCCATGGCCAGCGCCGCCAGCAGGAAGGGCAGCCCGAGGCCGAGCGAATAGGCGGCGAGCAGCGTCGCGCCATGCGTCACCGTCGCCTCCGACGAAGCCACCGCCAGGATGGCCGCGAGGATCGGGCCGATGCAAGGGGTCCAGCCGAATGCGAAGGCGAGGCCCATCACATAGGCGCCCCAGAGGCCGATCGGCTTTTCGACGCTGACGCGCTTTTCGCGATAGAGCAGGTGGAAGCGGAACAGGCCGAGGAAGTGCAGGCCCATGCCGATGATGGCGACGCCGGCCAGGGCGGACAGCAGCGGCAGGTGCTGCCGCACCGTCTGGCCGACGGCCGAGGCGGTCGCGCCCAGCGCGACGAAAACCGTGGAAAAGCCTAGCACGAACAGGATCGCCGCAATCAGCGTGTCGCGCTCCGCCCGACGCTCGCCGCCTTCCGCGAGTTCCTCGAGGCCGGAGCCGGCGATGAAGGTGAGGTAGGGCGGCACGAGCGGAAGGACGCATGGGCTCAGAAAGGACAGGAGACCCGCCAGAACCGCCGCCGATATCGTCACATTGCTGGTCATCTTTGCGTCCGTTCGTTCGTCTTGCACTCAAAGCCTATACGTTGGACTTTATCAAGCGTTTCAAAACTGTGCCGACAAAGACGACCGGCGCCGTATTTATCGAATTCTCCCGGCCGCCATCAAGGAATTGTTCATGCGCAATCTCATCACGGATGTCGCGGGGGTGAAAGTCGGCTCGGCGCATGACGCCAGTCTCGCCTCCGGCGTGACGGCGCTGATCTTCGACGCGCCGGCGACAGCGTCCATCGCCGTGTCGGGCGGCGCGCCCGGCCTGCGCGACGCGCACCTGCTCGAACCCGAGATGACCGTGGAGGCGATCGACGCCCTCGTCCTGTCGGGCGGCTCGGCCTTCGGCCTCGATTCCATGGGCGGCGTCCAGGCTTTCTTGCGCGAAAGCGGGCGGGGATTGCTGGTCGCGGGCCAGCGCGTGCCGCTTGCCCCGGGCGCCATCCTGTTCGATCTCGCCAATGGCGGCGACAAGGCGTGGCGGGGCCAGCCGCCGTACTGGGCGCTGGGCTACCAGGCGGCGAAATCGGCGGCGGCGGATTTTGCTCTTGGTTCTCATGGCGCGGGATCTGGCGCGACGCTCGCCGATCTCAAGGGAGGGCTCGGCTCGGCCTCCATGCGGACGGACGACGGCTTCGTCGTCGGCGCCCTCGTCGCCGTCAACGCCGTGGGACAGGCGACCACCGGGGACACGAGGCATTTCTGGGCCGCGCCCTATGAGCGGGACGGCGAATTCGGCGGCTGCGGCTGGCCCGAAAACTTTGCGCCGGAGCATCTCGTCCTGCGCACCAAGGGCAATGCGCCCGAAAACACCACCATCGCCATTGTCGCCACCGACGCGCGGCTCGACAAGGCGCAGGCCAAGCGCATGGCGATCATGGCGCAGGACGGCGTCGCCCGAGCCCTGCGGCCCGTCCATGCGGCGCATGACGGCGACACGGTCTTCGCCGGGGCGACCGGGCGCAGCGAGCGGACCGCGGATATTTTCGCGCTCACCCGCATCGGCGCGGCGGCGGCCGATTGCCTCGCCCGCGCCATAGCCCGCGCGGTTTACGAGGCGAGCCCCCTGCCCTTCAAGGGCGCGCTTCCGAGCTGGCGGCAAAAATTCGGCGGCTGATTACTTGTGCGTGCCGCCCGGATGGCTCTGCTGCGGATGCACGAAGATCGAATGCGACAGCTCCTCGGTCGTCAGGCCGCCGCTCTTGTCTGCGTCGATGCGGTCGAATTCCGCGGAGGCAAAGGACAGGAACTCCGCCTTGGAGACTTCGCCGTTCCGGTCCTCGTCCATCATCCGGATCAGCCCGGCGACATCGCGACGCTCCGCCGAGCCGCCCCTGAGGCGCGTGCGCGAGAACTCGCGGACGTCGAGGGCGCCGCTCCTGTTGACGTCGAGCCGGTCGAATTCGGAGGACATGAAGGACATGAACTCGCCCTTCGAGACCTGGCCGTTCCGGTCCCTGTCCATCAGCCGGATCAGATGCTCGGTCAGCCTGTATTCTGCCGAACGCGCGGATCTTCCCGCCGCGAAGGCGCCGCCGTCGGCTAAAAGCAGCAGGGCCAGACCGGCGCTTGTCAGAATTGCATATTTCCTGGACATCAACTTCGCTCCGATCGGAATCACAAATTACGGAGCTTAAACTAAACGAAGCCGTGTACGGTTCAAAGCCGGCTTGAAGATTTTCCGGCTCGACGATCCCATTTCCTTCAGCTCCGCAGGCGTGACCCGCAATTGACGCGAAAGCGCGGCGATGGATCGGCAGCGGGTGAAACTCTTTTGGATTACCTCGCGGCGTTTCTTTGGACGCCCAAGGGCGCAACCGACAGCCAGACATTCGGGTCCTGCTGCGACTGCCGCTTGATGAAGCGGTAGCCGGTCGACGCCCACGGACGAATGGAATCCGTGAGATTGTCGAGGATGAAATCGCCCCTGCTGGTCCTGACCGTGAGGATGGCGTGGCCCTGGCCCTCATGGTCGCGGACGATGGTCATCAGCAGCGCCTGGCGTGGAAACCCGCGCTCCATGAGGAGCTTGCGCTTCTGCAGCGCGTAAATCTTGCAATCGCCCTTGCCGTCGACAGGGTAATCCCAATGGTCGAGGATCGTGCCCCAATGATCGAGATTGGAGACCGGCTCGATCGCTCGGTTGACCGCGCGATTGACCTGTTCGAGCGTGCGCCAGGCCAAATTGTCCAGTTGCAGGTCGCGCGGGGGCAGCGCCGGCTGGGCGCATTCCCTCGGCTGCCGGCCGCAGAAATCGACCCAGCCATAGGGGGTCGCAACTTCCTCGCCGACGGCGGCGAAAGGCGCCCGCGCCGGGCTTGCCGCCTGTGGCGTCGTGGCGAATGCGGCCATCGCCGCCGCCAGCGCCGCCATTGCAACCCGTTTCGACATGTCCCGCTCCCGCAACCGCGCCGGAGCGACGAGAAACGTCCTCCAGCCTCGGAAACGAGCATTTCGCGGAAGGCCTTGCCCGCGTCATAAGTGAAAACAACGCATTTTATTCAATTCCACTTTCGCTGCCGCCAATGCGCGCCAGGGTGAATAAACCGTGCCTTTCAGGTCAATGCAGACGCCCACAACAGAGGGACTTGCCGGAGAGCCGGCGAGACCGCCTGATCGGCCGCAATCGGCGGGGAAGGCGCCCTTCGCCTGCACTTTTGGCAAGGCCGGCTCGGCGCCAGGAGAAGACATTTATATTCTGAAGTCCGTTCTTCCCGAAACTTGCTCAGTGCGGACATTGACTATCTGCAAGCAACCTTGGGCGATGAACCTCGCTCAAGCCGCGCATTGCCTCGGGCAAGCGAGCGGCGCTCCGTTTTCGGCGCGGCGCAAATCGATTTGCACTTTCGAGAAGTCGACGCCCTTGATCGCCTCGAACCGGAAGCCGCAGTTCCCCTCTCCGAGGCCCGCTTCCTTGAGATCGGCGCGGAAGCGATTGGCCAGCACGCGGCCGATGACGCAGCCGTCGGCGAGCACATGCAGGCAGACGGGATTTTGCGGGTTGGCCTCGTCCTGCGCCCAGCCCCAGAGGCCCTCGGCGTTCACGCCCTCCACCCAGCCGCGGAAGGCGCCCGGCGCCCTCGACTCCGTCGCGATCCCGGCGCGCGCCGCGATTTTTTGACGCGCCGCATTGATCTCGAAGCCCTCGTCGCGCCTCGGCGCGAATGATTTTGCGCGCCTTTTGCCGCTTTCCGGATAATGCTCGAAGAAATCGCCGACATTCTGGAACATCGCGCGGCTGTCGTTGTCGATAAAGCTTTCCGCAAGCGCGCCCTCGGCGAACATCACGTCGTGATCGAACAGTTCGATATGGAAATAATCCACCCGTTCGATCTTTTCCGCCTGGGTGATCGAGACGCCGTTGACGAGGTCCTTCGCCTCGATCAGCACGCCTTCGAGAAAAAGCGCGTGATGCGGCGAGACCCACAAGTCGCTGGCGGGGACCTTCTCTTCGAGCGCCCCGGCGCGGATGCAAATCGGCAGCACCTCACGGTTTTGCGCGACGAAGCGGCCGTCATAGGAACGCTTGCCGATCCACTTGACCGGCTTGGTTTTTCCACCCGACGTTTTGACGCGGTCGCCGATCGACAACGCCTCGACCGGCACGGCGCCATGCTCCCCTTCGATCAGCGTGCCCCGGCAATAGCAGGCCACCGAGATCAGCGTCCCCTGGCCACTGGCGTCGGCGCTCGCCATGAACGGCTCGCCTGCGACCGCTTCATTGATCGTCAGGCTATATTGCTGGCCGCCTTCGGTGAGCGTCACGACATCGCCGTTCACGTCGGGCTGGCCCCCCGTATAGACAATATTGGCCAGGTCGATGGAATCGCCATAGGCGAAGCCGTCGACGGGGTTGGTCGGCATGACCGTCCCGTCGATGACCAGCGAGGGATCGACCAGCGCCGCGAAGGTGATCGCCCCCGTTCCCGCCGCGCCGGCGTCGCCTAGCTCCAGCGTGCCGGAGTCGATGGTCACGCCCCCGGTAAAGGTGTTGGCGACGGGCGCGAGCGCGCCGCCCGAACCCGAGGTGATCGACATCGGGTCGAGGAGGACGGTCCCGAGGCCGGGATCGCCGTTCGCGTCGGGGCCGCCGATGGTGAGCGCGCCTTCGCCGCCGAGGGGATCGGCGGCGGTCCCCCGGACTCCGCCCTGGCCGCTGGTCCCGGCCGAAGCATAGACGTCCGCGATGACGCCCGAAATGGTTGTCGTATCGCCCGCAGCCTGTCCCGCGCCGAGCGAGATCGTCTCGTTGCCCTGCAGGAAAATGCCGTCGCCGAAGGCCGAGCCGTCTCCGGCGCCGTTGGCGCCCGCGCCGCCCGCGACCTGGCCCGCCGCAAGGCTGGACGCGCCTTCGATCGCCAGCGTCGCGCCTGCCTGGACGAAGACGTCGCCGCCCGCGCCGAGCCCTCCGCCGCCGCCGCCGCCATGGTGTCCGCCGCCACCGCCGAAGCCGCCGCCGTAGTTGCCATTCCCGCCGCCGCCGCCGCCGCCAAAGCCGCCGCTCGCCGAGATCCCGCCGCCGCCGCCGAAGCCGCCCACGCCGTTGATCCCGCCGCCGCCGCCGCCGAAGCCGCCGCGACCGCCGACGCTGTCGTAGCCGCCTGCGCCGCCTCCGACGCCGCCTCCGCCTCCGCCGCCGGAGCCCTGGTTAGCGCCGCCGCCGCCGCCGCTAAGGCCGCCAGCGCCGCCGCTGAACCCGGCGCCGCCTCCTGCGGCGCCGGGGACCAGGCCGGGTTGCCCCGCGCCACCGGCGCCACCGTTCGCGCCAATGCCGCCGCCGCCGGCGACGCCGCCGCCGCCGCCGCCCTGTCCTCCCAGCAAACCGCCGCCGCCGCCGAAGGCGCCGCCGTAACTCCCGTTGCCGCCAGTCGCCGAGTTGCCGTTGAAGACGACATTGGTCAGGGTCACCGCGCCCGCGTCGCCGGCGACATTGGCGCCGACGAACAGACCTCCGCCGAGTCCGGCGCCGCCGCCGCCGCGCGAGGCGCCATTGCCGCCAACGGCGATGGCGTTGGCAATGCTGAGGTTTTCAATCGACACGTTTCCGGCGTAAACGAACAGGCCGTTGTACTTTTCAGCGCCGTCGAGCGTGTCGCCATTGCCGTCAATCGTCAGGCTCGAGCGAGCGCCGAGATTGATGGCGTCGATCTGCGCCGTTTCGGTCAGGGGCGTCGCGCTCGGCGCGAGCGTGATCGTGTAGTTCGTCGGGACTGCCCCCGTGGCGAGCGACTGAAGGTCGATCGCCTTGATGTCGGCAGAAAGCTGCGCCGCGCTGGTGACGGGGGCGGTCACGGACTCCACCGTCACATCCGTGCCGCCGGCGCCGTCCGACGTCAGCACGAAGGCATCGTTGGAATAGGTGATGCCGGGATCGAGCGTGAAGGTTTCCGTTTTCGCGCCGGTGAGCGTCAGCGTGTCGCCGGCGCCGAGGGTCGCGCCGCTCTCGACTTTCCCCGCCGCGTCGATGGTGTCGCCGACGCCAAATCCTTCGAGCGCGCCGTCGAATGTGGCCCCGGCGCCGGCGACGAGCATCGTCCCGCCGGCGAATTGAACCGCCGCGCCGGTCCCGCCGGAACCTTCGATCGTCCCGTTGTTGATGAGCGTTCCGCCGAAGAAATAGACTGCGCCGTCGCTGGTGTCGGCGCCCGCCTCGATCAGGCCGTCATTTGTCAGCGTGCCCCCGCCAAGATTGACGGCGGTGTCGCCGGCGCCGCCATTGCTGCCCGAGCCGCCGAGAATCTGGCCGCCAACCTCATTGGTCGCCGTCCCCGCCCCGACGGTGAGGGCGAGGGCGCCGTTTTCGCCGGCAGCCGTCGCGCCGCCGCCTTCGATCGTCCCGGAATTGGTCAGCGTCCCGGAAATCATGTAGACGCCGTCGCCGCCCGTGCCGCCGGAGCCGGCTGTCGCGCCGGAAATTTCGCCGGAATTGTTCACCGTACCGCCGGCAAGCTGCACGCCGGCATAGCCGCCGGGGCCGGGCGAACCGCCTTCGATGGTGGCGCCGCTGTTATTGATCAGCATCGCGCCGGCATTGACATAGACGCCGATGCCGCCGCCCGAGGCGCCGATGGCGGAAATCGCGCCGGAATTGGTGACCGTGTCGCCGGAATTCTCGGTGACCGCAACATAATCGCTGGAGGTGACCGCCGTGAAGGCCACGGTGGCGTCCGCGTCGACGGTCAGCGCGCCGCCGCCGTTGCCCGAAGTCACCGCCGCCAGGGTGATTGGCCCTGTGCCCGCGGCCGTGGCGGTGGTCAGCGTGAGGGTCGCCCCCTGTTCGACTGTCGCGCCGCCGGAAAAACTGTCGCCGACACCCGAGAAGCGTCAGGGAACCCGGGCCGACCACCTCCAGCTCGCCCGGCAGGCCGCCGGGCGTTGAGGTCTGGTCGGTGATCGCTCCGTCGTCGGTGACGCTGTTTCCGTTCAGCACGAAGATCGGATCGCCGGCGAGTTCGACCGTGTGGTCGAGGGTGAATCCGGCCAGGAATTCGAGCGTGCCGCCCGCGTCGAGGTCCAGGATGTTCAGGCCGAGCGCCGTATTGCCGGCGTCTGCCTTGCCCAGCGCGCCATCGCCCAAAAGCTGCAAGGTCGCGCCACTATCGACGACGACGGAGCCTGCAAAGGTGTTTTCGGTCGAGGTCTCGCCGAGTTGCACCGCGCCCGTTCCGATCACGAGCGTTCCCACGCCGGCATTGGACGTGCCGTTGAACGAGTTGCCGCCATCAGGGATGAAATTGCCGAGGCTGAACCAGGAGCCGTCCTGATCGGCGATGACGCCATCCACCACCAGGGCCTGACCGCCGGTCCCGTCGAGAGTCGCGGTCTCATTGCCCTGGATGAACAGGCCGCCGCCGAAGGAATCGCCGCCGCCGGCGCCATTGGCGCCCGCGCCGGCCGCAACCGTTCCCGACCCGAGAGCGCCGCCCTCTATCGTCAAGGTCGCGCCGGCCTGGACGAAGACGTCGCCGCCAGCGCCGAGGCCGCCGCCGCCGCCGAGGTCGCCTGTGGCGCTGCCGCTGCCGCCGCCGAAGCCGCCGCCTCTGCCGCCGCCGCCGCCGCCGCCAAAGCCGCCGCCGCCGCCGTGGCCATTAGAGGCGCCGCCGCCGCCGCCGCCGCCACCACCAAAGCCGCCGCCGCCGCCGTTCGCGCCGCTGCCGCCGCCGACGCCGCCTCCGCCAGCGGCGCCGCCGCGGTTGCCAAAACCACCGCCGCCGCCGCCGCTCGCGCCGCCGGAGCCGTTATCGCTGTTGCCGCCCGTCGCCGCTCCGGGCACGATCCCGACGTCGCCATTTCCACCCGAGCCGCCGGTCGCGCCGGCCGCGCCGACGCCGCCGCCGCCGCCGCCGCCGTGGCCGCCGCCCCCGCTGCCGCCCAGCAAGCCGCCGCCGCCGCCGGTGCTGCCGCTCGCTCCACTGCCGCCGGCGGCCGTGTCGTTCTTGAAAGTTACATTGGTCAGCGTCACTGCGCCCGCGTCGCCGGCGACATTGGCGCCAACGAACAACCCGCCGCCAAGGCCCGCGCCGCCGCCGCCGCCGCCGCCGCCCGCGCCGCCCTTGGCCAGCGCGTTGGCGATGGTCAGGTTCTCGATCGTCACCGTCCCGGCGTAAACGAACAGGCCATTGTACGTGTTCTGCCCGTCGATGGTCGCACCATTGGCCTCGATATCGAGTGTATTGCCAGCCTGCAGGTTGATCGCTTCGAGCGCCTGGGTCAGCTTGAAATCGGCGCCGCTGGCGATGTCGATCGCGAGCGCGCCGCTATTGGCGGCCACGCCCGCCGCGGCGACGATGGCCGCATCGAGATCGGCGACGGTGGAAATGGGCGTCGTATTGGAATTCTCGAGATAATCGACCACGGCTTCGAGTCCTTCGATGGGAAGGCGACACGGCGCCGCGGCGGCGGCGGCGCTTCGTCAGCGTTCTGCGAAAATGCGGCCGCCAAGCGCGGCCGATCAGAGAAACTGTCGCCGGATGGACAGGCCGATGGCGGCGTTCGGTCGATTTGCTTGAAGCTTGACGCAACTGAACGCGCCGACAAAGCTTTATGTTACTGTCATGGTCGCATAATATTTTTGTATTTAAAAGCGCAATTTAATGTGATCCGACATCACAGGCGGTTGAATAGAACGCGAAATCATAAAGTTCACGGCGCAAGTAACGCTTGAACTCAAATTTGAGTCGAGTTGCGCTTTTTCTGCATTGTGAGATTGCGACAAGGCGCTCTACCCGCTTCTGCAGCGGACCAGTCGCGTCATTTAGAAAAATATCAACGGCCGATAGCCGCGGGCCCCGAACGCGGTCGTTACATCCAGCGCGCCGCCCTCGATTAGAGCAGGCGTCAGCGTCAACCGGACAGGCGCCGAATAAACCAGTGATCGCGAGGGTTTGTCGGCGGCGGCGAAGGTCCCAAGCTTCGGGCAAGCGCCGCGCGGGATGATCGTCGGCGATCTCGAATGAGGAGATCTCGACAGGAAGAGACAATGGGCCTTTACGACGCGATGGTTTCAAGCGTGAGCGGCATGTCCGCCCATTCGAACGCCCTGGCCAACATCGGGCAAAACATCGCCAACGTCAGCACCGTCGGCTACAAGCGGGTCGCGACCAGCTTTGAATCGATGGTCAACCAGCCCAGCTGGACCAAGCCCGCGGCGGGCGGCGTGACCATCGATTCGACCTTCGCCATGGCGCAGCAGGGCGTGCTGCAGACCACGTCCTCCGCCACCGACCTCGCGGTCAACGGCGACGGCTTCTTGGTCGTTTCGGACGCCTCCGGCAATCAATTCCTCACGCGCTCCGGCTCGTTCGTGCCCGACGCAAACGGCAATCTGGTCAATTCCAGCGGCTTCCACTTGATGGCCTATGGCGCGACCGGCGCGCAAAGCGGCGGTTCGCTGTCTGGCATGCAGATGGTCAATGTCGGCGCGGCCACCGGCGCCGTCACCATCAGCAACAACGGGACCCTCTCCTACCAGAACGCCGCCGGCGCGACCGTCGCGCCCTACCACATCCCCCTGGCGACAGTGCCTGCGGCGCAAGACCTGCTCGCCAACAGTGGCAACGTCTTCTCCCTGACCGAAGCTTCGGGACCTCCGACCGTCGCCGCCGCCGGCTCCGGGGGCCTGGGAACCATCAACGCCGGCCAGTTGGAGCAGTCGACCGTCGACATAGCCACCGAATTGTCCAACATGATCGTCGCGCAATATGATTTCCAGGCCAACTCGCAGGCCATGAAAACCAGCGCCGACGCGATGAAGACGCTGGTTGACCTCAACATAGGCTGATCGACATCGGCTGGGCGCGCCTCGTCTAAATGCGATTGTCATCCGGCGCGACGCATTCGGCGCCGCGCAGCGTCCAGTCCGTGTGCGCGCGCTCATGCTGCTTGTTGATCCAGTCCTGCGCGATCGCCATGGATTGATAGGCGCAAAGCCCGGTCGTTTCGTCCGGCAGGATATCTTCGAAAACGCACTTTGTTTGCTCGGACGAAAGGCAGACGTTCGCCCGCACCTTGCAGTGGAAATCGCATTGCGCGGCGGGTTCGGAAAAGGCGACCGGAAGCGTCGCCAAGGCCATTACGGCAATCAAAGCGTGAAGAACCATTGCGAGGCCTCCATCGGTCGCCGAGACGGGCGACCTCTCAAGGCATTAACGTGAACTGAGCGGCCAAAAGTTCCTTACGTCCCGGCGCTGGCTGGAAAAATTCCGGTGAACGCTGCGGCTGGCGTCAAAACAATCCCGCGACCATCCCCGCCACGCCGAAGACCGCCACGCTTGCGGCGATGATCACGGTGACCAGCAAATGCGCGCCGTGCAATTGATGCGGCGGCTTCAACATCCGCGCGGCCAGCGTCACCAGCAGGCCCACGACGAGCGGAAACAGCAGCGAATTGCCAAGCTGCGCCGCGACGTTCAGCCAGACGAGATCGCGCGAAAAACCGGCGAGCGCGGCGGCGCCGGCGATGCTCCCGGCGAAAAGGCCGAAGAACACAGGAGACTCGAACAGGCCCGGATCGTCTTCGCGCCTAGAGCCTTTTCGGATCCGATGAGATCGGATCGGGGCTCCAGGTTTTTGCATTGATGCATTTTCTTCACGCAAACCGGTGTCCGCTTCGCTCGAAAAAGCTTCAGTAGCCCCCGATATTTCGGCGACGCCCCAGGACAGGGCCAGCGAGGCGACGATGGCCGCGGCGAAAGACGCGCCGAGCACGCCGAGGCTGTAGATCAGCCGTCCGCTTTCCGGCCCCATGGCGGCAGACAGGGCTTCGCCGACCTGGCCGATGCTTTCGAGGCTCGCCTGCCGGTCGCCATGATAGAGCGTCGCGGCGGCGGCGACGAGGACGGCGCCGGTCAGCGCCTGCGTGAGCACCGCGCCGAGCGCCGTATCCCAGCGCGCCGCCGAATAATCGGCTGGCTGCATGGCTTTGCGGGCGGTGGCCGCCTGCTGGTAGAACACCATCCAGGGATTGAACACCGAGCCGATGATCGCGGCCGCGAGAAACAGGAATTTGGCGTCGCCGAGCGGCGCGCGCAGCGCGTCATGGGCGAGCGCCAGGGGGTCCGGATGCGCCTTCCAGGCGACGACGAGGAACGCCCCTTCGAACAGGCCGATGATCAGGGCGATGCGCTCGACGCGCCGGTAGGCGCCCGTCGCGGCCACGGCCAGCAAGGCCGCGCAGGCCGCGGAAAGGCTGACGGCGCGCGAAATGCCATAGAGCTCGCCAATGCCGGCGACGCCGGTGAATTCCGTGACCAGCGTTCCGAACGTCGCCAGCGCCAGCGCGGCCAGCGCGAGGCGCGCCCAGCCGAGGCCGAATTTTTCACGCACCAGTTCGCCGAAGCCGCGCCCGGTGAAGACGCCAAGTCGCGCGGCCAGCTCCTGGATCATGTAAAGCGCCGGTATCAGCGCCAGGATCAGCGGCAGCAGGCGGTATCGCCATTGCGCGCCAGCTTGCGCGGCGGTCACGACATTGCCGGCGTCGGTGTCGGCCAGCATCACCAGCAGGCCCGGCCCCCAGGCGGCCAAGCCACGGAAAACCGGCGCTATTCCTTGGCCCTGCCCTGCCCTGTCGGTGTTCGCGTCCATCCCTTGCCCTGATCGTTGGCGGCGAGCTTTAGGCCAATGTTTTGGCGCAGGCAACAAGGGGTTTCGAACCGCGGGGATTGCGAGACTTTTACGGCCGTATTACTTAGAATTTGAGGATGCATCCGCCCTCGAGCCAGCTTATTCCAAATAAGCCGGGATGCCATTGCACCGTGTCGATGCTTGACCCGATAGAAATTTTTCTGAGTTCCGAGCCTGTCAAAGGACAGCTTTTTGTCCCGCTATTTATTGGCGAGCGATATTCCTTGGGCACAATGGCGATGGCGCAAGCCACTCCCCATTGATTTTTCAGGCAGCGGCCTGTCCTGGAGATTGGCGCCTCTATCGAGACCGCCCTAGACTGATCGCCAACAATGTTCATTGCCAAACCAGAAACTGCAATCGAGATAAATACAAATACCTCAGCTGCAACGAGTCTTAGCGCTCTATAATTGTCTACAACCACACGTGTGCGAACATAGAACAGCACCATCATCAACATCACACAACATGTCATTGCAAAAAAATAAAATAAAGCGATATAGTTCACATATATTATTAAATATAAATATCCAATTGCGGCCACTACGGAGAATAAAACAATCTGAACTATCGAAATAATTTCCAACAGTCCCCGCGAGGGGCGCGAGACGCGCCCGTCCTCATTGGCGATGGAAAGGAATGGCGCATCTGGCGTCGCGGGAAGCTCGCCTTTAGCGATCTTCAGGTTCCTTCGGCCAAACTCTTTCATGACCACCAAAGCCACTCCCATGCGGATCTAAAAGCCGGCGAATTGAGGCCGGATCACCCCTGATGCGCGAGCGTCTTGATCGCCAGGCGCATCAGGTCCATCGAATTCTTCGCCCGCAATTTCTGTTTGAGCGCGGTGCAATTGTTCGCCACCGTCTTGTAGGAAACGTTCAGCCTGTCGGCGATGGCCGTCATGGTCTCCCCGGCCGCAAGCAGCCGCAGGATTTCAAGCTCCCGCGCCGAAAGCTGGGCGAACGCGTCGGCCGGGCGGGCGAAGGCGAGTTTTTGCGCCAGCCCCGCCGGCAGGTAGACGCCGCCTTCCGCCACCTGCCGCAACGCGCCGGCGAAAAACCTGGGATCGTCGTTCTTGGCGACATAGCCTTTCGCGCCGGCCTCGATGGCGCGGGCGGCGAAGGCGGGATCGTCGTTCATGCTGAAGATCACCACGCGCGCCTGGGGATCGTGGCGAAGGATGCGGCGGGTCAGGTCGAAGCCCGAGAGGCCCGGCAGGTTGATGTCGATCACCGCCACGTCGGGCCGCGATTCGGCATAGGCGGCGAAGCCTGATTCGGCGTCGGCGGCCTCGGCGACCGCGATATCGGCTTCGCCGGCCAGCAGCGCCCGGCAGCCGGAAATGACGATCGGATGGTCGTCGACGATGAGAACGCGCAAATTCAGGACCTTTCCGCCACGCCGCGCGACTATGCGGCGCCGCGTCCGCGCGGACAAGCCGAGGCCCGCTTGACTCCTGCGCGGCGGGCCGGACCCTTGCGTTTCCAGGGGAGGCGCCCATGCGGCCGCATCGCGGTCTGTCGTTGAAGGCGCGGATCGATATTCTGTTCGGTCTGGTGCTGTTTCTTGGGCTGGCCGCCGATCTCGGCCGGCTGATCGCCGACGCGCGGCCGCGCGTGCAGGCGGAAGACGAGGCCATGACCCGCATCTCCCGCGATTTCGCCGAAGCGGCCCTGGCCAATCTCAGGGATTTGCCCGATCCGGAACAGGGGCTGCGCCAGACCCTGGCCGGCCTCGACCATCTGCGTCATGTCCGCATCGGCTTCCTGAAAAACGGCGATGACGTTTCCGCCGCCTTTTCCGGGACAGGAACGGGCGAGCGCGCCCCCGAATGGTTCGCAAACCTCATCGGCGCGCGGCCGAGGTTCATCTTCCTGCCCGCCGTGGCGAGGGATCGCCAGCTCGGCCGCATCGTCATCGCCAGCGATCCCACCGACGAAATCGCCGAGGTCTGGACGGCGGCGAAAAGCCTCGCCCTGACCGGCGCGCCGCGGTGCTGGCCGCCTTGACCGGCGCAAGCCTGCTGCTCGGGCGCACGCTGCGACCGCTCGACGATTATGGCGCGGCGCTCGGCCGGCTGCGCGACGGCGATTTTTCGGCGCGGGCGGAGCCGGCGGGTTCGCCGGAGTTCATCGACATCGGCGAGAAGATCAACGCGCTGGCGCGGGCGCTGGAAAATCTGCGCGCCGACAACCGCGAGCTGATCCAGAAGCTGATCGACGTTCAGGACGACGAGCGCCGCGCGATCGCGCATGAGCTGCATGACGAAATCGGCCCGCACCTGTTCGCGCTGCGCGCCAACGCCACGGTGCTGCAGGCCAACCTGCGCCAGCAGGGCGCGGAAAAGCAGGCGACGCTGGCCGGCGCGATTTGCGCGCAGGTCGAGGCGCTGCAGGGCCAGAACAAGCGCATCCTGCGGAAACTCTGGCCGGCGGCGCTGGAGGATCTCGGCCTGGCCGAAGCCCTGCGCATTCTCGTCCAAGGGTTTGAGGCCGCGCAACCGAAAGTGGCGATCGCCATGCGCCTGCCGGACGATCTCGCCGCCTGCGGCCCGCGCGAAAAACTGGCGCTCTACCGGCTGGCGCAGGAGGCCCTGACCAATGTCTTCCGCCACGCCCATGCGACCAGGGTCGAGATCGAAATGGCCTATGAGACAGCCAACGAAATTCGCGCCAGCATCAGCGACGACGGCCTGGGGATCACCGAGGACGCGCAGCCCGGCCTCGGCCTGACCGGCATGCGCGAGCGCGTGCGCAGCCTCGGCGGACGCTTCGCTTTCGCCGCAGCGCCGGGCGGCGGCGCGCTGATCGAAGCCTTCATCCCGATCGAGGGCCGATAATTCCGGTGAAACGCGTTGACACTCTGAAACGCAGAGTTTAACTCTGCGTTTCAGAGTTCTCCTCGATTTGCGGTCGCGCGAAGATGGACCTTCACATCACCAACGGCGACGGCGCGGCGAACCTTCTCAAGGCCAGCGGCATCGCCGGGGACGTGCTCGTGTGGCGAGATCCCATGCATCACGGGCCCTTCCCGGCAAACCTCGATCTCGACGCCGCCAGCGATCTGCGGGCGCGCTATCTCGCGGGAGTTGCAGCGGGGTCATATGAAGACGCCGCGCGAAACTTCCGACTGAGGAACGACCATCTGAAGGCGGCGCTCAATTATTCCGCGGTCATTCTGTGGTTCGAGCACGATCTCTTGGACCAGCTTCAGATTTTGCAGCTCCTGGACTGGTTTTCCGGCGCGAAAATGGGAGCGACCAAGCTTTCGCTCATCTGCATCGACAGTTTTCCGGGGATAGAACCGTTTCGGGGGCTTGGGCAATTACACAAGGATCAGATCGCCGGGCTTCGCGCGACGCGCCAGCCGGTCACCACAGCGCAGTTTGATCTGGCCGTCGCCGGGTGGGCGGCGTTTCGCGAACCGGCCCCGACGCCCCTGGAAGCTTTTCTGGCGCGCGACCTGAAACCGCTTCCCTTCCTGCATGCGGCGCTCGCGCGCCATCTCGAGGAATTTCCCTGGACCCTCGACGGCCTGACCCGCAGCGAGCGCCAGCTGCTGGCGCTCGTCCGCCAAGGCGTTCACGCACCGGGAAAACTGTTCGCGGCGAACATGGGCCTGGAGACGGCGCTGTTTGCTGGGGATTGGCGAACCTTCGAACACATCGCCGACCTTTGCAACGCGCGCACGCCGTTACTGCGCTGCGCGCCCGGGGGACCATTCCGCCATCCGCCGGTCGCGCAGATTTCGCGCGCGGAATTTTTGCAGCAGCGTCTCGCGGTGACCGGCGCAGGCGAGGAGGTCCTGGCGCTGCGGCTGAACGCATCCGCGCTGATGGATCGCGACGCGTGGCTGGGCGGCGTGCATCTTTCGAGCGGCCGACCGATGTGGATGTGGGACCCGGCGCAGCGCAGACGCGTCTTGCGGCCGTTGAGCCAATGATCGACTTGCCGAAGCTGGACCCCATTCTTCACCAGACGGTGCGGACCCGCCTCGCCATTGTCTTGAGCAAGGGGCCGGCGAGCTTTTCGGAGTTGAAAGCCGCATTGGGTCTCACGGACGGAAATCTCGACGCGCATCTGCGAAAATTCAGCGCAGCGGGATATCTGCACAGCGAGATGGTCGTCGAGGGCCGCGTCCGAACCGATTACAGCCTTTCCCCCAGCGGCGCCCAGGCGTTGTCGGCGTATCTCCGTGACTTGAACCGTCTGATCGAAGCGTGCAGCTTCGGGAAATGAACGGGCCAATCGTCGCAGGTTCCCCTACTGTTGCCGGACTTTTAGAGGGGCCGCTCCCGCGCCTCCCGTCGCCAGGCGCCGGGCGCTACGCCGAAGCATCGCTTGAAGGCGCGCTGGAAGGCCGCCGGGGAGGCGTAGCCGACTTCGTCGGCGATCGCCTCGAGGCTGCGGCCGCTGTCGCTCAGTCGCTGCGCCGCCTGGTGCAAGCGCAGACGGGTGAGGTAATGCATGGGCGCCTCGCCGATGACCGTCTTGAAGCGCTCCGCCAGGAGCGAGCGGGAACAGGCCGCCCGCTCCGCCAGCGCCTCCACGGTCCATTCCACCCGGGCGGCCTCATGCATCAGCTTCAGGGCCTTGCCGACCAGCGGATCGCGCAGTCCCGCCAGCCAGCCGGTGGCGTCGTCCGGCAGATCGCGCATGTGCCCGCGCAGGCTCTCGAGGAACATCAGCTCCGCCAATCGCACGCGCAGGCTGCCGGCGCCGGGCGAGTTGCCCAGCGCTTCATCGACGGCGTAACGGACCATGAGTTGCGCGCCACTGCTGAGCGTGGTCACGAACATTGGCGGCAAGGCTGAGAACAGCGGCGAGAAGGCGCGGCGATCGCAGCCCAGGAAGCCGCACAGCACTTCGGTGCGGGGAGCCTCCCCGGTGCGGAAGCGCAGTTCGCGCAGTTCGAGTGGCGAACGCTTGCCCAGCACGTCGCGGAAGGACTGAGGGCTTTCATCGCAGTGGTCGCCGAGCTGGTGCAGCTGTCCGTGTGGCAGTACGACGGCGTCCCCCGGCCGCGCCAGCGACCATGGCCGCGGCGGGCAGCGCAGCCAGCATTCGCCACTCAAAAACACATGGAAGGCCACCAGGTGGTTGGTTCCCCGCGGCAAGGCCTGCGCGAAGTCCTCCAGCGTCGGCGCCGCGGAGACGCACCACGGCCCGTCCACCGCGATGCGGAAGATAACCGCGCCGGTGAGCCGCACCATCGAGAGCGCATCCGATAGCAGATCCGGTTCCATCTCCGAATCCTCCCTGCGGAGTTCTGGAGCATAGATCGCGGAGTATAGGTCATTGCCGGCGCGACGCCAGAGCGCACAATCGAAATCATTTCCACTTTCACGGGAGGGTGACATGACACGAATCGCCGGACTGTTCTATGGCGTCTTGTCCTACGCAATGTTCCTTGTGAGCTTCCTGTACGCGATAGCGTTCGTCGCCGATCTCCGGGCGCCGCGCACCATCGACCATGGTCCGTCAGCGCCGCCGGCGACTGCGGTGATGATCGACTTGGTCCTGCTCGGCATCTTCGCCGTGCAGCACAGCGGCATGGCGCGCCGGGGCTTCAAGCGCTGGCTGACCCGATGGGCGCCCGCGCCGCTGGAGCGCAGCACGTTTGTGCTGCTGTCCAGCGCGGCTCTGCTCCTGGTCTTCTGGCAGTGGCGGCCGATCGACGCCGTGATCTGGAGCGTGGAGTCTCCGCTGGCCGCCGGAGCGCTCCATGCCGTCACCGCCGCGGGCTGGCTGTTGGTGCTGACCGGCACCCTCGTCATCAGCCACTTCGACCTGTTCGGACTGCGCCAGGTGTGGCTGAATCTGCGCGGCCAGCCCTATGCGCCGCTGCATTTTCAGGAGCGGCTGCACTACCGGGTGATCCGCCACCCGCTGATGCTCGGCTTCATCATCGCCTTCTGGGCCACGCCGCACATGACGGCCGGCCACCTGCTGTTTGCCGTGGCGACCACCGGCTACATCCTGTTGGCGCTGCGCCTGGAGGAGTGCGACCTGATCGCGGCCCACGGCGACGAATACCTGCGCTACCGGGAGCGCGTGCCGCTGCTGCTGCCCTGGCCACGGTCGCTTACGCGCCAGTCGCATCATCCACTCCAACACTCCACAGGAGACAAGCCATGAGCGCCGAAGTCGTCGCACGCCAAACCCGTTTGCAACAACGCTACCGCGAGGCTCCGCAAGAGGCGCTTGTCATCGAGCGCGCCCGCACCACGGACGGCGTCCTCCATGATCCATTCCACGGCCATGTCGTCATCGGCGATGGCGACCCCTGCGGCGTCCAGGAGCAGGGGTTCGAATTCGGGATCCACTCAGCGGTTGGAGGCGATCACGACCTGCCCAATCCGGGGCATCTGCTGGCGGGAGCGCTCGCCGCCTGCATGGACGCCACACTGCGCATGTTGGCCGAACGTTTTGGAGTCCGGCTCGCAGCGCTTGAAGTGGCGGTGGACGCCCACGTCGACGCCCGCGGCGCCTTGATGGTCAGCGCCGAGGCGCCAGTCGGCTTCAAGAAAATGCTTTGCCGCGTTACACTCCAGCCGGCAGAAGGCGCTCCGCACGCGGCGATCGAGCGTCTGCTGGCCGCGACAGAACGCTGCTGCATCAATTTCCAGACTCTGCAAAATGGCGTGCCCATAACCATGAGCCTATCCGTCCTCGAAAGCGCATGATCCCGAAAAGCAGCGATCGGTTTTCGGTGCGGTCACCCTGGAACATCGATTCTGGAGCAGGCGGCGTCTCGACAGAAACGCCGCCGTTTCGTTAAAAGGCGCTGCTCAAGGCGCGCGAAATCACGCCGCGCATTGCGCCGGACAGGGCAGCGCCGCGCGGTCGGAGGCGCGGCGCAGTTCGATCCGCGCCTTCGATAAATCGACCCCCTTCGGCGCCTGGAACTGAAAGGCGTGCCGACCACAACCAAGACCCGCATCCCTGAGATCGGCGCGGAACCGGTTCGCCAGCACGCGGCCGATCACGCAGCCGTCGGCGACAACATGCAGGCAGACAGGATTTTGCAGATCGCCCATGTCCTGCGCCCAGCCCCAAAGCGCATCCGAACTCAAGCCCTCGACCCAGCCGCGCAATTCGCCCGGCGTCAAAGGCGAGACGATCCCTGCGCGCGCCGCGATTTTTTGGCGCGCCGCCTCGATCTCGAAACCTTCGTCGCGCCGCGGCGCGAAAGATGGCGTGCGCCTCTTGCGGCCGCCTTCCGGATAGAGCGCGAAATAATCCGCGACATTCTGGAACATCGCCCTGGAGTTGTTGTCGATAAAGGTTTCGGCCTGCGCGCCTTCCGCGAAAATCACGTCGTGATCGAACAGCTCGATGTGAAAATAATCGACGCGCTCGACCGCCTCGGCCTGGAAGATGCTCACGCCGTTGACGAGGTCTTTCGCTTCGATCAGCACGCCCTCAAGGTAGAGTGCATGATGCGGCGACACCCACAGGTCGCGGGCGGGGACATTCTCGTCCAGGGCGCCGGCGCGAATGCGGATCGGCAAGAGGTTTCGCGCGACGAAGCGGCCATCAAAGCAACGCACGCCTATCCATTTGATCGGCTTCTCGCGGCCTGAAACGGTCGTCACGAGATCGCCGATGCGCAGGTCCTCCACCGGGACCTCGCCGCCTCCGGCGAGAATGCGCGTTCCCCTGAGGTAGCAAGCCATATCGTACCCGAGGACGTTCATTTCCGCGAGATCTGTGGCCGAAACCGGACTGAGCGTGTTGTTGTAATTGGAGCCGAAGGCATCGCCTTCGACCGAAGGCGCCCAGTCGCCGACGTCGGCGCCGTTCGCCACATCCGCCGGGGTGTCGTAAGGCAGCGTGACCGTGGTTCCGTTGTACGAAAAATACGATTGGTTGCTGGCGCTGTAGCCGGCTGCGAAAGGTTCGTCGCGCGCGGCGACCGCCGAGCCCGGCGCGGCGGGATTGGCGACGGAGCCCGTGGCGGCCGTGTAGCGAAAAAGGTCAAGCGGCGTATAGTCCTGGCCGCCATTCGCGAGGTCCCGCCCTCCGTAAGCTTCGCGTCCAAGAACCTCGGAGATCTCATGCTCGAGGGCGGCGACCGGGTCGTGGTCGCTGAATGCAAGGGTCTGGCCGGGCCAAACATAGGGAGTTGATGAGTTGAGGCCAACATCTCCGCCATCGACCGTGGTGGTCTTGTCGATTCCCAGCGCCGCCGCCTCGGCCGTGCTGACATAAAATGTGCCGGCCCCTTTTGTCGGATCGCTGGCGGGCAGGGATGCGACGGCCGCCGTCTGCACCGCGGACGTGACGTCGGTCGCCTGCAACGCTGACAGCATTTGGGAATAGGAAACCTCGGTCAGACCATAGCTGCTTTCGCCAACGCCTTCTTTGGCAGTGTTCAGCATTATGCCGGTTGTCGGGACCTCGCCCCAGCCAAAGGTTATGGTGACGGTGATCGGATTGAGGATCTTCTGTTCCCAATAGCTGACAGCGTCTTGAACTGCCGTCGTATATTCGGTGTACAAGGTGGAATCGACGATTGCAGCGATGTGACGCTGGAGTCGTATTCGGCATTGATCGTCAAACCCATCGAATCATCCTCTCGCCAAGCCGTCAGCTCTCGACTCATTGATACAGATACTGTTTGATACTAGCTTAATTCCCTTGCGCTGCAAGGTTTGACCCAGGGGAATGGCTTCGTCGCAATTCAAGTTTGCGTGAAAAAGGGAGGGCCGCGATCTCCCGGAATTGGCTGGCGTCCCGGTTTCGTCCAACCCTCTCAAATACATGCTCAGCGCACGACAAGCCTGCTCAGCAAGGCCACGAGCTCGCCTTGCCGGGAGATCCCGGTTTTCAAAAACACTTTTTTCAGAACCGTGCGGGCGGTGTCCTCCTTGATGCCCAGCCTGACCGCCGCATCCCTGGGCGAGAACCCGGCGCCCACCATTGCGGCTATTCTCGCCTCGCCTAGCGTCAGGCCAAGGAGGTCGCGCACGATGGCAGGATCCGCAGGTTCATCGGCCTTCTGTTCGATGACAAGCACGATCGCATGCGTGTGAGTCAGGAATTGCTCTGCGAGCGCGGACTGGAAGATCGGCAGGATATAAACTGCAAATCGACGACGAGATTCCGCGGTTTCGACCAGGATCGGCTTGGGTTCGCCCAGGGCGTTTGGGGATAATCTCCGCATCGACTGCAAAATGGCTTCATCGAAGCGGAGAGTTGAACTCGAGCTCATGCCATCGACCCGCAATCGCCGGTTCACGATCTGCACGGGGTCGCCGAGCAAACGCTTCGCCGCCGGATTTGAAAACAGCACGCAACCCAGCGAATCCAGGGCGAACACGCCGATGCCGATCCTGGCGAGCGCTTCCCCCAGGCCGATGCTGGTCACCTCGGCGTTGAGCAATTTCACCGACAGGCGCAGCGACTTCTCGACATGGCGCGAGATCAGCCTGAGGGTTTCGAGCTCCTCGTCCGAAAACTGCTCCTTCGTGCTGGCGTCGCGCTGAACGGAAAGCATGACGCCGACATGCGGGTCAGGCGACACCGCGATGGCGCCAATCCATCCCAACCCGTGTTTCGCGAAAAACTCCACGCTGCACGGATGGTTTTTCATGTCCTCGTCAAAGCCGATATGGCGGTCCGCAAACGGCTCCCCATTGAAAAAATAGCCGAGCTGTCGAGACCGCATCGCCTTGACGTCTCTCGACGCCCAGCCGTTCTCTTCGTAATCCTGCTGAGCGGCGGCGAGCCTGTCGGAGACGATCGTTCCGCATGCGCCGTTATCCCTGAACCAGATCAGGATGGCCCCGACGTCGCCAAAACATTCGGCGATCGCGCCCAAGGCGCTCGGCCACCCAAGCGGATCGAGCGCGGCGTCATAGATCGCTTCGGTCGCTTTCAGCAACAATCGGTCCGACAAAATAGAATCCGCCATGGGGTTCATCGCGAAAGCGCCGCCTTGCCAACGGAGGCGCCGCAGGATGGCGTACGCGAACTATTCTCTGAATTATTATTCAACCGCAATTAAATCTCTACCGCAAGAGCGCATTCCTGAGCACGAAGAGGAAGAGATTCCAACTTTCTATGCCTGCTCGACCGGTGCCGGACAGCTGCTCATTGCCGACACTCTGATTCCGGTGGCTTATCGCAGCGCGATTGTCATGCGGCGTTCAAGCAACTTGTATGTAGATTCCGAAAAATCGAGATCTTGGTTATCATTTCTGGCCTTTGCAATGGCCTCACGCACGTCTTCCCAATGAGGACGGATGTTTGAATACGAAAAATTTTTATTGGCCGCCAGTTCAAGCTTCACCGCCAAGCTTATCGCTTTTTGCAAATCACGATTCGAAGCATTTGGATGAGCTGACTTCAGGCGCGGAAAGGTTGAGCCGTATTGCGCATTTTCAATATCGAACTTGACCTTGGCAAATACGCGTGCGACCGCCTTCGCAAAAAACGAAGGGTCAGAAAGCCTTGCTTGGGAGTCGGCAGCCTCAGGCCGTGGAGGCTGTTCGCTGCAATCAAGCTCCAGCCTTCTCGACCAAAGAGCGTAGGCAGCATCGTTCAAGGGAAATTTTGCAGCCTCTCGAATGGCTTGGGGAATCAGATTGGGGTCGAATCCAAACATTGCGACGAACCTGGAAACTTCTTTGCGCCTCTACATTGGGCCAAAGAAGGCGCAGCGGCAATCGCGAACCGTTAGACTTTTCGCGTCGAAGCTTTGGAAGGCAATTTGGTGGAGCGAGCGGCTCCAATTTCGCGCCAGGAAGCCCTGCCGGCCGCCTTCGCCGCCTTCCGCTATCCACCACCGCCGATCGCTGGCTGATCCCAAGCTCCGGGCGCAATCGGGACTTTTTCCCGGTTTTTTCGGGAAGATTTCCCGGAGCGCCGGTGAATCATTGAACTTCTATTCCCCGGCTTGAGGCATTATTGTGGCTGACGCTGCGACGGGCTTGCCGGTAGGCCTCCATTCCTCCGCCCCCGGCGGGTCCGCCGCAGCACCCCGCCCGGCTTCAACCCTGGAATCAATTACACCACGACTGATAGATGCATAATGAGCGATTATTCCCAGTGATTGTATGAATAAAGAAAATTTACCGAATATCGCAAATGTGTAAACTACTCAAAACCAATATAAACAAATCCGCAAAGGACAATTGAGATAATAAAAGAAATGATATCTGGTTGTCTGTAAGCGTAGATGCAAATAAACCTATGGCAACAAATGCTGAGACCGAGGAAAAGCAACCCGTTATAAGAACCCCATGTGCCACCCACATCAAGGTTACCAGGAATGCTTCCCAAACGGTAAACAGTAATATAATAAATGAGAGTCGGCAATAATGAGAATACAACAAGAACCACTCCTGCAAAGTATTTTGCAAGTACTATCTGCAAATCGGTCAGTGGTTTTGTCATCAGCATTTCTATAGTACCGCTGCGTTTTTCTTCTGCGAACGAGCGCATAGTGATAGCCGGAATAAGAAATAAGAAAACCAGTGGTGCCAGCATGAAAAGGCCGTCAATATTGGAGTATCCGTTTTCAAGGATGTTGTAATCCATCTGGAATACCCAAAGGAACAACCCATTGATGAGCAGGAAGACAGTGATGACGATGTATCCGATAAGCGAACTTAAAAAATTCTTTATTTCCCGCTTAAAAAGTGTAAACATCCAGTGTTGTATTTTTTGGAGTGTGCCTGTATATAAATGAGGTGCGAAAATAATCCTTTTTAATGAAAGCAAGGGAAATGTTTAAGAAATTTTAACATTAATAAGACAGGCGAGATAAAACAACTAATTTTACAACGGAAAATGATCTTTAAATATGAGAAATATTTTATTGTGTTCAATCCTTTTTATGTTGTTTAGCATGATTTCGGATGTGAAGGCGGAGAAGATTATTGATGCCAGATCAGGCGTTGAAATTATCTTTACAGCGGAAGACGGGATGTTCCCATACACATGGTATTCCGGAGATATAAAAGGCAAAGCGGTTTCACTTGATTCATCTGAAATAATCCGTTCAACAGAAATAGTAAAAAAAGCACTTTCCAAATACCCTGTAGATGTGATCAAGAAAAACCTGGACAAAATATATGTAATGAAATCACTGGAGTTCTATGGGGTTATTTATGGGGGCACTAATACAAAGAATATAGTTTATATTGCAAATAATGGGATTGGAACCGGCTATACAAATGATTTTATTGAACGTATTTTTCACGAAGAATTTTCTTCAGTTTTGCTTGCCAATTATCCCGATGCTTTTAACAAAATAAAATGGGCAGGTATCAATGAGCATGATTTTAAGTATAGCTGTGTTAACGGATATGAGGCTCTTAAATCGGGTAATGATTCAGAAGAGTTTAATGATATATTAAATGAAAAAGGCTTTTTAGATGAATATGGAATGTCGACATTGGAAAATGACATGAATTCGTTTGCAAAAAATATGTTCATGGCAAAGCCGAACTTCTGGAGGATAGTTCCAAAGAATAATCGCCTTAGCATGAAACTTGAACTTGTTGTAAACTTTTACCACAAGATTGATAAAACATTTACATTGGATTATTTTAAAAAGATATCATCGAAATAGATTATGAAAGCAATTATTATTAACATAGGCGATGAACTGCTGATAGGGCAGGTTACAAACTTCAATGCATCCTGGATGGCGGAGCAACTGAATACGATAGGTGTTGATGTGTTGCGCATTGTTGTTATCTCTGATAAAGAAGAGGAAATCATTACTGCATTGAAAGATGCAGAAAAGATAGCGGATGTTATTTTGATTACCGGTGGGCTTGGTCCTACCAATAATGATCTGACCAAAGAAACTCTTTGCAAATATTATAATACACGGCTGATATTTGACGAGAACACATTTAATGATATAGCAGGTTTCTTTAAACAAAGGGGAGTTCCCGTTACCGAAACAAACAGGAAGCAAGCCGAAGTACCTGAGAATTGCATTGTCATCAGGAATCCAAACGGTACGGCTCCAGGTCTTTGGTTTGAAAACAATGCGAAAGTAGTTGTGGCTACTCCCGGTGTTCCTTATGAAATGAAAGCCATGATGATGGATTCCATTATTCCCATGATAGAAACAAGAATGACTGACGAAACTATCGTTCACAAAACCATACTGACACAGGGGATAGGGGAGTCCTTCCTTGCAGATATGATTGCAGATTGGGAAAATAAGTTGCCGGTTCACATTAAACTTGCCTACCTTCCTTCACCGGGATTGGTGAGGTTGCGACTGACAGCAAGAGGGAATAACAAGGATAAGCTTAAAAAAGAAATTGAAAAGGAAGTAGTGAAGTTGCAAAGCATTATTCCTGATAATATTTACGGCTACGACACCGAAACCTTTGAACAGATAATTGGTAGACTGCTGACTGCAAAAGGAAAGACACTAGCTACTGCCGAAAGTTGCACGGGGGGATATTTGGCTCATTGCATTACTAAAGTCCCCGGAAGTTCCTTATATTATAAAGGTTCAGTAATTGCATATTCCAACGAGATAAAAGAAAATATTCTTGGCATAAACAAAGAAACTCTATTGAAACATGGGGCTGTGAGCGAGGAAACAGTGAAAGAGATGGCTGAGAATATAAGGGTGAAATTTAATGTTGATTATGCTATTGCTGTTTCAGGCATAGCCGGACCAGATGGAGGAACTAATGAAAAGCCTGTTGGACTGGTATGGATAGCCGTGGCTTCTCTAGAAGAAACTATCTCTCAGAAGTTCCAGTTTGGAAACAACCGCCAGGTTAATATTGAAAGAGCAACGGTTACTGCCTTAAATATGCTGAGGAAAATACTATTGAAATAGTTTAGAAAGTGAACATTCTAACCAAATAGGTGCACTTTCTAACATGGAGAGTGAACTTTTCGACTCGAAGAGTGAGCTTTTTAACACGGGAAATACACTTTCTAACTCGAAGAGTATGCTCTCTAACACAAAGAGTATGCTCCATAGCACATGGAGTGAGCTTTTTGACTTATAGAGTAAACTTTCTGGCTTCAAAAGTGAACATTCTACCTCGAAATGTACACATTCTAACACAGAGAGTGCACTCTCTAACTCGAAGAGTGAACTCTCTAACCCGAAAAGTTCAGGTGTCGGAACGAAAAGTGAAGATTTCAACATTATGCGTACATTTCTCCGCATGATAAACTCACTTCTCATTGCGAAAGCTAAAAAATGTTTATAATTTTGCTCCCAATTGACAGTGGGTTTATTAAATATCCTGTCTTAACAATTTTTATAAGCCAGTAAATGTGACAAGGTATGATTGTTGTGGATGTAATTTAGAATAAATCTAAATTATTATGAGAACAATTTCATGTATAATGAGCTTGTTCCTTTTTTACACAGGATGCAGTCAAAATCAAAATACAATGCAAAGCAATGAGAAATACAACAAACTGACACCCGAAGAAGCAAAGGTTATTGTAAACAAAGGAACTGAAGCGCCTTTCACAGGCGAATATGACAACTTCTATGGTAAAGGAACTTATTTATGCAAACAGTGCAACGCCCCGCTGTACAGGTCGGAGAACAAATTTGATGCAGGCTGCGGATGGCCCAGCTTTGATGAGGAAATAAAGGGCGCTGTTATAAAAACCCTTGATGCCGATGGTCAGCGGACGGAGATAAGCTGCGCCAACTGCGGCGCGCATCTCGGTCATGTTTTTTATGGCGAAGGCCTTACCAGCAAGAACACGAGGTATTGCGTAAATTCTATTTCTATGATATTTGTACCTGATAAAAGCAATTCGGCGCACGATACAGCCATATTTTCATCGGGCTGTTTCTGGGGAACCCAGTATTATTTCGACAAGCTCGAAGGAGTAATTTCAACAACGGTAGGGTATACAGGAGGTACCAAAAGCAACCCTACTTATAAAGAAGTCTGTTCGGGAACTACAGGTCATCTTGAAGCAGTGCAGGTAATCTTCGACACCGCCAAAGTAAGCTATGAAAAGGTGTGCCGGTATTTTTTCGAAACGCATGATTTTGCCCAAACTGACGGGCAGGGGCCTGATATTGGCGAACAGTACTTATCCTGCATATTTTTCAGGACAATGGAACAAAAGGAGATTGCGGAGAAAACTATAAAGACACTGGAAGGCAAAGGCTATAAGGTTGCCACTATGTTACGACCAGCAAAGACTTTCTGGAAAGCGGAAGACTATCACCAGGAGTATTACGAGAATAAAGGAACTACTCCTTATTGCCATATTTACAGGAAGATATTTTAACCTGAATTATTAAAGATTGTTTTCAAATACAAAGGACTTGTCAGTTCGAGTAGAGATTGGCTTATTTCAAAGTCAATCTCGTATCGAGAACAGATAAGTAAGTCGCATCTCGATATGTCCTTCGACAAGCTCAGGACTACTCGATGAGACAACATATTTTTTCGATTTACAGAGATTTTATGAATTAATCAGGTTAAAGATTAGTTCAGGCGGCTAATCATTTCAATGCATGCTTCGGGGCAAATATCAACACAAAGTCCGCATCCATAACAATTCTCGGTGATAACGGAAAGCTTGTCATCTTCAATAAGGCGTGCATTAAAATAGCATACATCCGCGCATACGCCGCAATCGGAGCAA
>CAVQMU010000004.1:0-135207 GCA_963713695.1 uncultured Alphaproteobacteria bacterium
GCCACGGATTGCTGGGGGCCAGCAAGGGCCAGTTCATGCACCCTAATGTAGGCCTTCGGAGGAAAGCGGTCGCACAGAATGCTGGCCGGAACGTCGGCTTCGAGCCGACTGCGGTCAACGCGGCTGGCAATAATCGGCGGAGATAAAGGAGCAGCAGGGGGCCTGTCGGCGCGATCCCCTCCTCCCGCATGGCCTGCAAGGGGAGAAGGGGTGCGGCGAGATTGCGCTCAACCCTGCGGCAATTGCCCGCCCGGGGTCAGCTTGCTGATCAGCGACGGCAATGCCTGGGCGAGAAGGCTCGACATCTGCGCCGGGTCGATGCCCGCCTGCTGGGCGATTTCGGCGATCTTGCCCTGGCCGATCACCGAATTGATCTGATCGGGGCGTGATCGGATGGTTGGCGCCGTCGCTGACCCAGCTGTCCGCCGCCGCGCCATGGCCGGCGTCGCGGAATTTCTGCAGCAGCGAATCGAGGCCGCCGCCGACGGCCGTGGCCGCGCCCGCGCCCGCCAGCGCCCCGCCGAGCGGACTGTTGGCGAGACCGCCAAGCATGCCGCCCGAGTCCGCCGCCACCCGCGCCGCCGCCGAGCGAGCCTGCCAGGTTCCCGAGCGCGCCGCCCACGAAAACCGCCGGAGGCGGGGGCCGCGGCGGGGGGCGCGCCGGCGTCGGCCGGCGGGGCGTCATGCTTGCCGCCGAATATATGGCCAAGAAGCAAGGCGCCGGCCGCAATCATCAAGGGCTTGGCCAGATCGCCACCCGGAACGGACTTGTTCACGGCATCGTCAAAGAAACCCATAGCATCCTCCTCGACTAGGCGTTTTCGGGCGAAGCGGACATCGGTTCGCGAAGAGAAAACGCTTAAAAACAATCTATTGGCGACAAATATCAATCTTCTGGCTTAGCGCAGGTTCGGAACGAACAGGCGCCAAAGCGAACTGCCGATCTCGTTGGTTTCGACAGCGCCAAGAGTTTGGGCGCGCGGGAACCTTTATGCAAGTGACGAATTGTTCTTTTCCGACGGTCAAGTTCGCGCTCAAATGGCTTTTCGCGTCGTCAATCCGGCAAAAACCTGGCGGCGTGAATTCGGCAAGCGGCAACGGCGATCGGCGCCGAAATCGGAGACGTCACAATGGGTATTCTCACCTGGATCATTCTTGGCCTTATCGCCGGCTTCATCGGCAGCAAGCTGGTCAACAAGACCGGACAGGGCATGGTTCTCGACATCGTGCTCGGGATTGTCGGCGCGGTCGTCGGCGGCTTCATCGCCAGCGCGATCGGACTCGGCGGCGTCACGGGCTTCAATCTCTGGAGCATTCTTGTCGCGGTCGCTCGGCGCAGTGGTCGTGTTGCTCGTCTATCGGACCGTTACCGGCGGCAGCAACCTTTAACGGCGTTTGCGCATGAATTCCCGAAAACCGGAGAACGGTTTTCGGCGAATGCGCGGAAAGCCGGGTTGCGCGGCGGCTTTGCAGGGTTTACTCACGGGCTCCCCTTGAACAGGAAGCCCAATGGCCGAGCCGAGCCGAGCGCCAGAATCCGTCGCAACAGTTGAAGGCGCGCATTTTCTCGTCATCGAGGCGCGCTTCTACGAGTTCCATCGGCGCCCTCCAGCTCGAAGGCGCGAAAAGGCGCTTTGGAGGCGGCTCGGGCGCGCTGGACCCTGGTCCAGGCTCCCGGCGCGCTGGAAATTCCCGCGGCGGCGGCGATCCTGCTCGATCGCGCGGAAAAAGCCGGCGCGCCCTTCGCTGGCGTGATCGCGCTCGGCTGCGTCATTCGCGGCGAGACCTATCATTTCGAAATCGTCGCCGGCGAAAGCGCCCGCGCGCTGATGGACCTGTCCGTCGCGCGCCGCCTGCCGCTCGGCAATGGCATCCTCACCGTCGAAAACGAGGCGCAGGCGATCTGCCGCGCCGACGCCAGCCAGATGGACAAGGGCGGCGACGCGGCGCGCGCGGCGCTCGCGCATGTATCAGGCTCAAAACGCACGGCGCTCACGCAAGCGACGGAAAAACGCTGATGGCCGCCGCAAAACGCTCCGCCGCCCGGCTTGCCGCCGTGCAGGCCCTTTACCAGATGGAAGTGACCGGGCAAGGGCCTGAAGGAAATCCTGACCGAATTCGAGACCTGGTGGATCGGCCAGGAGGTCGAGGGCGACCAGTACAAGCCGGCCGAAATCGCCTTCTTCCGCTCCATCGTCTCCGGCGTGCTGGAAAACCAGGTCGCCATCGACCGCGCCGTCGACCAGACCCTGTCCGAGGGCTGGCCGCTGCGCCGCATCGAGGCGCTGATGCGCGCCATCTTGCGCGGCGGCGCTTTTGAACTGCTGCATCGCCAGGACATTCCGGCCCGCGTTGTCATCAAGGAATATGTCGATGTCGCCGGCGCCTTTTTCGACCGCGACGAAGCGGGCATGATCAACGCGGTGCTCGACACGCTGGCGCGCAAGGCGCGCGCGGGCAGAGTTTACGGGCTGATGACCGCGGAAATCTGACGGTCGCGAGGCGGGCGCGCTCCGCTTCTCCCGCCAGGGAAAAGGCCAGGGACCGAAGCCGCCGTGAAGGGCTGCATCATGAACGAACAGGACATCGATCGCCCGCTATTTCGCGCCGCTTGCCGGGCCGGGCGGGCTTGGCCTGCGCGACGATGCGGCGCTGCTGGCGCCTCCTCCGGGCGCCGAAATCGTGCTGACCGCCGACGCCCTCGTCGCCGGCGTCCATTTCTTCGCCGACGATCCGCCGGAAGAAATCGCCGCCAAGGCGCTGGCGGTCAATTTGTCCGATCTCGCGGCAAAGGCGCGCCGATCCCCTGGGCTTCCTGCTGACCATCGCGCTGCCGCCGGATTTTTCGCACGGCTGGCTCGAGTCTTTTGCCCGGGGCTTGGGCGAAATCGCGGCGAAATATCATTGTCCGCTGCTCGGCGGCGACACGGTGGCGACGCCCGGCCCGCTGACCCTGTCGATCACCGCCGTCGGCGCCGTCACCGCCGGCCGCATGCCGCGCCGCACGACGGCTGAGCCGGGCGACACATTCTATGTTTCCGGGACCGATCGGCGACGCCGCGCTCGGCCTCGTCCTGCGCCGGGCCGAACTGGGCCGGGCGCCGACGCCGGAATGGGCGGCGCAGCTCTCGCCGGACCAGCGCGCCTGCCTGCGTCGATCGCTATCTGCGTCCGCGCCCGCGTCTGGCGCTGGTTCCGGCGCTCGCGCGCCGCCAGCGCCGCCATGGATGTGTCCGACGGCCTGGTCGGCGACCTGCGCGCCTTGTCGCGGGCGAGCGGCGTATCGCCGCAGGCGGATCTGACGAAAGTCCCGCTGTCGCAACCCGTCCGCCTGGCGCTCGAGGCCAAGCCAGAGCTTTTCGAGCTGATCATGTGCGGCGGCGACGATTATGAGATTCTCTGCGCCGTCACGCCGCAAGCGGTCGAGCGATTCGAGGCGCTGGCGCAGGCCGCGGCGGTTGAGGTCGCGGCGTTCGGCGTCGCCGACGCCTTGGCGACGCCCGAATTCTTCGCCGGACCGGACGGCAACCGCAATAAGATTCGGGCGCGATCGCTACAGTCATTTTTAGTATTGCTAGAATTCGACGTTTATGCGGCGATTTGCCCAAATGTGGCGCAAAAGGCGCCGACTTTTTAACGAGACGTCTTCGACCCACGGCGCATTGCGGCCGGCGCGGCTTTATGGAAGATATGCGCCCGAACCGTAAGGATTTGATCCTGGACAATGCCGCCGGACATCAGACGGCGGAACTGTTTCCGGACCTTTGCAGGTACGGTATAAAAAAGGGACGGAAATAATGGCAATTTGGCTCATCATTTTGGGCGGGCTGCTCTCCATCGTCTATGGCGTCATCACCGTAAAGGAATTGATGGCGGCGGACGCGGGTTCGGCGCGCATGCAGGAAATCTCCAACGCGGTCGCCGAGGGCGCGCAGGCCTATCTCAAGCGGCAATACATCACCATCGGCATTGTCGGCGTCGTCATTTTCATCGCGCTTTACTTGCTGCTCGGCGGCAAGGTCGGCATCGGCTTCCTGATCGGCGCCTTCCTGTCGGGCGCCGCCGGCTTCATCGGCATGAACGTGTCGGTCCGCGCCAATGTGCGCACGGCGCAGGCCGCGTCGAAGTCGCTGGCCGCCGGCCTCGACATCGCCTTCAAGTCGGGCGCCGTCACCGGCCTGCTCGTCGCGGGCCTCGCCCTGCTCGGCGTCGCCGTCTATTTCCACATCCTGACCGGTCCCCTGGGCCTCTCGCCCAATAGTCGCGAAGTGGTCGACTCGCTGGTTGCGCTTGGCTTCGGCGCCTCGCTGATCTCGATCTTCGCCCGTCTGGGCGGCGGCATCTTCACCAAGGGCGCCGACGTCGGCGCCGATCTCGTCGGCAAGGTCGAGGCGGGCATTCCCGAAGACGATCCGCGCAATCCGGCGACCATCGCCGACAACGTCGGCGACAATGTCGGCGACTGCGCCGGCATGGCGGCCGACCTGTTCGAGACCTACGCCGTGACGGTCGTGGCGACCATGGTGCTCGCGGCGATTTTCTTCGCCAAGGCATCGCCCGAGATGCTCATGTCCACCATGCTTTATCCGCTTGGCATCTGTGCGACCTGCATCGTCACCTCGATCGTCGGCGCCTATTTCGTCAAGCTCGGCGCCAACAACTCGATCATGGGCGCGCTCTACAAGGGCCTGATCGTCACCGGCGCGCTGTCGATCGTCGGTCTGGCCATCGCGACGCAGTTCCTGATTGGCTGGGGTTCGATCGGCGATGTCGCGGGCAAGGCGATCACCGGCGCCAACCTGTTCGTACTGCGGCCTGATTGGCCTCGCGGTGACCGGCGCGATCGTCTACATCACCGAATATTATACCGGCACCGGCAAGCGTCCGGTGGTGTCCATCGCCCAGGCCTCGGTCACCGGGCACGGCACCAACGTCATCCAGGGTCTCGCGGTGTCGCTTGAATCGACGGCGCTTCCGGCAATGGTGATCGTGGCGGGCATCATCTCGACCTACCAGTTCGCCGGCCTGTTCGGCACGGCGATCGCGGTGACGACCATGCTCGGCCTCGCCGGCATGATCGTGGCGCTCGACGCCTTCGGCCCCGTCACCGACAATGCCGGCGGCATTGCCGAAATGGCGGGACTGCCCAAGGAAGTGCGCCAGTCCACCGACGCGCTCGACGCGGTCGGCAACACCACCAAGGCCGTGACCAAGGGCTACGCCATCGGTTCGGCGGGCCTCGGCGCGCTGGTGCTGTTTGCAGCCTATACCAACGACCTCCGGTCGTTCATCGACCAGGGCCTGCCCTACTTCAAGGATGTCGGAACGGTCAATTTCGACCTGTCCAACCCCTATGTCGTGGCGGGCCTGATCTTCGGCGGCCTGATCCCCTACCTGTTCGGCGGCATCGCCATGACGGCGGTGGGTCGCGCGGCCGGTTCGGTGGTCGAGGAAGTGCGCCGGCAGTTCAAGGAAAAGCCCGGCATCATGGACGGCACCGAGCGTCCCGACTATGGCCGCGCGGTGGACATGCTGACCAAGGCGGCGATCAAGGAAATGATCATTCCGTCGCTGCTGCCCGTGCTTTCGCCGCTGTTCGTCTATTTCGGCGTGCTGGCGATTTCCGGGTCGAAAGCCTCGGGCTTCGCGGCGCTGGGCGCCTCGCTGCTCGGCGTGATCGTCAACGGCCTGTTCGTCGCGATATCCATGACATCGGGCGGCGGCGCCTGGGACAACGCCAAGAAGAGCTTTGAAGACGGCTTCGTCGACAAGGACGGCGTCACCCACCTGAAGGGCGGCGACGCGCACAAGGCGTCGGTCACCGGCGACACCGTCGGCGACCCCTACAAGGACACGGCCGGTCCGGCCGTCAATCCGGCGATCAAGATCACCAATATCGTCGCGCTGCTGCTGCTCGCCATCCTCGCGCACCAGGGCATGTAAAAAGTAAAGGCCGGGCGAAAGCCCGGCCATTTTCGTTTGATCGCTAAAAAACCCCCGCTGTTTCTGAACCGTCCAACTTTATGGGGTCAGTTCATTTCAGCGGGGTTTTTCGCATCAGAACTTCATCTGGAACTTGCCGATCTGATTGAGCAGCGTCTGCAGCATCCGGCTTTCGCCGCCGGCGGTCAGCGTCACATGGGTCGAGAAATCGACGATCTTGCCGTCCTCGATGCCATAATTGGCGATGCGCGTCACCTTCTTGCCCTTGTCGAAGTAGACGGCGTAGACGTGCTGGTCGGTGACCTTCTGCGGCAGGAAGGGCATTGCGCGCTCGGCCCGCTGGTTGATGTAGTACCAGGCGTCGCCGCCGACGGTCGAGGTGGTGGTCGGCGTGCCCAGAAGGATCAGAACCTGTTCGGCGGCTGCGCCGACGCGCACCTGCGACATGGTCTGCTCGTTGAAAATGTAGCCGCGATGCACGACGCTGTCGTCCATCATGTTGCAGCCCGAAAGCGAGGAAGCCGCCAGCGCCGCGGTCAGCACGAGGACGCCAGCGCCAATCCTGCGCGACGGACGCCCGTCGTCCGACGGGCCATTGGCCTTCCATCCAGGGCGTGATCCGGCTTTCGCCTGCATTGCAATTCTCCGCTTCCGGCAAGAATGTTCTTGCATCCAATCGCCCACACGCCTAACCCCCGCCGAGTGTAAAAGCAAGGCCAGCGCTGGCGCGTCCCACGACTCAAAAGCCGCCTGCCGCGGGCGCAACGCGGCTTGATTTCACCAGATTACTGGCGAAAAAAAGGCGCGCCATCTGATTGCGCGCCGCGCCGCGAAGGACCGGGATTGGATGGCATGATTTTCGGATTGTTCCGCAAGAAACCGCATGAAGCGATCGTGGCGAAGCTGCACGAGGCGATCGTGGCGCAATCGCGCTTGCAAGGCCTGTACCTGCCGCCCTTCGGCGCGCCCGACACGTTCGAGGGGCGGTTCGAGATCCTCACGCTGAACGCCGGGCTCGTCCTGACCCGCCTGAGCAGCCTGCCCGAACCGGGTCCCGAGGTCGCCCAGGCCTTGGCCGACGCCATTTTCTCGCGTTTCGACGACGCCCTGCGCGAAAAGGGCGTCTCGGACGTCGGCGTGCCAAAAAAAATGAAAAAGCTCGCCCGCGCCTTCATGGGCCGCGGCGGCGCCTACGCCAAGGCCATGGACGAAGGCGAGGAGGCGCTGGCCGCCGCCCTGTCGCGCAACGTGCTGGCCGGGCAGGGCTCAGGCGCGGCGTTGGCGCGTTACGTCCTCGAGGCCAAGGCGCAACTCGATAGTGCTCCATTGGAGGTTTTTATGCGCGGCGAGGCGCCTTTTCCAAATATCTAGTTCGGATTGGCGGGCGGGATGGAAAGGCCTATAAGGCCCTGTCTGCAACGAGGACAGCCATGAACGACACTCATTCTTCCGAGGGAGCGCCGCCCTTTTCGCGGTTGATCGCCGTGGAGTCCGTCGGCGAGGGCGGCCACCGCCTGAAATTCGAGGCCAGCGCCGCCGAATGCGCGGCGCTCGCGCAGCAGGACGGGCTCGAAGGCTTGCGCGAGCTTGTCGTCGAGGCGGAGCTTCAGCGCCGGGGCCGCGACCGCCTGCTGGCGCGAGGCAAGGTCAAGGCCCTGGTCACCCAGACCTGCGTGGTCTCGATCGAGCCTTTCGAGGCTCCGGTCGAGGAATCCTTCGAGATCGAATTCGCGCCTCAGGCCGAGGCTGAAGCGGCCTATGAAAAGGCCATGGCGGAAATCGAAGCGTCCAGGGACAAGGCCGCGGCGCTCGCCGCCCAGCCAGATCCGCCGGACCCGATCATCGACGGCAAGATCGATCTCGGCGCCATCGCCGCTGAATTCCTGGCGCTCGGGCTCGACCCGCATCCGCGCAAGCCCGGCGTGAGCTTCGAGGATGTCGTCGATCCCCTGGCGGAGGAGAAGGTCTCGCCTTTTGCGGCGCTTGAGCGCATGAAAAAGGACTGACCGCGGCAGCCTGGAACGCCGGGGGCGCGTCGGATTGCGACGCCGGTCCGGGCAGGCTTGCCAAAGGGCTTGCCAACAGCGGCGCAAAAGCTATTGTCGCGCGCCGACCGGGGGGCGGCGTCTTTCGACGCCCGATGGACCGTCGGAGACGGGCGACTTTCGACAGGGAATCGGAGTGATAGCGGGGATGGATAGACCTGTGCGGATTGCGCTGGACGCCATGGGGGGCGATTTCGGCCCTTCGGTCGTCGCGCCCGGCGCGGACATGTTTCTTGGGCGCCATCCCGACGTCAAGTTCCTCATGTTCGGCGACAGCGAGAAGGTCTCGCCGTTTCTCGCCGCCCATCCCAGGCTCGCCGCCGCGACGGAGTTTCGCCACACCGACGTCTCCGTCGGCATGGCCGACAAGCCGAGCCAGGCGCTGCGCGCGGGGCGGCGCAATTCCTCGATGTGGCTGACGGTCGAGGCCGTGCGCTCGGGCGAAGCCGATTGCGCGGTTTCCGCAGGCAATACCGGCGCGCTGATGGCGATGTCGAAAATCTGCCTGCGCACCATGGCGCAAATCGACCGTCCCGCGCTGGCGGCGATCTGGCCGACGCTGCGCGGCCGCTCCATCGTTCTGGACGTTGGCGCAACCATCGGCGCCGACGCCCAGCATTATGTCGATCTCGCCATCATGGGCGCGGCCATGGCGCGCAGCCTGTTCGAGACGGAGCGGCCCACCGTCGGCCTGCTCAATGTCGGCGTCGAGGAGGTCAAGGGCATCGAGGAGGTCAAGGCCGCCTCGCGCTTGCTGCAGGCCATCGATTCGCCGCTGCTCGACTATCGCGGCTTCGTCGAGGGCGACGATATCGGCCGCGGCGCGGTCGATGTGGTGGTCACCGAAGGCTTCACCGGCAATATCGCGCTGAAGACCGCCGAGGGGACGGCCAAGCAGATCAACGCCTATCTGCGCCAGGCGTTGACCAGGAGCCTGTTCACCAGGATCGGGGCGCTGATCGCCAGGCCCGCCTTCCGCGAGCTCAAGGCCAAGCTTTCGCCGCGCGAAGTCAATGGCGCCGTGCTGCTCGGCCTCGACGGCATTGTCATCAAGGGCCATGGCGGCGTGGATGCGGACGGTTTTTCCGGCGCCATCGAAATCGGCCATGGCATGGCCCGCCACGGCCTGTTGGAAAAAATTCGCGACATGATGAGCCTCGCCATCGACCAGAGCGCGGCTTCGACGGAAGGCGCCGCGCCCAACCAGCAGTCAAAAGCCGACCCTGCGAAAGCCGGCCAATCGAAAGCTGACCTGGCATGAGACAAGAACCAAGAAACGCCGGGGGACGCCCGAGGTGATATACGAAAACAAGCGCCTGCGCTCGGTGGTTCTGGGCGTCGGCTCCGCCTTGCCGAAACGCTGCGTCAGCAATGCTGAACTGGAAAAAGAGGTCGAGACCTCCGACGAATGGATCGTCCAGCGCACCGGCATCACCCAGCGCTATATCGCGGGGGAGGGGGAAACGACCTCCTCGCTGGGCGCCCTCGCGGCGCGCGAGGCTCTGGCCAAGGCCAATTGCGCGCCGGAGGACATAGATCTCGTCATCTGCGCCACTTCGACGCCGGATTACACATTTCCTTCCGTGGCGACCATGATCCAGGCGGAGCTGGGCATTTTCGGCGGCGTCGCCTTCGACGTGCAGGCGGTTTGCGCCGGGTTCGTCTTCGCCGTGGCCACGGCCGACAAATTTCTGGCCTCCGGCTCGCACAAGCGCGCCCTGGTGATCGGCGCCGAGACCTTTTCGCGCATTCTCGACTGGAAGGACCGCACGACCTGCGTTCTGTTTGGCGACGGCGCGGGGGCGATGGTTCTGGAGGCCCAGGAGGGCGCGGGAACGACGGAGGACAGGGGCGTCCTGACCAGCCAGTTGCGCTCGGACGGCCGCCATCGCGCAAAACTCTATGTGGACGGCGGTCCCTCGACGAGCCAGAGCTCAGGCCATCTGCGCATGGAAGGCAAGGAAGTTTTCCGCTTCGCCGTTGGTCACGTGACCGACGTCATGCGTGACGCCTTCACGGAAACGGGGCTTTCCGCCGAAAAGCTCGACTGGTTCGTGCCGCACCAGGCGAATCGCCGCATCATCGACGCCTCGGCGCAAAAGCTTGGGATCGCGCCGGAAAAGGTGGTCACCACCGTACAATGGCACGGCAATACGTCCGCGGCGTCGATCCCGCTCGCCCTTGCCGTCGCTGCCGCGGATGGACGCATCAAGCGAGGCGACCTGGTCATGATCGAGGCGATCGGCGGGGGCTTTACCTGGGGCGCGGCTATTATAAGATGGTAGCTGACGCGCGTCATGATTCTCCGAAAGCCCGTGTCTCCGGAAATTGCCCGGCGCCAGCGAGCGGGAAGGCGGTCTAAGTAATAACCGCAAGGGTCGAGTTTTGGCTAAAATCCTGTGTTTTCAGTATTATAAATAGGAAATGTATGGCTGGCGCTGACCGGCTGACGTTATCGAGCGTGGTTTAACCGAAATTATTTGCGAGGTTGCGGAATGACGGACACAATTGCCTCGAGGAAAGCGGATGCGGTCGCTCCGCACATCCTTAACTCCAACGATGAAAACAAGCGGACGGTCACCCGCGCCAATCTGGCTGAAGCCGTCTATCGGCGCATAGGTTTGTCGCGCCTCGAATCGGCTCAGCTCGTCGAAATGGTGATCGGCGAAATCAGCGACGCGGTATTGCGCGGCGAAAACGTGAAACTCTCGAGCTTCGGCACCTTTTTGCAGCGCTCCAAGCGCGAGCGCGTCGGACGCAACCCCAAGACCGGCGTCGAGGCGAAGATCACGCCGCGCAAGGTGCTGGTGTTCAAGGCCTCGCATATCATGCGCGGGCGCGTCAACGACGGCCAGCTGGACGAAAGCTGACCCTGGCGATCGTCGGCGTCCGGCTCGCCCGGGCAGGGCCTTGCGAGAAATCAGTGGCTTGAATGGCTCATGACCATTTAAGCCTCTGGACAGCGCATCGATTTATCGAAAAAATCATCAACGGACGCCCTCGAGGAGCGATGCGCCGAGCGGATCGGCGCGCCGCACGCGATCCATCGATGTCGAATCCGTGAAAACTGGAGCCGTCAATGTTGGAGCCGTCAATGGACAAGACGCATGACGCCTTCCGCACCATTGGCGAAGTGGCCGAAACACTGGATTTGCCGCAGCATGTCCTCCGTTTCTGGGAAACGAAATTCGCTCAGATCAAACCGGTCAAGCGCGCCGGCGGCCGCCGCTATTACCGGCCCGAAGACGTGCAGCTTGTCGCGGCGATTCGCGTGCTGCTCTACAGCGAGGGCTATACGATCAAGGGCGTGCAGCGCATCCTGAAGGAACAGGGCGCGAAAGCGGTGGTCGCGGCTTCCATCGGAGGCCGGAACGCCGGCAGCCGGCCTGAAAGCCTTCTGAAGGCGGCGTCCCCCGATCATCTCGCCGATCTCTTGCCGCCTCTCGACGCGCCGCGCGCCATCGAGGGAGGCGAGGATTTCGAGCGAGTCCGGACGGATACGCATGAGGCGGGGCATGGAGCAGCGGAGGCCGACAGCGTGGCCACGCGCCTGTCGCCTCAGGACCGCCATCGGATGCAGGCGATCCTGGCGGAGCTGGGCGAATGCGCCCGATTGCTGCATGAGGCGCGGCGCGGTTGATTTCCGGCGGCATTTTCTCTCGGCGCCGTTGCCTATGCGCAAAGCCTTCTCTATAAGGCGGGCAGTCGGAGTGTAGCGCAGCCCGGTTAGCGCACTAGTCTGGGGGACTAGGGGTCGTGGGTTCGAATCCCGCCACTCCGACCATTTTTCTTCATGGATGAGGCGGCTGGTCACCAGTCGCCTTTCTTTTTGTGCGGCGCCCTTGTTCATCGCGGCACGACGTCGCCGCGCGCCAGTTCGACCGAAATCTGGCCATTCATCATTCCCAGCAGCACGCGGACGCGCTCCGGACCGCTCAGCCGCTCCAGGACGGCGATTTGCTTGGCGAAAGGCCCGGCAACGACGCGCAAAGTCTGTCCTGGCCGGAGGTCTTCGAAACATAAAACTTCGTCGTCGCCGCAGCACGCAAGCAGGGCCTCCACGGCGCCGTTTGCGACGGGCGCCGGCAAGCCTTCCTGCATCAAGAGCGACGACACGCCGCGCGTGCCGTTGATCGAGCGCCAGCGGTGGCGGCGCAGGTCGAGCGCGACGAAGAGATAACGCGGAAACAACGGCGCCATCACGGACCTGATTCGGCGCGCGTGACGGACGCATTTTGCGTGACGCGGCATGAAGGTCTTGAAACCCTGCTGCAACAGATGAAATTGGGCGATCGCTTCGCGATTAGGTTGGGCGTGGACAGCGTACCAGCGTTCCGACGGGTCACATTGCGGCAGTGCGGGCTTGTGCGGGTTGGCGGCGGCGCCGCCGGACAAGGTCAAGTTCGCCGAATTCAGCATCCGCTGTTTCCTCGCTCCTGGTGATCGGAAAAAGCTGGCATATCGTCAGCATCGAGGAGCATTCTTGGCTGATCGGCAGGTTAGGCAATTCCGCCCTTGTTGGTATGTCCGCTCGCCAAAAGACTTACACAGTAATACTTTGTCCAGGCATGCCGCGTGGTCACTTCATCTGGTCCTGCAAGCTCCTGATTGTCAAAGAGATGTCATGTCGGGGCAATAGACTGTGCGCGATATCAGTGATTTTCGTCGTGGAGAGCGCAATCATGGCCTCGGTTCACATCGTGGACGACAATTTCACTGTACGTGAAAGCATCGAGTTTATCCTCGAGGAAGCCGGATATGCAGTCCGCGGCTATGCTTCGTCGGAAGACTTCCTCAATCAAGTCGACGGAGCTGACGAAACAGGGTGTGCGATCGTCGATCTTCACATGCCCAGAATGTCCGGACTGGATCTGCTTGGCAGAATCAAGGAAATGGGCGTTGCGCTTCCCATGATCATGATGACCGGCGACGGCTGCATGGAGAGCGTCGTCAAGGCGATGCGCTGCGGCGCGGCCGAGTTCATGACGAAGCCTTTCAACTCGGCGACCTTGCTGGCGACGGTGCATTCCGCGATCGAAGGGTCAGGCGCCCGCTCGCATGAAAGTTGCGAAGCGTATTTCTGTCGCGAAAGACGCGCCACCCTGCTTCCTGGTGAAGAAGCGGTTCTCGCCGGCATGCTTCAGGGCCAGTCGATCGAAGCGATCGCTTCCGAGCTCGGCCTGTTCGCCCATGCTGTCCGGTCCCGCCATTCCACTGTCATGACCAAGATGGGCGCCAAGAATTTGCCGGATCTGGTCCGCAAATCGCTGTTGGCCGACACGGTCCCCCTGGTCTGACGGGCGCCGGGCCAGACCGGCCGGGGCCCCGGCAAGGGGCCCGCGACCGTTATCTCGAGGTTCTCGCCGCTGGTCAGCGGGGGCAAATGTCGCCCGTCACCGGATCGATCAGATCGTCCGGGCCAGCGAATCCGCCGCGAATCTGCGCGCCGTTCGGCGGCACGCAATAGCGCCCCCGGCCCGTATACGCCCGATGGTAGCGCGGGCCCGAAGTCCAGGAAGTCGTCAGGAGGGTCCGTCTGTATAGGCCCAGGACGGGGCCGACCCGAGGGCAAGCGTCAAGAGCAAGGCGCTGGCCCCACACCTGACGGCCTTGCGGACCGCGAACTGAAGCTTGTTGGTCGAATACGACATTGCACATTCCTAACATTGACAATGGTTAGATGACCGGCCGATCACGGCGTCTTTACGAACGGCGGACCAAAAGGTTGCACCGCAGCAACCGGCTTTTTTCCGACCGTGCTCAAGCCCGGCGGCGCAAACCGCGCTCATTCGGGCGCAAGACGCGCGCCTTCTCGCCTTGCAATGTGGCGCTTGCCAAAAAGCGGAACTCCGGTCCAGAAATGGGCAGGGGCATCCTGCCTCGGAAGGCACGCATATGGCGCAGGAAAAACTTGCCTACCCGGATGCGCTGATCGCTGGCGTCCTGCGCTCGACCCGCACCATCGCGCTTGTCGGCGCCAGTCCGCGCGAGGACCGCCCTAGTCATGAAGTGATGAGGTTCCTGCAATCGCGCGGCTATCGGGTCATTCCGGTCAATCCCGGCTGGGCCGGGCGCATGATCCTCGGAGAGACCGTTTACGAAAACCTGGCCGCCATTGGCGAGCCGGTCGACATGGTCGATATTTTCCGCCGTCCCGATGCGGTCGCGCCGGTCGTCGACGCGGCCTTGGCGAAGGGCGCAAAAACGATCTGGATGCAACTCGGCGTCCGCGATGACGCGGCTGCCGAGCGGGCGCAAGCGGCGGGCCTCGCCGTCATCATGGACCGCTGCCCGAAAATTGAGATCGCGCGCCTGTCAGCGGCGGGCGTTCTCTAGAGCATTTTCGAGCGAAGTGGATTCCGGTTCGCGTTAAGAAAATGCGTGAAAACAAGAAACTAGCGCCTGTTCGGTGAACCGGAGTTCACCGAACAGGCTGTAGCGGAGCTGGTTTCAGGTCACGCAGCCCGCACCGAGTTGAGGAAGGCGTCGACCTCGGCGCGAAGGCGGGTTGCCTGTTGGGACAGTGCGTTGGCTGAGGCCAGCATCTCTCCGGAAGCTGCGGAGGCCCCTTGCGCGGCCTCCAACACGCCGCCGATATTTTCCGCCACCTGCTGCGCGCCCTTTGAGGCGTGCTGAATATTCTCGGCGATCTCCTGCGTTGCATCGCCTTGCTGGCCGACGGAGGCGGCGATGGACATGGCGATGCCATTGGCCTTTTCCGTCGTCCGCACGATCGAGGAAATATTTTCCGCGGCGCGGGCTGTGGTCGTCTGGATGTCGCCGATCTGGGCGGAAATCTCCGCTGTGGCCCTGGCGGTTTGCTCGGCGAGGCTCTTGACCTCCTGCGCGACCACGGCGAAGCCCCGTCCGGCCTCTCCGGCGCGAGCCGCCTCGATCGTGGCGTTGAGCGCCAGCATGTTGGTCTGTCCCGCGATCTCGTTGATGAGGCTGACAATTCCGCCGATCTTATCGGCGGCGCGCGCGAGTTCTCGCATCTGCGCGTCCGTCCGCTCCGCCTGGCTCGCGGAATCCGCGGCGATTTCACGCGACTGTCGAACTTGTTCGCCTATTTCCTTGACGGAGTAGGATAATTCCTCCGTGGCGGACGCGACCGAGCCGATATTGCCCGACGAGGTTTCCGAAGCGTCAGCGACCGTCTTCGCCTGCGCGGCCGTCTCGGCGGATGTATCGCTCAATATCCGCGCCGTCGCCTGGAATTCTTCGGCCGAACGCGAGACTTCCGCGACAATGGAATGAACCGTGCGCTCAAATTGCGCGGCCATCTGCGTCGCCATGACGCGGCGCTGCGCCTCCTGTCCGGCGCGGGAATTGGCGCTTTCGGCTTCGAGCGCGCGATTCTTGTGCATATTGCCCTTGAACACGTCGAGCGCGCGCGCCAAGGCTCCGACTTCGTCGCCGCGATTCGCGCCTTCGACATCGACATCGAGGTCGCCTTGCGCCAGCCGCTGGACGGCGCTGGTGGTGCGCTGGAGGGGCGCCACCAGGCCGAAGATCAGGGCCAGGCTCATGCCCGCGCCGATGACGACGCCGATGCCGAGGCCGGCGAACAGAATGATGCGGCTGGAGCGATAAATGGCTTCTTCGGCGTCAGCCGCCTTGGCCCCTTCCCTAAAAGTGAATTCAATGTCCTTCAACAGCACGTCGGTCAGGGCAATGCGGGAGAAGTCGTCATGATTGTTGAAAGAGTTCATCGCGCCGGTCATGTTGCCGCTGCGGGCGATGTCGAGCGTGTCGAGCGCCGATTGCCGGAATACCGGCCATTCCTTGCTGAATTCGGCCATCAGTTTTTCGTCGTCGGTATTCGGCGTTATGAGCGGCTTGTAATCCTCAAAAGCCTTGTCCACCGCCGCCGCCGCCGCAGTCATCGCGTCGTCCACGGCTTCGGCATTGGTGTTGGTGGAAATCGCCAGCATGGAATTGGCTTCCGCGAGCCTATACAGGTTCACGGCGGCGCGCACATAGCCGATCCTTGTGGCGGATGGCAGCCAAGTGTCGCGGACATCGGCGGCTTCGCCGGCCATGGTCGACATCTGCACTATGGCGAGAAGTCCAAGTCCAATCAGCGCCACAACGAGGCTCACGAAAGCCGCCAGGATTTTTGTTCTTATGCTCAAATCGCGCCAGACTTGCATTTTCGGATCCCGTTAGCTCGTTGAAATTCCAATTATTGCGGGGAGCATAACAACCGAAGGTTGTGCAAGTCTTATGGCTTGTAATATTGCCAGCTTTCGATCTGAGCGCCCAATCGGGCGGGCGCGAGTCGTAATCTATTGGCGTATAAAATTAATTTCCAGAAGTGACGCAGAAGAAACCGAAATGCTCGCAAAAAAGCGCGCCGCTTTTTTTAACAAGCGACGCGCCAAGGTTGTGTCAGCCGACAATGTGCTTTTCGATTTCCCAGACCGGCATTTTGGTGAAATCCTTGTCGAATTCCGCGATCACCTTGCTCTTGACGTCGGCATGCAGGGCTCGACGCAGTTCCGCGAGGGTTTTCGCCGGGGCGGCGATCACCAGCGCCGGGGCCGCGCGCTCGCGCACGACCGCTTCCAGCGCCTCGGCGGCGCGGTGGGCGAAGCGATGTTCCTCGAGTTCGTGCCAATCGGTCGTCTCAACCGCGCTGCGACCGTTGGAATTGCCGTTGCTGAAGGCGCGCCCGGGCTTGTCGGACCCTTGTTCGTGGGTGGGAGGGTTCACGTCGGCGAGAACGCTGACCGTGACAAAATTGGCGAATTTTTCGTCGCCGTCGTTGCGGAGGAAAAGCGCCTTGCGGCCGTCTCCGACGAAAACGAAGGCGTCATGCGGAACTGAAAGCTTGTTCACGTTATCACTCCCGTGTGTGCGACGGCGCACGCGGCGGCGCGTCGCGGGTTCTGGAGCTGCGAAATCTTGCGCGCTCCGGGCCGGCGCGCGTCTTGCGCCTTGCCCCTTCGTGGCCCTCCTTTGTTCCCAAGATAGGATTGGCCAACCGGCGGCGCCATGATGCGGGTCAAGGAAATGCGGCAGAAAGATCAGGCGGCCGGGCCGCCGAGCGGCCGCAGCCTGGCCTGCGCCGCCGCATCGTCGAGCAAATGTGCGGCCTCGCCCGGGAGCCTGTGCCGCCAGTTCGGTTTTCCCTCTGTCGTGCCGGGGACGTTTGGCTGGACCTCGCTCGCCAGCGCGTCCTCGATCGCAACGATTTTCAGCGCGCAAGGCGTCGCCGCGACATATCTGATCGCTGCATCGACCGCTGGCCAGCAATCCCAATCCGCGGGCTTGTCGCCTTGCGCGACGCCGGCGTCGCCAAGCGATCGCCAAAAAAGCGCGCGATCGTTTTCGCGCGCCTCTCGTTGGTCTCTTGGCGCGTCGGAGAGATCGGCGCCCTTCCACCAGCCCGCGGTGGCGATCATGTCATGCGTCGTGGTCAGGGCGGCGGCGTCGCGCGACCAGTCGCGCGGGGGAACATAGCCCTGGTCAGAGCGCTCGAAGCGCAGCACGCGCATGCCATAGACGCCTTCGCCCGCCAGAAAGTCGCGAAAGCCCCAGGGGGTGGTGCCGAGGTCCTCGCCGATGACGATCGCCTTGTGTCGCCAGGATTCCAGAGCCATCAGGCGATACAGGTCTTCCTCGGGAAGGCTGCATAGGCGCCTTCGAGCGCGCCGCGCCCTTCCGGGATCAGCCAGAGCCGGCTCAGGCCCATGACGTGATCGATGCGCAAGCCGCCCGCATGCCGCAGGCTGGCGCGCAGGGTCGCGATGAAGGACGAAAAACCTGTTTCAACGAGGTTTTTCGGCGAAAGCGCCGCCAGCCCCCAGTTCTGGCCCTCGGCGGCGTAATAATCGGGCGGCGCGCCGATCGACAGGCTGGTGAGCAATTGATCTGGCCGCGACCAGCCGTGGCTGCCGTCGGCGTCGGTGCCGATGGCGAGGTCGGCGACCAGCCCGACGTTCATCCCCGAATCGACACAGGCTTTTTGCGCTGCGGAAAAGGATGTTTCGGTCAGCCATTGCAGGAAAATCTGGAAATCGACGTCGTCGGCGTTTTTTGCGGCGAAGCTTGCGACTTCGGCGCTGCGCGCGTCGCGGAGCGACGAGGGCCAGTCCCGCCAGCGCCAGAGTTTCTGCTCGCTCCAGAGCTTTTGATGCAGGACCTCGAAAATCGCGTGATCGCGCAGCATGGGCGCAGCGGCGCCCCGGAACAGGTCGAACGCTCCCGCATGGTCCGACGCGCGCATAAAATCGAAGAGCGCGCGCAAAAAGGCGCGGCGCGCCTGCGTCGCCGCCAGCCAGTCGATCAGGGGAAGATCGGAGAGGCGGGCCATTTCCGCGGCCTGTCCCGAAGCCTGGATCGCCTGCGCGATCAGCGATGGCGGCAAGGCGTCGGCGGGATCGGCGTGCAGCGGATTGAAGAACAATCGCGTCGACGGCGAATAGGGGCTGAAACGGTTGGGATCGGCGCCGAACAGCGCATGCGCCGGGCTGATGGCGAGAAGATCCGCGCCGAGCCCCGCCGCCGCGCGGCCGAGCGCGGCGACGCCGGAAAAATTGCCGATGCCGCCATCACCAGGCGTGCGCAGCGAATAAATCTGCGACGCGAGGCCGAAGCCGGCTCCGCCCTTGAGATCGGCGAAGGTTACGCAACGCCGCGGCGCGACCGCGACGGTGACGTCGCCGTCGGGCAGATGCGCGACATGGTAGCCCGGCGCGTCGAAGGCCGGCAGCAGAACGGCGTCGGAGAGCATTTCGACCGGCGTGATGGCTTTTGGCGCGCCGCCCTCCAGGGTCACGGCGATTTTTGCGCCTGGTTTTTCGCAGGATAGCCTTACGCGCTCGCCGACCCGCGCGGTGACGAGGGGTCGCTTCTTCGGGCCGCCGGCATCCAGCGCGGCGAGGGAATGGCTGATATCCCCGTCATTTCCAGCGGGCAGGCCGAGCGCGCCGAGAATTTCGCGCAGGGAATCGACGGAAACCGCGCGCTCCTCGCCGGCCTGATCCCTCCAGTACGGCGAAACGCCAGCCTTTTCCGCCAATTGCCGGAGGTGATCATCGCTCATGCCGCGCCGTTTCCTTCTCTCTTCTGGGCGGCGGAGAATGTCACATATTCATGCAATGGTCAGCCTCGGCGCGACGCCGAGGTCATTGCGAAATCTGCGCGACCTTCTTTTGCGGAATGACGCTGAACATCGCCTGGACGCTGGTAACCAGATCGGTCGGCGACGTCGCGACATAGGCCTGGGCGGACGACGTGGCGCAAGCGGCCATGTTGGTCGTGATGGAGCTTAGCAAGTTATTCTGGATATAGTTGAAGACGGTCTGGAAATCCGAAGTGCTCTGCATCGAAACCGGCGGTATCAGGTAATTGGCGTTGAGAGTCATCAGGGAATAGCCGAGGGTCTTGATCGGCGTGCAGGCGGCGGGGTCCATGGCCTCCATGTAAACGCCGAAGGTCGAATCATACATGCACGACGAATAATTGCAGGGCGACAGCACTGTGAACGCCGGCTCGCTCTGGTCGGCGAAGCCGCCTCCGGACGCGACCTTCATGTCCGAGTCCTGCACGCCGTCGGTGATCAGCATGACAATGCCCTTGGCGGTTTGCGGCGTCAGGCCGTCGCCCGGGACGACTGTCGATCCGTTCGGCGCCTTCAGGGCGGCGAGAGTGCTGGCGAGCTGACTCAGGTTTGTCGTCGTGTCGGTGCCGCCATCATTGGTGGTGTTGGCGAGGTCTATGGTCCAACTGTTGGTTCCGATCGGCGCAAAAAAGCTCTGGGCGCTGTATTTCCCGGTGGGGTCGGCGGTGTTGCCGGTGATGTCGTTCGCAAGCTGCGCGTTGGGGGAGCCCGTCGGGAGCGGGAAGACCTGAGTGAACTTGTCGCTCATCGTATAAATGTAGACATTGTAGGTGTAGTTCGAGGGAATGGTTGCGAGCGCTTGGTAGACCGCCGCTTTCGCGGCGTCGATGCGCAGCGTGGCCCCATTGGCGCGCGCAGAGGACGCCGTGTCGCTTCCTGGGAAATGACAGGCGACGGCGCAACCGGGACTGACATTGTTGACGAGGTTCATGTCGCTGGACGTCGCGCCTATGCCCATGGATTTGGACGTGTCGACGACCAGGATGATGTTGTAATAGGTCGGCAAGGTCACGGTCGACGTGCTGACGCCGCTGAAACTCAATGTTTTCGTTCCCAATATGCCCATGATGACGCTCGGCATCTGCAGGCTGTAGGCGATATTGCTCGTCAGCATGGAATTGGTGCGGCTGATGTTCGGCGAAACGCTGCTCGATGTGGTCGGCGGATTGGCGGCCGTATCGCTGAAGGTCAGCGTGGCGTTTGCCGGCAATTGGCCGAGGTTCACGAGGAACTGCGCCTTGGCCTGCGCCTGTGCGGCCGCCACGGCCGCCGACGTCGGGTCGCCCGTGCCCGTGTAGGCGGCGAAATAGGCGCTGGCGGCGTTTGCGCCGGCGATGGTGGCGGCGTCGGAGGCCATGTCGATCTTGGCCTTGACCGTCAGCATGTAGCCATAATCGATGGCGAGGCCTGAAATGCCGATGAGGGGTATGGCCGAGAGCCCGAAAATGATCGCGGCGTTCCCTGCGCTATCCCTGGCGAGGTCCCTGATCCGGGTTTGCAGCTTGGCGAACATGTTCAACATCCTCTGGAGCGGACAAGGTTCAATAGCCCGGGCATTCGGCGCCGAAGCGGTCGTCGCCGGGGATTTTCACGTAAATGACCTGCTGGACATAGCGAGGCGAGATATAGGCGGAGCGGCTCATGGTGATCGACCCGAAAAACCGGGAGAAGACCAGCGGCGTCCAGGTGTAGGTCACGTCGACCACCACTGCGAAATTCGGCGCAGCCAGGCCAGCGGGGGTGGTGACGGTATCGAACAGGTCGGTCGGCAGCGTAACTGCCGAAGGCTTGGAAGCGTCGGCGACGGCTGCGGGATGGACGTTGCAGGCGCGGACCGCCGACCCTCCGGTCCAGACGAGATTGGCCTGGTAGCCATTGGCGCCCGGTCCGGCGTTTCCGGGGACGAAAGTGAAGCCCGCCATGGAAATGCTGATGTCCTGGGCCCACGGAATTTGCTTGGAGCTGGAATTCGTTGAGCACGCCGGGAAAGGTCACCATCGCCGAATCGAAGGCGTAATGGAGATCGGTGTAATCGACGCAACCCGTGGCGGCCGCGCCGCAATTGGGGTTTGCGCCATATTTCGGATTTGTCAGCGTCGGGGTGACTGTCGTCATCATCATGGCGATGGAATTGGCCAGGTTGGTCAATTGACGGCCGGTGTTCATCGCGCGCGACATTTCGAACCCGCCTGCGATGAGGCTTAGCAGGATGGGAAGCCAGATGGCGAATTCAATCGCCGCAAGCGCGCGGTCGTCGCGCAACAACGAAATCGGTTGCCTCGGAAGGGTGCGCGGCTTCATGGCTAGCACCCGGTCTGCGAAGCGGCGCCCGCGTAGGGCTCGGTCTTGAACGTTGCGGACGAGGACAGGACGCTGACGCTTTGGCCGTTGAAGGTCGCCGTGAGCGCGGAGGAGAAAATATTGAATGCGAAAGTCGAGGGGTAGATGACTTGCAAGACCATGTACTGGCAGGACTGGCCGGGATTGAAGACATTCAGCGAACTATTGAATTTTGGCTCGTTCAGGCCCGATTGATTGGAATTGACAAAGGCGTAATAGCCGGATGGCGATTGCCCCGCAGTCACTGTCGTCAGCTGCAGGTAGACGTTAGAGCAGCTGAATGTGCTGGACAGGGCGGGGCAGATATAAGTCGTCACGAACTGGCTGCTCGAAAGCCCTGCCGTGGAGACCGCGCCTGTCGCAATGGCGCGCGCGCCGACCTGGGCCGCGTGATCCATCTGGCGCTGCATGAACATGTAGAGGCCCAGGCTCACGATCGCATAGAGCGTCAGGAAAATGGGCACGGCGAGCAAGCCGAACTCCAGGGCTGCGGCGCCGCTGGTTTCGCCAAGCCAAAGCCGCAAGTTTGCAGCCTTGCCGGTAGCGATCTCCCAGCTTTTTTGTGGCGTCCTCATCTGCTCGAATTTCTTGCGGAACGCAGGACACATGTCCAGGCCCTGTCAAAAGATCAAGTTTCACAATAGGTTTTAAGGTATTAAAAAAGCTTTAGTAGCCTATTTCTGTGTCGCAACCGCGAGTTTATTGGTGAATATACAACTAATTCAAAACGTAGAGATCGAGGAGTTCCGTCGCCCCGGCCGCCGGAATGGTTCCGCAACGGCAGTTGAAACAATCAGGTCTGGAACTTTCGGGCGTCCCGAAGGTCGTCAGCTCAATTCGCCGATATGTTTCTGGGCGTAAAGCGGCAGGCCGATCTGCTTGATCAATTCAAGCTGGGTTTCGAGGAAGTCAATGTGCTCTTCCTCGTCATGCGCGAGGTCCTCGAACAGGTTTTTGCTGACCCGGTCGTTGATGGAGACGCAATAGGCGGCGGCTTCGAGGTAGAGCGAACGCGCCGCGAGCTCCGAGGCGAGGTCGAGTTCGATGACCTCCTGCACGTTTTCGCCGATCGTCAGGGCGTTCAGCTCCTGCATGTTCGGGAAGCCCTCGAGGAAGAGGATGCGCGCCGTGAACTTGTCGGCGTGGGTCATTTCCTCGATGGATTCTTCGCGCCATTTCTTGGCGAGGCCCTTGTAGCCCCAATTGTCGAGAATGCGGAAGTGCAGCCAGTACTGGTTGACGGCGGTCAGTTCGCTGCGCAGGCCCTTGTTGAGATATTCGATCACTCGTGCATCGCCGCGCATGATCCACTCCCATGCTTACGCTCAACGTCCACCGGGGCAACCGAGCTTGCCCGAAATCGTTCCGCGTCAGCAGGATAAAATCATTCGGCGGCGGCGGCGAGCTCAAATTGCAGGCTTTGGCCGGGGAGGGCCTGCGACTCTGCGGAGAGTTCGCGTTCGAAAATCGCCTGGATATTGCGCACGCATCGCCCGCATTTCGGGGCGCAGCCGAGGCCGCGGAACACGTCGCGCGCCTTTTCCGCCGAGGCGCCGCAAGGCTTCACGCAGGCGCGCACGTCGCGGTCGGATATGCGATTGCAGGAACACAGGATCATCGCCGCGAATAACTCCGTCGCCAGTTTTAACCAGTAGGGACAGTAAAACCGCAACGACTGAGATAGTGAAGGTTTTTGGCGTTTATTGGATCGTTTCTAAACTGCGGCTGGGTCGGGGAAAAAGAGGCCGGTCCGAGCATTGGGGGGCAGGGGCCGGCCAGTTCGCTAGTTGAAGATCGCCAAGGCCTTGGCGAAGGTCTGGACAACGCCCCAGGCGAGCGGGACGCCGACGGCCAGCCAGGCGAGGACGGTCTTGATGTCTATGCCGCCGCCGCCGATGCCATAGGCGCCGATCGGGCCGGAGGGCAGGGCGTGGGAGGCCGCGTAAGCCTCCGACTCCTTCTCGGGGATAAGCCATTTCGGATCGACGGGCTTGACCAGCGCGTTGCAGATCAGGCCGAGCACCAAAAAGCCCGCGAGAATATAGAGCGTGACGTCATAGAGCTTGTCGGCCGGCACGCCCGCGGTTTTGTTGAACTCGCGGATGTAATTGACGACGACCGGGCCGATGATCCCCGCTGTGGACCAGGCGGTGAGCAGGCGGCCATGGATGGCGCCGACGTATTGCGTGCCGAAAATATCCGCGAGATAGGCGGGAACGGTGGCGAAACCGCCGCCATACATCGAGAGTATCACGCCGAAGGCCAGCACGAACAGGATCTTGGAGCCCATGTGGCCGAAGGTCGGCGTGAGCGCATAAAGCGCGATGCCCAGGATGAAGAACACATAGTATGTGCCCTTGCGGCCGATATGGTCCGACAGCGAGGCCCAGAAAATGCGGCCGACGATGTTGAACAGCGAGAGAAAGCCCGCGAAACCCGCGGCGATCACGGCGATCGAGGCCTTCTGCCCCGCATCCAGCGCCGCGAAGCCCAAGTCCGGCTTGCCGATCAGCGATCCGCCGAAAATCTCCTGCAGCATGGGCGAGGCCATGCCGATCACGCCGATTCCCGCCGAGACATTCAAGGTGAGGACGGCCCAGATCAGCCAGAACTGAGGGGTTTTGAGCGCGTCGTCGAGGTGGACGTTGCCGTGCGAGATCATCTTCGTGCGGCTTGCGGCCGGGGGCGTCCATCCCTCGGGACGCCAACCGTGCGGAGGCACGCGATAGCCGAAGGCGCCGCCGAGCATGTAGACGAAATAGACGCAGCCGAGAACGACGAAAGTCTGCCAGACGCCGACGGAGGTCGAAGTCTTGAAATGGTTCATCATCATGGCGGCAAGCGGGGAGCCGATCATTGCGCCGCCGCCGAAGCCCATGATCGCCATGCCCGTGGCCATGCCGCGCTTGTCAGGAAACCATTTGATCAGCGTCGAAACCGGCGAAATATAGCCGAGGCCAAGTCCGACGCCGCCGATGATTCCCGGTCCAAGCCAAAGCAGCCAGAGTTGGTGCAGCTAGACGCCGAGCGCCCCGATCAGCAGCCCTCCCGACCAGCAGAAGGCCGCGACGAGGCCCGCCTTGCGTGGTCCCGCGCGTTCGAGCCAGCCGCCCCAGATGGCGGCGGACGATCCGAGCAGGATGAAGAAAAGGGTGAACATCCAGCCGAGTTCTGCGACCTTCCAGTCGCAACTGGTCGTGAAAAGAGCGGTCATCAGGCCGGAATCAGCGGGGCAGGCAATAGCCTTGGTCACGCCGACCGCCTGGCTGAGCGGCAGCCAGAACACCGAGAATCCATAGGCCATGCCAATGCATAAATGGATCGCCAGCGCCGCCGGCGGAACCAGCCAGCGATTGAATCCAGGTTTGGCGACCGTCGCCTCGCGGTCAAGCCATCCGCCGACGTCGCCGGCGTTCAGTTCAGCAGTCATGTTTCGCTCCCGTTTTATATTTTTTGTGTTTTTATATTTTCTTGCGTTTAATCGCTCCGCGCGTGGCCTCCAGCAGCGGCGGCAGCTTCTGTCCCGGCTGGCCGGACGCGGCCAGGAATTCCTCCCGCATTTTCGGCGTCCAGTAGCGGTTGATGTGATTGGCGATCGCCGCGATCGCCTTGTCCTCCGGATAGAACTTGAAGAAATCGGCGATCTCGGTGGCCATGCGGATCAGCTTGGCTTGCGCCGCTTCGGCATGGGCCTCGGATTCCAGGGGTCCGGAGTCCTGCGCTTCGATGATCATGACGCCGCCTTCTTTTCATTATCCATCTGGCTTTCCGCCAGCGCCCCGGTGAAAACCATGACGCCGTCCGCGCGGGCTATCGCCGCCAGCGTCACGCCCAATGCCTCGGCCCGCTCGATCGCCAGCGACGTGGGCGCGGAAATGGCGACCAAGGTCGTCGCGCCGAACATCGCCGCCTTTTCGACCATTTCGAAAGAGGCCCGGCTGGTGACGACGATGAACCCGTCGCCCGGCGAAACGCCTTTCCGCAGCAAGGCGCCGATCAACTTGTCGAGCGCGTTATGGCGGCCGACATCTTCGCGCAAGGCCTGGATCGAGCCGTCACGCCCGCAAAACGCCGCGGCATGCACGGCATGGGTCAAGGCGTTGAGCTTTTGGTTCTTTTCGAGATTGGCCAAAGCTGCGAAAAGGGCTTTCGGCGCAATCGGCGCGGCAGGCGCCACCGGCGCCGCCTGCGGCAATTGCTCGACCGTCTCGACGCCACAAAGGCCGCAGGAGGTGCGGCCGGTGATCGCGCGCCGGCGCGCCAGATGTTCGCGGAAACGGCCCGGCGCCAATTCGATCGCCAGCGACAGGCCCTTCCCTTGCGGCGCTGCCTTTATCCGTCGGATTTCGTCGGGCGAGCGAACGATGCCCTCGGTCAGGCTGAAGCCGTAGGCAAAATCTTCGGCGTCGCCGGGACTGGCCATCATCACGGCATAGGGAGCGTCGCCGTAAACGAAACTGACGGGAATTTCCGTTGCTATGGCGCGCTGCGAATTGACGGCGAGGCCGCTTGCGGCCTCGATTTTCCTGGCTGGCGTCAGATACGACGCGGCCGGTCTGATCATTCCGCGGCATCGGGCGCGGCCTCCAGAATTTTTCTCAGCGTAACATCTTCCTCGGCGTTGCGTTCCTGCCAAGCTGAAAGCGTGTTGGCGCGCCGCACTTCCACCGCCGTGACCTTGTATTCCGGGCAATTGGTCGCCCAGTCGGAATTGTCGGTGGTCACCACATTGGCGCCGGAGCCCGGATAGTGGAACGTCGTGTAGACGACGCCCGGCTGCATCCGTTCCGAGATCTGCGCCCGCAGGGAAACATTTCCGGACGCGGCTGGCGACGGAGACGAGATCGCCGTCGACGATGCCGCGCTGTTCGGCGTCGAAGGGATGGATTTCGAGCACGTCTTCCTTGTGCCAGAGGGCGTTTTCGGTGCGCCGCGTCTGCGCGCCGACATTATATTGCGACAGGATGCGCCCGGTGGTGAGGATCAGCGGGTAGCGCGGCCCGACGCGCTCCTTCGTCGGCACATATTCGGTGAGCATGAAGCGGCCCTTGCCGATCACGAAACGGCCGACATGCATGATCGGCGTGCCCTGCGGCGCGGCGTCGTTGCACGGCCATTGCACCGAGCCCAGTTCGTCGAGCTTCGCATAGCTCACGCCCCTGAAGGTCGGCGTCAGCGCGGCGATCTCGTCCATGATCTCGCTGGGATGCGAATAATTCATCTCGTAGCCGAAGGCCTTGGCCAGATCGATCGCGACCTGCCATTCATCCTTGCCGCACAGCGGCGCCATCACCTTGCGCACCCGATTGATGCGCCGCTCGGCATTGGTGAAGGTGCCGTCCTTTTCGAGGAAGGAGCAGCCCGGCAGGAACACATGGGCGTATTTCGCGGTTTCGTTCAGGAACAGGTCCTGGATGACCACGCATTCCATGGCGGCGAGGCCCGCCGTCACATGCTGCGTGTTGGGATCGGACTGGGCGATGTCCTCGCCCTGGATGAACAGGCCCTTGAAACTTGCCGCCGACCGCCTCGTCGAGCATGTTGGGAATGCGCAGGCCCGGCTCGTCGTCGAGCTTGACGTTCCACAAGCGCCTCGAAGCTTTCGCGGGTCGCGTCGTCGGAGACGTGGCGATAACCCGAAAACTCGTGCGGGAAGGAGCCCATGTCGCAGGAGCCCTGCACATTGTTCTGGCCGCGCAGCGGATTAACGCCGGCGCCGTCATGGCCGATATTGCCGGTGGCCATGGCGAGATTGGCGAGGCCCATGACCGTGGTCGAGCCCTGGCTGTGCTCGGTCACGCCGAGGCCATAATAGATCGCGCCATTGCCGCCCGTCGCGTAAAGCCGCGCCGCTTCGCGCACGTCTTTCGCCGGTACGCCGGTATATCGTTCGGTTGCCTCCGGCGAGTGCTGGTCCAGCGCGATGAAGCGCGCCCAGGCTTCGAATTCTTCGAGATCGCAACGTTCGCGGACATAGGCCTCGTCGACCAGCCCCTCGGTGACGATGACATGGGCCAGCGCCTTGATCAGGGCGACATTGGTTCCCGGCTTCAATGGCAAATGATAGGCCGCCTGGACATGCGGCGTGCGCACGAGGTCGATGCCGCGCGGATCGGCGACGATCAGTTTCGCCCCGGCGCGCAAGCGCTTTTTCATGCGCGAGGCGAAGACCGGATGGGCGTCGGTCGGATTGGCGCCGATGACAAGGAGGACGTCGGCCTTGTCGACCGATTTGAAATCCTGCGTGCCGGCCGATGTGCCGAGGGTCTTGCTGAGGCCATAGCCGGTCGGCGAATGGCAGACGCGGGCGCAGGTGTCGACATTGTTGTTGCTTGAAGGCGGCGCGCGCCAGTTTCTGCAGCACGAACACTTCCTCATTGGTGCAGCGCGAGGAGGTGATGACGCCGATCGATTCGCGGCCGTATTTGGCCTGCATGCGCTTCAGCCCGTCCGGCGGCGTGCGCGATCGCCTCGTCCCACGAGACTTCGCGCCACGGGTCCGTGATTTTTTCGCGGATCATCGGCTTGAGCATGCGGTCCTTGTGGGTCGCATAGCCATAGGCGAAGCGCCCCTTGACGCAGGAATGGCCCTCGTTGGCCTTGCCCGCCTTGTAGGGGACCATGCGGATCAGCTCTTCGCCGCGCATTTCCGCCTTGAACGAGCAGCCGACGCCGCAATAGGCGCAGGTGGTGACGATCGAATGCTCCGGCAGGCCGTGTTCGACGACGCTTTTCTCGATCAGAGACCGCGGTTGGGCAGGCCTGCACGCAGGCGCCGCAGGAGACGCATTCGGAATTGAGGAAATCGGTCGGGCCCGGTTTGATGCGGGATTCGAAGCCTCGGCCCTCGATCGTCAGCGCGAAAGTGCCCTGCACCTCCTCGCAGGCGCGCACGCAGCGGCTGCAGACGATGCATTTGGCGGGGTCATAGACGAAATAGGGGTTGGACTCGTCCTTGGCGTCGTCGAGATGGATTTTCGCCTTCAAAGCCGTAGCGCACCTCGCGCAAACCGACTTCGCCGGCGGCGTCCTGCAATTCGCGTCGCCATCGGCGGAGGTCAGGACATCGAGCGGGTAATCGGAAACATAAAGCTCCATCACGCCTCGGCGCAGCCGCGCAAGCTTCTCGTTCTGGGTGCGGACGACCATGCCCTCTTCGGCCGGCGTCGTGCAGGAGGCCGGCGTCCCGCGCCTGCCCTGCGATTTCGACCAGGCAGAGGCGGCAGGAGCCGAACGGCTCCAGATTGTCGCTGGCGCAAAGTTTCGGGATTTTCACGCCCCGGCCCATGGCGGCGGCCATGACCGACGTTCCCTTGGGAACGGTGATCGTCTCGCCGTCGATGGTCAGGGTGACTTTGGTCTCGGCGACGCGGATCGGCGTGCCGAAGTCGATTTCCTGGATGAGGTTCATCAGGTCTCTCCTATTCGGCGGCGTTTCGCTCGGCGGCGGGCGCAAAATCTTCGGGGAAGCGATTGAGCGCCGACAGCACGGGCATGGGGGTCAACCCGCCCATGGCGCAAAGCGATCCGTCCGTCATCAGTTCGCAAAGGTCGCGCGTCAGCGCGATATTCTTCTCGACGTTCTCGCCGGCGATGATCTTGTCCATCGTCTCTTCGCCGCGCACCGCGCCGATCCGGCAGGGCGTGCATTTGCCGCAGCTTTCCTTGGCGCAGAAATGGAAGGCGAAGCGCGCCATGCGCGCCATGTCGACGGTATCGTCGAACACGACGATGCCGCCGTGGCCGAGCAGGGCCTGCTGCGCCGCCATGGCCTCGTAATCCAGGGGAACGTCGAGATCCTTTTCGGCGAGATAGGCGCCGAGCGGGCCGCCGACCTGCACCGCGCGGACCGGACGGCCGCTGGCGGTCCCGCCGCCCCAGGTCTCGACGATCTCGCGCAGGGTGACGCCGAAAGCCATTTCGATCAATCCGCTGCGCAAGACATTGCCGGCGAGCTGGAAGGGCAGCGTGCCGCGCGAGCGGCCCATGCCGTAATCCGCATAGGCCTGGCCGCCATGCTGGAGAATGTAGGGAATGGCGGCGAGCGACAGGACGTTGTTGATCAGCGTCGGCTTGCCGAACAGGCCTGATATCGCGGGGATCGGCGGCTTTGCGCGCACAAGGGCGCGCTTGCCTTCGAGGCTGTTGAGCAGCGAGGTTTCCTCGCCGCAGATATAGGCGCCGGCGCCGATGCGCAGCTCCAGGAAAAAGTCCTTCCCGGCGCCGAAGGCGTTTTTGCCGATCCATCCCGCCTGTTCAGCCGAGCGGAGCGCGCTCGACATGGCCTTCGCCGCGTGGGGATATTCGGAGCGCAGGTAGATGAAGCCCTTGTCCGCGCCGACTGCATAGCCGGCGATGGCCATGCCCTCGATCGAGCATGAAGGGGTCGCCTTCGAAGACCATGCGGTCGGCGAACGTGCCGCTGTCGCCCTCGTCGGCGTTGCAGACGACATATTTCTTGCCGGCCGTCGCGTCATGCACGGTCTTCCACTTGATGCCGGCGGGAAAACCGGCGCCGCCGCGGCCGCGCAGGCCGGAAACGCGTACTTGTTCGACCACCTCGGCTGGCGACATGGCCAAGCGCCGCCTGCAAGCCTTTCAGGCCGTCATGCGCCCGATAATCGTCGAGGGAAATCGGATCGATGACGCCGATGCGGGCGAAAGTCAGGCGCTGCTGGCGCTTCATCCAGTCGAGTTCAAGCACCGGGCCGAGGCGCAGCGGATGAGCGCCGCCCTGGTGGGCGTTCGCGTCGAGCAGCGAAGCTGCGTCGCCGGCCTTGACCGGGCCGTAGCCTATGCGACCCTGCGGCGTGACGAATTCGACCAGCGGCTCCAGCCAGAACATGCCATGCGAGCCGTTGCGGACGATTTCGACATCAAGGCCCCTCGCGCCAGCTTCCCGGGCGAGGGCGGAGGCGACGGAATCGGCGCCGACCGAAAGGGCTGCGGCGTCGCAGGGAACGTAAATGCGGATGGTCATGCGTCCGCTCCGGCTTTGCTGGACGCCCGCGCGCACAGCGCGTCGAGGCTCTCCTCGTCGAGGGCGCCGAAAATCTCGCCGTCGTAAAGCGCATTGGGGCCGAGCCCGCAATTGCCGAGGCAATAGGCGGTCTCGACCGTCAGGCCATTTTGGGCGCCGCCGTCGAATTTCACGCCATGCGTCTTTTCCAGATGGGCGGCGAGCTTTTCGGCGCCGCGCGCCTGGCAGGCTTCGGCGCGGCAGAATTTGATCGCATGGCCCTGCGGCGGTTCCGTCTTGAAGTCGTGATAGAAGGAAATCGTCGCCAAAAACCTCGGCGCGCGAGAGGTTCAGGACTTTGGCGATCATGGCGATGGCGCGCGGGTCGATATAGCCGAATTTCGCCTGCAGCGCGTGCAGGATGGGCAGCAGCGGACCTTCGAGGCCGCGCAATTCGCTGATTGTGTCCCAGGCGAGAGTTCTCGTCCCAGGGAAGCGGCGTCGCCATTCTATTCCTCCAGCCCTGCATATTTTTGTTGCAGGTTGAACGCCAAACTGGCGTGAAATCTCACGTTCAGGCAAATGATTTTTTTTGAAGCGTTGATAGGCGGCGCCTATCAAGCGCCCTGAAGCCGGCTGTCGGCGCCTCGAGGCTTCAGATTAATGATTTCCGCAATATTTCAGATAGGTGGGGATTATTTTTCTGTTTGCCAGAGGGCGGGACGCTGACCTTGGCCGCCGCCAGCGCCAAGCTCCATATTTGCAGCTGCGCCTAAGCAAAAATACGAATCGGGCGTCGTTTCGTCCAATGACGGCGTCTATCGAGCTTTTGCTCAGCTGCCCTGCGCGACCGCGACGGGCTCGGGCGGAAGTCCGCGCCTTTTGTTCAGCCACACGCTGAGGCGGTCGAGATAGAGGTAGACGACCGGCGTCGTGAACAGGGTGAGCAACTGGCTGATGATCAGGCCGCCGACGATCGACACGCCGAGCGGGCGACGGAGTTCGCCGCCTTCGCCGAAGCTGAGCGCCAGCGGCAGCGCGCCGAGAATGGCGGCGAAGGTCGTCATCAGGATCGGCCGGAAGCGCAGCATGCAGGCCTCGTAGATGGCGTCATAGGAGGTCGCGGCATGGTCTCTTTTGGCGACGATGGCGAAATCGACCATCATGATGGCGTTCTTCTTGACGATGCCGATGAGCAGGATGACGCCGATGGCGCTGATGATGCTGAATTCGATGTTGAACAGCCACAGTCCAAGCAGCGCCCCGACGCCGGCCGAGGGCAGGGTCGAGATGATGGTGATCGGATGGATCGTGCTTTCGTAGAGAACGCCGAGCACGATATAGATGGCGAAGATCGCCGTGAGGAAAAGCAGCGGCAAGGTCTTGAAGGAATTGGCGAAGACCAGCGCCGTTCCGGATGCGCCGCCGTGGATGGACGCGGGCATGCGGATTTCGGCTTCAGCAGCCTTGATTTCGGCGATTCCGTCGCTGAGGGCATCCGTCGGCGCGAGATTGAAGGAAATTGTCGTCGTGACGAAGGGCCCCTGGTGATTGATCGACAGGGGCGCGTTGCCGCGTTCGAAATGCGCGAAGGCGCTGAGCGGGACCATGGTTTCCTTCGCCGTCGAGACGGCGGCGCCGGAGGAGGCCGAGCTTTTGCCGGAGGCCGCCAGCGCATTGGTCGCGGCGTTGCGCGCCGAATCGAGGCTGGCTGAGCCGGCGGCGGCCGCAGCCGCGCCAGCGGCTGCTTTCTGGGTCACGGCGCCGCCGGGCAAATTGCTCAGGGCGACGCCGTTGGCCGCGCCGCCCGCGGTCGAGACATAGATTTGTTCGAGCATTTCCGGCCGCTGCGTGTAGCGCGGATCGATTTCCATGACGACGTGATATTGGTTGATGGCTGCGAAAATCGTCGAGACCTGCCGCTGCCCGAAGGCGTCGTAGAGGATGTTGTCGATCATCGCCGCCGTTACGCCCAGCCGCGAGGCCGTGTCGCGATCGATGACCAGATTGGTTTGCAGCGACTTGACCTGCTGGTCCGACGTCACGTCTTTGATTTTTCCGCGCTGCAGCAGGGTCTGGGTCAGCCTGTCCGCCCAGTCGTAAAGCTCGGACGTGTCGTCGGCGGCGAGGGTATACTGATATTGCGCCGCGCTCGACCTTCCGCCCGCGCGGAAATCCTGCGCCGCCTGGAAAGTCAATCGTCCGCCGGGGACATGGCCGAGTTTCGGCCTGAGACGGGCGATGACGTCGTCAATGCCGATCCCGCGCTCGGCGAGCGGCTTGAGCGCCGCAAAAACCGTCGCCGTATTGGTCGAGCCGCCGCCGCCGCCGCTGCCCGCGCCGGTGAAGCCGACGACCGAGGCCACAGCCGGGTCTTCCTTGGCGATACGGACCATTTCGGCCAGCTTTTGCGAAACGGCCTGGAAGGAAATGCTCTGGTCGGCTTCGAGGCGTCCGATCAGGCGCCCGGTATCCTGCTGCGGCATGAGGCCTTTGGGGATGCCTTTGAAAATCGTCGGAAAAGCGCCATAGAGAACGAAATTCAGGAAGACGGTGGCGAACAGGACGACAAGAGTGATGAAGGAGTGCCGGAGCGACCAGGAGAGCGCCTTTCCGTAGGCGGTGTGGACATGGCCGAGCGCGCGCTGGAAGAGGCTCTGCTTCGCATGCCCTCTATCGGTCGATTGACGCCGCATGAACAGCGCGCAGAGCATGGGCGTCGTCGTCAGGGAGATGACCAGCGAAATCACGATGGCCACGGTGAGCGTCATGGCGAATTCGCGAAAGAAGCGCCCGACCAGGCCGCCCATGAACAGGATCGGCGTGAACACCGCAATCAGCGACAGGGTGATCGACAAGACCGTGAAACCGACCTCGCGGGCGCCGAGCAGCGCCGCGGCGGTAATTTCCATGCCGGCCTCGATATGGCGCTCGATATTCTCGACCACGACGATGGCGTCGTCGACGACAAAGCCCGTGGCGATGGTCAGCGCCATCAGGGAGAGCATGTTGAGGCTGTAGCCGAACATGTACATGCAGCCGAAGGTGCCGATGATCGACACGGGCACGGCGATGCTCGGCGCAATTGTCGCGCGGAAATTGCCGAGGAAGAAGAACACCACCACGGTCACGAGCGTCACGGCGATGAGCAGCGTGCTTTCGGTGTCCTTGAGCGAGGCGCGGATCGTCGTCGAACGGTCCATCGCCAGTTTCAGGACGATGTCGCCCGACAGCGCCGCTTCGAGATGCGGCAGCTCGGCCTTCACCTCGTCGACGGTCTCGATGATATTGGCGCCGGGCTCGGCGGTGAGGATCGCCAGCACAGACGGCTCGCCATTGGCGAAGCCGGCGTTGCGCAGATCCTCGACGGAATCCACGACATCGGCCACATCGGAAAGCCGGACCGCCGCGCCGTTGCGATAGGCGACGACCAGCGGCTTGTAATCTTCGGCATGCGAGGCCTGGTCGTTGGTGTAGATCTGGAAATGCCGCTCGTCCTGCTCGATCGCGCCCTTGGGCGCGTTGGCGTTGGCGGAGGCGAGCGCGGCGCGCACATCCTCGAGTCCGATGCCATATTTGAACAGGGCCTGGGGGTTCAACTCGATGCGCACGGCGGGCAGCGTCGAGCCGCCGATGATCACCTGGCCGATGCCGTTAAGCTGTGAAATCCGCTGCTGCAGCACGTTGCTTGCCGCGTCATAAAGCTGTCCGCGCGTCAGAGTTTTGGAGGTCAGGGCCAGGATCAGGATCGGCGCGTCGGCCGGATTGACCTTGCGATAGGTCGGGTTGGAGCGCAAGGACGTGGGCAGGTCGGCGCGGGCCGCGTTGATGCCCGCCTGCACGTCGCGCGCGGCGCCGTCGATGTTGCGATTGAGCCCGAATTGCAGGGTGATGCGCGTCTGGCCGAGGCTCGACTGCGAGGTCATTTCGGTAACGTCGGCGATCTGGCCGAGATGGCGCTCCAGCGGTTCGGCAACGCTGTTGGCCACGGTTTCCGGGCTTGCGCCGGGCAGGGTGGCGTTGACGGTGACCGTGGGTATGTCGATCTGCGGCAGCGGAGCGACCGGCAGCAGGAAAAAGGCTATGCCCCCGGCAAGGGCAATGCCGAGGGTGAGCAATATGGTCGCCACCGGACGCCGGATGAACGGGGCGGAAATGTTCATCAGACCTGCCCCGCCTCGGTCGCCGGCGCGAGCGGGCCTTCGCTGCGGCCGCCGCGCAGGCGCAGGGCCAGCCGGTCGAAATAAAGATAGATGACCGGGGTGGTGAAGAGCGTCAGCACCTGGCTCACCACGAGGCCGCCGACAATGGCGTAGCCGAGCGGCTGGCGCAGCTCCGAGCCGACGCCATGCCCCAGCATCAGCGGCAGGGCGCCGAGGATGGCGGCCATGGTCGTCATCAGGATGGGACGGAAGCGCAGCAGGCAGGCCTGCCGGATCGCGGCCACCGGCGACAGCCCTTCGACGCGCTCCGCTTCGAGCGCGAAATCGATCATCATGATGGCGTTTTTCTTGACGATGCCGATCAGCAGGATGATGCCGATGATCGCGATGATATCGAGCTCGTAGCCGAAGACCAGCAGCGTCGCCAGCGCGCCGACGCTGGCCGAGGGCAGGGTCGAGAGGATCGTCACCGGATGGACGAAGCTCTCGTAGAGCACGCCGAGCACGATATACATTGTCGCTACGGCGGCGGCGATCAGCAGCAATTCATTGGTCAGCGAGGACTGGAAGGCCGAGGCCGCACCCTGGTAGGCGACGACGAAGGACGCGGGCAGGCCGATCTCCGCCCGCGCATTGTCGATCGCCGTCACCGCCGCGCCCAGTGAGACGCCCTTGGCCAGGTTGAACGAAATGGTCGTCGCCGGGAACTGGCCGAAATGGGTGACGACCAGCGGTCCCGTGCGCCTGGTCATGTGGACGATGGCCGAAAGCGGCGTCTGGCCGTTGGTCGCCGAGGCGTTGGAGGGCAGGTAAATCGTGTCGAGGCTCTTGACCGAGCCCTGCAGGTCGGGATTCGCCTCCATGATGACGCGATACTGGTTCGACTGGGTGTAGATGGTCGAGATGATGCGCTGGCCGAACAGGTCGTAAAGCACATTGTCGATGGTCGCGGGCGTGATGCCGAATCGCGCCGCCGTTTCGCGATCGATGGTCAGGTCGATGGCCGAGCCGGCCTGCTGCATGTCGCTGCCGACATCGGCCAGCTCCGGCGCCTTTTGCAGCCTTTGCGTCAGCTTGGGCGCCCATTCGGCGAATTCGGCGGGATTGGCGTTTTCCAGCACGAATTTATATTGCGCGCGCGTGACGCTTGCGTCGATCGTCAGGTCTTGCGCCGGCTGCATGTAGAGCTTGCCGCCCACCACCCTCGAAGTGGATTTCGTCAGGCGGCGGATGATTTCCGCGATCGTGTCGTCGCGCTTGTCCTGCGCCTTCAGGTTGATCAGCAGGCGGCCGGAATTGAGGGTCAGGTTCGAGCCGTCGACGCCGACAAAGGAGCTCAGCGACACGACATCCTTGTCCTTCAGCACGACGTCCGCGAGTTCGGCCTGAATGCGCACCATGTCCTTGAAGGAGACATCCTGCGGCCCCTCCGTCATGGCCTGGATGACTCCCGTGTCCTGCTGCGGAAAGAAGCCCTTGGGAATTGCGATGTAAAGCAGGACGGTCAGACCCAGCGTGCCGATCGCCACCAGCAGCGTCAGCGGCTGGTAGGCCAGGACCACGTCGAGCGCGCGGGCGTAGGCCGCGATGATCCTGTCGAAGACCCGCTCGGCCTTCAGGTCGAACCAGCCGCGCTCGCTGTCGGGCCTGTGCCTGATCAGTTTTGCGCAGAGCATTGGCACCAGGGTCAAAGAGACCACGGCCGAAATGACGATGGTGACGGCCAGGGTGACGGCGAATTCGTGGAACAGCCGCCCGACCACTTCCGCCATGAACAGCAGGGGAATCAGCACGGCGATCAGCGACACGGTCAGCGAGATGATGGTGAAGCCGATCTGCTTGGAGCCGCGCAGCGCGGCCTCCATCGGCGCTTCGCCGCCTTCGACGTAGCGGGCGATGTTTTCGATCATGACGATGGCGTCGTCGACGACGAAGCCGGTCGAAATGGTCAGCGCCATCAGCGAGAGATTGTCGAGGCTGTAGCCAAGCAGATACATGATCCCGAACGTGCCGACGAGCGACAGCGGCGCGGACAGGCTCGGGATCAGCGTGGCCGGCAAGGTGCGCAGGAACAGGAAGATTACCGCCACGACCAGCGCAATCGCGAGCAGCAGTTCGAATTCGACATCGGCGACCGAGGCGCGGATGGTCACGGTGCGGTCGGTCAGCACCTCGACGTCGATGGCGGCGGGCAGGTCGGAGAGCAGGCCCGGCAGCAATTTCCGCACGGAATCGACGGTGGCGATGACATTCGCGCCCGGCTGCCTTTGCACGTTCAGCAGGATCGAGGGGGTGCGATTGGCCCAGGCGGCCAGCTTGGTGTTTTCCGGCCCGCTGACGATATTCGCCACGTCCGACAGGCGCACGGGCGCGCCGTTGCGATAGGCGATGACGATCGACGCATATTGCTCGGGGCTGGTGATCTGGTCGTTGGCGTTGATGGTCGAGGCCTGCGCCGGTCCGTCGAAACTGCCCTTGGGCGTGTTGACATTGGCGTTGCCGAGAATGGTGCGACGTCGTCGATATTGAGGCCATGCGCCGCGAGCGCGGCCGGATTGAGCTGGATGCGCACGGCCGGCCGCTGTCCCCCGGCGATGCCGACGAGGCCGACGCCGGGCTGCTGCGAGATTTTCTGCGCGAGGCGTGTTTCGCTGACGTCCTCGAGCTTGGTCAGCGGCAGGGTTTTCGAGGAAATGGCGAGTGTCAGGATCGGCGCGTCGGCCGGGTTGACCTTGGCGTAGATCGGCGGCGCGGGCAGGTCGGCCGGCAGCAGGTTGTTCGCTGCGTTGATCGCCGCCTGCACTTCCTGCTCGGCCACGTCGAGCGAAAGATTGAGCCCGAATTGCAAGGTGATGACCGAAGCGCCGGCGGAGGACGGCCGAGGTCATCTCGCTGAAGTCCCGGCATCTGGCCGAATTGCCGCTCCAGCGGCGCCGTGACCGAGGAGGTCATCACTTCCGGGCTCGCGCCGGGATAAAAGGTCTGCACCTGGATGGTCGGATAATCGACCTCGGGCAGGGTGGCGAGCGGCAACAGCCGGAAGGCCGAGAAGCCCGCCAGGAGGATCGCGATCATCAGCAGCGTCGTTGCGACCGGCCGCCGGATGAAAGGCTCCGAAATATTCATTTGGGCGCGTCGGCGGGGGCGGCGGCGGCGGCGTCGCCCTGCGGCTTGCGCGTGTGATGATGCTGGCCCTGCGCCGGATCGATGGGCGCCGCAGGCGCCGCAGCCGCCGGCTGGTCGCCCGCAAGGCGGCGGGCGCCGGCGCCGGAGCTTGCGCGTCGGCTTTCGCCTTGTCGCCGACGATGCGCGACGCTTGCGCCTTCGCGCAACCGGTCGGCGCCGTCGATCACCACGGTGTCGCCGGGGGCCAGCCCCGAAAGGATCTGCACGAAATCGCCGTCCGTCTGGCCGAGCTTGACCACGCGCACCGTGGACTTCTGGTCGGGCGTCACGACATAGGCGTAATCGCCCGGGGCGCCGTGCTGGATGCCGGCGGTCGGCGCGGCGGCCACTCCCTGCAATGTGTCCACGAGCAGGCGGATATTGACGAACTGGCTCGGAAACAGGGCCTCGTCCTGATTGTCGAACAAGGCGCGCAGCTTGACCATGCCGGTGGTGGTGTCGACCTGGTTGTCGAGCACGGTCACTTCACCCATCGCCAGTTTCGTCACGTTGGCGCGGTCATAGGCTGTCACGGTCAGCTTGCCGCCGTCGCGCATTTTCGGCGCGATTTTCCGCAGCGCGTCCTCGGGCACCGAAAAGATCACCGACATCGGCTGCAATTGCGTGACGACGGCGATGCCGGTCGCCGCGCCCGCGGTGATGAAATTGCCGGCGTCCACCTGGCGCAGGCCGACGCGGCCGTCGACGGGCGAGACGATATGGCAATAGGCGATATTGAGCGCCTGGGCGTCGACCAGCGCCTGGTCGGCGCGCACCGTGCCTTCGTACTGCTGCACGACATAGACCTGGTCTTCGGCCGTCTGGCGGGCGATGGAATTCTGCTTGAGCAGGGTCTGGTAGCGGATATCGTCCGCCTTGGCCTGGGCGAGCAGGCCCTGGTCATGCGCCAGCTGCCCCTCATACTGCGCCTTCAGCGCCTGATAGGGGCGGGGATCGATCTGGGCGAGGAAATCGCCCTTCTTGACGCGCTGGCCCTCGGTGAAGGCGACCTGCTGGAGATAGCCGGAAATCTGGCTGACCACGGTCACGGTCGCAAGCGGCGTGACCGTGCCAAGCGCGTCGACGATCACATGGACGTCGCGCGGCGCGACGATGGCGACGCCGACCGGTTGCGCGGCGCCGCGGTCGCCGCCCTTCTTTCCCGCGGTTTGACCGGATGCGGTCGTGTCCGTCGCGACGGGCTCGGCGGCCGGGCGCATGTAGGTCCGCCAGCCCCAATAGCTCAGGACGATCACGACAAGCAGCGCCAGCCAGCCCTTGGGTCCGCGGCCGGGCGGCGGCAGGCGGTTCTCTCCCGGCTCCGTTCCGACGCCGGGCGTTTCGAGCGGCGTTTCGCCGATCGTCCGGGGATTGAGCGCTATTTGGTTGTCGTCCATCGAAAACTCGAATCCGATTGGTTATGTGGCGCCGCCGAACGCCAGACGAACCGGCCGAGCATGACCTAAGTGGCGCCTGGGGAGAAATTATGGCGGCGGAATGGGCAGGGAGCGCTCTACAGCCTCGATCAGGGGCGGGGCCATGACGGCGGCGAGGCTGTTGGCGTCATAGCCGCCCCCGAGATACTCGATCAGCAAGACATTGGCGTCGAACAGACCCTGCCTAGTGGTCAGCACGGCTTGCTCGTCGGTGAGCAGCGTCGCCTCGGCGATGACGACCGTGGTGAAGGCGACCGTGCCGGCCTTGTATTGGTTGAGATAGACCTTGACCGCCTCTGCCGCCTCGTCCCGGGCCTTTTCCTGGACTTTCAATTCCTTGGTCAGCACCCGCAGGGCGACGAGTTCGTCCTCGACTTGCTGGAAGGCTGTCAGCGTCGTCTGGCGGTAATTGGCCACCGCCTGTCGATATGTGGCCTTGGAATAATCGACCTGGGCCGCGCGCAATCCGCCGTCGAACAGCGGATCGACCGCGCTGCCGCCGATCGACCAGATCTGGTTGGCGGCTAGTAGCGGCAAGGCGTAGGCGCCCTGAAAGCCGCCGGCGGCGTTGAAGGTGATCTGCGGGTAATAAGCGGCGACGGCGACGCCGATGAGGGCGTTTTCTTCCTGCATCGTCCGCTCGGCGGAGGCGATGTCGGGCCGTCGCTCCAGCAACTCCGACGGCAGGCTCACCGGCACGGCAGGGGGGGTATGCGGCAGCGCGCCCTTGGGAATGGACAGATCGGCGGGTGGACGGCCCATCAGATTGGCGATGAGGTGCTCGTCCTGGGCGCGCTGGCTGTCAACGGCGATCTCGTTTGCCTGAGCCGTGAGCAACTGGTTTTCCGCGGTGATAAGGTCGGCCTTGGAGACAGTGCCGCCATTATACTGGTTTTGCGTTATCTTCAGCGTTTCCCGGTAGATCTTGACCGTGCGTTCATACAGGCTCTTCAGCGAATCTTCGTAACGCAGGTTGAAATAATTGATCGCGAGTTGCGCCTGCGCGGAGAGCTTGGCGTTGGCGAGCAGCGCCGCGTCCGACTGGTTGAGCGCGACATTGCTCTCGATCTGCCTTCGCACCTTGCCCCAGACGTCGACGGTCCAGGAAACGGTTCCCTGTGGATAGAAGACGGTGTTGGCGATGGTGCGGCCGGTGGCGGTCAAATTCGCGCCTTGTCCCGAGCGGGTCGCCGAATAATCGGCATTCACCATCGGAAAGAGGCTCGCCTGCAATTCGCGCGTCAACGCCACCGATTGCTCATAGGCTGCCAGCGCCGCCGCAACCGTCTGGTTGTTGATCTCGACTTGGGCCGCCAGCCTGGAAAGCTCGGCATCGTTATAGACGGACCACCAGGCGCCGCGGTCGAGTCCATCGCGCGGAGCGGCCGGCTTCCAGCCTTTGAGCTCCTTGAATTTCACAGGCGTGGGCGCTTCCGGCCGCAGATAGTCCGGCCCGACCGTGCAAGCCGCGAGGAAAAGCGCGGAGCCGCAGGCGAGAACCAGCTTTTGCGCCGAACGGGAAGATGAACAAGGCCGCATCAACGCCGCCCGAATACGGAGACGATCACATCCGCCCGTTCCTGCGCGCTCTGCCTGGTGCTGGCCAACATCAAAGCTCCATTCCATTCCACCGCCCTCCGGCCGGTCTAAGGCGGAGGCGCCAGGCGGAGTCGACGCGAATCGCCGGGATCCAAGCCCCCGGCGGCGGTTAATAGTCTATTAACCGGGAGCGCCGCCTTTGATAAGGCCCCGGCGACCTTATGCACGGCAATAAAGTTGCGGTGTGGCCAAAATGTGCGCCGTTTTTTAGCGCGCCAAAGCTTCCCAGCCGTATTCGCCAGTATTATGATTGGCGCTTGCGCCGAAACGTAGAAGTTTCGTTTCGTCAAATCCGCGCGCTCCGGCTTGACGCGGCCGGGCTGGTTGGACTAGGCCTCGTCCCCTGCAAATTTCGAGGTCGCGGCCTGATGGCCCCCAAAACACCAACTTTCCAGCACAGGCTCGAATACGCCGGCTATCGCCTGCTCAACCTGTTCTTCTCCCTGCTTCCGATCGAGACGGCGTCGAAGCTTGGCGGCGCCCTTGTCGTGTGGTGGGGTCCGAAGTCGAAGAAGAGGCATCCGCGGCTCCTGCGCAATCTCGCCGTCGGATTCCCGGAAAAAAGCGAGGCCGAGCGAGAGCAACTGGCGCATGAGGTGTGGCGCAACCTGGGCTATGTGCTCGGCGAATTCTTTCATATCGACGAAATCATCCGCGACCGCGTCGAGGTGGTGAACGGCGAGCTTCTGAGCGAGATCGCCGCGACCGGCAAGGGCGCCGTTTTCTGCGGGGCGCATCAGTCCAATTGGGAGGGCGGCAGCGCGGTGCTCGCCAGGTTCGGACTGAAGCCGCTCGCCGTCTATCGTCCGATGAGCAATCCCTACGTTGACGCTGATTTCAAGGCGCGGCGCCTCAAATATTATCCGGGCGGCCTGACGGGCAAGCTCGATCCGGAAACGCCGGTGGCGATGATCCGCTTTGCGCGCGCGGGCGGTTCGCTGGCCTTTCTCGTCGACCAGCAGATCCATCAGGGCCTGGAGACGCCTTTCTTCGGGCGTCCCGCTCGAACCACGCCTTTTCCGGCGCTGGTCGCGCGGCAATGCGACATGCCCATGGTGCTCCTCTGCGGCGAACGCCTGCCGGGCGTTCGGTTCAGGATGATCGTAAGCCGGGTCGAGACCCCGCGCACCGAGGACCGCAACGAGGATATTTTCAAGGCCACGGCCGCCGTGCAGGCGGAGCTGGAACAGTCGATCCGCCGCCATCCCGAACAATGGATGTGGACGCACGACCGCTGGTCCTGAAGCAGACAGGACGTCGTCCGCGGCGGCTATTTGTCGGTTTTTTTGGCGAAGGCGTGCCAGGCGCGGACCTGGGCGCGATAGAGCGGACGCGCGAGTTCGTGGTGGACCCGCTCCGCAAAGCTCAACTGCTTGCGCTGGATGGTGGATCCGCCCAGTTCGTGCGAGACGTCACGAACGCCGGAGGGGCTCAAAGCCAGCAATTCAATGCCGGTCACCCAGCTCATCTGCAAAAAGGTGTCGATCGGCCGATCGAATTTCTCCGTGGCCGCCAGCAGCTTGCGTGCGGCGTCGTTGCTGACGAATTGCGCTATGGCGCGCAGCGGCGGATTTGCCGGGCGAATGAGAGCGACGCCGCCTTTCCGCACGACGACTGCGCCGGAGACCCGGGTCTGCGGCGTGGGGGCGAGCACATAGCCCCATTGGTCCCGCGTCTCGGCCATGAAGGCGCAGACCTCGGCGAAGGCGGCGGCGTCGATTTCGGCGTCGTCCTCGAAGATAGCCGCATAATCGAGCCCGTCGTCGACGATTCGGCGCCAGGCGGCGCGGTGGCTGAGAAAGACCCCTATTTCGGCGCGGTTGAGCAGGAAGGAATAGCGGGGCCGATGCAATTGCCGCCCGTAAACCTCGTCAATCTCCCGCGCCGACAATTGCGCTCCATCCGTCGCTTCGACAATTTCCACCGCGAAGGGCAGCGCTGCGCACAGGCGGTCAACCTGCGTCCGTCGCTGGACGGCGCTTGCAAGATGGAGGATGAAGGCCTTGAACTGAGACAATATGGGCTCGGCGAACGGAACGGTTAAATGTTATTAGCCTTCGGACGGCGTCCTGTCATCCCGCCGGGAAGGAAAACGACTTTCCAATGCTGCAAAAACCGGCCAGGAGTTTGCTCGACGCGCTGATTTTTGCTCGTATCCCCTTGGCGCAGGGAGCATAAACTGTCGGCTATCAAGCGATGGCGGACCAAGCTTAACCATAATGAGCGAAACTCATCGCGTCACCCCTTTCCCGCGGCGGCTTCCTTGTCAAAAAAGCTAGCGATATCAGCGACGATCATCTGCAAGAACGAGGAAGCCTGCATCGGCGCCTGTCTCGCGAGCCTTGACGCCTGCGCCGAGATCATCGTCGTCGATTCCGGCTCGACCGACGGGACGCTCGACATCGTCAGGGGATTCGCCGCGCGCGGCTTTCCGGTGCGGCTGATCGAGCGCGACTGGCCGGGCTATGCGGCCCAGAAGCAATTCGCGCTCGAACAGGCGACGCAGGACTGGGCGCTCAGCATCGACGCCGACGAATGGCTCGACAAGGAGTTGCAGGCCAGCCTGCCGCGACTGCTCGACGCGCCCGCCGAAATCTCGGGCTGGCGCCTGCGACGCCTTATCAGCCTGTTCGGACGGACGACGCCGGCGCCGCGCGCGACAAAACCCGAGCGCATCCTGCGGCTGGTGCGGCGCGGCAAGGCGCGGTTTGACGAGAGCGTGCTGGTGCATGAAGGGCTGATCGTCGAGGGCGACATCGCCGACGCGCGCGACGGCCTGCTGCGGCATGAGCGCGCCCTGCGGCTCGACGCGCAAATGCTCAAGGAAATCGCCTATGCGCGGCTGAAGGCGCAACAGCGCATCGCCGCCGGCAAGACGCCCAGCCTGCTGAAGCTCGTCTTCAACCCGCCGCTTTATTTCTTTCGCGTCTTCGTCCTGCACCGCATGTTCCTCTGCGGCGCCGCAGGCTTCATTCACGCAGGAACCGGCGCGATCTATTCCTTGCTCGCCGAAGCCTTGCACTATCAGCTCTGGCTGGAGGAAAAGGCCGCGCGGTTCAAGCAGATCTAGAACCTGTTCGGTGAACTCCGGTTCACCGAACTGGCTCTAGATTCTTGTTTTAACGCATTTTTTTAACGCGAACCGGAATCCACTTCGCTCGAAAATGCTCTAGTCCAGCCTGTTCATCCGCTCGCCCGCGACAAAGGCCTCGAGCACGCGGCCGAGCTGGTCGGCAAGGGTCTGCTGCGCTTCGCGGCTCGCCCAGGCGACATGCGGCGTCACGATGCAATCGGGCCGTTGCGCCAGCCGCATGATCGGGCTGTCAGCCGGGGGCGGTTCCGGGCGGGTGACGTCGAGCCCGGCGCCTCTGACCAGTCCGGCGTCGAGCGCCCGCTCCAGCGCCTCCTCGTCCACCAGCCCGCCGCGCGCGGCGTTGACCAGTATCGGCTTTTTCGTCATGGCCGAGAATTCCGGCCAGCCAATCATGTGCCGCGTCTGCTCGTTGAGCGGGCAATGCAGCGACAGCACGTCGCTTGTCGCCACGACCTCGTCAAAGCCGAGAAATCCGGGTTTTTGCGGCTCGCCCCTGCGGCCGGCGAAAACCACGTCCATGCCGAAGGCCTTTGCGAGATCGCCCACGCGGCGGCCGAGATCGCCAGAGCCGAACAGGCCGAGCCTCTTGCCGCAAAGGTCCGTGATCTCGTGGTTGTGAAAGGAAAACTGGCCGCTTGCCTGCCATTGGCCGGCCCTGACGTCGGCGACATAAGGCAGGATCTGCTTTTGCAGGGCGAGAATGAGCGCGAAGGTGTGCTCGGGCGCCGCGTTGACGGCGTAAGCGCGGATATTGGTCACGGCCACGCCATTTTTCCGCGCGGCGGCGATGTCGACATTGTCGTAGCCTGTGGCGGCGCAGGCGATCAGTTTCAGCTTCGGCAAGCCGGCGATGGCCTCGGCGTCGACCATGACCTTGTTGGTGACGACAATATCGGCGTTCTCAGCATGGGCGACCAGCTGATCGGGGCGGGTCGCCGAGAAATTGATCCATTGGTGAGGAAATTTTGGCGCGGGTAGCTTGATGCCCAAAGCCAATGTCGCCGCGTCGAGAAAGACGATCTTGATCATGAGCCCGGTTTAGAACGCGACGGCGAGCGTGTCGATGGCCTCGTGCGCAACTCGGATTTGATCGAGCCCCAGTGCATTCAACGGGCGCCTGGGCGCCAACGTGTAGCAAGATTTGCCGAGAGGCAGCAGACTGGACCGAGGTTCATGTCCCCGTAACGCCATCGCCGTCATCGCTGCTTAAAACGCGTCTTGCCCTCGCCGAAACTTTTTCGTAACGTTTGGTCACATTTTAGACAATTTTTCCGCAGAGTCGGGGCTGATGCATTTGGAGAATGATTTGATGACGTGAGGATTTTGGCGACGAAACGCCGAACCAGCAAATCGGCGACAACTCACATCTTCGTGGAAAACCGGGGGGCTGCGCTGGCGCGGAATTGGGGAATTCATATCATGTCCCTGGAATCCACCGCTGGAATCCACCGCTGGACTCCGTAATTCACGACTAAACGCGCGTTCACGGGAGGTGGAATTCCATGCGGCGCCAACATAACAGCCGTTACCCTGCAAAGCTCGTCCACGTCTTCGGAATATTGTGCTGCGGCATTGCCGCGAGCGCGTCCGCAAGTGAATGCGGTAGCGATCAGATACTCAGCGCCTATCTCGACCCGAATATTCCAAGTTATGGAAGTGGAAAGCCGCCGCCTACCGACCTTGAACGAGTGCTGATTCATGCGGGTCATAGTTGTTTCAGAGAATATCTTCTAGACAGGCGTGAATGGACAAGTTTCGGATGTCCGATCGAAAAAGATATTCCTCGAATTATACGAACCAAAGCGAGAAATTATAACGTCATTGAATACCTAATCGATAACAATTTTCACTGCATCGAACGTAATAAAGATATTATCACATGTTATTATGTATTTCGTGTCACTATAACTCCATCTCTTCCGTTCTCAGGAAGACTGAATCCAGATATCGAAACGACATACGTAACAAATATTTGCATAAGTACCATTAATCCTGGCGATATCAGGGTAAAATTATTTAAATTGGTAAGAAAAATACATGAATCTGCGGAGGGGCATTAAAATGAACGGCAACTATACTGTAAGTATCGTTCCGCTTCCGATTTTTCCGGGATTGCCGGGCGGTCCGAATTCACGACATTATTTTAGTAACAAACCCAAGTGGCGGGCTTTACCGGGAGATCGACGGCGGGCCCGAAGCTCCGGGATTACGGGGACATGATACGAATTGCATAATTAACCCGGGATTACGGGGACATGATATGAATTGCATAATTAACCCGCCGGTGCGCGCACGTCGGCGCGGACTTGGGGAATTCGGTATCATGTCCCCGTAATTCCCCGTAATTCCAATTCGAGTTTGATCGTGCCGCAATGCATCCAATGGGCGCCTGGGCGCCAAAGTGTCGGACCGAGGTTCATGTCCCCGTAACGCCATCCCCGTCATCGCTGCTTGAAACGCCTCTTGCCTTCGCCGAAACTTTTTCGTAACGTTTCGCCACATTTTAGACAATTTTTCCGCAGAGTCGGGGCTGATGCATTTTGGAGAATGATTTGATGACGAGAGGATTTTGGCGACGAAACGTCGAACCAGCGAAAGTCACACCGCCGGGAAGGGAAGGGCGACGAAACGTCGATTTACGATTGGCGAATTCGCATCATGTCATCGCGGGCCACTCACCGCTGTGACTCCGTAATTCACGGCTCAACGCGCGTTCACGGGAGGCGGAGTTCCATGCGGCCCCAACATAACAGCCGTTACCCTGCAAAGCTCGTCCACGTCTTCGGGCTGTTGTGCTGCGGCATTGCCGCGAGCGCGTCCGCAAGCGAATGCGGTAGCGAACGGATACTCAGCAGCTATCTCGACCGGAATATCCCAAGTTATGAAAATGGAACGCCGCTTCCCACCGACCTCGACCGAGTGCTGATAATTGGCGGATATAGTTGTGCGAAAGCATATCTTCTCGACCAGCACGAATGGACAAGCGTAGGGCCACATTTCCCATGTCCAATCGAGAAAACTCTTCCCGATATTTTACATGCTAAAGCAGGTAATTCTAGCGTTGTTAAATACCTAAAGGACAACAATTTTCACTGCGTCAATTCGCGTAAATATGAGCTCATATGCGCGTATGTGTATAGAGTTACAGCAACACCGCGACACCCATTCACAGGCCAGCGCATAAATCCGGACGCAGAAACCACATACGTAACCCAGGTATGTGTAAACGCCACGAAGCCGGATGACATCAAGGTCAAATTCTTTAGCTTGGTCAGGCAGATACCAGAATCTGCGAAGGAACCTTAAAATGGACGGAAATTATACTGCGGATTACGGGGACATGATACGAATTGCATAATTAACCCGGTGCGCGCACGTCGGCGCGGAATTGAGGAATTCGTATCATGTCCTGTCGCGCGTGAACCTGAAACACATTTTTCGCCAGATCGAGGCCAATGCGCGTGACTGAAGCCAAATTGTCGGTAGACTTGCTCATGGACGGCGCTCCATTCAATGGAAGTTTGCAACGACGACCATCTTGGCACACCGATGCCGATCCGGGCGCCGTCCACCCCATCACCGTAATCCCCGTAATCCCCGTAATACCAATGTCGCTGCGTCGAGAAAGACGATCTTGATCATGAGCCCGGTTTAGAACGCGACGGCGAGCGTGTCGATGGCCGCATGCGCAACTCGGATTTGATCGTGCCGCAATGCATCCAATGGGCGCCTGGGCGCCAACGTGCCGCAAGATTTGCCGAGAGGCAGCCGCTGGACCGAGGTTCATGTCCCCGTAACGCCATCCCCGTCATCGCTGCTTGAAACGCGTCTTGCCCTCGCCGAAACGGTTTCGTAACGTTTCGCCACGTTTTAGACGATTTTTCCTCGAGTCGGGGCTGATGCATTTGGAGAATGATTTGATGACGAGAGGATTTTGGCGACGAAACGCCGAACCAGCAAATCAGCTACAACTCACCTCTTCGCGGAAAACCGGGGAAGGCGGAGCGCGGGTTGCGAGGTTTTTGTGACCCGATGGGGCGAGGATAGGAACATCAATTATGCAATTCGTACGGCGTCTCCGCAACCCCCGTAACCCGCTTATAACTGCTTTAGCCCTCGTCAGCTTATGTTCCGGCTGCTCGGGGCCTTCAGTAGGCGTCAACGCTGACGGCCTCGGAAACGGCCAGATCGGTGCTTCCCTTAATAGCAGGGTTGTATGGAATATGGACGAAGCGGAGATCAGCCAAGAAATAAATGGCTTATTAAAAGTTGCACTCAGCCGAACTGACGAGCAACGTTCCGCGGTTGAATCCATTGGTATGCACTGTGAGAAGCCACCGAGTAAAGCGTGTAGTTATCATGGAATCGTTAAGTATATATTCAGAGGAACGTCGAAAACGAGATCTCCGGCACGAGCTGCTGTCATCGTAGATATAGCTATGTCCTCCTATGATCAGCCAACAAAAATGATTGTGCACAAAGTGGTTGCTGAAATAAATTAATAACTGTTGGATTACAGGGACATGATATGAATTGCGGGAATTACGGTGATGGGGTGGACGAGCGCCCCGGATCGGCATCGGTGTGCCAAGATGGTCGTCGTTGCAAACTTCCATTGAATGGAGCGCCGTCCATGAGCAAGTCTACCGACAATTTGGCTTCAGTCACGCGCATTGGCCTCGATCTGGCGAAAAATGTGTTTCAGGTTCACGCGGTCGACGCGACGGGCGAGATCGTGGCGGCGCGAAAAATTCGGCGCGGCGCGCTGTTGCAGTTTTTCGCGCGTTTGCCGCCCTGCGTGGTTGCGATGGAAGCCTGTTCCTCGGCGCATCACTGGGGTCGGCTGCTAGTCGCGCAGGGCCATGAGGTCAGGCTGATCCCGGCGGCGCACGTCAAACCTTATGTGCGGCGCGGCAAGAACGACGCGGCGGACGCGGCGGCGATCTGCGAAGCGTCCCTGCGGCCGGGCCAGCGCTTCGTCGCCGTGCGTTCGGTCGAAAACCAGGCTGCCCTGATGCGCCATCGTGTGCGCGAACAGCTCTCTGGCCAACGGACTGCGCTGCTCAACGCCCTGCGCGGCCATCTGGCCGAAATCGGCGTTATCGCCGCGCAGGGCGCGCAACACGCCTATGAACTGAAACGGCTTCTCGACGAGGGCGCCGACGAACATGGAGAAATCGTCATTCCAACAAGCGTGCGGGCCGCGCTTTTGCCATTGGCGAAGCAGATCGAACTCGCTCGACGACACCATCGGCGCGATCAACGACGAACTGGCCGACGCGGCGGAGAAGGATGCGGCAACGCGGCGGCTGATGACCATTCCCGGCGTCGGGCCGGTGATCGCTTCGGCCATCGTCGCCACCGCGCCGGATATGAGCGCTTTCGCCAATGGCCGCGAATTCGCGGCCTTTCTCGGCCTGACGCCGCGCCAGCATTCGACCGGCGGCAAGCAGCGACTGGGGCGCATCACCAAAATGGGCGACCGCTACTTGCGCAAACTTCTGGTGGTCGGCGCGACTTCAATTCTTTGCCACCGTCAGGGCCATAACGACGCGTTGCGCCACTGGGCCAAGGCGCTGCTGGCGCGCAGGCCGGAAAAATACGGCTTCAAGCTGACGGCGGTCGCGCTCGCCAACAAGCTCGCCCGCCTCATCTTCGCGCTGATGAGCCGAGGCGGCGTCTATGAGGGTCAGCCCATCGCCGCCTGAGGCCGCCGGCGCGGCGCGCGGCGGCAAGGAATCGAGGGCGCCAACGAAGTGATGTGAAAAAACGGAAAGGCTCGGAAGCCAGATATCGTGTCGGCGCCAATGCGAGCGCGCTACGGTGATTGCGGCAAAGAGCCAAGCGGACGATCCATCAGGGCCAGCCGGGAAAACCCAGCGCAAACAGGCCGTAGACATGACCGCGCCCGAGACTTTCACAACGCTTCGAAAAACCCCTTGATCAAGGGGCGCCGTCCAGACAGGACATGATATGAATTGCATAATTAGCCATTTGGCTGTCGCTCGTCCCAGTTTCAAATTCGCGCCCCAACCATCCCGGATTTCGGAGGACATGAACGCATTGCGCATCAACAGTTCGCCCGCTCTTTGATCAGTCGTGCGCGCAATGCGATCAGGTCCCCGAATTCCTGCCGCTCGCTCGAAAACGGCGGGCCGAAGCCCGCCGCCGCCGCCGCCGCCGCGTGTTACGTGCGCTCGATGTTGTCAGTCGGCAGTATTGAAAATATTGGATAAATTCTTTTGGGGGATGATCTATTTTGTCGAAATGTTCATGCCATTCTGTCCGAAATTCCGTGGTATTTTGTCCGGTCTGCACATGAAAAATCCCGGCTCTATGACCGGGATTTTGTTTTTTTTATTGGTTCTTTGATTTCATTATGGATCGACGATGTTCGCGCACATTGCCGCCGCTTCTTTGAGATCGGTCAGATCGTCTTTCAACGCCCAGCCTTCCAGGCAGCCAAACATATCTTTGCTTTTTAAGTCCGGATGGTTTTCGCGCAGGAGTTTCGTGATCGCTTTCGCGTAGTTGAGGCGTTCTTCTGTTGTGTGCGCTGCGTAGTCGCCTATTGTTTCTTGCACTGACGTTTTTGACTTCACTGATGTTAAATCGTTGTGTGAGAATAATCCTATAGCGAATATTCCTATGGTTACTGCAAGGATTGCAATGGTGAGTTTTTCTGCACCAGTTAGTTGTTGATGGCGTCTATCACCAGGCGATGTCGCGTCATCGACATCAAATTTTGTTGAGCTATTATGTGGAAGTTGTTTGTAGATCGCGCTTAACGTTGCCTCATCACTTGTGGATATGTTGAGTTGTCTAATGCCAGCGTTACGCGCGCGATTCTTGACGTCGGAAATGATTAGGTTGTGTTGCTCTGTGTGCAAAACAATCATGCTATAATTCGAGAAAATGGCAATTACCTTTCTCAGTGCTGGCTCGATGTAAAATGGGCTCGTTTCGTCGAGAGATAGCAAGGTTAAGCCGTTCTTTTTTGCGGCATTGAGATCATCTGGAGTGAAAACGGCGCTTTGCGCCGTGTTGTTTAATTTGGTTGCCATTTTCGTTCGATCATTTCGTCGTTACATATTTCGTAAATGGTCCTGTTGGTTTTTGGCGGTGTCAATCGATATCGCATCGCCGGTAGAAGGTGGCGTGAAAAATTGCCGGCCCGAGCGCCGGCCTGACGCCTTCATCATCGAGGAGCCGCTTGACCGTGGTCGAATGAAGTCGGCGTTCTTCCGCCAATTCCATCAGCGAGACGTATGTTTGTCGGAAGCGCGCGACTTCCGCCGTCGGCACGATCATGACGGGGCAGCGATTGATCGGATTGATGTGGCGCTCCGTTTTTAGGACGCCGTTGTCGATCAAGGCTTTGACGACGCGGTGGGTGGTTTTGAGCGTGTTTTGAATCTGCGCCGCCGTAAGGCCGTCGAGCGGCGGCAACTGGGTCTTCGCCTTGATTTCAGAGACGTCGACGAGGATCGCCATGTATTTTTCTCGGCTGGTCAGCCGGCCGGTCCAGGCCAGCTTTTTGTCCAGGACCATTTTGACGATCTCCGCCGCCGAGCAATTGGCGCGCTTGGCGGCGGCCGGAATGTCCATTTGATTTTCCACTGGTTGGTCGACCGGAATCGCGCCGTCCTGAAGGCGGCGCAGGAAATCATCGAGGTGGTTCGTTGTGAAAGAACACCATCCATTTTTGTTGCTGATGTCGGCGCTGGCGATCGCCGGCACGATGATGCCGGCATCGGCGAGGAGCTTTGTCTGCACGCGCCCGGCGCCGAGGTATTCCTCGGCGTCTTTTCGCGTCAATCCGGTCAGCACGCCGTCGTCGTACAGCTGCTGGACGGCCGCCGCATCCATCAAGACGTGATTGTTGTGCCGGCCTTCATGGTCGGCGTCGATCAGGCCTTTGGCGGCGAGGATCTTGCGCAGCCGTTTCGGGTGCACTTTGAGTTCCGCTGCCGCCGTTGTGACCGAATGGATCAGGCGTTTTTCAACGGTCTTGCCGAGTAATTGTTCGCCGGCGCCGATCGGCATGGTGGCGATGATGTGGCGTCTGAAAATATCGCGGAACGGATCGAAGTCCGCGCTTTGCGCCGAGAACGCCGCCCATTTGTAGAGCTGGTCGTACACGCCCTGTGGCCCGTCGTGGGCCACGCCGTCCGTCGGCTTGAACGTTTTCTGCAGCTCCGACAGGAAGAAGCGGATCGATTGTTCACCGCCGGACGCGATCTCGAATCCGGCCTGGCCGGCCTTGTGCCAGTCGTTTTCGCTATAATTCTTGACCGCGACGTGGCGGCCGTCGATCTCGACCGCGCCCAACACCTCGCAGAGCTTCGCGGCGGCGTGGAATTCGAGCCCGTCGAGGAACGGATGGGTCTTGGGCGCGCCGTTGAGCCGTCCGATCAGATAATGCTCGAACGCCGAGGCTTCGCGCTCGATGTCCGGTAGATCTTCGAACTCGTCGACCTTGCCAGCGATGAAGCCTGAGAAGTCGTAGATGGTCGTCGTCTTGTCGGCGACGCCGAGATCGATGAGCGCGACGTCGTGGAGCGCACAGGTGCGGATCGAGCCGATCTTCCATTGCACCTGGTCGTGGATGGCGATCTCGATCGGCAGCGTCAGATTGTCGTGCATGGCTTCGGCCGCGCAGCGCGGGCAGATGCGGACATGGGTCAAGGCGGTTGCCGCCTTGCTCAACTTCTCGCCGCGGATGCGGTAATCGGTTCCGTCGCGCACGACGGCGTTGCGCTGCAGGTCGATGGCGTTGGCGCCGGAAAGCTGCGCCAGGCGCCTGATCTCCGTGGCGTCGCCATCCACGACCGGCTGAAATGCCAGGCCCATGTCGGCGCAGAAGTTGCGCAGGTGCGCGCAGTTGTGCAGGCGGGCGAGGCGCGAGGCGTAGCCCATCGGAGTTTCGTCGGCGCCGAGCGCCAGGGTCGGATAGAGATGGATGTTCATCTTATTGTCCTTTGCGCTGCTTTTTCAGCTGGATGATCTGCGGGGCGAGATATTCCTGCGGATTGTTGGTCAGGACGCGCGTTGGATCGATGTCCGGCCAGTTGTTGGCGAGGAAGATGTTGGCCTTCGGTCCGCAGCCGGTTCGCGCCGAATATTGCGCGGCGAAGTTCTTGATGGTGACGGCGTCGTTTCCGCACTTCAGCGCGTCTTCGACCGCGTCGCAGGCCATTTCGATCGAGAGCCCCATTGCGCCGCGCGCCGCATGGATCAGGCGGGCGCTGACGTCGTTGCTCGGCAGGAAGGTCAGTCCGGCCGTCTCTGCGAGCATGGCCGTCGTCTTCTGCAGGCGGCCGGCGTCGTCGGAGGTCAGGCGCTCGAAACGGATGAAGCGCATCCGGCGCACCAGCTGGTAGTCCTCTTCCAGGAAGTCGCGCACCGATGGCAGGCCCGATAGGATTAGGCCGACCGGCGTCGCGGCGTTGTTGAGGCAGCTTTTCAGTGTGTCGCGCAGGCGCACCGATTCCGCGACGTTCGCGGCGTCGGTGATGTTCTGCACCTCGTCGTAATGCAGGATCGTCACCTGGGCGTCGGCGAGCTTTTCGCGCGTTTTCGCCCAAATTTCGTGTTCTTTGCGCGCGACGCTGGAGAGCGGATAGCCGATCGCCGTCAGCGTCGCCCGGCCGAGCTGGCCGAGCGTGCACGGCGCCGGCGCCGTGACGCTCACCACCTTGCAGCTCGGCTGGCCGTAATCGGGCAGATCCGGGCGTTTGGCGAGACGGCGCACGGTGGTCGTCGTCTTGCCGCTGCCGCTGTCGCCGAGGATGACGAGGCCGCGCGCCTCGGGGCGCCGCATGGCGTCCGCCGTTTGGCCCGGCGTGCCTTTGAGCTGCAAGCGCTCGACAAGGAAGTCGATGCCGTCGTCGACCTCCTTGTCGCGCGCCGACGGTACGTATTTCGCGCGCACGGCGTCCATGATCGAACGGATTTCGGCGTTGGTTTTCTTGATTTGCGTGTCGGTCATTGGGAAGGTCTTTCAGTCTTCGAAGCCCCACGCGTCGTCGCGCGGGTCGATCGGCTTGTCGTTTTCGTTGCTTTTGTTTTGGTCGGTGGGTTCTCCTTCGTTGCCTTTGTTGTCGTCGACGGGCGTCTCAAGCGCTGCTGCTGGCGGCACCTCGATTCCGCTGGGCGCGGGCAAGGCCGGCAGCGCGCCGGCAAGAATGTCGCCGCCGGCGTTGGCATTAGCCTCGCCGGCTTGTTTTGATTTCCACGCGATCGTCAGGCGGCGTTCGGCGCGCTCGACTTCGTAGGGCGTCAGCGAGGTCGGGCCGATGCTGGCGCTTCGCTCCGACTCCGCCGCGATCTCCTGGATGTCGCGCAAGGCCGCGAACACCACCTCTTCCGCGATTTTCGCCTCTTCGCCGAAGCGCGCGTGGAGGTTGGCGCAGGTGGCGATCCAGTCCTCGAGCTTGACGCGGTTGAACTTCTCGCGCGGCGCCAGCACCGTGACGTAGACCTTGCCGATCTTCACGGAGATGGCGCCGAGATCGTCGGGATCGACGATGATGTCGATGTCCTTGACGTGTTCGCCCTGCTTGAGGACTTCGTGCAGTTCGAGCGACTGGTAGTAGATGTTCATGAAGCGGATGCCTTTGGTGGAGATGTCGCGCTCGAAATGCAGGCCGAACACGTTACGCAGCAGTTCAGAATCCGGCGGACGCTTAATGCCGTAGATCTGCGTGGTGCGCCGCCAGGCGTTGAACGGCGTTTCGAGGTTGAGGCCCTCGTGTCGCAGGTTGTGGTAGATGTCGATCACGTACCGCGTTACGACGCGGCAGAACGTCTCGACCGTCAGGCTCGCGCGCTTCTCGGCCTTGTATTCGCCGAGCATCTGCGGGTTGGAAAACGTTCTGCCGGTGAAATTGCCCAAGAGCCCGTTGTCGAGCGACTTGAAGCAGCGCTCAATGCGCGCGCGGTCGGCCGCGCGGCCCGCCGCCGGATGGACGATGCTTCCTCTGAGCGCCTCGACGCGCCAATGGAATTCGTCGTCGGTGAACTTCATGTCGGTGGCGATCTCGTTGATGCCCGTCCTCATGCACCAGGGCGTCTTCGCGCCTGCCGCCTCTGCGAACGGCTTTTTGTCGCGGCAGACCATGTTGAGCACGCGGATCGCCAGTTCGTTGGTTTCGGTCGCGTCGATCGCCATGCCGAGGATGACGCGCGTCGTCGCATCGATCGCCACGCACAGGATGTAGCGGCCGGTGCGCTTGACCTCTTTCTTCAGTTCGTCGTCGAGCGCCTCCCAGACTTCGGCCTCCATCAGCAGCGCCTGCAGATGGATTTCCCAGCCGTCGAGCTCGATGCGCTGGCCCGGCACGGTCACGTCGAGCCCGTCGGTGACAAACGGGAATTGTTTTATCGCCGTGGCGACGCCTTCGCGGCCGGCGCAATTGGCGAATTTGCCATTGGCGCGGATGCGGGCTTTGAAGGAGGTTTCGCCCGGACGATCGAACTGGTCGTCCTTCGGGCGGCCCTTGTTGAGCGCTTCGACCTGGCTCTTGAAGGTCTCGTAGGCGAAATCCTGCGTCGGACGTTTTTCCGACGCGTAATAGTCGACATTACTGCGGATCAGCACTTCAACCTCTGGCGCCCACTGGTGTTTTAGCGGAACCGGACGGAGGAAGTATTTGGGGCGCATCGCCTCGAAGCGTCGGCCGCCGTCGACCCACTGGCTCCACCAGCGCCAGATGGTGCGCCCATCCGGTAGCGCGTCGATCTCGGGGATTTTCTTGCCGACGCGCTGCTTTTCCAGTTGGCATTTAACCTCGTTGAGAACCTCGTCCTTCTTGTCCTCGATCAGCATGCGGATCGTATCGGCGTTCAGCGGCAGGTTGCAGCCGTAACGAGCGTGCTCGATGGCGCGCATCCATGCCGTGCGCACGATCATCATCTTGCGCGTCTTTTTCGGCAGATGCGTCAGGCAATCGACGCCGCACGCCTGGCGCGCGGCGGCTTCCGCCGGCGTGTACCAGCGGCTGTTGTAGCGCCAGCCGCGCGTCTTCTCGAAGGCCGTGAGCGCCGCGTCGGTGAAGGTCACATCGACGCCGGGCGCGTCTTCGCGTTCGAAGCGATGAATGTCGCCGACCGTTTCTTGGAAGCGGTAGAACGCGCCGCGCGGCGAGCCGATCTCGACGCCGATGCGGTCGCCGAGCTCGAAGCGGAATTTGATAGGATCGCTCATGACCGGCCTCCTTTCTTGGAGGCGCGCTTGCGAACCCGCGTGCGCCGGCGCGGGTCTGTCGGCCAATCGCCGGTGTACTTGAGGGCGGCGAGCCTTTGTTCGTTGAAGACTATGTCGACGCCGGGTGTGCGCTCGCGCTCTTCGACGCTCTGGATGTCGCGCCAGAGGAAACCATTCGGCGTCCAGACGCCGATTTGTTCGCCAAAGCGGAATTTGAATTGCTTCGGATTGTTCATGCCCGGCCTCCATTTCTGGAGACCGGCTTTGCGCGGAATATCGTCGGCAGGCTGGCGCCGCGCATGTCGCGTTCGGCGCATTTTGTTCGCGGGTAATAGCCTCTCGTGATGGTCCAGCCGTGGGAATTCTCGAAGTCGGCGATCATCTCTTCGACGGCCGTCTTGATCTCTTGGCGGGCGGCGCCGCGCGCGCCCGTCGCGATGGCGACGCGATCGCCGGCGCTGGATTCGAATCTGACCGGATGGCTCATGCGTGGCCTCCTTTTTTGGAGACCAGCGTCTGGTGGCTGATGCGCGCGCCCTGCGGAATTTCGATCTCGCCATTGCCGATCAGGCGGCAGATGGCGCGGAAGCCTTCGCCGCCGCAGCCCGCCAAGGTCTGGACGTCGCCGATGGAGACGGCGCCGTGCTGGGCGTCGATGATTTCGCGCACCTTCGCGTCGGCGGCCTTATTGCCGTCCTGCGCGAAATGGATCATTTTCGCGTTGTGCACGACGTCGCGCGTCAGGTCTGCGTCGGTGACGACGAGGAATCCGTCGGCGTAATCTGGGGCCTGGGCGCGGATCAGCTCGACGATCTCGCGCACTTCCGCGGCGCGGCGTTCTGGCCGATAGGCGATGGCGATCTTGCGGCCGTCCTTCAACATGGCGAGGTAGTCGAAGGTGTGGCTGCGCCGTTTGCCGAATTCGTCGCGATAGATCACGGGCGGCGGCTGGTCGATCAGATCGGCGATGCGCGGATCGGCGGTGAAAACGGTGGCGACTTTGTCTTCGCCGAGGCTTTCCGCAAGCGATTCATAGCCATTGATCATACGCGCCGTGCGGCCTGAGCCGCTGCTGCGCTTGCTGATCTTGCGGCTGGCGCGCGAAGCCATTGGCGGACGCCAGCCGTCGGCGATGGTGAGATATTGGCGCTCGGTGGGCGCCAGGTCTGTGTCTGACATGAGGTTTATCCTGATTGGTCGCGAGTGGTCGGGCGGCGGGAGCTCTGGGCTCTCCGCCGTTTGGCTTGGACGCGGCGATCAGGGGTTTTGGCGCTCGAAGCGGCTGGCATGGGCGCGCATTCCGCCCTTGTTTTTCGGGCGGAATGGCGCCATATTCAGTTCAAGGATTTTGGTCGTTCTGCTGATGCTTTCCACGGCTTTTACAGCAGTCCGATGTCGATCCCGCGAGCGCGCGGTCTCTGATCGCGCGTTTTCGTTTATGGGCAGATCATTTTTTGTTGAGCGCCTCCTTCAGCTAATTCTGCTAGAAGCTTGTCCTGACTCCCTAAATCAGTCGGGAGACCTCATTCCGGACTCTTTATTCTGTCGATATTGTCGGTTCTTGTTTTGTTCTAGCGCGCGACGAACAGCATCGCTGCAGCTCGTGCTGCCAGGCGAGGTGTTCTCAAAAGGGCCAATATGATCTAATTTAGCACACATTTTCGTTTGTTCAAGTGCTGTTCCGGCTGTCGCGGGTGATGTTCTCGGCTAGGCTTGAGGGATGCAGCTTTCGAGCAAACAGATTCGCGCCGCGCGAGCGCTTTTAGGCTGGTCGCAGGGCGAGCTGGTGAAGGCGACGCGCCTGGGCGTTCGCACTGTCAAGCGTGCTGAGGCGGGCGAAAGCATTACGCCTGCAGCCGAACTGTCGATCAGAAACGCTTTCGAGTCTCAGGGGTTGGTTTTCGTTTTTCGACCCGAAGACATCACTGGGCGCGACTTCGTCGCCGGCGTCGTGACGACAAAGCCTGATTGATCATTCAAGGCTGGCGCGTTCCAGTAGGCGGCCAATTTCCTCGGGCGCCAATAGCTCGCCTTCGTCCTGGTTGATCATGGACAGCGCCGCCGCAGTGATATCGATGTCGTCGCTAAATTGCGGATAGACCTGTCGCCATTTCTCAATTTTTTCGGATGTCGGCAGGTCATTGCCGACGTCGAGGATGAAAGCGAACCGGGCAACTTCCATTGCGCCGAACGCGTAATTACCGCTTGCGGTTTCAGCGTGAAATCGTTGGAAGCCGAGGTCCGAGAGATCCCTGCGCAGCTTGTCAGCGACTTTTTCGACCTTCCGCCTCACCGAGCGCGCGGTCATTTCTTCGCTGGTCTTGTCGTTTCCGAGCAGGATGAACTGGGTGAATATCTTTTGTTCATCGCTTGATAAGTTGTCGATCGCTTGCTCGATGATGATTTTCAATTCGATGTCGTCGCCTGATTTGACGTTCATTCCGTCATCGAGTTCGAGCGATAGGTGTGCGTTTTGCCGCTTTTTGTTGAGCCAGCAATTCACGGTGTTGATTGATCTCAGCTTTGCCGCGAGCATGAAGTATTTTTTGACATTTCCATGGGCTTCGGTGGTCGGGTCAAGCGCCACCGACATCAGGTTTTGTGTTGTTTCGAGGATAATGTCTTCGCGGTCGGCGCCAAAAGTTTTGTTGACGCGCCGTCCGACAAGCTGCGCTGTGATCAGGAACAGCGCTTTGGTCAAATAGGCTTCTTCGCTGCGTCGGCGTGGAACGTTTGTCCGGAACACAAAGATCGCGTCGATAATCTCGGCGATATCGATCGTCTGAAAAAATGCCGGTGGATCGGTGATCGCAGCCGCAGGAAGCGGGTTCTTGAGCATGAACATATACCAGGCGCGGGAATCATTTGGATCCGGAAAGTTCATTGCGTTCGTCTTGGTTTGTATATCAACGGATTGAATCGTTCCCGCCCATTCCTGCCCGACAGGCTTTGAAAAAAGTTTAAGGTCGCGCGATATTGCCATTTGAAATGGAACATATCAGGAACATAGATTCCCGCCATGCGGGGTTTTTCCACCCTGCAATGAGGAGGGGAATCCTATGTTCGATCATGAAATGCTCGAAAAACTCGAGGAGTCCGGGGAGTTTCGCATCCTCCGGCGCCTCGATCTGTCGGGCGTGCCGCACATGCGGGACGTTGCGGCGGATTTTTCGATCTCGACGTTTTTGGCGCTCGACGTCGAAACCACCGGGACCAACCCGGAGCGCGATTCCATCATCGAGCTCGCCGCGCGCCTGGTGTCGTTCGACGAGGATGGAAACGTTGTCGCCCTGGGCGATGCGCAGTCCTGGCTGGAGGATCCCGGCGTCCCGCTGTCGCCGACGATCCGCCGCATTACCGGTCTGACGGACGCCGATCTCAAGGGCCAGAAGATCGACGAGGAGGCTTTCAAGCGCTTGTTGTGGTCGTCGGAATTCTTGGCGTCGCATAACGCGGGCTTCGATCGCAAATTCGTCGAGAAGCGCTTTCCCGCGTTCAAGGGTCTCTGCTGGGCTTGCTCATGCCATGAGATCGATTGGCCGCAGCATGCCTTCGACGGCCGTGCGCTCCAAAGCCTCCTCTGCCAGTGCGGCTGGTTTGCGCCGAAATCCCATCGCGCCGGCGCCGATGTCGAGGCGCTCATCGCGCTCTTGATGCACCGCTTCGACAATGGCGACACCGCGCTCGCCGAAATGCTGGCCAGGGCCAGGCGCACGACCTGGAAGGTGTCGGCCGACGGCGCCGCCTTCGACGTCAAGGGCGATTTGAAGGAGCGTGGCTATAAATGGGACGCGCGCGCCTGCGTCTGGTGGGCCGAAGTCGAGGAGGATGCGCTCGACGCCGAACGGCGCTGGCTCTCTGCCAATGTCTATGCGCCGCGCTTTTATCCCCAGCTCGAAGGCCCGCGCGTCGAGCGCCTCACTTGGCGCGAGCGCTTCGCCTGATTTGCCGACTGCGGCGCCGCGGATTATCGCGGCGCCGTTTCTTTATCGATGGAGGAACGGATGAAAAAATCGCATTTCCGGCACCGTGGCGGCGTGGTTTATCTCTCGCGCGAAGCCGAGCATTATTTCAAGTGTTTGGCCGATCTGCCGGACGATTTGTCCGGTCTGGAGACGGAATACCTCCGTCTGGTCAGCTTGCTCCGCGAGGCTGATCCTCAGCTTTCCGCGCGCGTCCTGGTCGGCGTCACGCGCGCCATCGACCTCACGCGCTTGATAATGGCGGCGACGCCAGCGGATTGCGTGGAAGCGCTCGACGTCAAGCGCGAGGTTTTCAAGAACAGCGAACCGCTCCAGGACGGCCCGGAGCTCTTGCCGCTGCTGGTCGACGCCTCGCTTTTGTCGGACGAATATCGCCTCGGCGTCCGTCCCGGGCGCCGCAGGATCGTTAATGAATGAACGACAAGCAGGCGATAATGCCCATGTCGCTGTTCAATATGCGCAGCCTCGGCGTGATCAGCGTCGAGGCTATTTGCTTTTGCGGCCGTGAGGCAATCATCGACGTTTCGGCGCTCTCCGGCGATGTAACCGTGCCGTCGCTCGCCATGCGTTTTCGGTGTTCCGGTTGTCGCGGCCGGCCGCGCCATGTGCGGCCGAACTGGCTTGAGCTGAAAGCGCCGGGAATGGGTCGCCGCTGATGCTGATCTGAAGGGGCGTGTAGTCAATCAGTTCAGTTCCGTCGCCGTTCGGCCTGTCGTCACGTGTATGTCTCGCCCATTGCAATGGTTGCAGAACAGCAGGCTGGCGACGGCATTTACGGTGGCCGCCGTCGGCATGAAGTCGATGGGTGCACTCCATTTATGGCCACAGTCGGAACAGATCGCGTCGATGGCGTTCACGCCTTGGAACAGCAAAGAGCCGACGGTTCTCTTATCGGTCGTTTTCATCTGACCGCCATATCATCGCGTCCAGCAGGCCGCCGAGCGCGCAGCCGACCAGCGCGACCAGGTCAGCACGGTAGCCAAAGGCATATGCCGCTACGATCGCCGCGAACAGGGCTATGATATATCCCATGACGATCGGGCCATGGTTCTGGCGGATCCAGGCCGCGACGGGTCCGTCACGGCCGTTTGGTATCGACGCCGGCTGCGCAGACGATGAAGGCTTGGTCGTCGAGGCAGTGACGAAGGCAAATATTTGATCGATAATGTATTTCATTGCGCAGATCTCACGACGGAGCGCCGATCGCCAATTTAGTCGGCGATCGCCCGATTTCCCAGCGTTTTTTGGCTTGGCCTTTACGGAGTTTTGGCGGAATATCTGCCCCTTCATCACAAGGAGTTTGGCATGAGGATTTTCATTGCCGGTCTGCTGGCCCTGTCTGCCGCCGTTTTCACCCCGATCGTTCTTTCCGCGCCGGCCGAAGCTGGCTGGCATCATCGCCATTATGGACAACATCATCGTGGCGAGACGTGCTGGCGCACCAATCGTCACACCGGCGCGCATTTTCGGATCTGCTGAAGGCCGCCTATGACTGGGCGTCGCTTCTTGTTGTGGTTGTTTGCGAGGGCGCTCGTCATCGGCGCGTCCAGCGCCTATGCCTGTGAAGGCTGCAGCTGCCGGGGCGGCCCGGGCTATCGGCTGCCCAATGGCAATTGCGTGAGCTGGGCGCAGCATGAACGCCACAGAGCTGCCGGCGATTTTCCTGCGGGCGCGCATTGCGAACATCCGCAGGGCTGTCGGCTGGAATCGTCGCAAGGCGTCAAACTGTTGGGCACTGGCGAAACGAAATAGCTTCAGCTGACTTGCGCGGAAGCGGACAAATGAGAATTGGATTTCGCCGACCGAGTTTGACCAAGCGTATCGCGGCGCGGACGTCTTGGAAGCGCTATGTCCGGCACAGCCTTGGTTTCAAAGCGCCTCGTGGCTACGGGTGGCTAACCAATCCAAAAAAAGCCGCCTACAACCGAATGTACTATCGCGCTACGCGTCCCATCGGCTGTGGTCCGCTGCTGTTTTGGCTGGTCGTTGGCTTTATTGCGTTTGCTTTGATGTCGCATTAGGTGGGCATGAGACTAAAGGCCATCGCAAAGTTCGCCGGCCTTTCTCCAGTCCTCAAAAATTGCGGCCTGAGCGTCTTCGAGGTCGAGTTTGCCTTGGCAAACCAGCGAGGACAGGCAGACCTCAATGGTGTCTTTCATACGCGCCTCGTCGATCGGCTGCAGCGTCAGATTGCGCCTGTCGATCACGGCGCCACCCAGCGCGAGCGGGACGATGTGGTCAAGCTCATATTGGTTGCGGCGCTCGATCGGCTCGCCGATTGCGGCCAGCATCTCGGCTTTGATTTTTTTCATCGCCGACACGTAGGGCCGGACGGTTCGCGTCCAGCCCGGCATGCAGATCGTGGTGGCGATCGTCGCCTGCGTGACATCTGGATTTAACGCGGGTTTTTTGGCTTCTTCGGCTTTAGCCGTCGTGAGCGAACAAAAAACGATTAAATAAAACAATACTTTCATTGCGGTCTGTCTCGTCACGCTGCTTTTGAATCTGCGCGTGCTTGCGCCAATGCCTTCGCCGCCTCGTCGAGCTGCGGCTTTAATATCTGCCGCTGAGCGAGGATGTGATTCCGAATTTGGCTCAGGGTCTGCGGTCCATTCGTCAAGCTTGATTCGAGCGTTCTTTTTGTGTTGGCGATGTCGCGATCCAAGGCGGCGATGTCTTGTGGATCAACTCCCTTACTGGGATTGTAGCGGAACTTGGCTTCAACTGAGCGGCGCCATTTGACCATTTCGCCGGTCAAGGCCGGGCCGAAGCCCGGCACGCGCATGACCCGCTTTTCGTCGACGTCCCAGGCCGTCTCGATGTTGTAGCTCTCGAGCATTACCTTGCGGCTCGGGCCGACGCCGGCAATTTTCGCCTTGTCGATTTCAAACGCTTCAAGGAACCGTTGTCTTTGTTGTTTTTCCTTGTCACGCTCTAACTCTTGGTAGCGCCGCTGGCGGACGTTCGGCAAATTCTGCAGCTGGTCTCGTTCATGCTGTAGCTGACGGAGTTGCGTAGAAAATCGCTGGTCGGTCGCGTCCCGGTCCCAGCGCTCCTTGAGCGTCTTCCAGCGGGTGTCGGCCGCTTTTTCAACGTCACGGAATTTCTCCACGGCTTCCTTGGACGCAGCCCATTTGGTGATTGCCGGCCAAATGAAAAATGCGCCGATGGCGATGAATACTATCGCCTGCGGCGCCGCCGCCAGCAGGAAAAGGATTGCGGCGATTATGCCGCCATGGCCGAAGAACGCTTTCGTGCGCCGGCTCCGGCCGTTGGCCTTTGCCTCAGGCGAAGCCGCAATGTTGTTCCATTGCTCTATATCCGGCGCCGTGCCGGGCGACGGAATGGCGATGACCTTGGCCCAAACGGCGGCGACATCGCCAACGGCGACGTGCGGCCCGGTCTTGATGACAAAATTGAACAATATCGCGCCGGTCGCCGCTTCGAGGTGGCACCACGGGCAATGGTCGAGGCCATTGAAATAGTGGTGCGACGGATTGACGTGGCAGGCCTTAATCTGTTTTTCGAGGGTTTCGAGCGCGGAGATCCATTCTCGGCTGGTCGGGCGAGCGCCAGGTTGCGTTGATGTCGGCGCCATGGCGCGCTCGAACAGCTGGGCGACCGGCTGTGACGCGATCGAAAGGGCCGGGACGTTTGGCGGCGCTTCCATCTGGAACGCCGCCCGCTGCGCGCCGTAGGCGAAACGGAATTCAGTGATTGCCTGTTCAAGGCTCATGTCGCCGCGCCCGAGAAAGCGGCCGGCGAAGGGGTGCCTGCCCATGTAAAGAAGGTGAAAGATCAGAATGGCGAGGCCGAAATTGTCGTGGTTCGGCGTCCGGACGACGCCGCGAAATGGCTTTCCTTGCAGTTCGGGTGGCGTGAACGTCGGAACGCCAACCTCGCAAAGGTAATTCTTTCCTCCGGACGCGAACTGAAAGGATTCGCAGTCGATCAGCCGGACGGTGGCTTTGTCGGACACCAGCACGCCGCCGTGGTTGACGTCGCCAATGACGCAGCCAACGTCATGGATTGCGGCGAAGGCGCGGGCGGTATTGGCGGCCGCGCGCACTAGGAAGCGCCAGTCGGCGCTGGGAAATTCTGTCTTGCGGCTGCGTGGGCTGTAGAGGTTGTGGATGTCTTTGTGGCCGGAGACGCGCGGCAGGATGAGGCCGACGCAATCGCCCTTTGTTGAAAAGGCGACGTCGAGCGGCCAGGCCGCCAGCGTCAGCAACTTGTCGGATTTGAGCGGCATCATCGCCGCGACTTTCTGGCCTAGCTCTGGCTTGGGATGATGATGGATCTTGGCGACGCGGCTGCTGTCGCCGGCGATCTCATAGACGGCGCCTTCGCCGCCTTTACCGATAAGTTTTCCGAGGCTGAGCGGCCCTTTGGAGTCGCGTATTGCAAGCAGCGCGCTCATGGTTGCGGCGCCGTCACTGTGCGTCGGCTGGCGAGAACGAGGGTTTTGTCGTCGTCGGTGCGTTCGCAGATTCGTGGCGACGCCAGGTATTTTTCGAGGCCGGACGACAGGGCGGCGTCAACGCCATCGGCTTTTGAAGTCCGCACCGGCGCGATCATCTGGTCGAAAAACGGCGTATGGACGGTTTTGCTGGCGTAATGCAGCACCAGCGGCTCGATGCCGTCGGTGAATATACCGACGTCCTGGACAGGCGCGCGGATCAAATCGAAGGCTATGCGCTCCGCCGTGTCCGGCTCGGTGACGAAGAATGTCGTGTTGGCGTAATCGCCGCGCTGCGGCCAATGCACCCAGCTCCATTCTCCGGTTTCGTCGGTAATCACGATCGCGCCGTCGCCAACTTGGACAAAGGCGCTGTCCGTTTCGCCGACGATGGCGACAAGCAGAGTGCAAGCGTAGTCGCGCGGCACAGCGCCCGCGCCTTCGGCCTTGTAGGCGATCGCCTGCTGAACCATTTCGATCCATTGGCAGACCTCGTTCTGATCGAGGTCGCCGACGACGTTGTCCTGGGCGAGGAACACCTCGACGGCTTCAGCGATCGTCTGGCAGGCGCAGAGCGATCCTTCATCGGATCGCGATGCGCTTCCCGCGCCGTCCGACGCGACCAGGACCAAGACTTGCCGTCCGTCGCGGTCAGCGAACTGACGGCAGACATAGCTGTCCTGGCAAACTGTGCCCTGTTTTATGTGCGACGTGCCGATTGCCGAGGCGGCGGCGATCCGCCATCCGCCGGACGTCATCCGGCGACGGCCCATCCATCAGGCGCGACGGGATTGCTGAGCGGCACCGCTTCGCCGGGCTGCGAGCGAGACACCGAGCCGAGCGAGTTTGACAGCCACTGGAACAATTCCCTGAATTGCAGGCCTTTCAGCTTCAAAGGCTTGCGGGTGGCGATTTTCTCGAGCACGTCCATGTTGGCGTCTTCGACGCCGACAGCGTAGAATTGCAGCGCCTTGGATTGTTCGCCTTCGCGGACCAGGGCGGCGGCGTTTTGCCACGTATCGGTTGGTCCGCCATCGGTGATCAGGAATATCCAGGGGCGATAGTAGGAAACCCCGTTTGCTTTGTAGACTTCCTTGCGCTTTTTCACCATGTCGATGCCGAGCGTGATGGCCGCGCCCATTGGCGTGTCGCCCTGAACTGAAAGTTGCGGCGGCTGAAACAAGTCGGCGGTCACGAAATCGGAAATGGTCTGCACGGGCCCGAATCCGACGATCGCAACCTCGACGCGCTTGGCGGCCAGGCTGTCGCTCATTAATTCGTCTTTGAACGCGATCAGTCCGGCGTTTAGCTCATCGATCCGCCGTCCGCTCATCGAGACCGAAGTATCTAGTAGTAGCAGGCAAGGGCACCGTGGTTCGGGATTGTCGGCGAATTCAGCGGCGCCAAAAGGAATTTGTTCGAATGTGTTCATTTCAAAATCCTTGTCTCAACGATGCGGCGACGAAGTTCGCATCCGGCTTCTTAATGAATCTCAGTCCGGCAATTAGGTGATGTCAAGAGCTAAGCAATGATTGATTTCTTTTGCGCCCTAACAGCTTGGGCGTACGGATCCTGGAGTGCGTTTTTTCTAACAGTTCGGTTATCCATCCCATTCTGGAATCTGCTGGTCGCGCCATAGGCGAAGGCGTTGGAAGCGCATTGCTTCAAAGACATCGTCGCTGTTCAGTCCGGCTTGTTGACTGAGCACCGGAAGGCTTGTGCGTGCTTCGCTCAGGAATTGCGGCGCAAGATGATCAGCGCTTTCGTAGGCGTCGCGCCACCAGGTCATGACGTTGTCGCGCCGCCTGCCGAGAAGTTCGGCCGTGGGCAGGCGGTCGCGTTTTTTCGCCTGATTGATGGTTCTGTGCGCCGGAAGGAGATTCCACAGATCGCCGCACGGCCATGCCGCCCACGGGAAGGCGTGATCCATGTCGAGGGTTTTGGCGGTCAGTTTCTGGCCGCTCCAGACGCAATGAAGGTCGGCGTTTTCCATCAATGTCAGCGCTCGCGAGCGGGCGACGGCGACGTCGCGGTCGGGTTCGTCCCATGTCATGGCGACGGCGATCGTGGCTTCGTTGAGCGTGCGATGCTGGCTCAACGCATAATTCTTCATGAGCCGCGCCCATTCGGCGATGATCGATGGCTCGATCCAGGCGCCAAATCGCTGCATGGCGCGCCACACGTCGCGCGGAACGAGCAATGCGCCGAACGACGCCAGGTAGGGCGCATTGAGTTCGAAGACGCCGGACATCAAGGCCCTGGCGCCGGGAACATAGGGGAAGATCGGGCCGCCCTTGGCATAGGTGGTGAAATGCGCCGGCTTGGTCCGAATGGTTTCTGCGGCGATCTTGATGGCCGAATGGACGATCTTCGCGTCCATTGTTGAAAAGATCGCGCCAGGCCGCAGATTGATGATCGGAACAGCGCCTGACAGGATGGCGCGCGCGTCGGCTTTGCAAAAGTCGAGCCGTTCGCCGGCGCTATGGTTGAGCGGGCTTTGCGGCAGGTCAGCCGCAAGCAGCGGAATGTAGAGGCGCAGCCAATTGAGCGCGATCAGCCCAAGCGGCACGGCGATATGATCGTCGTCATGCTCCTTGGCCATGCCGGCCGCACCGGCCGCCGCCCGGCATAGCGAGCGCAGCAGTCCGAGCTTGTAGGTCGCAGATTTGTTTTCGTTGAGAATGATATGGCGCAGCAGAGGAAGCGCGTCGGTGCCGTCGTCTGGCAGGCGCAGGGCGATTTGCCGCCAGGCGACGTCTTGGCGCCCGAGAAGATCCGCGGCCTTGTCTCGATGGACGACGACAAGCCCATGATCGCGCGCGAGGCTTTCGAGCTCGTCGATCTCGGCGGCGTGGATTCCGCGGTCGTTGTCTTCGGCGCCGTCGCGGATCGTCATCAGGATTAATCCGCCGGAGCGGGTCAAGGAAACCAGCTTGCGGAACGCGCGCGGGCGATCGTCTTTTGGCAAATGCATCCACACGGCGCCGAGATGGACGATGTCGGCTGCGACGCCGAGGGCCAAAGTTGTCGTCAAGGCCGGAAGGCGGTCGCTGAGCCATTGGATGGCTTCCGATCCATGGCGCTTTCGAGCTTCCGCGAGCATGCCTTTCGATGGCTCGACGGCGACGACGCGATAGCTTTTCGCTGCAAACCATGCCGCGTCGCGCCCGCTGCCAGCGCCGATGTCGATGGCGAGCCCGGGCGTTTTCGGCAGGAGGTGGGCGAACCAGGCGTGGAGATCGTCCGGCCGCAGGCTCTCATATTGCTCGGCGACCGCACGCGCGTTGCGGTCATACCAGGCGATCGTCTGGTCGATCGTCATGAAAACCGCTCACGGTGGCGCTGGAGGTAGTTGCGATTGGGCCAGTGGGCTTGGTTGCGCGGCAGGCGTATGCGGCTCATCTGGCCTTCGAACAGATTGAGCAATTCGCGCGGAACCTTGTTGTGCGAAACGAGCAGCTGATATTCATCGGTGATCCTGATTAGGCCGCGGTCGAACAGCCAGTGGACGGTGCCGGACAGGGCAAGGCCGTTCTGGACGACGTCGGGGCCGCCGGTTTCCACCGACCAGATGTGCGCCGCCTGGACTTCGGCCTTGCCGCCGCCGTTGACGATCTTCAACCCGGTGATGGCGCAGGTATTGTCATAGGCGGTGCAGACCGCTGACCGGAACGCGGCGTCGCGAATTTTCCGATTCAGCAGGATCTGCTTGATCTGGCGCTCTTGTGTTTCTTCCGGCGCATCGAGCAGGGCTCGTGTTTCTGGATTACAGTGTTCAGGATCAAGCTCGAGGCGGATGGCGTTGGCCGGATCGAACACCTCGTTCAGGCCTGCTCTAACAATCGCCGCGAAGTCCGTTGTGGAAATCGGTCGCACCGATTTCCCTTGGATCGCGGCTCCGCGGCCAGCGGTCGCCACTACGCGCAGGATTTCTTCGTAAGGTTGGCCGTCAGGCCGATTTTGCGGAACGACATGATCAAAGTCGAGGAAGCCGTCGAGCTGGGCGTAGGTCGAGCCCGGATCGCGCGGGTCTGGCTCCAGCGCCGTCAATCGGGCGACGGCGAAATAGCCTGCCGCGCCGACGCCGCGCCGCGGCTTGCGAAAAATGACCCAATCGCCGATGCCTTCCTTTGCCGCCTGGAGGTAGGTCGACGTGTTCGGGAAGTGATACCGCCGCGGAAGCAGATCGTCGTAGCCGGAGTTGGGTTTAGCGTCGAAAATGATGGGCATGATCAGTGCTTTGAATGAACTGCACGTGATTTTAGGCCAAAATGTCGGTGAGTAAACCTGTCCAGATGACGGTTGCGCGGTTGTTTTCGCGCCCACCGATATTCATCCTGGCGTCTTTCGACGAAAGGTGATTCGGATGTTTGAAATTAAAGGCCTCGATAATCTGACCCGGCAACTTGAAGAAGCACAGAAAGCATTCGCCGAATTGGATGGCGAGATCGGAACTGTGAATTTTGATCCGAGCGATCCTGCGAGCATCGAGTCGGCGATCAAGCACATGGAATCCATGATTGATGATCGTTTGGGGCCTTACGCCTCCAACGCGATCATTGGGCCGATGATCGAGAAACTGAAGGAAAGGTATCGCAAAGGCATTGTGGACAAGGCAGCGGAAGCGCGCATGTCGGGAGATGGTGCATGATGTCGAAAGACATTGATCTGCTTGATGAAATCAAGAATGCCGTTTTGGATTTGCAGCGTTCCGAGTTTCAGTCGTTTGATCGACCGCTAAAAGCGCTTGCTCGTCTTTTGCATCACTCGGATCTTCAGGCCATCAATCGCCAGTTGGTCGAAGCCGTCGATTTCAATGCGTTTATGGCCGCCAGCGAAGCGACAGGCGGTGGTATGGCTGGCAGTCATAAGTTGGTCTGGCCGGATGATCAGCAGCAGGTTCTTGGCTTGACGCTTTTGCTGATCGACGAGTTGGCCGCGAATCCTGATTATGCCGTACAATTTTGCTTTAAATATTTCCATCCCGGCTCAAAAATTATAGCCGGTATTCATATGATGGTGGCTCAGGTTTTTGTTCCTTTCATTAGGGATTATAAGACCTACGTCTTGAGCCACGGGCAGCCGGTGCCCAGAGTGATCAAGTCGATCTCCAAGAAAATTTTCATCGTACATGGTCACGACCAGGGCGTGCGCGAAGCCGTCGCCAGATTCTTGGAGCGCATCGAATTCGAACCGATCATTCTGCACGAGCAAGCCAATCAGGGTCACACGATCATTGAGAAGATCGAGAAGCATGGCGATGTCGGTTTTGCCATCGTGCTGCTGACGCCAGACGATGAAGGCTGCAAGAAGGGCGATGCACTAAAGCCGCGTGCGCGTCAGAATGTTGTTCTTGAGCTTGGCTATTTTATCGCCAAGTTGGGTCGGAACCGCGTCTGTGCATTGAAGCGCGGCGAGGTCGAGTTGCCATCAGATTTCGGTGGTGTTGTATACGAATCATACGATGAATCTGGCGGCTGGAAGCAATCGCTCGCAAAGGAGCTTCGGGCGGCGGGTTATGAGATTGATTGGAATAAGGTGATGCCGTGACCGTGTCGGTTATAGCCATCTGCCCGAATGTCGCTATTGTTCGCGTCGACTCCTTTATCGGCGATACGCCGGGGTTTTTCGTTCAAAAAGCTGAAAACGCTGGTTTCTTTGTGGCGTCCAGTTGACCACAGGTATCGCATGTTATGCCGAACTGGCCGCGTTTCATTGTGAAATTGCCGCAATCGCTGCACGGTTCGCCGGTATAAAAGCGCCGCCTTTTTTCGAGGATTGCCAGTCTTCCGTTTGCGAAATCACCCGGATAATCGAACATCAATGTTAATTCGGTCGAGGTGGTGCATCTGGCTGCGAGATGGTCGGGAGCCAAGAAATGCGCTGCGAACAGATTTGCCTGTTCTTCCGCGCTTTCCTGTGGAAGCGGAAACTTCAATCTGGCCGCAGGATCTTCGGAATAAGCTTGGCGGTTATCGCGATGCATCACGATGTGGCCCAGCTCGTGGGCGAGAATGAAGCGCGACTTTGATTCGCCAAGCTTGGCGTCCCGCCAGATCTCGCGGTGAACATTGAGCGTTAGCGGGTTGAAGGTGACATAGGCTAGATCTTCTTCGTCGTCGTCGAAGAGGCGAATCTTCAGGGTTCCGGAGCCTTTGAATTTTTTGCCTTCGAGGCTCGATATCGCTTCGACGATGTCGAATTGACATAGCCGATCAATGCCAAGGATCTCGCGAAGGCGTCGAGCCAGCTCTGCGACATTTTCGTCGGTCCGAAATCTTACCTTGTAATCTGTGCCCATCGTCGCTGTTCGCTGTTTTGAAGCCGCCATTACGGCGGCATCATTCGGCCAATGTCGGTTGGGCGATTATTTTCCTTTGGCCTTCGGCTTCTTTTTCGCTTGAGACAAGTCTGAGCCGGCAACGGTTTTTTCGTCCTTGGTCGACGTTTTGCTCTTCAATTCTTTGCTGGCTTTGGAAGCCGCTTTCTTTCCAGTTGTCATTCGCATTTTCCTTTCAATGAAATGCTGAGTTACGCCGATTACCGTTCCCACATGCGCGTACTCTGAACGAGCTCTTTATTAATGAACCGGCGGATTGCTCCGCCGGTTTTTTGTCCTTATATTTCAATGCTTAGACATTATGTCCCATATTTTTGGACAAAATGGCCGCCTGTACTGACATTTTGCTCCACCCGTAGCACCGCGCGCGCTAACCCTCAGCTACACCCCGTGGTCGCCCCGCACGTATCGCACTTCAAACACGTCCCATTCCGCACCAGCGTAAAATTCGCGCATTCCGGGCAGGCTTCGCCAATATAGCCCTTCATCCGCGCTTCCGCGCGCTTGTCGAGCGCGTTGTCCGGCAGTTTGACCGGCGGCGTCCAGGTCAGCGTGTCCGCCAGCGAGGGGCTGTGGACCTCGCCCGCCGGGTCGCTTTTCAGCGCCGTCGCGCCGATCGTCGTTATGCCCGTGGTCGCCGGTTTTTCCGAGGGTGCGAAACCCTGCACCAGCATCAGCTTGTCGCCCTTCGAGCGCACAAAACCCTTCGAGACGAATTTGGCCGTGTTGGTCGGCTGGCCCGGCTGCGGCGCCTTGCTCTGGTCGTCGCCGCCGCCCATCGCGGTATGGCCGATGTCCGAGGGATCGACATGGGCGAGATCGTTGCGGCCGAGATAGGAAATCGCCAGCTCGCGGAACACGTAGTCGAGGATCGACGTGGCGTTCTTGATCGCGTCATTGCCCTGCACAAAGCCCGCCGGCTCGAAGCGGGTGAAGGTGAAGGCGTCGACATATTCCTCCAGCGGCACGCCATATTGCAGGCCGACGGAGATCGCGATGGCGAAATTGTTCATCAGGCTGCGGAAGGCCGCGCCTTCCTTGTGCATGTCGATGAAGATTTCGCCGATGCGGCCGTCAATATATTCGCCGGTGCGCAAGTAAACCTTGTGGCCGCCGACCACGGCTTTTTGCGTGTAGCCTTTTCTGCGGTCCGGCAGTTTTTCGCGCTCGCGTCTCCGTTCGATCCGCTCGACCACGCGCTCGACGATGCGCTCGGCGAGCTGGGTCGTGCGGGCCGGCTGGCTCTGCGCGAGAAAAGCGTCGAAAGCGTCCTCGTCTTCGTCCTCTTCATCCGCGATCAATTGCGAATTGAGCGGCTGCGACAGTTTCGAGCCGTCGCGGTAAAGCGCATTGGCTTTTAACGCGAGGCGCCAGGACAAAAGATACGCCGCCTTGCAATCCTCGACGGTGGCCTCGTTGGGCATGTTGATGGTTTTGGAGATCGCGCCGGAAATGAAGGGCTGCGCTGAGGCCATCATGCGGATGTGGCTTTCGACGGAGAGATAGCGCTTGCCCGTGCGGCCGCAGGGATTGGCGCAGTCGAACACGCCGACATGCTCCGCCTTCAGATGCGGCGCGCCTTCCACCGTCATCGCGCCGCAGACATGGATGTTCGCGGCCTCGATTTCCGACTTGGTGTAGCCGAGGAAGGTCAGCAGGTCGAAGGAGGGGTCGTCGAGCTTGGCCAGCGGCACTTTCAGCGCGGTCGCCAGAAATTCGGCGCCGAGCGTGAACTTGTTGAAGACGAATTTGATGTCGAAGGCGCCGGCCAGCGTCTTGTGCAGCTCCTCGAGCTTTTCGGGCGAAAAACCCTTGGCGATCAGGGTCGTCTCGTTGATGCCAGGCGATTGCTTCAGGCTGGCGTGGCCGCAGGCATAGGCCTCGATCTCCGCAAGCTGCGCCTCGCTGTAGCCGAGCGCGCGCAGGCCCTCGGGCACGGCGCGGTTGATGATCTTGAAATAGCCGCCGCCCGCGAGCTTCTTGAATTTCACCAGCGCGAAATCGGGCTCGATGCCGGTGGTGTCGCAATCCATGACAAGGCCGATCGTGCCCGTGGGGGCGACGACGGAGACCTGGGCGTTGCGATAGCCGAACTGCTGCCCGAGTTCGAGCGCGCGATCCCAGGCCGCGCGGGCGTGGGTCACCAGCGTCTGGTCGGGGCAGGAGGCCGAGTCGAGCGGCACCGGCTTGACGGCCAGCTGCTCATAGCCCTCGGCGAGGCCGTAAGCGGCGCGGCGATGGTTGCGCATCACGCGCAGCATCGCCTCTTCATTGTCCTTGTAGCGGGCGAAGGCGCCGCGCTCCGCCGCGATCTCGGCGGAGGTCGCATAGCAGACGCCGGTCATGATGGCCGACAGGGCGCCGCAATAGGCGCGGCCCGCCTCGGAATCATAGGCGAGGCCGGAGGACATCAGGAGTCCCCCGATGTTGGCGTATCCCAGGCCGAGCGTGCGGTAGTCATAGGAAAGCTGGGCGATTTCGCGCGACGGGAATTGCGCCATCAGCACGGAGATTTCCAGCACCAGCGTCCAGAGGCGCACGGCGTGCTCATAGGCCGCGACGTCGAACACCTTGGTCGTGGGATCGCGGAACTGCAGCAGGTTCAGCGAGGCCAGGTTGCAGGCGGTGTCGTCGAGGAACATGTATTCCGAGCACGGATTGGAGGCGCGAATTTCGCCGCCGGCCGGGCAGGTGTGCCAGTCGTTGATGGTGGTGTGGTATTGCAGGCCGGGATCGGCGGAGGCCCAGGCGGCATAGCCGATCTTGTCCCAGAGATGGCGCGCCGGAAGCGTCTTGGCCACCTTGCCGTCGATGCGGCGGGTCAGGTTCCAGTCGCCATCCAGCTCCACTGCGCGTAGAAAACCGTCGGCGATGCGGACGGAGTTGTTGGAGTTCTGGCCGGAGACCGTGAGATAGGCTTCGGAATCCCAGTCGGTGTCGTACTCGACCATGTCGAAGTCGCGGAAACCCTGCTTGGCGTACTGGATGACGCGCTTGATGAAACTGTCGGGCGCCTGGGCGCGGCGGGCCAGCTTGATTTCGCGCTTCAGCGCCGGGTTCTTCTCCGGGTCGAAGCAATCCTCGCCAGGGCCTTCGCAATTCACGGCGGCCTTGAACACCGCCTTCATGTGTTTTTTGAGGATTTTCGAGCCGGCGACGAGGGCCGCGACCTTTTCTTCCTCACGCACCTTCCAGTCGATGAAGGATTCGATGTCGGGGTGATCGACGTCGACCACTACCATTTTCGCCGCGCGTCGCGTCGTGCCGCCCGACTTGATGGCGCCGGCGGCGCGGTCGCCGATTTTCAGGAAGGACATGAGGCCGGAGGACTTGCCGCCGCCCGAGAGCTTTTCGTTCTCGCCGCGCAACATCGAGAAATTGGCGCCCGTGCCCGAGCCGTACTTGAACAGGCGCGCCTCGCGCACCCACAGGTCCATGATGCCGCCTTCGTTGACGAGATCGTCCTTGACCGACTGGATGAAGCAGGCGTGCGGCTGCGGATGCTCGTAGGCGGACTCCGAGGCCGTCAGCTTGCCCGTCTGGTAATCGACGTAGAAGTGGCCCTGTCCGGGGCCGTCGACGCCATAGGCCCAGTGCAGGCCGGTGTTGAACCATTGCGGCGAATTGGGCGCGGCGATCTGGCGGGCCAGCATGAAGCGCATTTCGTCGTAAAAGGCCTGGGCGTCGGTTTCGTTGTCGAAATAGCCGCCCTTGAAACCCCAGTAGGTCCAGGCGCCGGCGAGGCGGTCGAACACCTGTTTCGCCGAGGTTTCGCCAACAACGCGTTCTTTTTCGGGCAGCGCCGCGAGCGCGGCTTCGTCGGGGACCGAGCGCCACAGGAAGGAGGGGACCGAATTTTCCTCGACGCGCTTCAGCTTCGCCGGCACGCCCGCCTTGCGGAAATATTTCTGCGCGAGCACGTCGCAGGCGACCTGGCTCCAGTTGGCGGGAACTTCGATGCCGTCATGGGAAAAGACCGTCGAGCCGTCGGGATTGCGGATTTCGCTCTTGGTCTGCCGGAATTCGATGTCCTGGTAGGGAGATTGCCCCGATTTCGTATAGTGCCGCTCAATCCGCATCGCCTGATCCCCAAATGTGCCCGGTCGCGTGTATTTCGAAAATTCTTCCGCGGCGTAGACGGCCGCATGCGTCATCGGGCCAGGAAGAAACCCGGCCAGACAGACGAACGCGGCAACAGACGCCAGGGATGTAACTTTTGTCGGGACCGCCAAGCGCATCCCTTTACGGGCGCCGGGACCGTCCGAAAAAACCGGACCGACCGCCAGGAACCCTTTCAAACCGGCAGGAGCACCCCCTCCGACCGATGATCAAAGCTAACGCCGCATCGCGCTGGCCGTCAAGATGTTGTGTGCAAAAAGTCGTCTGACACTACAATTTGAGGATTATGGGGAAAAATTCAAGGCGACCTTAACTTTCTTTTTGCATTTTGGGGGGTGAGGGTGCAGCCCTGTTATCACCACAATTCACAGCCCCAGCAGGGGGCCCAAAAGCGGCAGAATCACGCTGGTCAGCGCGCCATTCAGCCCCATGGCGATGCCCGCGAAGGCGCCCGCGGTCGAATCAATATGGAAGGCGCGGGCGGTGCCTATGCCGTGCGCCGAGAGGCCCGCGGCCATGCCGACGGCGGCCGGATCGGTGATTCGCAGCAGTCGCATCAGCGGCGTCAGCAGCACCGCGCCGAAGACGCCGGTGGCGATGACCAGCGCCGTGGTGAGGAAGGGCGCGCCGCCGATCTTCTCCGACAGGCCCATGGCGATCGGCGCGGTCACGCTCTTCGGCGCGAGCGACGCGGCGAGTTCGTGCGAGGCGCCCATCGCCCTGGCGATGATCACGGCGCTGGCGATGGCCGTGACCGAGCCTGCCAGCAGCGAGCCCAGGATCGGCAGGGCGCTGGTCTTCACCCGCTCGAAATTCCGGTAAAGGGGTATGGCGAGCGCCACCGTCGCCGGTCCCAGCAGGAAATGAATGAATTGGGCGCCGGCGAAATAGGTCTCGTAGCTCGTGCCGGTGGCGCGCAGCATGAGTATGATGAAGGCGGCGGACAGCGCCACCAGGTTGACGAGCGGGATGCCGGCCGCTGGCCTGCGAGATGCGGTCGGCGACGAGAAAGGCTGCGAGCGTCAGCGTCAGCCAGGACAGCGGCGACGCCGAGAGATAGACGAAGACGTCGGCGCGGCCGGGAACCAGTTTCTCGATCATGCCGCTTCACTTTCGGGCTTGTCTTTTGCATTGCGCGAAAGCAGGCGGAAGCTCGCGGCCGTCGCGGCCATGGCGAGGGCGGTCGAGGCGGCGACGGCGACGGTCACGGTCAGGGCGTTGGCGAGCAGCAGGTCGAAATAGCGCATCAGGCCGACGGCGGCGGGAACGAACAGCAGCGAGAGATTGCCGAGCAGCCCGTCGGCGGCGGCGGCGAGCGGCGCGGGAACCTGCTTGGCGCCGACCTTCGTTGACGTGTGCCCGCGAACCAGCAGGAAGGCGAACAGCAGGCCCATGCCGAGCACTGGGCCGGGCAGGGGCAGGGCGAAAGCGCGGGCGATGATTTCCCCGAGCAGCTGGCACAAGAATATGCCGGCGAAGGCGCCGATCATGATGTTTCCTCAATCAAAAGCTGGCGGGACGCTGAATTGCCGCCTCCGTGATTACTGCAAGAGACGACTGGACAGAAGCCCCCGGCGCGGCCATAGTCCGCGCAAAATCGACCCAGACCTAAAGCCTGACAGGATAGAATGCGATGAAATGGCTCGTCCAACTTTTCACCTGGTGGAACGGACAGACGCTGAGCACGCGTTTGCACACCTGGCTGCATGGCGAAGAAGTCGGCACGGACCAGTTCGGCAATATTTATTATCGCACCAAGGGCGGCAAGCTCGATCCGGCCCTGGGCTTTGAACGCCGCTGGACGATTTTCAACGGCTATGCCGATGGCTCCGCCGTTCCGCCCGGTTGGTACGGCTGGCTGCACCACATGACCGACACGCCGCCCAGCGCCGAGGAATACAAGCCGCGCGAATGGGAAAAGCCCTACATTCCCAACCAGACCGGCACGCCCGCCGCCTGGCGCCCGCAGGGCTCGACTCTCGCCTCCGGCGAGCGTCCGGCCGCCGCCGGCGACTACAAGGCCTGGTCGCCCGAGGCTTGAGCGCGGTCCTGCCGGCGTCCGCCCGAACCAAACGAGGAATGCGCGCGCGCCGATGAATCGCTTTTCGCTTCAAGTTCTTTTATGCGGCGCGGCGCTTCTGGCCGGCGTCTCGGCGCGCGCCGACGCGATCCGCCATCCCACCGCGGTTTTCGACGGTCTCGACAAGATCACCGGCCGAATCATCTCCTTTGACGTCGCCATCGACGAAACCGTGCAGTTCGGCACGCTGCAGATCACGCCGCGCATCTGCATGACCCGGCCGCAGACCGAAGCGCCGATGACGCAAGGCTTCGTCGAGGTCGACGAAATCGAGAACGTCAAGCAGGCCAAGCGCATCTTTTCCGGCTGGATGTTCGCGGCGAGCCCTGGCCTGCACGGCGTCGAGCATCCCGTCTATGACGTCTGGCTGAAGAACTGCAAGGGCGGCAAGGAAATCGTGGCCGAGCCGGCCAGCGCGCCGGATGGCGCGCGCGCCGCCGCCGAATGCTTCGCAGGCGCCCGTGACGCCGCCGCGCAAGGCGCGCCGCACCATCACGCCGCAAAATCCGGTCGAGCCGCATGTCGATGCGCCGCCGCCGAACTCGCCGCCCGGCGACCAGCCCGCCGCAGCCCCTGCCGCAGCCCCCGAACTCGGCCCATCCCGACCAGAAGCCCGCCGAGCTTGGCGCTCCCGTCGAGGTCGGCCCGGCGCCCGGCGCCGCGGCCCCGGACGCCGCGCCAGCGCCCGCGCCCAAGCCGAAAAAACCGAGGCGCCGGCGCCCGCCGCCTCCGCCGCCGCCGTTCGACGGCGCGCCGGGAGCCGACGCGCCGCCGCGAGACCCCCCCATGCGCCGCGAAAGACTGGAGCCGGTGACCCCGAACGACCTGCCGGGCGGTTCGCTGTTCAGGTGATTGCGCGCTTGGATTTCCGGCCGTCGATTTCAGGCTTGCCGCCGCGCCCAGTCCAGGACGGTTTTCGGCTCGGCGTCCTGTGCGAGCGCACGGAAGTCGCCTGATATCAACAGGGCCGCGTCGAGCATGCGCCGGTAGTCGTGGCGGGAAATCTCCGTGGCCCCGAGGCTTTCGAGATGCGGGGTGACGAATTGCGCGTCGAGCAGGACATAGCCGCCGCAATTGAGCCGCGCGCACAGATGGACCAGGCAGACCTTTGACGCGTCGGTGACATTGTGGAACATGCTCTCGCCGAAAAAGGCGCCGCCGAGCGCCAGTCCATAGAGGCCGCCGACCAGCTCCCCGTCGCGCCAGGCCTCGACCGTGTGGACATAGCCCGTGTCAAACAATTCGCCGAACAGCTTTGCGACGCGCCGGTTGATCCAGGTCTTTTCGCGGCCGGCCCGGCTGGTCGCGCATTGGGCCAGCACGGCGTCGAAATCGTGGTCCACGCGGATCTCGAATTTTCCGGCGCGGACGGTCTTGGCGAGGCTTCTCGATATGTTCAGCCGGTCGAGCGGGAAAATGCCGCGTTCGCGCGGGTCGAACCAGTGCAGATGCTCGTCCTCCGCATCCTCGGCCATCGGAAACAAGCCCGCCGCATAGGCGCGCAGGAGAACGCGCGGCGTGATCGGGTCGTTGGCGTTGTCGGGCGCGTGCATGTCTCGTTCCGCCGGGGCATGGGATCGTCTGCCATGGGCAAGTCTCATTCTGCCATGGGACCGGCGCTATGCCGAACACTCTTTCGTGCGGTCGGTCAGTCGATGCGGCTGACGTGCCCATCCAGAAAAGTCAGCCTGCCGGCGTCATCGGCGCGCCAGTAGATGAAAGCGTCCGGGCGGCCCCAGCTCGGGCTGAGCCAGCGCGCGCCCAAAACGCTTTCGTCATTGGGGCAGGGCGCGAAGCGCGTGAAATTCTCGTGGTCGAGTTCGGCGGCGAGCGCCTTTTCCTCGGAGCCGAGCGGGAATTTTTCGCGCAAGCGGCGGCCAAGCCCGGCCTCGGGGTGGACGCCCTGCTTTTTTCGCGCGTCCTGCTCGTAAAGCGACCGCGAAGGGCAGGGCGCGCCACGCAAGCCATCGTCGGAAAGCCCCGCGATCAGCTTTGGCGCCGGCGCGGCGGCGGGCCATGCGAACCAGAGCGCGGCGACAGCGGCGACGGCGGCGAGGATCAGGACAAGCTGTTGGCGCATCGACCTCGTTCACATAAAGCCAAGCCATCATCGCGAGCCGCAGGCTTGGCGCACCAGCGCCAAGGAGCTGACGCAGGCCAATGCATATAGAGGGGGCCGGGCGCTCGATGCAACGGCAGGGGGCGGCGGATTGCGGTCATAGGCCAAAGGTCTGGTCCGCGGGTGGCAAGTTGCCATTGCGGCTGCCGCGAGTTTGCGGCCTGATAGGATGGCGTCAAACCGGTCACAATTGCCAAACGGGAGCGTCGGCGCGCCGCATGACTGAGCGAAATGGCGAACTTAGTTCTTTGGCGGGCTATGCGCTGGCTCTGGTGTCGACCGCGCTTGCCGCAGCAGCAAGGTGGCTTTTGCCGACGGCGCTCAGCCCAGCGCCTTATCTTGGCTTTTACCCGGCTGTCGTGATCTCGGCTGCGCTCGGGGGCATGGGACCGGGAATGGCGGCGACAATCGGCTCGCTGATCCTCGTCAATTTCGTCTTCGGCAATTTTACCATCAGCGATCATGGCGCAATGACGCGGCAAGTCATCTGGCTCGTCGCGAGCGCGGAAGTCAGCCTGCTCGCTGGAGAGCAGCGCAAGGCGCGAATGCTCGATCGCCGCAAGGCGGAAAAACTGAATAAATCGGAGGCCCATTTGCGCGTAATGGTCGACGAATTGAGCCACCGCGTTAAAAACACTTTAGCGGTTGTGCAGTCGATCACCGGCCAGACTTTTCGAACCGGAAGCGAAATTGATGGAATCCGGCAAGCCTTGGAGGGCAGGCTCCAATCCCTGGCCGCAACCCATACCCTGTTGACTTTGTCCGATTGGGAAAGCGTCGATCTCGCCAATCTCATCGAACGTTCGGTCGGGCATCTGGCCAAACATGGGGACGGCCATTTCGAGGCAGTCGGACCGGACGTCAGGCTCAATCCCAAGGCCGCGCTGGCGTTAGGGCTGGTAATGCATGAGCTAAGCGTTAACGCGGCGAAATATGGCGCTTGGGCGACCGAAGATGGCATCGTGAGCCTGAATTGGCGCGTGGCTGAAGGGAAATTGGTCTTGGAGTGGAGGGAAATGGGTTTGGCCGGCCTATCCCAGCCAGACAGGAAAGGTTTTGGCACACGTCTGATCACACAATCGGTTGAGTACGATCTCGATGGTGACGTAGAACAGTTTTGGCGGCCAGATGGCCTGCATTACGCCCTGTCCATTCCCACCGCCAACGCCTTCACGTCTGCCGCATCAGCCAGCAGTTGACTTACCGATTCCCGTAATTGCGCTTCTTGATAGGGCTTGTTTATCACGGGACGGTCCCTGAATGCCGGAGGAAGCACCGATTGGCTGGAATAACCGGTCGTGAAGATGAAAGGAATGGCGGCGGAGGCCAAAGCCTCGGCCACGCAGTCAATCCGCTCATTTCCGAGATTGACGTCGATCAGCGCAACATCGATGGCCTCGACGGCGATCAATTTCAACGCCTTGCGGGTACTCGGCACAGGCCCGACAACAACATAGCCAAATTCGACAAGCATATGCTCCAGAGCGTGGGCGATAAGCGCCTCATCTTCGACGACCAGAATTCTTGCGGACTTGCCTGCCATCAAGGTTTCCTCCTCGAAAACGGCATTTGGCTGAAGGTGATTGCGTTGGTCAATTCACCATTCCGAGAATTCTCTGCCAAGTCCATATGTACTGGCTATCTTGTGTTGAGCGAATAGCCGCGCAGGTCGTTCAGTCCTGCGGTGTCTGGACCGGCCTCAGATTTCCGGATTGTCCATGCCGCCGCTGGCCAGAAATTTTTCCAGCCAATGGATGTCGTAGGCGCCGTCCTGGATGTCGGAATTGCGCACCAGCGTCCGGAACAGCGGCAGCGTGGTGTCGATGCCGTCGACGATGAATTCGTCCAGCGCGCGGCGCAGGCGCATCAGCGCTTCGTTGCGCGTGCGGCCCTGCACGATCAGCTTGCCGACCAGGGAATCGTAGTTCGGCGGGATCGTATAGCCCTGGTAGACGGCGGAATCGACGCGCACGCCGACGCCGCCCGGCGTGTGGAAATAGAGGATCTTTCCGGGCGAAGGCATGAAGGTCGCCGCGTTCTCGGCGTTGATGCGGCATTCTATCGCGTGGCCGCGCAATTCGAGATCGGCCTGGGTGAAGCTGAGCGGCGAGCCGCTGGCGATCTTGATCTGCTCGACGACGAGGTCGAGCCCGGAAATCATTTCGGTGATCGGATGCTCGACCTGGATGCGGGTGTTCATTTCGATGAAATAGAACTCGCCGTTCTCATAGAGGAATTCGATGGTGCCGGCGCCGGAATATTTCAGCTTGCGCATGGCCGAGGCGCAGATTTCGCCGATCGTGTTGCGCTGGTCCTGGTTGAGGGCGGGCGAGGGGGTCTCTTCCAGCACCTTCTGGTGGCGGCGCTGCAGCGAGCAGTCGCGCTCGCCGATATGGACGGCGTTTCCCTGGCCGTCGCCGAGAATCTGGATTTCGATATGGCGCGGCTTTTCGAGATATTTTTCGAGATAGACCGCGTCGTCGCCGAACGCCGCCTTGGCTTCGGTGCGCGCGGAGGTCAGCGCGTCGGACAGGTCTTCGGCGGTCTTCGCCACTTTCATGCCGCGGCCGCCGCCGCCGGCCGCCGCCTTGACCAGCACGGGAAAGCCGATTTCCGCGGCGACGCGTTGCGCCTCGACGTCGTCGGTGATGCCGCCCTCCGAACCGGGCACGCAGGGAATGCCGAGGGCGCGCGCCGTGCGCTTGGCCTCGATCTTGTCGCCCATGATGCGGATGTGCTCGGCGCTCGGACCGATGAAGGCAATGCCGTGATCGGCGAGGATTTCAGCGAATTTGGCGTTTTCGGACAGGAAGCCGTAGCCGGGATGGATGGCGTCGGCGCCGGTGATTTCGCAGGCGGCGAGCAGGGCGGGGATGTTCAGGTAGGACTCGCGCGCCGGCGCCGGCCCGATGCAGACCGATTCGTCGGCGAGTTTCACATGCATGGCGTCGGCGTCAACCGTCGAATGGACGGCGACAGTCGCTATGCCCAGCTCCTTGGCGGCGCGAAGGATCCGAAGCGCGATCTCGCCACGGTTGGCGATGAGGATTTTTTCAAACATTGCATCACTCGTTTTGCCAATCGCTGCGCGATCAGCCGATTTCTCTGCAACCGATACCCCTGCAACCGATTGCTGGCGTCAGCCGAGCGGCGTCCTAGGCGATCACGAGCAGCGGCTGGCCGAATTCGACCGGCTGGCCATCCTCGACCAATATGGCCGTGACCGTGCCGCCCTTGTGCGCGACGATATCGTTGAAGGTTTTCATCGCCTCGACCAGAAGCACCTTCTGTCCGATGGCGACATGGGCTCCGACCTCGATGAAAGGCTTCGCGTCGGGGCTCGGCCGCAGATAGACCGTGCCGACCATCGGCGACTTGAGGGAATCTGCCAGAATCGTGCGCGGCTTCGACGGCGATGTCGGGCGCGGCGGCGGCCGGAGCGGCGGCTGCGGGGGCGGCGAAGGCCTGGGGATGGGCGTAGGACGGCGCGGCGGCGATCACCGTCGCCTGGCGCGACACGCGGATGCGCAGGTCGCCCTTTTCAACTTCGATTTCGGTGAGGTCGCTCTCGCTCAGCATGTCGGCGATCTTCTGCACCAGCCCGGCGTCGATCTTCTGGCCGGCTTCGGCTTTCGAAGCTGCGGAGCGGGTGGGCTTTGCGGGGGCGGAGCTTGTTTTGCTCATTCTTTTTGAAGCCTTGGTTGAGCGAAGCAATTCGGGTCGGGTGGCCGGGAAACCGAAGCAAGCGGCCAAATTCGTCAATTTGGACCAACGCCTATAAACTTTTTAGCTCGGCAATGAAAGCGCCAACGGCAAATCAAGGGACGGCGGGCGGAATCATCCCCTGACTTTTGCCGCCGCCTTGTTTTTACGCCTTTGGGGCACTAGGTTGCGATTTCCAGCGCCCGACGCGGCAAGCGCGGCTGTATCTAGCCATTCCGGAGGTTTTTTGTCATGGGCGGCCTTTCCTTGACCCATCTGCTGATTATCGGCGCGGTCGTGCTGATCATGTTCGGCGGCAAGAGATTCAAATTCTCCGACATGATGGGCGACGTGGCCAAGGGCATCAAATCCTTCAAGAAGGGCCTGGCCGAAGATGACGAACCCGTGGCGCCGGCAGCCGCCGAACCCGCGCGCACCATCGAGCACCAGACCCCGGCCCAGGCTCCTTCGGCGCTCGACAAGGCGCGCGACACGACCAAGGCCGGTTGACCGCGCTCCCTGGATCAAAGCCTGAGAAAGATGAAGCAAGCATCTGGCTGGGCGTGATAATTCCTGAAAGTCTGGGACATGTTCGATTTCGATGTGGGCAAGCTGCTGCTGATCGGCGTCGTGGCCCTGATTTTCATTCCGCCCAAGGACCTGCCCGCCGCCCTGCGCCAGATCGGCCGCATGGTCGGCAAGGCGCGGCGCATGGCCGCCGATTTCCAGAACCAGTTCAACGAGGCGATTCGCGACACCGAGCTTGACGATCTCAAGCAGGAATTCCGCCAGCTGAAGGAACAGGCCTCGATGACCGGCGCGGTCAACCAGGTCGCCGAGATCGTCGAGAGCGCCGCCGCTTCGGCGACCGCGCCCCTGGCGGAGGCCCCGATCATGACGGCGACGGCGCCAAAAGCCCCGGACGCCGTCGCCGGTCCGGTCCTGCCCGAGCCCGCGGCGGAGACGACCCAAGCCGACAAGCCTGCCGAAGTGACCCACGCCGCCACGGGAACCCATTCATGACCCAGGCGGATATCGACGCCACCAAGGCGCCGCTGATCGAACACCTGATCGAATTGCGCTCGCGGCTGATCAAGGCGCTGCTCGCCTTCCTCGCCGCCTTCGTCTTCTGCTTCACCTACTCGCACGAGATCTACAATATCCTGCTCGGCCCCTACGTCTCCGTGGTCGGCGTGGAGAACGCGAAACTCATCGCCACGCATTTCCTCGAGCAGTTCTTCACCCAGCTGAAACTGTCGATGTTCGGGGCGGGCTTCATCGCCTTTCCGATCATCGCGCTGCAGGTCTACAAATTCGTCGCGCCGGGGCTTTATACCGACGAGCGCCGCGCCTTCGCGCCCTATCTCGTGGCGACGCCGGTGTTTTTTTTCCTTGGCGCGCTGCTGGTCTATTACGCGGTCATGCCGTTTCTCATCAAGTTTTCGGTGAGTTTCCAGCAGATCGACGTGAAGGGCGAGCCGACCATCGCGCTCATGCCCAAGGTCAGCGAATATCTGTCGCTGATCATGACGCTGGTCTTCGCCTTCGGCGCCGCCTTCCAGCTCCCGGTGGTGCTGACGCTGCTCGGTCATGTCGGCATGATCGACCAGGCGTTTTTGCGCGAAAAGCGGCGCTATGCGATCGTCCTGATCACCGTGATCGCCGGCGTGCTGACGCCGCCCGACCTTATTTCCATGTGCGCTCTTGTCGTACCCATGCTGCTTCTCTACGAAGGGGCGGTTTTCGCGGTCGGTCTGATCGAGAAGAACAGAAAACCAACCGCAGAATAGTCTTCCCCCTTTCGGCGAGCGCACATGCACGACATCAAATCGATCCGCGACAACACGGATTCTTTCCGCGCCGACTTGCTGCGTCGCAAGCCTGATGCCGCGGCTGCCGACGCCTTGCTGGCGCGGCTGATCGAACTCGACGATTCCCGCAAATCGGCGATCGCCAAGGCGCAGGCCCTGCAGGAACGCCGCAACGCCGCCTCGAAGGAAATCGGCGCAGCGATGAAGGCCAAGGACATGGCGCTGGCCGAAAAACTCAAGGCGGAAGTCGCCGAGTTGAAGACCGGCATGGGCGCCATCGAGGCCGAGGAAAAAGCCGCGATATCTGCGCTGGAGATTGAACTCGCCGCCATTCCCAACCGTCCGCTGGCCGAAGTTCCCAAGGGCGCCGACGAGGACGACAATGTCGAGATCCGCAAGGTCGGGACCATCCCGGGCTTCGCCTTCAAGCCGAGGGAGCATTTCGAGATCGGCGAAGCGCTCGGGATGATGGATTTCGAGGCGGCCTCGCGCATGTCCGGCGCGCGTTTCACCGTGCTCAAGGGAAAACTCGCCCGTCTCGAGCGCGCGCTCGCGCAATTCATGCTCGACCTGCACACCGACCAGCACGGCTACCAGGAAGTCGCGCCGCCGCTGCTCGTGCGCGACGCCGCCATGTTCGGCACCGCGCAATTGCCGAAATTCCGGGACGACCAGTTCGCGGCCTTGGGCCTTGTCGAAGCCGAGGACTTTTTCGAGAAGAAATACAGCGGGGCCGGGGAGGCCGGTTCGCTCGACCATTTCTGGCTCATCCCCACCGCGGAAGTTCCGCTGACCAATCTCGTCCGCGAACAGATCCTCGAAGAGGCGGCGCTGCCGCTGCGCATGACCGCGGGCACCGCCTGTTTCCGCGCCGAGGCGGGCGCTGCGGGCCGCGACACGCGCGGCATGATCCGCCAGCACCAGTTCACCAAGGTCGAACTGGTGTCGATTGCGACGCCCGAGCAATCGCTCGCAGAGCACGAGCGCATGACCGCCTGCGCCGAGGAAGTGCTGAAACGGCTGGGTCTCGCCTATCGCACCGTGCTGCTCTGCACCGGCGACATGGGTTTCGCCTCGCAGAAAACCTATGACATCGAGGTCTGGCTGCCCGGCCAGGACCGCTACCGCGAAATCTCCTCCTGCTCGGTCTGCGGCGATTTCCAGGCGCGGCGCATGAACGCGCGTTACCGCCCCGCCGACGGCAAGGGAACGCGCTTCGTCCACACGCTCAACGGCTCCGGCGTCGCGGTGGGACGCGCGCTGGTCGCCGTTCTCGAGAATTACCAGAACGAGGACGGCTCAGTGACGGTGCCGGAGGCGCTGCGGCCCTATATGGGCGGCCTGGAGAAGATTTCGCGCGCGAACCGACCTATAAGTTGAAGCCCGCGCTTTCAGCCTCGCCGCCGCCGGATCGCTGTCCGATTTCGAGGTCTGCCGTAGCTGGACAGGGACTGTCGGTGAAGCCGAACACGCCGAACCGTTCGACAACGATTATATGCTCGTCCCAGTCAATTCTATCGTCATACCCATAGTGGGTGACATGGATCATTTGATCGGTCACGACAACGCCCTTTTTGCCGAGCGTTTCGACGATATGGCGGACTAAATGCTCACGGCTCTCGATTTCCACGGTCGAGGCCATGCTTTGCTTGATCGTCCTTCTGTTTTCTCTCATTCGCATGGCGCTATCCTCGTAAAATTTGCGGGGCATTGGCTATGTGATGGTCGGCAGGGAAGAAGTGTTGGCAGAGAATGATTTGCGCAAATAAGGCGGCGCATGGGCCCAATTGGCCCAGATGAGACGCGCCATTCGGGCCAAGGGGTTTTAGCCGATCGCCCGCTTCTCAATTGAGACCAAATGCATCATCGTTGATGAGACGATCGAGAAAAAGCCTCGGCTTCTACGCATTGTTGCAGGACGCGAAGGCCTCGATGCGACGCCCGCTTTTCAAGTAAAAGCTTGTTTTGTCGCGAATAATCCCCATTGTTCTCGACCCAGGTCGTTCGTTGAAAGCAGATGATGCCCCGGATACGACGCATAACCGCTTCGCCCTACGGCACGCCCGGCGAAGTCGTTGCAGTCGAGGAGGGTCAAGTTGTGTGGGCCGGCCCGCTCAACGCCATTGAAGAGGCGGGCGGCTTCGACGCGCTGTTCTGCCACGACGACGACGAGGCAGAGCTCGTTGCCTTCTTGCGGTCACTTCAGCCGCGTCGAGACGATCATCAATGAACCGCACTTGCTGGAGCGTCGCTGCTTCCTTCGATTCCTTCCCGCGGGGGGAGAAGGAACGCGCCCGCCATTTGCGCTCGCCGCCCTACGGCCTATAAGTCCCTGCGAGAAAACTTCACGATTCGGGCGGCGAAAAGAATGCGCATTCTGATCACCAATGACGACGGCGTGCATGCGCCCGGCCTGAAAGTGCTGGAGCGCATCGCGGCCCAACTCTCTGACGACGTCACCGTGGTCGCGCCCGAAACCGACCAGTCCGGCGTCGCGCATTCGCTTTCCCTCGCCGACCCCTTGCGCCTGCGCAAGATTTCCGAACGGCATTTTGCGGTCAAGGGCACGCCGACCGACTGCATCATCATGGGCGTGCGCAAGCTCATGGCCGACAATCCGCCCGACCTGATCCTCTCGGGCGTCAACAAGGGCCAGAACGTCGCCGAGGACGTGACTTATTCCGGCACGATCGCCGCGGCGATGGAAGGCACCTTGCTCGGCTTTCCCTCTTTCGCCCTGTCGCAGTGCTATTCGCCGCAGGGCACGTTCTGGGAGTGCGCCGAGACGCATGCGCCCGGCCTGATCAAGAAGATCGTCGCCAAGGGGTTTCCGCCGGAAGTGCTGATAAACATCAATTTTCCGGCCTGCGCGGCGGAAGAGGCGCAGGGCGTCGTGCTGGCGCGCCAGGGACGGCGCGACGCCGAACTGATGAAGATCGAGCCGCGCTTCGACGGACGCGGCAATCCCTATTACTGGATCGCCTTCGAGCGTCCGGACTTCATCGTCGGCGCCGGCACGGACCTCGAGGCCGTGGCGCAGAAGAAGATTTCGGTCACCCCCCTGCGTCTCGACCTCACCGACGATCCGGCGCTGAAGCATTTCGCCGGGTTGTTTGGCTGAATGGCAGGACATGCGGCCGCCGCTCGCCCAAAATCCTGACTTGAGCGCCGCCGCACTGGCGCGGGCGGAGGCCAAGGCGCAACTGACGCTGCGCTTGCGCGCCAAGGGGCTTCGCGACCTCGACCTGCTGCGCGCGCTGGAAAGCGTTCCGCGAGAAAATTTCGCCGGCGCCGCCTACGCGGACCTGGCGCTGCGCGACGTCGCCATTCCCTTGCCCTGCGGCCAGACCATGGAGGCGCCGTCGCAGCTCGGGCAGATGCTGACCCTGCTGGCGCCGCAGCCGCATTGCCGCATTCTCGAAATCGGCTCGGGCTCCGGCTATTCGACGGCGGTGCTGGCGCGGCTCGGTCGCGACGTGGTCGGCGTCGAATGTTTCCAGCGGCTGGCGCTTTTTGCGCGCGGCAAGCTGGAGCAGCTGCGGATAAGCAATGTCAATCTGCTCTGGGCGGACGGTTTCGAGATCTCGCCTGAATTCGGCCTGTTCGACCGCATTCTCGCGCATGGCGCGCTGGATCGTCCGCCGCCCAATGTCCTGGGAGCGCTGGGGGAGGGCGGCGTGCTGGTCGCCGCGCGGAAACTGGACAATGGATCGCCGGGGGAGCTCGTGCGGTACAGCCGCCTGCACGGCGACCGCATCGAGGCCGAGGCTTTCGGGCCCTGCCGGGCGCAAAAGCTGCTGCGCGGCCTCTTCAGATTCGATTAAGGTCAATAACAGATTAATATCCAACGTTTTTATGAATCGCCGTTCATCTTAAACGCTCCTTTAACCCGCCTGCCGTTAAATCGACACGTTGGTTATTGTGTAAGTGGGATGCGTTTTATGGACAAGGCGCTGCGTAATACGGGCAAGGCGGCCCGATTGGCCCTGATCGGCGTGGCCACGATCTGGCTCGGCGGATGCGCGGATTCGACCCGCCTCAACGATCCTTTCTCCGATCCTTTCGCCAAATCCGGCCGCGTCGACCGCGCGCCGACTGGCACGATCAGCCAGCCCCCGGCGCAGCAGAGCGGCGGCGGATTCTTCTCCGAGGCTTTCCGCACCTTCGACGACAAGCCGCGTCCGCCTGAAAACATGGATGCGCCGCAGCAGCAGCGTTACACGCCGCCGCGCCCCGCCGCCGCGATCCACGGCGAACCGCTGGCGCCGCCGCGCGCCGCCGCCGCCCCCTGGTCGGCGCCCAAGCCCGCAGCGATGTCCGCTCCTTCGGTCGAACATTCGGCCGCGCTGGCTCGCCCGACGCCTGCCGGCGTCGGCGGCTGGAGCGTCGACGGCGGCACGCCGATCGTCCTGGCGCAGGGCGAAAGCGCTGGAATCATCGCCCAGCGCTATGGCGTCCCGACGCAGACGCTTCTCAGCGTCAACGGCTACAAGACCAGCGCCCAGGTGCAGCCCGGCGCGCGACTGGTGATCCCGGTCTACCACGCCAGCGGCGCGCGCACCGCGGCGCTTGCTCCGTCCGGGCCGGCGCCCCGCCTCGAATCCCCCAAAGCGATCGCCGCCCCAAGGGCGCTTGTCGCTCCCAGGCCCGTGGCGGAGGCAAGGCCCGATGCGGCCACGGCTCTCGCCGAAAAACACGCCCGCCTCGCCCAGGCCCAGGCGGCCGAGACGACGCGCAAGGCCGCCGAAGCCAAATTGCAGGCGGACGCCGCCCAGAAAAAGCTCGCGGACGCCAAAAAACTCGCGGACGCCCAAAAACTCGCGCAGGCCAAGCCCGCGAGTATCGCGCCGGTCGCGATGAAGCCTGTCGCAAAACCAGCCGCGCAGCTGGCGTTGGCCGCTCCGGCGTCCGCGTTGACGGCGCCGACCCCGGCCACCACGAAATTCGAAAAGCCCAAGGCGGCCGAAGTCGACGCCCCCGCCACCACAGCAAGCCTGCAGCCGGTGACCAGCGGACAGGCAAGCGCCGGCGATTCCGCCAATCCGGAATTCCGCTGGCCGGCCCGCGGCCGCGTCATCCAGGCTTTTGGCGCGGCGGGCAACGACGGCATCAATATCGCGGTGCCCGAGGGAACGCAGGTCAAGGCGGCTGAGGGCGGCGTCGTCGCCTATGCCGGCAGCGAGTTGAAGGGCTACGGCAATCTCGTGCTGATCCGCCATCCCAACGGCTTCGTCTCGGCCTATGCCAACAATGGCTCGATCAACGTCAAGCGCGGCGACGCCGTGAAGCGCGGCCAGACCATCGCCTTGTCAGGCCAGACTGGCAATGTCGCCTCGCCGCAATTGCACTTCGAATTGCGCAAGGGCTCGAAGCCGGTCGATCCCTCGAGCTACCTGGCGGGACTGTAATTTCCAATTCTTTCCCCTAACCGCGAGACACGGCGGGGAAAGCAACGGGGCGGCGGGGTCAAAAGACGGGCCCTCGCCGCCCCGATCTTTTTTGAGCAATCAAGCCGCCGGGCAACGCGTCCGCTCCGGCATGGGCGGCGTCACACAAGCGTTGTGGAACCGCTGAAATCGGGTCTTCGCGAAAGACGCCGTGGACGGCGCCTTTGCGCCAATTGCCCTGTCGCATAGCCAAAGGCCGTCGTCGCGAGCCCGAGCACGATCGACGCGGCGCGGCCAAGCGCGCTGGCGTCGAAATGGGCTGCGGCGTCACGCATTTCGTTGGCTATGCCGCTGACCAGAACCCTTCGGACATAATCGCGCTCGGTCTCGAGTGCGCCGCGTTGCGGCGCCAGGAATTGAAGCAGGGCCTTCGAATGTCCCTCGGCATAGCAGCGCCGCAGGAAATAGCGCAGAGTCAGGCGTCCGGCCGGCACCTTGTGCTGAATTTTTGTGTGAGGAACCAAAACGAAGCGGCCGCTCGGGTTTGCAGCTTTCGCGCGCAGGCAGAACTCCGTGTCCTCGCAGCTGGCCAGATTGCCGCCAAAATGACCCAGCTCGCTGCTGAAGCCGCCCGCCGCGGAAAAGATGGATCTCTTGATGAGCGAGGCGCCGCCCAGGACATTGCGGACCTCGGCGATGCGCTCCGGCTGTCCCCGATAGCTGCAGCCAACGGTCCACAAGAATTCCTCCGGAAACCAGCCTGGCTTGGCGCCCCGCCAGACCGGCGCCGAACTGCTCGTGACGCCCAGCACGTTCGAGGCCTCGCATTCGGCTGCGAGCGCCTCCAGCCAATCAGCATCGGCGACGGCGTCATCGTCAAGGAAAGCCAGTAAATCTCCTGTTGCTGCGGCGATGCCGGTGTTCCGGGCGCCGGATAATCCCCGCGACATCTTGTTGGGAATGACCTGTGCGGCATTCGACAGGGCATCTTTCGCTCGAGCCAATAAAAGCTCGTTGTAATCAACGACAAGTATGATTTCGTGAGTTGGAAGCGTCTGCTCCGCCATGGACGCGATCGCTTCGCAAATATCCTCCCATCGGTCCATCGTGTAAGCGCATATGATGACTGAAATTCGCCTGCGGTCTGTCATGATTGTTCCCACCCGCGCAATGTGTGTCGCATCCAGCCGTAAAGAATTGACCGGCTTCGATAGTAAGGGGTCGCGACGGGAGGCCGGTCGAGGCGAGTGTCGCCGTTTCGCACAATGCTTCGTCTCAGAGCGTATTCATCGTCGTCCTGCGGGCTAAAGCCATAGCGCACGGCGCACGCAGATTTATAACCAGCGCCAATGACTTGTGCCCTGGCCTGCTGATTGTAGAATCCGAAAGGATAGGCGAAGCTCCGCACTTCAACGCCAAGGCGGTCTTCAAGTTGGCGCTTGCAGGCGATGACCTCTTGACGGCACGCCGCCGCTGAAAGTTGGTCGAGGGCGGGATGCGAGACTGTGTGGCCGCCGATTTCGATGCCGGCTTGCTGAATTTCTCGCAGGTCAGGCCATGTCAGCATTGCCAGGCCGTGAAAATGGCCGCCGACGAGACCCGATGTCACATACAGGGTGGCTGTCATCCCGGTGACCTGAAGTATCGGGAGCGCGTTCCGCAGGAAATCGGCAAATCCGTCATCGAAGGTCAGGATCGCCGCGCGCTTGGGAGGGCGTCCAGCGCGGCGGCGGCGAACCAGCTCGCTCACGCTCAGCGACTCATGCCCCGCGCCCGCCAGCGCCTGTAATTGAGCGCGAAAACGTTCCGGGCGCACCACAAACGGACGAAAACCGCTCGGTACGGTCTCCCCGATGCTGTGATACATCAAAATTGGCGTCATAAATTGCCCTTTGGCCAATCGGTTCGTTTGCTGTGTACAAATTGGTCGCGATGGACGCTTTCGATCTTTTATCGTTGTGGCAGACCAGTTTAGCTCACGTATCGACTGTTGTGCATTTGCATAAAATCTTTATAGGCGCCGCGCCGGCGGCCAAGCGCGTGCCTGGGTCGCGTCTGGCCAGCTTTTATGTCTTTGTATCAACTCACCATGATTAATATATTCACGAAAAATAGTGGTTTATTACTATAAACATTGACGTCGATGACTGATGCGATCAAGTCCGCCAATCGGCTAGAGCATTCCCCGTTTGTTTTGACTTACATTTTCTGTGGAGTGGGATTCCTTTGGTTTCAAGAATGAGCGATTCTGCGCTTCGCATTGATTTGGGGGCGCAGCATGTCGCGAGGCCATTCCTTCGATCTGCGTAAGCGTGTGATTGCGTTGATTGAGGGAGGCATGTCGCGGCGAGCTGCGGCACGGCAACTGATGGTGTCTAAGTCATCGTCGATAAAATGGTTCAGACGCTTCAAAGACACAGGCAGCTTTGCCGAGAAGCCCGGCAAAAAATTGAGGCCATCGCCACTGGACGCGCATGCGGATTGGCTTTTGGCACTGGTTGCACGCGAGAACGACCTGACGCTGGCCGAGATTGAAGCCCGCCTTTTCGATGAGCTTCAGTTCAAAACCACGGACAGCTCGATTGCGCGGTTCTTTCAACGTCACAAACTCAGTTATAAAAAAAACGCTGCACGCCAGCGAGCAGCATCGCGAAGACGTGGCGAAGGCGCGCGAAGAATGGAAAAGGGCGCAACCGACGCTTGACCCCAACCGACTGGTTTTCATTGATGAAACCGGCACAAACACGCAAATGACGCGAACGCGCGGACGCTGCCAAAAGGGCAAGCGTCTGATCGATTACGCGCCGCACGGCCATTGGAAAACGACGACGTTCGTCGCCGGGTTGCGCAATAACGCGATCATCGCGCCCTTGGTCGTCGATCGCCCCATGAATGGCGAGATCTTCCAGGCGTGGCTGGAGCAGCACCTTGCGCCAACCTTGGTCCAAGGCGACGTCGTCATCATGGACAACTTGCCGGCCCACAAGGTTGCGGGCGTACGCGCGATCATCGAAAAGACCGGCGCAGGATTGCTGTATCTGCCGCCCTATTCGCCCGATCTCAATCCCATCGAGATGATGTTCGCCAAGCTCAAGGCCCTGCTGCGCAAGGCCAAAGAACGAACCGTCGATAAACTATGGGACCGCATCGGCGTCATACTCGACGAGTTCAGTCCGCCGCAATGCTCAAACTATTTCAGACATGATGGCTATGGTTCAGGTTAACCGGGGAATGCTCTAGAAAGCCGTCATGGCGGAAAGGCGTAGGCGGCGACGCGAGCGCTACGCCTTGCGACGAGCCGAGCGGGGCGCGCCCGACTTACCATGCTGGCGAAGTGTTTTATGGGCAGCCGGCTCCTCACGTTCTCTCGGAGCAAAACCGATCAAGATCTTTCGCTCCGCTCGCAATGACGGCGTTGGGATCGCACGTCGGCGGCCTTATAGGGTCAGTCTTAAAACCCGCACCGCCGCGCCGGCCTCGCAAGCGGGCGCTTTCGGTTCCCGCACGATCAGCGCCTGCGATTGCGACAACACGCGGTTGAGCGAGGAATCCTGGTCGGCGGCGGGCGTCGCGACCATGCGTCCCGAGGCGTCATAGGCCAAAGTCGCGCGCAAATATTCCTGGCGCGGGCCGCCGGCGGGCAGGGCGGCGCCGGCGAGCGCCGGTTCGGACCGGTCGGCGCCGGCTGAAAGATCGCCGCAAAGCGCGCGGATCAGCGGTTTCAGGAACAATTCGCCGCAGACCACGGCCGAAACCGGATTGCCCGGCAGGCCAAGCACGGTCATGTCGCCGATATGGCCGTAGATCAGCGGCTTGCCCGGCTTCATGTTGACGCGCCAGAAATTCAGCTCCATGCCCTCGCGCGCCAGGGCGCCGCGGACAAGGTCGCGGTCGCCGACCGAGGCGCCGCCGATCGTCACGAGCACGTCGATTTTTTCCGCGCGGGCGCGGGTGATGGCGGCCTCGATCTCGTCGAGGCGGTCCGAGGTCATGCCGAGATCGACCGCCTCGCCGCCCGCCGCAATGATCAGCCCCAGCACGGAAAACGTGTTGGAGGCGACGATCTGGTCGGGTCCGCGGCTTGCGCCGGGCGCGACCAGCTCGTCGCCGGTGGCGAGAACGCCTATGCGAGGCGCCCGCGCCAGGGGAAGCGTTGCGTGGTCGGCGCTGGCGGCGAGCGCGATATCGGCGGGCGTGAGTCGGCGCCCGCGCTTGAGAATGCGCTCGCCCTCCCGGAAATCTATGCCTTCGAGCCGGATGTTGCGGCCGGGCGCGATGGGCGCGTCTGGCGTGACGAAATCGCCATCGCGCCTGGCTTCTTCCTGAATCAGCACGGCGTCGGCGCCCACGGGCACGGGCGCGCCGGTAAAAATGCGCACCGCTTCGCCCGCGCCGCAGGCGCCGGCAAAACCATGCCCCGCGCTGGATTCGCCGACCATTTTCCGCGCGCCCTGATCGCCTGCCCGGAGGGCGTAGCCGTCCATGGCGGAAAGCGCTTTCGGCGGCTGGGTGCGGCGGGCGAAAACATCTTCCGCCAGCGTGCGGCCGAAGGCGCGCGCCAGCGGCGTCGGCTCGACGGCGCGCGGGCCTTTGACATCGCCGAGGATGGATTTCAGGGCCTCGTCGACCGGCAGCGGCGGCTTTTTCTCGGTCATGCGAAAGACCCCGTATTATTTTCCGCGGAAAAAATCGCCGGAGGCGCCGCCGGTTTTTTCGATCAGCAGGACGCTTTCAATGCGCATGGCCCGATCGACGGCCTTGAGCATGTCATAGATCGTCAGGCAGGCGACGGAGACGGCGGTCAGCGCCTCCATTTCGACGCCGGTCTCGCCCAAAACCTTGGCGGTGGCGGCAACGCGCAGTCCCGGCAGGTTGTCGTCGGCCTCGATGGAGACCTCGACCTTGCTCAGGTTGAGCGGATGGCACAGCGGGATCAGCTCATGCGTGCGCTTGGCCGCCATGATCCCGGCGATGCGGGCCGTGGCGAAGACGTCGCCCTTCCTGGCCTGGCCGGACAGGCAGAGCGCCAGCGTTTCCGGCGCCATGACGACTGCGCCACTGGCTTTGGCTGTCCGGGCGGTCGTCGGCTTGCCGGATACGTCGACCATGCGGGCCTCGCCGGCCTCGCCGAGATGGGTCAGTCCGGAGGTTTTTTCGTCGGCGGACTTTTTTTTGTCGCCGGACTTGCGCCTCGTCATGCCGGCTGGGTGGCGGGCACGCCGGTCAGCAGGCTTTTGGTGGCCTTCTCGACATCGGCCTGGCGCATCAGCGATTCGCCGACCAGGAAGACATTGACGCCTGATCTCTGCAGCCGCGCAATGTCGGCGTGGCCGCCGATGCCGCTTTCTGCGACGATCAGCCGGTCCTTCGGCACGTGCTGGCTGAGCTTTTCGCAGGTTTCGAGGCTGACCTTGAAATCGCGGAGGTTGCGGTTGTTGATGCCGACAAGTTGCGTCTCCAGCGCCAGGGCGCGCTCGAGTTCGGCCTCGTCATGCGCCTCGGCCAGCACGTCCATGTGCAGGTCATGTGCGGCGACGTTGAGCGCGCGGGCCTCGCGGTCGTTGACGCAGGCCATGATGATCAGGATGCAGTCGGCGCCGGCGGCGCGGGCCTCGTAGACCTGATAGGGGTCGAACAGGAAATCCTTGCGCAGCGCCGGCAGGCGCGTGGCGTCGCGCGCGGCGGAGAGATCTTCGAGCTTGCCCTGGAACGAGGGGCCGTCAGTGAGGACGGAAAGGCAGGCCGCGCCGCCCGCCTCATAGGCGCGGGCCAGCGCCGGGGGATTGAAGTCCGGGCGAATCAGGCCCTTCGAGGGGCTGGCCTTCTTCACTTCGGCGATGAGCGCGGGGCGGCCCCCGTCCACCATGGCCTCGACGGCGCGCAAGAAGCCGCGCGGTGGGTCGTGGTCATGCGCCTTGCGCTCCAGCGTGGAGAAAGGCACGCGCACTTTCGCCTCGGAAATTTCCGTTCTCTTGTAAGCTTCGATTCTTTTCAAAATATCGGGCATGGTCCAACCTTAATGCCTAAACCGCGGCCTGTGTACCGGCGGCGGGGACTTCATTTGAGATTTTGATCAATTTTTCGAGCGTTGCGCGCGCGCGGCCCTGGTCAAGCGCGGCCTCGGCCAGGCGCGCGCCTCCGGCAAGGTCGTTCGCCTTGCCGGCGATGACAAGCGCGGCGGCGGAATTGATCACGGCGATGTCGCGATAGGCGCCCTTGGCGCCATCGAGAACGGCGCGCAGGGCCGCGGCGTTGTGCGTGGGATCGCCGCCGCGAAGGTCCGCCATTTTCGCGCGCGCCAGCCCCGCCTGTTCCGGCGTGATTTCGAAAGTCCGGATTTTGCCGTCCTCCAGCGCAACGACCGAAGTGGGGCCGGTGGTGGTGATTTCGTCGAGGCCGTCGCTTCCATGCACGATCCAGGCGCGTTCCGCTCCGAGTTCGCGCAGGGTTTCGGCGATGGGAAGCATCCATTTGGCCGAGAAAACGCCGAGCAGGATCAGTTTTACATCTGCGGGATTGGACAGGGGGCCGATCAGGTTGAACAAGGTGCGCGCGCCCGTTTCCTTGCGGACGGGCGCGACATGCGCCATCGCGGCATGGTGGGCCTGCGCCATCATGAAACCGATATTGGCCTCGCGCAGGCTCGCCTCGACCCTTTCGGGCGTGACGCCAATGCCGACGCCCAATTGGCCCAGCACGTCGCTGGCGCCGGTCATCGAGGACGCCGCGCGGCTGCCATGCTTGGCGACGGGCACGCCGCAGGCGGCGACGATGATCGCGGCGAGAGTCGAGACATTGTAGGTGTTTGCGCCATCGCCGCCGGTGCCGACAATGTCGATCGCGCCCCCGGGCGCCTTGACCCGCAACATTTTTGCCCGCATCGCCGTCACGGCGCCGGTCAGCTCATCGATGGTTTCGCCGCGCACGCGCAGCCCCATCAGGAAGGCGCCCATCTGGGCGTGGGTCGCCTTGCCCGACAGCAGGCTGTCGAATGCGGCCTCGGCCTCAGCCCGGGTCAGGCTCTCGCCATGGGCGATTTTCGACAGGACGGGCTTGAACGCTTCCATATCCTAGCCTTTGCGCTTGGCGGCGTTCCAGCTTTTCGCCAGATCGAGGAAGTTCTTCAAAAGCGCGTGGCCATGCTCGGAGGCGATGCTTTCCGGGTGAAACTGCACGCCATGCACGGGATGGGTGATGTGGCTGAGCCCCATGATCAGCCCGTCGCCGGTCTCGGCGGTGACGGCCAGCTCCGTCGGCAGCGTATCGCGGCGCACCACCAGCGAATGGTAGCGCGTCGCCTTGTAGGGGCTCGGCAAGCCCTTGAAGACGGTTTCGCCGGTGTGGCTGATGTCGGCGATCTTGCCATGCACGGGGCTCGGCGCGCGGACGACCTCGCCGCCAAAGGCCTCGCCGATCGCCTGATGGCCGAGGCAGACGCCGAAAATCGGAATCCTGTGGCTCGCGGCGCGGATCAGGTCGAGGCAGATTCCCGCCTCGTGCGGCGTGCAGGGGCCGGGCGAGAGCACGATGCTGTCGGGCTCCCCGGCGATGATCTCCTCGACCGTCGCCTGATCGTTGCGCAGCACTTTCACACGGGCGCCGAGGGCGCCGAAATAATGCACCAGGTTGAAGGTGAAGCTGTCGTAATTGTCGATCAGGGTGACGGATTGCATGACCCGGAAAACCTCCGCCGCTGGCCGCGGCCCTTTGTCCCGGTGTTTTGAGCGGAAGGGGCCGCGAAGTCAATCTGGCGGGGAACGGCCTTTAATCGGGCGGGAGGCGACGTTATATGCTAGAAGGCGAAACGTCGCCGCGCTGCAAGCTGATATGAGGGACTATTCGCATGGCCGCCCGCTCTTTGATGACCATTACGGACGCCGCCGCGTCGCGTGTCGTCTCGCTGGTCGAGAAAGCCGGCGGCAAGGCGATCGCCCTGCGCGTCGGCGTCAAGAACGGCGGCTGCGCCGGCATGTCCTATACGGTGGAGCTGGCGGACGAGGCGCGCCCCGGCGAGATGCTGGTCGAGGACAAGGGCGCGAAAGTGCTGATCGATCCCAAGGCGGTGCTGTTCCTGATCGGCGCCAGAATGGATTTCGCCGTCACCAAGCTGTCGGCGACCTTCGTGTTCGAGAACCCCAATGAAACGGCCTCCTGCGGCTGTGGCGAATTGGTCAGCCTGACTGCCGCTTCACCAGAAGTTCTGGGCGAGTTTTCGGCCTAGATCGCGCAGTCCGGCGATCAGGCCTGCCTTTTTGTGCGATGGGGTCCCCAAGCGTCGAAAAAGTCAAAGCTGTTTTCGGCGGAAATACAGATTCTCGCCATTCGACGGCAACTCGTCGAAGTTCGTGGCGAGGGCCTTGTGAACCGCTTGGTCCGAGCCGGGTCTGAAGCGGTCATGCGTCTCGACAACGATAAGTTTGGCTTTCGTCAGCCAGAGCTCGGGCTTCTCAGAAAACAATTCGAGTTCGGCGCCTTCGATGTCGATTTTCAATATGTCCACCTCATCAAACGCGAATTTTTCCATGAGCGTGGAAAGTTTCCAGCACGGAGTTGCCCCGCTGCCCTTCCAGGCCTGCGCGGAGACTTGTACGCCCCAAGAACCTAGGGGCGAGCCGTCCTCGGCGTCCACATTAAGGTTGATTTCGCCGTCTTCATGCCAGACGGCGCCTTTTAAAGTGGAGACACGATTTCCAAGCGCGCGCACGTTGTTTTCGAGCGCCCGGAAATTTTCGGCCTCGGGTTCGACCGCCAGGATTTTCGCACCCTTGTATTTTTGGGCGAAAAAGACGGTCGCTAAGCCGACATTGGCGCCGAGATCAATGATAGTCTTGGCGGTGGCGGGCAGATTTGGACTTTCGTATTCCTGTCTGACAAAGACCTGCTCAAAGGTCGGTATATCCGTCGTCCCCAGTCGCAAGCTGACTTCGTAGTCGTCGTCAATGGAAACGCTGATTTTGCTGATGGCGACAGGTCGTCCGCCGATCAACACGACGTTCAGGGCGTCTACGTTCGTCAATTTCTCTGGCTTGACGGAGTTTTGGATGTAAAGGCCAAAATCAGACTTAAAAAATGTTTCCGTTGGGTATTTATCCCAGTCGATTATGAGTTTGTCGTCATTCAAAGTATAGCTTCCAGTACTTCCGACGTTTAGGTGGTATACGGTCGAATCTGAAGTCGAAAGCTGCAGCTTTCCATACCAGCCGGGATGAATGACCTTGATTGTATGAATGCTCATTGCTGCTCCTGCAAAATTTTTTGGTGATGTAATGCTGCGTAAACAAATCAGGTCACAGCTCTTTCAATAAGGCAACTGCGTATTTGCCGCCAGCGGTCAAGATTCCGACGCGACCAGGAATTCAACCAGAAACGTCGCCGAAAAAGGCTTTTTCTGCCGGTTCAGCACTCTTCGCAGTGCGGCCGGCGAGGCCGGGCTGTGGCCGGGCCGCGATCTTCGCGCGCCCGTCTGTTTCAGGCTCCGGAGGAATGCGCGCGCGTCCGCATAGGTCGCGACAAAGGCCTTCGTCTCGGCGCTTGCGCCCGATCCCGCCGCGAAGCCGGAGTCGGGAAAGGCCCAGAGACCGTCCGCGAGATGCGCCGCGCGGCAAGCGTCGCGCCATTCGTGCAGGCTTCCCGCGACGGGCAGGGCGACATGCAGGCGGCCGCCGGGCGCCAGCAGCTTTCGCCATTGGGCGATCGCTCCGCGCGGATCGGGCAGCCAATGCGCCATCATGCTCGAGAGGATCAGGTCGTAGCGCCCGATGTCTCCCGTTTCGGCTGCATCGGCCCGGATGATCCCCACGCCGGGAAACTTGGCCTGCAGCGCCGCCAGCATGGCGGGGGCCGCGTCGAGCGCCGTCAGTTTCGCCTTGGGCCAGTTTTGCAGCGCAAATTCGGCGACATGGCCGGCGCCACAGCCGAGATCGAGAATGGTTTTTGGTTTTCCCGCGCAGTCGCGCGCGGCGCGGCCGACGAGTTCGCAAGCGATTGCGCGCTGGATTTGCGAGGCCGCGTCATAGGTTCCCGCCGCCGCGTCGAAGGCGCGGATGACGGATGCGCTTGTGGGTTCAGGAACTCATGACCGCGCAAAAATTCCTCGATCTGCGCCGCGCAAAACCTTGGCGCCTTCCAGGGCAGTCCATGCCCGCCCGTTGCGCCGAGCACAAGACGTCCGCCCGAGATCTGCGCCAGTTTTTCCGCCTCGCCGGGGGGCGCGAGCGCGTCGTCCTTCGCCGTCAAAACCAGCGATCTACCCCGCAAATGGGGGCCGCCGTCAAAATCGCGCAAAAACTCCAGCCCTGCCGCCAGCGGTTCGGTCCGCGCCGGCTCTTCCGCCGGCGGCGCGCCGATCGAGGCGCGAAAGGTTTTGACGCAGGCATTGGCGTCGCGCAAAAGATTTTTATGCATCGCCCGCAAGGCCGAGGGTTTGGCGCAGCCGCGCCCCTGCGCGTCGAGCCCGAAACGCGAAAAGGAGCTGATCGCGACCAGCCCCGCCCAGTCGCGCCTGTGCTTCAGCCCCCACAAAAGCCCGGCGGAATGGCCGACAAGAATATCGCCGTCGCGAGACGCGGGCAGGTTAGGCGGTCCGAAATAGCCGAGATTGACGCGCGTTTGCTCGTAAGCCGCGAGACAGTCGGCGAGGGCGTCCCACATTTCCGGGCCGAGCGCCCAGCCATGGATGAAAACGAGCCTCACGCCGCCGCCCCGGCGGAATATCGGGATGCGAATTCGCCGAGGGCGGCGATCAGCGCGTCAATGTCATCGGGATGGTGGGCCGAGCACAGCGAGATGCGCAGCCGGCTCGATCCCTGCGGCACGGTCGGCGGGCAAATCGCGGGGACGAGAAAGCCGCGCCGTTCGAGCTCCGCGGACACATGGAGGGCGTCAGCCTCCGCGCCGATCAGCAGCGGGATGATCTGGCTGGCGCTCAGCCCGCAATTCCAGCCCTGCGCCGTGAGGCTTTTCCGCAACCTGTCCGCCTGTCCGAGCAGAAGGGCGCGTTCTCCAGACATTTGCGGCACGAGAGTCAGCGCGGCGTCCATCGCTCCGAGCACCGAAGGCGGCAGGCCCGTGCTGTAGACGAGGCCGCCGCAACGCTGGATCAGGAACTGGCGAACAGTTTCGCCACAGGCGAGGTAGGAGCCGAAACCGCCGAGCGCCTTGCCGAACGTGCCCATGGCGACATCGGTTGTTTGTGCGGAAAATCCTCGCAAAGCCCGAAGCCGCGCGCGCCAAACACGCCGGTGGCGTGCGCTTCGTCGACGTAGAGCAAAGCGTCGTGGCGCTGCGCCAGCGCGCCGATGCGGGCGAGGTCGGCGATGTCGCCGTCCATCCCGAACACGCTTTCCGTGACGATCAGACAATAATCGCCTTTCTCAGACCGCGCTTTAAGAAGGCGCTCAAGATGATTGCAATCATTGTGCAGAAATCGAATGAGGCGCGCGCCGGACAGCACGGCGCCCTGCAAGAGCGAGTGATGCGCCAGCCGGTCGGCGAGGATTGTGACCGGCCGACCCGCCACGTCCTTGTCGGCCAGGGCCGCGACTGCGGTGAGGTTGGTCTGGTACCCCGCAGCCATGACGAGGGCGGCGGGTTGGTTCTTGGCCGCAGCGAGCCGCGCCTCAAGGGCTGCGAAAGCCGGATGCTCGCCTGTGACGAGCCGGGAGGCGGCGACGCCCGCGCCATATTGTTCCGCATAGGCGCGCGAGGCTTCGATCAGGGCGGGGTGGAGGCTGAGGCCGAGATAGTCGTTGCTGGCGAAATTGACCAATTCGCGGCCGTCGCGAAAAATGCGCCCGTGCGGCGCGATCGTGCTGGTTTTCAGCTCGCGCAGGCGGTCCTGGGCGGCTCGGCGGGCGCAATAGGCGCTGTAAATATCGGTTTTTGCCATTTGCCGACAACCTGATATGAGACCCGCAGCCAAATGTCACGGGCAATCGTCACGGGAATGTCATGACCCCTTACCCGCAATGTTCCGAAAAAGCCCCGTTTTCCGAAAAAGCCAGAGTGCGCCACGACTGGACCTTGCCGGAGATCGAGGCGCTGTTCGCCTTGCCGCTGCTCGATCTCGTTCAATACGCGCGCACTGTTCATCGTCAATATCACGACGATACGATCCAGCTTGCCAGCCTCCTGTCGATCAAGACCGGCGGCTGCGCCGAGGATTGCGGCTATTGCCCGCAGAGCGCGCATTACGCCAAGAAGACAGGCGTGGCCAAGGAAACGCAGATGGACGTCGATTACGTCCTCTCGCGCGCAAAAGTCGCCAGGGAGGCCGGCGCCTCGCGCTTCTGCATGGGCGCCGCCTGGCGCTCGGTCCGCGACGGCGCCGAGTTCGACGCCGTGGTGGACATGGTCAAGGGCGTGCGCGACATGGGCATGGAGGCCTGCGTCACCCTGGGCATGCTCAAGCCGCACCAGGCCAAGCGCCTCGCGGAAGCGGGCCTGACCTCCTACAACCACAATCTGGACACCAGCCCAGAGTTTTACGGCGAGATCGTCTCGACCCGCACCTATCAGGACCGGTTGGACACGCTGGCCATCGTCCGCGCCGAGGGCATCAACCTTTGCTGCGGCGGCATCATCGGCATGGGCGAAAAGGAATTCGACCGGGCGTCGCTGCTGCGCGTGCTTTCCGAGATGAACCCGCATCCCGAGAGCGTGCCGGTCAATGCGCTGGTCGCCGTGCGCGGCACGCCGATGGAGGGCCTTGCGCCGGTCGACGCCTTCGACATGGTCAGGATGATCGCCGTCGCGCGCGTGGTCATGCCGCAATCGCGCATTCGCCTTTCGGCCGGCCGCTCCGAGATGAGCGCCGAGGCGCAGGCAATGTGCTTCATGGCCGGCGCCAATTCGATTTTTTACGGCGAAAAGCTCCTGACCACGTCAAACAATGACGCGGCCGAGGATCGCGCGCTGATCGAAAGGCTTGGCCTGAAAGTGCTGGAGACCAGCGAAGGCCATTTCCATCACGATCTCGACGCGGCGGAATAGGCTTCAATCCGCGCCTATCCAGTTGACGCACACACCTGCTAAATGTGGACTTGCCGGCAAGCCAGATCGAGACCGTCTGATCGTCCGCGCGCGGCTCGAAGGGGAAATTCAAGCCTTTCTCGCAATGGCCGGAGCAGAGCCGTCAACTGACCTTCCCCGCGTCGGTCGAATGCGTATCCATGACCCCTAGGCGACCGTCGCGCGCGTTCGTCCATGCATCAATAAATGCTTCGAAACGGTCATAGGCCGGTCGTTTGTCCTGTGACTGTCTCATCCCAACCCCGTAAGCCCTGAGGCATACGGGGGGTTGTGTTCGGCCCGCCCGCGCTTTTTTCACGCCACGTCTTGCGCCGGGCAAGCCAGCGCCGCGCCGTCGGAGGCTCGGCGCAATTCGACATGCGCTCGCGAGAAATCGACGCCCTTCGGCGCATGGAACTCGAAGGCGCGCCGGCCGTCGCCAAGGCCTGCAGCCTTGAGATCGGCGCGGAACCGGTTGGCCAGTACGCGGCCGACCACGCAGCCGTCGGCGAGGACATGCAGGCTAACAGGATTTTGCGGATCGCCTGAATCCTGCGCCCAGCCCCACAGCGCGTCCGCGCTCACGCCCTCGACCCAGCCGCGCAAGTCGCCCGGCGTTGAAGTCGCGACAAGTTCCGCGCGCGCCGCGATGTTTTGCCGCGCCGCCTCGATCTCAAAACCCTCGTCGCGACGCGGCGCGAAGGATTTTTTGGCCCGCCGCCTTTTGCCCTCGCCGGGATAGAGCGCGAAATAATCCGCGACATTCTGGAACATGGTTCGCGAGTCATTGTCGATGAAGGTCTCGGCCTCCACGCCTTCGGCGAAAATCACGTCATGGCTTTCCAGCTCGATGTGGAAATAATCGACGCGCTCGACTTTTTCGGCCTGGACGATGCTGACGCCGTTGACGAGGTCCCTGGCCTCGATCAGCACGCCCTCGAGATAAAGCGCGTGACGCGGCGATATCAGGAGATCGCGGCTCGGTACAGTGTCGCCCAAGGCCCCCGCGCGCACGCAGATCGGCAGGACCTCGCGGTTTTGCCCGACGAAGCGTCCGTCATAGGAGCGCGTTCCCATCCATTTGATCGGCCGCGCCGCGCCGGACAGCGTCACCACGCGGTCGCCGATTTTTAGGTGCTCAACCGCGACGTCGCCGCAATCAGTCGCAATCAGCGTGCCCGCGCAATAGCAGGGCATGTAGGTGATGGTGATCTCGCCATTGCCGTTGTCGGCTGCATTGACCTTTTCCGCCCCTCCGGCCGTCGTCTGGTGGATATCGGTGGGATGGGCGGAGCCGGTCGCGAGATTGACGAAGGACCCTCCGCCGCCGCCGCCGCCGCCACTCGCGCCGCCGCCGCCGCCGCCGTACCCGCCGCCGCCGCCGCCGCCAGACCAGCCGCCGCCGCCGCCGCCGCCGAAACCGCCAACCCCGCCAGACGCGCCGCCGCCGCCCGCGGGGCCGCCGCTCCCGCCGGCGAAGGTTGCGCCAGTCGTGCTTCCGTCCTTTCCGGCGTTACCGGCGCCGCCGCCTTCGCCGCCAGTATACCCGCCGCCGCCGCCGCCGCCGAAGCCATCCAGCCCGCCGTTGCCAATGCCGCCTTTGCCCGCGTCGCCGTTGAGTCCGCCGGCGCCGCCGCCGCCGCCATTGCTGCCGTTCGGCTGGGACCCGCCGTTGCCGCTGCTGACGCCGCCGCCGCCCCCGCCGGCGATCACTTCGCGAGCGCCGATTCCGCCGGTCCCGTTGGTCTCGAAAACGAAGCTGCCGCCGCCGCCGCCGCCGTCGCCCGAGACGGCGCCGCCTGCTCCGCCGACGACGATCTCGAGCGTCGCGCCAGCCTGGAGATAGATGTCGCCGGTCGCCATCGCGCCGACCCCGGTGGTCGTGCTGGCGCCGCCGCCCTCAGCGCCGTCGGCCGTGATGTCGTAATAGCCGGCGGTCACGACCGTGGCGTACTGGATCGTCGTGTTGTCGTAAGCGAAAGTGTTGGTAGCCGTGGTCAAGAGCGGGGTCGGTGTGGTCATTGCTGCGATCCTTCAACAGGTGAAACAGGCAAGGCGTCATCAGGAAGGGGGTGCGGTCGGCGTGGCGTCTTCGCCTCGCGCCAGTTTTCGAGCGCGCCGGCGCGATTTAACTGTTCGATCAGCGGCGCCAGAGCCGCCGCATAAGGCCGCCAGCGGCCGGAACCGCGCGCGTTGACAGGCTGTTTGACCTGGGTGCGACTCACGGAGCGGACATTGCTGTCGGACTCGTAAAAACGCGCGCAGGCCGGGTCCGGCAGCAAATCAATAAAGGACAAAACGTGGGCGAGGGTCGGGTCGAAATCCTTCACCCAGTCGTCGAGCCGCGGCACGCCGTCGCTCGCCGTGGACATTCCCGGCGCTTCGATCACCTTTGCCCCCGGGGCCGTAACGCTCACACCCATGGCGCGCAGCATGGCGGCAAACGTATCGCCAGTAAATTGCTAAACTTGAGCGATGAGTGACGTAACGTAATTGTGATCAACGGGTTCGGAATGGCCGCTTTCGCGAATGCCCCAATTCCCGGTTCTGGCGCTTCTTTCTCGTTGGGCCATCGACCGGTGTTTTCTCGGGGCCGGCCCATCGCACCACGCCCGCAATCCGCCGTTTCCTGCCTTTGCACCAAGCCCGCCGCTCCCACTATATTTAGTGGGTGTGTGTTAACCGGATAGGCACGCTTCAATCGTTCTGATCGGTTGGCGCGCCAGGAAGTCTCTTTCCTACCCGGGTAGCCACTCCGGCAAGACCTTGCAAATGGCTGAAGTCAGCGCCCGGAGTTGCACCTCTTCAATCGTGAAGGCCGGCGTGAGATAGACGATGTCGCCGAAGGGGCGAATCCAGAAGCCCTGTTCGGCGAATTTTTCGCGCAACGCCTGGGTATCGCCGAGGCTTTCGCATTGCACGACGCCGATCGCGCCCTTGACCCGGACGTCTGTTACCCCGGGAATGTCGCGGCACGGCGCGAATCCCTCGCGCAAAAGCTGCTCAATCCGCGCGACCTGCTTCAGACGCGGCTCCGTTTCGAACAGGTCGAGCGAGGCGTTGGCGGCGGCGCAGGCGAGCGGATTGGCCATGAAGGTTGGACCGTGCATCAGCGCCTTTTTCGGGTCGTCCGACAGAAAAGCCTCGAACACGTGGGGACGAGCGATGGTCGCGGCCAGCGTCAGCGCGCCGCCGGTCAATCCCTTGCCGAGACACATGATATCGGGCGTCACGCCGGCCTGCTCGCAGGCGAACAGCGTTCCCGTGCGGCCGAAGCCGGTAAAAATCTCGTCGGCGATCAGCAGCACGCCATGCCGCCCGCAGGCGTCGGCGATGCGGCGCAGGGTTGCGGCGTCGTGCATTTTCATGCCGCCGGCGCCCTGGACGAGTGGTTCGATCAGCACAGCGGCTATCTGCGATTTATTGTGTTCCAGCAGACTATTGAGCTTCTCTTCTAACCTTGTGTCTGAAGGTAGTTCGGCCAGGATTTGCTTTGGCAGGTAATCCCGGAACAGGGCGTGCATGGATTCCACGGGATCGCAGACGGACATGCAGGCCATGGTGTCGCCGTGATAGCCGTCGCGAAAGCTCAGGAAGCGCGAGCGTCCCGTCTCGCCCCTGTTGAGCCAGTATTGCACGGCCATTTTCATGGCGACTTCGACCGCCACCGAGCCGCTGTCGACGAAGAAGACATGGCGCAGGTCGCCGGGCGTCATTTCCGCCAGCCGCCGCGCCAGTTTTGTCGCGGGATCGTGCACGAGGCCGCCGAACATCACATGCGGCATCTGGTCGAGCTGGCGATGCAGGGCGGCGAGGATGTGGGGATGATTGTAACCGTGGCAGGCCGTCCACCAGGAGGCGATGCCGTCGATCAGCGTGCGCCCGTCCTTGAGCCGGATCAGCGACCCCCGCGTGGAAAAAGCGTCGAGCGGCTGGCTTGCGCCGAGCATTTGGGTGTAGGGAAGCCAGAGGTTTGAAAGCGAGTCTTGGGGCATGGGCGTCAGCTATTTCGTCACTTCCACGGGCACAGGCGTGGGCAAGACTTATGTCACGGCGGCGCTGATCCGGGAAGCGAGGGCGCGCGGGCTTGAGGTCGCCGCCGCCAAGCCGGTTATCTCGGGTTTTGACGCCGGGGACCTCGACGCGAGCGATACTGGCGCGATCCTCTCGGCGCTCGGCTTGGCGCCGACATCGGAAAACGTCGAGAAAATCTCGCCCTGGCGTTTTTCCGCGCCGCTCGCGCCCAGCATGGCGGCGAAGGCCGAGGGCCGGGCGCTCGATTGCGAGGCGCTTTTTGCGCAGGGACGGGCGTTTTTGCGGGAAAAGGCCGATCTGCATGTGATCGAGGGCGTCGGCGGCGTGATGGCGCCGCTCGACGCCGAAAACACCGTGCTCGACTGGATCCTGGCGCTCAGGGCGCCGGCGCTGCTGGTCGTCGGCGATCACCTTGGCACGATCAGCCACACGCTGGCGGCGGTCGCGGTTCTGCGCATGAAAGGCGCGGATATTGCGGCGGTGGTGGTGAATGAAGGCGAGGGCGCGACTGTCGCGTTCGACGACACGCTGGCCGAGATCGCCGCGCGCGTCGCGCCTGTTGCCGTGCTCGGCCTGCGACGCGGGGAGGATGGCGAGGGACTGCGAGCCCTTCTCCCGCGCTGACCGCGCATTTTTGCTGCAAAATCATGCTTTGCTTAGCAACGAATTGGCGAGTGAGCGTGTTCTCAACCTAGACGGCTAAATCTGGGGGAACATCGTGCTCACACTTTCGCTTTTGATTGGAATTCTGGTCACAATTGTCATCGGCGCCATCCTGTTCTGGGTCATCGACCGGTTTTGTCCTGAAGCGCGGCTCGCCCAGCTGCTCAAGCTGTTGGTGGTGTTGATCTGCCTCGGGTCGATCATTACCCGGCTTTATCCGCTTTTCGACAGCACTCCCTCCTTGACCGAGACGCGCTAGCGCCTGTTCGGTGAACTCCGGTTCACCGAACAGGCGCTAGTTTCTTGTTTTCACGCATATTCGCTAACGCGGCCCTTCGGGTCTTAACGCGAACCGGAATCCACTTCGCTCGAAAATGCTCTAGGCCCGCCCGCGAACGAAACCGGCTTCCCCACGTTTGCAACGCACGCCTATATTGCGAACGGAGGCCCAGACATGTCCTTTCCGCTGACCCTGCTCGATCTCGCCGGCTCCATCGCGCTTCTCCTGTGGGGCGCGCATATGGTGCAGACGGGCGTGCAGCGGGCTTTCGGGCCGCAGTTGAAGACATTGCTCGGCGGCGCGCTGAAAAGCCGGTTTCTGGCTTTTTTCGCCGGGCTTGGCGTCACCGCGCTCCTGCAGAGCAGCACCGCCACCGGCTTGATGACCGCGGGATTTGCCGCGTCCGGCATGGTCGATCTCGTTCCGGCGCTGGCGGTGATGCTCGGCGCCAATGTCGGCACCACCCTGATCGTGCAGGTCATGTCCTTCAACGTCGCTTCCGCCGCGCCGGCGCTGATCCTGGTGGGCGTGATCATGTTCCGCCGCGATTCCGGCACGCGGGCGCGCGATCTCGGCCGCGCCGTGATCGGCCTCGGCTTGATGTTTTTGGCGTTGCGGCAATTGCTCGACCTGATGACCTCCTACGAGGATGCGCCAAGCCTGCGGCTGCTGCTCGGCGCCGTGGCGACCCAGCCGCTGATCGACGTCCTTCTCGCGGCGGCATTGACCTGGGCGGCGCATTCGAGCGTCGCGGTGGTGCTGTTCATCATGTCGCTGGCGGCGCGCGGCGCCGTGCCGCCGGACGCCGCCTATGCGCTGGTGCTCGGCGCCAATCTTGGCGCGGCGATCAATCCGGTGCTCGAAGGGCCGGCGGGCGACGATCCCGCCGCGCGGCGGCTGCCGGTCGGCAATCTCCTCACCCGCGTTGTCGGCGGCGCGGCCGCGCTGGCGTTCCTGTATCCGATCGGCCGTTTCATGGTGACGATCGAGCCTGACGACGCGCGTTCGGTCGCCGATTTCCACATGCTGTTCAATCTCGCGACCGCGCTGGTTTTCTTCCCGCTGCTGACGCCCTACGCCTGGGCGCTGAAAAAGGCTTTCCCGCCGCGGGTCGACGAGGCCGATCCGTCGATGCCTGTTTACCTCGACCCGGCGGCGCGGGAAATGCCGATCGTCGCGCTGGGCGCGGCGGCGCGCGAGGCTTTGCGCGTCTCCGACATGCTCCGGGACATGATCTCGGGCGCGCGCGAGGCGCTGGCGAAGGCCGATCGCCGGCTGATCGCCCAGGTGCGCCGCCGCTACGGCGTGATCGAGCGGCTGTCGCAATCCATCGAATCCTATCTGGTCGCGCTCGATCCCGACGAACTCGGCGCCGACGATCACCGGCGGCTCGACGAAGTCCTGACCTATGCCAGCGATATCGCCGAAGGGGCCGAGATTCTCGCCCGCAATTTCCTGCCCCGCGCCGCGAAATACCTGAAGCAGCAGGGGGTGATTCCGCCGGGCGCGCAGGAGGAGCTTTTCGCGCTGATGGATCGCCTTGGCAGCAACCTCGGCATGGCCGGCTCGCTGTTCATGACCGCGGATTCCCGCGTCGCGCATCTGCTGACCGATGAGAAGGTGTATTTCCGCGAGGCCATGTCGCGCGCCAACTCCGCGCATTTCGAGGCCATGCGCAACAGGCGCTTTGACGAGGCGCAGGGCAATGCGCTGCATCTCGACCTGTTGCGCGAACTCAAGAGCATCAACGGCCTGGTCGTCGCCTCCTCGGCCTATCCGGTGCTGGAGCGCACGGGCGAATTGCTGCCCAGCCGCCGCGCGGCGAACACGCCGTAGCGCGCGTCAGTCCACGTCCTCGACCTTGTCCGGCCCGCCGCCGTGCACGCGTTGCGCGAGTGAGGCCTCCATGAAGGCGTCAAGATCGCCGTCGAGCACTTCATCCGGCGATTGCGAGACATAGCCGGTGCGCAGGTCCTTCACCATCTGGTAGGGCTGCAGCACATAGGAGCGGATCTGGTGGCCCCAGCCGATTTCCGATTTGGTCGCGTTGATCGCGCTGGCCTCGGCCTCGCGGCGCTCGATCTCCTGCTCATAGAGGCGGGCGCGCAGCATGTTCCACGCTGTCGCGCGGTTCTTGTGCTGCGAGCGCTCCATCTGGCAGGCGACGACGATGCCTGACGGAATATGCGTGATGCGGATGGCCGAATCCGTGGTGTTGATGTGCTGGCCGCCGGCGCCCTGGGCGCGATAGGTGTCGATGCGGCAATCGCTTTCGTTGACCTGGATGTCGATCTTGTCGTCGATGACCGGATAGACCCAGGCCGAGGCGAAGCTCGTGTGCCGCCGCGCGTTGGAATCGAAGGGCGAGATGCGCACCAGCCGGTGCACGCCCGATTCCGTCTTGGCCCAGCCATGGGCGTTATGGCCCTTGACCAGCAAGGTGGCGGACTTGATGCCCGCCTCGTCGCCCGGCGTTTCTTCGATCAGCTCGACCTTGAATTTGTGGCGCTCGGCCCAGCGCGTGTACATGCGCAGCAGCATGCGCGCCCAGTCGCAGCTTTCCGTGCCGCCGGCGCCGGAATGGACTTCGATAAACGTGTCGTTGGCGTCGGCTTCGCCTGACAGCAGCGCCTCGACCTGCCGGCGCGTCGGCCTCGGCCTTGATCGCCTTGAGCTGTTCGACGCCTTCCTGCTCGGCGCTGGCGTCGCCTTCCATCTCGCCGAGTTCGACGAGGGTGATGGCGTCATCGAGTTCGCTCTCGAACTTGGCCAGCGACGCCGAGCCGGTCTTCAAGGTCGGTGCGCTCGCGCATCAGCTTCTGCGCGAGTTCGGCGTTGTTCCAGAGATTCGGGGTCTTCGGATTTGGCGTTCAGTTCCGCGAGGCGGCGCGTCGAATTCTCGACGTCAAAGATGCCTCCTCAGCAGTCCCACGGACTGCTTGATCTGTTCGACGAGCGAAACCGCTTCGGCGCGCATGAAATTCTGCTTTCCGGTTCCAGAACTGGAGGGCGAGACATAGACAGCGAATCCGGCGCTGTAAAGGCGCAAGGCGTTGGCTTCAATACAGCCCGCCCGTGCCCGAGCCCGACCGCCTGGTCGGTCGCCGGCGTGTTGCGAGGCCGGCGCGCGCTGCCGCCGCCGCCGCCGCCGTAGGTGTCGGGCGGCGCCGTGCCGGGCTTGAAGGCTTCGAGGATCGAGCCGGCGCCGGAGGAGCGCATGCCCGATTTCACGTCGACCGAGATCAGCTTGATGCCCGGCGGCACGCGGAACGGGGTGTCCGGCTTGTCGGCCAGCGCCATTTTCATGAAGTCGCGGAAGATCGGCGCGGCATAGGTGGCGGCCTGCGCCGAATCGCCCATCGAGCGCGGCTTGTCGTAGCCGAGGAAGACGCCGACCGTGAGATCGGGCGAATAGCCGACGAACCAAAGGTCCTTGGCGTCGTTGGTGGTGCCGGTCTTGCCCGCGAGATGCTTGCCGACCTCCTTGATCGAGACGCCGGTGCCGCGCTCGATCACGCCTTCCATGATCGAGGTGATCTGGTAGGCGGTGAGCGGATCGAGCACCTGCTCGCGCTTGTCGACCAGCCTCGGCTCGCTGGTCGGGTCGAATTTCGGCGAGTCGCAGCCCAGGCACTCGCGCTCGTCATGGCGGTAGATCGGTATGGCCCCAGCGGTCCTGGATGCGGTCGATCAGCGTCGGCTTGATGCGCTTGCCGCCATTGGCGAGCATGGAATAGGCGGTGACCATGCGCATCACCGTCGTTTCGCCCGCGCCGAGCGCCATCGGGAGATAGGTCGCGGCATATCGTCGTAAATGCCGAAGCGGCGGGCATATTCGGCGATCAGGGGCATGCCGACGTCGCGCGCGAGGCGCACGGTCATCAGGTTTTTCGAATGTTCGACGCCGTAGCGCAGCGTATGCGGGCCGTAATGGCCTTCCTCGAAGTTTTCCGGGACGCCAGACTTCGCCGTTCGGCTGGGCGATCTCGATCGGCTCGTCTGAGCACGATCGAGGACGGCGTATAGCCGTTGTCGAGCGCGGTGGCGTAGACGAAGGGCTTGAAGGAGGAGCCGGGCTGGCGCAAGCGCCTGGGTCGAGCGGTTGAAGTTCGACTGGTCGAAGGAAAAGCCGCCGACCATGGCGAAGACGCGGCCGGTATCGGGGTCCATGGCGACGAGGCGCGCCGGAGATTTCCGGAATCTGGCGCAGGCGGAACTGGCCGGGATGGCCGTCCACAGGTTCGACATAGACCACGTCGCCGGGCGAAACGACCTGGCGCAGGCGCTTGTGCGTCCAGCGGACGCCGTCGGCGGTCAGGCGCGCCGGTTTCGCGCTCGTGTCCGAGATTCGCCGGATTTTTCATGTCCCGGCTGCAGGCCGATGCGGGCGGAGACATCGGTGGCGTCGAGCACGACGGCGAGACGCCAGGGCTGCGACGTCGCCGAGCGCGGGAACGTCGCCGAGCGGCGGTCCCCAGTCGCCGCCGAGGCTCGATCTGCCGCAGGGCGCCGCGCCAGCCATGCGCCTCGTCGAAGCGGATCAGGCCTTCGACCAGCGCCTTGCGCGCCATCAGCTGCATCTTCGGATCGAGGGTCGTGCGCACCGACAGGCCGCCCTCATAGAGCTTCTTGTCGCCGTAGCGGTCGTTCAGCTCGCGCCGCACTTCCTCGGCGAAATAGCCGGCCATCATGGAATTGGCCGAGAGGACGCGCGGATTGACGGTCAGCGGCTCGGACTTGGCGGCGTCGCCGTCCTTGCGCGAGACGTAGCCGTTGTCGACCATGCGCTCGATGACATAGTTGCGGCGCGCGACGGCGGCGTCGCGATTGCGGTAGGGATTGTAGTTGTTCGGCCCCTTGGGCAATCCGGCGAGATAGGCGGTTTCCGCGAGGGTCAGCTCATAGACCGACTTGTCGAAATAATTCAGCGCGGCGGCGGCAATGCCGTAATTGCCCATGCCCAGATAGATTTCGTTGAGGTAGAGCTCGAGGATGCGCTCTTTCGAATAGGTCTGCTCGATGCGCAGCGAAAGCAGGGCTTCCTTGATCTTGCGGTCGAAGCTGCGCTCGTTGGTCAAAAGGAAGTTCTTGGCCACCTGCTGGGTGATGGTGGAGGCGCCCTGCATGTGCTTGGAGCCCTGCAGCAGCACCATGGCGGCGCGGGCGATGCCTTCGGGGTCGATGCCGTTGTGGGTGTAGAAATTCTTGTCCTCGGCCGAGATGAAGGCCTGCTTGACCAGCGACGGAATGGCGTTGGAAGGCAGGTAGAGCCGGCGCTCGTGCGAATATTCGGCGAGCAGGGAGCCGTCGCCCGCGTGGACGCGGGTCATGATCGGCGGCTCGTAATTCTTGAGCTGGGTGTAGTCGGGCAGGTCCTTGTTGTAGGCGTAGACCAGCCCGGCGACGCCGATCGCGCCAAGAATGAAAAGGATCGCGCCGGTCGCGAATAGAAAGCCGAAAAACCGGGCGAGCATCCGCATGAAAACACCTTTCACGACGACTTTTGTCGCAACGACCCTTGCAACATGAAACAGGCGAGCAGCCGAGGAATCGCAACGCCCTTACGCGGCTATAGCACTGCGTCGACGCGCGGGCCAAGCCAAAGCGCCGCCAAGTTTGCAAAAATCGGCGGCGCCGGGCGCGAGAAAACCGGCCATGGCCCCTTTGCTCGCAACGCCCTAGTTGCCGACGCTTTGTGTCGGTTTAAGGGCGGCGCCGGGGACGGGGTCGGCAGGGGGCGGCCCGGAGGCCTTTCCCGGCTGGCGCGCGGCGAAAAAGCTGTCGATGGCGCGCGCGACCTGCGCCGAGGCCTTGTCGCGCCATTGCGGCGAGGACAGGTCGCCCGCGTCGGCGGCGTTCGAGAGGTAGCCGAGCTCCAGCAGCACCGAAGGCACGTCGGGGGCCTTGAGCACGACGAATCCCGCGGAGCGCCGCGGGTTCTTGTTCAGCCGCGCCGCGACCTTCCAGTATTCCGACAGGGAGCGCGCGAAGACATGGGAATAGGCGCGGGTCTCGCGTCGCGTCAGGTCGAACAATATGTCGTTGACGTCGTCGGCGTCCGCCTTGGACTCGACGCCGGCGTCGGCGTCGGCCTTGTTTTCGCTTTCTGCGACGCGCGCCGCCTCGGCGTCGGACGCCTTGTCCGAAACCGTGTAGACCGTCGCGCCCTCGGCGCCGCCGCCAAGAAGCGTGTCGGCGTGAACGGAGACGAACAGTCCGGCGCCGAGCTTTCGCGCCATGCGCACGCGTTCGCCCAGCGGCACGAATGTGTCGTCGTCGCGCGTCAGCTTCACCTGGTAGCGGTCGCTTTCGCGCAGTTTCGCGGCCAGCGCGTGCGCGAACTCGAGGACAATGGTCTTTTCGACGGCGTGATTGCGGCCGAGCGCGCCGGAATCGACGCCGCCATGGCCGGGATCGATGACGATGATTGGTTTTTGCGATGATATTTCAGGCTTTTCCGCCACCGCCGCGGCGGATTCGGTCATGCGCGCCTGCTTTGCCGCGCCCTCGCGGGCGGCGGCCTTGAAGTCGGCGTCGGGCTGGGGCGCCAGGGCGAAGGCGAGTTCGAACCCGGCGCCGGGGGCGGGCGCGGGGGAACAGGTCGACGAGACGATTTGCGCCGAGGCCGCGAGGTCGATGACGATGCGCGACTTGCCCGGCGCCAGCCGCCCGAAGCGGAAGGTGCCGATCAGGCCGGGCGCGACGATTGCCGAAGGCGCGGGATGGTTTTTGGCGGAGCGCCGGGCAGGGCGGGGCGTTTGCCCTCCGTCGCCGGGATCGATCTGGAAATTGACCTCGGGCAGGTCGACAATGGCGCGGGCGGGCGCGTCGAGCACATAGGTCTCGGCGGCGACGCAGGCGTCGAGCGCGAAGATCAGCCGGGTTTCGCGCGGTCCCGGCTCCACGCGGGCGGAAATGGCGACGGGGACCCGCGCATCGGCCAAGGCTGCGCCCGGAAAAGCCGCGCAGGAGACGAGGGCCGCGAAGACGCCGCCGTAAAAGAGGCCCGGCATTTGCCGGCCCGATGTTCTTCTCGACCTGAACGCGAAGCCACAGACCATGATTTTTCGCGGCGTTCCTGTTTCGGGCGCGACAGCCTGCCGGATGTCGCGGAAGGGTCTGATTGAGACCATGAAAAGGTTAACAGGAATTGACCTTAAACATCCGCGGCGGCCATGGCGACTGTTGCAAAACAGCCACGGAACGCGGGAAACTTGCCAAAGGGGCGTTTCCTAGGCTAGATAGAAGCGTTCCAGTTCGGGCGCGATAAAGGATTCGCGCCAAGCGAGCGATGAACGGCCTCTCCAGCCTCGACGCGCCGCCAGACAAGCGGGTGTTTTTCGCGCCGGCCGGTTGTTGTGCCTTTTTTCGCTTGCCGCACGTTTTGGACAGTGTCCGGCGGCCTTGCGCCTCGGAAGACAGGTGAGAATTTGCACGCGCCCGCAAACAAACCCCGCCGCGGCGCAGGCCGCGCGGGGGCCGCAACCGAAGAAGGATCCAACGCCGCAAGGCGGAGCGTCCTGACGCGATTCGTAGCGGACGCGATTTCGCCGGCCTTCGCGGCGCCAATCCGTCAATCGGGCCGTATGCCCGTCATTTCCTGCAGCGCTCCGGCCCGTGGCCGTCCCGCGCTGCATGTCGCCACTCACGAAAATCCCTCAACCCATTATCGCATGGCGCGCCTCCAAGGGCGCGGCGCCGCGCGCGCATTCCGGTCGGACGGCACAGCCTCCGCCGGCGCAAGCGCAAGGGCGATCCAGGCCTGTGGCCGCGCCATGCCCGCAAGAGTTCCCCATGGCCAACAAGATGATCATAGACGCCTCCCACCCCGAAGAGACGCGGGTGGTGGTGCTGCGCGGCAATAGAGTCGAAGAGTTCGATTTCGAATCCGCCTCCAAAAAACAGTTACGCGGCAATATCTATCTGGCGAAAGTGACGAGGGTCGAACCCTCGCTGCAGGCCGCCTTCGTCGAATATGGCGGCAATCGCCACGGCTTTCTCGCCTTTTCGGAAATCCATCCCGACTATTACCAGATCCCCCACGCCGACCGCGCCGCGCTGCTGGAGGAAGAATCCCGCGCCCATCGCGAGGAGGAGGACGAGGATAATTCCCGCCGCCGCAGCCGCCGCCACCGCCGCGGCTCGGAACGCCGCAGCCGCAACGACGACGAGCGCGTGACCGGCGAGGTTACGGCCGACGAGGACAATCAAGGCGCTGGCCAGAACGCCAGCCGGAATTTCAGCCAGGAGTCGACTGAAGGCGCATCCGAGCCCATGGCGATGGGCGCGGAAGGCGCTGGCGACAGCGAGGCTTCCCACGAGACTTCCCACGAGACTTCGGAACAGCCGAATGCCCCGGAAGCCGCCGCCGAAACCGGCCCGGCCGAACCGGCGTCCGAACACGTGGAAGTGCAAGCCGCCGCTGCGGCCAGCGAGGCGCCCGTCGCGGAAGCGCCGGCGCCTGTCGCCGAGCCGCCTGCGCCTGAGGCTGTCGCTGAGGCGCCGCCTGCCGCCGAGGCGCCGGCCCCGCACGAAAGCCACGAACTGGCCTGCGATCCCGAAGGCTTCGCCATTGTCGAGGAATCCGCCGCAGAATCGCAAGAGAACGAAGACGTCCGCGCGGAAGGCGAGGCTCGCGCCGAGCATGAGGGTCGCGAAGACCGTCATGCGCCGGCCCGTGAAGACTCCGACGAGGGCGAAGGCTCCGAGCAGGGCGAGACGCGCGCGCGCCGCTATTCCGAACAGGATGGCGAGCACGGCGACAAGGACGAGGACGAAGAGGTCATCGAGCAGCTTGGCGGCGACGCCATGGACGAGACGCCTTATCGCGCGCCGCGCATGCGCCGCCAGTACAAGATCCAGGAAGTCATCAAGCGCCGCCAGGTGCTGCTGATCCAGGTCGTCAAGGAAGAGCGCGGCAACAAGGGCGCGGCCCTGACCACCTATCTGTCGCTCGCCGGCCGCTATTCGGTGCTGATGCCCAACACCGCGCGGGGCGGCGGCATTTCGAGAAAAATCACCGACGCCGTCGATCGCAAGCGCCTCAAGGAAATCGCCGGGGAGCTCGAGGTTCCCGAGGGCATGGGCGTGATTTTGCGCACCGCCGGGGCCGCCCGGACCAAGCCCGAGGTCAAGCGCGACTTCGAATATCTGATGCGCATGTGGGAGCAGGTGCGCGAGCTGACGCTGACCTCGTCGGCGCCAGCGCTGGTCTACGAGGAGGGATCGCTGATCAAGCGCGCCATCCGCGACCTCTACAACAAGGACATCGACGACGTGGTCGTCGCGGGCGAGACCGGCTTCCGCGAAGCGCGCGACTTCATGCGGCTGTTGATGCCGACCCACGTCAAGAACGTGCAGTTCTATCGCGACGCGCAGCCGATTTTCGCCAAATGGGGCGCCGAATCGCAGCTGGACGCGCTGTTCCACAACCAGGTGACGCTGAAATCCGGCGGTTACATCGTCATCAACCAGACCGAGGCGCTGGTTGCGATCGACGTCAATTCGGGCCGTTCGACGCGCGAACATAATATCGAAGACACGGCCTTGCGGACCAACCTTGAAGCGGCGGACGAAGTCGCGCGGCAGTTGCGCCTGCGCGATCTCGCCGGGCTCATCGTCGTCGATTTCATCGACATGGAGGAAAGCCGGAACAATCGCGCGGTCGAACGCCGGGTCAAGGAGGCGCTCAAGGACGATCGCGCCCGCATCCAGGTCGGCCGCATCTCGCATTTCGGCCTGCTCGAAATGTCGCGCCAGCGCATCCGCACCGGCGTGCTGGAAGGCTCGTCCATCCTCTGCCCGCATTGCGCCGGCGCCGGCACCGTGCGCTCGACGGCCTCCGTCGCCGTGCATGTGATGCGCGTGCTGGAAGACGCGCTGATCAAGAGCGCGTCGCATAATGTCATCCTGCGCACCCGCACCGACATCGCGCTTTACATCCTGAACCAGAAGCGCTCGCTGCTGCGCCTGATCGAAGAGCGTTTCGGCGTCGCCGTGACGGTCGAGGCCGACGATTCGCTGACAGGAGGCGCTTATCACGCGCTCGAGCGCGGCGAACTGGCTGTCGGCCCCGTCGCCGACCCGCTGCGCCGCTTCGATCCGCGCCGTCCGATCGAAGACGAGCCGATCGGCGATACGGAAGCGGAAACGGATTTCGAGCCGGAAGCCGATGGCGAGGCCGAGGCCGACGCCGATGCCGAAGCGGATGGCGTCGCTGGCGAAGGCGAAGCTTCCGAGGATCGCGGCGAGGGCGACAACGACAACCGCCGCCGCCGCCGCCGCCGTCGTGGCCGGGGCCGCAGTTTCGATCGCGACGCCAGCCCCGTGGACCCCAATGCGCCGCAGCCCTCCGACGAGGGGCTCGAGACGATGGCCGAAATCAGCGGCGACCTGAATACGCCGGTTGAAAGCGGCGAGGAAAATGACGCGCCGCGCGAAGAAGGCGAGGGCGGCCGGCGCGGCCGTGGCCGCTGGCGGCGTCGCGGACGCGGAGCGCGCAGCGGTGAAACCACCGATTTCCAGGGCGACTGGCGTCCGTCCGGCGATGCGGATGGCGGCGTTGCCGCCGAGGCGGCGCCTGCGCCGTCCCCGTCGAGCCAGCTCATGCGTCCCAGGCTGAAGTGAGCGCCGAAGCCGCGCCGTCGCAGGGCGTGGACCCCGCGCCGTCGCACGACACGCCTCCGCAACCCGCGCCGGTCGAAGCTGCGCCGGAAGCGCGGGCCGAGGCTCCCGCTCCTGCGCCTGCTCCGCAACAGTCCGCGGCTCAAAAGGACGAGCCGAAGTCAAGCGAAGCGACCGCGCCCGAGCATCGCGCGCCCGCGCCGGCTCCGACGCAGCCGGAATTGCCGGTCATCACCGCGGCGGATCCGGACAAGCCGAAGCGCTCGGGCTGGTGGGCCCGCGCCAAGGCTGGCCTGACCGGCAACTGAGCCGCGCCATCGAGCGACATGACGAATCGGGCCGCGAAAGCGGCCCGATTTGCGTTTGGGCCATGTTCGACTGTTCGATTTCGCGATCATTGGCGCGGCGCGGGCCAAGCGACCGGCCGCGCGGCCCAGGCTTTCAGGAGCCGCAAACCCGTTCATGCCAGAACAAATATTTGGAGCCTCGTCTCAAGCATTCGGTCTGCGACTAAAGTATTCGCCGCTGCAGGCCAAGCAGCCGGCGTCTGACGCCAAGCCCCAGAAAAGGTACGGCCCCGCCGCATGATGCGCGCGGGGCCTTCAATTCGCTCACAGGCGAAGTCCGATTAAAATCAGAAGAAGGTGCGGATGAATCCGCTATGTCGGATGATGCTTTCTAACGATCGGCGTCTCCCATCAATATGGCAGATTTCGTGCGTTTCCGCTGTATTTGACGTCAAGACGCCGTGCCCAGGCGGGGGCGTCCGAAAGCTGCGAGCTGAGGTGGAGTCATGCTTTCGCTTCCCGGTTCTCAAGATCGTCTCGCCGGCAAACCCGTGGGTATCGCCAAGTTCGTCGAAATTGGAAGGTCGATCCGCAATTGGCGCGAAGGCGTTTTAAGTCATCCGGCCAATATTGAGTTAATCGATCGGGTTATTGCGCGCCGCAAGGGTTCATAGCCCCTGGGCGATGTCCTTGACTTGAAAGCGGCTACGCACGTCTTTCCGTCAAGGCTGCAATGTCATGAAGTGTGACACTTTTTTGGTTCCCGTCAATAGATGATTTTTTATCGCGACCTTTCGTCGGCGTGCTCTTCGGACGTGGCTAACAGGGGGTAAATGGTCCTCCGCGGTTGATTTTTGGGCAATTCGCATCGATACGAAACGGCGCGGCTGTCACGAAAGGGTCTAGGAGGCGCGGCATAAAGTCGCGATCTTTTCCACAGTCCCAAGCCCGAGCTATCAAGGCGCGTCGCGATAGTGGACTCTGAATCCGGGAGATTTTGCATGGGCGCGCTGTCGCGACTCGTTTCAACCCTGGCGCTCGCGGCCGCCGCCTGTTTCTGGGCGACCCGTCACGCGGCGCCGCGGAGTCCGCGTCCTTCGATCATGTCTACGTCATCATCCTGGAGAACCACGGTTTCGACGACGCGCTGTTCAACGGGCCGTCGCCTTTCCTGCGCGGGCTGGCCGAGCGGCAGGGGCTGGCGACGCGCTATTTTGGCGTGGCGCATCCGAGCCTGCCCAATTATCTCGCCTTGATCGGCGGCGACGATTTCGGCGTCCGCGACGACGCGCCAAGCTGCTTCGCCCGGGATATCGCGCCCTCGACCTCCTGCCACAAGATCTCCGGCGATTCCTTGCCTGACCAGCTGAAGCGCGTCGGCCTGAGTTTCGCGCTTTACGCCGAAATCGCTTCCGGAGCCGGGATCGCTCGTCACCGTCGCGCCGGGCGGGGTCCGGGGCGCGCTTTACGCGCAAAAGCACAATCCGCTGCCCTATTTCGACTGGATCGTCGCTATCCCCGGCAATCTCGCGCAGATCAAGCCCTATTCGGCCCTGGCCGACGACCTGGCCGGCGTCGCGCCGAGCGTCGCCTTCATCGTCCCGAACCAGTGCCATGACGGCCATGGCCTGCAAATCTGCCACGACCGCGACCAACTGATCGCCGATTACGATTCTTTTGTGCGGGATGCGGTCACGGCCATCCGGGCGTCGAAAAATTTTACGCGCCATTCGGCTGTTGTGGTGACGTTCGACGAGGGGGAGAGAACCCATTTCGCCGACGCGCCGGTTTCGGATTATTCACGCGCCGTCGGCGGCGCCGAAAATCATATCGCCACGGTGGTCGCCACGCTTTGCGGTTCGCCGCGCAAGGACGCGACGCGTTACGACCATTTCAGCCTGCTGGCGACGATCGAGGACGGGTTCGGCTTGCCGCGCCTGCGCAAATCGGCGCAATGCGCCCAGCATGGCCGCGCTGTTCCAGGATGGCTGCGCGCCGTGAACGGGATCAGTTGAGGCCGTTGGAGACCGACGCGAACTTGTTGTTGAGCTTCGTCCCGACTTTTCCGAGCGTCGTTATGGCGACAACGGAGATCAGCGCTGCGATCAATCCATATTCGATCGCCGTGGCGCCGGATTGATCGCGCAGAAATTTCATGAAGACCGCGTGCATGTCTTTCCCTCTCAACCCGCTAAAGGTCGCCGGGCCGCCTTGATAACGTAATGTCAGGTTGTAGACGTCGGTTGCTACCCGACGGTTAATCGGACTCTGAAAAACAGTAAATGACCCGCGGAAACCGCGCGAGCCGCTGAAAATGGTTAAGGCGCGCGCATTCGCAACGCTGAAATTAGAGGAAACAGCCTAACCTAGCGTTAATCGCAGGAAACAGGCGGCCCCGAACTCGAGAGGGCGGTGAGAACGGGGCCGCCTTGACCGCCAGGCCCGGTTCGCCGCGGGAGATGGCGTCCGCGCCGCACGGGATTGACGATGCTTTTCGCGCGACGGGCGACTGCCACGCCGGGGCGAATTCGTGTTAGGACTGCTGGTCTCGGCGGCGGGGTCGCTCAGATGCGTTATGTGAGTGAGTTACATATTGAGCGAAATCGCGGGCCGGGGCAAGCAATTTTTCGCGCGCGGCCAATCGGGGCGGAAATGACGGGACACAAGATCAACGCGCTGCTGGCTCTGCATAGCGAGGGCCGCTTCCTGGTGGGGCGCGAGCGCGTAAAACTTCTCGAAAAGGTGGCGGAGCTGGGCAGTATCGCCAAGGCCGCCAAGGCGACGGGTTTCAGCTACAAGACCGCCTGGGATTCGGTCAACGCGGTCAATAACCTGCTGCCGACGCCGGCCTTCCTGACCCGGCCGGGCGGCCGGACCGGCGGCGGCGCGGAAGTCACGGAGGAGGGGCGGCGGCTGATCGCCACCTTCCACCGCCTGGAGGAAAAGCTGTCGCGCATTTCCAACCTGATCGCCGAGGAAGGCCTCGAAGGGACAGGAAGAGGCGTTGCTCTGGGCGGTCGGCGCGCCGGATATCCGCGCGCAACGTCTTCCAGACCGAGGTCATGCACGTCAAGAGGTGGCCTGTCGATGTCGAAGTGACGCTGAAAGTGGCTGAGGACCGTCACATTCTCGCGATCATCACCAACGAGGGCGCCGAGGATCTGGGGCTCGAGCCGGGCCGCAAGGTTCTGGCGCTGGTCAAATCCTCGTTCATTCACCTTTACGCGGTCGAACATGCGCCGGCGGAGGGGAAAAACTGCTTCATCGGCGAAGTGACCGAGCGCACCGACGCGGAGCGCAATAGCGAAATCCTGCTCGACATCGGCCAGGGCAAGACGCTGCATGCCGTCATCCCGCGCCAGATCGCCGAGGATCTTGCGCTTGAACGTGGCGGCAAGGCGGCGGCGAGTTTCGACGCCAGCCACGTCATCCTCGCGGTCAACTGACGCCTTCCAGCGCCGCGTGCTCGCGGCCGACGCCCGAAAAACGCCTTGGGGAGGCCTTTTTTCGGCTTCGTTAAAATTTGAACTTCATTGGCGGTGCAATCTTTGCGTGTAGGCCTGCAGGATTGCGCGGTTCAACTCTGGCAGAGCGCCGCCATGCCCCAATTGTCTTTCACGACTTCGAACTTCGACCTCGCCGTGACCAAGCTTTCGTCCGGCGCGACCGTGCGCTACACGGGGCCGCATCAAGGCGCATTCCGCTTTGAAAGCATGCGGATCGCCGCGTTGAAGGCGGCGCGCGAAGGCGGGCGGGAACCCGACCTGAGCGTTGAAGCCTTGCGGCGGTTTTTCACTTATCACTGAGATGCAAGCTGGCGAGATGCTTGACGCGCCGGCGGATGAAGGCGCCCGCCTGGGCCAGCGCCCGGCGTCCGGCTCCAGCCCCGCGTTCCACACCGGCCAGGCGTGGATCATGCGCGGCCAGATCTCGAGCGTCACCTCGACTTCGGCGGCTCCCGCGGCGGCGGCGAGGCGCGTTGAAATCCGCAAGCAGGGTCTCGGCGGACCCGACCTGGATCAGCAGCGGCGGCAGGCCGCGCAATTCTGCATATAGGGCCGAAAGGCGCGGGTCCCGGCGATCCATTCCCTGGGGGGCGTAGGCCTCCGCCAATTCCTCCAGATAGGCTTCGTGAATCAAAGGGTCTTCGGCGTCCTTGGTCGCCAGGGTCATCCCGGACATGGTCATGTCTGTCCAGGGCGAGGCGAGCCAGGCGCAGCCGGGCAGGTCCTCGCCGGCGTCGCGCAGATGCTGCAGCAGCGCCAGCACGAGGCCGCCGCCGGCGCTGTCTCCTCCCAAAGCGATTTTTTGGGCCGGGACGCCCAGGGCGCGCAAAAAACGCCACGCGGTCAGGGTGTCGTCGAAAGCGGCGGGGAAGGGGTGTTCGGGCGCGAGCCTGTAGCCCACGGCCAGCGTCCGCGATCCCGCCGCGCGGCCGGCTTCCGTAACCATGCGGCGATGGCTCAGAATCGAGCCGGAACAATAGCCGCCGCCGTGGAAAAACATCAGCACGCGCTCGGGGTCGCCGCCCTCGACGAACGACCATTCGCCGGCGATCCCGTCGATATCGGCCTTCTCAAGCCGGACGTCGGCGGCAGGCGGCCAATGCGAGCCGATTTCATCGAGGCGGTTGCGGCGCTCCTGCCAGCTGACAGGACGCGGCTTCGAGCCGAGCAGGGCGCGTATCGAGTCGATTTCGTCCATGGCGCCGCCTCCCCGCGATCTTTGTCCTGGCCGGAACAAATTTCGCGACGATTGGGTCCATCACGGGTTCGTGCGGAGGCTTGGCCTCAGAACGTCACCCGCAGGCCGGCGTAGACCGAGAGCGGCTGCGCCGGCGTGACGCTGCGCGCGTCGGTGAAGGCGTTGAAGATCGAATTGGTTTCGAAAAAAGTTCCGTAAGTATAGTAGCGCCGGTTCAGCAGGTTATCGACGCGGCCGTAGAATTCCATCTGGTCGTTGATCTTGTAGGCGCCGTTGATGCGAGACGGTGAAATAGGCGGGCAGCGCGGGCTGCTGGTTCGAGGCGTCGCCCGCAAAGCGCTGGGGACCGGTGAACAGCAGGTCGGTCCCGACATGCGCCTTGGAGGAAATCTCGTAATCAAGGCCCAGCTTGGCGCGATGGCGCGGGATCATCGGAATCTGGTCGCCCGGCTTGACGTAAATCAGCCCGTTCGCGTCGGCCGAGGGGCTGTTGGAGGCGAGCGCGAGCGAAGACTGCGGAAGGTCGCGTCGATATAGGCGTAGCTGGCGTGCAGCGTCACCGGCCCCTTCTTGTAGTTGAGGCTCGTCTCTATGCCCTGGCGCTGGGTGTCGCCGACATTGGCGAAATAGCCAAAACCCTGCTGGAACGGGGCGGGCAGGTTCATGATGTCGTTCTGGCTGAACGTGTGGAAGGCGCCGAGCTTCCAGCCGAGCGAGCCCCAGTCGTTGGCCAGCTCATGCTGGCCGCGCAGGCCCGCCTCGTAGGTGCGCGCCACCACCTGCTTGAGGCTGGGATCGGCGACGAGAAAGCTCGCGAGGATGCAGGGCTGGTTCGGATTGGCGCAGCCAAGCTCCAGCGGCGTCGGGGCGCGGTTGGACTCGGCGTAGGAGCCATAGGCCTGAAGCTCTGAGGTGATCTTCCAGGTCAGGCCGACGACGGGGTTGATATGAGTATATTCGTGCTCGCCGTTGACGTTGCCGCCGAGCTGGTCGAACAGCGAAATGGAGGCGATGTTAAGTCGCGCGCCACCGGAAAGCGTCAGCTTGTCGGAAACGTCGAACGCGTCGAGCGCGTTGACGCCGAGATAGCGGTTGAAGGAATTGACGGACACCGGCCCGTCGGTCGCCGGGCTTCCGCTGGTCCCGAGGAAAGTTCCGGAACCGGAGATGACGTAGTTCGGCTGGATCGTGCCGAGTTCGGCCGAGGCGCCGAAATTGGTCATGCCGTAATCGAAGCTCGCGCCAAAACTCGCATGGTTCTTGTAGCCGAAGAGCGTGTCGCTGTTGGACACGAGAAAACTCGTCCCGAGGCTGGTCGTCAGCACCGAGGTGCGGTCGATCTCGCCGAGCACGGCGCCGGCGGGGAACGTGTTGGGAAGCTGCTGGCCATTGAGGCCGTTGGCGGGCGAAACCGTTCCATTGCCGTTGCCGTAGCAGAGCAGCGTCGGATCGGCGCAGGCCTGCACATTGGTGGGATTGCCGTCCACCGTGTGCTGCACGAAGCGGCAGCAATTGGTGATGTTTCTATGCCCTGCTTCGACTACAGTACGTATTGCTGCCGCTTCGTGCAGAACACGCAGGACGGCAACCCGACCAATGTGCAGCAATGCGCCGATCCGACGCTGCTGTGCTTCAACGACACGGTCACCCCGCCAACGGCCTGAACGGCCAGCAGCTCCAGACCAGCAGCATCCCCAATCCCAACAACTTGCCGCTGGGCGAAATCGACCGCACCTCGACCCTGACCACCAGCCTCGGGACCAGTTTCCTGCTTTCCAACAGCGATACGCTGTTCGGCATGAAGAACCACGCCAGCTTCGGCGCGAGCTTCGACTACGGCATGACCAGTTTCGGCGCCTCGGCCGAACTGGGCGTCGTGCAGCCGAACTATGTCGTGCAAGGCTCGGGCGTTTACCTCGGCCCCAGCGGCAATCCGGTCAGCGACGGGCCGGTCGACGTGCAGTGCGATCAACCGCTATCTCGGCGTCAACGCCCTCGACGCCCTCGACCTTTCCGACAAGCTGACCCTCTCGGCGGGCGCGCAGCTCAATGTGGCCTCGATCTCGCTGTTCGACCAGCTCGGCGGCGGCGTAAGCGGCGAACATGAATATACCCATATCAACCCGGTCGTCGGCCTGACCTACAAGGTCACGTCGGAGCTTCTGGCTTACGCCTCCTTCGCCCAATCCAACCGCGCCCCGACGCCTTTGGAGCTTGGCTGCGCCAATCCGCTGCAGCCCTGCATTCTCGCCAGCTTTCTCGTCTCCGACCCCAACCTGCAACAGGTCGTGGCCACCACCTGGGAAGCGGGCTTTCGCGGCGAGCACAGTTTTTCACAACGATTGGGGAACGCTCGGCTGGAAGCTCGGAGCCTTCCACACCGTCAGCCAAAACGACATCATGAACATTCCCGACCCGTTCCAGCAGGGTTTTGGCTATTTCGCCAATGTCGGCAATACGCTGCGTCAGGGCATCGAGGCTTCGTTCAACTATAAAAACGGCCCGGCCAGCGTGCACGCCAGCTACTCCTACGTCGATGCGACCTTCCTGTCGTCGCTGACCTTGGCCTCCAACAGCCCTTCGGCCGACGCCAACGGCAATATTTATGTCGTTCCCGGCGATCAGATTCCGATGATCCCGCGCAATCGCTTCAAGATCGGCGGCGATTATGAGTTTTCCTCAAAGGCGCATGCCGGCTTCGATGTCCTGTTCACCGGCCCGCAACGCTATGCCGGCGACGCCTCGAACCAGCAGCCCCGCTGCCCGCCTATTTCACCGTGTCGCTCAACGGCGGCTACAAGGTGACCGACCAGATCGAGGTTTTCGGCCGCATCGACAACCTGCTCGACCGCCGTTACTACGTTTACGGAACCTTCTTCGATACGTCGCAGCTATTCCAGGCCTTCAACAATCCGCAAAGCGTCACACCCGCTCAACCGCTGTCGGTTTACGGCGGCGTCCGGTTGACGTTTTAAGGCCAAGCCTCGGCACGAACCCGTGATGGACTCGATCTTCGCGGTTAAATTTGTTCCGACCAGGACGGAAAGATCAGGGCGATACGGCGCCATGGACGAAATCGACTCGATTAAAGTGACTTTCTCGGCTTGACAGCCGCGTCTTGTCGGCTGGCAGGAGCGCCGCAACCGCCTCGATGAAATCGGCTCGCATTGGCCGCCTGCCGCCGACGTCCGGCTTGAGAAGGCCGATATCGACGGGATCGCCGGCGAATGGTCGTTCGTCGAGGGCGGCGATCCACAAGCCCCTGCGTGATATTTTTTCACGGCGGCGGCTATTGTTCCAGCTCAAAATTCCGAGCCATCGCCGCATGGTTACGAAAGCCGGGCGCGCGGCGGGATCGCGGACGTTTGCAGTAGGCTACAGGCTCGCGCCCGAAAACCCCTTCCCGGCCGCCTTCGACGACACCCTGACCGCGTGGCGTTTTTTGCGAACACTGGGCTTCCCGCCCCAAAAAATCGTTTTGGGAAGACGACAGCGCGGGCGGCGGCCTCGTATTGGCGCTGCTGCAGCATCTGCTGCGATGTGGGCGAAAATCTGCCGGGCTGCGCCTGGCTGGCTTCGCCTTGGACAGACATGACGATGTCCGGGATGACCCTGGCGACCAAGGACACCGAGGACCCTTTGAATCCATGAAGCTTATCTGGAGGAATTGGCGGAAGCCTACGCCCCCAGCCGGAATGGATCGCCGGGACCCGCGCCTTTCGGCCCTATATGCAGAATTGCGCGGCCTGCCGCCGCTGCTGATCCAGGTCGGGTCTGCCGAGACCCTGCTTGCGGATTCAACGCGCCTCGCCGCCGCCGCGGGAGCCGCCGAAGTCGAGGTGACGCTCGAGATCTGGCCGCGCATGATCCACGCCTGGCAGGTGTGGAACGCGGGGCTGGAGCCGGGACGCCGGGCGCTGGCCCAGGCGGGCGCCTTCATCCGCCGGCGCGTCAAGCATCTCGCCAGCTTGCATCTCAGTGATAAGTGAAAAACCGCCGCAAGGCTTCAACGCTCAGGTCGATTTCCCCCGCCCGCCTTCGCGCGCCGCCTTCAACGCGGCGATCCTCATGCTTTCAAAGCGGAACACGCCTTGATGCGGCCCCGTGTAGCGCACGGTCGCGCCGGACGAAAGCTTGGTCACGGCGAGGTCGAAGTTCGATGTCGTGAAAGACGATTGGGGCATGGCCGCGCTCTGCCGGAGTTGAACCGCGCAATCCTGCAGGCCTACACGCAAAGATTGCACCGCCAATGAAGTTCAAATTTTAACGAAGCCGAAAAAAGGCCTCCCCAAGGCGTTTTTCGGGCGTCGGCCGCGAGCACGCGGCGCTGGAAGGCGTCAGTTGACCGCGAGGATGACGTGGCTGGCGTCGAAACACGCCGCCACCTTGCCGCCACGTTCAAGCGCAAGGTCCTCGGCGATCTGGCGCGGGATGACGGCATGCAGCGTCTTGCCCTGGCCGATATCGAGCAGGAATTCGCTATTGCGCTCCGCGTCGGTGCGCTCGGTGACTTCGCCGATGAAGCAGTCATTCCCCTCCGCCGGCGCATGTTCGGCCGCGTAAAGGTGAATGAAGGAGGATTTGACCAGCGCCAGAACCTTGCGGCCCGGCTCGAGCCCAAGATCGTCGGCGGCCTCATTGGTGATGACCGAGAGAATGTGACGGTCCTCAGCCACTTTCAGCGTCACTTCGACATCGACAGGCCACCTCTTGACGTGCGTGACCTCGGTCTGGAAGACGTTGCGGGCGGAGATCCGGGCGCCGACCGCCCAGAGCAACGCCTCTTCCTGTCCCTCGAGGCCTTCCTCGGCGATCAGGTTGGAAATGCGCGACAGCTTTTCCTCGAGGCGGTGGAAGGTGGCGATCAGCCGCCGCCCCTCCTCCGTGACTTCGGCGCCGCCGCCGGTCCGGCCGCCCGGCCGGGTCAGGAAGGCCGGCGTCGGCAGCAGGTTATTGACCGCGTTGACCAATCCCAGGCGGTCTTGTAGCTGAAACCCGTCGCCTTGGCGGCCTTGGCGATACTGCCCAGCTCCGCCACCTTTTCGAGAAGTTTTACGCGCTCGCGCCCCACCAGGAAGCGGCCTTCGCTGTGCAGAGCCAGCAGCGCGTTGATCTTGTGTCCCGTCATTTCCGCCCCGATCGGCCGCGCGCGAAAGATTGCTTGCCCCGGCCCGCGATTTCGCTCAATATGTAACTCACTCACATAACAGCTGCAGCGACCATGCTGCCAAGACCAGCAGTCCTAACAGGAATTCGCCCCGGCGTGGCAGTCGCCCGTCGCGCGAAAGGCATCGTAATCCCGTGCGGCGCGGACGCCATCTCCCGCGGCGAACCGGGCCTGGCGGTCAAGGCGGCCCCGTTCTCACCGCCCTCTCGAGTCCGGGGCCGCCTGTTTCCTGCGATTAACGCTAGGTTAGGCTGTTTCCTCTAATTTCAGCGTCGAATGCGCGCGCCTTAACCATTTGCGCGGCTCGCGAGGTTTCCGCAGGTCATTTACTGTTTTTCAGGGTCCGATTAACGGTCGGTATCTACCGACGTCTACAACCTGACATTACGTTATCAAGGCGGCCCGGCGACCTTTAGCGGGTTGAGAAGGAAAGACATGCACGCGGTCTTCATGAAATTTATGCACGATCGATCCGACAGCCACGGCGATGCGAATATGGATTGATCGCAGCGCTGATCTCCGTTGTCGCCATAACGCCGCTCGGAAAAGTCGGGACGAAGCTGAGCAACAAGTTCGCGTCGGTATCCAACGGCCTCAACTGATCACGTTCACGGAGCGCAGCCATCCTGGAACAGCGCGGCCATCCTCCGCGCGTTGCGCCGATCTTTCGCAGGCGGGGCAACCAAAGCCGTCCTGGATCGTCGCCAGCAGGCTGAAATGATCGTAACGCGTGGCGTCCTTGCGCGGCGCGCCGCAACGAGTCACGACAACGCGTCGCGATATGATTTCGGCGCCGCCGGCGTTGCGCGTGAATAATCCGAGACCGGCGCGTCGGCGAAATGATTCTCTCGCCCTCGTCGAAAGTCACCACAACGGCCGAATGGTTGCGTCAAATTTTTCGACTCCGCGAATGGCCGTGACCGCATCGCGCACGAAGACGTCGTAATCGGCAATCAATTGGTCGCGGTCGTGGCAGCTCGGCAGGCCATGGCCGTCATGGCACTGGTTGGGCACGATCAAGGCGACACTCGGCGCCGACGCCGCGAGATCGTCGGCAGAGCCGAATAAGGTTTGATAAGCGCGCGCGTTGCCGGAATCGTCGACGATCCAGTCGAAATAGGGAGCGGGATTGTGCTTTTGCGCGTAAAGCGCGCCCCGACGCCGCCGGGAGCGACCGAAACCAGCGATCCGGCTCGCCGGAAGCGATTCGGCATAAAGCGCGAAACTCAGGCCGACGCCTTCAACTGCTCAGACCAGCGAATTGCCCGCGATCTTGTTGCAGGCGGTCGAAGGCGAAATGTCTGAGGCGAAACAGCTTGGCGCGTCATCGCGAACGCCGAAATCGTCGCCGCCGATCAGGGCGAGATAATTCGGCAAGCTCGGATGCGCGACGCCAAAATAAAGCGTGGCCGGCCCTGCTCCTGGGCCAACCGGCGCAGGAAGGGCGAAGGGCCGTTGTAACAGCGCGTCGTCGAAACCGTCATTCTCGAGGACGATGACATAGACATGGTCGAAGACGCGATACTGCGCGCCGATGTGGACGGGTCAGGCCGCGGAGACAGGCGGCGACCAACAGCGGCCCGGTCAGGACGAGACGAAAAGCGCCCCCATGTAAAATCTCCCGAATCGAGTCCGTTTCGCGCGCACGTTGATTCTCGGTCTTCGAACTGTAGAAAAGATCGCGACCTTATGCCGCGGCTGAATAAACCCTTTCATGACACCGCGCCCGTTTCGTCTCGATGCGAATTCCCCAGAAAATCAAGCCACAAAGTCCGATTAACCCTTTTTGGCCACTTCCGACAGACGGCCGACGAAAGGTCCGAAAAAAAATCGGCTATTGACGAGCGCCAAAAAACTGTCACTATCCGTGTCGTTGCAGCCTTGACGGAAGACGTGCGTAGCCGCTTTCAAGTCAAGGACATCGCCAACGGGCTATCAACCCGAGCGGCGCGCAATAAACCGGTCATTAACTCAATATCGCCGGAAGACTTAAAACGCCTGCGCCCAATTGGGGTCGACCTGCCAATTTCGAGAAAAAGGCCGATACTCCCGGTTTGCCGGCGAACGACGTCTGAGGACTCGGGAACGGACGAATGACTCCACCTCAGCTCGCAACTTCCGGAAGCCCCCGCCTGGGCGACGGCGTTTTGACGTGAAATCAGGCAGAATCGCGCGAAATCTGCCCTTTGATGGGGACGCCGATAGAAATAAACCATCATCCGACATCGCGGGTCATCCCGCCTACATCTGATTTTAATCGGACTTCGCCTGTGAGCGAATTGAGGGCCCCGCGCGCATCATGCGGCGGGGCCAAACTTTTCAGGGCGGCGTCTGACGCCGGCTGCTTGGCCTGCAGCGGCGAATACTTAGTCGCCGACCGATGCTGGACGAGGCTCCGAATACTTGTTCTGGCATGAACGGGTTTGCAGCTCCTGAAAGCCTCGGCCGCGCGGCCGGTCGCTGGCCCGCGCCGCGCCAAGTCGCGAAATCGAACATCGAACATGGCCCAAACGAAATGGGCCGCATTCGCGGCCCGATTCGTCATGTCGCTCGATGGCGCGGATCAGTTGCCGGTCAGGCCGGCCTGGCGCGGGCCCACCAGCCCGAGCGCTTCGGCTTGTCCGGATCCGCCGCGGTGATGACCGGCAATTCCGGCTGCGTCGGAGCCGGCGCGGCGCGCGATGCTCGGGCGCGGTCGTTGCGCTTGACTTCGGCTCGTCCTTTTGAGCCGCGGACTGTTGCGGAGCAGGCGCGGAGCGGGAGCCTCGGCCCGCGCTCCGGCGCGGCTTCGACCGGCGCGGGTTCCGGAGGCGTGTCGTGCGACGGCGCGGGGTCCACGCCCTGCGACGGCGCGGCTTCGGCGCTCACTTCAGCCTGGGACGCATGAGCTGGCTCGACGAGGGCGGCCGCAGGCGCCGCCTCGGCGCGACGCCGCCATCCGCGTCGCCGGACGGACGCCAGTCGCCCTGGAAATCGGTGGTCTCGCCGCTGCGACGCTGCCGCGTCCGCGACGCCGCCACGGCCGCGGCCGCGCCGCCCACCCTCGCCTTCTTCGCGCGGCACGTCAAATCGTTCCTCGCCGCTTTCGACGCGGCGTAGTCAGTTCGCCGCTGATTTCGGCCATCGTTTCGAGCCCTTCGTCGAGGGCTGTTCGGCCATTGGGGTCCACGGGGCTGCCGTCGCGATCGAACTGCGGCCCCGGCCCCGACGGCAGCGGCGACAGCGGCGGTTTTCGTTGTCGCCCTCGCCGCGATCCTCGGAGGCTCGCCTTCGCCCGCGGCGCCATCCACTTCGGCGTCGGCGTCGGCCTCGGCCTCGCCGTCAACTTCCGCTCGAATCCGTTTCCGTTCCGTATCGCCGATCGGCTCGGTCTTCGATCGGACGGCGCGGATCGAAGCGGCGCACGGTCGGCGACAGGGCCGACGGCCGGTTCGCCGCGCTCGAGCGCATGATAGCGCCTCCTATCAGCGAATCGTCGGCCTCGACCATCACGGCGACTCCGGAACGCTCTTCGATAAGGCGCAGCAGCGAGCGCTTCTGGTTTAGGATGAGAGCGCGATGTCGGTGCAGGTGCGCAGGATGACATTATGCGACGCGCTCTTGATCAGCGCGTCCTCCAGCACGCGCATCACATGCACGGCGACGGAGGCGGTCGAGCGCACGGTCCGGCGCCGGCGCAATGCGGGCAGAGATCGACGAGCCTTCCAGCACGCCGGTGCGGATGCGCTGGCGCGACATTTCGAGCAGGCCGAAATGCGAGATGCGGCCGACCTGGATGCGGGCGCGATCGTCCTTCAGCGCCTCCTTGATCCGGCGTCGACCGCGCGATTGTTCCGGCTTTCCTCCATGTCGATGAAATCGACGACGATGAGGCCGGCGAGATCGCGCAGGCGCAACTGCCGCGCGACTTCGTCCACCGCTTCAAGATTGGTGCGGAGCGCCGTGTCCTCGATATTATGTTCGCGCGTCGAACGGCCCAAATTGACGTCGATGGCGACCAGCGCTCGGTCTGGTTGATGACGATATAGCCGCCGGATTTGAGCGTCACCTGGTTGTGGAACAGGGCGTCAAGCTGGATTCGGCGCCACATTTGGCGAAGATCGGCTGCGGGTCGCGATAGAAATGCACGTTCTTGACATGGGTCGGCATCAGCAGGCGCATGAAGTCGCGCGCCTCGCGAAAGCCGGCTTCGCCCGCGACGACCACATCGTCGATTTCATTATTGTAGAGGTCGCGGATGGCGCGCTTGATCAGCGAACCCTCCTCATAGACCAGCGCCGGCGCGCGACGAGGCGGGTCAGTTCGCGCACCGTCTCCCACATGCGCATCAGATATTCGAAGTCGCGCTTCACTTCCGGCTTGGTCCGGGCGGCGCCCGCCGTGCGCAGAATCACGCCCATGCCTTCCGGCACTTCGAGTCCTGGGCGATTTCCTTGAGCCGCTTGCGGTCGGCCGCGTCGGTGATCTTCCTCGAAATGCCGCCGCCGCGCGCCGTATTGGGCATCAGCACCGAATAGCGGCCAGCCAGCGACAGATAGGTGGTCACGGCCGCGCCCTTGTTGCCGCGCTCTTCCTTGACGACCTGGATCAGCAGCACCTGGCGGCGCTTGATGACTTCCTGGATCTTGGTATGGCGGCGCGAGCGCGGCGCGCGATAAGGCGTCTCGTCCATGGCGTCGCCGCCAAGCTGATCGACGACTTCGTCCTCGTCATTGTCGCCGTGGTCGCCATCCTGTCGCGGGATCTCGGCGCGCGCGTCTCGCCGTGCTCAGAAACTTCGCCCTGGACCGAGTCTTCCGCGGTCCGGCGCCTCACGGTCTTAGCGACCCTCATGCTCGGCGAAAGCCTCGCCTCCGCGCAGGCGAATCCATTCTCATGCGAGTCTCCGGCCGATTCCTCGACGATGGCGAAACCTTCGGGTATCGGCCAGTTCGTGGCTTTCGTGCAGGGCCGGCTGCCTCGGCGGCGGGCCGCAGCCTCAGCGCAGCCTCCGGCGCCGGCGCCTCGACGACGGTCTCCAGCGCATGCGCGACGGCGCCTCGTTGGCCGCAGCGGCGGCTTCCACTTCCACGTGTTCGGACGCCGGGTAGGGGGCCGGTTTCGGGGCGCCTCCCGGGTCATTCCGCGGCTCCGAAGTCTGGTGGGAAGCCTCGTGAAAAGCGCGGCTCTCGGCGTCGCCTTCCGACACAGCGCTAAAGACGCGGAAGCGCGCCTTCGGTCGACATGAGAAACATGGTTTTCAGTGAAACTCGACGGCCTGCGCTTCAGACCCGGCGGCGCGCCCCTCGTCATCGGACAAGACCTCGCCGCTCACCCGCTCGTCGTCACTGGGACGGCGGTGCTCCGAACCGCGGCGATGGCGGCGGCTGCGGCGGCTGGAATCCCCCTTGTCCTCTTCCTCGCGATGGGCGCGCGATTTTTAGAGCAGGGCGACGCGGTCCGAATGGGGGATCTGGTAATAGTCGGGATGGATTTCCGAAAAGGCGAGGAATTCGTGGCGATTGCCGCCATATTCCACGAAGGCGGCCTGCAGCGACGGCTCTACCCGCGTCACTTTCGCCAGATAAATATTTCCGCGCAGCTGTTTCTGGACCGCGGACTTCAAAATCCAACTCCTCGACTTTATCGCCGCGTAGCACCACCACCCGCGTTTCTTCGGGGTGGGAGGCGTCGATGATCATTTTGTTGGCCATGAGGGACTTTTCTCAGGCATGACGCGGCCTCTGGCCAGGGTCGTCCTTGCGCTTGCGCCGTCGGAGGCCAGGTCGGTTTTCAGGCCGCCGGGACGGATTGCGCGCGAGGCGCCAGAGATGGCGCGCCATGCGATTATGGGTTGAAGGAAGAAAAAGGGTGGGGGGATGAAGCCGGTGAGGGCCGCGTTGCCGGAGCGCGGCTTGAAAACTCGGGCCGAGGACCCGCTTGGCGGTTCGGATACGGGGCGGAGGCAGGCAAAACTGCGCTCGCTGCGCATCGTGCCAGGACAAATGCCGGCCGTCTTGCGACGCCCGTATATTTCCTTCGATTGCTACCTTCGCGCGATTGAGACTCGCCGCGCTGAAGTTTCTGTGGCGAACACCAACAAAATTATCACCTGTCCTCCGGCGCGCAATGACGCCGGTCACTGTCCAAAAACTAGGGCGAGCGAAGATCGGCTGAAAAAGCTGCCGACGCGAAAAACCTCCGCTGGGGAAGCGGCGCGTCGAGGCTGGAAAGGCCGTTCGTCGCTCGCACGGCTCTAATCCCGGATTGCGCCCGAACTGGAACGGGTTCCTTATGTACAGCATAAAATACGGAGTTTTGGCAAGTTTCCCGCGTTCCGTGGCTGTTTTGCAACAGTCGCCATGGCCGCCGCGGATGTTT
>CAVQMU010000005.1:0-162500 GCA_963713695.1 uncultured Alphaproteobacteria bacterium
GCTCGGGGACAGTGAGCGGCTCCCAGCCCGAAAAATTTTCGCGAAACCGCGTCTCGCCCTGCGGAAAACTCACGACCAGCGTCGCCAAAAATTCCGGCTGGGCCGCGTTCATCAGCGCCGCCGAGTTTTCCGCATGCTGGCGTGAAAACGCTTTTCCGCCGAGGCCGTTCAGAATCATCACCGAGCGCTTGATGCCGGCGTCGCCCAGTTTTTCGAGCGCCTCGCGCGTGCTCTCGAACGTCTCGCCCTTGCTGACCCGCGCCAGTACTTCGTCATCGCCGGATTCGGCGCCGACATAGACCAGGGACAGGCCGAGCGCCGCCAGTTCGCGCAGCTCCTCGACCGACTTTTTCCGCAAGTTGCGCGGCAGGCAATAACTCGACACCCGTCGCACGCCCGGCAAGTCCCGGCGGATCGCTTCGAGAATGGCTACGAGACGGCGCGTAGAAAGGGTCAGGGCGTCGCCGTCGGAAAGAAACACCCGTTTGACGCCGTCGCCCATTTCTTCGCCGCAGCGCCGGACGCTTTCGAGAATTTCCTGCTCGTCGCGCGGGCGGAAGCGCTTTTGCGGCGCGGTGTACATTTCGCAAAACGTGCACTTGTTCCACGAACAGCCGTCCGTGACCGGCAGGATCAGCGAATCAGCCTCGCTCGGCGGCCGGTAGACGGGTTCGACATAGCGGATGGGAGGGGTCATGCAGGGTCCGGATTTTCGAGAAGACAAAAACACCTTAGCGCATTTGCCGCCAGCGCCGCATTATTTGGCCCGCGCGTTTTTGGCGTTATCGGCCTCCAGCCCGAAAACGCTGCGGCCTCCATAATCCGGGGAGAGCCGCATTTCCTCGGCGACAAATTCCGGCAGGCCGGGCCCCCCGGCCATTCGTTCAAGGCGCCGCGCCTGGGCGTCAAGCCGGCGCAGCGCTTCCAGCCTGTCGTCCTGCCCGAGCTTCGCCGTGGCGACGGCGCTCTTCAGCACATCGATGGTCTTGTCATAGACATCGAGCGGAACTGGGAAGGGATGACGGTCCTTGCCGCCGTGGGCGAGCGAGAAGCGCGCGGGATCGGAAAAACGGCAGGGCGCGCCGTGCAAAATCTCCGCCACGAGGGCGAGCGACCGCACCGTCCGCGCGCCGACGCCGGGAACGAGCAGAAGGTCGGCGAAATCCCGGGGACCGCGATCGGCGGCGGCGGCGAGCGCGCCATGCAGCCGGCGCAGGACGACATCCTTCGGCCTGACGTCGTGATGACCGGGCATGACGAGATGGGGCAGCAACGGCTGGGCCGCGGGGGCCTCGCTGATCCCTTCGGCCGCCGCGAATTCGCGGGTGAGTCCATCCGGCCCGAGATCGCGCAGCAGGTCGAGCTGCCGCGCCCGCGACGCCCTGGCCCTGACATCGGTGAGATTGACGATCATGCCCTGGTTTTCGCCGTCGATCGCCGCATGCGGCGCCTCGACGAAATCCTTCAATCCCTCGGAAAGCCAGTGATAACGGCGGGCAAGCCGGGTGTCGCCGTTCATGCCCTGCTGCACGACGACCCAGTTCCCGTCGTCGGCGACGATGAAGCCGTGCAAATAAAGATCAAAGCCGTCCTGCACGGCGGCGCTGTCGACTTTCGCAACGAGCCTGCTCGACTGGGCCAGAGCCGCGCCGTCGAAGCCGACGCGGTCGCCGATGATCGCCAGCTCATTCGGCGTCTGGCGGGAATGGCGGCCGCGGCCGCCGCAGACGTGGACGCCGAGTTCGCCCGCCATCGGCCCGAGCCCGCGCTTGAGCGCCGAGATCACGCTGGTGGTTATGCCGGAGGAATGCCAGTCCATGCCCATCACGGCGCCGAAGGACTGGAACCAGAAGGGATGCGCGAGGCGGCGCAGGAATTCGTCGCGGCCGTAATGATGGACGATGGCCTCGGCGATCACCGCGCCAAGCCTGGACATGCGCTGTCCCAGCCATGCGGGAACCCGGCCATTGTGTAGCGGCAGATCGGCGCTGCCAGACCGTCGAGCCAAGAAAACACCCCAATCCGTCTGGTCCAGATTGCGCCCGCGCGCGCCGCCGCGCAAGGCCGTCCCGGCGGCGCAGGAACCAAAAAACAATCCTCTCGTTGTCCCGATTCCCGCGGCTTCAGCGCCGCCGCGTGTCCATGCAGCCAATCCCCGTTTGCAAAATTGTCGTCCGGCGGGCCTATGTCATAGTGTGAGAAACCTGTGTTCGTCGCCTGATTCTTTGGTGCGCGCCGCTGTGGAGCTGACGTTGACAACCGCCGAAACCATCGAAAATCGACAAAAAGGCGCCCAGTCCGGCGTGATGGCGATGGGACTTGGCGCCCTGGGCATCGTCTTCGGCGACATCGGCACCAGCCCGCTCTACACGCTGAAAACCGTTCTCGCCCTGACGGGACGCGCGCCGTCGCCGGAAATCGTGCTCGGCGTCCTGTCGCTGCTGCTCTGGACGCTGATCATCGTCACCTCGATCAAATACGTCATTTTCGCCATGAGCATCGACAATGACGGCGAAGGCGGCATTCTCGCGTTGATGGCGCTGCTCGGCATCAAGAAGCATCGCCGCCCCGTCCTGGTGGCGATCGGGCTTTTCGGCGCCGCGCTGATCTATGGCGATGGCGCGATCACTCCGGCCATATCGGTGCTTTCGGCGCTGGAAGGGCTGAAAATCGTCGCGCCCGAACTCGAGAGATTTGCCTTGCCGGCCTCGGTGGCGATACTCGTCGCGCTGTTCGCCCTGCAACCGATGGGCACCGCGCGGATCGGCCGCACCTTCGGGCCGATCATGCTGCTCTGGTTCGCCGCCATCGCCGTGCTCGGCGTGCGTGGCGTCATCGCGCATCCCGGCGTGTTGGTCGCCTTCAACCCGCTCTATGCCGTCCGCTATCTCTTCTCCAATGGATGGACGAGCTTCCTCGTCATGGGCGGGGTTTTTCTCTGCGTGACCGGCGCCGAAGCGCTCTATGCCGACATGGGCCATTTCGGCGCGCAGCCCCATCAGGCTCGCCTGGTCCCTTGTCGTCTTTCCCGCGCTGGTCCTCAACTACGCCGGCCAATGCGCCCTGGCGCTCGAACGGCGCGGCGACGGACGACAATATCTTCTATCTGCTCTGCCCCAGCTGGCTGATGCCGCCTTTCGTCGCCCTGGCGACCGTGGCCACGATCATCGCCAGCCAGTCGATCGTCACGGGCGCCTTTTCCATGACGCGGCAGGCGATCCGGCTCGGCTGGCTGCCGCGCCTGCATATCGTGCAGACCTCGTCCGAGGGTTACGGACAGATCTATGTCGGCGCGGTCAACTGGCTGCTGATGGCGGTGACCATCGGCCTGACGCTGCTGTTCAAGAAGTCCGACAATCTGGCCTCTGCCTACGGCATCGCCGTGTCCGCGACCATGCTGATGACGTCGGGCCTGCTGTTCATCGCCATGCGCGAAATCTGGAACTGGAGCCTTCTCGCCGCGGGCGCGGTCGCCGGCGCCTTCATCTGCATCGACGCGGCATTCTTCCTCGCGAATTCGGCCAAGATTGCCGACGGCGGCTATGTGCCGCTGCTGCTGGCCTCGGGCGTCTATGCGCTGATGCTGATCTGGCATCGCGGCTCCGAGGCCGTCATTCAGCAGGTGCATGATGTCGTTACGCCGCTCGACAACTTTCTCGCGTCCATCGAGAGAGACAAGATTCCGCGCGTCCCCGGCGCCGGCGTCTTTTTGACGCGCGCAGCCATGGACGCGCCGCCAGTGATGCTGTGGCATGTGAGACACAATGAGGCGCTGCACGAGCTCCTGCTGGTGCTGACCGTCGCAACCCTTCCGGTCCCCTGGGTCAACAGCGCCAATCGCCTGAGCAGCATCGTGGAGCTGGCGCCCGGTTACTGGCGCGCGACGGCGCAATACGGCTTCATGGAGCGGCCCGACATTTCGCCGCTGCTGCAGCTGGCCCGGGCGCGGGGATGTCCATTGCCCCAGGACAAGCTGACCTTCTACGTTGGCCACGAAACCATTGTCCGTCGCGACGACGGGGGCGGCCATCCCGCCTGGGAGACCGCAATTTTCGCGGCCATGGCGCGCAATTGCAGCCATGTTTCCGACTATCTGCGTCTTCCCTGCGATTGCGTGGTCGAGATCGGGCGGCAGGTCGCGATCTGATCAAAGCCAAGTTTGGAAGCTTTCTAAATTGAAGCAGATCGGTTTGCGGCAAGCCCAGCGTGGTCTAAACCGGTTCAGTCGATTTGGGAAAAAGGATGGATTCGATGCGGCGGTTTGATGATGAATGGAAGGCTCAGGTCTCGACGCTGGCGATCGTTCTCGCCGGCGCGGCAGGTGCTTTCATTTGCGCTCCGCACGCCCGCGCCGCCGATCTGCCATCTTTGAAAAGCGCGCCCGAGGCGCCGATCGGCTCGGGCGACCCCTGGAGCGGCTTTTATCTCGGCGGCCACGTCGGCCTGGCCTTTGGCGCGAGCGGCTGGACGACGACGGGCGCCGAAACCGGCGCCGGATTCTCGCCTGCCGTCTCGCATGACGGCCAGCAGGGGCCGCTCAACGGCGGCTATCAAGTCGGCTGGAATCATCTTTTTGCGTCGCATTGGCTGGCGGGCGTCGAGGCGGACGTCACCTTTCCCGACCTGATGGCCGCCAATCACACCTCCGCTGCGAGCGGCGCGGTCACCAACGACCAGTTGCAGTTCTATGGCAGCCTGCGCGGACGCCTCGGCTACGCCTTCGGCAATATCCTGCCTTATGTGACCGGCGGCTTCGCTCTGTCGCGCGACATTATTTCGCGCAACGGCGCGGCGACGTTCGACCAGAATTTTCTGACCCGCGAGGGCTTCGCCGCCGGCGCCGGCGTCGAATTGCGCCTGTCGCCGCAATGGAGCGCCAAGTTCGAATATATCTACGACGGATTCCCCCGCTCGAGCCTGTTCTTCGCCAATGTCGGCCAGAGCTACGCCTCGAACCTTGGCGTCCACAATGTCACCGCCGGCCTGAACTATCATTTCGGCGCCGACGAGGGCGATCCCGGCATTTTGCCCAGCATGGACAATTTCTCCATCCACGGGCAGACGACCGCGATCTACCAGGCCTCGCTGCCGATGCGCGCCAATTACACGGGACCGCAAAGCCTTGGTCCCGGCTATGTCGCGCGCGACACCAACAGCGTCACGGCCTTCCTTGGCTATCGCATCCAGCCCGGCACGGAAATCTGGTTCAACCCTGAGCCCTTCCAGGGTTTTGGCCTCGACTCCACGCACGGCCTCGGCGGCTTCTCCAACGGCGAGGCGCAAAAGGGCGGCTATCCCTTCCCCCATTACAACACAGCGCGTCTTTTCGTGCGCGAGACCATCGGGCTCGGCGGCGAGCAGGAGGACATCGACGACAGCGCCAATCAATTCGCCGGCAAGCAGGATATTTCGCGCGCGACCTTCACGATCGGCCGCATGTCCGTGACCGACACGTTCGACAACAATGCCTACAGCCACGATCCGCGCGGCCAATTCCTGAACTTCTCGCTGATGGACGCGGGCGCGCTCGACTATGCCGCCGACCAGAAGGGCTACACCTGGGGCGCGGTGGCCGAACTCAACCAGAAGGGCTGGGCCATCCGCGCCGGCGCCTTCCTTGAGCCGACCGTGCCCAACGGCAATAATTTCGACGCGTCTTTGCGCGGCATCCAGGAGATGGTCGAGCTTGAAGAGCGCTATTCGATCCTCGGCCAAGCGGGCAAGTTGCGGCTGCTGAGCTTTTTGGACTGGGGCAATTCCGGCGTGTTCGCCAATTATTCCACACCGGCGACAGTGGGTTTGATCTGCTCGCTCTCGAACCCGGCGAATTGCGCGCATCATCTCGAATACGGCTTTGTTGGCAATCTCGAGCAGTCGCTGACCGAGAATATCGGCCTGTTCTCGCGCCTGTCCTGGCGCGATGGCCAGACGACGATCATGGCCTGGACCGACATAGACGAGAGCGCATCCCTGGGCGCCCAGTTCAAGGGCGCGCTCTGGAACCGGCCGGACGACGTTGTCGGGGTGGCGGGCGTGATCAACGGCCTGTCGAAGTCCTACCAGAATTTTCTCGGCGCGGGCGGCTCCGGCATCAATATCGGCGACGGCGCCCTGAGCTATTCCGGCGAGAAGATCATCGAATCCTATTATCAGATCAACGTGACCAAGTGGTCGGCGCTGACTTTCGACTACCAGTTCATCGGGTCGCCCGCCTATAATTCCGCGCGTGGCCCAGCCAACATCCTTTCGGCGCGCTTCCACGCCCAATTCTGACTCCTCCGCCCTGGCCATGCTGGCTTCGCCGCGTTGGGCTGTTTCGCCGCATTCTGCAACCAACGCCGCGCTTCCTTCGTTTAATGCTCTCTCACGCGGGGCGGGACTGCGCTCCCCGACCGACGAAGGAAAATCCCATGAATCGCAACGATGTCACCGAAATGATCGTCGACGCCAAGATCCGGAAGGGGCTCAGATGGTCTGATGTCGCCGCCAAGCTTGGCAAGTCCAAGGAATGGGTCGTCGCCGGATGCCTGGGCCAGATGACGTTCGACGCCGCGCAGGCGGCGACGCTGAAGGACATTTTCGAATTGTCCGACGACGCCGCGAAACTGTTGCAGGTCGTTCCCTACAAGGGTTCGCTGCCGACTGAAGTTCCAACCGACCCGCTGATCTATCGTTTTTACGAGCTGGTCAACGTCTACGGCACGACGTTCAAAGAACTGATCCACGAGGAATTCGGCGACGGCATCATGTCCGCCATCGATTTCAGGATGGACCTGAAGCGGGAAGCCAACCCCGCGGGCGACCGCGTGTCCATCACCATGTCGGGCAAGTTTTTGCCCTACAAGCCCTATTGATTGGCCGATCGGCGCTTTCGCCTCGGGGGCGCGGATCAAGGCGGGCGTCGGGAACGACGATCTGTTTTCGTGAAATTCCCATTTGATTCCTATTCCGGGGAGGCCCAAACTCCGGCATATTTGTCCGGGGGACGGTCGAAATGGATTTCAGGCAGTCTTCATGGCGGATCGCGTCTTCCCCGCAGCGTCCGATCGTCGTTCATATTGACTTCAACGGGGCTGGAGACTCCCGCCGCGGCCGGGTTGCGAAATCGGACCTGTAGCCAGCGCAAGTGGAGCGAATGAAAAATCCTTTTGATCTCACGGGAAAGATTGCCCTGGTGACCGGCGCGAGCCGGGGCATAGGCGAAGCCATCGCCAGAATGCTCGCGGCGCAGGGGGCGCATGTCCTCGTTTCCAGCCGGAAGGCCGAAGCCTGCCAGACCGTCGTCGACGCCATCGCCGCATCCGGCGGATCAGCCGAGGCCATGGCCTGCCATATCGGCGACATGGCCGACATCGGCGCCCTGTTCGCGGCGATCGAGGAAAAATTCGGACGCCTCAACATTCTCGTCAACAACGCCGCGGCCAATCCCTATTTCGGGCCTGTCTACGAGACGGACCTGGCCGCCTTCCAGAAGACCGTCGACGTGAACATCCGCGGCTATTTTTTCATGTCGTCGCATGGCGTCAAACTGATGGCGAAAGGCGGCGGCGGCGCGATCCTCAACCTGGCCTCGGTGAATGGAATCATACCCGGCGACAACCAGGGGATCTATTCCATCACCAAGGCCGCGGTCATCGCCATGACCCAGTCCTTCGCAAAGGAATGCGCGCCGTTGAAGATACGCGTCAACGCCCTTTTGCCGGGCGCGACCAACACCAAATTCGCGGCGGCGCTGGTGCAGAACCCGGCCATACTCAAGATGGCCCTCGCGCACATCCCGATGCGCCGCGTCGCCGAACCCGAGGAGATGGCCGGCGCCGCCCTCTATCTCGTTTCGGACGCCGCCAGCTACACGACAGGCGCCTGCCTTCCAGCAGACGGCGGTTATCTCCTGGCCTGAGGCACGGGCTTTGTGCGACGATGACCGCCGCGCACGACCAAGTTCGGAATAAGCCATGACTTCACCCCATTCGCGTTTCGATCCGCACGACCCTTTCCGGCTCGTCGACCAGTTGACGCCCGAGGAGCGCTTGGCGCTCGACGCCGCTCGCGCCTACGCCGCCGACAAGCTCGCGCCGCGGGTGCGCGACGCCTTTCGCCATGAGCAGACCGACATCGAAATCTTTCGCGAAATGGGAAAGCTCGGGATGCTCGGCGCGACCATCCCTGCCGAATATGGCGGCGCGAGCCTCGGCTATGTCGCTTACGGCCTGATCGCCCGGGAAATCGAGCGCATCGATTCCGGCTATCGCTCGATGATGAGCGTGCAATCGTCGCTCGTCATGTTTCCGATTTTCGAATTCGGCGACGAGGCGCAGCGTCGCAAATACCTGCCGAAGCTGGCGAGCGGCGAGTGGATCGGCTGCTTTGGCCTGACCGAACCCGATCACGGCTCGGACCCCGGCTCGATGGGCGCCCGCGCGCGGGCGGTGGAGGGCGGCTACCGATTGTCCGGCGCGAAAATGTGGATCACCAATTCGCCCATCGCCGATGTCTTCGTCGTCTGGGCCAAGGACGACGCCGGCGACATCCGCGGCTTCATCCTCGAAAAAGGCTGGGCCGGCCTGTCGACGCCGGTCATCCACGGCAAGATAGGCTTGCGCGCTTCCGTCACTGGCGAAATCGTCATGGACGGCGTCTTTGTTCCCGCCGGCAACATGCTGGCGAGCGCCAAGGGCCTCAAGGGGCCGTTCTCCTGTCTCAACGCGGCGCGGTACGGCATCGCCTGGGGCGCGCTCGGCGCCGCGGAAGCCTGCTATGAGACGGCGCGGCGCTATGTCCTTGACCGCATGCAATTCGGCCGGCCGCTCGCCGCCAATCAATTGATCCAGAAAAAACTCGCGGACATGGTGACGGAAATCGCGCTCGGCCTGCAGGCCTGCCTGCGCCTGGGACGGTTGAAGGAGGAGGGCTCCGCGCCTGTCGAACTCACGTCGATCGTCAAGCGGAACTCCTGCGGCAAGGCGCTCGATATCGCCCGCGCCGCGCGCGACATGATGGGCGGCAACGGCATATCCGACGAATTCTGCGTGGCCCGCCATCTCGTCAATCTGGAAGTCGTCAATACCTACGAAGGCACGCACGATATCCACGCGCTGATCCTTGGCCGCGGCATCACCGGCATAGCCGCATTCTCCAATTGAACGGCGACACTCAAAAAAAGGCCCCGGACACGCGCCGGGGGCAATTTCGTGATCGCGCTAGAGCCTGTTCAGTGAACTCCGGTTCACCGAACAGGCTCTAGATTCTTGTTTTAACGCATTTTCTTAACGCGAACCGGAATCCACTTCGCTCGAAAACGCTCTAACCGAACGACCTCAGAAGTCCATTCCCATGCCGCCGCCGCCGGCCGGCATGGCCGGACCGGAATTCTTCTTCGGCGCCTCGGTGATCGTCGCCTCGGTGGTGACGATCAGGCCGGCGATGGACGCGGCGTCCTGGATCGCCGTGCGGACGACCTTGGTCGGGTCGATGATGCCAAGCTTGACCATATCGCCATATTCGCCGGTCTGGGCGTTGTAGCCGAAGGCGTAGTCTTGCGATTCCAGCAGCTTGCCGACCACGACCGCGCCGTCGTCGCCGGCATTGTCGACGATCTGGCGCGCGGGGGCCTGGATCGCCTTGCGGACGATGTCGACGCCGGTCTTCTGGTCGGGATTCTGGACCTTTACGTCTGCGAGCGCCTGAGATCGCGCGCAACAAGGCGACGCCGCCGCCGGGCGAAACGCCTTCTTCCACCGCGGCGCGGGTGGCGTTGAGCGCGTCGTCGACGCGGTCCTTCTTTTCCTTGACCTCGGTTTCGGTCGAGCCGCCGACGCGGATGATCGCGACGCCGCCGGCCAGCTTGGCCAGGCGCTCCTGCAGCTTTTCGCGGTCGTAGTCCGAGGTGGTTTCCTCGACCTGCGCCTTGATCTGGGCGATGCGGCCTTCGATGTCCTTCTTGTCGCCGGCGCCGTCGACGATGGTGGTGCTTTCCTTGTCGATGCGGATTTTCTTGGCGCGGCCGAGCATCGCCAGGGTCACGTTCTCAAGCTTGATGCCGATATCGTCGGAAATCACCTGGCCGTTGGTGAGGATGGCGATGTCCTCGAGCATGGCCTTGCGGCGATCGCCGAAGCCCGGCGCCTTGACGGCGGCGATCTTCAGGCCGCCGCGCAGCTTGTTGACGACGAGCGTGGCCAGAACCTCGCCCTCGACATCCTCGGAGATGATCACCAGCGGCTTGCCGGTCTGGACCACCGCTTCCAGCACGGGCAAGATCGCCTGCAGCGAAGACAGCTTCTTTTCGTGGATGAGGATGTAGGGCTCGTCGAACTCGGCGATCATCTTCTCGGCATTGGTGATGAAATAGGGCGAGAGATAGCCGCGGTCGAACTGCATGCCCTCGACAACATCGAGTTCGGTGTCGAGGCTCTTGGCCTCTTCGACCGTGATGACGCCTTCATTGCCGACTTTCTGCATCGCCTTGGCGATCATGTCGCCGATCGACTTGTCGCCATTGGCCGAAATGGCGCCAACCTGGGCGATCTCGTCGTTCGAGGTGACCTTTTTCGAATTGGTCTTGAGGTCGGCGACGATGGCTTCGACGGCAAGATCGATGCCGCGCTTCAGATCCATCGGATTGAGGCCGGCGGCGACCGCCTTGGCGCCTTCGCGCGCGATGGCGGCGGCGAGGACCGTGGCCGTGGTGGTTCCGTCGCCTGCGGCGTCATGCTGCTTGTTCGCGACTTCGCGCACGAGCTGGGCGCCGAGGTTCTCGAACCTGTCGGCCAGTTCGATCTCCTTGGCGACGGTGACGCCGTCCTTGGTGATGCGCGGCGCGCCATAGGATTTTTCGATGACGACATTGCGGCCCTTCGGGCCCGAACGTGACTTTCACCGCATTGTTGAGGATTTCGACGCCGCGCAGGATGCGGTCGCGCGCGTCAGTGGAGAAACGGATGTCTTTGCCGGCCATGGGGATTCAACTCCGAAAGGAAAAAATGTCAGGTTCTTGTGAAAGGGGGCGGGATCAGCCGACCACGCCCAGAATGTCGCTTTCCTTCATGATCAGCAGGTCCTGACCGTCGATCTTGACCTCCGTGCCCGACCATTTGCCGAACAGCACGCGATCCCCCGCCTTCACGTCGAGCGGGACGAGATTGCCGCTCTCGTCGCGCGCGCCAGGGCCGACGGCGACGACTTCGCCTTCCTGCGGCTTTTCCTTGGCGGTGTCGGGGATGATGATGCCGCCCTTGGACTTCTCTTCGCCCTCGAGGCGTCTGAAGCACAATCCGGTCATGAAGGGGACGGAACGCCATATTGTTTTCCTTGATCACGAGCCCGGGCGCACTTCGCGCTAGGGAAGCAGCCGAAGGGCGGAGGCAGCGCATTAGCACTCTTCGATCGAGAGTGCCAACGCGCTGTCCGCAGATGGGCACGCCGTCGCCGCGCGTCAAGAGGCGTTGGCGATCTGACCCTTGGAGGCTTTTCCAACACAAGGGGCGCCGGCGACGCGAATACTCTCGGCTCCGGATAACAGCGAAACTTTTCCGCGACGCTGCCGTAATCCCTACCAGAAGCCGGCGCAGTCGCATCGGCGGTCCGAAATTCGGACGAGATGAGGTTTTTGCCATGTCCAGCCAGCAATTCACCGCCTCCGCCATCAAGAAGACCGGCGTCGCTCTCGCCTTCACTCTGACTTTGGGCCTGACGGCCTTTTCCGCGGGCTCGGCCTCGGCTGATCCTTTGCAGGCCTACGAAGGCGGCTCGCGCGGCGGCGAGAGGATCTACGGTTTCGCTTACTCGCCCGAAAGCCGAGGTCCGGGCTCCTGCGAAGGCAGGCAGGGCGCCGCCATCCTCGGCGGAATTCGACACTGGCTCCGACGCCGGCCGTCCCGGCGCCGCTTGCCGTTACTGACTCCGTTGACGCCAGACTGATTTGACGCGTCGGGACATCCCGGGAAAGATGATTCTTCCCGGGATTTTCTATGGCCGAAAGCCGTTTTCGCAAAAGCCAGGCCTGCGCCTGCCGCTTCGCGCGCGGCGGCTCGGACGTATCTGAAATCGCCGGCATGACTGCCCCGGAGCCGGGTCGTTCATCGCACCGCATATGTCGAGCTGGGGGGAACGCGAGCTTGGAAATCGTGTCCCTGCCGTATAGACCGCGCGGAACCGGCCGAGAAACTCGGCCGGTTCTAGCAATACAGCGATTTTTGGAAATTTGGAGCGGGCGAAGGGATTCGAACCCTCGACCCCAACCTTGGCAAGGTTGTGCTCTACCCCTGAGCTACACCCGCATCCGTGGGACGACGCCCGGGGGAAGGGATGGGCGTCGTGGGCGCTATATGCCGCAAACGCTTCGACATTGCAACAGGGCCGCGGCGTTCTTTTTTCGCTAATTCGTCACAGCGGCGATTTTTACGGCGTTTTTTCCGTCGATGGCCTGCGCAAATGCGTGGAAACGGTTGCAGAAGAGCGCCAAGGCCGGCCATTTTACGGCAAATCGCCTCCAATGTCGCGAGACAGCGGCAGACTGCAGGACATGCGATGCAACGGGCGGAACACATTCTTTCTCCTCAGCAACCAATGCGCAGGCGCCGAGCCGCCGACCTCATCGACGTGACTCTGCAGGGGTTTCGCGCCGAGGTCATGGAAGAATCGACTGCGCCGTCTGGTGCTGGTCGATTTCTGGGCGCCGTGGTGCGGTCCCTGCAAACACTTGGCCCGGTGCTCGAAAAACTCGTCAAGGCGGCGCGGGGAAAAATCCGCCTCGCCAAGATGAATATCGACCATGGCCTGAGATCGCCGAAAAGATGGGAATACAATCCATTCCGGCGGTCGTCGCCTTCCAGGGCGGCCAGATGGTCGACGGATTTGTCGGCGTGCTCCCGAAAGCGAGATCAAGGCCTTCATCGAACGCTGCGGTCGGATCGGACGGACCCGACATCGAAGCCATCTATGCCGAGGCGCAAGCGCTGCTGGACGCCGGCGACGCGGAAGCCGCGCGAGCCGGCGTTCATGACAGCGATGCTGGCAAGCTCGATCCGGCCCATGTCGGCGCGCGCGCCGGGACAGCCCGGGTGCTTGTCGCCCGCGGAAAAATTCGACGAGGCGAAAGGGCTGCTCGACGCCATTCCCATCAACCAAGTCGCAGGCTGCGCCCGTAGCGGCGGCGCGCGCCGAGCTGGCGCTGGCCGGACAGGCCGGCGCGGTCGGCGATCTCGCCGCCTGGCCGCCCGGGTCGAAAAGGCTCCCGACGACCATCAGGCCCGCTATGAACTCGCCGTGGCCCTGAACGCCGCGGGGACAGCGGGAGGCGGCGGCGACGGAATTGCTGCAGTCGTTCAAGCGCGACCGCGGCTGGAACGACGGGGCGGCGCGGAAGTTGCTCCTGCAATTGTTCCAGAGCTGGGGACCGCTCGATCCCGCGACGCGTTCGGCGCGGCGGCAGCTGTCGTCGCTGTTGTTTTCGTGACGGCACAGGCCATGGCGATGTAACAAGACCTACCACAGGGCTTCCGACCTCCCCGAGGACATTCCGCTCTTTCCGCTGTCCGGCGCGATCCTGCTGCCGGGCGGCCAATTGCCACTGAACGTGTTCGAGCCCCGCTATCTCGCCATGTTCGACGACGCCATGCGCGGCGAGCGCATCATCGGCGTGGTCCAGCCGGCCTCCGGCGTCGACGCGGCCCCGGGCGAAACCCCGGCCCTGCGCGCGATCGGCGCAGCGGGCCGAATCACCCAGCTGTCGGAAACCGGCGACGGGCGCTATTTCGCGGTGCTGAGCGGCATAGCCCGGTTCAGGCTGGTGGCGGAGCTCGAATTGCCCACCCCCTATCGCCAGGCGAAAGTGGATTACGAGGGGTTTTCCGAGGATTTCGCGCCGGAGGAGAATTTGAGCGAACGTTCCGCCGGGCGAACAGCGCGAAAATCTCAATGGCATCGCCTTCGATCTGGCGCGGGCGTTGAAGCTCGACATAGCCCGCAAGGACATCGAAGCCATGCCGGATTTTGACATGATCTCGGTTTTCGCCATGATCGGCCCCTTCAATCCGGCCGAAAAGCAGGCCCTGCTCGAAGCGCACGATCTCGACGCCCGCGCCGACCTGCTGCTCGCCCTCGCCGAAATCGCGCTTTCGCGGGCCACCAAGGCGGCCAAGCCGCTGCAATAGCCAAGCCGCTGCAATCAGGAACCAAGCCATGAACGAAGCCGACGCCCCGAAACCGGACGAGGCCGCCGAAGCCCGCGTCGCGCCAACCTCCGCCGGCGTGGATCCGCGCCTGCTGGAAATCCTGGTCTGCCCGCTGACCAAGACCACATTGCGCTACGACCGCGAGCGCAATGAACTGGTGTCGCTCGCCGCTCATCTCGCCTATCCGATCCGCGACGGCATTCCAATCATGCTGCCGGAAGAGGCGCGAAGAATTGACGAGTGACGTCAACCGGCACTGCTGCTTTATTTTGCTGATTGCCTAATTTGGTCTCGAATCGACGGCGTGACGGAAGGGCCGCTTCCTGCGAACTTTCCGGCCGATACGTCGAGCCTTGCGACAATGGCGCGCACTTGTGCAATTTGCCTATAAATGCCACAGATGACGCTTGCGCGATGGGCGCAGGCGATTCAATCCGGCACATCCATGAAACTGATCACCGCCATCATCAAACCCTTCAAGCTCGATGACGCACGCGAAAAACTGACGGAATTGCGCATCGACGGCATGACCGTCAGCGAGGCCAAGGGCTATGGCCGACAGAAGGGCCACACGGAAATCTATCGCGGCGCCGAATATGTCGTGAGCTTCCTCCCCAAGATGCGAATTGAGGTGGTCGTCCGCGACGAACAGGTCGAGCCCGTAATCGAAGCGCTGCGCGCCGCGACCCATACCGGCCAGATCGGCGACGGCAAGATTTTCGTCAGCCCGGTCGAGCGCGCGGTTCGCATCCGCACCGGCGAAACCGACAACGACGCGATCTAGAACCCGTCCCGCCCAAGCATCCGTCCCGCCCAAGCGTCCGTCCCGCCCAAGCGTCCGTCCCGGTCGCCGCTAAAACTCCATCCCGCCAGTGGATCGCCACCATGCGTCGCAAAATTGTCCGCATCAGCCTCGCCGCAAGCGCCGGCCTGACCAGCTTTCCCGCCTCCGCAGCCGAAACGAAAATCGACTCGGCCGACACCGCCTTCATGATTTTCGCCACCGCGCTGGTGCTGATGATGACGCTGCCGGGACTGGCGCTTTTCTATGCCGGCATGGTGCGCAAGAAGAACGTGCTCGCCACCATGGCGCAGAGCCTCGCCGCGACAGCGATCGTCTCGCTGCTCTGGCTCGCCGCGGGCTACAGCCTGGCCTTCCGCGGGACAGGGCCGCTGCTTGGCGATCTTTCCGCCGCATTTTTCAATGGAATCGGGGTCGACACGGTCAGCGGCCTCGCCAAGACCATTCCTGAAATGCTGTTTGGCGCCTATCAGATGACCTTCGCGGTCATCACCTGCGCGCTGGTCGGCGGCGCGACGGCTGATCGGCTCAAGTTCTCGGCCTTCTGCCTGTTCTGCGTTCTCTGGCTGTTCATCGTCTATCTTCCCAGCGCCCATTGGGTATGGGGCGGCGGCTTCCTGGCCGACTGGGGCTTTGTCGATTTCGCCGGCGGCACGGTGGTTCATATCAACGCCGGCGTCGCCGGCCTGGTCGCGGCTCTGATGATCGGCCCGCGCGACGGCTACGGGAAAGACAATCTCGCGCCCTTTGATCTCTCGCTGGCCTTTGTCGGCCTTGGCCTGCTCTGGGTGGGCTGGTTCGGCTTCAACGGCGGCTCGGCGCTCGGCGTCGGATCGCGGGCGGTCTACGCCATCGCAGCGACCCATTTTTCAGCTTGCGCCGGCGCGCTCATATGGGCGGGCTTCGAATGGCTCGAACGTGGCCGTCCCTCAGTGCTCGGCTTGATCTCCGGGGCGGTGGCCGGTCTTGGAACCATCACGCCGGCCTCCGGCTTCGTCCTGCCCTGGCATGGCGCGCTGATCGGCGTGATTGCCGGCGGCGTCTGCTATTTCGCCAGCACGGCGCTGAAAGCGAAATTGCGCTATGACGATTTGCTCGACGTTTTCGGCGTGCATGGCATTGGCGGCGCGCTCGGCACGGTGCTCGCCGGCGTCTTCGCCACGGCCGCGATCAGCGCCGGCAATGGCGAGCCCGGCGTTTCGGGCCTCGTCGAGGGCAACGCCCATCAGCTCGCCGTGCAAGCGGCAGGCGCGGTCATCGTGACGCTCTGGTGCGTCGCCGGAACCTACGTCGTGCTGAAGATCATCGACTCGCTTGTCGGGCTGCGCGTCGGGGCCGACGACGAGCGGCAGGGCCTCGATCTGGCCTTGCATGGTGAATCCCTGCATCCTTGACGGCGTGCTGAAATTCGTTCAATTGTGAACCAATTAGCGGCTCGCGCGCCCGTGGGGCGCTGCGCATTCAAGGCCGGCCGGACATGTCAAAGGCGATCATCGAGCTTCTGGACATTCTCGATCTCGAAAAGATCGAGGAAAATCTTTTCCGCGGACGCAGTCCACAGGTTGGCTGGCAGCGCGTCTTCGGCGGCCTCGTCATCGCCCAGGCGCTGGTCGCGGCGCAGCGCACGGTCGAAACGTTCATTCCCCATTCCCTGCACGCCTATTTTTTGCTCGGCGGAGATCCCGGGGCGCCCATCGTCTATCAGGTCAAGCGCCTGCGCGACGGCCGCAGCTTCGCCACCCGCCGCTGCGAGGCCATCCAGCACGGACGCGTGATCTTTTCGCTCGCCGCCTCCTTCCATCTCGACGAGCCGGGCCTGGAGCACGCCTTCGCCGCGCCCGAAGTTCCGCAGCCCGAGGATCTGCCCGACGAGAGCGAATTCGTGAGCCGCCACGGCGCGCGCATGCCTGAAGCGGTGCGGCGTTATTTCGAGCGCGAACGGCCGATCGAAATGCGCCCGATCGACGCCCGCCGCTACATTTCGCGCGGCAGCAAGGCGGACGTCGTGCAGAAAATCTGGATAAGGACGTCCGCGCCGCTTCCTGACGATCCCGCCATCCACCGCGCCGCCCTGGCCTATCTCTCCGACATGACGCTGCTCGACACCGCCCTGATCGCGCATGGCCGCTCAGTGTTCAATCCGGAGATCCAGGCGGCCAGCCTCGACCACGCGCTCTGGCTTCATCGCCCCTTTCGCGCCGACGAATGGCTGCTCTATGTCCAGGACAGTCCCAACGCCTGCGGAGCGCTCGGATTCAGCCGCGGCGCCCTTTTTCGCGCAAGGGCGAGCTGATCGCTTCTGTGGCGCAGGAGGGTTTGATCCGGCTCAGGGGCGATTTCAAGCGCGAATCCGGCGAGGAATTGCCTTGATCTGATTAATTTGGCGGCATTTATACTTTCCTTATGCGGTCCGGCGCCTAAAAATTAGCCTGCTGCCCGGATGCCGCGCACCGGCCGCTGAGAATTTCAAAAAACAGCATTCTTATCAAAGAGTTAAAGAATCGCTTTTTCTGGCATGGTCCTTGTTAAGCGAGGCGGTGCCGGGTGGCTTCCTCCCTGCCCGGCAGGCCGCCCAAACGCTAGACGGTTCGATCTCGCGAAAAAAACAGGGAACACCAAATGAAAATCGTAATGGCGATCATTAAGCCGTTCAAGCTGGACGAGGTGCGCGACGCGCTCACCAACGTCGGCGTGCACGGACTGACAGTCACGGAAGTCAAGGGCTATGGCCGCCAGAAGGGCCATACCGAGATTTACCGCGGCGCAGAATATGCCGTGAGCTTTCTGCCGAAATTGAAGATCGAGGTCGCAGTCTCCACCGATGTGCTGGACAAGACCATCGAGACGATCTCCGCCGCCGCCCGCACCGGCCAGATTGGCGACGGCAAGATTTTCGTCAGCCCGCTGGAGCAGGCGATCCGCATCCGCACCGGCGAGCGCGATTCCGACGCTCTTTGATTCCCCTTTTTGTCAGGATACAAATATGCTTTCGTTCCCCTCCCGCAAGACTGCGCTGCGCGCGCTGGGTCTCGGCATTGCCGGCGCGGCGCTCTGCGCCGCCGCCGCCTATGCGCAGACAGCTGCGCCCGCCGCCGCGCCCGCAGCGGCCGACGCCGCAACAGCCGCCGCCCCTGCGCTCGTACCTAACAAGGGCGACACCGCCTGGATGCTGACGTCCTCGGCCCTCGTGCTGATGATGTCCATCCCCGGCCTCGCGCTGTTCTACGGCGGCCTCGTCCGCACCAAGAACATGCTCTCCGTTCTCGCCCAGGTCTTCGCCATCGTCTCGATGGTCGGCGTCCTCTGGGTGCTCTACGGCTATTCCGAAGCCTTCACCAACGGCGGCTCGCTCAATAATTACGTCGGCGGCTTCTCCAAGGCCTTCCTGTCGGGCGTCGACGCCAACGCCACAGCGGCGACCTTCTCGAACGGCGTCGTCATTCCGGAACTAGCCTACATGGTCTTCCAGATGACCTTCGCGATGATCACCCCGGCGCTGATCGTCGGCGCCTTCGCCGAGCGAATCAAATTCTCGGCGGTGATGCTGTTCGTGCTGCTCTGGGTCACGGTAATCTATTTCCCGATCGCTCACATGGTCTGGTATTGGGCCGGCCCGGACGCGATCGGCGATGCGGCCAAGGCGCTTGCGGCGGCTTCGGGCGACGCGGCCAAGGCGGCGGCTCAGGCCAAGCTTGACGCGGCCAATTCCGATGCCGGCTGGCTGTTCCAGTTGGGCGCGCTTGATTTCGCCGGCGGCACGGTCGTGCACATCAACGCGGGCATCGCCGGCCTCGTCGGCGCAATCATGATCGGCAAGCGCATCGGCTATGGCAAGGAAGCCCTGCCCCCGCACTCGCTGACCATGTCGATGATCGGCGCCTCGCTCCTGTGGGTGGGCTGGTTCGGCTTCAACGCCGGCTCCAACCTCGAAGCCAATGGCACGACGGCCCTGGCCTTCGTCAACACGATGGTCGCCACCGCCGCCGCGGCGCTGTCCTGGCTGCTGGTCGAATGGGCCGTCAAGGGCAAGCCCTCGCTGCTCGGCATGATCTCGGGCGCGGTCGCCGGCCTCGTGGCCGTGACGCCGGCTTCCGGCTACGCCGGCCCGATGGGCTCGCTGGTGCTCGGCCTCATCGTGTCGCCGCTCTGCCTGTTCTTCGTCTCCACGGTGAAGAGCAAGTTCGGCTATGACGACGCGCTCGACGTTTTCGGCGTCCATTGCGTCGGCGGCATCACCGGCGCGATCGGCACCGGCATCCTCGTCGCCCCGGCCCTGGGCGGCGTCGGCATCACCGATTATACCAACTTCGCCCACAACAACGCGGGAACCTACGACATGCTCGCGCAGGTGATCATCCAGGCCAAGGCGGTCGGGACGACGCTGCTGTGGTCGGGCGTCGGCTCGGCGATCCTCTACAAGATCGTCGATCTCGTGGTTGGACTTCGTCCCGCTCCCGAACAGGAGCGCGAAGGCCTCGACATCTCCGATCACGGCGAACGCGCTTACAACTACTGAGACGATCGATCCAGGACGCGCAAAGCAAAGGCGGCGGGGAAACCCGCCGCCTTTTGTCATGTCTCGGAGGCCAGTAAAAACGGCGCCAGCGGCGGGCGATGTTTCACCGCGAAGGCCGGCACTTCAGTTTCGTTCGCCATTCTCGGGCGCATAGGCCAGCCGGTATCCAACGCCGGCCTCCGTCAGCAGGATTTTCGGCGAAGCCGGGTCGATTTCTATCTTCTGGCGCAGGCGGCGAACGAGAACGCGCAGGTATTGCGCGCTCATGTCATGCGTCGCGCCCCACAGCTTTTGCAGGATGAATTGATGCGGCACGATGCGATCGGCGTCGCGCATCAGCACCTGCAACAGCGCCAGCTCCTTGCGCGTGAGCTTGTGGGTCTGGCCGCGCACCAGCGCCGTTCTCTTGGCGAGGTCGAATGTGACGTCCCTGCCCGCAACGATCCCCACGCCGTCCTTCCGGGCGCCGCGCAGGTGAACGCGGATGCGCGCGAGCAATTCCCCCATGCCGAATGGCTTGCAGACATAGTCGTTGGCGCCGGCGTCCAGCGCCTCGATTTTTTCCGCTTCACGGCTGCGCGCGGAAATGACGATGATGGGCGCCGCCGACGACTCGCGCACGGTGCGGATCACTTCCTTGCCGTCGATATCCGCCAGGGCCAGTTCGAGCAGCACCAGATCGGGCTGCTGCGTCAAAATCAGATCGATCGCCTGAAGGCCGGAATCGACCTGGACGACGTCGAAGCCGGCTTCGCCGAGCAGTTGCCGCAAAATGCGATGCGAATTGGGCTGGTTGTCAACGATGAGAATGCCGGGCTTCATTTCGTGGAGATCGCCCCTTGGACTTTAAAGCCAGTCCGCTTGCGCGGACCATCGATTTAACGGGAGTCCAGAGCCCGGATCAGGCTCCAGCCCTGGCGCCTGCGCGCCGATGCCGACTGTATCAAGCAATAGGCGGACCATAGCCGCGTTTCAAGCAAATGGACGGCGATCGCGGCGCGAAGGCGCGAACTTTGTCGGAAAACCGCTACGCCGACCGCGATTGGCTAATTTTCAGGCTCCTCTGAAGGGATTGCGAAATATAGCAAAAAACAACTCCCGCATATTATTTGGATATGCTTGTGCTGTTGTTTTAGGCAGAAACATTACCAGACCACGGCGCGCGCCAAGGCTGCGGCAAGCCCCGCATTTTGCGCATTGCTCTCCGTTATTCGTTGAAAACTCGAGATATTTCCGCTGTGAAAGCCGCCGTGATTCGGTCGGGTCGAGCGCTGATTCCTGGATTCGGGCGCCCCGCAGCTGTAATAAATTCGCAACACTTGTTGGAAAGTTGACGGAATTGCGGTGAAAACCAGGACGCCTGGCCAAGCTCGCCTGCGGGTAACATATTGATTTTTAATACTAATTAAAAATATGATATGAAAATGTTATGTCGTCTTTATGGAAAGCTTATGGCGATAATAATGCGGGCGTGTAAATTTCGGCCATCAAACATAGGAGTAGATATCCTGATGGATAGGCGTTCAGCACTCATCCCCACTCTGGTCGCCGGCGCCCTCGCTGCTTTCGCGACCGCCGCCATGGCCGGCGATCTGGCCTCCACAAAGGGCGGCGCGGCTCCCGAAGGCCCGCCGAATCCTTATCTGGTGCCGTTTTCGTATGCGGGCGCTGCTCCCAGCGCCCCCGCCGCCGCGCCCGACCCGTCCTACACCGTCGCGGAGCTGGACAAGCTCGGCGACACGTTCTTCACGCGCCTGGTCAACTATTACAAGCTCGAGTGGGGCCATGACGGCGCTCCGGTCGACCCGAAGGCTCCCGAAGGTCGACGCGCCTATTTCCCGCCCGCGCCGGTCTCGCAGCCGCCTTATCCCTTCACCGAATATTCCTATGGCGGCACCACCTCGCTTGGCGTCAACCGTCCGAATTCGGTCGACAGCCCCCTGATGGTGGCGCTCGGCAACACGTCGGTCGGCAAGTGGATGGGCGACAACAACATCCAGGCTTACGGCTGGGTCAACGCCGGCTTCAACGTCTCGAACGAAAGCGCGAAGAACGGCGGCAACTGGCCGGCGGCCTATTCCTATCGTCCGAACGCCCTGTCGCTCGACCAGCTCGTGCTCTATATCGAGCGCACGCCCGACACCGTCCAGCATGACCATTTCGACTGGGGCTTCCGCGTCTCCGGCATTTACGGCCAGGACTATCGCTACACCACGTCCTTCGGCTATTCGTCGAACGCGCTCTATGGCCACAACAACATCAACGGCTTCGACTATCCGATGATGTGGCTTGAAGGCTATATCCCCTGGATCTTCGAAGGCACGATGGTCCGCGTCGGCCGCTATATCTCGATCCCCGACATCGAAGCCCAGCTTGCGCCGAACAACTACATGTTCTCGCACTCGCTGACCTACGGCTACGACAACTACACCAATTCCGGCATCATGACCTCGACGGCGGTCACGAAAAACTTCTTCGTGCAGGCCGGCGTGTCGATCGGCACGGATACGGCGGTGCAGAATTGGGGCGTCAAGTCGACGAACCAGTACTTCAACCCCGCCAACGCCGCCGCCTACATGAACCCCATCCTGACGGCCTATTACGGCGGCAATCCGCAACAGGTCTGGAGAGATCCGGGCGCGGTTCCGTCCTTCGCCGGCTGTCTGCGCTATGAATCAAACAGCGCTTACGACGACCTCTATCTCTGCATGGACGGCATCAACAAGGGCCAGTGGGGCTACAACAACCTCCAGTGGTTCGGCGGAACTTACTATCACAAGTTCAACGAAGATTGGCATATCTCGATGGAGTCCTACGTCACCCATCAGCATCACGTGCTGAACACGGGTAACTACGGCACCGGCGCGGGCGGTTATAATGGTCCTCTCGGCGGCAACGCCGGCATGGTCAACGCCGTGCAGGGAATGGGCTTCGAAATGAGCAACCCGTTCAATGCGCCCTTCGGAGCGAATTGTCATAGCGCGACTGCCCTGTGGTGCACGACCACCGAGCAGACGGCCCTTGCCTACCTCAACTATCGCATCAGCGGCCTGGACAATATTTCCTGGCGTGCTGAATTCGTGAACGACGTGAACGGTCAGCGCACCGGCACCGCCACCCGTTATCTCGGCCTGGCGATCGGCGAGCAGCATTGGTTCTCGCCGCAGATCGAACTTCGTCCGGAGCTGGCTTACTACCACTCCTTCGACGCGGCTGCGTTCAACGGCGTGCCCAGCTACGCAACTCCGGTTCCGACCTCGCATAATGCGGTCATCGGCTCCGCCGACATCATCTGGCACTTCTGATTGCGCCATCCGCCGCCGGGTTCGCCCGGCGGCGCCAAATCAAACCGCCGGGATTTTCCCGGCGGTTTTTTTGTGCGCCCTTGATCTAACCTCGTCGCCGAATGTTGAATTGTAATAATTCCGCAACACCGCGCGGAAACTTTACTGTCGGAAAACCGACAACCCGTCTCGCTCCGCAATAGCAACTCGCTAACAAATTGTTTTTTATAGAGATTTTTTAATTCGATACGAGAATGTTATTTCCTGGCAAGGTTTTTTTAATAGATTTTCCCGAGGCGAAATGCGAATTTTCGTTGCAGTGCAAACAGGAGAGTTTTGGCAATGGAATGGCGTTCCGCCCTCAGAACGACGATTATGGCCGGAGCGGTCGCTCTTCTTTCGCCAACGGCTTTCGCCCAGGACGGCTCGCCCGCCGCCGCCGCGCCCGCCGTCGATCCCAACTACAATACCAATAATCTCGGCGAGACGTTTTTCACGCGCTTCGTAAACTACTACAAGCTGGAATGGGGCCACGAGTCCGGGCCGGTCGACCCGAGCGCGCCCGCCGCGCGCCGCGAGGGCTGGAACCAGCCCGTCAGCGCGCCCCCCTATCCTTTCATCGACTGGCCCTATGGCGGCGCGACAACCCTCGGCGCCAATCGCACCGGTTCCGTCGACAGCCCGCTGATGGTCGGGCTCGCCAACACCAAGGTCGGCCAGACCATGGGCGACTGGGGCATCCAGGCCTATGGCTGGGTCGCCGCCGGCGGCAATCTCTCGACCAACACGCAAAAGGGCGGCAATTCGCCCGGCGCCTATTATTACGAGCCCAACCGTTTCGATCTCGACCAGGCCGTGCTCTATATCGAACGCACGCCCGACACCGTGCAGAAGGACCATATCGACTGGGGCTTCCGCGTTTCCGGCATTTACGGCAGCGATTACCGCTACACCACAGCCTATGGCCTTGCGAGCTATCAGCTGCTGGAGAAGAACAATGTCCAGGGCTATGATTTCCCCATGATGTATGGCGAAATCTTCGTGCCGCAGATTCTCGACGGATTCATGATCCGCGCCGGCCGCTTCATCGCGCTGCCGGACATCGAGGCGCAGCTGGCGCCGAACAATTACATGTATTCCCACTCCCTGGGCTATACGTTCGACAACTACACCAATACGGGCGTCCAGCTGTCGCAGGCGATCAACAAGAACTGGATCGTGCAGTTCGGCCTGTCCGTGGGATCCGACACCATGCCCTGGGACGCCTTCGCCAAGATCAAGAATCCCGCGCCGACCTTCCTCTACAGTGGCGCTGTGACGGTCAATCCGCTTTATCCCAACGCCACCATGTACAGGGATCCCGGCGCGATCCCCTCCTATACCGGCTGCGTCAGGTGGAATTCCGACGCCGGCGGCGACAATGTCTATGTCTGCGGCGACGCGCTGAACAATGGCATCTGGGGCTACAACAACCTGCAATGGCTTGGCGGAACCTATTTCCACAAGTTCAACGACGAGTGGCATATCGGCATCGAAACCTGGAACATCCACCTCAACAAGGTGCCGAACCAGAACAACCCCGAGGTCCAGGCCATTGTCGCGCAGGGCGGCACGCCCTTCTCGACCAGCAATCCCTTCAACGGCATCAACGCCAATGCGCCGAACATGGCGCAATGCCCGCTGAAGACCCAGCTGACCTGCACGACGCACACGCAGATGGTGCTGACCTACATCAACTATCAGGTCGGCAAGCTCGACAATCTCTCCTATCGCGCCGAATTCTTCGACGATTTCCAGGGCCAGCGCACCGGAGTGAAGACGCGTTACATGGAAACGGGCTTCGGCTGGCAGCACTGGTTCTCGCCGCAGATCGAGGTGCGTCCCGAAGTCACCTTCTATCGCTCGTTCGACGCGCCGGCCTTCAACGCCAACAATGAAACGGGCGCTGCGCCAAACCGCAACAATGCTCTGATCGTCTCGTCGGACCTGATCTGGCATTTCTAGACGCAGGCTTCAAATCCCTCGCAAACCACACACGCCGCGCCAAAAGCGCGGCGTGTTTTTTTGTCCGTCGCCGGACACAATAAATGACGCAATTCAAGGCGCCGCCATTTGATCCAAGGCAACGCCTTCTTTATGCGCATGGTCTCACATCCGCATCGTCAGCTTATGCCGAACCGGAGTATTGCGGGAAGGATTGAAGAGTGTGCGACCTCAACAGATGACCGGCGGCGCTCTTTCCGACAAACCGGGTGACTGAACCATGCGCGCTTGCGTCCTCGTCGTCGATGACGAAGCGACCATTCATGATGTGCTGGAGCCGGCGCTGACGGCGGCCGGCTTCGAAACCCTGGCCGCGCGCAATGGCCAGCAGGCGCTGCAATTGATCTCCGTCGCCGCGCCGGATGTCATCCTGCTTGATCTCGGACTGCCCGACCTCGACGGCAAGATGATGATCGCCGAGATCAGGCGCTTTTCGCGGACGCCGATCATCGTGCTGTCGGGACGCGACCACGAGGACGAAAAGATTGCGGCGCTCGATCTGGGCGCCGACGACTATGTGCAAAAACCCTTTGTCGTCGGCGAGCTGATGGCCCGGATCCGCGTGGCGCTCCGCCATGTGCAGGCGGGCGCGAGGCCGCTTTCGCGATTTCTGGATCGCCGGGCTGTTTTTCGATCTGCCGGAGCGTCGCGTCCAGCGGAGCGGCGTCAATATCCGATTGACGCCGAAAGAGGTTCTTCTGCTTTCGGTCTTGGCGGCGAGCGGCGGCCGGATCGTCGCCATCCGGCAGATAACCAGCGCCATCTGGGGGCCGTCGCATCGAGACGACAAGCAGATCCTGCGGGTTCTCATCGGGCAATTGCGCGCCAAGCTCGGAGAGGACGCCGCCGATCCCAGAATCATCGCCACCGAACCCGGCGTCGGCTATCGACTTCGCCTCGACGACTGACGCTTTGCTTGAAGGCGCCCCTGGTGAGCATTCCTACAAGTGTTGTTTGAACAACGGCGTCCGCACGAATGCCTGCGAATAGTGCAAACTGTGCCAAAATCGCAACATTGTCCTGAAAACAGATACTTTCTTATGCTTTCCTTATGTCACCTTATGATTTCCCACATTGCTCCCCTGCAAACTGAAACCTAGCCTCGGTCCCATCGTCCAATGATTTGTCGGCCTGCGCGCCGGGAGTGGGGCAAGTCTATGAAAAAGAAGTTTCTGTCCGCCGCCAGTCTTCTGGCCCTTTGCGTCGCGCCGGCCGTGGCCGCCGACCTTCCCTCGCTCAAGGCGCCGCCCGCCGCGCCGCCGGTCTTCACCTGGAACGGATTTTACACCGGCGTCGCCGCCGGCGGAGTTTTCGGGTCCGCGACCGTCAACCAGCCCGGCTTCGAGACCGCCAGGCCGAACGGCTCCAGCGGAGTTCTCGCGGGGATCGCCGGCTACAACATGCAATTCGGCCAGTTCGTGGCGGGCATCGAAGGCGAAATAGGCTGGCAGAACACCACGGGCTCGGCGAAATTCATCGACGGGTCCAGCGGGCTTCCGACCAGCGAGGGGCTCGGCTCGGAATATGAATTTCGCATGCGCGGCCGGCTCGGCTACGCCTTTGGCAATGTGCTGCCCTATATCGCCGGCGGCGCCACTTTCACCGGCGAGCGCGTGACACTCGCCAACTCGGGCGGGTCGTCCTCGATCAGGAACGACCTCTCCGGCTACTCGATCGGCGGCGGCGTCGATTACGCCTTCGCGCCCAACTGGACCGCCCGCGTCGAATATATCCGCGACAACTACAACACCCTGGGCTACGCCTTCTCCGCGGTGTCGGGCTTCAACGACCGCGGCGTCTCCGTGGCGAACAACACCATCCGGGCCGGCCTGTTCTACAATTTCGGCCCGGGCGGCGCGCCCAAGACCCAGAGCCAGACCGCCGATCCCGATTACAATATCAAGGCGCTCGATAACCTCGGCGACACCTTCTTCACGCGATTGGTGAACTATTACAAGTTGGAATGGGGACACGACGCCGCGCCGACGGACCCCAATGCGCCGCCTTCGCGCCGCGCCGACTGGACGCCGGCGCCCGAGACCTCGCCGCCCATGCCATTCTTCGAATATTCCTATGGCGGCACGACCAATCTCGGCACCAACCGAACCGCTTCGGTGGACAGCCCGCTGATGGTGGCGCTCGGCAATACCGCGCTCGGCAAGACGATGAGTGACTACGGCCTCCAGGCCTATGGCTGGGTCAATGTCGGCGTCAACGGCTCGACGTCCACCCTCAAGGACGGCGGCAATTTCCCGGCGGCCTATATGTATAGCCCAAATACGGTAAGCCTCGACCAGGCGGTGATGTATGTGGAGCGCACGCCCGATACGGTGCAGAAGGACCATATCGACTGGGGTTTCCGCTTTTCTACGATCTTTGGCGAGAATTACCGCTATACGACCTCCTATGGCGTCGCCAGCTGGCAATTGCTGAACCACAATGACGTCAATGGCTACGACTTCCCGATGGTCTACGGCGAATTGTTCATTCCGCAGATCGCCGAGGGCATGTTGATCCGCGTCGGCCGCTTCATCTCGCTGCCCGACATCGAGGCGCAGCTCGCGCCGAACAATTACATGTATTCGCACTCGATGACCTATGCCTTCGACAACTACACCAACAATGGCGTCCAGGCGTCCATCGCGCTCACCAAGAACCTGTTCATCCAGCCGGGCATCGGCATGGGCTCGGACACCGCGATCTGGAACACCGGCGTGCGGCTTAAAAACCAGATGCCGGGCAATCCACTCTATCCCGGCGCCACTTTCCTGAAGGATCCGGGCGCGGTCCCGTCCTACACCCTGTGCCTCCGCTATCAGACCGACAGCGCCAACGACAACCTGTACCTCTGTGGCGACGCGCTCAACGGGGGGCAGTGGGGCTACAACAACCTGCAATGGATCGGCGGCACCTATTACCACAGGTTCAACGAGCAGTGGCATATCGCCTGGGAATCCTGGAACATCCACGAAACCAAGGTGCCGAACATCGCCAATCCCACCGTGCAAGCGATCATAGCGGGCGGCGGCACGCCGTTTTCGCCGCAATTCATTCCCTTCAACGCGCCGGGCGGAGCCAATTGCCGCAACAAGACGCAGCTCACTTGCAACTCGGACGTGCAGACCTTCCTGACCTATCTGAACTATCAGTTCTCGCCGTTGGACAATCTGTCGTTCCGGACGGAATTCTTCAACGACATGACAGGACAGCGCACCGGCGTCGCGACGTCCTATGCCGAATGGGCGGTCGGCCTGCAGCACTGGTTCTCGCCGCAGATCGAGGTTCGTCCCGAGGTCACCTATTACCGGTCCTTCCAGGCCAACGCCTTCAACGGCAACTCCAATTTCGGCATCGCCCCGAACAAGAACTGGGAAGTGGTCGCCGCCGGCGACATCATCTGGCACTTCTGACGAAAAACTCCGGAAAGTCCCACGACTTTCCGAAGTCAAATCTATTGGAATTCGGCAGCATTCTCGCCCCGGCCCCGGAGCGCTGGTCCGCGGATGTGACCTGACGTCCTCAATCCATATCGGCCGACAGTTCGCAACTCAGCAACGCCGGCAATTGATGGCGCCCTAAAGCCAGGGGCTCCTTGCACCCGATTGATACTGAAGAAATAAGCAAACTGCACCTAAATTAGGCAACCCAACAATCGTTGGGATGGAGGCATTCCTCCAATCAAATTCGGCAAAAACTGACCACTTTCGCCGCTTTCATTGGAATCGCCGTAAGTCAGGCCCAGCTCGCCGTCCGGCCGGACGGTTCCTTTCGGGGAGCCGGATCATGGCATGTTTCTGGCTAACCTAAGCTGCAAGCAGGCAATTCCCCCCGGATCGGCCGCATTTTTATGCGTCCGGCCATCCACAACCGCCGCCATGCCATCAACCGGAATCCAGCCCCCGATGGATTCCGGTCGGTGGATTGCGCGCGTCAGCGAGAAAATAGATGTCCGTAGCTCAAATGCCACAGGTCTAAATAAAGCGTAAACAACACCGCGATTCGATGTTGCTTCTTTATGGCCAGGCATGAGAGTCGCGGATAGAACAAATCATTCGATCCGAACTTCGGCTGGCGACATGGCGCATCCCCAGGGGCTTCACCGTCGCCGCCCCATAACCGCAGGTCCCTGATGAAATCGCAGAAACAACCTCCCCGCAGCGGCGCCCTTCGCAATATCCTGCTGGTCGGCGCAATCGCGCTGGCAGGTTATTATTTCGTTCTCGGCGGCAAGGATCATTGGCCCTTCGGCAAGCCGCATCAGGAGGCCGCTGAAGCGCCCCCCGCTCCGTCGGGACCGCCGACCCTGGAGCTGACCGAGAAGCAATTGCAGCAGATCAAGGTCGACAAGGTCGCCACGCGCGATTTTCGGATCGTCAAATCGGCCGTCGGCAATGTCGATTTCAACCAGGACCAGTCGGCCCAGGTCTCCAGCCCCTATCAGGGCCGCATTCTCCAGGTTCTCGTCAATCTCGGCGACCGCGTGAAGCGCGACCAGCCCCTGTTCACGCTTGAAAGCCCCGATCTGATGACGGCGGAAGCGACGCTGATCCAGACCGCCGGCGTGCTCGACCTGACAAACGCCAACCTGACCCGCCTGCGCGGCGCGTTGAAAGCCGGCGGCATGCGCGCAGAAGGATCTCGACCAGGCGACGTCCGACCAGAAGACGGCGGACGGAGCTTACCGGGCGGCGCGTCTCGGCCTTTACGTGTTCGGCAAGACCGACGAAGAGATCGACCAGGTCGTCAAGGAGCGCAAGGTCGATCACGCCCTGATCATCCGCAGCCCGGTCGACGGGCTGGTTTCGGCGCGCGTCGCCGCGCCGGGCCTGCTGATCCAGCCGGGCGGCACGCCGATCACCGTCAGCGACAATTCGACAATGTGGCTGAACTCCTATGTCATCGAAAGCGACGCGCTGGTCATGCGCGACGGCGAAGACGTCTTGGCCAGCGTTCCCACGGCTTCCAACACGCCTTTTACCGGAAAAGTGACCTGCGTCGGCGGCGCCGTGGACCCTGATACGCACCGCCTGCTGGTGCGCGCCGTGATCAACGATCCCGACCACAAGCTGCGCGCCGGCATGGTCGCGACTTTCGAGATCACCATCGACAAGCCGGTGAATGCGCTGAGCATTCCGGCCGACGGCGTGGTGCGCGAGGGCGACGGCACGATGACCGCCTGGGTGCGGAAGGACGCGACGCATTTCGAGCAACGGGTCGTCAAGATCGGCACTCTGCAAGGTGGCTTCGACCAGGTTCTCGACGGATTGAAGGAAGGCGAAACGGTGATCGTCGAAGGCGCCGTCTTCGTCGACAACATCCTCAACGCGCCGCCGTCCGACTGAGCGTAAAACCCCGCCCCATCCGCACGCGTATTCCGCGGGAGTCATAAATTGATCAAAGCACTGCTCACATTCAGCCTGACGCGCCGCGCCATCATCGTCCTTGGCGTCGTGGTCTTCCTGGCGGCCGGCGCCTTTTCGTTCACCAAGCTGAATATCGAAGCCTATCCGAACCCGGCGCCGACGATTCTCGAAATCACGGCGCAACAGGCCGGCTTTTCGGCCGAGGAAATGGAAAAATATTACACCATTCCCATGGAGATCGGGCTTTATCCGACGCCCGGCGTCGCCAGCATTCGCTCGACTTCGTTCTATGGCCTGAGCTTCGTCCGCGTGACCTTCAAATACGGGGTCGACTACCATTTCGCCTTCGCGCAGGCCGCGGTCAGCCTGCAGCAGAACGTCAACCTTCCCGGCAATCAGGTCCCGCAGATTCAGCAATCCAGCCTGACCGGCGAAATTTACCGCTATGAAATCCAGGGCCCCAAGCATTTCGGCCTGACCAACCTCCGCACCATCGAGGACTGGGTGGTTGCGCGCCGCCTTCTGACCATTCCCGGCGTCGTCCAGCTCAACGCCTGGGGCGGCACCACCAAGGAATTCCATGTCGAGCTCGATCCCGCCAAGCTCGAAGCCTATAATGTCACGATTCCCCAGGTCATCACCGCGCTCGGCAACGCCAATATCAACGTCGGCGGTCGCGAACTCGTCATTGGCCAGCAATCGATCAATATTCGCGGCGTCGGCCTGATCGACAGCGGCGGCGCGGACGACCTGACCAAGGGCGACCGTGTCACGGACATTGAAGAAATCGTCCTGGCGCAGCAAAACGGCGTGCCGGTGCAGATCAAGAATCTCGGCAAGGTCACCATCGGCTATGTGCCGCGCCTCGGCATCGCCGGCCGCGACAAGGACGACGACATCGCCGCCGCCATCGTCGTGATGGGCCGCACCCAGCACACCAATGACATCCTGCCGAAGGTCAAGGCGGAAATCGAAAAAATCAATTCCGACGGCACGCTGCCGCCCGGCGTAAAAGTCGTGCCCTATTACGATCGCGGCTCGCTGGTCGGCGTGACCACCCACACCGTGCTGCACAATCTCGTCTTCGGCTGCCTGCTGGTGTTCTTCATCCAGTGGGTGTTCCTCGGCGATCTCCGCTCGGCGATCGTCGTCGCCGCCAACATCCCCTTCGCGCTGTTCTTCGCCATCATGATCCTGGTGATGCAGGGCGAGGACGCCAACCTGCTGTCGGTCGGCGCGGTCGACTTCGGCATCATCGTCAATTCCGCGGTCATCCTGATTGAAAACGTGTTCCGGAACTTCCAGTTGCGCGGGCAGGAGCGGCAGACCCTGCTGCAGCATCTGTTCGAAGGCTATTGGGGCGAGAACCCGACTGCGCTCGGCACCAAGGGCGACAGCACTCGATGGACCAACCGCCTGCGCCTGATCCTGATCAGCGCCCTGCAGGTGGACAAGGCCGTGTTCTTCACCGCGACCATCACCGTCACCGCCTTCCTGCCGCTGTTCACCATGACCGGCGTCGAAGGCCAGATCTTCGGGCCGATGGCGCGCACCTACGCCTATGCCCTCACGGGAGCGCTGTTCGCGACCTTCACGGTCGCGCCAGTGATGGCCTCGCTGGTTCTTCCTGCGCGCGTGCAGGAGCATGAAACCATCGTCGTCGAGGTCATCCGCAAGATCTATTCGCCGGTGCTGAAATTCGCGCTCGACAATATCGGCCTGACCATCATCCTCGGCATGCTGTTCCTGGGGATTGGCGGCGTGCTCGGCTCGCGGCTCGGCAGCGAATTCCTGCCGGCGCTGGAGGAGGGCAATTACTGGATCCGCGCCTCGATGCCGCCGACGATTTCGCTCGACGCCGGCTCGGCCGCGGCCAACAAGATGCGTGAGATCCTGCTGCGCCACAAGGAAATCGAAACGGTGGTGTCGCAGCACGGCCGTCCCGACAACGGCTCGGACGCCTCGCCCTTCTCCAATGTCGAATTGTTTGCGCCGCTGAAACCGTTCGATGAGTGGCCGGCCGGCCTGACCAAGGAGAAGCTGACCGAGGAATTGCAGAAGGAATTCCACGACGAATTGCCCGGCGTCCAGTTCAACTTCTCGCAATATATTCAGGACAACGTCGAAGAAGCCTTGTCCGGCGTGAAGGGCGCCAATTCCGTCAAGATCATTGGCCCCAACCTGGTGAAGCTCGAGGAAATCGCCACCCAGGTGCAGGATGAAATGGCCAAGGTGCGCGGCATCGCCGATCTCGGCATTTTCCACGTCGAGGGCCAGCCAAACCTGAACGTCAAGGTCAACCGCGCCAAGGCGGCGCGCTACGGACTGAACGCCGGCGACGTCAACACGGTCGTGCAGGCGTCGCTCGGCGGCGCCTCGGCGACGACGGTGCTCGAAGGCGACCGCACGTTCAACCTGTCGGTGCGCCTGTTGCGCGAAGACCGCATGGACATCGACGCGGTCAAGGCGATCAAGGTCGGCTACGCCAATGGAAACGGCACACAAGTCTCCTATGTGCCGTTGAGCGAAGTCGCCGACATCACGCTCGACACCGGCGCGACCTACATCTACCGCGAGCGTTCCGCCCGCTTCATCCCGATCAAGTTCTCGGTGCGCGGACGCGATCTCGGCGGCACAGTGGCCGAAGCGCAGGAGCGCATCGCCAAGGCGGTCAAGCTGCCCACCGGCTATCGCATCATCTGGGCGGGCGAGTTCGAGGATCTGCAGGCCGCCAGCGCGCGCCTGAAGATCGTGCTGCCAATCACCGTGGCGCTAATTCTCGTGCTGCTCTACGGGTTGTTCAACACCTTGCGCGATTCGCTGCTGGCGATGGCGGGCATACCCTTCGCAGTGTCCGGCGGCCTGATCGCGCTTTACATCTCGGGCCTCGACTTCTCGGTGTCCGCGGCGATCGGCTTCATCTCGCTGTTCGGCGTCGCCGTGATGGATGGCATTCTCAACATCACCTATTACCGGGAATTGCGCATTCAGGGCATGGGCATCGCCGAGGCGGTGTTCTATGGCGCCGAGCAAAGAATGCGGCCCATGCTGATGACGGCTCTGTCGGCCGGCGTCGGCCTGTTCCCCGCCGCCATTTCCTCGGGCATCGGCAGCCAGGTGCAGAAGCCTCTGGCGACCGTGGTGGTCGGCGGCATGACCATCGGCCCGATCATGCTGCTGATCGTCGCTCCGGCGATCCGCAAGTTCTTCCTGCGCAACGACGAGATCCGCCCGATACAGGCGCCGTCCGCCGCGCAGGACCATTGATTTTCTGGGGATCGGAGTGTTGAAGATGAAAAAGATCCGCAGACATCGTCTTGGCCGGCGCGAGGCCCCGCGCCGCAACGTCGCGGGCGCGGTTTCGGCCCTGCTTGCCCTGTCGCTGTCAGGCTGCTCCGTCGGCCCGGATTTCGTCGCCTCGGCGGCGCCGGACGTCAATGGCTATACCGCCGAAAAGCTTGCGGGAACTTCGGGGACAAGCAGCCAGGGCGGCGCGTCGCAGCGCTTCGTCAAGGACATGGACATCCCCGGCCAGTGGTGGACGATGTTCCATTCCAGGCCGCTCAACCGGTTGATCGAAACGGCGCTGCTCAACAATCACGACCTCAAGGCGGCGGAAGCCGCGCTGAAAGTGACGAAAGAGGCCGTCGAAGCACAAAAGGGCTTCTTCTATCCGACCATCACCGGCACGCCCAACGCCTATCGGAACTTGCAGGCGACCGGCACCGTCGGCGCCCTTCCTCAACAACAACGCTTCCGTCTACAATCTCTATACGCCGCAGGTGAACATCTCCTATTCGCCCGACGTCTTCGGCCTGAACCGCCGCACCGTGGAATCGCTGCAGGCTCAAGCCGACATGCAGAAGTTCCAGACCGAGGCGGCCTATCTGACGCTCACGTCCAACATCGTGCTCGGCGCCGTGCAGGAGGCCTCGATCCGCGGCCAGCTCGAGGCGACCAAAAAGGCGATCAAGACCATGCAGGACCTGCTGGTCGTCATCAAAAAGGAAAAATCGCTGGGACAGGTGGCGGAAGCCGACGTCGCCACGCAGGAAGCGGCGCTTGCCGCCGCGCTCGCCACCTTGCCGGTGCTGGAAAAGGAGCTGGCGCAGCAGCGCGACCTGCTCACCGCCCTGACCGGCGGCCTGCCGAGCGAGCCCGTCTCGGAAACTTTCGAACTGTCGGGCCTGCATCTGCCTGAAAAACTGCCGGTGAGCGTGTCGGCCAAATTGATCGAACAGCGTCCCGACATTCGCGCCGCCGAGGAAAACCTCCATTCCGCCGCAGCCCTGGTCGGCGTCTCCATCGCCAACCGGCTGCCCAACGTCTCGATCACTGGCAACGCCGGCACGACCGCGTCAACGCTCGCCGGCCTGTTCGTGCCCGGCAATTATTTCTGGACCTATGGCGCGGAAGTCGCGGGCACCATCTTCGACGGCGGCACACTGATGCACCGGGAAGCAGGCGCGGAAGCCGCCTACAAGCAGGCCGCCGAACAATACAAGAGCACGGTGGTGACCGCCTTCCAGAACGTCGCGGATTCCCTGCGCGCCATCCAGCACGACGCCGATGGCCTGAAGGTGGCGGTCTTCGCCGAAACCGCGGCAAAAAAGAGCCTGGACATCATCCTGGCGCAGCGCAAGCTCGGCCAGGTCTCGCAGGCCATCGTTCTGGCGGCCGAACAGACGTATCTCAATGCGGTGGTCAATCGCGTCCAGGCGCAGGCGATGCGCTATTCCGACACGGCGGCTCTGTTCCAGGCGCTCGGCGGCGGCTGGTGGAATCGTCCGGCCGAACTCGCGCGGGTCGACACTTACGCGAAGCCGGACATCTTCCCGGTCGACAAGCTTTATCCCGGCCCGCAGCAGGAAGTGAAGTCTGGCGACTACGACATCGTCAAGGCAAAATAGCCGCGCCCGATTGGGTTGGATCGCGTTCGGCGAACCTGTTCGCCGAACGCGTTTTTGCGCTCTCAGCGCTCCCTGAAAACCCTGGAAAGCTGATCGTTGAGCGGCTTGAAGAGATAGGACAGCATGGTGCGGCTGCCGGTCTGAAGGAAGACTTCCGAGGGCATGCCGGGCACGAGTTGCAAGCCGCCGAGACGGCCGATCTCGTCGGGCGAGAGCGCGACCCGCACGCGGTAAAAGGCCGCGCCGTTCTTGGCGTCCTGGGCGATGTCAGGCGAAATGAACACCACCTGTCCCTCGAGCGCCGGCGTCGTGCGCTGGTTGAATGCGGAAAAACGCACCCGCGCCTTCTGGCCGACCCGCGCCTGGTCGATGTCATGCGGCTGAAGATGCGCCTCGACCTGCAACTCGTCGTTTTCCGGCACAATCTCCATCAAGACTTCGCCAGGCGAAACGACGCCGCCGATCGTATGGACGGCAAGCTGATGCACGACGCCCGTGACGGGCGCGCGGATCTCGACGTGGTCGAGCTGGTCCTGCGCGGCGACGGCGCGCTCGGTCAACTCCGCCTCCTTGTCCTGGGCTTCGCGCAAATCCTTCATCACGTCGGCGCGGAACTCCTGATCGAGGCGTGCGACCTGCAGGCGCGCCTCGTCGATCTTGGAATGGGTCTCGGCAGTGGAGGAGATCAGCTGGCCCTGGGCGCCGTCGAGCCGCGCCGCCTCACGTTGCAGCCCCGTCAGCCGGGCGAGCGGCACCAGGCTTTTCTGGTAAAGCTGCTGCACGCCCTTCTCTTCGCTGGCGATCAGGTCGCGTTGCGCTCCCTGCGATTTCATCTGCGCGTCAAGGCCGCGGATTTCCTCCTCGAGCTGGCCGATGCGGCCGGTCAGCAATTCCCGCTGGCCGTTGCGCGAAACTCTTCTCGCCTTGAACAGCGATTTTTCCGCCGTGACGATAGCCTGGACATCCTTGTCGCCGATGCGCGACGCCAGGTTCGCCGGCGTCGGCATGTCCGGCGCGTCGTCGCGTTCGGCGATGAGCCTGGCGACGCGGGCGCGGATGGCGTCGAGCTGCCCAACCACGACCTGGCGATTGGCGCGCACGGCCGTGTCGTCGAGCTGCGCCAGGAGGTCGCCGGCCTTCACGAGTTCGCCATCGTGCGCGGAGATCTGCCGGACGACGCCGCCGGTCGGATGCTGGACTTTCCTGAGACTCAATTCCGACACCAGCGCGCCGGGCAGCACGACGGCGCCCGAAAGCGGCGCAAGGCCGCCCCACACTCCGACCACCACGGCGGCGAGCGCCAGCACGCGCAGGCCCGAGCGCAATTCCGCCTCGCAGGAGAGCCCGAGCCGCGTCGCCAGCGCGGCGTCAGCATTGACCGCGCCGGGGCGCGCCAGCAGGAAACGGATAAAACGCGCGAGCGCGCGCAATGCGTTCTCTCCTTGTCGACCGCGCGAGGGCGGCGGCAAGGGCGCCTTTTCGGCGCGGCAAGCAGCGGCTGCCGCGGCAGCATGCGATTTTCGCCTTGCAGGCTCATGCCGCTCCCCTGTTCTCGACGACGATCGGCGCATTGGCCGCCTGTTGCGCGATGGCGCCGAAGACCGCGTCACGCGGCCCGAAGGCCCTTATGCGGCCCTCGATCAGGACCATCGCCATGTCGAGCGCCGCCAAGGCGTTGGGACGGTGCGACACGACCACGACGATGCAGTTGCGGGCGCGCAGGGCGCCGATCGCGCCGGCCAGCGCCGCCTCGCCCGCCGTGTCGAGATTGGCGTTGGGCTCGTCGAGCACCACCAGGAAGGGATCGCCGTAAATGGCGCGGGCGAGACCGACCCGCTGCCGCTGTCCCGCGGACAAGGACGCGCCGCCCTCGCCGATGCGCGTCGCGTAGCCGTGCGGCAGGCGCAGGATCATCTCATGCGCGCCGGCGACCGAGGCCGCCTCGATGATCGCGTCGGAACAGGCGCCCTCCTCGAAGCGGGCGATGTTCTCGGCGACCGTGCCGTCGAACAGGGCGACGTCCTGCGGCAGATAGCCGAGATGCCGCCCAAGATCGTCATGCGCCCACTGATCGAGAGAGGCGCCGTCGAGCCGGACGACGCCCGAGGCCGCGGGCCAGAGGCCGACAAGGGCCTTGGCCAGCGTCGACTTGCCCGAGGCGCTGGGTCCGACCAGAGCCATTCCCATGCCGGCCTTGAGCGAAAAGGAGGCGCCGAAGACGATGCCTTGTTCCGTCCCCGGCGCATGGATCGACACGTCCTCGACGACGAGCGCCCCGCGCGGGCGCGGCAGTTTCACTTGCTTCTCAGGCGGCAGAGCCGACGCCTTCAGGATCGAGCGCAGGCGGACGACGCCCTGGCGCGCGGCGACGAGCTGCTTCCAGGTGCCCAGCGCCACTTCGATCGGCGCGAGCGCCCGGCCCATCATGATCGACGAGGCGATCATGACGCCGCCCGACGCCTGTTCGATGACGACGAGATAGGCCCCCAGGCCGAGGATTCCCGACTGGAGCAGGAAGCGCAGCACCTTGGCTCCGGCCCCCATATTGGCCTGTATGTCCATGGTGCGGACGTTTTCCTGCAGGAAGCGTTCGTTGGCCGCGGTCCAGCGCGCGGTGAAGCGCTTGGTCATGCCGAGGGCGCGAACCACTTCGGCGTTCTGGCGCGTCGCGTCCGCGAGGATCTGGCGCTGGGCGCTGCGCTCCATCGCCATTTTCGCCGGCGCCTGGCACTGCCTTTCAGTGATCAGCGTCATGGCGATGATCGCCATGGCCGCCAAGCGTCGCCGCAAGGCCGATGGCGGGATGAAAGAGGAAGAGCGCGATGAGGAAGATCGGTATCCAGGGCATGTCGAGAAACGCGGTCGGCCCCATGCCCGACAGAAAGGCCCTGATCTGGTCGAGGTCGCGCAGCGGCTGCTGGGTGACGATCGCCCGCGCGCCCTTTAACGGAAGAGTGGCCAGCGCCAGGTGGATCGGCTCCTGCAGGCTGGCGTCGAACAGCGCCCCGATCCGCGAGAGCATGCGCATGCGCAAGGCGTCGAGATAGCCCTGCAGCGCGAAGGCGACGACGATGATGAGAGAAAGTCCGACGAGCGTCCCGACATTGCGGGAGGGTATGACGCGGTCGTAGACCTGCAGCATGTAGATCGATCCCGACAGCGTCAGGAGATTGACCGCGCCGCTGAACACGGCGACGCCGGCGAGCCGCTTCGCGCTGGCGCGCAAGCCCGTGGTGACGGGATCGTCCGCCCCGGATTCGAAACTTTCGGTCGGCTTGAGCGCTTCGGCTTTCAGCATCGTCTCCCTCGTCCTCCGCGGCGAACACGACCGCGTCCTTTCCCTCGACGGACAACACGTCAATATTTGAGCATAAACCCGGCAAGATTGGGTCAATTCCATTTGCGGATCATTTGATAGCGGCCTGACCTTGGCAGCAAGCTGACTAAGCCAAACGCTCACTTGATACCAAAGCCATAGCTCTTCCGAATTCGGTCGCCTTTGCGCCGTTGTTTTGACCGATTTGTCATGGCAAATGCCGCCAATCGCTGATTTACCAGTGGTTTTCAGCCTTAGCGTCACCGCAGGATAACGACGGCTTGCAGCAGGGAGAGAAAAAATTTCATGTAGTTAAATGGCCGGAAGGCGTATCGACCTAATAAAAAGGCGTATCGATCCGAGCAGGTCACAATAATGCCTGGATTGATTGGGAAGCCTGCGCCGCAGCCTCGAACTCCACCGGGGAACTGGCCAACACATCGAAAAATGACATAAAAATGCTGCATTTTCAATGTCTTGCAGCACACCGCGCGAATGAAGCCGGGGGGCGTTTTTGGAAGCTGATGGGTTTCGACCACAGCGTGTTTAGGAGACTAGAGTATGGCGACGACCACGACCCCGACGACCTTCAGCTCGACGGCCGCGCTGAAGGTGAACGGCACTTCGACATTGACCCAGCGCACCGCGGCGCTCGCAACCTCGACAGACCTCGTGCAAGCCGGCGCCACGTTCAATGACGCCACGCGCCTGCTGGATGGCGGCCTTTGGAGCACGCCGAACGACAATCACAACCAGCCGGCCTATCTCGGCATGTACACGTCCGACATCACGGCGGTGCTGAACGACGTCACCGCCATGCTCGCCCAGGGCGCCGTCGTCACTGCCGGCGGCCCGACCCACACCGTCACGCTCAGCACGACCGGCATGGCCGGCCTGACCGGCAATACGACCGGCGACGTTGGCGTGCTCGGTCAAATCCAGACCCAGCTGAACACCCTGCTTCACGACGCGCCGCTGTCGGTTGGCACTTCGTCAGCCGCGATCGCCGCGCAAAACGAAATCCACACGACCCAGCTCAGCATCATCAGCGAAATCCAGGGCGACACCAACCTCGCCAACGCGATCAACGCCGTCACCTATACGACCGGCACCGGCGCCCTGAATACCGGCTTCCAGGCGCTTCCGACGGCTGACACGAACACGGCTGATGCGACGGCGGCCGGCGCAACCCTTGGTCTGCAAGGGATCGGCGGGGTGTTCAACGACGCCGCGGATACCGCCGTCGGCGGCCTCAACAGTTCGAACATTGCCCATTTCGGCGCCGACATCCAGGCGGTCGCACAGGGCGTCCAGAACATATTGAACAGCCCGACCCAGCTCGCCGCGATCGAGGCTAATGAGACGAACTCCAGGCGCCGCCGCTCTGACGACGATCCACCTGCAGACCATCGAGAACGAACTCAATCTCCAGACCAACACGGTCGATCCGCTTTTCTCGACCAATCACAATGTCGCGGCGCGCGAGACCAACGATAATCTCCTTGATATCATCGACATCGTGCAAAACGACCCGGCCCTGGCCACCGCTGCCGGCAATGCGACCGGGGTGCCCAACACGGCGAGCGGTTTCGGCGAACTTCCGTCGTATCTGAACGGCGCCGGCGGCGTCAACGCCAAGGGCGGCACCATCACGCAATACCAGGATAACGCGTCTGAAACGAGTTTCTGGGCCAATTTCATCACCGAGGCCAATGTCCTGGGAGCCCAGACCGTCAATGTGGTGACGCAGATCGCCAATGGCACGCTGACGGGCCAGGCGGCGGCGACGCAACAGCAACAGCTCGAGACCGAAATCCAGAATTATCAGCAGCACAGCGCAGCGTTCGACCAGCACGTCGGCGGCGTGTTCGCCGCCCGCTTCGACAATGAGCTGCTGAACGGCACGCTGGAGGCGGACTCCGCCGCGGCCATCAACGCGCTGCAGACCGTCGGCACGAGCGCCGCCGCCTCCACCGCCGCCGTTGCCCAGGCCACCGCGGCGGCGCAAGGGTTCATCGCCGACGCGGCTGACGTCAGCAGCAACAACATTCCGAATGGCGGCGGCTCGTTCAACGGGCAAGTCCTGTCAGTCGCGGGCGTCGATACGCCGAATCCGAACGCGACGGTCGCCGCGGCGACGACGCCGAACGGCGTGGCGACGCAATCCGCCGACACCACCGCCGCGCTCGCCACGGCCGCCCTGGATCCCAGCACGGCCACAACGACGCCGGTCGCGTCCACGACGCCGACGACGTCCACCTCTACTTCCACGACGCCGTCCACCTCTACGACGCCGTCCACCTCTACGACGACGACCACGACCGATACTACGCACCATGATTCGCACCATGATTTCGCGAATTTCGATCATGGACATCATTGGCACTGGGGTTAATCCGGGGCCAGCCAAAGGCGTGAAATCTGACGTCGAAGCTTCAGCCAACGTTGGGAGCCGATGACATCGACCTCCGCCCCGCCGCGCAAAAAGATCGATGCGCGGCGGGCTCTTCATCTGGCGCAAAATCTGGCCTCGCTCGGTCGCCCGAGCGAGGCCATCGAGCTTTGTCGTCTCGTCCTCATGGAAAATCCTGACGATCTTGCGGCGCTCTGCGGCTTGAGCGCGCTGCTCGGCCAATCCGGGCGGGAAGCAGAATCCGCGAATATCCTCGGCCTCGCGGAACAAGCCTCCGACGGCTCGGCCGACGCGCATTTTCGCCTTGCGACGGCCTGCTGCAAACTCGGCCGCCAGGAAGCGGCGGTCGAGCATTATCGCCGCTGCCTGGCGAAGGCGCCGCAACGCGCCGACGCTCACCATAATCTCGGCGTTGCGCTGCAGGCGCTCGGCCGCCTCGATGAAGCGCTATCCCATCACGCCATTGCGGCCGAACTCGCGCCGACCCTGCCCGACCCGCTGGCCGAACTCGGCAAGCTCAACAGGGTCCTCGGACGCCTGGATCAAGCCGCCGAACTTTATCGCGGGGCGATCGCCCTGAGCCCTGGAGACGCAGGCCTTTGCAGCGACCTTGCCGGCGTCCTGCACCAACTTGGACGCAGGGAAGAGGCCATCGACTGCTGCCGTCGCGCCCTCGCGACCGCGCCCGACACCGTGGCCGCGCATTTCAATCTCGCGTCGCTATTGCAGGAACAGGAGGATCTCGACGGCGCCGTCGAGCATTTCCAGCGCGCCCTCGCCCTGAATCCCGGCTTCGCGGAGGCGCAAAACAATCTGGGGAATGCGCTGCAACAGCTCGGCCGCCGCATTGAGGCGGCGGAGGCCTATGAAAGGGCGTTGCGCCTCAAGCCCGATTACGCCGACGCCCACGCCAATCTCGGCAAGGCGCTGCGCGCGCTCGGCCGCAACGAGGAGGCGATCGACCATTACGCCGCGGCGGTGGCCGTCGAGCCGTCGCGCGCCGCATTGCAGAACGAGTTCGGCGTCGCCCTGCTCACGGCGGGCCGCGGGGGCGAAGCGCAACAGGCTTTTGAAGATGCGACCCGCCTCGCGCCTGAAAACGTCATCTACCATTATAATCTGGCGAGCTTTCGCCGCTTCGCGCCCGATGACCCGCGCCTTGCCGCGCTGGAGGGGATCGCCGGAAAAGAGGCGACGCTCGGAGCGGATGACCGGATTTCGCTCAATTTCGCTTTGGCCAGGGCCTATGCCGATCTCGGGCGAACCGACAAGTCGTTCCAACGCCTGAACGAAGGCAATCGCCTGAAGCGGCTTCAGACCGTCTATGACGAAGGCGCCGCGCTCCGGCATTTCGAGGAGATCCGCGCCGCCTTCACGCCCGAACTTTTTCGTGCCGGACGCGGGGGCGGCGCGTCGTCGCAAAAACCGATCTTCGTGGTCGGCATGCCGCGCTCGGGCACCACCCTGATCGAGCAGATCCTGGCGAGCCATTCATCGGTTCACGGCGCCGGCGAAATCGACACGCTGTCGCGCATCGCAGCGGGCCTGAGCGAAGGCGAGGACGCGCTTCCGCCCTACCCCGCGATGATGCGCGGCCTGACGCCGGACGCGCTTCAGCGGATCGGCGACAGCTATCTCGCCGAAATCGCGGAGCTCGCGCCGGCCTCCGAGCGGGTGGTCGACAAGATGCCCGGCAACTTCGTGCTGGTCGGCCTGATCGCCCTGGCCATGCCCGGCGCGCGAATCATCCATGCACGACGCGACCCCGTCGACACGTGTTTCTCGTGCTATTCGCTCCTGTTTGCCGAAGACCAGCCCTTTGCTTACGACCTCGGCGAACTCGGCCGCTACTATCGCGCCTATGCGGATTTGATGGATCATTGGCGCCGCATTCTGCCGCCGGGCGTCCTGGTCGACGTGCAATATGAAAAACTCGTCGCCGACTTTCCGGTCGAGAGCCGCCGGTTGCTCGCGCATTGCGGCCTCGACTGGCAGGACGCCTGCGAAAATTTCCACGAGACCCGGCGGACGGTGCTCACCGCCAGCGTGGCGCAGGTGCGCCGTCCGCTCTACGCGGATTCGGTCGGACGTTGGCGCCCCTATGCGGCGCATTTGCAGCCCCTGCTCGAGGCGCTGCGGATCGAGCCTTCCGAAGAGCCCATGAAAAAGGACGGCGAGCCCGTGAGGCCGCCGTCCTTGCTTTTGGATTCAATCCAGAAGCTCCCGGCCTTACCCTGCGGTCAGGTCGATGGTTTCGCGCCGTCGATCCAGCGCATCAGACCGCGCGGCGAGGCCGCCGCGAGCATGCGCGGCGCCCAGCCGAACATGCCCTTGGAGCTGGCCTCCGCCGGATAGAAGGGATCGACATAGCAGCAGGCGCCGGCCGCGCGCGCCTTGGCGGCGACGCCATCGACCAGGCCCGGCGCGCCACAGGCATAGACGATGTCGTCAGGCGCGAGCCGCGGCATGAAATCGAGCGGGCTGCCGATCTGGAACGGCGAGTTCGGCCGGTCGGATTCGCGCAGCGCGGCCACCACCTGCACTTTTGGAAAGGCGACGAGCCGCAGCAGCGCCTTCGCCATATAAAGGTCGTTGCGCTTGTTGACGCCGACGACCACCACAATTTCGCGATCGGGCATTTCACGCAGGGCCGCATGGGCGATCGACCAGATCGGCGCAAAGCCGGCGCCGCCGGCGACGAGCACCAGCCGGTCTGGTCAGGCCGGAGCGCAAATAGGCGGAGCCATAGGGGCCGACGATCTTGACCTTGTGCCCCGGACTGATCGCCCGCCCGAACGCGCTTGAGACCCGCCCGTTCGGAATGCAGCGAATCTGCAGGCGAATGGCGTCGCGATCAACAGGGCCTTCGAGCGGCACGGTCGGACTGTAGCAACGGGTAGGAAAGCCGGCGAATTTCACCTGGATGTATTGGCCCGGCAGATAGTCGATGTGGTGCTTCGTCGCGATGGTGAGCTCCACGACATCGCCCGGAAGCCGTTCGATGGCGCGCACCTTGCCGGCGAAAGTCTCGACCGGCGGGGTCTCTTCGATGGAGATGTCGAGATCGGAAACAACGCGCGCCTGACAGGCCAGCACCGTGCCGGAGGCGTCGGTTTCGCCGCCCTCGACGCGTCCGGATTCCACCTTGCAGCGGCAGCTGCCGCAATGGCCGGAGCGGCAATCATGGGGTATGTCGACCCCGTTGATCAGGGCGGCGTCGAGAAGGGTCTCGCCTTGGCGGGCGCGAAAAGTTCCCATGTCGCCGACGGAAACCTGAAACAACTCACTCATGGATTCATCTCCAGTCTAAGGGGTCGAATGTGACGGGTGTGATTGGCCGCCGTGTGGTCGAAGACGCCGACCCACATGAAGGTCTTTCTGCTGATGGCCACGTCGTCGCCGTGATGGGTGTCGAGCTTGCGCTGGGCGATGAGCGTCCAGCGTCCCGACGCCCATTGGGCATGACACTGGACATCCCATGCCAGCGGCGTCCGCGGCGCGACCGAGACAACGCCCGGAATGACCGTGCCGACGGGAATCCGCGCGTCGAGCTCCGGCGCATAGGGAAGGGATTCCTCCTCGCGAAGATACCAGCGCGTGTTTTCCTGGTCGCCGTGTTCGGGATCGAAATCGATCTGCCCCATGGCCACGCGCGTAGCCGCTATGTCCCTGGGCAAGCGCGCCGGCTGAACGGCGACCGCGGGATCCCTCGGCGATTGCGGCGTGAAATTCTCGTAGTCGACCGCCTGGGCCGGCATGCCCGCGTAGCCGCCCTTGTAAAGGGACTCGCCGCGCAGCTCCGCCGCCGTGGGCTTGGTCGGCGGTCCCACGCGATTGTTCTCGCAACGGCCGGATTCAGCGCCGTCAGAGTGCCAGAGCCAGAGATTCACGCTCGTGCCGTCCTCGGTGTAATGCTGGCCGCGCCCGGAAAAGGACGCTGGCTTGTCGTGCAGCGGCTTCGTGCCGGGATGGAAGGCGCCGGGGCCGAAGGGCTTCTCGACATTGGCCAGCATGATCGCGAATTTGTCCTCGTTGAGGCCGCCTTCAAGATTGCTGTGCGCGTTGCTGGTGTATTCGGTCCGGGTCGAAACGGCCTGGAAGCCCGCCTGGCGATCCTCCTTCGGCCGGGCGAACAGCGCATGCCATCCGTCCTCCGCCTTGATCAGAGGGGCGTGCTTGAGCGAGCGCGTCGGATCTTCCCACGTGAAGGCGAAATAGATCGTATCCTCGTCGTGCACCGCGCGGATTTCAACAAGCGACGCGCCGGAGCCGCCGAGATTGACGCCCTGGTTGGTGTGGACATAAAGCGGCCGCGCATCGGTCCAGACGCCGTTCCACAGGTCGGTGTTCAGACCTTCGGCAGCCGCCTTGTCGATGCGTCCGACATAGAGGACGTCGCGCGACATGCGATCGAGATAGAGATAGGCGCCGCCGACGAGCATGCCGGCTATGCCGCTCAACGCAAGGATGCGGGCGCCCGCGAGCGAGGACGGCTTGTGGAAGGGGGCCTGGGAAAACCCTGACACCGCATCGCTTGAAGGCGAGGGAACGCGGGAGGGCCGCAGGACGCGCATCAATTGCGTCGTTCCGCCCATGGCGAAATGAGCGAGAACGTGCGCGACCGCATAGCCCACGATCACCCAGGTGACGAGCAGGTGCAGGTCGACGATTTCGCCGCCGTAGCCGCGATGCAGCAGGAGGCCCGTCACGATCTGCGCGATCAGGCAGGCGAACAGCACCCAGTAGAGAAGGACGTTGACGGCGCCCCAGCGGGCGGGCCCCGGCGTTTTCAGCGCCGCGAGACGGGCGCGATCCGGCCAGATGCGCCGCGAAAGTCCGGTGCTCCGCAGATAGTAAAGATAGGCGATGGCCAGGGCCATGACGCTGACGCCCGCGGAAATATGGATGATCCAGATTTTCGCGACCGGCAGGTAAGGCTCCAGCGCGGCGAGATAGCCGGTGTCGGGCATGTCAACGGCGAAGCGCAGGCCCGTCAGCGTGGACACGACCAGCGAACCCGCCAGCCACCAATGCAGGACGATCGTGCCGACGTCCGTCTGCTTTTTTCTCTTGAATCGTATCCGCATTCGCGGCCATTCCCTCCGGTTTTAGGCGTCGCGTGGACGCTGCAACTCTGCCTGAAGGCAAATAGATCACGGTTAACAGCAAAGCATTTGTCACCCATGTGACGGCTTTGCATGTGTCAAGGCGTAACCTCTGGCTATAGGTGGACTGTGGCGATAAAAAGTCCGTGATAATGGCAATGTTCAAGCTTCGCCATAGGGCGTGCGCCACGTAAGTTACTTTATGTGTCCCCTGCGAATCATGGAATTTATCGGCGAATTGCCTTGAATCACAATTCATGCCGCTCCCTGCAAATTCGTCGAGCCGGAGAGTCCTGGAAGCGCCAACGCACTCGCTCAACGCCCGACGGGCGCTGGCCTACGCCGTTGGCGCCGCTAAAACTTCGGTCGCCGCCAGGGGATCCGTTTCAAACGGTCGCGGTCGCGCCATATTTTCTGCAGAGGGCTTTTCGCCCGGTTCGGCGGCTGATCGGAGCGTTCATCGGAAGGTTTTCTGCCCGTCCACGGCGGGGGTCCGGCGCGCCGGGAAACCCAGGATCTCGCGGACGGCGCAGCGCCTGTCGCTCTCTGGCCGCCCTATTGTTCCTTGAGCGCTTCCGATGCGAGTTTGCGCAGGGGCGACAGGAAATAATCGATGACGCGGCGGTTCTCGGTCCTGATCTCCGCCGTCACCGTCATGCCCGGCGAGACTTCGACCAAGGCGTCGCCCGCCCGGATCGCCGTCTCGCCAAGTTCGATCCGCACCGGGAAGACGAAGACGCCTGGCTGGCCCGGCGCGCCAGAGGGTTGGCCACCCCCAGCATTGGCGCTGGAGGCGGCGTTGGCCATCGCGCGTTTCGCCGCCTGCTCGTCGACCGCCTCGGAGGCGATCGAGACCACCTTGCCGTGCAGCACGCCGAAGCGGGTGAACGGAAAGGCGTCGACTTTTATCGCGGCGTCCTGGCCGACCCGGACGAAGCCAATGTCGAGATTGGCGACCAGCGCGTCCACCTGCAGGCGTCCGCCGCGCGGCGTGATCAGCATCAACTGCTCTCCGGTCGTCACCACCTGGCCAAGCGTCGTGACCGCGAGTTGTTGCGCCACGCCGTCGATCGGCGCGTAAAGCTTGGTGCGCGCGAGCTTCGCTTCGGCCTTGGCGCGACGCTGGCGCGCGTCGTCGGCTTTTCGTGCGGCTTCGGAGGCCCTGTTTTCGTTGTCGGCGATGAATTGCGACAGGGTCTTGGTCTTCTGCCCCTGCAATTCCCTGAGCGCCGCGTCGACCTCGATCAATTGGCCCTGGTCGGAGGCGAGCGAGGATTGCGATTTCTGCAATTGCTCCTTGGCGTCATAAAGGTTGATCTTGGTTCCAACCTTGAGGTCGATCGCCTCCTGTCGCGTGGAGACATGCTGGGTCATCGTCTGGATCAGGCTGAGCTGGAAGGCGATGCTCATGTTCAGGCGCTGGCGCGTCGCCCGCTTTTGCGCCATCTGGTGGTCGAGATCGGCAAGCCCGTCGGAAAGCTGCGCCAGATCGGCCGTAAGCACGGATCTTTCACGCATCCGGAAGGCCGTCGGAATGGACTCGTCCCAGCGAATGGCGCGATCCGAAGCCGAGGCGATCGCCATGAGCTGGGCGAGCCTGCCGTCCGGCGTCGGCGCATCGGCCGCTGCGTCCTGCGGCGGCAGGATCGCCCGCACCCGGTCGATGGCGAATTTCCGCCGCCCGACTTCCGCGAGGCTCGCATTCATGTCGTCGGTGGCCGCCTTCTCGTCGGCCAGCGCCTCGTCCGGGTCGAATTCGAGCAGCAGGTCGCCGGCTTTCACACGCGCGCCTTCTTCGACGTGAATGGCGGAAACGCGCCCGGGATCGAGCGGCTGGATCACCTTGGCGTGTCCGAGCACCTCGATCTTGCCGGGCGCGACGGCGTGAACGTCGAGGCGGCCGAAGAAGGACCAGGCAAGCGCCGCGAGCACGAAGGCGCAGATCGTCATCATCAGCGCCACCGGCAGGGGCGGCGTGGGCGTCTCCAGAATTTCGAGCGCCGCAGGCAGGAATTCCCGATCGCGTCCGGCGACGCCGGTCGCCGCCGGCAGGTTGGAGGCCGGCCCGCGCGAGGGGCGTGGAGCGGTTGGCGGCGCAGCTCTCTCGTTCATGCCTCGACCCTCGACTGATCGGATTGCAGCGACCACAGTTTGGCGTAAAGACCGTTGTGCGCGAGCAGCTCCTTGTGACTCCCGGCCTCCACGATCTCGCCGTCTTTCATGCCGACGATCCGCGAGCAATGGCGCAGGGCGGCGAGCCGGTGCGCGATGATGACCACCGTGCGTCCATGCGTGATGGCGCGCATATTGTTCTGGATGGTGCGCTCGCTCTCGTAGTCGAGCGCCGAGGTCGCCTCGTCCAGGATGAGTATGCGGGGATTGGTGACGAGCGCGCGGGCGATGGCGATGCGCTGGCGCTGTCCGCCCGACAGGTTTGCGCCGCGCTCCTCGATCATCGTGTCGTAGCCGCAGGACAATCGCGATATGAATTCGTCGGCGCCCGCGAGACGCGCGGCCTGGATGACGAAGCCCCGGGGCATGGCCGGATCGCCCAGCGCAATGTTTTCGTGGATGGTGCGGTTGAACAGCAGGTTCTCCTGCAGCACGACGCCGATCTGCCGGCGCAGCCAGCCGGGATCGAGTTGCGCCACATCCACGCCGTCGAGCATCACCTGGCCGATTTGCGGCGCGTAGAGACGCTGGACCAGCTTGCTGAGCGTCGACTTGCCCGAGCCAGACTGTCCGACGACGCCGACGATTTCGCCGGGAGCGATCGACAGTGAGACATTGTGCAGAGCGTCAGGCGCATCGGGCCGGTAGCGCATGGTCACGCCGCGCAATTCGATTGCGCCGCGCGGCGGCGGCAGGGTCAGCAGGTTTTGCGGAACCGGCTCCGGCGGCGCGTTCAGAATGTCGCCGAGGCGCGACACCGAAACCTGCACCTGCTGGAAATCCTGCCAGAGCTGCGACAGGCGGAGGATCGGCTGCACCACCTGGCTGGCGATCATGTTGAAAGCGATGAGTTCGCCGACTGTCATCGTCCCCTCGATGACCGATTGAGCGCCAAGGAACAGGATCAGCGCGGTCACGACCTTGCTCACATATTGCACGAGGTTCTGCCCGAAGGAGCCGAGCACGCCGACATCGAAGGCCGTGCGGACATAGGCCGCGAGCCGCTCCTCCCATTGCGCCTGCATCATGGGCTCGACGCTCGCCGCCTTCAGCGTCTCGGCGCCGACGATGGATTCCACGAGGAACTGCTGGGAGCGCGCGCCGCGATTGAATTTCTCATTGATCTGTTCGCGCAAAAAAGGCCGGATGGAGGCGGCGATGAGCACGTAGACGGGTATCGAGGCGAGAACCACCAGGGTCAGCCGCGCTGAATAGACGAACATCACCACGAAGAAGATCAGCGTGAACACGAGGTCGAGGACCGAGGTCAGGCCCTGCCCGGTGAGAAAGTTCCTGATCGTCTCGAGCTCGCGCACGCGCGCCACCGTCTGTCCCGCGGGCCGCGTCTCGAAATAGGCGAGCGGAAGGCGAAAAAGGTGATGGAACAGCCGGCGCCCCAGTTCGACGTCGATGCGATTGGTCGTATGGCTCAGCGTGTAGGAACGCAGGAACTGCAGCACCGCCTCGAACAGCCCCAGGGCGACCATCCCGACCACCAGCACGATCAGCGTCGACATGCCCTTGTGGACGAGGACCTTGTCGACGACGAGCTGGAAGAAAATCGGCGTGACCAGGGCGAAGAACTGCACGAAGAAGGAGGCGACGATCACTTGCCCGAGCGCCTTGCGATATCGTTTCAGCGACGGCAGGAACCACCGGAATCCGAAATGCTTCGGGTCGATCCCCGAGCCGCCGAGACGTCTCGTCACCAGCACGACCTCCCCGGAAGCCAGTGCGACAAGCTCTTCGAAATCCAGCTCCCGCGCCGTGCAGTCGACGGGATTGATCAGGCGCAGGCGATCCTTCGCCGCGCCCGCGCCGAGAATGGCGTAGCCGCCCGACTTCAGGCCCAGAAGCGCCGGGAGCGGAATGGTCGTCAACCGGCGCGGCTTGGCGTCGCGCAGGATGCGCGATTTCAGCCCGAGCAGATGCGCCGCGCGGACGACATCCTCCGCGTCGGCGCGCCGGTCCGAGAGAGCCAGCTGGTGGCGCAATTGCGCGGGGTCCGCGGCGATTCGGTAATAGCCGGAAATCAGCGCCAGGCCGAGCAAACCGGAATTCGAGCGCCGGCGCGGGGGCGAATTCTGCGCCGAGTTCCAAAGCTTCCTTGCTCATGCGGAACGTCCTTTTGCTCGATCGGCATTGCGTCATGAATGCGCAACCGGCCACGCCGGACGCGCAGTCGCGTCAGCAGGTTTTGTGGGGTCTCGGCGCTGGGCGACGCCTGCGGCGCCGCTGCTCCGCCCAGCCCGATCAGTTCAGCAAAGCTAGTCTCGACTCTGGACCTGCTTTGAATGACTTTTCGGCGTAGCCTGATCCGTCGAAAGGTGGATAAGGCGAGAGACCCTATTGAAGTCAAAGAACTTCGTCGCCTTCGATTATCGAGGCATGGCAGGACTTTGCGCGCAATGCGGCGGGTATGCGCAGCGTGGAAGCTGCAACAAGCGCCAAGCGTCATTCAAAAATTTTGCGCTGAATGTGCTTTGGCGGTGAAACAAAATCTCGGCAGGACAGTTTGCTATCCGCTGCAGCCATGGGTTTGCGCAGAGCTTAAGCCGGGTAGGCGATCAAGGCGAAAGCTTAAGCGAGGAAATCGAACCAAGCTGATTAAGGCACAATTCCATTTTGGCGAAAATCGAACCTTTCACACCTTGAAGACGGGCGTTTCCTCGCCCTGCCGGAGCTAGTGAGAACCAGGAGCTCGACGACCGTTTATGCAGGGGGGCCTACCATGAATTCTTGTCAGTCCGCCGTGCGGACAAATCGAAATTCGGCAGTCCGGATCGACACCGTCGGCGAAGACGCCGAAAATGGCGAGGACATCCCCTGTACCAGCGCCTTCGCGCGTAACGATTCCCCGTTCTCGCCAGCCCTTCGCCCGAGAGGCGCGATTAGCCCTGCGAATCCCGCCGCCGCGCCTCATCCGGCGCGCCAACCATCTTTCCGTTCCAAACCGCAAAACGAGCGGGCGCTCCCGCGTTAACGCTGCTCGCGGCGCAGGCCGCCAGCGAGCCGGCTTCATTTCGATTTTGTGCGCATCAAATGATGGGGCAAGGAGTAGAGACCATGTTGCAAGCCGCTCAAGACAGGCACGGCCGGGATTGCGATATCGCGGCCTCCCAGGCTGGAGGCGCGAGAAACGCCGCCGGCGCGCACGACCCCGTTGAGTTCCGACCGCCGGCCCGCACGGTTGTCATCGTCGAACGCAACAGCTTTCTGCGCGATTGCCTGCACCACAGCGTCGCCGACCAATGGTCCGGCGAAGCCACGGCCTGTGGCAGTCTCGACGAAATGGCCGAAATTCCCGGCGACAGGAATTCCATGGTCGTCATCCTCTCAATCGTCTCCCTGAACGAGGAGGAGGCGGATTCCGAATTCGCCAAGCTGATGGAGCTCGATCCACCTGTTCGCTCGATGGTGCTGGCGCGGGCCGATGATCTCAACGAGGCTCTCGCCGCCATGGGCCAGGGCGCGAACGGATATATATCGATGAGTGCGGGTTTTGACATCTTCATCCAGGCCGTGCGCTTCGTCGGCGCCGGCGGAACCTATGTCCCCGCGCAATGCCTGCTCGCGGCGCGGCAGGCGCCCGTCGCTCTCCCCGAGCAGGCCTCGGCGAGCGGCATAACCAGCCGCGAACTGGCGGTGATCCAGGCGATCCGCCAAGGCAAGCCCAACAAGGTGATCGCCTATGAACTGAACATGTGCGAAAGCACGGTGAAAGTGCATGTGCGTCACATCATGAAGAAGCTGCAAGCCAAGAACCGCACCGACGTCGCCATCAAGGGCGCCGAAATCGCCGCCGCTTCCGCTCGCTCGGACTCCGGCCCCGCCGCCTCGTTGTTCGCCAAGGACGGCGCGGCGACGGACCGGCGCTCGACCACGTCCTGAAACTCGAAGCGGCGCCGGAATGGCGCCGCCGTTTCATGATAATTTGCCTCGGGAACGACCGGGTCATGCCGCCTCATTGAGCGGCATGGACGCGTCGCCATTCACATGGACCGGCCGCTATTCCAGGATCGCTGCGCTGACCTCGTCGGCCTGGATGACGACCGGCGCGACGGCGACAGTGCGACAGGGTCCCTTGCCGCCATCCTCCGGCGTCAGGCCGGCGACGCCGAGCGAGCCGAGCAAACGGCGACGGCGATCTCGATCAGGTCGCCGATGTGGACGCGATACTCTTGGACGCGATGCTCTTGGACGCGATGGCCAGGCGCGTTCTGCGCGGCCAAGGCGAGGCCGGGAAGCGCGCAGCCCAGCAGTGCGGCACGAAACGACATGCGGGTCCAACACATCAAGGGCGTGGTCGCAGACATGGCGATTCCCCTAGCGGCGCTACGCGCCATTAAGATGGATTTTCAGCGCGACGTGCGGCGGCGCGACCGGCGCGGCGGCCTGCGGCGGCAAAACCGGCAGCTCGCCGCGCGTGGTCGCGCCGGTCCATATCCTGGTCTTGCGCTGCCGCACGCCGACATATTCGGGCACGATATCGATCAGCGCCTGTTTCACGCCCTTGGCGTCGCGCGCATTGGCCGCGGCGAGCAGGGCGTCTATGAGCCGCAGCTTCGGCGACGGATCGAAGATGGGCGTCGCCGCCCGCACGCCGGCGATTGGCGTGGGCATCAGCGCCTCCCAGGCGTAGCTCAGCTCCTCGTGCAGCTTTTCGCCCGGCCTGACCCCGACGATCTGGATGTCGATGTCGTTGAACGGCCGCAAGCCGGCCCGCCGGATCATTTCCACCGCCAGGTCGAAAATGCGCACCGGCTCTCCCATGTCCAGCACATAGAGCGCAAAGCCTTTCTGCGGCAGGCTCGATGCGGCCAGCGTCAGTCGCACCGCCTCATCGATGGTCATCAGGAAGCGCGTCATTTTCGGGTGGGTGACGGTGACGGGACCGCCCGCTTCGATCTGCTTCTGGAACAGGGGCGCCACGGAGCCCGAGGAGCCGAACACGTTGCCAAAGCGCACGAGCGAGGTGCGAATGCCCGCGAATCGGGACGCGCGGTCATGCACATAGACCTCGGCGGCGCGCTTGGTCAGGCCCATGCAGGAGGAGGGATTGACCGCCTTGTCGGTCGAGATCATCACGAAATCCGCGCCGAAGGCGCAGCACAGGTCGAGCACGATCTTGGTGCCGAGCACATTGGTGCGCGTGGCTTCGATGATATTGTGATCCTCGAGCAGCGGCACATGTTTCAACGCCGCCGCATGAAAGACGATGTCGGGCGTTTCGCGCACGAAAATGTCGTTCATCGCCGCCTCGTCGCGTATGTCGCAGATGCTCGCTGTCCAGCCGAATTCCGGCTCGACGCCGCCGATTGTCTGTGCGACCCGATAAAGATTGTATTCGCAGGACTCGACGAGGGTGAGATGCGCGGGGCGCAGCCGGGCGATCTGCGCCGCCAGCTCCGAACCGATCGAGCCGCCGGCGCCCGTCACAAGGACGCGGCGTCCCGATATGCTGACGCAATCGACCGGATCGCTCTTGCCGGATGAACGCGGCGCGAGCGCCGCCTGTCCGAGAGCCTGGATGACTCGGGAGACGTCGGCGCGATCCAGATCGGAAGGACGGGGTGAAGTCATTTCAGGAACTCCCGGTGTGCATGACCAAGGACCCGCTCTGCGCGCCAGCCTGCTGTCGCAAGCCCGTAATAAACGCTGACGTCGAGGGTCAATGATAGGATCGGGCCGGACTCGGCAAGCATAGACGCAAAGGGCTTCGAGCGGGTCCGGTATGCTTATGCTTTGGCGCCCCAAAGGCGTAGGCCCGCAGCAAAAGGCGCGGGCTTTCATCCGAAAGCGAACTTCCACAACTCCAGGGAAGCCCTCAATCTGCAGGGGTCGCAGCAAAGCGGGGCGCGCCGGCATGACCATTCCCTTCTTTCGTCCCTCCATTGGTGAGAGCGAAATCGAAGCCGCCGTTGCGGCGCTGCGCTCCGGCTGGCTGACGACCGGCCGCAAATGCCAGGAGTTCGAGGAAAATTTTTCTGAATTCCTGGGCGGCGGCGTCGAGGCGATCGCCGTCAATTCCGCCACCGCCGGCCTGCATCTCGCGGCGGAGGCCTGCGGCGTCGGACCCGGCGACGAAGTGCTGGTCCCGACCCTGACTTTCACCGCTACCGCCGCTGTGTTCCGGCATCTCGGCGCTGAACCCATTTTCGTCGACGTCGATCCGCACACGCTCGCCATCGACCTTGAAGACGCCGCGCGGAAAATCACGCCGCGCAGCAAGGCCCTCGCGCCCGTGCATTTCGGCGGCTGGCCTTGCGACCTCGACGCGATCGGCGCCTTCGCGCGCGCACATGGGCTGAAGGTGATCGAGGACGCGGCCCACGCCCTCCCGGCGCACCGGGGCGGCCGGTTGATCGGCGCATGGGATAGCGACGCCTGCGTCTTCAGCTTCTACGCCAACAAGACGATCACCACCGGCGAGGGCGGCATGCTGGCGACTCGCGATCCCGAGATCGCGCGCCGCGCCCGGATCATGCGCACGCATGGGCTTGACCGCGACGCCTTCGATCGTTTCAACCGCGTTGGCGCGAGCTGGTCCTACGACATTGTCGCGCCCGGCTTCAAATACAACCTCACCGATCTCGCCGCCGCCATCGGCATCGTTCAGCTGCGGCGCGCCTATGACTTCCAGTCGCGTCGACAGGCGATCGCGGAATATTACCTGAACAGGCTGGCGGGCCTGCCGGTCGACCTTCCTGCGCGCGCGCCGGGCGACAGCCTCCATTCATGGCATCTGTTCCCGATCCGGATTCATCCGGGCGCGCGAAGCGGCCGCGACGAACTGGTCGAGATTTTCAACCGGGAAGGCGTCGGCGTTTCCGTTCATTACCGTCCGCTGCACCAGATGAGTTTCTGGCGCGCGCGGCAGGAGCGTCCGGAAAGTTCCCGAACGCCGACGCTTATTTCGCTGGCGCACTGACCCTGCCGCTCTATCCCGCGATGAGCGAACAGGAAGCCGAGGGGGTCGTGACCCTGCTGCACGAAACATTGGGGTAAGCTCAGATGAATCAACCGTGCAATTCATGGACGGAACAGCGCGCGCCCCTGCGCGTGCGGCTGGTGAAACGCGTCTTCGACATGGTCGCCAGCGCCGCGGGCCTCGCCTTGTGCCTGCCCCTGTTCGTCCTTGTCGCGGCTGCGGTCAAATTCGACAGTCGCGGTCCCGTGTTTTTCCGCCAGATTCGCGTCGGTCGCCACGGCAGGCTGTTCCACATCGTCAAGTTTCGCACCATGCGCGTCGGGAGCGAAGGGGCCGGTCCGCATTTTACGGCCGAAGGCGACAGCCGCGTCACCCGGATCGGGAAATTCCTGCGCGCCGCCAAGTTCAACGAACTGCCGCAACTGATCAATGTTCTGCTGGGCGACATGTCGCTCGTCGGGCCGAGGCCGGAGACGCCCGAACTCATGCTCCAATACACGCTGGCGCAGCGCGCGACCTTTCTGTCCGTGCGGCCCGGCGTCACCGATTACGCGTCGATCCTCCTGCGAAACGAGGGCGCGCTGCTTTCCCGGGCAGGCGATCCCGCGCGCTTCTATCGCGAAGTGCTGATGCCAGTGAGGCATGAGCTCTGCCGGATTTATCTCAGCGAGATGGGTTTTGGCGCCGACCTCAAGATCATCCTGATGACCCTGACCGCGCTTGCCTCCCGCCAGCCGCCGATCGAACCCTTCGAGACCGCGCAGAACTTCCCGCTGAACGAGCGTCTGGAATTGCAGCGGAAATGAATGCGCCGGACCGCTCTGGCCCAAAAATCTTTGGACGCCCGCGCGCCGCTGGACGCAGTAACCCGTGCGGTCAAACGGGCCGTGCAGGACGTCGTGTAAGGGAGGGCGGCCGTTGATCGTCGAATTCTTTGGCCCACCGGGCTCCGGCAAGACAACCTTTTCCCTGCGCCTCGCCGACCGGCTGCGCGACGGCGGCCATCCCGTCTCACTGAAGCTCAGCGCCCTGCCCGGCGAAAAATCGCCGCAGCCGACACAGCCCGCAAGGAAAGAACCGCCCGCGCGGACTTCGGCGCCCTTGGGCCCCGCGGCGCGACGTCTCATGGCTCCAGCCTATGAGCTGATCGTCAACGTCGCGCAGCGTCCAGCCGACGCGGGAGAGGCCGGCGTCGCCAACGCGCTGGCTCACGCCATGCCGCGCGGGCAGATATTCCGCTCGCTGCGCATGCGGCAATATCTGGTGCGCCTCTCCAATGCCTGGGCGCAGGCGGCGCGCAATCGCGGCATCTGGATCTTCGACCAGGCCTATATCCAGGCTGTCGCCTCGATCGTGTTGGTCCAGCCGCCGATGTCCGACGAAGCCATTGCCGCCCTGCTCGAGGTGGCGCCCCATTCCGACCTCGCCATTCGCGTGGAGGCGCCAGAACCGGTCATCGAAAGCCGTCTCGGGCAAAGGCGGCGCCAGATTGGCGGCGGCGGACGGCTGTTCGAGGAAGACGGCGGCGACACGGTCCAGCAGTCCGCGCTCGCCGAGCAAATCGACAGACTGCTGCGCCAGCGCGACCGCCCAGTCCTGTCGCTTCGCTCCGCTGGCGACGAATTGCCCGACAACTGCCTCGACTTGGCGGAGCAGACCATTATCGCGCTGCTCAACGAGGCCTGCGCGCGAATCTCGTGAAATCAGGCGCAGCTCGCGGAGCGGATACGCGCCAGGCGAGGAGCCTAACGGCATTGGGCCGGTTCTCGGCTTCGCGGCTTTCGCCGCAGCATCATTTTGCGGTCAACGGCAAATTCAATTCCGCCGGACGCTTCGCGCCGCGCGCCGATGGTTTCGACGTCACCGACGTCTGCGGAGCCGCGCGCCCGTCACAGCCTCGCGGCGTGCCAGGCGATGTGGTCGGCCATGAAGGTCGAAATGAAGTAATAGGAGTGGTCGTATCCCTCGCGCATGTTCAGCGTGAGGGGTATGCCGGCCTTCTTGCAGGCGGCTTCCATGATCCACGGCTTCAACCCGTCCTGGAGGAAGGAATCCGCCGCGCCCTGATCGATCAGGAACTCCTTGAACCTCTTGCCGTCCTCGATCAGGCTCGTCGTATCATAAGCGCGCCACGCCGCCTCGTCCGGACCGAGATATTTCTCGAACGCAGGCTTCGACCAGCCGCTCGTCGAGGGATTGACGATCGGAGAAAACGCGGAGGCGCTCTTGAAGCGGTCTGGATGCTTGAGCGCAATGGTGAAGGCGCCGTGGCCACCCATGGAATGGCCGAACAGTCCCTGGCGGTCCATGTCGGCGGGAAAGTTTTCGGCGATGAGCTGCGGCAACTCCTCGACGACATAGGAATACATGCGGTAATTCTTGTCGTAGGGGGCCTGGGTCGCATCGAGGTAGAAGCCGGCGCCCTGGCCGAATTTCCAGTTGTCGGCTTCATCAGGCACATCCGCGCCGCGTGGAGACGTGTCGGGGCAGACGATGATAATTCCATGCCGCGCGGCCGCCGCGCGGAACTCGCCCTTTTCGGTGACATTGGCGTGGGTGCAGGTGAGGCCGGACAGGTACCAGAGCACGGGCGTCTTGCCCTCCCGCGCCTGCGGCGGAACAAATACCGAAAAAGTCATGGCGCAATTCGTGGCGCGGGACTGGCGCCGATAGACGCCCTGCACGCCGCCATGCGACCTGGCGGTCGAAACCTCTTCCATGATGAATTCCCCCGGGAAACGACGATCGGCCGTCGCAGCGCTAGCCCTGGCGCGACCGAGACATGAAGACTCCCGAAAAGCCGTCGGCTTTTCGGGAGGCGTTTTGATTGCGGCCATGCCGGACCCGTCAGGCGGCGAGCTTGCCCGAGGCCTTGGCGATATGGGTGGCGATGGCGTCCATCAGCGGCGGGGACAGGCAATCATAGGGCTGCAGCCCGATTTCCTTCAGGCGGTTGCGCACGTCGCCCATTTTGGACGGCGGATAGCCCTGCTCGATGATGGAGGAGACGAAGGCCGCAAATTCCGGCGCCGCCCAGCCCTCGTCCTTCGACAGTTCGACGTGGACGAAGTCGAGCCCGTAGAAAGGATGGCCGGTATTCTCGATGCGGCCGTACATATGGACGCCGCAACCCTTGCAGGCGTGGCGCTGGATGGTGGCCGAGGGATCGACGACCTGCAGCTTTTCCTCGTGGGCGACGACCTTGAGATTGTCGCGCGGAACGACCGCAACGACAGAGAACACGGCCCCCGACGGCTTCCAGCATTTGCTGCAGCCACAGGCGTGATTGTGCGCCACATTGCCCTTGATCTCGACTTTCACCGGATCGGTCGCGCATTTGCAGCTGAGCGTGCCGCCCGAAAAATCGGCGCGGCCGGCTTTCAGCCCGTGATCGATCGCCGGATGAAGTTGCGTATCGGACATTCTTTCCTCCCTTGGTTTTAAACTTTGGCTTGGTTTTGCACTTTGGCCCGTGAACCATTCCAACAGGCTGCCGAGGCTGAACCGACTTTCCGCCATGCGCCCCTCCCGTGGACGTTTGTGTTATTGCTCGACCGACGTTTCGTCCCTGCGCCGATCGGTTTCTCCTTCTTCAATCTCACGACCGAAAAGGATACTCGGCGATGAATGTCCAAGAGCGACCGCGCCCTGCACGCCCGCAACTTAAATTCAAAGCATATATTCTGTTGTCGACTTCGCGATGTTCTGACCGCGCTCGCGGGCGGCATGGCGCAATATTCGCAACGGCGAGTATGGCATAAAGCTCAGCGTCTTGAAGTCGGCGGCGGCTTAATAATCTCTTATGATTTTCGAGTTGACTGACTTGTTCGCCAAGCCGGATAATCTTCAGCATGACTTTTTTTCGACGCTTGTTCCCCGCGCCCTCCGGGCTTGCCCGCTTCGCCGGAGCCGCTTTCGCGTTGAGCATCGGCCTTGCGGCGGCGCAGGCGGATGACGGGCCGCAGAAAGCGGCTGGCGACGCCGCAGCCCCCGCAGTGCTCAACGTCGTCATCGCCATCGTCACGCGGGAAAAGCCGCCGCCACCGCTTTACGATCCTACGGCGACGCCGCAGGACGAAGGCGTCCAGGGCGCGCGGCTGGCGATTGTCGACAATAACACCACCGGCGCCTTCATCGGCCAGCATTTCGATCTGCGGGAAGTCTTTCTCGGCAAGGACCAATCGGCGGTCGAGGCGGCGCGAGGGCTGGCGCGGAGCGGCGCCGGACTGATGGTGCTCGACCTGCCGGCGGACGACCAGATCGCGGTCTCCGATGCGCTGAGGGACAGCGACGCCATCCTGTTCAACGCGGCCGCTCCCGACAACCGCCTGCGCGGAAAAGACTGCCGCGCCAACCTGTTTCATATCGCCCCAAGCCGCGCGATGCTGACCGACGCGCTGGCCCAATATCTTGTCGTCAAGCATTGGACGAACCTGTTCCTGGTCACCGGTCCCAATCCGCCCGACAAGCTCTATGCCGACAGCCTGCGCGCCTCGGCGAAGAAATTCGGCCTGAAGTTCGTCGCCGAGAAGCTCTGGACCTTTGGCGCCCTGGCCAAGGCGCGCGGCGACAACATCACGGTGTCGGACGCGCTCGTCTTCACCCAGGGCGTCAATTACGACATCATGGCCGTCGCCGACGAAGAGGACGATTTCGGCGACTACATCCCCTATCACACCTGGGACGCCAAGCTTCTGGCGGGCACGCAGGGCCTCATCGCCGCTTCCTGGCACGAGACGCAATTCGCCTGGGGCGCCGAACAATTGCAGGACCGTTTTTTGCGCATGGCGAAGCGCTTCATGCGGCCGATCGATTACCAGGCCTGGGTCGCCGTCCGGGCAATCGGCGAGGCGGTGTCCCACATCAATTCCGCCGATGCTCGGAACATCTCGGCGTTCATGCTCACGCCGGACTATGATCTCGCCGCCTTCAAGGGCGTGGCGGTCAGCTTCCGCCCCTGGGACCGGCAATTGCGCCAGCCGCTGCTGCTGGTGCAGCCCGCCGCGCTGGTCGCCGTCGCGCCGCAACCCGGCTTCCTGCATCAACGCACGCCGCTCGACACGCTCGGCGTCGACCAGCCGGAAACCGAATGTCACTTGAAATAGATCGATTAAATCGCAAGTCGGCCTTAGCCGGCGGGGAGAGAGAAATGGCCTTTTTTCGAGCGGCGCCGGCGCCTCTGGGCAGGGCGCTTTGGCTGGGGCTCGGTCTTCTCGCGCCGGGCCTGTTCGCATCAGGTCCGGCCTGCGCCTATCACGTCTACGTGACGAACGAGAAGGGCAATTCGATCAGCGTTATCGACACGGAGTCGCAAAAGGTGGTGCAAACCGCGCCGGTAGGACGCCGGCCGCGCGGCATCACGGTGAGCCCGGACGGCAAGCTCCTCTATGTCTGCGCGAGCGACGAGAACGGCGTGGAGGTGATTGACACCGCGACGATGAAAATCCTGCGGACGCTGAATTCCGGCCCAGACCCGGAACAATTCATCATGCACCCCTCGGGGAATCCGCTTTACATCGCCAATGAAAACGACGCGCAAGTGACTGTGCTGGACGTCGTCAAGAACCAGGTCGTCGCCACGGTGCCGGTCGGCGTCGAGCCCGAAGGCATGGGTCTGAGCCCGGACACCAAGACGCTGGTCGCCACTTCGGAGACCAGCAACATGGCGCATTTCATCGACGCGGCGAGCCACAAGCTCATCGCCAGCGTGCTGGTCGACAAGCGGCCGCGCTACGCGGTCTTCAGCAAGGACGGCTCCCGCCTGTGGGTCAGTTCGGAAGTCGGCGGCAGCGTCGCCGTGATCGACCCGTCCGATCACAAAATCGTGAAAAAAATCCGCTTCGAGATTCCGGGCCTGACCAAGGAAGAAATCCAGCCGGTCGGAATCAGGCTGACCAGCGACGGCAAGACCGCCTTCGTCGCGCTCGGCCCGGCCAACCGCGTCGCGGTGATCGACGCGCAGACATTGGACGTGAGAAAATATCTTCTCGTCGGCGCGCGGGTCTGGCAGCTCGCCCTGACGCCGGACGAAAAGCTTCTTTACGCCACCAACGGCAATTCGAACGATGTTTCCGTGATCGACGTTGCCAGTGAAAAGGTCATCAAGACGATTCCGGTTGGCGCTTCGCCGATAGGCGTAGCGTCGTCGCCCAATTGAACCGGCTTGAAAGCCAAAGGACGTATGCAATGCGCTTGGGACTGTTTTTGCTTGGCTTTCTCGCCATGGGCCTCGCATCCTCCGCCCCGGCGCAACCAGCGCCGCAAACATCGCCAAATTCCGATTCCGACTGGCCCTGCGCGCAGCGGCGCACGCCGACGATCAGCGCCGCGGCGATCTGGGCCGGGCCTGACATCACCAAGGCCGGCGCATGGGACGATGACCGGGAAGCCGCCGAACTCGCACAAAAACTCGCGTCTCGCCGCACGCCGATGACCGACGTCGATGGTCTGCTCGACGAATTCGCGGCCAAGGCGGGCGACGAAAAGGACTTGCGGCTGACCCGCGTCTTCATCGGCGTCCTCGAGCTGATCAATGGCGAGCGCAATCGCGTCATCGCCGGCATCGTCCGCTACGCCCAGGGGCAGAAGCAGCTTGCCGAACGGGTTCGCCAGGACGGCGAAGCAATGGCCGACGCGCAGGAGGCCGAGGCCGACAAGCCACAATCGAAGGAAGCGGAAAAGGCTGGAACCAGGGAAATCGACCCCCTTTCGCCAAGCCCGAAACCGACGTCGAAAACAAGCTCAAGTGGGACAAGCGGATTTTCGAGGAGCGGAGCCGGTCGCTGACCTATGTCTGCGAGACGCCGACGCTGCTCGAACAGCGCGCCTTCGAATTGGCGCGCCGCATCCAGCAGAGGCTTTAACGCAATTGGAAATTGGTAGAGGCTCTTGCAACGTTCAAGTCGTCGTGCAACCTTTAGCCCGCGCCTGAGTTATCGCCACGTCCACAGTGTCGGCGATCACGACAGGGCGCAGCGCCGGCTGCGCGATACAAATCAAGAAAAAGCGCCGGTGGAAGGGAACGTTGGAACTGAGGGCTCGACCCATGAATCTTCTAATTATTGAAGACGATATTATATCCGGCGCTCCGCTTGCGGAGGGCCTCAAGGCTGAAGGATTCGACGTGACCGTCGTCGACGGCGCGGAAGATCCAGTCGACGCCGCCAGCGCGGTAAACCCTTGCGCCGTGCTGTTCGACACGACAACTCCGGGCATGCGCGTGTTCGACACTTGCAGGGCGTTGCGCCGCACCGGCCGGACCGAACCCATCCTTCTGCTGAGCGGACGCCACGACGCCAGCGACCGCGCCAATGGCTTGAACGCCGGCGCCGACGATTTCATCGCCAAGCCCTTTCAGTTCGCGGAACTTGTGGAAAGGCTTCGCGCGCATCTGATCCATCACGACATCGCCGACGACGACCAGGACAGGAAGAAGGTCGGCAAGCTGGTTCTCGACATGCGCGTGCGCCAGGCCTTTTTCGGCAACGTCCATATCCGGCTGACCCAGCGCGAAGCGGAACTGCTCGCCATTCTCATGGATCGAGCCAACCATCCGGTCGGGCGCGGCGATATCTACGACAAGCTCTGGGGCGGCCAGGGCGGCACGTCGCTGAATGTCGTCGATGTCTATGTCGGCTATCTCAGGACGAAATTCGCCGAGATCACCCGGGTCGGCGGTCCGTTCATCGGCACTGTCCGGGGCCGCGGCTTCATGCTCGACATGGCCGGCTACAAATGCGCGGCGCGCTAGCTTGCTCTCGACGGACTCACGTCCGCCGGATGCAATCCTGATTTTGGCGTGGCGCTCGAGGAACGCAGAACGATGATCAAGCATATCTGGCTTGCGCTCGCGCTTTTCGCCCTGGCGAACACGCCGGCGCGCGCCGACGCGAACGCGCAGGCAAACGATTATCCAACCGAGGCGCGGGCGGATTATGTGTTCGGCTGCATGGCCGCCAACGGTCAGACCCGTGAGGCCGTCCACCGCTGCTCCTGCTCGCTCGACGTGGTCGCGTCCATTCTCCCTTACGACCAGTATGTCGACGCCGAAACAGTGCTTTCAATGCGCCAGGGCATCGGCAGGACCGCGAGCATTTTCAAGGATCTGCCAAGATTCGACGAAATCGTCGCCAATTTGCGCCGGGCGCAGGCCGAGGGCGAGATCCGCTGCTTCAAATAGCCGATGCAAACTACAGTCTGTAGCTCGGGTCAACGCGCTCGAGTTTGCGCAGAAGCGCCGGCCAGGCGATGCGCGCGCCCAGTCCCTTGGTCGCCATTTCAATCACCGGCGGCATGGCTTCAAGGATTTTCGCGCCGATCATCACGAGTTCGCCGCCGGCCTGGGCGCTGGTCTGGATGGCGCAGGCGGATTCAAACAGATACATGGCGAGGAATGCGTCGGGTATGGTGGGCCCGACGGTCGCCAGCCCATGATTTCGCAGCATGAGAAATGTGTTCTGCCCGAGGTCCGCCTGCAAACGCGGTTGCTCCTCGGCCCACAGCGCCACGCCTTCGTAATCGTGATAGCCGAGCGACGGAATGACGAAGGTCGATTGCTGCGAAATCGGCAGCAGGCCATTCCTTTGCGCGCTCACCGCTACGCCGGCGCGGCTGTGCGTATGCAGGACGCAGCCGACGTCGGGACGTCCTTCGTGGATGCAGCTATGGATGGTGAAACCCGCCGGGTTTACCGGGAAGGGCGAATCCGAGAGTTTCCTGCATTGCTGGTCGACCTTGATCAGGCTGGAGGCCGTGATCTCCTCGAACATCATCCCGTAGGGATTGATCAGGAAATGATGCTCCGGCCCGGGGATGCGGGCGCTGATATGCGTGAAGACCAGATCGCTCCAGCCATAAAGCGCGACCAGCCGGTACGCGGCCGCCAGATCGCAACGCAAGAGCCATTCGTCCGCGCCGACCTTATCCTTGAGCGAGGTCGCATTCATCGTCATCGCCTGTCGTCCCGTTTAATCTCTATTCCTCCCGACTGGCGCCCGACGCCTTGACCGGCGCCTCCTCGGCCGCGGCGTCGATCGGCACGAGCGGAACGCCATAGCTTTGCAGGATCGCGTCGATATCCTTCTGGCGTTTGCGGATCACCTCATTAAGGCGGTGCTTCCAGTCGGCCTCGCCGCGCCTGATGCCAAAGGCGATGCGGAAGTCGAATTTCGGACGACTGTTCTCGATCAACGGCGTCACCGACAAGGGCGGCGACTGCTTCTTTGCGTAATAGCCGGCGATCGGCCCCCAAAGCACGGCGCCGTCGATGAGGCCGCTCTCGATGTCACGCATCGCGTCCTCGTCCGGGGAAGCGTAACGCCGGTCGACGAGGAGCGGATAGGTCTTGGCGTTGGGCGTAAGCCCGAGTTGCATGAAGTGATCGGCCGGCGGCGTTCCCGCCATGATTCCGAGCTTCGCGTTTTTCAGCCTGGGATCTTCGAGGCGGTCGATCCCGTCGAGCGGGCCGCCTTTCTTCGTGACCAGCACATAGGTCGACGCATAATAGGGATTGGTGTGATCGACGATATCCGAGGCGGAGGCATAGCCGATGATCACGTCGCACAGCGTCGTGCCCAGGGTGTTGCGCACGTAGCCCGGACCTTGCGGCATGAAGTAAAAATGCAACGGCAGTTTCAGCTCGTCCGCCACGACCGCCGCGATCTTGTTTTCGAAGCCCTCCTTGGCCTTGTCGGAGAAGGGCATGTCGGCGGGATCGGCGCAGACCCTCAACCGGCTGGTCGAAACCAGATCCGGTCGGGTCTGCGCCCTCGCGGCGCCCGGTAAAATCAAAGCCAGAAGTCCCAGGGTTGCGCAGAAAAGTCTATTCCGGGCCCATGCAGGCGTTTTGGGCATCTATTGCGCTCTTTGGTTTGGGATCATGGCTCGGCGGTCGCGCTCGGCAAGGCCGCCTACGGCCCGCGCCTTGAGATAGATGAAGATATCATCGACGTAGCACATTACGTTTTTATTCGTGCCAAAAGTCGGCATCACTTTTTCCTGACCGGCTGAGAGGTCCCTCTTGCCCTGCGCGACGGTCGACAGGAATGTCGCATAATCCATGGTCTTCAGAGAATCGACCAGCGCCGGCGCATAAGACGAGCCCATGCCGTCCGGCCCATGGCAAACATGGCATTCCGAATGGTAGCGCAGGAAACCCGAATACGTGTACCAGTCGACGTTGCCGTTCGCTTCAATGTGGAAGGTCGGATCGCCATTGGCGTCGAAATATTTGCCGTCCTGTTCGCTCGGCGCCTTGGCGTCGTCAGCATGGACCGGACCCGCCAGAACCGAGGCCAGAACCATCGCCAAGGCGGCGTTGACAAGAAAGACCTTCCCTTCCCGCCCGCGGCTTTTCACCGTTGTTTTTTTCACTTTGTTTCCCCCGAAGAACATGACGACGCCGGGCAGGCTGGTAAAAGCCTGCCCGGCGCAGGAATTGCGAGGGCTCACTCAGGAAGCGAGAACACCGTGAGCGTACCGCCGAGCGAGGTATAGTTGCTCAGCGCCGCATAGCCGCCGACCGCGCCGAGTCCGGCGGTGGGATCGGTCAAGCCAGCCGCAAGGCCGATGCCGGCCCAGCCGCCGACGCCGGAGAGAACGGCCACATATTGCTTGCCCTTGTGCTCATAGGTCATGACGTTTCCGATGATGCCGGAAGGCGTCTTGAACTTGTAGAGTAGCTTGCCCGACTTGGCGTCGACCGCCTTCAGATAGCCTTCGAGCGTGCCGTAGAAGACGACGTCGCCGGCTGTGGCGAGGGCGCCGGACCAGACCGAGAACTGCTCCGGATCCGACCAGACGATCTTGCCCTTGGATGCGTCCCAGGCGATGAAGTTGCCCATGTCGCTGCCGCCCGGAGCGGGATACATCGACAAGGTCGCGCCGACATAGGGCTGACCCGGGGTGTAGCTGACCCGGAACGGCTCGTAGTCCATGCAGACGTGATTGGTCGGCACATAGAACAATTCAGTCTTGGGCGAGAAGGCCGAGGGTTGCTCGTCCTTGGAGCCGAGGGCCGCCGGGCAGATGCCCTTGTTGTTATGGTCCTCGCCGTTCTGGTCGGTGGAATATTTGGCCACGACGAGCGGACGGCCATAGGTCGGGCTCGACTTGTCCATGTCGACCTTGGTCGCCCAGTTGACGGCCGGATCGAACTTTTCGGCGACGAGCAGCTCGCCCGTGGCGCGATCAACCGTGTACCCGAAGCCGTTGCGGTCGAAGTGAGCCACGACCTTGCGCTCCTTGCCGTCGATCTTGATGTCGACCAGCGGCATTTCATTGATGCCGTCGTAATCCCACTCGTCATGCGGGGTCATCTGGTAGACCCATTTGGCCATGCCGGTGTCCGGATTGCGGGCCCACATGGTCATCGACCATTTGTTGTCGCCCGGGCGCTGCTTCGGGTTCCATGTCGACGGGTTGCCGGAGCCGTAATACATCAGGTTGAGGTCTGGATCATAGGAGAACCAGCCCCAGGTGCAGCCGCCGCCGGTCTTCCACTGGTCGCCCTGCCAGGTCTTGATGGACGAATCCTTGCCGACAGGCTTGCCAAGCGCCATGGTCATTTCGGGGTCGACCTTGATCTGATCGTCCGGGCCTTCCGAATAGGCGCGCCACACCTGCTTGCCGGTCTTCTGGTCGTAAGCGGTGACGTGGCACTGCACGCCGAATTCGCCGCCGGAGATGCCGACGAGGATCTTGTCCTTGATCGGGAACGGCGTGCCGGTGCTGGTCTCGCCCTTCTTGGGATCGCCATTGACCGCGGTCCATGCGACCTTGCCGGACTTGGCGTCGAGCGCGACAAGCGTCGTGTCGGCCTGGCTGAGGTAAATCATGCCGTTGGCGAAGGAGAGGCCGCGGTTCACGGTGTCGCAGCACATGACCGGAATGACGTTCGGATCCTGCTTGGGCTCGTATTTCCAGAGGATCTTGCCGTCGTTGTTCAGGTCGAGGGCGTAAACGATGTTCGGGAAGGGCGTGTGGACGTACATGACATCGCCGACGACAATTGGCGATCCTTCATGGCCGCGCAGAACGCCCGTCGAGAAGGTCCAGGAAACCTGGAGCTTGTGGACGTTTTTCTCGGTGATCTGATCGAGGGTGGAATAGCGCGTATTGTGCAGATTGCCAGCCTGGATCGACCAGTCCTTGCCGGTTGTCGAGACATCTTCAGCGCTGGCAGGCGCGACGAGCGCCAGCATGCTAACCGACATGAGCGATGCGAACAGTATTTTCATTGTTTCCTCCGCTGCCGCATTGCCGCCCGTTTTACGACGGACGCCAATGTATTGGCCTTATTGCAAGACTTCACGCTGCGTCTTGTAGCGAGACGGGCAAAACTCTCGACCGATCGCACAAGCTATCGACGCGTCCGTTCTTTTATAACGAGCAGACTGTACAAGCGCTCTGAAATCGCCGCAACGTGAACGCAACCGTGTGGCTTTTTATATTTTTCTTATGATTGGCGATCTTCTTTCACGCGAAAGTGAACACTGGCTTCGGCGTCAATTTATACTGCACTGCAGCAAATGACAAAGCTCGGACTTGGCAAGCACGTTTGCTGGCTGCCGACGACCGCCTTTTCCAGCTGATTCGAAACTAAAACCGCGAAGGCCCCGTAAGCGGCGAGACCGGCCGCCGGGCGATCGCACAAGAATTAGGCCGCAGCCAGGATTGCTGCACTGCAAAGCGGCACATCCAACGGTTGAACGTCGAAGCTTTAAGCAGCCGTAGCTGAAAAACAAGGCTTTCACAAAAATTTGATCAAACAAGGCGTTATCGTGTATATTCAGGGCGTTAAGGCCATACGATCCCGCAACTCCAGATTGAGGTAAGCCGATGTCGTTTTTCACCGCTGTGGTCCTTGTCTGCCAAATGTCGACCACGCCCGCAGCCGTCTGCGACGAAAGCAACGCGATCGACGTGATCTCCACGCATGTCGATTCAGAACTCGGCTGCTCGCACGGCTGGCAGGAGATCATCGCGCGCGGCAGCCTCAAGGAGGATCTGAACAAGGATCTTTATGTGAAGACGCTCTGTCGCCGAAGCTTGCAAGCGGCGAACGAGACCGCAAGATAATCCAAGCGGAATATTTCAGCGCGACGGGCCGGAAATAGTGCAGCGCAGCATGTTCTAAGATTTGCCTTAGACATGAACTTGGACGTTGCACGCGGGATAAGCTGTGTCATTAAATGACGCGACGATTTTCCGAAATCCGGAGCCAGAAAATGAAGACCCGCGCCGCTGTCGCCTGGAAGGCCGAAGCCCCGCTCACCATCGAAACCGTCGATCTCGCGGGACCGAAGGCCGGCGAAGTGCTTGTCGAGATCATGGCGACGGGCGTGTGCCACACCGACGCCTACACGCTTTCGGGACTCGATTCCGAGGGCAAGTTTCCGGCAATTCTGGGGCATGAAGGCGCGGGCATCGTGCGCGAGATCGGCGCCGGCGTGACGTCCGTGAGGGTCGGCGACCACGTCATTCCCCTCTACACGCCGGAATGCCGGCAATGCAAAAGCTGCCTGTCGCAGCGCACCAACCTCTGCACCGCAATCCGCGCCACCCAGGGCCAGGGCTTGATGCCGGACGGCACCAGCCGCTTTTCCTGCGCGCCGGCCGGCGGAGGCAATGACGTCCTGTGGCATTACATGGGCTGCTCAACCTTCTCGAATTTCACCGTGCTGCCGGAAATCGCCGTGGCCAAGGTGCGCGAGGACGCCCCGTTCGACAAGATCTGCTACATCGGCTGCGGCGTCACCACCGGCATCGGCGCGGTCGTCTATACCGGCAAGGTCTGGCCCGGCGCCAATGTCGTCGTCTTCGGCCTCGGCGGCATCGGACTGAATGTCATCCAGGGCGCGCGCATGGTCGGCGCCGACAAGATCATCGGCGTGGACCTCAATGCGTCCAAGGTCGAAATGGCCAAGAAATTCGGCATGACCCATTTCATCAATCCCGATGACGTGGGCAGGGACAAGGTGGTCGAGGCCATTGTCGACGTCACCGGCGGCGGCGCGGATTTCTCCTTCGAGTGCATCGGCAACATCCATACGATGCGGCAGGCGCTCGAATGCTGCCATCGCGGTTGGGGAACCTCGATCGTCATCGGCGTGGCGCCGTCGGGACAGGAAATCTCGACCCGGCCGTTCCAGCTCGTCACCGGCCGCAACTGGCGCGGCAGCGCCTTTGGCGGCGCGCGCGGCCGCACCGACGTGCCAAAAATCGTCGACTGGTACATGGAAGGCAAGATCAATATCGACGATCTCATCACCCACACCATGCCGCTCGACAAGATCAACGACGCGTTCGACCTGATGCACAAGGGCGAGTCGATCCGTTCGGTCGTGGTCTTCTAAGCAGGACTTCCAGGCGGGCCGCCGCAGATGCGGCGGCTGGTCCATTCGCGAAGATTGTTCAGGCCTCGCCGGGCGACGCGTCGAGCCGGTCGTAATCGTTGAACTTGTAGATCGCGGCGGATGCGATCCAGGCGAAGGCGAAGACGCCGACGACGACGAAACCGAAATTGGCGAGGCTGTCGTTCAGGCCCTCCACAAAGTCCCAGCCGCCGCCCGACAGCCGTAGCCGATCGGCGATCAGGCCCAGCGCCTCGATCCCGCCGATCAGCACCGCCACGATCACGGAAGCGGCGGTAAGCGTGAGATTGTACCAGAGTTTCCGCACCGGGTTGACGAAGGCCCAGTCATAGGCGCCGACCATCAGCGTGCTGTCGGCGGCGTCCACCAGCGCCATGCCTGCCGTGAAAAGCGCGGGAAAGACCAGCGTCTGCCAAGGCGACATGCCCTGTGCCGCCTCGGCCGCCGAGATGCTCAAAAGGCCGATCTCGGTCGCAGTGTCGAAGCCGAGGCCGAACAGGAAGCCGAGCGGATACATGTGCCACGACTTGGTGACGACCGCGAACATCGGCCGGAAAATTCGAGCCAGAAAGCCGCGCCCGGACAGGAGAATGTCGAGGCTTTCGTGATCAAGGTCAGCGCCGCGGCGCACGGCGCGGAACGTCCGCCAGACGCCCACGAGGATGACGAGATTGGCGGCGGCGATCACCAGAAGAAAGGTCGCGGAGACCGCAGTGCCGACGACGCCGCCGACGGCCTTGAAGGCTTCCATCCGGCCCTGCATCGCGGAAGCGGCGAAAGCCAGTCCGACCGCCGCGAGAACGACGACGGAGGAATGGCCCAGCGAAAAATGCAGTCCCGCGGCGACAGGCCTCTCGCCCTTCTGCATCAGCTTGCGCACGACATTGTCGATCGCAGCGATATGATCGGCGTCAACAGCATGTCGCAGGCCGAACACCCAGGCGAGCAGCGCCGTGCCGAGGACCGCCGGGCGGCCGGAAAACAGCGAAAACGCCCAGACCCAGGCGACGGCGTTGGCGAGGACGAGGCCGCCAAACAAAAACGCCGTGCGCCCGCCGAGCAGGCGCGGGCGCAACGCGGGCGCGAGTGAAATCGTCTGGGCCTCAAGCGTATCGGTCATGGGCCTCACTCCCGCGCAGATCATATATGATGAATAAAACAAATCATCATATTCCAGGTTCCCACAGCAAACGGGGCGCCAAACCCAGTCGTTGCATAAACCCGATGTATTTCAAATAATTCGCAGAAATCCCGCCCCTCTTGCGCGTGGGAGGGCCTGCCAAGCAGCTTGCCGCAGGCGCCAACCTACTTTGCTTTTCAGAGGGATGCGCGGCTTAGCCGCCCTCGCGGACATGGACATGCGAATGAGCCGGTCCCGGACCATGCGCATGGATCTCGCCGGTCACTTCGGTGGGCACGACGACAAGCCGTCCATGACGGACGCCGCGTTCAGCCATGACATGTTCGGCGAAATGCCGGACTTCCGCCTTGGCGCCGCGGAGCACCGCGACCTCAAGGCAGGATTGGTGGTCGAGATGGACATGCAGCGTCGCGATCGACAGGTCGTGATGATCGTGCTGGGCGCTCGCAAGCCGCTTGGCGAGGGCCCGCACTTCATGATCATAGGCGTAAACCAGCGCCGCGACGCAGGCGCCGTCGCCGCCGTCGCGCTCGACCTGCTGGAGACCGGCCCGCGCCAGGTCGCGCAGGGCTTCGGAGCGGTTCTGATAGCCGCGCTCTCTCTGGAATTTGTCGAGTTCCTCAATGAGATCCTCGTCCAGCGTCACCGTCACGCGCTGCATCTTTTCGCTCCCTGCCGCCGAAGGATTATAACATCGGCAGAAAGATCCACAGCACGAAGGCGCAGTCGATTCGAGCGGCGCGAGGCGAAGCGAATGATCCGAAGCGGCAACCTGTTTTCCGACTTGCCAGCGTCGCAGGCCGGCGAGCAATTCCAGACGCTTTTGGAGACGGCTGGCTTGAAGATCGAGCGCATCGTCTCCCGGGGACAGGCGAGTCCGCCGGGCTTTTGGCACAATCAGGAAAATACGGAATGGGTGCTGCTGGTCTCGGGAGCGGCGGGCCTGCGCATCGAGGGCGAGGACGCCGCGCGCGTGCTTCGCCCGGGCGATCATGTCGAAATTCCAGCACATGTCCGGCACAGGGTCGAATGGACCGACGCGGCGGCCCCGACAATCTGGCTCGCCGTCCACATGGCGGCCAATTAGGCGCTCAGGCGGCGAAGCGCGCCGCAATCTCGAATTTCTTCCAGGGAATGTCCTGCGTGGCGACCGATTTCGAGAACAGCCAGCCCTGGGCGTAAGCGACCTTCTCCGCAACCAGGATTTCGAGCTGCGCCGCCGTTTCGACGCCTTCGGCGACGATCGTCATGGACAGGCTCGCCGCCAGCTGGCCGATGGCGCCGATGATGGCGCGATGTTCCCTGCGCGTTTCGATCAAATCGATAAAGGCCCTGTCGAGCTTCACTTTTCGGAAGGGGAAGTTGATCAGATAGCCGAAGGTGGAATAGCCCTGGCCAAAATCGTCGAGCGCCAGGCTGCATCCCATGCCGACGATCGCCTCGACCGCCGCCTTGGTCAATTCGTCAGACGAAATCAGCAGGTTTTCGGTGATTTCAAGTTCGAGCCTGCGAGGATCGAGGCCGGTTTCGCGCAGCGTCCGCGCGATCGTTTCAGGCAAATTGTCGCGCCGGAACTGGACTGGTGAAAGATTGACCGCGACAGAGGCAGGCTCCGGCCATGCTGCGGCGTCGCGGCAGGCCTGCATCAGCGCCCAGCGGCCAAGTTCGGCGATCATGCCTGTTTCCTCGGCGACCGCGATGAATCTGTCGGGCGCGATCCTCATCGTCGGATGCCGCCAGCGCATCAGCGCCTCGCAGCAGGCGACCTTCCCGCTCACAAGATCGACGATCGGCTGGTATTCGAGGAAGAACTGGCCCTTCGCCATGCCGGCGCGCATGTCCAGGATGATCTGGCGGCGTTCCTGGGCCTCGGAGTCAAGGCTGCCCTCGAAAAAGTGGAAGGCGCCCGGCCCTGCTGCTTGGACTTGTACAAAGCCAGATCCGCGGCGCGCAAAATGTCGTCGCGGCTGCGTCCGTCCGCCGGCGCAATGGCGACGCCGGCGCTCATGCCGATGACGATGGCGTGCGAATCGATTTCGTAGGGCTCGGCAACGGTCTCGATCAGCCGCTGGAGCAGGCCCGACACTTCGGCGACGGCGCCGTCCTTGTCGAGATAGGGCAAAATCAGCACGAATTCGTCGCCGCCAAAGCGCGCAAGATGGTCGCTCGGCCTGATGCAGCCTTGCATCCGCCTGGCGACCGCCACGAGAAGCTGGTCGCCGACCATGTGCGTGAGCGTGTCATTGACCTCCTTGAAATGGTCAAGGTCGATGCAGACCACGGCGAAAGGCTGGCTCGACCGCGCAGTGCGCGCCAGGATTTCGGCGAATTTCTCCTCGAACTGGCTGCGGTTCGGCAGTCCCGTCAGCTTGTCGAACCGGGCCATATGGGCGATTTTCGCTTCCTGCGCCTTGCGTTCGGTGACATCGTTGACGATGACGACGGCGCCGCCATGCGCCATGGCCTGGAACGTCAGCTCGAAAATGCGGCCGTCGCGCAGCGCGAGCGTCATTTCCTGCCGGGCGCGGCAGCGGGTTCCCGCGACGAACTGCTCCTCGACGAGATCCAGCCCATCGAGCGGCAATAGCCCGGCGCGCGCTGCGCAAAAAATGATGCGGGACGGCGACGCGCCCTTGGCGCGGCTCTCGTCGTCGAGCCGAAAGAATTCGGCAAAGCCGCGATTGCAGATCACCAGACTTTCGCTGGCGTCAAACATGGCGAGGCCATGCGGCATATTGGTGAGGGCGGCGTCAAAATTGGCGGCCTGCTCGGCGAGCGCATCGGCGAGGGCGTGCTTTTCGCGACCGAAAAGCAGCGCGCTGACCAATGTTTTATAAGCAGAACGCGAAATTTCGATCATCGCCATGACCGCGGAGAGCATCAGCGCGGCGATCGCTACGTTCGCCACGCCGCCATTTAGCAAGAAACCGACGCCGAGCGGCGCGATCGCAAGGACCAGCTGGCTCTGGACGCAGAGGGGCACGCCGGCGTTGCGGCTCGCGCTCGACGCCGCATAACCGATGGCGGTGGCGACCAGCGGGACGGTGATCGCAGCGTCGCCAATCTGCGTAACGCCGATGAAGCTGCAAAGCCCGAGCAGAACCGACACCGCGGAAGCCGACCAGATGGTCCGGTTTTTCCAGATTTCGAGTTCGCCAACGGAAAAATCGCCTCGCGCGCGGTTGTAAAACCAGGTCAGGAGAAAGCGCATCGCTGCCGCGACGCAGACGAGGCTCGCCATGACCTCAAGGGAAAGATTTCTGCTCGATGCGGCGCAGACCAGAATGACAGCGGCGACGCCGAGATTTCCGGAGGCCAGCGACCGCAGCGAACCATGAAGCAAATCGAGAAGCTCGATTTCGACCTCGAACGGCAAAAGTGACGGTTGCGAGGTCATTACTTTCTCGGGATGTCCCCCCGGCCAGTCACGACGCTGGCCGAAACGATCGGCTTCCGGGCTGCAGTCTTCTCGCTCGCTTGGGCGCGTCGGGAGGAATACGGCGTAATAACAACACGAAGAAGTTAAGGAATAACAACCTCTGATTGTAAACGGCCAAGACCACTACCTTCCTCAATCGAACGAAAATAAATCGCAATCGCTTGCGGTTGGCGTATGCTGCCGTTCCCGCAACGACGTTCTTCGTCGGATTGTGGCGGCGTGCAATTTCCTAGCTTGATTCTGTTTGACTGGCTGAACCCGATGCCAGGCGCCCGCGCCAATTCTTCACCCGCCAGCCACGCCGGCGAAAAGATCGTCTTCGCCACGGCCGCCGCCTCGCTGGGCGAAATTCTCGTCGCCCGCAGCGCCGCCGGAATCTGCGCCATCCTGATGGGCGACAACCGCGGCCGCCTTAAGCGGGAGCTGACGAAACACTTCGCCGACGCCCGGCTTGTCGAGGACGGGCCCAGCGTCGCCGACGCGATCGCCGCCGTGGCCGCCGCGGTCGATCATCCCGGCGGCGCGTTCGATTTTCAGCTCGATATCCGCGGAACCGATTTCCAGAAAAAGGTCTGGACGGTCCTGCGCGAATTCCGCCTGGCGAGACAACCAGCTATTCGGAAGTCGCGCGCCGCATCGGATCGCCCAAAGCCCTGCGCGCCGTGGCCGGCGCCTGCGCCGCCAATGTGCTGGCGCTGGCCATTCCCTGCCATCGGGTGCTGCGCAGCAATGGTTCGCTGTCGGGCTATCGCTGGGGCATGGAGCGCAAGCGCGCCCTGCTCGATCGCGAAAAAAACTGCTGAAGCCCGGCAGGCGCGCCCGACAAATTTCGACCCGTCTTTTGGCAAAGTTGCGCTAGATCAAGTGCGGCCAAGCCAAAGGCCATTATATTGATCAGCGTGACTTCGCGTCGCGAACGCCCGGCCCTCGGGCGTTTCCTCCCTGAGACTTGGACCGCTCCTTGGGCGGTCCTTTTTCATTCTGGGCCTGCTCACGCAGCCAAAGTCGCGCAGGCCATGCCGCGGCCTCATTCAGGAAGCGGCTACCTTGCCGCGATGCCCTCATTCGGAAAGCGAGGGCCTTGCCGCGCCTGCGCCAGCGCCGCGCTCAAATCCCTGGCCAGCCGGGTCTTTTCGCTCCTCCCTAGAAAGGCGCCGACCTGCACGCTCTTTTCCCGCGAAAACAGGTCGAGGCGCTCGACGCCGAATTCGGAATGTCGCTCGACCTCCAGCCGAACCCAGAGCGGATTGAACCGCCAGTCCCTCCGATGACCCGCCGGATCCACGCGGGCGTAATGAAGCTGCACCGGGCTCAGGTGAAGATCCTCATAAGCGAGGGCGGCGCGAGCATTGCGATTGAAGGCGAGGACAAGGCCGAGCCACGTCAGCGCAAGGAAGAACGCCACCGGCCATGCCCCCGATAGACAGAAATACAATCCGGCTGCGCCCTGCGGCAGGGCGAAAACCGCAAGCGCGATGCCGCGTCCCCTCGGGCGTAGCGACCTTTGCGGGCGGAGACGCCGGGCGAAAAGCAAGGCCTCCGCCCCGGCATTTTCAGGGATCAGGTCGTCCACTTCCGCTTCGAGCATTGCCGGACCGCCCCCGTCGGCGCTTCAATTCCTGCCTCTCGACCGCTTGCGGCAGCTTGTCACGCCGGACGGGACGCGCTCTAGTATGGCATGACCAAAAACGTCAGCAAACAAGCCGCCTCAGCTAAACCTCGGGCCGTCAAGGATAAACCTGCGACAGGCCGAAAAGGCGCCAGGGATCTCGACAGGGTGCGGAATATTTTTGCACGTTTCGAAGCGATAGATCCGGAGCCGAAGGGGGAGCTTGAATATGTCAATCCCTTCACCCTGCTGGTGGCCGTGGTCCTCTCGGCCCAGGCGACCGATCTCGGCGTCAATCGCGCGACGCGAGCTCTTTTCGCCGAAGCGTCCACGCCGCAGGCCATGCTGGCGCTCGGCGAAGAGGGCGTGCAAGACAAGATCAAGACCATCGGCCTGTTCCGCGCCAAGGCGAAAAACGTTATCGGCCTGTCGCACAAGCTGATCGAAGAATTCAGCGGCGAGGTCCCACGTAGCCGGGAGGCGCTCGAAAGCCTGCCCGGAGTCGGCCGGAAGACCGCCAATGTCGTGCTCAATATCGCCTTCGGCGAAAAGACCATTGCGGTCGACACCCATCTCTTCCGCGTCTCGAACCGCATTCCACTGGCGCGCGGCGCGACGCCGGAAGCCGTCGAGCGAGGGCTGATGGGCCTCATCCCCGACCAGTACCTGCTGCACGCCCATCATTGGCTGATCCTGCACGGACGCTACATCTGCAAGGCGCGCAAGCCGCTCTGCGGAATCTGCCCGATCGAGGATCTGTGCGAGTTTCCCGACAAGACCCCCATTCCGCCGCTGCGACAAAAGACCCCGGCGTGACGTCCCCATAACGACGGCCCAAGTGACTTGGGTCACTTGTTCGCCGCCCTCCCATCCGCATAGTCGCCCACGGAATGCCAAGGCGTCGATCGCCGCGGCGGAATGCGGGGGACTCCCATGCTGGGCCCGATGGATCTTGAGGGTTGGCGCGACGACGACAAGGAAGAGGAATTGCGCGCTCGCCTCGACGCCTGTTCCGAAATCCAGCTATTGCGCGGAAAAAGCCGAATTTCCTCGCTGCCGCGCATGAGCCGGTCGGATTTCGAACTGGCCCGCAGCTATGCCCTCGGCGAACAGCTCGGCGGCGAGCTGATCCGCTACCTGGCGCTGCGGCTGAAAGCCTGAGCTCAAGCATATAAAGGATTTTTAACTTTCTGCCTGAAATGCGCTCTTGTTTGGCGCGGCAACCGCTTCTATACGGGGCGCTCCGGCGCGCTTGGAGCAATGTGCGAAAAGCGGACGCCGGTTTTTCGCAAAAACATTGCGAAAACAATGAAATCCGGGGGCGGCTGCAATTCAACCGAATTGCGATCGAACTCTGGACATCCGGTTGAACAGATCAGGCATGCCGCAGCTCTTTCATCATCCGCTTTGTCCCCATTCCCGCTTCGTCCGCCTGGCGCTGGGCGAATATGGCGTGGACGTGGAATTGATCGAAGAGCGCACGCACGAGCGGCGGCATGAATTCCTGCTGCTCGATCCCGCCGGGCAAACTCCTGTCCTCGTCGAGGACAACGGCTTTGTCGTGCCGGGCGCCGGGGCGATCGCCGAATGGCTCGACGAGACGCGCGGCGAACAACTCGGCGATCACAGTTTGCTGCCCGCCTCGCCCGAGGCGCGCGTCGAAGTGCGGCGGCTCGTCGCCTGGTTCAACGACAAGTTTTTCGCCGAAGTCTCGAACTGGCTGGTGACCGAAAAGGTTTACAAGCGTTTCACGACGACCGAGATCGGCGGCGGCGCGCCGGATATGGACGCGGTGCGCGCAGCGCGCGCCAATCTGCGCTATCATCTTCGCTACGTTTCCTATCTGGCGACGACGCGGAACTGGCTGGCCGGCGAAAAAATGACCTATGCCGACCTCGCCGCCGCCGCACATCTCTCCAGCGTCGATTTTCTCGGCGATGCGCCCTGGGACGAAGAAGAGCCGGCCAAGCAATGGTATCAGCGCCTGAAAAGCCGTCCGAGTTTCCGCCCGCTGCTGGCCGACCGGGTTCCGGGCGTCGCGGCCAATCCGATCTACGCGGAAGTGGATTTCTGACGCTTTTACGGACGGAAGCCCGAAGACTGGGCTTCGACGCCTGCCGGCTTGCGCGCGCCGATTCGATCCCCGCGGCGCGCGAGAGGCTTGCCGGCTTTCTGGCCGAGGGCCGCCATGGCGACATGGGCTGGCTTGCGGAGCGCAGCGATTGGCGCGGCGATCCCATAAAACTCTGGCCGGAGGCCCGGTCGATCATTCTCCTGGGCATGAACTACAGCCCGCACGGCGATCCGCTCGCCACGCTGGCGGAGAAGACAGCAGGCAATATCTCGGTTTACGCTCGCAATCGCGACTATCACGATGTGGTCAAGGGAAAGCTCAAGCAATTGGCGGCCGTCCTGCTGTCCCAGGCGAAACGGGCCGGCGTCGAGGGCGCCGTAAAGGTTTTCGTCGATACGGCGCCGGTGATGGAGAAGCCGCTCGCCGAAGCCGCCGGCCTCGGCTGGCAGGGCAAGCACACCAATCTCGTCTCGCGCGAATTCGGCTCCTGGCTATTTCTGGGCAGCATTTTCACCACGCTCGACCTGCCCGCCGACGCAGCTGAAGCCGACCATTGCGGCAATTGCCGGTCGTGCCTTGACGCCTGTCCGACCGGCGCGCTCGACGCGCCCTACAGGATCGACGCGCGGGCCTGCATTTCCTACCTGACGATCGAGGCCAGGGGGCAAATCCCGCTCGAATTTCGCGAAAAAATCGGCAACCGCATCTATGGCTGCGACGATTGCCTCGCCGTCTGCCCCTGGAACAAATTCGCGCAGATTTCGCGGGAGGCGAAGTTGCAGGCCAGAGACGATCTGGTCTCCCCGTCGCTTGCAAAACTCGCAGGCCTGGAGGAGGCGGATTTCCGAGCCTTCTTTTCGGGCAGTCCGATCAAGCGCGTCGGTTTTTCGCGTTTCCTGCGCAATGTGCTTGTGGCCATCGGCAATTCCGGCGACGCCTCGCTGGCGCCCTTGGCCGCGAGACGGATCGACCATGAATCGCCGCTCGTGCGCGGCATGGCCGTCTGGGCCCTGTCGCGCTTGCTTTCACGCGAAAACTTCTTAGCCTTGGCGGCGCGGCGCGGAGAAGACCCGGAGCCGCAGGTGCGGGAAGAATGGGAGCGCGCCATTTGAATCTCCTCGTCTTCGGCCTTGGCTACACCGCCTCCCACTATGCGGAAAATCATTCCGGCGCCTTTGCGCGCGTGACCGGAACGAAACGCGCGCCGCAGGCGGAGACGCGCGGCCGCATCAAATTGCTGCCTTTCGACGGCGCCCTGGAAAAAATCGATCCGCGCCTCGACGCGGCTCTGTTGGACGCTGACGCGCTGCTCGTCAGCGCCGGGCCGGATGCCCTCGGCGATCCCGTCCTGCGCCGCCTCGCGGAAAAAATCGCCGGCTCGGAAAAGCTGAAAAAAATCGTCTATCTCTCGACCATCGGCGTTTACGGCGATCACAAGGGCGAATGGATCGACGAGACCGCCCCCGCGCACCCCTCGAACGAGCGCAGCCGCCAGAGGCTTGTTGCGGAGCGGGGATGGCTGGAATTGGCGGAAGCCGGCGGCAAGGAAGTTTATGTCTTGCGGCTTTCGGGCATTTACGGACCGGGCCGCAATGTGCTCGTGAAACTGCGCGAAGGCGCCGCGAAACGGTTGATCAAGCCGGGACAGGTTTTCAACCGCATCCATGTCGATGACATTTCCGGCGCCATCAACGCCTGCCTGTTAGGGCGCGCGCCAGGCGGGATTTACAATGTCACCGACGACGAGCCTGCGCCGCCACAGGACGTCGTCCTTTACGCCGCCCAATTGATGGGCGTTGAGCCGCCGCCGGAACAGGATTTCGTCGAGGCGCGCCTGACGCCGATGGCGCGCAGCTTTTACGGCGAGAACAAGCGGGTCTCCAACCGGCGCATGAGGGAAAACCTCAGCTTTGAACTGGCTTTTCCGAACTATCGGGAGGGGATCGCGGCGCTTAAGGCCCTGGGCGAAGGCGATGCAGCATAACATTCTGAATAATAAGGCCTATGCTTAGCGCTTAAAAGGCAAGCTGACGCAAAGAAGAGTGCTTGTTGTCTGCATCCGTCAACTTGGCGCTTTGCCGTGAGCCGCAGCAATTAACGATTTGATCACGACATCGCCGATACAGTTTACCCTAGGTGAGCCAACCCGGTCGATGAATGACATATCCTTCTCTCTTCAAGCGCAGGACGAGAAATACGGCCCAGTCGCCTTGGCCGGGTCGGCGCTTGTCCGCTGCTTGCCGGCTGTCCGGCACGAGCGGCTCCGCGGCGGTCGAGTTCGGCCTCATAGGCCCCGTCTTCATATTCATAATATTGTTTCTGATGTCGGTCGGCTACATCATGCTCATGAAGCAGTCGTTGATTTACGCGACTCAGAAAGCGGCCCGGCAGATCGCAACAGGTCAGGTCCAGACGGCAGGATTGACGCAGGCGCAATTCGTCGCCCAGGATATTTGTCCGCTCCTCCCATCGCCGATGTTCACGTGCTCCAACGTCATCGTCAACGTACAGCCGGTTCCGACAACAGATGGAAATTACCCGAACGAGTACTCCAGCTTCCTGAATTCGACCTCCACCGGGCTTGCGATTCCGGCGACGCTGTCAAACAGCGCGACAAGCTTTTGTCCCGGCGCCGCCGGCGGTTATGTCTACGTCCAGGTCCTCTACCCCGTCTCCATTCCTGGCTCGCTGTTTTCGAGTATTCTGACGACGGCAACCTATAATGGAGCGAGTGTTTACCTGATTTCGGCAACGGCGACGTTCCTGAACGAGCCCTTTGTCGCAGCCATGGGCGCATGCTGATGGCCCGCGCGTCGCAATCTCAAAAACGCGGCAAGGCCTGTCGCCGCTTTGCCAGGTCGAATTCCGCGTTGACTGCGGTCGAATTCGCCCTGGTCATGCCGATCCTGTTGATCTTGCTGCTCGGCGGCGTGGACCTGGTCCGCTACATCAACATGGCCCGTCAATTGACCTATCTGGCCAATTCCATGGCGACGATGATCGCCGAGCGGACCACGTCGCTCAATGGCAATGATGTCACTTTCGCCTTCAATTCGGCCCTCGTCGCCTTTCCGGAAGTCCTGAACGATCCCGCGCGCAATGGCGTGGCCTGGAACAGCTATCTCTCCTTGACACTGTCAAGCATCAAATTCACGCCGACAGTGACGGGATGTACGTCTGGCTGCACCTATACGGCGTCGGTCATGTGGAGCCTGGGCACGGTGAACAGCCGGTCCTGCGCCGTGGCCCCGTTGCCGACCGTCGACAATACGAAGCCGTCGCTTACGACGCTGCCACAGGACAGCTACACGAATGGATCGGTCATCGTGGCCGATGTCTCCTATCCCTTTGTCCCGACCGTCGGAACGAGCATCCTGCCTTCCGTCACGCTGAGCCGCACGATCTACCTGCAGCCGCGCTACATGAACAATTCACCTTACATCACCATGACAAACACCGGCGGACCCTATGGCGGGTGCTCCTGACGCCTGCCCGTTTTGAGGATTGTTTCGTCACCATGAACAGCTTTTTGCAGCTTCTCCGGCGCCTGGCGCAAGATCGTCGCGGCAATGTCCTGATGCTCACCGGGTTCCTCCTGGTTCCCGTCATCGGCTTTATCGGATTTTGCGCCGATTACGGCACCGCCCTGGCCGACAAGGCAAAACTCGACGCCGCGAGCGACGCCGCGGCCATCGTCGCGATCAACACCGCTCAAACGGTCCTGAGCGGCGGAGGCGCGTGGTCGACGGCCAATTCCCAGGCGATTGCCGCGGCGCAAGCGGCGTTTCGCGCCAACGCCGGATCGATCGCCTTCGCGGCGCTTCCAACGCCGAATGTGGCGATGCCTCAACCGACGGGGCTTCAAGTCAGCGCAACCGTTTCCTATAACACAAGCACGGCGACGCAATTCAGCAAGGTCCTGGGCATGTCGAGCATCGCTGTCGCGGGAACCTCGGTCGCAACCCTGACCATGCCGACCTACCAGAATTATTACGTGCTTCTCGACATATCCCAGTCGATGGGCATTGCAGCGACGCCGACCGACATGGGTAATCTTTACAAGCGCAGCGCAGGACTAGGGCTATTGCGCGGCGGCTGTGTCTTCGCTTGCCACAACACACAGGAGATGGGTGCGGCAAAAGATCCCTATTCAATGGAATTTGTGGCGCATGATCCGAGCTTCGGCGCGCCGATCACTCTCAGGCTCGACTCGGCCATGTCGGCGGTGCAGGACATGATCCTCAACGCGCAAGCCTCGCAGGCCAATTCCCAAGCCGGCGGCGGCGCCTCGAACCTGATCCAGATCGGGCTCTACACGATGAGCGGCTTTGCAGCCGTTAGCCCGACTGCCAGCGACATGCCCAGCCCGCCGACCGACCCCAACATGCTCAATATAATATCAAACCCGACTTCCAATTTCACGTCGCTCTTGCCCATGGCGGCGACGCCGTCCTCCTCGCCGTTTACGAGTGCGACGCCAGCCGTCGATCTCGGCGACAACAATGGAAGCGTGGGTTATGGAGATTCCTATTTTTCCAATGCCCTCAATCAGTTCTATAACAACGTCCTCTCCTTGACGAACAATGGCTCCGGAGCGACCCCCGCCACGCCGCAGAATTTTGTCATTATCGTCACGGATGGCGTTGACGACGAGTATTCAACGTCGTGTACGGACACGCATTGCACCAAGGCGTTCGAACTCGACCCTCTGCGCCCAATTGAAAACCAAGGCGACTGTCGGCGTGATCTATACGACCTATAATCCGATCTACGCCAACAATGACTCGACGCAAGGGCTGGACGGCGACTATGCGGCGTTGATCGCGCCAATCTCCTCGCAGATCGCGCCGGCGCTGCAAGCCTGCGCATCGTCGCCCCTGTTCTATTTCGAGGCCAGCGACGGCCCGTCCATCACAACGGGGATGCGGCAGCTGATGGCCAATTCCCAGCTCAAGGCCCGCTTGACCCATTGAGGCGGGGCTTGAGCCGGACGACGCGATTTGGGAAGCCTTGACGGGCAAACCTTAAAATCGGCGCGTTTCGGGATCACACGCATGGTTGCGCCACCATCGAACATGCGCGACAAAGGCCCATGATCCCAGCGCCAGCCCCTAAAAACCTGTTTTCCTATCGCAAATTCTGGGCGCAGCGCTTCGGCACGGCGTCTTTCCTGCCCATGTCCCGAGAGGAAATGGAGGGGCTTGGCTGGGAGTCCTGCGACATCATTCTCGTCACCGGGGACGCCTATATCGACCATCCCTCCTTCGGCATGGCCATTGTCGGCCGCCTGCTGGAAGCGCAGGGATTTCGCGTCGGCATGATCGCCCAGCCCGGCTGGAGCAGCGCGGAAGCCTTCAAACAGCTTGGAAAGCCCAATCTGTTCTTCGGCGTGACCTCGGGCAACATGGACTCGATGGTCAATCGCTACACATCCGATCGCCGCCTGCGCCATAACGACAGCTACACGCCCAATGGCGAAGGCGGAAAACGGCCAGACCGCGCCGTGATCGTCTACGCCCAGCGCTGCCGCGAGGCTTTTCCCGATACGCCGATCGTCCTTGGCGGCATCGAGGCCTCGCTTCGCCGCATCGCCCATTACGACTACTGGTCCGACAAGATCCGCCGCTCGATCCTGCTCGACGCCAAGGCCGACCTGCTGCTTTACGGCAATGCCGAACGCGCTCTCGTCGAAGTCGCCCATCGCATCGCCAAAAAAGGCATGGCGCAGGATTTTTCCGACATTCGCGGCCTCGCTTTTACGCGCGACGCCGTTCCCGACGATTTTTTCGAGGCCCATGCCGACGACATTGACGGGGGCGACGAGGGTTCGCGGCAATTGCCGGGGAATACCGTCGTCCGACTGCCGGCCTATGAGCAGGTAATCGCCGATCCCGAGTTTTACGCCCGCGCCTCGCGCGTGCTGCACAAGGAGAGCAATCCCGGCAATGCGCGGCCGCTGATCCAGAAGCACGGCGACAAGAATGTCTGGTTGACCGCGCCGCCGATACCCTTGACCACGCCGGAAATGGACGCGGTCTACGACCTGCCCTACGCGCGCGCGCCGCACCCCTCCTACGAGGGCGCCAGGATCCCGGCGTGGGAGATGATCCGGCATTCCGTGACAATCATGCGCGGCTGTTTCGGGGGATGCTCGTTCTGTTCGATCACCGAGCATGAGGGGCGCATCATCCAGAGCCGGTCGGAGACCTCCATTCTCCGCGAGATCGAGACCATCCGCGACAAGGACAAGAGCTTCACCGGCATCGTCTCCGACATTGGCGGTCCCACCGCCAACATGTACCGCATGGCCTGCAAGGACGAGAAAACCGAGGCTTTGTGCAGAAAGCCGTCCTGCGTCTATCCGGAGATCTGCAAGAATTTGAACACCAGCCATGACGCGCTGATCGAGCTTTACAAGAAAGCGCGGGACATCCCCGGCGTGAAGAAGATCATGGTGGCCTCCGGCGTACGCTACGACCTTGCGGTCAAGAGCCCGGCCTATGTGCGCGAACTCGTCCGGCATCATGTCGGCGGCTATCTGAAGATCGCGCCCGAGCATACCGAGGACGGGCCCCTGTCGAAAATGATGAAGCCGGGCATCGGCGCCTACGAAAAGTTCAAGCAGCTTTTCGATCAGGCGGCGCGCGAGGCGAAAAAGGAATATTTCCTCATCCCCTATTTCATCGCCGCCCACCCGGGCACGACGGACGAGGACATGATGCATCTCGCGCTCTGGCTCAAGCGCAACAAATATCGCGCCGACCAAGTCCAGACTTTCCTGCCCTCGCCCATGGCGCTGTCGACCGCCATGTATCATTCGGGCGTCAATCCGCTCAAACCCGTGCGGCGCGGCGGGTCGGAAAAGGTCGAGACGGTCAAGGGCCTGCGCCAGCGGCGGCTGCACAAGGCCTTTTTGCGCTATCACGACGCCGAAAACTGGCCGCTCCTGCGCGATGCGCTAAAGGCCATGGGCCGCGCCGACCTGATCGGGCCGGGCAAGCACCAGCTCGTGCCGAACTGGCAGCCGGCGGGAACCGGCGGCAAGGGCGAGGGCCAGCGGCAGGGGCCAAGAAGTGGCCAAAGAAATGACAAGGCGCGCAAATTCCTCACAAAAGGCGTGTTTCCCGCCGGATGATTGCCGGCGCGCAAGGCACGCCCTGCGCCGGCGCGCTTGACGGTTCGGCCCGCGCTACCTACTTTCCAATCAAATCCATTCAATCCGGGATTCGCCTCCCGCCTGCTGCGAGGTCTTCATGTCCACCCATAAAGTTACCGACTCCTCTTTCGAGGCTGACGTGCTCAAGGCCACCGAGCCGGTCGTCGTCGATTTCTGGGCGGAATGGTGCGGCCCCTGCAAGATGATCGGCCCCTCGCTCGAGGAACTCGCCCGCGACTATGCGGGCAAGGTCAAGATCGTGAAGCTCAATGTCGACGAGAACCCGGCTGTCGCCGGAAAACTCGGGATACGCTCGATACCCACGCTGATGCTGTTCAAGGACGGCAAGCTCGCCTCGCAAAAGGTCGGCGCCGCGCCCAAGGGCGAGCTGGCCAAATGGATCAATGGCGCGATCTGATTTTTGGCCCGCGGAAACAGAAAAAGCGCCCCATTCGGGGCGTTTTTTTATCTGTTTTGGATGCAAAGCCTCGTGCTCTCTTTTCGATATATCTCGTCTGTGAAACCGGGATTGTTTTCGCGCGCGAGAGAAGCGGCTCGGAAAGCATCCTCCACGAGCTTGCCCGTGTAGACAAAATTTGAATCGGAATCTCGTTGCAGCTTCAAGGCGGCATCAATGGCCGCCTTTAATTCATTGGGCTCGCATTCCGGATGAGCCTTTTTGAGTTTGCCGAACGTCGCGCCGTCCCTTGCATTATCACCTTCAAATCGTATTTGAGCTACGACACGCCTGACTATCGGCAAAACCTGCGTCCGGAATTTGGCGGGGGAGCCAAACATATCACCCCGCATTTCTGTCGACTGGTTCGGAACTTCAAGCCAATTCAGTTCGTGGTGCATGCTCCAAAGATTATAGGCAGCATCGTACAGCGGACGTCGAGATGCATTTTGAATTGCGTCTTCAATTGCGGACATGCGCTATTTCCTCTTGACCGCGAGCGGGCCGCTGGCCTGGCAGGTCGGCATCATCTCGAGGCTGTTGATGTTGACATGCGGGGGCAACGAGACGAGCCAGGCCACGGTCTCCGCTATATCCTCCGGCGTCAGCGATTGCGTCCCCTCATAGACCTGCGCCGCCTTGGATTCGTCGCCGGCAAAGCGCACTTTCGAAAATTCCGAGCCCGTGACCATGCCCGGCTCGATATTGGTGACGCGGACATTCCTGCCGACGAGATCGGCGCGCAGGTTGAGCGAGAACTGTTTGACGAAGGCTTTCGTGCCGCCATAGACGTGGCCGCCGGGATAGGGATAGTCGCCGGCGATCGAGCCGAGATTGACGATCAGCCCGTCGTCGCGCTCGACCATTTGCGGCAGCACGGCGCGGGTCAGGTGGATGAGGCCGGTGACATTGGTGGCGATCATCTGGTCCCACTGGCCGAGATCGGCCTCCCAGGCGGGAGAAAGTCCCAGGGCGAGACCGGCATTGTTCACCAGCACGTCAATCCGCCGCCAATCCTCGGGAAGCGAAGGCACGAATTCGGCGATGGCTTTCACGTCGGTCATGTCGAGCGGCGCGGCATAAAGGTTTTTGCCGAGCTCATCGGCCAGCGCCTTGAGCCGTTCGGCGCGCCGTCCCGTGGCGATGACGCGATGACCGTCCCGGATGAACCGCCGGGCGAACGCGGCGCCGAAGCCAGCGGTCGCGCCCGTGACGAAAATGGTTTTCATGACGTTTCCAAAGTCTGCTATGGCCGAAGCGTCGCGCGCCGGCTCTTGCAGGAAATCATATAGGCGGGGTCGCCGGCAAATGGATAGACGCAAACCGTGACCGAATGACGCGGCCGATAGATCCGGCAACTCGCGGGCCGCCGGATCTATCATTTTTCGCGGCGCTCAGCGGCGATGCCCGTGTCCGCCATGGCCGCCGCCATGATGGCCGTGTCCGCCGCGGTGTCCGCCGCCGTGATGGCCGCCGTGTCCGTGATGCGGGTGGCCGCCACGATTTCGGAGCGGGCGTCCGTGATGCCCCGCGAAACCATGTCCGTGCCCGCCACGACGCCAGCCGTGACCACCCCAGCCGCCGCGATGCGGCACGGCCCATCCGCGCCAGCCGTGACCGCCGCCCCAGCCCAGGCCATCACGCCAGGCATAGCCGCACCAGTACCAGCCGGGTCCGCGCCAACCGTCCCAGTACCAGCAATAGACTTTGCCATTCCAGACGAAATCCGTCTTTTCGACCAGGTTCTGCGAGGCGAGCGCGGCGGCCGGCCCGGAGAGCGGCGCGGCGCCCGCGGATTTCGGCAAGGCCGAGAGAGCGGCGAGTTCAAGCAAAACGATCGACGTCCTGAGAAAACGATGCATGACAATTCTCCTTCTCGAGTTCGGCCCGCGCCAAACGCATCGGGCCTGGTTCAGCGGCCGATTTCGCGGCTGACGCCGTTTTCCTGCTGGTTCAGCGAGCGCTGTTCGGCGCGCGTGATGTGGCCGTGGCGCTGCGCCGCGGCGAAGCGCTCCTCGCGACGCATGAAACGATCTTGCGCGTGCAGCTTGTGGGCCTGCCCAGGCGTGATCTCGCCCGCGCGCAGTTCCCTGTGAATGCGATGATTCTGATGCGCCAGGCGATGGTTGACCTCGGCGCGGCGGGGATGGCGCTGGGTCCATGTCGAGGCCGAGGCCGTTTCCGCCAGTCCGAGGAAGGCGACGAGGGCGGCGGCGGCGACGCCGATAGTCTTGCGGGCAAGGGTCATTCTGGTCTCCTTCGATCAGGCGCCGTCTGTGCGCCAGTGAGGGAGACAATGAAGCGAGGCGACTGAACCGGAACAAAACGACTTGTTCATCAGCGGTTTAGCTTGCCCGTCACCATAGGCCGGGAATCAGCCGCCATGTGCGGGCGCGATAGGCTTCATAGTCGACGCCGAATTCGGAGAGCAGCAGGCGCTCTTCCGAAAAAATGCGCGCGACAAGCGGCGGGATCAGCAGCGCCGTGACGAGAACGCCGAGGCCCGAGCGAAACGCCAGCGACCAGCCGAGCGAAAAGAGGAAGGCCCCGACATAAGAGGGGTTGCGGATGTGCGCGTAAATCCCGGTGGTGACCAGGGCGTGGCCCGGCTGGATCGCCACAAGGCCGGAGAAACGGTCACCCAGCACAGCCACCGGCCACAGCCGCAGAAAGCCGCCGAGGACGAAAAGCGCGACGCCGAACCAGCGCAAAGCATCGCCGTCAAGCGTCCAGAATTCCGCGTGATCGCTCCAGGCGGGCAAAAACCCATTGGCGAGGCCAAGGACGCCGAAAGCTGCGAGCACCCAGCGGTTGCCGCGATCCTCGCGCTTGCCGGGGCTGATATTGCCGCCGCAGAAAAGCGAGGCGATGACGATTGCGAGGAACGTCAGCGCCAGCGCGGAAAGGGCGGAATTGGCAAGGAAGGGCGCAATCCCCGCCTCGCCCCACACGGCCAGGCCAAAATAGGCCGCAGAGCTGACAAGGACGGCAATGACGCGCGCAAGAGATGGCGGCGGCGCGCGCACAGAACGCCTAGCCGAACATCGCCGCGCCCGGGCATGAGGCGCATCCCGGCCCGGCGCCGGCGTTGGAACAGGCCGGCGCCTCGCTATCGCCGCCCTTGGCCGGTGAAGCGATCAGCGACAATTGCTGCTCGAGTTCGACGGCGCCGCAGCTTGGGCAGGCCGGCTCCTCGCCAGAACGCACCAGGGTCTGAAAATTCTCGCCGCATTTCTTGCAGGCATAGCTGTAGATCGGCATGGGAACCTCGGCGAACGATGATGCTGCCTCTGAATAAAGCAGAAAAACAAGCGCTTCAACGGCAAAAGCGGCTAGATGGCCTGCGGCAGGGTTTCCGCCGCCTGCGCCGCGGTTTCGACGCCCAGTTCGGGAAAGGCGATGATGCGGCCCTGCCGAAAGTCGGTGCGGACGACGATGGAATCGGTCTGCTCCAGCTGGCCGAGGATGCGCCGGGCGCGGCCCGGCGAATGGCTGCCGAAGAACAAGGCGATCCGGTCGTCGCCGGGACAGGATTGCGCTGTGACGGCGGCGCGGGCGAGCAGGAGGAACACGCCCTGCAGGTCGGCGGGCAGGCGCAGGGCCTGATCGACGGCGCGTCCCCAAAGGTCTTCGTCGACCTCGTCGGGATAGGCCAGTTTCGCGCGCAAAATCGTCAGGCGGCGGCGAAAGGCTTCAAGATCGGGCGTTCGCGCGCCGAGCCGCCGGATGCGGCAGCGCAGCAGAAAGTCGCGATGGAGCGCCGCGACCGGCTGGAAGGCGGAAGCGGCGTCATCGAGCAATTGCGCGATGATGTCGTCGATCGCCTCTTCGCGTTCGGCGTCGGTCAGTTCGGGCAAGGGAGCGGCGACATAATCAGGCGGGGCGCCCGTTCGATGCGGGCGATCAGGTCCTGCGCATCTCCCGGGGCTCGGCGGGGCCGAGGCGGCGGCGGGGCATAGTCCCCGGCGAAAATCAGCTCCTGCAACTCCGCGCCGGCCGAGGCGGCGGGGAGCGGCAGCAGTTTTGGCGCGGCGCCGCGATCCGCCGTCTCCACTGGCCCTATGCGGATGGGCTGGGGACGGCGGGCGATGGCCGGCCCAAGGCCGATGAAGGCGCCGCGCTCGAGATCGCGGAAGGCTTCGGCTTGCCGGCGCTCCATGCCCAGGAGGTCGGCGGCCCTGATCATGTCGATATCGAGAAAGGTTCGCCCCATCAAAAAATTGGAAGCTTCGGCCGCAACGTTCTTGGCGAGCTTGGCGAGGCGCTGGGTGGCTATGACGCCTGCAAGGCCGCGCTTTCGCCCGCGGCACATCAGGTTGGTCATGGCGACGAGGCTCATTTTCCGCGCTTCGTCCGAAGCGTCTCCCGAGACGGCGGGAGCGAAGAGTTGCGCCTCGTCCACCACCACCAGCGCCGGAAACCACATGTCGCGGTCGCAGTCGAACAGCGCGTTGAGAAATTGCGCGGCGCAGCGCAATTGCGAATCGACTTCCAGTTCTTCCAGATTGAGCACGACGGAGACGCGATGCCGGCGCACCCGCGCCGCAATGGCCGGGAGATCGCGCTCGCATTCGGCGGCATCGAGAATCAGATGGCCGTAATATTCGCCCAGCGCGACGTAATCGCCTTCGGGATCAATGACGATCTGCTGCACGAGCCGGGCGCTCTGCTCCAGCAGGCGTCGCAGGAGATGCGATTTCCCCGATCCGGAATTGCCCTGCACCAGCAGGCGCGTGGCGAGCAGTTCCTCAAGATCGATCAGCGCCGGGTTGCCCGCGCCCAACGTCCCAATATCGATTGCTGCGCGCATCCGCTCCCCATGCGACAGCGCATCCTTGCGCCGGACAGCGTTGGTAGCACGCCAGCTTCCATCTGGAAGCGCGCCGGAGGCGCCATTCACAACAATTTGCCTTCCGCCCGCGCGGCGGCGTGATTGACCCGCCCGCCGCGCCAACCAACATTTTCGCACAACCATTGCGCGGAATCGGCAATTGCCTTGGGAAAGCGCCTGGTTCAATCGTCTTGCCCAGAAAAAAGCCGGAGGGAATGCCATGGTCGCGGAGCTCACCCATTTCATCGACGGACGGCATGTCAAAGGCGCTTCGGGCCGCTTCGCCGACGCCTACCAGCCGATGACCGGCGATGTGATTTCCCGCGTCCCACTGGCGTCCCGCGCGGAAGTGCGCGCGGCCGTCGAAAGCGGCCTGAAGGCGCAGCCGGCCTGGGGCGCCACCAATCCGCAGCGCCGCGCCCGCGTGTTCATGAAATTCGTCGACCTGCTCAACCGCGAAATGGAAAGCCTCGCCGAACTTCTGGCGCGGGAGCACGGCAAGACCATCCCGGACGCCAAGGGCGACATTCAGCGCGGGCTGGAAGTGGTGGAGTTCTGCATCGGCGCGCCGCATCTGCTCAAGGGCGAATATACCGACGGCGCCGGTCCGGGCATCGACATCTATTCGATGCGCCAGCCGCTCGGCGTGGTCGCGGGCATCACGCCCTTCAACTTCCCGGCGATGATACCGATGTGGAAGTTCGCGCCGGCCATCGCCTGCGGCAACGCCTTCATCCTCAAGCCGTCGGAGCGCGATCCGGGCGTGCCATTGCGCCTCGCGGAATTGATGATCGAGGCGGGCCTGCCCGCCGGCATCCTCAATGTCGTCAATGGCGACAAGGAGGCCGTGGACGCCATTCTCGAAGACCATGACGTCAAGGCTGTCGGCTTCGTCGGCTCGACTCCCATCGCCGAATATATCTACGCCAAGGGCTGCGCTGAGGGTAAGCGCGTGCAATGTTTCGGCGGCGCGAAAAATCACATGGTCATCATGCCCGACGCGGACATGGACCAGACCGTCGATGCGCTGATCGGCGCAGGCTATGGATCGGCGGGCGAACGCTGCATGGCGATTTCCGTCGCCGTGCCGGTCGGCGAGGCCACAGCGAATGAGCTGATCAGGCGGCTCGTTCCGCGCGTGGAGGCATTGAAGGTCGGACCGTCGACCGACCTTGCCGCCGATTACGGCCCGGTGGTCACGCAGGCCCATCTCGAAAAGATCAAATCCTATGTCGCCATCGGGGAGCAGGAGGGCGCCAAGCTGCTGGTCGACGGACGCGGATTCAAGATGCAGGGCTATGAGAACGGTTTTTACATGGGCGGCTGCCTGTTCGACCATGTGACGGCGGACATGCGCATCTACAAGGAAGAGATTTTCGGCCCGGTTCTCTCAGTTGTGCGGGCGGAAAATTACGAGAGGGCGCTGAAACTTTGCAACGACCATGAGTTTGGCAATGGCGTGGCGATCTATACGCGCGACGGGGACGCGGCGCGGGACTTCGCCTCGAAGGTCAATGTCGGCATGGTCGGCATCAACGTGCCGATACCCGTGCCGATCGCCTATTACACGTTTGGCGGCTGGAAACGTTCGGGCTTCGGCGATCTGAACCAGCACGGCGCGGACGCCATGCGCTTCTACACCAAGACCAAGACGGTGACCGCGCGCTGGCCCTCGGGCGTCAAGGACGGCGCGAGTTTCGTCATCCCCACGATGAATTGAGGTTTCCGCCTTCAGCGTTCGACCGTCAGGGCCGGACGCTGTTTCCTTCGGGCGATGTAGGACACGATCATATCCTCGCCTTCCACGGCGACCTCGGGACGCAATCCGAGCGCTTTCGCGACCGCGTCGCACGCGACAGCGTTCGTCACAGGCTGCCGGACAATGCGAAGACGCGAGGGCCGGACCTCGCCATCCCCCTGCAAATCCTCGAGAATTCGCGCCGTCCACAGCACATAGCCGCCGGGAAACCTGCGCCAGGCCGGAAAGTCCGGCTCGATCGCCTCCCAGCGCTCGCCTTCTTCCCTGAGGACCAACCGGTGAAAATCGGCAAGCGCCGCCGTGGCCGCAAGGAGTTCGCGAGCATCCCTCGATTTCGAGACAATGTCGAGAGTCTGGCCGCGCCCGGGCTCGTCCGTCAGCCGGTCGCCAGGATCCGGAAAAGCCGGTTTTGGCTTGTATTTCTTGCGAAAAGACTGATGGAAATAGGAGGGATCGATCTTGAGAAAGTCGACGAGCTCCTGCGCCGCGAAAGGATCATCAGAGGCCAGCGCGAGGCGCCGCGGAAAGCGAAAGGCGGCAAGCAGGGTCTTTGTCATGACGGGACGTCCAACTCTCGGGCAGGATTGTCATCCCGCACAATCGAGCAAATCCGGCGCCGCGCGCCACGCTTCGGATTTCTCTCGAAAATTTTCGCGGAAGACTGCCGGAGGGGCGCATTCCCCACCGGTATTTCCGGGGGGAATGTCGCAGTTGCGACAGGCGACGCGCACAGCGTCGTGAAATTCGGCGTTTCCGCACTTTCACCGCGTACCGCCGCATTGATGCCGCTAGGCGGCCGAAGCCAGCCTCTCCCTTGGCGTGACCTCGACTTCATGCAGACGCCCGCCCTGGATGACCCCCAATAGCGTGGGACGGCCGATCCTTTCGCTTCCCAGAAGGCGGATGAGATCGTCGGCGCCATCGACCGCGGCGCCGTCGACGCTCAAGACGATATCGCCGGAGCGCAGGCCTCCAAGCTCCGCTGGACCGCCCTGTTCGATTTCGCCGACGCGCACGGCGCGCGGGGCCGAGCCTGTGGCGAAGGCAAGGCGACGCGGCAATGCGATCGTCTGGGCGGCTATGCCGAGATGGGCGCGCCTGACCCTTCCGTGCGCGATGAATTCGTCGACGACGAACGTCGCGGTATTGCTCGACACCGCAAAGCACAGGCCTTGCGCGCCCGCGATGATCGCCGTGTTGACGCCCATGATCTCGCCGTTCGACGCCACCAGCGGGCCGCCGGAATTGCCAGGGTTCAGCGCCGCATCGGTCTGGACCACATCGTCGATCAGGCGGCCATTGCGTCCTCGCAGCGAGCGGCCCAGCGCCGAGACGACGCCCGCCGTGACGGTCGATTCAAAACCCAGCGGGTTGCCGATGGCGATCACCAGGCAGCCGCGGCGCAAAAGCTTGGAATCGCCGAGCCGCGGCGCAATGACGCCGCGCGGCAGCTCCGCTCGAAGCAAGGCGAGATCGGTGTCGGGATCGTCGCCGATCGCCACGGCTTCGGTTTCGCCGCCCTCGTCGAACGACAATCGCAACCGGCGGGCGCCGGCGACGACATGGCTGTTGGTGAGAACGAGGCCGTCATCGGCGATCACCACGCCGGAGCCGAAGCCGCCGCGACCCCCAGCGCTTTCGACGCGCACGACGGCCGGCCCGACCGCTTCCGCGACCCCGGCGACGGTTAATGAGAATGTGTCGAGAATGTCTGCCATCGCCATGCCCTACAAATGGATGACGCCAAGCCGCGCCGCCTGGGCGACCGCGTCGGTGCGGCCCACGGCGTCAAGCTTGTCCAGTAGCCGGCCGACGTGAAACTTGGCCGTGTGGACGGATACGCCGAGCCGCCGGGCGATCGTCTTGTTCGAGGCCCCCTCGGCCAGCAGCAGCAGCACCTCCAGTTCGCGCGGCGTCAGCGCCAGTTCGGAGGAGGCGTCTTCGGAGTCGCGTTCCCGCGGCGCGGCGGTGACGACAATGTCGGCGGCCTCCCCGTCGACAGCCAGGCGCAGGCCGGAAACCTGCTCCAGCAAGAGCCCGACCCTTTGCGCCAATTGGGCGTCGACGAGTTGGAGCGCGACCAGCAGAGGTTTGCTGTCGATCAACTCTCGGGCCTTTCGCCTATGGTCACAGGCAGGTCGAGCGGCTCGCCGCCGCGACGCAAGCCGAGCGTGACGATTTCGCCGACGCTGTCGGGGCCGAGCGAGGGAAGAAGCGAGCGGAAACTTTGCAACGGTTTCCCGTTCCAGGCGACGACAACGTCGCCCTGGCGCGCGCCGGCGACTGCGGCCGGGCCCTGCTTGGCGACGGCGGTGATGATGGCGCCGAAACCGTCCAGCCCCTCGACGCGCACCGGCTGCAGGCCAAGGCCGAGTTCAATGGTCGCCGCTGGGATGACAAGAACGCGTCGGCGCGGCCCGAAAACCGCCATGCCCGAAGGCGCGGCCGCTGGCGTCAACGGCGAGTCCGCCCTGCGCGGCGCGGCGCAACCGCAAATCGAGTTCAATGCGCGCATCGATTTTGCCGCCGCGCATCGAGCGCCATTCCGGCCCGGAGGCAGCGACGGAGCCGAAGGCCGAGAGCGGAGCGCCTCCGCTGGCGCCCATGACCAGCGCCAGCGCCCCGGCGCGGACCGGCGGGGTGTCGAGACGGGCCGGCTCCAGGCCTGCCGCCTCGACGCGAAGAAGCGCGATATCGGTCGTGGCGTCACGACCTTGAACGCGAGCCGGCCGGACCTCGCCGTCAGCGGCGACGACTGAAACTTCGCCGTCTTCGGCCAGCCCCTCGTCGGAAGTGACGATGATATCGGGCCTCCAGGCGAAGCCGCTCGACTGGGAGCGATGAGAGCGAACGGACACGACGCTGCGCGATTGCGCGGCGACGATATCCGCCAGGGCGGTTGAAAAATTTTCCAGGGAGGGCGCGGGCATGAGAAATTCTCCTTTGGCCCTATCTGTGTCCCCGCCTGAGATCCTGCCACTGCCCGGATGGGCAGTCCGCAAACAAGGATCGCCATTTCGAGCGACGGGGAACCGGCATGTCGCAGTTCGCTTCCGCAGGGCGCGCATGAGCCGTAGGAGAATCGCCGCAGAAAGTTTGCGGCCAGCAAAAATACGTGGAGTTAATTCAGACGAGTTCCCGGCGGCTTCGCTCGTCCTCGCGCCGGCGCCGGCCTTGCTAGAGGCGAGTCCCTAGTTGTTTCGATCGATTATCCTGAGACTCATCATTGCCCGGCGCTTCGTCGAAATTGACGATAACTTTTTTCAAGCTCGCTTGCGCCTCTCGAATGTGTTCGAGCGCACGATCGACCGCCTTCGAGGATATGCCTGCGGCAACAAGCTCGGCCTCGGCAAACGCCAAATTGATGAGAGCGATCTCGGCTTCATTGTTGGAATTGACTTCCACCGCCGCCTCCCGTCCTGCGTGACCTTTGACTTTAGACGTAGACGAATGCCCTGATAATGTATCCATGTTTCCAATGTTTTAGATTGTTTCTAAAGTAGTCGGCGTTTCGTGATCATGATGTTTAGGACGCCTTCGCTTTAGCTTGCCCAAAAAGGCCGCAGGCGACTTGAGACCCTTGCCGGTTGGGGAAACAATGTCGAATTCATCAGCTGAATTCGTGATTCGGTTCACGGCGGATCGAGAAACAGCGCCCTGTCCTTTTCGACAATGTCGTAGACGTAATCCGCCACCGCCCTGATCTGCGGGAAGTGCTTGCTGTCAGCGTGCATCAGCAAATAGAAGGACCTGAGGATCTGGATTTCCTCCGGCAGGACCGGCGCCAGTCCGGGATGGCCATGCGCCATGAAACGCGGCAGGACAGCAATGCCCACACCCGCCAGCGTCGCCTGGAATTGTGCGATCAGGTTGCCGCTGCGGATCTGCGCCGACAGGCCGGGAAGGACCTGCGGCAGATAATCGAGTTCCGGCGCGAACAGCAGTTCGTCGATATACCCGATGAAGCGATGCTCGCCGAGGTCGGACCGCCGCGCGATTTTCGGATGCGCCGCGAGATAATCCTTGGAGGCATAAAGAAACAGCCGGTAATCGACGAGCTTCCGGCCAATGATCCGCCCCTCCAGCGGCATGGCCAGGCTGATGGCGATGTCGGCTTCGCGCTTCGACAGGCTGAACAGGCGCGCGGTGGCGATCAACTGCAGGTCGAGTTCGGGATGGCGGTCGGCGAGCGGCCCGAGACGCGGCGCAAGAAAAGTGCTGCCGAACCCGTCCGGCGCTCCCACGCGCACGCATCCCCGCACCTGCGCGGATTCGCCGTCGATTTCCGCCTGCCCCCGGATCAGCGCGGATTCCATCGCCTCCGCCATGGCGGTCGCACGCCGGCCGACATCGGTCGCCTCATAACCAGTTTTCCGCCGCGAAAAAAGCTTGGCGCCGAGCGATTTTTCGAGGCGGTCGATGCGGCGAATGATGGTGGCGTGATCGACGCCGAGATGTTTCGCCGCCGAGGACACCGTGCCATTGCGCATGACCGCGAGACAGAAGCGCAGGTCGTCCCAATCCATGTCCATCGGCTCGGCCTATCCGCGATTCGCCCTGAATGCGCTGATGATAGGGCGCTTGGGGATGGTCAGGCAAATGGCTCAGCTGTCGGAAAACTTCGGATCGCGTTTTTCGACGAAGGCGGCCATGCCTTCCTTCTGGTCGTGGGTGGCGAACATCGCCTGGAAGATGCGCCGCTCGAAACGCAGCCCCTCCGACAGCGGCGTCTCGAAAGCGCGATCCACCGCCTCCTTGTTCATCATCACGGCCGGCAAGGATTTCGACGCGATGATCTCCGCAATCTTCAGCGTCTCCTCCATCAGCGAAGCCGCCGGGACGATGCGCGAGACGAGCCCGGCGCGCTCGGCCTCTTCCGCGTCCATCATGCGGCCGGTGAGGCAGAGGTCCATGGCCTTGGCCTTGCCGACGGCGCGGGTCAGGCGCTGGCTGCCGCCCATCGCCGGCATGACCCCGAGCTTGATTTCCGGCTGGCCGAATTTTGCGTTGTCGGCGGCGATCAGGAGGTCGCACATCAGCGCGAGTTCGCAGCCGCCGCCGAGCGCGAAACCGGCGACGGCGGCAATGATCGGCTTTCGGTGCGCCGCGAACAGGTCCCAGGACGCGAAGAAATCGTCCATGAAGACGTCGGGATAGGTCTTTTCGACCATTTCGCGAATGTCGGCGCCGGCCGCGAAAGCCTTTTCCGACCCGGCGATGACCATGCAGCCGATGTTGCGATCGGCGTCGAATGCGGCGACCGCCTGCTGCAACTCCCTGGCCAATTGCCGGTTGAGCGCATTGAGCGCCTTGGGCCGGTCGAGCGTCATCAGGCCAACGCGGCCGCGGGTTTCCACGCGTATGGTTTCATAGATCATGGCGTCTTCCCTTTGTTTCAATCGCGATTCGTCGCGATTGAACACTCCCTCGCATTGGCTCGGCGGCGCGGTCGCGCCTAATCAATCCTCACAGGTTTTCGCCCTGTGCGGATTGGCGTTAAGCGTCCTTTTTTACCTGGCCGCGCAAAAACTGGATGATGCCCGAATAGTCGAGCCCGCCGTTCCCCGCCGCCTGAAAAAGGCCATAGAGCGCCGCCGCCTCCGCGCCCAGCGGAGTCGAGGCGCCGGCGGCGAGCGCCGCCTGCTGGGCGAGGCGCAGGTCCTTGAGCATCAGCTCCGTGGCGAATCCCGGGAGGTAATCGCGGTTGGCGGCGCTGGCGGGAACCGGGCCGGGAACCGGGCAATGGGTTGTCAGAGCCCAGCAGGAGCCCGACGAGGTCGAGGCGACGTCGAACAGGGCCTGATGCGAAAGCCCGAGCTTTTCGGCGAGCACGAAAGCTTCGGAAATGCCGATCATGGATATGCCGAGAATCATGTTGTTGCAGATTTTCGCCGCCTGCCCGGCGCCCGCGCCGCCACAATGGATCACGCGCTTGCCCATGTTTTCGAGAATGGGTTTTCCGCGTGCGAAAGCGTTCTCGGCGCCGCCGGCCATGAAGGTCAGGCTGGCGCCCTTGGCGCCGACCGTGCCGCCTGACACGGGAGCGTCGAGCGACGCCATGCCGGCGGCGGCGGCAAGCCCATGCGCCCTCCGCGCCGAGTCCACGTCGACCGTCGAGCAATCGATGAAAAGCGCGCCGGCTGCGGCGGAGGGCAGCACGTCGTCCCAGACGGAAACCACATGCCGGCCGGCGGGCAGCATGGTGATGACGATTTCCGCGCCGGCCACGGCGTCTTTCGCGCTTGCGGCGATCGAGAAGTCCGTCTCCCTTCGCCGCCGCGCAGGAGTCGCACGACAGGTCGAAGCCGCGCACATCATGCCCGGCGCGCAAGAGATTGGACGCCATCGGGCCGCCCATGTTTCCCAATCCGATAAAGGCGATAGCAGCCATTGAACCCTCCCTGCGCGCGGCCCGATTCAGACGAGCTTCAGCGCTTCGAAATAATTTTCCACCATTGCTCCGCCCACCTCGTCGAGCCGGGACGGCGACCATTGCGGCTTCCGGTCCTTGTCGACCACCGCCGCGCGAATGCCCTCGGGAAAATCATGCCCGAACAGGCAATGGCTGGCGATCTTCAGCTCCATGTCGAGGCAGGCGTCGAGCTTTCCAAGCGCGCGGCCACGACGGAGCATTTGCAAGGTCACTTTGAGCGAGGTTGGCGAATTGCGCAGGATCGACGCGAGCGCCTCCGCCGCTTCCGGCTCGGAGCGCGCGCTCAGCCTGGCGCAAATCTCCTCGACGCTATCGGCGACGTAAGCCGCGTCGATCCAGTTTTGCGCCCGCGCCAGCTTTCCGGGCTCCGGCTTGCTATTGACCGCGTCGATCGCTGCGGCGACATCGCCCGTGGAGCGGCATGCGGCGAGCGCTTCGAACAGGCGCCCCAATTGATCGCCGGGGACATGCGCGTCGGCGAGACCCAGCAGCATCGAATCCGCGGCGCCGACGCGGCCGGCGGTCAACGCCAGATGCGTCCCCAACTCGCCGGGGGCGCGCGGCAGGAGACAGGAGGCGCCGACATCGGGGATGAAGCCGATGCTTGTCTCGGGCATGGCGATGGAAGTCGTCTCCGTAACGACGCGATGCGAGGCATGGGCTGACACGCCGATGCCGCCCCCCATGACGATGCCGTTCATGATGGCGACGATGGGCTTCTCAAACCGAGAAATCGCGAGGTTCAGCGCATATTCCTCGCGCCAGAACTGGATTGGCTCGGGATCTTTCGCCCGCGCCGCGTCGAAAATGGCGCGAATGTCGCCGCCCGCGCAAAGGCCGCGCTCTCCCGCGCCGTGGATCAGCACCGCCGCGACCGCATCGTCGGCCCGCCATTCGTCCAGCGCGGCGGCCATGGCGCGGACCATGCCGAGGGTCAGCGCGTTGATCGCCTTGGGGCGATTGAGCGTGATCCGTCCGAGTCCGCCCTCTCGCGCAAGAACAAGTTCCGCCTCACTGTTCATTGCCTGGCTCATTGTCCGACCAGCCCGCGCGCGACGATCAGGCGCATGATTTCGTTGGTTCCCTCGAGGATTTGATGGACGCGCAAGTCGCGGACGATTTTCTCCACGCCATATTCGGAAAGATAGCCATAACCGCCGAAGAGCTGCAGCGCGTCATTCGCCACCTTGAAGCCCGCGTCCGTGACGAAGCGCTTGGCCATGGCGCAACGCATGGTCGCATTGGCGTCGCCGCGATCGTAGGCCGCGGCGGCCGAATACAGGACCACCCTGGCCGCATCGAGTTCGATGGCCATGTCCGCGAGACGGAATTGCAGCGCCTGGAAGGCGTCGAGCCTTTTTCCAAACGCCACGCGCTCGCTCATGTATTGGCGCGCCTTGTCGAAGGCGGCCTGCGCCCCGCCAAGCGAGGAGGCGGATATGTTGAGCCTGCCGCCGTCGAGGCCGGCCATGGCGATCTTGAAGCCCGTTCCCTCGGCGCCGATCAGGTTTTCCGCGGGAATCCGGCAATCGTCGAACATCACCGCGCGGGTCGGCTGGGCGTTCCAGCCCATTTTTTTCTCGTTGGCGCCAAAGGACAGGCCCGGCGCATCCTTTCGACGACAAAGGCCGAAATGCCCGCCGGCGCCGGGGCCGCCCGTGCGCGCCATCACGACATAGAGGTCGCTGACGCCGGCGCCGGAAATGAACTGCTTCGCGCCGTTCAGCACAAAATGGCCGCCGTCGCGCCGCGCCGCGCATTTCAGCGCCGCCGCATCCGAGCCGGCGCCCGGTTCGGTCAGGCAATAGCTGGCTATGCTCTCGAAACGACAGAGCGCCGGCAGGTATTTTTCGCGCTGCGCGTCGACGCCGAACCTGTCGATCATCCAGGCGCTCATATTGTGGATCGACAGGAAGGAGGCGACGCTCGGGCAGCCGCCGGCCAGCGCTTCGATGACCAGCGCCGAATCGAGCCTTGTCAGGCCGGAGCCGCCAACGTCCTCGCGCACATAAATTCCGGCCATGCCGAGTTCCGCCGCCTGCCGCAGCACGTCCGCCGGAAAATGCTTCTTCTCGTCCCATTCGACCGCATGGGGCGCGATGCGCTCGGCGGAAAAGGCGCGAGCCATTTCGCGAATGGCGATCTGGTCCTCGGGCAGCGCGAACAGCGGCATGAAGGCTTTCACTCCTGGGGCGAAAGAAACGGCGGGGGCGAACGCGCCGCCCGATATTCACGCCTGTCGCAGCGAAAGGCGATTCAACTATGTGCGAAGCCATCAGGCCCCCGCCAGGAAGCCGGACGAACCTCGCCAGCGGCGATTTATAGGCGGCGCTTCCGACGCCCGAAACCGGATTTTCCGCGAAACCAATGTGCGGGGGCGCGGAATGGCCATGGCCAAGGCAGGCCGTGATTGCCGCGCAGTCGCCCCAGCGCTATGGATAGGCTTCAGTCTCCGGAGAAGCCCGCCATGTCGACCGACGACGTCCAGACGAATGCGCCGCGCGCTGACGCCATCGCCCCGCTCAAAGCGGCGATCGACCATCTTGCGCGGGGCGAAACCGAGGCCTGCGCTGCAGGCGGCGAGCGACGCCTGCCACGCGCGCCCGAATCTGCCGCAGGCCCATTACGCCTATGGCCAGGCCTGGATCGGCGCTCGAGCGAGCACGGCGCGCGGCCGAGCAGGCCTTCGCCGGCCGCGATGCGGCTGGCGCCGGATTGGGCCGACGCCTGGGTCAATTACGGCCTCGCCCGCTACCGCCAGGGCGCGATCGAGGACGCCAAGACCGCCATGCGGCAGGCGCTTCGCCACGCGCCCGGACCACCCGGCCGCGACCGCCAATCTCGGCGGCCTTCATGCGCATCACCGGCGAGCCCGAGGCCGCCGAGGCGCTGCTGCGCGAGACGCTCGCGCGCGAGCCGGACAACGCCGGCGCGCGGCTCAATCTCGCCGCCGACCTGCTGCAGGAGGAACGCGCCGCCGACGCGCTGGCGCTGCTCGACGCCGCGCCGGCCTGCCAATCGAGGACCCGGCGGCCGCGCGGCACTGGCAGCTGCAGCGCGTCGCTGGCGCTGCTGCAGCTCGGCCGGCTCGGCGGAGGCGCGGACGGCGCTGCGACGCTTGGCCGCGCTGGGCCCGCATGCCGCCCGAGATCGCGCCGCTGTGGCACTGGCGGCGGGTGCTGCTGGCCCTGGCGGACGCGAGATCCGGCGCGCGCCGCGACGGAGGCGGCGCGATGGAGGCGGCGCTCGACGCCATGGGCGACGGCGCGGTGCCGGAACACCGGATCATGGCGCATTACGATCTCGCGAAATTCTGGTCGGGCCAGGGCGAGCACGCGCGCGCCTTCGCGCAATGGAGTCGCCGGCCACGCGCTGCTGAGCCGCTCGCAGCCGTTCTCGCGCGACGAACACCTCGCCTTCGTCGACGCCAACATCGCTGCTTCGGCGCGGCGCGTTTGCCGACGGGCCGCGCGCGCGGCAATCGCCGATCCGGCGCCGGTCTTCATCGTCGGCATGCCGCGCTCCGGCACGACGCTGTGCGAGCAGATCCTGGCCGCCCATGCGCAGGCGCATGGCGCCGGCGAGCGGACGGCGCTCGGGCAGGCCTTCTGCGCGCTCGGCGGCGGGGAAGGCGCGGAGGCCGTGCGGCGCATCGCCGCGTCTGCCGCAGGACGACGCTGGACGCGGCGGCGACAGCCTATCTCGCGCGAGCTGCACGCGCTGGCGCCGGACAAGGCGCGCATCGTCGACAAGATGCCCGGCAATTTCAATTATCTCGGCCTGGTCGGCCTGATGCTGCCCGGCGCGAAGATCATCCATTGCGTGCGCGATCCGCGCGACATCGGCCTGTCGATCTTCACCTTCCGCTTTCACGGCGCGCACGGCTACGCCCACGACCTCGCCGATCTCGGCTGGTACATCGGCCAGCACGACCGGCTGATGGCGCATTGGAAGGAGGCGCTGCCCGGCGCCGATCCTCGACGTGCGGCTTTCCGACTGGGTGGAGGATTTCGACGCGACGCTCGCGCGCGTGCTTGCCCATCTCGACCTGCCGCCCGACCCGAACTGCGCGCGCTTTTACGAGGGCGACAGCCGCGTGCGCACGGTCAGCCGCGCGCAGGTTCGCCAGCCCGTCAACGCGCGCGGGCTTGGCCGCTGGAAGAGCTATGCACAGGAGCTCGCGCCGCTGATCGCCGAACTTGGGGACACCGGGCTAGAGAGCGCCTGACATTCCGCCCCCGCGCCGGAGAGGCGACGGAACGCGCAAGCGCGAGCTCAAGGGTGAGGCGCGTCAAAGCAACCGGCGCAAACCTTTCGGCGGCTGATGCGTTGGGACAGATGCGCCCAGCTCATGATTTCGTCGAGGCCTCCATGCATGTCGCGCCGCAGCTCCAGAACCCGCAGCCTTGCCTTGAGGAGCCCACCCGCATCCTCTTCGTCGAGGACGACGCGGCCATCGCGCAATTGCTGACAGAAATCTTCGTCGAGGACGGCTTCAAAGTCGCCAGCGTCGCCTCGGGCGAGGAACTGGACAGCCTTCCCGGGCTCGACGCCTACGATATGCTGGTGCTCGACGTGATGCTGCCCGGCGAGGACGGGTTTTCCCTCTGCCGGCGCCTGCGCGCCGCGTCGGGCGTGCCGATCATCATGCTGACGGCGCTGGGCGAGGACGTCGACCGGATCGTCGGTCTCGAAATCGGCGCTGACGACTATGTCACCAAGCCCTTCAATTCGCGTGAACTGGTGGCGCGCGTCCAAGCTCTCATGCGGCGCGCCCGCGCGCCGTTCGCCGGCCAGCGTCCCCGCGCGCTCGGCTTCGCCGGCTGGCGGCTTTATCCCGGCGAGCGCCGGCTGGTGAGCCCCGACGGCGCGGGCGTCACGACCACCAGCGCCGAATTCGACCTGCTGCTGGCGCTTTGCCAGCAATCCGCGAGCGTATCCTGTCGCGCGAGCAATTGCTCGACCTGACCCATGGCGGTCTCGCCGGCCCGATCGAACGCAGCATCGACGTGCATATCAGCCGTATCCGCCAGAAAATCGAACCCGATCCGCGCGATCCCTCGTTCATCAAGACGGTGCGGCTGGGCGGCTATGTCTTCGCGGCGAATGTCGAGGCGTTGCCATGACGTTTCTGCGACCGCCTCGCGCCGAAAACCATCGCGGCGCAGATCGCCTGCCTGGTCGATCGTCGCGGTGGTGCTTGGCGTCGGGCCTCTCCTCGGTGGCCTTGTTCCATCTTTTCTACGCCAGCCAGGCAGGCGCGAACGGCGAGATTCTCCCGGCGGTGCGCGCCGCGCGCATCGCCGGCATCGTCCGCAAGGCGCAGGAGGCGCCGCATCGCGATCTCGCGCAATTGCTCCAAAGCGCGCATTCGCCGGCCGTATCCGTCGAAAGGGTCCCTTTGCAAAGCCTTGGCGACCTGCCCGCTCCGCGATGCGCGCGAGACGGACTTTGTCCGGGCGATCAAGGAGCGGCTTGAGCGAAATTTCGGCGTGACGCCGCTGCCCTATGCCGGGGGTGAATGCCATTTTCGTGGCTGTAGACGATGAAAACGCGCTGAAATTCGTCTCGGCGCCGAACATGTTTCCGCTGCAGAACTTGTTGCTGATCCAGACGACGATCGCCGTGGCCATCATCACCGTGATGATCCTGCTGCTGTCGCTTTACGCGCTCAAGCGGATCACCGCGCCGCTTTCCGCCATCGCCTCGGCGGCGCGTTCCTTCGGCCCTCATTCGAGGGAAGGCGGCGTCATCAAGGGGACAGGGCCGCGCGAAATCAAGCAGGTGGCCGAGGCCTTGCGCGACATGAGCGAGCGGATGCGCGGCCTTGTCGACGAGCGCACGAAAATGCTCGAAGCGATCAGCCACGATCTGCGCACGCCGCTGACCCGGCTGAGGCTGCGCGCGGAGCGTCTCGGCGACCCCCGCATCTGCGACGCCATGCTACGCGACATCGCCCTGATCAACGACATGGTGGACGAGACCCTGGCCTATCTTCGCGACGGCCAGAGCGCCGAGGCGTCGCAATTGATCGACCTGCCCAGCCTGCTGCTGACCATTTGCGCGCAATTCGCCGACATTGGCCACGACGTGTCCTATCGAGGGCCCGCGCATTTCGCCTATTCCTGCCGCGCCCAAGCCCTCTCGCGCGCCGTCGCCAACATCGTCGACAACGCCACCAAACACGCGGGATCCGTCACCGTGTCCCTGCAATCTCCGGACGAAACGACGGCGCGGATCGAAGTCTCGGACGATGGGCCGGGCATTCCCCCCGCCTTGCGCGAAAAGGCTTTCGAGCCCTTCTTCAAGGGCGACAGCGCGCGTTCCTCGGGTCGCGGCGGCTTCGGCCTCGGCCTGTCCATCGCCCGCGACATCGTCCGTCGTCAGGGCGGCGCGATTTTCCTGCGCGACCGGGCGCCGCACGGCTTGACCGTGGTGCTTTCGCTCGACGGGGAGTTTGCCGGCCGCGACCGGCGGCAAACGCCGGCGGCGTGATCGACTTTCCTTTATTCCCTCAACAATCCTGGACCGCTGACGAACGGACTCTTTCGCAGATAAAATCGCAAAAGCCGGTCCGCATCGCGCGAGACGCCAATCCTGACGCTCTCCCCGATTTCGACTGGCTGGCTGTCGCCGCGCCCGAGCCACAGCGGGCCCTCCCGGCAGAGATCGAGCCCATCCAGCGACCGATCGATCCGCAAAGCCGCAGCAAGCCTTCCCGGTCCTCGCGCCAGGTCGCGCAAGCGTTCGACGCCGCGATTTTGCCGCATGATCGAGACGCCCAAGAGCGGCTCGAGCGCCCTGATCAGGACGCCGGCGCCGATACCCGGCGTCTCGCTCGAGACGTTCAGCATGTATGATGCGCCGTAGGCGAGATAAACATAGGCATGGCCACGTTCGAGAAACAGCGAGCGATTGCGCTGGGTCATCCCGCGGTAGGCGTGCCCGGCGGCGTCGCCGACGGCATAGGCCTCGGTCTCGACAATGCGCCCGCCGGCGACGCCTTCCGGCAATTCGCGCACCACGAACTTGCCGAGGAGATAGCGGGCCAAAGAGACCGTATCGATCGGCAGATCCGAACGAGCAAGCGCCGAGAGGCCATCCCTTCCGTAGCCCGTTTTCAAGTCATCTGCTCGACCCATTGCGCACGCGAAGGCCCCGGCTCGAACGGATCGCTGAAATACTGGGTCTCGCGGGCCACCTTGCCATCGAGGAACTCCATGATGCTCACCGTGTAAGACGGCCTTCCGTCATAATTCAGGACGAATTCCGTGACCCAGAGGTTATCAGCGCCAATGATCCGCCGCACCGCGAAGCGCTTGCGATTTGGCTGCGCGGCGCGAGACGACTGGATGTTCCTCTGCCCGCGGATGCGCTCGCCCGATTGAGGATATTCGAGCACCGCGTCCTCGCGGTAAATCTGGTGCTCCTCCTCGAAGTCGCTCGCGTCGGAGGCGGCCCAGTGGCGATCCAGAGCCGCTCGAATCTGCAGGTCTGCCATACAACTCTCCTTGGTCTGGCTGGACAGCCGCCGTCGCGGCTGCCGTTTATCGTCAACGCGGGCGCCGGCGAAGCGAAGCCGATGAAAATCATGAAATCGAAGAACCGACCGCGCCCGTCGGCGTTTTTCCCGCGCAACGGGGACGAAAAAATGGCGCACAAAATCCTGGTCTTCTACGGTTCCTATCGGTCGGATCGAATGGGCGTCCGGCTGGCTGACTTCATTGTCGCGAGGCTTCGGGCGCGCGGCGACGCTGCCGAACTTGTCGATGCAAAGGCCGTCGGCCTTCCGATGCTCGACCGGATGTACAAGGAATATCCGCCAGGTTCGGCTCCTGCGGCCATGGAGGCCCTGGCGGCGAAGATTCGCGCCGCGGACGCTTTTGTGTTCGTTGTGGGCGAATATAACTGGGGGGTGCAGCCAGGCTTGAAGAACCTGACCGACCATTTCCTTGAAGAATGGTTTTGGCGCCCCGCCGCCATCGCAAGCTACTCAGCCGGACGTCTTTCCGGGGCGCGATCGAGCCTCGCCTGGCACGGCATCCTTTCCGAAATGGGCATGGTGGTGATTTCGAGCGTCCTCGCGGTGGGTCCCATCGCCCAGACGCTGGATTCGGACGGCGCTCCGGCCGGCCCCGCAGGAAAGGCGCTGGAGCCGGCCTTTGAACGGTTTGCAGACGACCTGGACTGGTGGGCCGAAGCCGCCAAGGCGCAACGGGCGCGCCGTCCGCCGCCCTATTAGGCCCGGCGCCGCCGGGGTCTAATGCCTCCGCGAAAAACGCAGCCGCAGCCGGTCGAGATAGAGATAGACGATCGGCGTCGTGTAAAGCGTCAGCGCCTGGCTGACGATCAGGCCGCCGACGATCGAAATGCCCAGGGGCTCGCGCAACTCGCCGCCTTCGCCGAAGCTGAAGCACAGGGGCAAGGCGCCGAGCAGGGCCGCGGTCGTGGTCATGATGATCGGACGGAATCGGACCACGGCGGCGTGATAGATGGCGTCGCGAGAGTTCATGCCGCCCTCGCGCTCCGCCTGGAGCGCGAAATCGATCATCAATATGGCGTTCTTCTTGACGATGCCGATCAGCAGGATCACGCCGATCAGGGCGATGATGGTGAAAGGCAGGCCGAAGGCCATCAAGGCCAGCACCGCGCCGACGCCCGCCGAAGGCAGGGTCGAAAGGATCGTCACCGGGTGCATGAAGCTCTCGTAGAGCACGCCGAGGACAATGTAGATCGCGGCCAGCGCCGCCGCGACCAGCACTTTTTCGTCGGCGAGCGACTGGCTGTAGAGAAGCGCCGCGCCAGCGAAGCCGCGGAGGAGATTGTCCGGCATATGGATTTTTTCCTCGGCGCGGTGAATGGCCGTCTCCGCGTCGCTCAGCGATTTGCCCCTGGCGAGGTTGAAGGAGAGCGTCGCCGCCACGAACTGGCTCTGGTGGTTGACTGCGAGCGGCGTGTGGCCCGGCGCGTAACGGGCGAAGGCCAAAAGCGGGACCATGGCCTCGTTCGAAGTCGCGACGGACGCGCCGGCCGAGGCGACGCTCGCGCCCGCCGAGGCGAGGGTCGCCTGCGCCGCAATGCGCACTGCGTTGTTGGACGCCGTGCTGAGGCCGGTCTGCGATGCGCCCGTCAAGGAAGCGCCCGAGGTCGCCGCCGTCGCGGTCGGCGCCAGGGAAACCGCGAGATTGGGCAAGGTGTTTACGACATTGGCGATGGGCACGCCGATATTTGAGGCCGAAGCCGCCAGGGAGGAGCGGGTGGGCGTCGTCGGCGGCGTCGCAAGGACGGTCGGGATCGCCAAGCCCAGCGCCGGTCCCGCGGCCACGGCGCCGGCGCTGACCGCCGTCGTTTGCGAGCCGTTCGCCGGCGCGCCCGAGGCGCTGATCCAGAACTTTCTCAATATGTCCGGGCGCTGCCAGAACTGCGGCGCCGCCTCCATCACCACGCGATATTGGTTGAGCGGATTATAGATGACCGAAACCGAGCGCTGGCCGAAGGCGTCGTAGAGCGTATTGTCGATCTGCACCATCTTGAGGCCCAGCCGCGAGGCCGTGTCGCGATCGACGTCTATGTCGAGACCGAGGCCGTTCTGTTGCTGGTCGGAACTGACCTCGGAAAAGGTCTTGTCTTTTTCCAGTTCGGCCAGAAGTTTCGGCGCCCATTGATTCACCTCGGCGGTGGTGTCGCTGAGAATCGAATATTGATAGAGCAGATTTCCCTGCCTGCCGCCGACCTGGATATCCTGCACCGGCGCCAGATAAAGACGCGCGCCCGGAATTCGCGCGAGATTTCGCCTGAGACGCGCGATCACCGCCTGGACGCCGTCGCGCTGGGCGAGCGGCTTCAATTGCAGGAACATCGCGCCCGTATTGGTCTGGGCGGACACGCCGCCGCCGCCCGTGCCGGTATAGCCGACGACGCTGGCCAGGTCCTTGTCGGCGTCGACAACCGCCATCATCTGCGTCAGCTTTTTCGACAGGAGCTGAAACGACATGCTCTGGTCGGCGACCAGCACCGCGACAATGCGTCCGGTGTCCTGTTCGGGGAAAAAGCCCTTGGGCACATACCAGATCAAAAACACGTTGAGCACGATCGCGCCCAACAAGGTCATCAGAACAAGAAAGCTGTGCTTCAGCGCGACAGCCAGAGTGCGCGCGTAAAAATTCTGCACGCGCTGGAACAGCGGAACGCGCGCGCCCTCCGGCCTCGGCGGCTTCAGGCGCAGGATGAGCGCGCACATCATCGGCGCCGTGGTCAGCGAGATGAACATCGAAATGACGATAGCCAGCGAAAGCGTGACCGCGAATTCGCGGAACAGACGCCCGACCAGTCCGCCCATCAGCAGGATCGGCGTGAACACCGCGATCAGCGACAGGGTGATCGAAGACAATGGTGAAGCCGATGTCGCGGGCGCCGATCAGCGCCGCCTGGCGCCGCTCCATCCCCTCTTCCATGTGGCGCTCGATGTTTTCCAGCACGACGATGGCGTCATCGACGACAAAGCCGGTCGAAATGGTCAGCGCCATCAGCGACAGGTTGTCCAGCGAATAGTCGAGAAGATACATGGCGCCGAAAGTGCCGACGATGGAGACGGGCACGGCGACGGCCGGAATCAGCGCGGCGCGGCCGTTTTGCAAGAAGACGAAGACCACGCCGACCACCAGGCTCATGGCGATGATCAGGGTCCGCTGGGTCTCCGCCAGCGAATTGCGGATCGTCGTCGAGCGGTCGGAGGCGAAGCCGATTTCCATCGCCTCGGGCAGCGCCGCCCTGAGTTTTGGAATGGAGGCGCGCACGGCGTCGACGGTCTTGATGATATTGGCGCCGGGTTGCCGGAAGACGATAAGGATCACCGCCGGGCGCCCATCAGCCAATCCGAGATTGCGCAGGTCCTGGGCCGAATCCACGACCTCCGCCACGTCGCTGAGCCGAAGCGCGTCGCCGTGCCGGTAGGCGATGACCTGCGACCGGAAATCGGCGGCCCGTTTGGCCTGGTCCGTGGTGTAGATCTGCCAGCGATGGTCGCCGACGTCGATGGCGCCCTTGGGCGCGTTGGCGTTGGCCGACCCCAAGGCCGAACGGACGTCCTCGAGGCCGATGCCGAAGTGAAACAGTTTCAGCGGATCGAGCTCGACCCGCACCGCCGGCAGGGCGGACCCGCCGATGATCACCTGTCCCACGCCTGAAATCTGTGACAATTGCTGCGAAGAATCGTGCTCGCCGCATCGTACATCTGCACGCGGGTCAGCGTCTTGGACGTCAGCGTGAGGATCAGCACCGGCGCGTCGGCCGGGTTGACCTTGCGATAGATCGGCTGCGACAGGAGATTGGTCGGCAGGTCGGCCTGGGCGGCGTTGATCGCCGCCTGCACGTCCTTGGCGGCGCCGTCGATATTGCGGTCGAGGCCGAATTGCAGGGTCACGCGCGACTGACCGGTCTGGCTCTGCGAGGTCATCTCCGTGACGTCGGCGATCTCGCCGAGATGGCGCTCCAGGGGCTCGGCGAGGCTCGTCGCCGCAACCTCCGGACTTGCGCCGGGCAATTGCGCCTGCACCGAAATGGTCGGAAAATCGACCTGCGGCAGCGGGGCGACGGGAAGCGACATATAGCCAATAGCGCCGGCGAGCGCGATGGCGATGGTCACCAGCGTGGTGGCGACGGGACGCTCGATGAACGGGGCGGAAATGTTCATGCGATCGGCTCCGGCGGCGGCTCTGGCGCTTGGGGGCGATAGGCGCGCGGAAACAGCCTGCGGCCGAGATTGTCGATCGCCAGATAGATGACCGGCGTCGAGAACAGCGTCAGCAACTGGCTGACCAGCAATCCCCCGACGATGCACAGGCCGAGGGGACGACGCAGCTCCGATCCCGTTCCCGTACCGAGCATCAGCGGCAGCGCGCCGAGCAGCGCCGCCATAGTCGTCATCAGGATCGGGCGGAAGCGCAACAGGCATGCCTGGTGAATGGCTTCCCGCGGCGGCTTGCCTTCGACGCGTTCGGCTTCGAGTGCGAAATCGATCATCATGATGGCGTTTTTCTTGACGATGCCGATCAGCAGGATGATGCCGATGATGCCGATGACGTCGAGTTCGGCTCCGACCAGCCGCAAGGCCAGCAGCGCGCCGACGCCGGCGGAAGGCAGGGTCGAGAGAATGGTGATCGGATGCGAGAAGCTTTCGTAGAGCACGCCGAGCACGATGTAGACGGCGACGACGGCGGCGAGGATCAGCATCAGTTCGTTCGACAGCGATTTCTGGAAGGCCGAAAGCGCGCCCTGGAAGGCCGTCGAAAAAGTCGAGGGCATGCCGATGTCGGCTTCGGCCTTCTTGACTTCAGTCACAGCATTTTCAATCGACACTCCGGGCGCCAGGTTGAAGGAAATGCCCTGCGACGGCAGCTGTCCCAGATGGTTGAGCTGCAACGGCGCATTGCTCTGGGTAACGTGGACCATGGCCGAAAGCGGCGCCTGGCCCGTCGTCGCCGTGGCCGAGGGCAGATAGATGGCTGAGAGCGCATCGGCAGGATTTTGGAGATTCTGCGGCTCCGATTTCAGGATCACACGATACTGGTTCGACTGGGTGTAGAAGGTTGAGGCGATCCGCTGGCCGAAAGCGTCGTAGAGGGCATTGTCGATCGAAGCCGGCGTAATGCCGAACCGCGCCGCCGTGGGCCTGTCGATGGTGAGCAGCAATTGGCGGCCGTTTACCGAGAGATCGCTCGAGACGTCTTCGAAAACGGGCGACTTCTGCATTTGCTGCACGAGCAGCGGCGTCCATTGCGACAGCGCCGCCTGCTGCGGGTTTTCGAGGAAGAACAGATATTGCGCGGCGCTGACCGCGCTGTCGATGGTCAGGTCCTGCACCGGCTGCATCGCCAGGGTGATGCCCGGGACGTTGGCGGTTTCCTGTTTCAGCCGGCGAATGACGTCAGAGGCGCTGCTGGAGCGCTCGTCATGGGGTTTGAGCGAAATCAGCATGCGCCCGTTGTTCAGCGAGGCGTTGGAGCCGTCGACGCCGATATAGGACGACAGGCTGGCGACGTCCTTGTCTTGCAGGACCGCGTCGGCCAGGGCCTGCTGGCGTCCCGCCATGGCCTTGAAGGAAATATCCTGCCCGGCGGTCGTGACCGCCTGGATCGCGCCGGTGTCCTGCACCGGAAAAAAGCCCTTGGGTATCTCGATATACTGGAAGATCGTGACGGCGAGCGTGAGGAAGAAAACGATCAGGGTCGCGCGCTGATGGTCGAACACCCAATCGAGGCCGCGATCATATTGACCGACGATCCGGTCGAAGCCGCGCTCGGCCGCGAGATCGAAGCGATTGCGGGTGCTGTCGGGCCGATGCCGCACCATCAGCGCGCACATCATCGGCACCAGAGTCAGGGAGATGAAGGCCGAGAGGATGATGGCCATGGCCAGCGTCACAGCGAATTCGTGAAACAGCCGCCCGACCACGTCGCCCATGAACAGGAGGGGAATCAACACGGCGATCAGCGACACGGTCAGGGAAACGATGGTGAAGCCGATTTCCCCGGAGCCGCGCAAGGCGGCTTCGAGCGGCGAATCGCCCTGCTCCACGTAGCGCGAAATGTTCTCGATCATGACGATCGCGTCGTCGACGACAAAGCCGGTGGCGATGGTCAGCGACATCAGCGAGAGGTTGTCGAGGGAATAGCCGCAAAGATACATGCCAGCCAGCGCGCCGACCAGCGACAGCGGCGCCGACAGGCTGGGGATCAGGGTCGCCGGCAGATTGCGCAGGAAGATGAAGATCACCAGCACCACCAGCGCCACCGCCAGGCCGAGTTCGAACTCGACATCGGCGACGGACGCCCTGATGGCGCCGGTCTGGTCCGCCAGGATGGACACGTCGAGGCCAGGCGGCAGGGTCTGCCTCAGCTTGGGCAATTGCGCCTTCACCGCGTCGACCACCGCGATGACGTTGGAGCCCGGCTGCCGCTTGACGTTGAGGATGATCGCCGGCGTGCGATTGGCCCAGGCCGCCAGTTCCGCGTTTTCCGGCCCGTCGATGACCTTGGCCACGTCGGACAGGCGGACCGCGGCGCCGTTCTTGTAGGCGACGATGAGCTGGCGATAGGCTTCCGCCGTCTGGAGCTGGTCGTTGTTGTTGATCGTCGCGTTCTGCGTCGGGCCGTCGAAATTGCCCTTCGGCAAGTCGGTGTTCTGGTTGGCTATGTCTGTGCGTATGTCGTCAATCCCAAGGCCATAGGCGGCGAGCGCGCGCGGATTGATTTCGACGCGCAACGCCGGTCTCTGGCCGCCCGAGATCGACACGAGGCCAACGCCGGACACCTGCGACAGCTTCTGCGCCAGCCTGATGTCGGTGAGGTCCTCGACCTGGATCAGCGGCAAGGTTTTCGACGTCACCGCGAAAACCAGCACCGGCGTATCCGCGGGATTGATCTTCGCATAAATCGGCGGCGCCGGCAGGCCCGTAGGCAACAGGCTGGCCGCGGCGTTGATCGCCGCCTGCACCTCCTGCTCGGCCACGTCGATCTGGATATCGAGACCGAATTGCAGGGTCGTCACGGAGGCCCCGGCGGAGCTGACCGAGCTCATCTGGCTGAGGCCCGGCATCTGGCCGAATTGCCGCTCGAGCGGCGCCGTCACCGCCGTCGTCATCACTTCCGGGCTGGCGCCGGGATAAAAGGTCGAAACCTGGATGGTCGGGTAATCGACCTGCGGCAAGGCCGAGACGGGCAGGAAGCGATAGGCGACGACGCCCACCAGCAGAATGGCCGCCATCAGCAGGGTGGTGGCGACGGGACGCAGGATGAACAGCCGCGACGGATTCATTTGCCGCCGCCCCCTGTCTCGCCGCCTTTTTGCGGCGTCTTCGGTGGATTTTCGGCCGGGCCGGCCGCACCATTGCCGGGGTCCGGAACGATGCGGATTTTCATGCCGTCGCGCAGCCGGTCCGCGCCATCCACGACCACGGCGTCGCCGGGGTCGACGCCCTCGAGAATCTGCACCCGGTCGCCCTGCGTCACGCCGGTCTTGACCGTTTTCACCTCGACCGTATCGTCCGACTTGATGCGATAGACATAGGCGCCGGGGGCGCCATGCTGGACAGCAGAGACCGGCGCGACGGTCACGCCCTTGAGGCTGCGCAGCAAAAGCCGGGCGTTGACGAACTGGTTCGGGAAAAGCTTGAAATCGTCATTGGGGAAGGTGGCGCGGATCTTCACCGTGCCCGTGGTCGTGTCGACGAGATTGTCGATGGATTCGACGGCGCCATTGGCCAGCACCTTTTCGTCCGTGCGATTGGTGGCGGCCACGCTCAGCGGCTTGCCCGCACGCTGCTCGTCCATGATTTCCGAGATATTGTCCTCGGGCAGGACGAAAACCACGGATATCGGCTGCAATTGCGTCAGGACCACGATACCGTTGGTGTTGGGCAGGTTGACGTAGTTGCCGGGATCAAGAATCCGCAAGCCGACGCGGCCGCTCACCGGCGCGACGATATGGCAGTAGAGTATGTTCAGATCTTCCTGCGCGATGAGCGCCTTGTCGGTGGCGACGGTGCCTTCGGTCTGCTTGACGAGCAGAGCCTGGTCCTCCGCGGTCTGGCGCGCGATCGAATCCTGCTTGAGAAGGGTCGCATAGCGCTGGCTGTCAAGCCTGGCCTGATCCAGCACCCCCTGGTCATGCACCAGCTGTCCCTCATATTGCTGCTTCAGCGCCTCATAGGGGCGCTGGTCGATCTGCGCCAGAAAGTCGCCCTTTTTCACGACCTGGCCTTCCTTGAAGCCTACCGAAGTCAACTGACCCGCGATCTGCGCCTGGACGGTGATCGTCGCCAGCGGCGTGACCGTGCCGAGCCCCGTGACGATCTCGTCGATGTCGCCGGAGACGATTTTCGCCGCGCCGACCTGCGGCGCCGCCGGTTCAGCAGGTTTCGCGGTCTCGCGCGATTTGAGGAATTGCCACAAGCCCAGCGCCGTGAGCGCCAGCGCGACCAGGATGACGACCCTGCCCATGCGGCCTTTTTTCACTACGGCGGACGTCGAGGGAGTGTCAGTCGAGGGAATCTCGGTCTCGCGTTCGCCGACCAGCCGCTCCATGGGCGATTTCCTGTTCAAGGCGGCCGCCCGTCATGCGGCCGATACGACACGGCTTCCCTCAGGCCGCGTCGCCTTTGCGCCGGCTCAAGCCAACGCCCCAACATGCAAACTTGTGAAAGCCCGAATTTGACTCGCGGCAATTGTGAAGTTTTATTTCCGCGGCCGGGCCGGGCGCCCCGCCAGCGCCGAATGGCCCTGCGATCGCCGAAGGGCCAGGTCAGCTGGTCTTCCGGCTTTTATCGCTTTGCGGGGCGTCCGGGACTTTCGGTCGCCGCGTCGTCCAGGCTGGCGGATCGCTGGCCGGGAACAATTCCCAGGACGCCTCGCTGACCTCGTCCCAATGCTCGTCCGTCTCGGCGGGTTTCTCCCTGCGGGGCTCAGGTTCGGCATTCTTGCTGCGCCCGACCATTGTCATCTCCCTCTGTCGCGGATCATTCGTGAAATGGGCATTGCGCCGCCGCAGGCAAGCGGAGCAATCCCGCGCCTTGCCCCCCGGCGGCGCTCGCGTTTTGGTCCCTGCGCCAGACGCGGAACGCTTTCGCCGCGCGGGCGTTCGATCAGCAGTCCGACCCGGAACATCCGGTCGGCGACCGGCGGTCGTCGGACCAAAGGCGCCGCGAAAACGCCCCTGGGAGAATTCTGATGAACCCGATCCGGCGGCTCGAAGCCTGCGGCCAGTCCGCATGGCTCGACTTCCTCAGGCGCAGCCTTGTCACGAGCGGCGACCTGCGTCGACTGATCGAAGACGACGGCTTGAAGGGATTGACGTCGAACCCGTCGATCTTCGAAAAAGCCATCGGCGAGACCGACGAATACGCCGAGGCCGTCGAGGATTTTTTGCGCGGCGGCGACAGGGAGGTTGCGGCGATCTACGAGCATCTCGCCATCGCCGACATTCGCGCCGCCGCCGATGAATTCATGCCCGTTTATGAACGCACTCATGGGCGGGATGGCTTTGTCAGCCTCGAATGTTCGCCGCATCTCGCCAATGACGGGCTGGCGACGGTCGAGGAAGGACTGCGGCTCTGGCAGGCGGTGGCCCGTCCCAATCTGATGGTCAAGGTTCCCGCGACGCCAGCCGGCGTATCCGCCGTTCGCGCCGTCATCGGCAAGGGCGTGAACGTCAACGTCACCTTGCTGTTTTCGGTGACGGTCTACGAACAGGTGGCCGAAGCCTTTCTGGAAGGCCTCGAGCTCCTGCGCGAGACCGCGGGAGATGTTTCGCGCGTCGCCAGCGTCGCGAGTTTCTTCGTCAGCCGCATCGACACGGCCGTCGACAAGAAACTCGACGGCTTGGCCGACAAGACCGCCGGGCGGTTGCGAGGCGAGGCGGCGGTCGCCAACGCCAAGCTCGCGTACAGCTATTACCGGAAAATTTTCTCCACGCCGCGCTGGAAGGCGCTGGCGGACGCCGGCGCGCAGACGCAGCGCCTCCTCTGGGCTTCGACCGGGACGAAGGACCCGACCTTCAAGGATACGAAATATGTCGAGGCGCTGATCGGCCGCGACACCGTCGACACCATGCCGCCCGAGACGATGGACGCTTTCCGCGATCATGGCCGGGTGGAGGCCGACAGCGTCGAACGAGATGTCCAGGGCGCCCGCGCCGCGCTGGAAAAATTGGAGCGCCTTGGCGTCTCCCTCGACGAGATCACTGCGGAACTGGTCGAAGACGGCGTCCGGCAATTCTCGGACGCCTTCGACAAGCTCTTCGAGGTTCTCGCGCGCCAGCGGCGGGCGATTGTCGACGCCGGCTCGGGACGGCAAAAGCGTTCGGGCTAGGGAGCAGGGCACATGCAGATCGGCATGATCGGACTGGGACGGATGGGCGCCAACATGACCCGTCGCCTGATGAAGGCGGGGCACGAATGCGTGGTCTTCGACGCCGCCGCCGAGGCGCGCGACAAGCTTGCGAAGGAAGGCGCCAACGCCGTCGACTCGTTGGCGGCCATGGCCAAGGCGCTGCAGGACAAGCCGCGCGCGCTCTGGGTCATGCTGCCGGCCGGGCGCGTGACCGAAGAGACGTTGAAAAGCCTGGCGCCCCTGCTGGACAAGGGCGACATTGTCGTCGACGGCGGCAATTCCTTCTACAAGGACGACATCCGCCGCGCGAAGACGCTCGCCGAGAAAGGCATCGCCTATGTCGATTGCGGCACGTCGGGCGGCGTCTGGGGCGTGGAGCGCGGCTATTGCCTGATGATCGGCGGCGCGCTCGACGCGGTGGCGCGGCTCGATCCGATCTTCACCGCGCTCGCGCCCGGCCTGGGCGAAATTCCGCGCACGCCCGGCCGCGAAGGACGCGACGCCAAGGCCGAGCGCGGCTACATCCACGCCGGTCCCGCCGGCGCCGGGCATTTTGTCAAGATGGTGCATAACGGCATCGAATACGGGTTGATGCAGGCCTATGCCGAAGGCTTCGACATTCTTCGCAACAAGGATTCGAAGGACCTGCCGGAAGATGAGCGATTTGACCTCGATATCGCCGATATCGCCGAGGTCTGGCGGCGCGGCAGCGTCATCTCGTCCTGGCTGCTCGACCTTGGCGCAGCGGCGCTCGCCCGCGATCCGGAGCTTGGAAATTTCGTCGGCGCCGTCGCGGATTCAGGCGAAGGACGCTGGACGGTCGAAGCGGCCATCGAGGAGGCGGTTCCCGCCCATGTGCTGTCGAGCGCGCTCTACGCCCGCTTTCGCTCGCGCCAGCAGCACAGTTTCGGCGAAAAAATGCTGTCCGCCATGCGCATGGGCTTTGGCGGACATATCGAGGGGCCCGCGTCTGCGGACCAGACCAGCATGCGAGCGCGTGAACGCGCCGCGCGCAATGTCGTGGGTTAGCGGCCATGCTCGAGGACAGGACGATAACCGCGCCGACGCCGGCGCCCGAATCCGCGACCGCGCCGCGCCGCAGGCTGAAGCCGGCCGACCCTTGCGCCATGGTGCTGTTCGGGGCCACCGGCGACCTCACCAGCCGCCTCGTGGTTCCCGCTCTCTACAATCTCGCGCGCACAAAAGTGCTTCCGGACGAATTCGCGCTGATCGGGGTGGCGCGCGGGCAAATGAGCACGGAGGCCTGGCGCGACGGCCTGCTTGAAAAGCTCAAGCGTTTTGTCGGCGCCGCCGCGACCGAATTCGATCCGGCGTCGCTCGACATGGCCGCCTGGAAGCAATTGGCGGAGCGCATGACCTTCTTGCCGGGCGATCTCAATGATCCCGGATTTTACCGGGATCTCGCCGGCGTTCTCGAACAGGCCAGGCAGAACCGCGGGACGCGCGGCAACGCCATCTTTTACCTCGCCGTCGCCGACCAGCTCTTCGGCCCGGTGGTCGCCCAACTCGCAAAAGCGCAACTTCTCGACCAGGCGCCGGATGAGGACGGCGAGCCGTCGCACTGGCGGCGCGTGGTGATCGAAAAACCCTTCGGCCACAGTCTCGAGTTGGCGCGCGCGCTCAACGCCTGCATCAGGCGCAAGCTCGACGAGGACCAGATCTATCGCATCGATCATTTCCTCGGCAAGGACACGGTGCAGAGCATCATGGCCTTTCGCTTCGGCAACGGGCTGTTCGAGCCGATCTGGAACCGCGACCGCATCGACCATGTGCAGATCACCGCCGCCGAGACCGTGGGTGTCGAAACGCGCGGAAAATTCTACGAGGCGACAGGAGCGCTGCGCGACATGGCGCCCAATCATCTCCTCAATCTCCTGTCGATGGTGGCGATGGAGCCGCCGACAGGGTTTTCCGCCGCGGCCATCCGATCGAAGCGGGCGGACGTGCTTCGCGCCATGCCCTCGGTTCGCCCCGCGCGGGTCGTGCGCGGCCAATACGGCGCAGGACGGGTGCTGGACAAGGCGAAAAAGCCTTACCGCGACGAGGCGAATGTCGCGCCAGGGTCTCAGGTCGAGACCTATGTCGCGATGGAGCTTGCGGTCGACAACTGGCGCTGGGCGGGCGTGCCTTTCTTCATCCGCACGGGCAAGCATCTGGCCCGGCGCGTGACGGAAATCGCTGTCCGTTTCAAGGAGGCGCCCTATGCCGCTTTCCAGGATACGCCAGTCAATTCGCTGCGCCCGAACTGGCTGGTCCTGCGCATCGCGCCCGACGAGGGCATCTCCCTGCAATTCGACGTGAAAAGGCCGGGACAGGAAATGGCCCTGGCGCCGGTCAAGATGGATTTTCACTATCGCGACTGGTTCCCGCAACTCGCCAATGTCGGATATGAAACGCTGCTTTACGACGTGATGATCGGCGACCCCACGCTCTACATGCGCGCCGACATGGTGGAAGAAACCTGGAGGGTGGTGCAGCCGGCGCTCGACGCCTGGGCCAAGCCTGATAATACCGCCGGCAAGCCCGGCGGCCCGGCGATCTACCCTTCAGGAGGCGCCGGGCCAGAGGAAGCCGACGCGCTGCTGCGCCGCGCCGGGCGCGCCTGGCGGCCGCTCGACGACGGCAAGCTCGAGACATCGCCATGAAAAAATTCGGCAATGAAAAATTCGGCCATGAGAAACTCGGCCATGAGAAATTCGTCATGAGTTCGCCGGCCCTCTCGCTCGTCCTCGCCGATGTCGACGGCACGCTGGTCACATCCGCGAAGACCCTGACGCCGCGCACGATCGCGGCCGTGCGCGCCCTGCGCGATTGCGGCGTCGCCCTGGCCGTCATCAGCGGCCGCGCGCCGCGCGGCATGGCCATGCTGGTCGAACCGCTCGACCTGCGCACGCCAATCGCCGCGTTCAACGGCGGCGTGATCGCACGCCCCGATCTCCAGGTGATCGAAAGCCGGAAGCTCGACGCCTCCACCGCGGAACAGGCTCTGCGTCTGCTCCTCGACCGTGGCCTCGACGCCTGGCTCTTCACCGAGGAGGACTGGCTGGTCCGCGACGGCGACGCGCCCTATGTCGCGCAGGAAACGCGGACCCTGCAGTTTTCGCCGAAAATCGTAGCGTCCTTCACGGACCGGGATTTGGCGCTTGCGGTCAAGATCGTCGGGGTATCAGGGGATCCCGCCCTGGTCGCGGCTTGCGAGACGGAGGCGCAAAGACTGCTTGGCGAAAAGGCGACGGCGCGGCGCTCGCAACCCTATTATCTCGATATAACCGACAAGGCCGCCAACAAGGGCGCGGCGCTCGAACGGATCGGCAGCCTGTTGCGAATTCCGAGCGAAAAAACAGCAACGATCGGCGACATGCCCTCGGACGTGCCGATGTTCAAGAAGAGCGGCTTCTCCATCGCCATGGGCGAGGCCAGCGACGAGGTCAAGGCGCAGGCGATGGCGACGACGGACGACAATGACTCCGACGGATTCGCCGCGGCGATGGAGAGACTCGTCCTGCGCCGCCCATCGCACACATCCGTTCCATTGCGGGGAAAAGCGTGATGATTGTCCGGTCCGCCGCACGGCTGCAAATCTTCTCCGACGCCGACGCCCTGGCGCGGCGCGCCTGCGAATGGCTGCTGTCGATCGCCTCAGAGAGCGAGGGCGCCTTCTCGGTCTGCCTGTCCGGCGGCTCGACGCCTCGGAAGTTGTATGAGCAGCTCGCGCTGCCGCAAGCGGAGCAATCCTTTCCATGGTCGCGCACGCACTGGTTCTGGGGCGACGAGCGTTTCGCGCGGCATGACGATCCGCGCAGCAATTTCCGGATGGCGCGCGAAGCGTTTCTGGCGCACGCCCCGGTTCCCCCGGAAAACATCCATCCCGTGCCGACGGAAAACATCGCGCCGGAAGCCGCCGCCGCGCGCTACGAGCATGAGCTCAGGCGCTTCCACGGCGCCGACCGGCTCGACGCCACGCGGCCGCTGTTCGACCTGACTTTCCTAGGCCTTGGGCCGGACGGGCATACGGCGTCCCTGTTCCCGGATTCACCCGTCCTCGAGGAGCGCCAGCATTGGGTCGCCGCCGCCATGGGGCCGAAATCGGAGCAAAGGATTACCCTGACCTGGCCGGCGCTGGACAGCAGCGCGCATGTCGCCTTCCTGGTTTCAGGCAAGGACAAGCGCGAGATCCTCGACCGTTTTTTGAGCGGCGACAAGTCCCTGCCCGCGACGCGGCTCAGCCCCGTCGGCGATCTCCTGGTGTTTTGCGACGCCGCCGCCCGGCCGGAGGGATTTTAAGCGCTTACTTGACGAACTCCGCCGCGGGCTGGACCACGGTCTTCGTGCTGCGCTGGTGCGCCGGGCCCCGGGCGATGGTCAGGTTGCGCGCCGTGCCGATCAGGGCGAGATGCGAAAGCGCCTGCGGAAAATTGCCCAGTTGCCGCTTGCCGACCGGGTCATATTCCTCCGCCAGCAGGCCCACGTCGTTGCAAAGCGAGAGAAGGCGCCTGAACAGCTTGCGCGCCTCGGCCCGGCGGCCTTGCAGGATGTAATTGTCGGCGAGCCAGAAGCTGCAGGCGAGGAAGACGCCCTCGCCGGGCGGCAGCCCATCAGCGACCTCCTCGGTGCGATAGCGCAGCACCAGTCCGTGAAACATCAGTTCGCGCTCGATCGCCGCGACGGTGCCGAGGATGCGCGGATCGTCGGGCGGCAGGAAGCCGACCAGGGCCATCAGCAGCAGGCTGGCGTCGAGCGCTTTCGAGCCATAGGACTGGACGAAAGCGTTGCGCTCGGGGTCAAATCCCCTCGTGCAGACTTCCCGGTGGATGGCGTCGCGCACCAGTCGCCAGCGCTTGACCGGCGCGTCGAGAGCGAATTGCTCCGCCGAACGCACGGCGCGATCGAAGGCGACCCAGGCCATCACTTTGGAATGGGTGAAATGCCTTGCGCCGCCGCGCACCTCCCAGATCCCTTCGTCAGGCTCGCTCCAGAGCGCTTCGAGCTGGGTGACCAGGGCGCATTCAAGGCCCCAGTTCGCCGCGTTGAACGGCAGTCCGGCGCGGCGCGCGACATACATGGCCTCGATGATCTCGCCGTAGACGTCGAGCTGCAACTGCGTCGCCGCGGCGTTGCCGATGCGCACGGGCGCCGATTTCTCATAGCCGGGCAGCCAGGGAAGTTCATATTCGTCGAGACGCCTTTCGCCGGCGACGCCATACATGATCTGCAGGTCGTCGGTATTGCCGGCGACGGCGCGCAGCAGCCAGCGCCGCCATGCCTCGGCCTCGTCGACATAGCCCGCGCCGAGCAGCGTATAGAGCGTGAAGGTGGCGTCGCGCAGCCAGCAGTAGCGGTAATCCCAATTGCGCGGACCGCCGATTTTTTCCGGCAGCGAAGTCGTGGCGGCGGCGACGATGCCTCCGGTGTTGCGATGCGAAAGGGCCTTCAAGGTCAGGAGCGAGCGGGTCACCTCGGACGCCCATTCCCCTTTCCTCGCGAAACGCCCCGCCCAATCATTCCAGTAGGCTTCGGTCTCAGCCAGCGCCTCCGCCGGAAAAATGGCGGAGGGCATGGCGCGCCAGGAGCGCGTCCAGCTCAGCGAAAATCCCGCCTCCTCGCCCTCGGCGATCTCGAATTCGCCGACCGTCTTGAAATTCTCGCCGCGCAGGGGGACCTCGGCCTGCAACAGCAGGCGATCTGGGCCGGCGATGAATTGCAGCCTCCCGTCCTCCTGCCGCGACACCCAGGGCGTGATCAATCCATAATCGAAGCGCACGATCAGTTCCGCGCGCATGGCGACCGAGCCGCGCAAGCCGCGGACGATCCGCACCAGATCGGAAACGAGCTCGCGACGCGTCAGGAGATCGATCACGCAGACCGCGCCGGTTTCCGTCTCGAAAGTGGTTTCGAGCACCATCGTGTCGCCGCGATAACGGCGCGATGCCCTGACGTCTGCGACGACCGGCGCGATCAGCCAGCGTCCGTGCGAGGGATCGCCGAGCAGGGCGGCGAAACAGGCGGGGCTGTCGAAACGCGGCAGGCAGAGCCAGTCGATTGAACCGCCGCATGAGACGAGCGCCATGGACTCGCAATTGCCGATGACGGCGTAGTCTTCGATTCGTTGCGGCATGGGTCACTTGCGGTCTTGAGCGAGCGTAGCCTTCCTTGAACGCGCGGCGCCGGTTTTGGCTCCTTCCCAAGCGACAGTCCCCGATCGATGCCGGCCAACGCCGGGAACCAACACGCGCCAGCCTCGTTATGAAAACCAAAAACAAAAATTCCTCTTAGGGAGGAACCGCCATGATACCCGCCGCTTTCGACTACCACCGCCCCTCCTCGATTTCCGAGGCGGTGGCGCTTTTGCAACAATACGGCGAGGAGGCGAGGCCCCTTGCCGGCGGCCATAGCCTGATCCCCCTCATGAAAACCCGGCTCGCCGCGCCGGAACATCTCGTCGACCTCTCCGCAATCGCCGATCTGAAAGGCGTCCGCCAGGACGGCGACAGCATCGTCATCGCGGCCATGACGACGCAGCATGAGCTGATCGGTTCCGACCTGCTCGCGCAAAAAATTCCCCTCCTGAGGGAAACGTCTGTTCTCATCGCTGATCCTCAAGTGCGCTACCGGGGGACGCTTGGCGGCAACGTGGCGAACGGCGATCCGGGCAATGACATGCCCGCGGTCATGCAATGCCTCGACGCCGTCTATTCCGTCACGGGACCGCAGGGCCAACGAGCGATACGCGCGCGCGAATTCTACCGCGGCGCCTATGACACGGCGTTGCGCCCGGGCGAAATCCTGACCGACATCCGCATCGCCATCCCTCCCTCAGACCATGGCTACGCTTACGAGAAATTGAAACGCAAGGTCGGCGATTACGCCACCGCCGCGGCCGCGGTGATCCTGACCATGCGGGGCGAGACATGCGCCGGCGCCGCCATCGCCTTGACCAATGTCGGGGAGACCCCGCTCTTCGCCGGCGAGGCGAGCGCGATCCTGGTCGGCTCGACCCTCGACAAGGCGACGCTCGATCGCGCCGCCGCCGCCGCCGAGGCCATCGCCGATCCCGCCGCCGATCTGCACGGCCCCGCCGAATATCGCGCCAGAATGGCCGGCGTCATGCTGTTTCGCGCCGTGATGCGGGCGCGCGCCCGCGCCCACTCCTGAGGGGCCAGACATGACCAAGACGCACATCGCCCTCACCATCAACGGCAAGCCCTGCGAGGCCGACGTCGAGCCGCGCACCCTACTGATCCATTTTCTGCGCGAAGGGCTCGACCTCACCGGCGCGCATATCGGCTGCGACACCGGCCATTGCGGCGCCTGCACCGTCGACATGAACGGCATGTCGCTCAAGAGCTGCATGTGTTTCGCAATCCAGGCCGACGGCGCCCAGATCACGACCATCGAAGGCGTCGCCAACGCGGACGGAACGCTCTCCGCCGTGCAGGAAGGTTTTCGGATGATGCACGGGCTGCAATGCGGCTTTTGCACGCCCGGCATGATTCTTCGCGCGACGCGGCTGCTGCAGGAAAATCCCAATCCGTCCGAAGAGGAGATCCGCCAGGGCATTTCCGGCAATCTCTGCCGCTGCACCGGCTACGTCAATATCGTCAAGGCCATCCAGTATGCGGCGGCGAAGATCGGCGAAGGCAAATTCGTGGAGGCGGCGCAATGAACGAGCAAACCCCCATCGAAGCCGAACGCTCGGATCGCACGGAAAAACTCGAAGGACTCGGCTGCAAGCGCAAGCGCGTCGAGGACATTCGCTTCACCCAGGGCAAGGGAAACTATGTCGACGACCTGAAATTGCCTGGCATGGTGTTCGGCGATTTCGTGCGCTCGCCGCACGCCCATGCGCGCATCGTCTCGATCGACGCCAGCCGCGCCAAGGCGCTGCCCGGCGTCTTCGCCGTGCTGACCGCCGCCGACCTGAAGCCGCTCGGGCTGCATTACATGCCCACGCTCGCCGGCGACGTGCAGGCCGTGCTCGCCGAAGACAAGGTGCTGTACCAGAACCAGGAAGTCGCCTTCGTCATCGCCGAGGATCGCTATGTCGCGGCCGACGCTGTCGAGCTGGTCGATGTCGTCTACGAAGCGCTGCCCTGCATCGTCGACCCCTTCAAATCCATGGCGCCGGACGCGCCAATTCTCCGCGAAGACATCAAGGACAAGCTGGACGCGGCGCATGGGCGCCGCAAACATCCGAACCATATTTTCGAATGGAGCGTCGGCGACAAGCAGGCGACCGACGAAATCTTCGAGCGCGCGGATGTGACGATCAAGGAATTGTTCGTCGACCACCGCACCCATCCCTGTCCGCTGGAGACCTGCCAGTGTGTCGCCTCCATGGACAAGATCAAGGGCGAGCTGACGCTTTGGGGCACGTTCCAGGCGCCGCATGTGATCCGCACCGTCGTGTCCTTGATCTCGGGCCTGCCAGAACACAAGATCCATGTCATCGCGCCCGACATCGGCGGCGGCTTCGGCAACAAGGTCGGCGCCTATCCCGGCTATGTCTGCTCGGTCGTCGGCTCCATCGTCATGGGACGGCCGGTCAAATGGGTGGAGGACCGGACGGAGAATCTTTCGACCACATCCTTCGCGCGCGACTACCACATGACCACAGAACTCGCCGCCACCAGGGAGGGCAAGATCCTGGCGATGCGCTGCCACGTTCTCGCCGATCACGGCGCCTTCGACGCCTGCGCCGCGCCGACCAAATATCCCGCGGGTTTCATGAATATCTGCACCGGCTCCTACGACATCCCCACCGCCCATCTGTCGGTCGACGGCGTCTACACCAACAAGGCCACGGGCGGCGTCGCCTATCGCTGCTCCTTCCGCGTCACCGAAGCGGCCTTCGCCATCGAGCGCGCCATCGACGTGCTGGCGCAAAAGCTCGGCATGGACCCGGCGGAATTGCGGGTCAGGAATTTCATCAAGGCCGAGCAGTTCCCCTACCAGTCGGCCCTGGGTTGGGAATATGACAGCGGCGACTATCACACGGCCATGCGCAAGGCGATGGACGCCGTCGGCTACGACCGGCTACGCGCCGAGCAGAAAGAGAAGCAGGCGGCTTTCTCGCGCGGCGAGACGCGGGAGATCATGGGGATCGGCATCGCCTTCTTCACGGAGATCGTCGGGGCCGGCCCGTCGAAAAACTGCGACATCCTGGGCATTGCCATGTTCAATTCCGCGGAGATCCGCGTCCATCCGACCGGCGCGGTGATCGCCCGCATGGGCACGAAGAGCCAGGGCCAGGGCCACGAGACCACCTTCGCCCAGATCATCGCCTCGGAGCTCGGCATTCCCGCCGACAACATCATGATCGAGGAAGGCGACACCGACACGGCGCCTTACGGGCTCGGCACCTACGGCTCGCGGACAACCCCGGTCGCGGGCGCGGCGACCGCGATGGCCGCGCGAAAAATCAAGCAGAAGGCGCAGATGATCGCCGCGCACATGCTGGAAGTGCACGAGGGCGATCTTGAATGGGACATCGATCGGTTCAAGGTCAAGGGCTTGCCCGAAAGATACAAGACGATGAAGGACATCGCCTGGGCGGCCTACAACAACGTACCCGCCGAACATGGAGCCGGGGCTCGAGGCGGTGAATTACTACGACCCGCCCAACATGACCTTCCCCTTCGGCGCCTATATCTGCGTGATGGATATCGACGTCGACACCGGCGTCGCCAAGGTGCGCCGCTTCTATGCATTGGACGATTGCGGCACGCGCATCAACCCGATGATCATCGAGGGACAGGTGCATGGCGGCCTGACGGAAGCCTTCGCCTGCGCCATGGGCCAGGAAATCCGCTACGACGAGCCGGCAATGTCCTTGGCGCGAATTTCATGGACTTCTTCATGCCGACCGCGGTCGAGACGCCGTTCTGGGAAACCGATTTCACGGTGACTCCGTCGCCGCATCATCCGATCGGCGCGAAAGGCGTTGGCGAAAGCCCGCACGTCGGAGGCGTGCCCTGTTTCTCCAATGCGGTCAACGACGCCTACGCCTTCCTCAACGCCGGCAACATCCAGATGCCGCACGACGCCTGGCGGCTCTGGCAAGTCGGAGTTCGCCTGGGGCTGCACCACTGACACACATATTGTCGAAGTGGCGCGCGCCACGGGCATGGGGGCAGCGCGGATCGGCCGACGGTCGATTGCGCTAACATCAAGCGGATGGGCCGTGCCCGTGAACATACCCTTCGAGACAATCGCGACGCAATTGACGGCGGTCGGCTATATTCCCGACCGCGAACTCGCCGCCGCGATCTGGCTGATGCAGACCCTGTCGCGTCCGCTGCTACTCGAAGGCGAGGCGGGCGTGGGCAAGACGGAGGTGGCGCGCGCCCTCTCGCGGGCGCGCGATGCAAAACTGATCCGCCTGCAATGTTACGAAGGGCTGGACCAGAGCGCCGCGCTCTACGAATGGAATTACCAGCGCCAGCTTCTCGCGATCAAGGCGCGCGAAGGCGCCGACGCCGACAGGGTCGAGGAGCATATCTTTTCGGAGAAATATTTGCTCGAGCGGCCGCTGCTGGCGGCGATCAGGCAGGAAAAATCGCCTGTGCTGCTGATCGACGAGATCGACCGCGCCGACGAGGAATTCGAGGCCTTTCTGCTCGAACTCCTCGCCGACTTCCAGATCTCGATTCCGGAACTCGGGACCATTGCCGCGACCTCAATTCCCCTGGTCGTTCTCACCTCGAACGGCGCCCGCGAACTCTCCGACGCCCTGCGGCGTCGCTGCCTCTATCATTACGTCGATTTCCCCGACGTCGATCGCGAGGCGCGGATCATTCTTTCGCGCGTGCCGCATATCGATTCCGCGCTCGCCCTGCAGATCGCCCACCTCGTCGAAATGATTCGCAAGGAAGACTTGCGCAAGTCGCCGGGCGTCGCCGAAACGCTCGACTGGGCGGCGACGCTCGGCGGTTTCGACATCAGCCATTTGCGCGACGAGCCCGAGCTGGTGCACGAAACCTTGACGTGCCTGATCAAGACCGCCGAGGACAAGTCGCGAATGACGCGGCAGGTCTCCGACCGCTTGCTGGGAAAGGTGGCGTGAGATGGACGCCGCGTCCAATTCCAGCCGAAGCCTGGGCGAGGCGGCCCGCGAAAAACTTAGCCGTTTCGCCGGAATTCTGCGCGAAAACGGCTTTGCCGTCGGCCTCGCAGAAACCGGCGATGCACTGAAAATCCTGGACGGTCCCTGCGCCTCGCGTCCTGCGCTGCTGCGGCAGGCGCTTCGCGCGCTGTTTTGCGGCCGCGCCTCAGACTGGCGAAAATTTGACGATATCTTCAACGCCTTCTGGCTGCGGCGCGGGATGAAAACAGCCGTCAGGATATCCGGCGCGCCGCGCAAGGGAGCGAGCGGGCTGCGCCCGGAACTGTCCGCGGGCTCGAACGCCGCCGATGGCGCGGCGGAAGCTCGGGACGGCGAAGAAGAGGCGCCGGCCGGATCAGGGCAAGGCAAGCGCGAAGGCGCCTCGCAGCGCAAATCCCTTGATCAGACCGACTTCCGCCATCTCGCCGATCCCGACCATCTCGCAGCCGCGCACAGGCTGGCCGCGCAACTGGCGAAGGCCATGCGCGCGCGGCTGACGCGCCGCCTGCGCGCGCGCCGCAGCGGTCCAAAACTCGATCTCCGCCGCACCATCCACAAGAGCGTCGCGCATGGCGGGACTCCGCTGGAGCTCATGTTCCGCCAGCGCAGGGACAAGCCCCTTCGGCTCGTCGTGCTGCTCGACGTTTCCGGGTCCATGAGCCTCTATTCGGCGCTGTTCCTCCGTTTCATGCATGGCGTGATCACGCATTTCCGCGAGGCGGAGGCCTATGTGTTCCACACCCGGCTGGTTCACATATCCGAGGCCCTGCGCGAGCGCGACGCCCAGCGCGCCGTCGAGCGCATGACGCTGATCACGCAAGGGGCGGGCGGGGGCACGCGGATCGGCGAAAGCCTCGCCGCCTTCAACCGCTGGCATGCGGCCCGCGTCCTTCATTCGCGCGCCTGCGTGATGATTGTGTCGGACGGCTACGACACCGGGCCGTCCGAACGCCTGGCGGCGGAGATGGCGGCCCTGCGCCGGCGCTGCCGGCGCATCGCCTGGCTCAATCCGATGATCGGCTGGCGGGACTATGCGCCGGAGGCCGCGGGGATGCGCGCGGCGCTGCCCTATGTCGACCTGTTCGCGCCCGCGCATAATCTCGCCAGCCTGCAGGCGCTCGAGCCCTATCTGGCGAGGATATGATGTCGCGCCCGCCCAACATTCTCGAACTTGTCAATCTGACGAAGGCGCGCGGAAAGCCCTTCGCCATCGCGACCGTCGTGCGGACTGTTTCGGTGACGGCGGCCAAGGCCGGGGCCAAGGCCCTGATCCTGGAGGACGGGTCGATATCGGGGGGCTGGATCGGCGGCGGCTGCGCGCGCGGCGCGGTTTTGCGCGCCGCTAAGCAGGCCCTGGCCGACGGGACGCCCCGCCTTGTCAGCGTGCAGCCGGAATCGGCGCTGAACGAGCATCATGTCGGCGTGGGCGAATTGCGCGACGGCGTTTTCTACGCGCGCAACATGTGTCCGAGCGAGGGCACGATGGATGTCTTCGTGGAGCCTGTGCTGCCGCGTCCGAGCCTCGTCGTCTGCGGGGCCTCGCCGGTCGCCGCGGCGGTCGCCGAGCTTGGCCGGCGCATGGGCTTCTTTGTGATCGTCTGCGCGCCCGCCGCGGATCACGCCGCCTTCGGCGAGGCGGACTGCCTCATCGACGGCTTTGTCCCGCCGAACGACCTGACCGCCGATTGCTTCCTGGTCATATCCACGCAAGGCGGCGGCGACCACGCGGCGCTATCCGCGACAATCAGGTTGCGCACGAAATATTTCGCCTTTGTCGGGTCGCGCAAGAAAATAGCGGCGCTCAAGAACGAACTGGCCGAGGAAGGCGTTGAGGCGGCGGAACTGGAGAAAATCCGCTCCCCCGCGGGGCTCGATATCGGCGCCATCACGCCGGACGAGATTGCGCTGTCGATCGTCGCCGAAATGATCGAGGTCCGCCGCAAGGGCCAGCGCCAAGGCGAGAGAACAGGAGCTTCGTCATGAACATGAGCGGCGCCCGGAAAATCTCAGCGCCCCGCGAAACCGTCTATGCGGCGCTGAACGACCCGGAAATCCTGCGCCGCAGCATTCCAGGCTGCGAGGCGATCGAAGAAGACCTCCGACACCCTCATGAACGCGCGGGTCACCGTCCGCGTTGGTCCGGTCAAGGCGAGTTTTATCGGGAAAGTGATCCTGTCCGATTTCGATCCGCCGAAAAGTTATACGATCAAGGGCGAGGGGGCGGGCGGCACAGCCGGTTTCGCGAGGGGCGGCGCCCATGTCGATCTTGACGCCGAGGGGGCCGCGACCTTGCTGAAATACACTGTCGACGCCGAAGTCGGCGGCAAGATCGCGCAGCTTGGCGGCCGCATGATCGACGGCGTCGCCAAAAAATTGGCGGACGAGTTTTTCGCAAATTTCGGCGCCATTGTCGGCGCGCCCGCGCAGCCGTCCGTCACGGTCGAACCGCCCGCCCCGGCGCCGCTGGGGATCTGGGCTCGGCTGAAAAACGCGTTGGCGAGGTTTTTTTGGCCGTCGCGGGCTTAGGGAGAGCATATGGACGATCGCAGCAAAGTTGTTGGCGAAGCCTTGGGCTGGGCGAGGGACGGACGGCGTGTGGCGCTGGCGACTGTCGTGTCGAGCTGGGGCTCGTCGCCGCGACCCGCGGGCGCGCGCATGGCGGTGGACGAGACGGGGCATTTTGTCGGCTCGGTGTCGGGCGGCTGCGTCGAGGGCGAGGTTCTCGCAACCGCCGCCGAGGTCATGGCTGGCGGTCGTCCAGCCCTCCTCGAATTCGGAGTCAGCGATGAAAGGGCCTGGTCGGTGGGGCTGGCCTGCGGCGGCGCGATCAGCATCTTTGTCGAGGGCCTCTCGAACTCCGTATTTTTCCAGCCGATCCTCGAAGGACTTTCGCACGGCCGGTCGAGCGCTTCGTTGCTTGCGCTCGACAGCGGCGAAAGAGCGCCGCTCGACTCCGATGGCTTCGCACATTTCGATCTCGACGAGGAAGGCGCTCGCGCCATTCGGCGCGCTTTGGCCAGCGGCCGGGAAGGTCTGGTCGAGACGTCACGGGGAAAGTTCTTTCTCGAATTCTGGCGGCCGCCGCTGCGCCTTTTCATCGTCGGCGCCGTGCATATCGCCCAGGCCCTGGCGCCGATCGCCCGCATCGCCGGCTATGCCGTCGCCATCGTCGATCCGCGCGGCGCCTTTGCGACGGCGGAGCGATTTGCCGGGTTCGACCTGCTGGCCGAATGGCCCGAGGATGTCATGCCGCGGGTGCGGCTCGATGAAAGCTGCGCTCTTGTCGCCCTGACGCATGAGCCGCGGATTGACGATCCGGCCTTGATCGCGGCCTTGCGCAGCCCGGCCTTCTATGTGGGCGCCCTAGGCTCCGCGACAACGGCGGAAAAGCGCCGCAAACGCCTGAGCGCGCAAGGCTTTGGCGAAAGAAGCCTGTCGCGGATCCATGGACCGATCGGCCTCGCCATCGGCGCCGCAAATCCCGAGGAAATCGCTGTGGCCATTGCGGCGGAAATGACGGCGGCCCTGCGCGGGCGGCACGCCGTCGGGAGCGAAAGGATGGAAAGCGCAAGGATGGGGAGCGCCGCCGAATGAAGTTCGCGACGCTTGCGACCGAAGACGCGACAGGCGCCATTCTCGCCCATTCGATCCGCCTGCCCGAACTCGTCATGACCAAGGGTCGCCGCCTCGCCGCCGGAGACCTTGCGCAATTGCGCGCGGCTGGCGTCGAACACGTTCCCGTGGCGATGATCGAGGCCGGCGACGCGCCCGAGGACAGCGCCGCCGAACGCGTGGCGCGAAAGCGTGTCGGCGCCGGAATCGTCGCCAGCGAAGCCCATACGGGCCGCGTAAATCTCCGCGCCTCCCGCCGGGGCCTCTTGCTCTTTGATCCGGCCGAGGTCCATGCTCTCAATCGCATCGACGAGGCGATCACCTTGGCGACCCTGCCGTTGCGCGACGTGGTCGAGGCCGGACAGGTCGTCGCGACCATCAAGGTCAATCCCTATGCGGTCGCCGAAACAATCGTCGCCGCCTGGGAATCGGCGCCCGCCATCTTCAACGTCGCCGCCTTCCGCGCCAACCGCGCGGCGCTGATCCAGACCGTCGCGCCGGGGCTTAAACAGAGCGTCCTCGAAAAAACCGCGCGCGTGACTCGCGAACGCCTGGAGGCGCTTGGCGGCGCGCTCGTCGCGGACTTGCGAACGCCTCACGACCCCATGGCGCTGGCCGAGAAAATCTGTCACCGGGTTCTGGCGGGCGACGATCTCATTCTTGTTTGCGGCGCCTGTTCGATCGTTGACCGGCAGGATGTGATTCCCGCCGCGATTATCGCCGCCGGCGGCGAGGTCCTGCATTTCGGCATGCCCGTCGATCCCGGCAATCTTTTGTTGCTCGGGACGATCGGCAGGATCCCGGTGATCGGCATGCCCGGTTGCGCGCGCACGGCGCAGCTCAATGGCTTCGACCATGTGCTGCGCATGATCCTCGCGGGACAGCCATTGGGGCGGCTGGAGATCATGGCGATGGGCGTGGGCGGCCTGCTGAAGGACGCGCCGTTCCGCCCGGCGCCGCGCGCCGCGGCGACGAGGGCCGCGGATTTCGGCGGCGAAGGGCGTTCCGCCCCGCGCATTGCCGCGATCGTGCTGGCTGCCGGACAATCGCGCCGGATGGGCGTCAACAAGCTGACGCTCGCGCTCGAGGGAAAGCCGGTCCTGCGTCATGTCGTCGACGCCATAGGCGCCTCGCAAATCTCTTCGATCATCGCCGTGCTGGGCTGCAGGCCAGACGAAGCGCGAGCGCTGTTCGAAGGCGCGGCGACGAAATTCGTGCTCAATGAAAATTACCGCGAGGGATTGTCGACGTCGCTCAAGGCGGGCATTGCCGCAGTTCCTGACGATGTCGACGGCGCGATGATCTTTCTCGGCGACATGCCGGACGTCGATTCCGCCCTGATCGACCGGATGATCGCCGCCTTCGACCCGTCGCAGATGCGCGCGATCGTCCTGCCGAAGCGTGGGGGCCGGCGCGGCCATCCCGTGTTGTGGGGCCGCGGCTTTTTCTCGCTCATTCTCGACCAGTCGACGGGCGATTCCGGCGCCCGGCATCTGCTCGGAAAATATGCCGATTGGGCCGTCGAAATCGAAGCCGGCCACGACGGCATTTTTACCGACCTCGACACGCCCGAGGCCTTTTCCGCGCGCACGCGGGAAAACTGCTCAGCAAGCGACAGCTGAAGCCCTGCCGGGTCGGACCGAGACTATTTTCTGGCGGCGTGAACCCTTTGGTCTCAGGCGGATTGATGGATTCGAACGCCAGGCTGGGGCCAGCGATGAGCTGCGAGAACGAAGGCGAGCGAAAGCGGGACATCATCCATTTCCGTCGATCCCGCATGCGTCCGGCTGACGGCCGCTGGCTGGGCGCGCCGCGTAAAAAAGTTGAAATCCGCGTGCGCGGACGCGTTCAGGGCGTGGGCTTCAGGCCCTTTGTCTGGCTTGCCGCGCAAGAGCTGGGGCTTGCTGGCGAAGTCTTCAACGATTCCGAGGGCGTGCTGATCCGCGTCGCTGGCGATGAGGTCGCCATCGATAAATTAGCGCATCGGCTGCGCCATTCCCCGCCGCCGCTCGCCCACGTCGAGGCCGTCGAGTTCCAGCCCTATGCCGGCGCCTTGCCGCGGGATTTTCGCATCAGTGAAAGCCGCGCCGGGCGCGTCCAGACGCAAGCCGCGCCCGACGCGAAAATCTGCGACGCCTGCATTGCCGACATCGCCGACCCCTCCAATCGCCGCTATCGCTACGCCTTCACCACCTGCACCCATTGCGGTCCGCGTTTTTCCATCATCAAGGCGATCCCCTACGACCGCGCCAACACGACCCTGGCGGATTTCCCGCTTTGCGCCGATTGCGCGCGGGAATATGGCGATCCCCGTGACAGGCGCTATCACGCCCAGCCCGTCGCCTGCCACGCATGCGGTCCCGAGACGCGCCTGGTCCGGCTCGACGGACGGCCGACCCGGTTCGACCCGCGCTCTGCCCTCGACGATGTCGACGCCGCGCGCCGCCTGATCCAGGAGGGCGAGATCGTCGCGATCAAGGGCCTCGGCGGCTTCCACCTTGCCTGCGACGCGACCAACGAGGCGGCGGTGACCCGGTTGCGGCGGGGAAAGCGTCGCGACGGCAAGCCTTTCGCGCTGATGGCGCGCGACCTCGACGTGATCGGCCGCTATGCGCGGATCGGCGCAATGGAAGCGGCGGCGCTGCGCTCGGCGGAGGCGCCGATTGTCGTGCTTGCCGCCAACGGCGCGCAAAAACTTCCCGACGCCATAGCGCCGGGACTTGATACGCTCGGCTTCATGCTGCCGACGACGCCGCTGCACCATCTGATCCTCGCGGGCATCGACCAGCCGGTCGTCATGACCTCCGGCAATTCGTCGCACGAGCCGCAATTGATCGACGATTCCGCGGCGATTGAAAAACTCCAGGGCATTGCCAGCCATGCGCTGATCCATAATCGCCCGATCGCCAATCGCATCGACGATTCCGTGGCGCGGCCGATGGGCGGGCGAGTCAGGATGCTGCGCCGGGCGCGCGGCTACGCCCCGGTGCCGATGGCCTTGCCGCCGGGGTTTGACCGCTCGGTCGAAATCCTCGCGATGGGCGGCGAATTGAAATCGACCTTCTGTCTCGTCAAGGATGGGCAGGCCATCCTGTCGCAGCACCAGGGCGACCTTGAAAACGCGGCGACCTATGACGATTATTGCAAGAACCTGCGGCTTTACGCCGAGACCTATCAGCACCGGCCAAAAGCCTTCGTGGTCGATCGCCATCCCCTGTACATGGCGACAAAGCTCGGCGCCGGGTTCGCGCAAGCCGGCGGCGCGCCCCTGATTGAGACGCAGCATCACCATGCCCATGTCGCCGCCTGCCTCGCCGAGAATCTGCAGGGCGCTGGACTGCGCCAGAGTTCCTGGGCATCGTGCTCGACGGGCTCGGCCTCGGCGACGACAGGGAAATCTGGGGCGGCGAGTATTTGCTCGCCGATTATTCGGGTTATCAACGGCTCGGCGCGTTCAAGCCGGTGGCGATGATCGGCGGCGACCAGGCGTCGCGCGAGCCCTGGCGCAGTCTCTACGCCCACCTGACCTCCGCAATGAACTGGGCGCAGCTGCGGCATGGGTATGGCCACTTGCCAGTGCTGGAGGCGCTTGACGCCAAGCCGCGCAAAACCATCGACGCGATGATCGCATCCCGCCTGAATGCGCCGCTCGCTTCCTCTTGCGGCCGCCTGTTCGACGCGATGGCGGCGGCGCTCGGCCTCGGCTGGGACGTCCAGAATTTCGAGGGCGAGGCCGCGATGAAGCTCGAAGCCCTTGCAGACCCCGATGAACTGGCCGACGAAGGCGAGGAAGGCGCCTATGCTCTCGCCATTTCCCGGCTCGACGGCGCCGACATCCCATGTATCGAGCCGCTGCCGATGTGGCGCGCAGTCCTGGGCGACCTGACGCTTGGCGCGCCGCGCGAAAAAATGGCCGCGCGCTTTCACAAGGGACTGGCGAAGGCGATCGTTCACATGGCGGTCAAGCTGGCGCGCCGCGACGCGCAGGACGGCGCCCTGTTCGACACGGTGGCGCTGTCGGGCGGTTGTTTCCAGAACCGCATCCTGTTCGAACTCGTTTCGGAAAATCTGCGCGCGCAAAATTTCAACGTGCTCGCGCACGAAAAAGCACCAGCCAATGATGGCGGCCTCGCGCTGGGACAGGCGGCCATAGCCGCAGCGCGGCTCACGAAATCCAACCGGAGTCGGGGCGATGAAATATGTGGATGAATATCGCGACAGGACCAAGGCGCAGGCGCTGAAAAAGGCTGTTCACGCGCTGGTCGCGACGATGGCGGTCGACAAGGACGAGCCGTTGCACATCATGGAGGTCTGCGGCGGCCACACCCATTCGATCTTTCGCTACGGGCTCGAGGGCATGCTGCCCGAGGGCGTGGAGCTGATCCACGGCCCCGGCTGTCCGGTTTGCGTCCTGCCCATGGGGCGCGTCGACGATTGCGTCGACATCGCCGAACGCAAGGAGGTGATCTTCACGACCTTCGGCGACGCCATGCGGGTGCCGGGCTCGCGCGGCAGCCTGCTGCAGGCCAAGGCGCGCGGGGCCGACGTGCGCATGGTCTATTCGCCGCTGGACGCGCTCGATCTCGCGCGGAAAAATCCGGAGCGCGAAATCGTGTTCTTCGGACTGGGCTTCGAGACCACCATGCCCTCGACCGCGCTCACCATCCTGCAGGCGGAGGCGGAGGGCATCGGCAATTTCACGGTCTTCTGCAACCACATCACGATACCGCCGACCATGCGCGCCATTCTCGATGCGCCCGACCTGCGCATCGACGGCTTCGTCGGGCCCGGTCATGTGTCGATGGTGATCGGCTCGAAGCCTTACCGCTTCATCTGCGACACCTATCGCAAGCCCGTGGTGGTCTCGGGCTTCGAACCGCTCGACGTGCTGCAGTCGATCTGGATGGTGCTCAAGCAGATCAAGGAAGGGCGCGCCGAGGTCGAAAACCAGTATGCGCGCATCGTCCCGCCCGACGGCAATCCGCAGGCGCTCGCCGCGGTCAACCGGGTCTATGAATTGCGCGATTATTTCGAGTGGCGCGGCCTCGGCTCGCTCGAACATTCTGGCGTGAAAATCCGCGATTCCTACGCGCGTTTCGACGCCGAACGGAAATTCGCCATGCCCGGCCTCGCCATAGAAGACCCCGCCGAATGCCAGTGCGGCGACGTTTTGCGCGGCGCGATCAAGCCCTGGCAATGCAAGGTGTTCGGAACGAAATGCACGCCGGACTCGCCGCTCGGCGCGCTGATGGTGTCCTCGGAAGGCTCCTGCGCCGCCTACTACCAGTATGGCGGCGTCAAGTCGCACAAGAAGGAGGTCGCATGAACCGGCCCTTCCCTCCGCCGCGCGAACGCGGAAAGCTCAATACGCCCGTCGTCACCCTCGCGCATGGCGGCGGCGGCAAGGCGATGAAGGACCTGATCGACGATGTCTTCGTGTCGGCGTTCGACAATGCGTTTCTCGATGCGATGGAGGATCAGGCGCGCTTCGATTTCGCGACGCTGACGGCGCTCGGCGACCGGCTGGCCTTCACCACCGATTCCTTCGTCGTGCATCCCCTGGCGTTTCCCGGCGGCGACATCGGCAAGCTCGCCGTCTGCGGCACGGTCAACGATCTCGCGGTCGGCGGCGCCAAGCCGCTCTACCTGTCCTGCGCGGTGATCATCGAAGAAGGCGTGGAGGTCGAATTTTTGCGCGCGATTGCGCAATCCATGGCGAGGACCGCCGCCGCGGCAGGCGTGAAGCTTGTCACCGGCGACACCAAGGTCGTGCCCAAGGGCGCCTGCGACAAATTGTTCATCACCACGACCGGCCTCGGCGTCATCCCCTCGGGCGTGGAACTCGGCGCGCATCTCGCCAGTCCCGGCGACAAGGTGCTGGTCAATGGCCTGCTCGGCGACCATGGCGCGGCGATCCTGTCCGCGAGAGGCGATTTGTTGCTCGACAGTCCGATCGAAAGCGATTGCGCCTGCCTGCATGAATTGATCGCCGCAATTCTCGACGCTGCCCCCAATACGCGATTCCTTCGCGATGCGACGCGCGGCGGCGCGGCGACGGTGCTCAACGAAATCGCGCAAGCTTCCGGCGTCCTCATTGAAATCGACGAGGACGCGACGCCAATCCGTCCGGAGGTCAAAGGGTTTTGCGAACTGCTGGGCCTCGATCCGCTTTATCTCGCCAATGAGGGCAAGATCGTCGTCGTGACGCCCCCGGAGGAAGCCGCGGCGGCGCTCGCGGCGATGCGCGCGCACCCGCTTGGCGCGGGCGGAAGGATCATCGGCGAGGTCCTGGCCGGCGAAAGCGGCCGCGTGACCATGCAGACGACGTTTGGCGGCGCGCGCATGGTCGACATGCTCGTTGGCGAGCAATTGCCGAGAATTTGCTGAAGACGCAATCAAGAGTTCGAACTGGAGGCGGCGCGATGTGCGGCACATGCGGATGCGGCGAAACGGCCGAGGCGAAAATCACCAATCTCCAGACGGGAAAGGAGGCGCATGCGCATGGTCACGACGGACATGGACATGATCATTCCCATGGGGATCATGACCATCATCACGACCACGAGCATCCGCACGCCCAAGGTCAGGTCGACCGGACGGTCGCGCTGGAGCAGCAGATCCTCGCCAAGAACGACGCGCTCGCGGCGCGCAATCGCGCCTGGTTCGCAGGGCGTGAAATCCTCGCGCTCAATCTCGTGAGCTCCCCGGGCTCCGGCAAGACGACGCTGCTTGAGCGCACCATCCGCGAGCTCTCGGCTGACACGTCGATCCTGGTCGTGGAGGGCGACCAGGCCACGAGCAACGACGGCGCGCGCATTCGCGCCGCCGGCGCGCCGGCCGTGCAGGTCAATACGGGAACCGGCTGCCATCTCGATGCGGAGATGATCGCCCGCGCCATGGAGGAATTGCGCCCCGGCTTCGGCGCGATCGTGATGATCGAGAATGTTGGCAATCTCGTCTGCCCGGCTCTGTTCGATCTCGGCGAAAGCGCCAAGGTCGCCATTTTCTCGGTAACGGAAGGCGAGGACAAGCCGCTGAAATATCCTCACATGTTTCGCGCGGCGCAAGTGATGATCTTGAACAAGACCGACCTGCTGCCGCATCTCGATTTCGATGTCAACAAGGCCATCGCCAATGCGCGGCAGGTCAATCCGGATATCCTCATACTCCAGCTTTCCGCCCGCACTGGCGACGGATTTGGCGCATGGCTGGACTGGCTGCGGCGCGCAGCGGTGAGGATGCGCGCAAGCATTTTTTCCGGACGGTCAGCGGGCGCGCCGGCTTGATGTCCAGCTGGCGGATCGCGTCACAAAAACGACGCAGCGGCCGAGGGCGCGTCGCCGAGCGCATGGGCCATGAATTCCAGCGCATGCTCCAATTGTCCGCGTGACGCCGGTCCGCCGAGACAGACGCGCACGGCCTCCGGCGGGTCGTCGACTGCAAAAGCGTCGCTTGTGACAATCCCGAGGCCGGTGGCGCGCATGTGGCCGAGGAAAGCTGAGCGGGTCCATCCCTCGGGCATGCGCAGCCACAGCGAGAAACTCAACGGCTCGAAGTCGCAGTTTTTCGTGGTCAGGATGCGCGCCGCGAGATCCTGTCGCGCGGCGGTTTCCTTGCGGATGAAGCGGAGGATGGAATCCGCCGTGCCATCCTGAATCCAGCGCGTGGCGAGCGCGGCGGTCACCGGCGAGGCCATGACGTTCGCCGCGCGCATGGCGGCGACGAAAGGCCATCCGGCCTTGGCGCTGGGGGCAATGACATAGGCGAGGCGCAATCCCGCGCCGATGCATTTCGACAATCCCGCCACATGCCAGGTGACGTCGGGCGCGATCGCCGCGAAAGGCGCCGGTCCGCGCGAGGGAATAAAGCCGTAAGCGTCGTCCTCGACGACCGCCGCCTGGTAGCGGCGGCAGATCACCGCAATTTCGTTGCGGCGCTTGACGGGCATGGTGCGATTGGTGGGGTTATGCAAGGTGGGATTGAGGTAGATCGCTTTCGGCCGCAGCCTTGCACAGGCTTCGCCGAGCGCGGCCGGCTCGATACCCTCCAGGTCCGCAGGCAATCCCACGAGATTGAGGCCCATCTGGGCTGCGATCGAGCGCATGCCCGGATAGGTCAGCCGTTCGGAGAGCACGCAGTCGCCGGGCCTGGCCAGCACATTGAAAATGCCGACCAGCGCCGCGTGCGCGCCAGGCGAGACAAAGACGCGGTCTTGCGTTGGCGTCAGCGCGCGCCGCCCGAGCCAGTTCGACGCTGCGTCCTTGTCCTCCTCGGTCCCGCCGAACCATTGGTAGCGAAGCAGCGATACGAGATCGCGGCCGATTTCGGCCAATCCGGCGCGCATGCGTTCGATCAGTTCGGGATCGTCAGGCTCCGGCGGCAGGTTCATCGTAAGGTCGGCCGAGTCGAGGCGCCGCATCCCCGCAAGCCTGGACGCTCTTGATGGAGCGGGATTTTCCGCGCGGACAAACGTGCCGCGTCCAACCGTCGAAGTCACCAGCCCGCGCCTGCCCGCCTCGACATATCCGCGCGCCACGGTCGTGAAATCCACGGCGAGTCTTTGCGCCAGCTTGCGTTGCGGCGGCAACCGCTCGCCGGCGACAAGGCGTCCGCGCCTGATGTCCTCGGCGATCGCGTCGGCGATCGCGAGATAGCGCGGTTTTTCTACGTCAAGGAGATCGGGGCTCCAGTCGGGCATTGGGCAAGACCTCGAGCGCGTCCTTTTAGCTGCGACAATTGACTGTATATTGTTGCGTGCAGCCTTGTCACCCCTCGCGGGATCACGCCTGCGGGATAGGCCGCAACTGCCTGTCGTCAATCAACAAAACGCGCACGGTCAATTGATCCCGACAATGTGATCATTGTCCAGTTTGACCTCCATTCAATTTGATCGCAGCATTTCCCGAGGAGACCGGCGGCCGGAACCGCCGGCCGAAGCTGCGGTCCGTTCCGCACCAAGGGGGCGCTCGATGCCTGCTGTCACCAAGCCCGCCAATCAAAGGGGTGAATTTCTCGTCGATTTCGAACAGAAGGTCTTTGAGGACGTCAAGGCCGAGCCAGGCGAAAAAGCGCTCGTCACCTTCCACACCGTCGCCTTCGAAGGCTCGATCGGCCTCGTCAATCTGCTGCAGGTGTCCAGGCTGATTCAGAAAGGCTTCGAAACCTCGGTCCTGCTTTACGGCCCGGGCGTGACGCTCGGCGTGCAGCGCGGCTTCCCGAAGCTTGGCGACGACGCTTTCCCCGGCCATCAGAACTTCAACAATCGCATCGAAAAGATCATGACCGACGGCGGCAAGGTCTATGCCTGCCGCTTCGCCCTGCAGGCGCTTTACGGCCACGGCGAGGGCGCGCTGATCCCCGGGATCATCCCGGTCAGTCCGCTCGATGTGCTTGATATCGTGTTGATCCATCGCAGGGAGAACGCCTTCATCCTCAACACATGGACATTGTAGCAATGCCCGCGGCTCCGATCATCCGCGTCGCCGCGGTCCAGATCGCCCCGGATCTCGAGAATGCCGGGGGCACTCTTCGATCGTGTGCTGGCGGCGACCTCGGAAGCCGCGGCCAGGGGCGCGAAGCTCGTGGTTTTTCCAGAGACTTTCGTGCCCTGGTATCCCTATTTTTCCTTCGTGCATCCGCCCGCGGCGACCGGAGCGGAGCACACGCGCCTTTATGAGCACGCAGTCGTCGTCCCCGGACCGGTGACCGAGGCCGTGGCGGCGGCGGCGCGAAAATTCGGGCTTGTCGTCGTCCTCGGAGTCAACGAGCGCGACTTTGGGTCGCTTTACAACGCCCAGCTGATTTTCGATGCGACCGGCGATCTCCTGCTGAAGCGCCGGAAGATCACGCCGACCTTTCACGAACGGATGATCTGGGGCCAGGGCGACGGCGCCGGCCTCAAGGTGGTCGATACCGCCGTCGGCCGCATCGGCGCCCTCGCCTGCTGGGAGCATTACAATCCGCTCGCACGCTATGCCCTGATGGCTCAGCACGAGGAGATCCATGTCTCGCAATTTCCCGGCTCGCTGGTCGGACCGATTTTCGCGGAGCAGATCGAGGTGACAATCCGGCATCATGCGCTGGAATCGGGCTGCTTCGTCGTCAATTCCACGGGGTGGCTGACCGAGGCGCAGATCGCGAAAATCTCGCCGGATGAAAAGCTGCGCAAGGCGCTGACCGGCGGCTGCATGACGGCGATCGTCTCGCCGGAAGGCAGGCATCTGGCGCCGCCACTCACTGAAGGAGAGGGCCTGCTCGTCGCCGATCTCGACATGGGGCTGATCGTCAAGCGCAAGAGGATGATGGATTCGGTCGGCCATTACGCGCGCCCCGAACTTCTGAGCCTGCGACTCGACAACCGCCCGACCGCCGTCCTGCACGCTTTCGCGCCGTCGTCGCCAAAAAATTTCGAGGGCCAGACCCATGATCCAGCTGACGCCGATGGCGCTGAGGACAGAGGAACTGATCAACGCCTTGCAGTCCTGCGGTCTGCGCCTGGCTGACCCGAAGGTCGGCGCGATGAGCCGGCGCGGCGGCGCCGGTCCTTCCGACCACAAGGCCATGACCATCGACGGCATGACCTTCATGGCGCCGGTGCATACGGCCTCTGCCTTCGACAGCCCGTTTCTGGCGGAACGACCCGACGCATTCGGCCGCAGCGTCCTCACCCGCGACGGTCTTGCCATCGGCGAAGTCAGCTTTCCGCCCGCGCCACGATTTTACGGGCGCGAGACGGCGGATGGCGTTCCCTACTGGAAGATCGCCACGCTGCACGGGCGCGACGTGCTGGCGACGACCGTGCTGCAAAGCTGCATCCGCTACCAGAGCCGCACCAAAACATGCCGGTTCTGCGCCATCGGCCAATCGCTCGCCGCGGGCCGGACCATCGAACGGAAAACCCCGGCGCAGCTGGCGGAAGTGGCCAGGGCGGCGGTGGAGCTCGACGGCGTCAGGCATATGGTGATGACCACCGGCACGCCGCCCGGCGCCGATCGCGGCGCCTCGATCCTGGCCGAGAGCGCGGCGGCCGTGAAGGCCGCCGTCGATCTGCCGATCCAGGCGCAATGCGAACCGCCCGACGACGACGCCTGGTTCCTTCGCCTGCGCGATTCCGGAGTCGATGCGCTCGGCATGCATCTGGAAGCAGTGACCGATCCGGTGCGCAAGCAGATCATGCCGGGCAAGGCGCAGGTTCCGCTGCGACGCTATTTCGATGCTTTCGCGGCGGCGGTTCCCGTCTTTGGCCGCGGCCAGGTTTCCACCTATATTCTCGCCGGACTCGGCGATGGAGTCGAAGACATCCTGGCGACCGCCAAAAAACTCGTGTCGCTTGGCGTCTATCCCTTCGTCGTGCCCTTCGTCCCGATTTCCGGCACGCCGCTCGAGAGCTGGCCGCCGCCTTCGCCGGAGTTCATGCACGCCATTCTCGGGCCGCTTTCGCGCCTGCTGACCGCCGAGGGACTGCAGGCGGCCAAGGTGAAGGCCGGCTGCGCCCGCTGCGGCGCCTGCTCGGCCCTTGCCACCTACGAGCGGCGCCTGACGGAGGCGCCATGATCTTCGAGCCCTTCGCGCCCTACGCGCCATCCGAATTCTGGGTGAAGCTGGCCGCCGATCAATGGGAGCGGCGGGGCGCGGCGGCGTTGCGGCGAGAAGTGTTTTGCGTCGAGCAGGGCCTGTTCGGCGAAGACGACCGCGACGCGATCGACGAAATCGCGATAACGCTCGTCGCTCTGTCGCTGATGGGCGTGACCGCCGACGAAGTCGTAGGCGCGGTGCGCATCCACGAAGCCGCGCCGGGGCTGTGGTGGGGATCGCGGCTCGCGGTGGCCCCGGCCTATCGCCGGAACTGCTGCATCGGCACGGCGCTGATCCAGCTGGCCGTGTCCTCCGCCCACGCGCGCGGCTGCGAGAGATTCCTGGCCCATGTGCAAAGCCAGAACGCGCTGCTGTTCCAGCGGCTGCACTGGAAGACGCTTGAGATCGTCGAATTGCATGGCCGGCCACACCATCGCATGGAGGCCGACCTTGAATTCTATCCACCGTTTTTTCGGCCTGACATCGGGCTCCTGGCGCTGAGAAAGGCCGCGTGATGGGCGCAGAAGTGTTTTCAAGCGAAGCGGGAACCGGTTCGCGTAAGGAAAACGCGTCAAACATGGATACAGGAGCCCCGATCCGAGACCGTTGGATCGGAACAGGCGACTGCGCAGACCTCGCCACGCTCGCGCGCGCGATCCGCGCCAGTCGCGGCCTCGCTTCGAAGGCTGACATCGCCTGTGTTTCCGCTCGGCTCGGGCTCGACGGAGAGACCGCGATCAGGGTCGGCGACGATTGCGCGGCGATTCCCGACCCTGACGGGTTTCTCCTTCTGGCTATCGAGGGCTTCATCCATGAATTCGTCGCCGACGATCCTTGGTTTGCCGGTTTCTGCGCGGTGATGGTCAATGTTTCCGACATCGCCGCCATGGGCGGCAGGCCGGTCGCGGTGGTGGACGCCGTCTGGGCGCCGGGCGGCGACAAGGCCGGGCTTGTGCTGGCGGGCATGAAGGCGGCGTCGGAAACTTTCGGCGTCCCGATCGTCGGCGGCCACAGCAATCTCGCCTGTGAGCGCCTGCAATTGTCGGCAGCCATCCTCGGCCGCGCGAAACATAAGCTGCTCACGAGTTTCGACGCCCGGCCCGGCGACCGGCTGGTCATGGCGGTCGATTTGCGCGGCCGCTACCGCGACCCCTTCTCCAACTGGGAGGCGGCGACCGACGCGCCGCCGCGGCGGCTGCGCGGCGACCTCGCGCTGCTGCCGGAGATCGCCGAACGAGGGTTTTCGCGCGCTGCGAAGGACATCAGCCAGGCGGGAGTGGTCGGAACCGCGGCGATGCTGGCCGAATGTTCCGGGGTCGGCGTGACCGTCGATGTCCAGGCCGTTCCGAAGCCGCCGGGCGTCGCGCTGGAGCGCTGGCTCCTGACTTTCCCGAGCTTCGGCTTCGTCATCGCCGTCGCGCCGAAAAATGTCGGCGAGGTCGTCTCGCTTTTTCATCGACGCGGCATTGCAGCCGCCGAAGTCGGCGGTTTCTCGGACGACGCTCTCGTGTCGATCGCCGCCGGTCAATTTCGCGAGACGATACTGGATTTTTCTGCGGCGCCTTTGCTCGGGTGCGCCAGGCGGAGGGCGCCCGCATGAACTCGTCGCGCCTCCGCGTGGCCCTGCTGATCCATTCGACAAATCCGCGGGGCGGCGTCATCCACACGCTCGCGCTGGGCGACGCGCTCGTCGATCTCGGCCACAGCGTGGTCGCGCACGCGCCAGACCCGAAAGGCCAGGGTTTCTTTCGGCCGACCCGCTGCGACACGGTTTCGGTTGCAGCGAAAGCGGGGATCGCGGACCTGCATGAACTCGTCGAAACGCGCGTCGCGGAACTCCTGCTCCATTTCCAGGACGCCGCCAGTCGCCGTTTCGACGTTTTCCACGCAGGCGACGGCATTACCGGCAATGCGCTGGCGACGTTGAAAGAGAGGGGCGCCATCGGCGGCTTCGCGCGCACCGTGCATCACCTCGATTTTTTCGCCGATCCGCGCATGGCCGCATTGCAGCGGCGCTCGATCGAAACGGCAGACGAGATCCTGGTCGTCAGCCAGAAATGGCGGCGGGAAGTCGCGTCGCGTCTCGGCCGCACGGCGACGCTCATTGGCAACGGCGTGGACAGGAGCCGCTTCACCGGCGAAGCCGATGGCCGCGACCCCGCCCTGCGGGCGCGTCTCAGGCTTGGCGCCGGCCCGATTTTCCTTTCGGTCGGAGGCGTCGAGGAACGCAAGAACTCGTTTCACATTCTCGAGGCTTTCGCCCACGTGCGGGAAAATTTTCGCAGCGCGCAACTGGTGATCGCCGGGGGCGCCTCGCTGCTCGACCATCGCGCTTACCAGCAGATGTTCGCCGCGCAATTCGACGCCAGCGGATTGCCTGACGACGCCGTCGTCATCACCGGCCCCCTGCCGGAAGATGACATGCCCGCGCTCTATCGCGTCGCCGACGCGCTTGTCTTTCCGTCCCTGAACGAGGGTTTTGGACTCGTCGTGCTCGAGGCCATGGCCGGGGGCACGCCGGTCATCGTTTCGCGCCAGCCGCCGTTCACCGAATATATCGGCGAGGACGACGCGCTCTGGTGCGATCCGGCGTCCTCTGAATCGATCGCCAAGGCGATGGCTCTCGTCCTGACTGAAAACGCGCGCGCCGGCCTGATCGCGCGCGGCCTTGCCGTGGCCGCGCGGCATGAGTGGAATTCCGTCGCGCAAAAGCATCTGGCTGCCTATGCGCGGCTGAGGGTGGCGGCACATGCCTGAAATGCGTTTTCGCATTCGCTGGCCGGACGGCGAAATTGAAACCTGCTATTCGCCCTCGCTCGTTCTCAAAGAACATCTCGAGGTCGGCGGAGCCTATCAACTGGATGATTTTTTCGCGCGCAGCCGCGCCGCCCTGACCATCGGAAGCGAGCGAGTCAGAACGAAATATGGCCACGCCTGCTCGCGCGCGCTGGCGCAACTCGCCCGCATCGAAACGCGCGGCGCAGGTTTCGGCGGTCAACCCCGGGCGTGCGTAAAAATCGTCGCGTTCGAGGAATGAATGGGAGTGTTCGTCATGTCCGATAACAATATTGCCCATGTTCCCGTGGCGATTGTCGGCGGCGGTCAGGCCGGACTGTCGCTCAGCTATCTTTTGCGCGAACGCGGCGTCGAGCACCTCGTGTTCGAAAAAAAGACGGCGATGCATGCCTGGAGGACGCAGCGCTGGGACACGTTCTGTCTGGTGACGCCGAACTGGCAATGCCAATTGCCCGGCCACCCCTATGCAGGCGACGACCCCGACGGATTCATGGTGCGCGACGAGATCATCGCCTATCTCGAAGCTTACCGCAAAAAGGTCGACGCGCCGCTGAAGGAAGGCGTGGCGGTGCGCAGGATCACGCCTCGCAAAAATGGCGGGTTCGACATCCTCGCTTCCGACGGCGTCTATATCGCCGACCAGGTCGTCGCGGCGTCGGGCGGTTACGACACGCCGATCATCCCCGCGCTGGCGCAGAAATTGCTGAAGTCGATCCTGCAATTGCATTCGCAAGCCTACCGCAATCCACAAAGCCTCCCCGAAGGCGCTGTGCTGGTGGTCGGCGCGGGCCAGTCAGGCGCGCAGATCGCCGAAGACCTGCATCTGGCCGGCCGCCAGGTGCATCTCGCGGTCGGAGGCGCGCCGCGCTGCGCCCGGTTCTACCGCGGCCGCGACGTTGTCGGCTGGCTTGCGCAGATGGGCTATTACGACATGCCCGTGGAGAAGCATCCGCTGAAGGAAGGCGTGCGCGACAACACCAATCATTATGTGACCGGGCGCGATGGCGGACGCGACATCGACCTGCGGCAATTTGCTCGCGAGGGCATGAAACTGTATGGCGCGCTTGAAGATACGGATGGAGAAACGCTTAAATTCGGCTCCGGCCTCGCCGCCGTCCTCGATGAGGCCGACCGGGTCTACAACGGCATCAACGCCGCAATCGACAAGTTCATTGCGGACAATCGCATCGACGCCCCGCCGCCTTCGGTCTATCGGCCGGTCTGGCGCCCCGGCGCGCCCGTCGTCTCGCTCGATCTCGCGGAGGCCCGACTCGGGGCGATCATCTGGTGCATCGGCTTCAGGCCGGATTTTTCCTGGATCGACGCGCCTGTCTTGGACGCCGGACTGCCACGCCACAGTCGCGGCGTCACCGATGTCGCCGGATTTTATTTTCTGGGCCTGCCGTGGCTGCACAGCTGGGGCTCGGGCCGCTTTTCCGGGATAGCGCGTGACGCGCGCCATCTCGCCGACAGGATTTGCGCGAGCCAGAAAGCAGTGGGCCTGCGCGCCCGAGCCGCCTCATGATCAACCGCTCCGCAATTCCGGCTCCCGGAGTTCGATGCTCTTGATCCTGAGCTCCTCGCCTTGCAGCCGTTGAAAGCGCCGTGAGCCGCACGAGCAAGCCGTCAACAAGCTCGGCGTCTTGAAATCTTCGCCGCAAATGTCGCAACGCGCCGACGCCTCGATCTGGCGAATATCGAGAATGGCGCCTTCGATTTCCGTCTGCCTGGCGACTTCGGGAAAACAGAACGCGATCGCTTCCGGCAAGACGCCCGAGAGGGCGCCGATTTCCAGGGTGACGCGCTCGACCTTTCGTCCCCCCGCGGCTTCGCGGACGAGTTCGACTATGTTGCAGACGATCGAAAGTTCGTGCATCGGTTCCCTCACCGGCGCCGATTGCAGCCTATCTTTCACCGGTCATGCGCATGGTTTCCAGCTCCGCCTGCGCCTCGCCGAGTTCGGCGAGGATAGCGAGCGTCCTCTCCGCCTCGGAATCGTCTATGCGGCTCATCGCGAAACCGACGTGGACCAGCACCCAGGTTCCCACGCAGTCTTCGGCCGGATGAGCCTCGTCGACGATGCAGCTGATGTTGATCCTGCGCCTGACGCCGCAGACATCGACGGTCGCAACCCTGTCGCCAGGGTCGTCCACGCTGACGATGCAACCAGGAATTCCCAGACACATGGGACGCCCCTTCCTTCGATGTCACATGTTGCTGATCTTGATGTAACGCGCGAGGTCCTTGGCGTTCATGGCCAGCAACACAAGGATGATCGCCAAAACGACGATCCCGAAAACTTCCCAGCCGTTCATGATGTCGCTCCTTCGCTCGAGATGCTCGTTTCCGGGGACTCCCGGCTTGCGTCGATCAGTTCATGAATCAGGGTCTCGACCGTGCTGACGCCGGCGTCGACCGCCGCCGCCACCGGCGCGCTCAACCCCATCGCGCCCACGTCGCCGCCAAACGTCAGCGGCTCGCAAGCCACCAGCAGAACGCGGCGACATTTTCCTCCGAGAGCGCCGACGAGCCGCAGCACGCGCGAGGGATCGAGATCGTGGGGATCGAGCATGAGGTCGGCGGGGTCCAACGCCTCGCCGCGGTCCGGTTCCGGCTCGATGATCGAGACCGAGCCGGGAGCCTCGCCGCGCTGGGCCGCGTCAACCAGAATGACGGCGTCATAGGGATCCAGCAGCGCATAGGTCAGGTCGAGGCCGCGGATGCCGAAATCGATCACCTTCGCTTGCGGAGGAAGGTCGCGCCGAAGCAGACGCTGAGCAATCTCGACGCCGAAGCCATCGTCGCCTTGAAAGATGTTGCCGATCCCGGCGACCAGAATCGCGGTCATGTCGGCGCTCCCCCATCGAGGGCGTCGTTCGCCAGAGGTTCGATTTCCTCCGGCGAAAAAAAGAACCGGTGACCCGGGTAGCCCGCCGCTCCGAGATCCCGGCCGGGATCTTCGAGGATCGTCACGGCAACATGGACGCGGTCTTCAAAATCGCGTTCGATCGACTGGATGATCGCCAGCTTGTCCTTCAGGGCGATGTCCAGTATGTCGCCGCCGGCCTTGGGCCGAAGCCTGACGCGCGCGCCAATGGCGATTTCGCGACCGCCATGCAGCAGCGCCGCCAGTCGGGGCCCAGGTCCGGGCGCGGGTCGCGCCTCCAGCGCATCGGGCAGCGTCGAAAACTCGGGAACGGGCGGGCGCATGGCGCCGTGCAATCGCGCAAAGCTTTCGGGCGAAAGCTTGTGCGTGCGTTCGAGCAGGGCGCGGGCGCGGGCGTCGACCGCGGCCATTTCGCGCTTTTCCGCGTCCGACATCGCCAGAATGCGCAAGCTGAGAATTTCGTCGATCTCCGTTCCGTCATAGAGGTCGCCCGGACTCTCGGGCGCAACGCGCGGGAAGTCGTAAAGGATGATGGGCGACGCCAGGATCGCGTCACGCCTTTCCGCGCTGCCGACCAGCACCGGCCAGAAGCCTTTGTTCTCGCAGGCGGCGACCGCATCGCGGAAATCCTCTGGAGGATCGAACAGGGAGACGAAGGCTCCATCCTGCGTCGTGACGATGCAATGCGTCGAGGCGAAAGCCCGTGCTTGCGCCCTGGTCCGGTCGGCCCGCGCCGTCTCCGGCAAGGCCGTGAGGTTTTCAAGGTTGATGGTCAGACGGAACAGGCTTTCGGCCAGCCTTTCGGCCGCGATGGACGCATGACCCTCGATGCTGAATGAACTGCGGATCACCGCTCCGACGAAATTGCCGTCGTCTCCTTTGATCCCCTCGGATTGCCGCGCGCCGTCAAATCCGAACTGCTGCACATGCGGCGACAGGACAAGATCGTCCAGGCGCAAGCCGGGAACGGCGACTTCACGCTCGACCGCCTCCTCCCAGGCAAGAAAATCCTGGCCATTGGCTTCCAGCCGTGCGACCAGGATCATGTCAGGCGCATCCGGCCCCGGTTCTGTTTTCGAGGGCGTTGCGAGTTCGAAAATCTCCCGGTTGACAATATGCAGAAAGCGGACATGGACATCGAGCCGCGTCCCGGCCCCGCCCTCCACCAGCGTCTGGATCTGCATCGTCGAGGCGTCTCCGCTTTTGCCGGTAAAGGCCTGCGGAAAGAGCCCCCCGAACGTCCAGCGCTGGCGATTCTTGATCGAAGAGGGGCGATAGGGATAGAGGATATAGCCCTCGTAGAGCACGGCGTCGGCAATATCCCTGACAGCCTCGAGCTTCATGGCGCGGCTCCCTGCTGCTCCTGCTGCAGCAAGCCATCAAGCGCGTCGTCGAAACTCGGCAATCCCCTGCGGCGCTTGTAGGCGTACAGCCTCTCCATCGAGTCCCGGCTCAGGCAGAGCCAGGCGGTCTGCGGATAATAGCGATCCATCATCGACCGCCAGAGGGCGATCGGCAGCCGGAAACTGCTTTCCTTGTTCCAGGAAATCGGGGCGATCTGGAGGTTGCCCTGCTCGTCGCGGAAGAAGGCGGAGCCACTGAACAGGAATTGCAGCGGGACCTCGCCCGCCTCGACGCCGTGGAAGAATTTGGTCGCGGCGACATTGAAATCGAAGCTGCAGGTCGCGGGCAGATCGATGCGGCATTCCCCATCGAAGGCCGGCGCGGAAAGGCTGGCATGGGTCCAGAGAAAGCCGCGCAGGGTCTGGCCCCAGCGCGACGGCTCGCCGAAAAGGTCCGACATCTTTTCCCGCTCGGACGCGGCATAGGAGCGGCGGGTCGGCTCGATGCGGATCTGGCAATTGAGCATGACGCTGAGGACCGTCATGGACGGCGTCCTGTTGGCGATGCGCAGCGCGAAGACCAGCAGCGGCGCAATCGCGTGCGGCTCCATCCGCGCGTCCTCGATCGTGAAATCGAGTTCAACCATGCACCCCGTCTCCTTCGAACGGGCGCGCCTGTCGAAGCGCGCCGAAGAAGTCGTCGATGGCGTCCCAGACTTCGCCGCCGCCCGATAGACCGCGCCATTTCTGGCGGATCAGGCCCACGAGCGCGTAGCAGCGATCGATCGACACGCGATAATAGTCGCGCGCCCCCTTGGCGCGGTTGACCAGCAGCGCCTCGACGTCCGGCTCGAGATCCGCGAGCGAAGAATTGTCGGCAAGGAGTTGCGACCATGCCTCCAGGCTGAGTTGCGATTCAGTCGCGCCTGCCGGTCCGGGATAGATGGCGATCACGCGCCCATGCGGCGTGCTGTGGAAGAAGAACGCCAATTCGATCGGGACCTGCAAGGCGGCCCATTGCGCGTCGCCGAGAACGAAATTGTCCAGCTTGTCGCTGCGCGGCGACACCAGCCGGTAGCGTTCGCTGGCGCCGAGCGAAAAAGCGCAGCCTGCGCAGGCGCAAAGGAATTTTCGGCTGGTTCGCTCGATCAGATGGGCGTGGCGGGGAGGCAGCGCCGCGGAGCAGAAATCGCAATGCTCAAGCGGTTCGGCGACGAGGAAGCGTCTGGTGCGGGCGACCCAGTTATGTGGCGACGCGGTCTGCATTTCGCCCCCCTGGCGCGGCTGCGTGCGCCGCCGCGGCGTCGGACGCCGGCGCGGCGTCGAAGACCTCGACGATGATTTCATCGAGGTCCGGCGCGGCGTCGACCAGGACAGCCTCGACCTCGCGCCGAATATCCTCGACGGACCCGCGGTAGTCGTCCAGGCGCAGTCTTATGCGAGCCGACGCCGAACTCGCGGAGGCCAACTCGATGTCGGCGCCGCGTTCCGCCAGTTGCGGCCGAATCAACTCGATCGCCTGGCGCAGCCTTTGTTCCGGGTCCTCCGGATGCAATCCGTGCAGCAGCAGGATCGCGCGAACATGCGGCGTCCCAAGCAGTTTTTGCATCAGGCGCTCGCCGCCCTCGAATGTCACGACGGCGCTGGCGATTTGCGCGAGCGCCAATCCATGCAGGTCGAGCGTCAACTCCAGTAGCTCGCGCGCCATGTTGCGCGCGTCGCCGTCCGGGACTTTCTCCAGCGCCCCGACGATCGCTTCAAGGCGCGCCAGCGCTTTTTCGAGAATTGCGACGGTCTGCTGCGAGGCGTCGTTCATTTGCAGTCCGATCGCGCGGCCCCGAACATCGGCAAGTGCGTCATGCGCAATGTCTTGCCGCCGCCGACATACATGTGCACGCCGCAGGGCAGGCACGGGTCGAAGCTGCGCACCGCGCGCATGATGTCGATGCCCTTGAAATTATCGCGGCCGTTCTCCTCGAACAGCGGCGTGTTCTGGATCGCGTCCTCATAAGGACCGGGCGTGCCGTAGACGTCGCGCGGCGTCGCGTTCCAGGGCGTCGGCGGGTAGGGATGATAATTGGCGATCTTCCCGTCGCGGATGACAAGATGGTGCGACAGCACGCCGCGCACGGCTTCGTGGAAGCCGCAGCCGATCGCCTCATCAGGCACTTTGAAATCAACCCAGGTCTGGGTGCGGCCGGCCTGCACCTCGGCCAGCGCCTTCTCGACGAAGTGGTAAGCCGCCGCCGCGCAATAAGCCTGGAAATAAGTGCGCGCGCGGTCGCGTTCGATGGCGTTGCTCCATTTCGGAATCTTCCACTCGAATTCCTTTTCGGGCTTCAGCGCGGTTTTCGGCAGATAGATCTTGACGCTGTCGCCCGTCGCCTTGACGTAGCCGATGTCGACGAGCCCGGCCAAGGCCGTGGTCCACAGGCGCGCAATGGCGCCGCCGCCGGTGTCGAGCGCCAGATGGTCGCCAGTGCGCTTGTCGAGCCAGCGCGGGCACATCACCCAGGAATAATTGCCGTCGAAATCGCGTTTCTGCGGACGCGGAATCGTCGTCTGGTTCCAGGGGTGCTGGCGGTCGACCGGATTGCCGAGCGGATCGTTCTTGACGAAGATTTCGCCTTTGTCCCAGTCGTCGTAATAGGAATGCCCAAGGAGGATGCGGATGTTCAAGTTGATGTCGACCAGGTCGGTCGTCACCAACTGGCCGTCGACGACGACGCCCGGCGTGACGAACATGCCGCGGCCCCAATGCGTCATGTTCCGGTATTGATAGTCGCATTTGTCCGGGTCCTGGAACGCGCCCCAGCAGCCAAGCAGGATCCGCCGCCGTCCGACTTCCTCGTAGCCGGGCAAGGCCTCATAAAAGAAGTCGAAGAGATCGTCGTGCAGCGGCACGCATTTCTTCATGAACTCGGCATAGTGAACAAGACGGGTCAGGTAATCGGTGAACAATTGCACCGAGGGCACGGTGCCGACGCCGCCCGGATAGAGCGTCGACGGATGGACGTGACGGCCCTCCATCAAATTGAACATTTCGCGCGTGTAGCGGCTGACCATCAATGTTTCCCGGTAGAATTCGCCGGTGAACGGATTGAGCGCCGTCATGATGTCGGCGATGGTCCTGTAGCCGTGGTCCTCCGCATGCGGCGCGGGCGTAGACTGCGCCCTCTCCCAAACCGCCGGATTGGTCTCCTTGATCATCTGCTCGCAGAAATCGACGCCGACCAGATTGTCCTGGAAGATGTTGTGGTCGAACATGTATTCAGCGGCTTCGCCGAGATTGACGATCCATTCGGCGATCGCCGGCGGCTTGATCCCATAGGCCATGTTCTGCGCGTAGCATGAGCAGGTCGCGTGGTTATCGCCGCAAATGCCGCAAATTCGGCTGGTGATGAAATGCGAGTCGCGCGGGTCCTTGCCCTTCATGAAGATGCTGTAGCCGCGGAAAATCGACGAGGTGCTGTGGCATTCAGCCACGTGTCGGTTTTCGAAATCGATCTTGGTGAATATGCCGAGGCTGCCGACGATGCGGGTGATCGGATCCCAGTTCATCTCGACAAGATTGCCGGGAGTCTTTTTCGCCGCCCTGATCGGAACAGGGCTGTCCATTGTCGTATTGACCATGCATTCCTCCCCAGGCCCGAATGATCACGCGTTCTACAGGGGATGCGATTTCTGCGGCTGCGCCGGATCGTATCCGGTCGTATAACGCGCCCCGTTATTGCGCCAGCTGGGCTCCCTGTTGAGCGTGTGGTTGGTTATCTTGCGCAAATTGCGGATCAGCAGGCCATATGGCTTGACCAGCACCGACGATACGCGCGCCCCCGGCGGCTCGGCCATGAACGGCATGAACTTGTCGGGGAAGCCGGGCATCGTGCAACCGATGCAGATGCCGCCCACATTGGGGCAGCCGCCAATGCCCGCCGCCCAGCCGCGCTTGGGCACATTGCACTGCACCACCGGCCCCCAGCAGCCGATTTTCACCAGGCATTTTCTCGAGCCATATTCCTGCGCGAAATCGGCTTCTTCGTAATAGGCGGCGCGGTCGCAATTTTCATGGACGGTCGGTCCGAACAGCCATATGGGACGCCCGTGATGATCCACCGGAATCATCGGCGCGAGACCCGCGAGCTGGCGCAGCAGGTAAAGCAGCGTTTCCATGAAATTATCCGGCTGGACCGGGCAGCCGGGGACGTTGACGATCGGCAGCCCCGCTTTCGACTTCCATTCGGCGCCGAGGTAGTCCTGCAATCCCATGCAGCCCGTCGGATTGCCCTTCATGGCGTGGATGCCGCCGAAGGTGGCGCAAGTCCCGGCGCCGACAACGGCGAGCGCCTTGGGCGCGAGCCTGCTGATCCACTCGCTGGTGCGGATCGGCTGTCCCGTCGCCGCGTCCGTGCCGAAGGCCGCCCAATAGCCGTCGCCGCTCAATTTCTCATTGGGAATCGAGCCTTCGACCACTAGGACGAAATTACCCAGCTCGCCGCGGTCCGCCTTGTGAAAGGCCTCCATGAATTCGTCGCCGACTTCATAGGCCAGCACCGCATTATGCAGAATGACCTTTGGCAATCCGGGGATGGCCCCGAGCATGACGTCCTCGATGCTCGGCTCGGTCGCCGCGGTGATCGAGACGGAATCGCCGTCGCAGCTCAGGCCGGCGGTGATCCAGAGAATATGGACTTCGGAGATTGGCGAGGGATGTTGGGTCTTGCGCCCGTAAGGCGCCTGAAAACCGCTCAGGTCTGTCATAGACATGGAACGCTCCTTATCGAGCAATTCAATGCGCATTCTCAAAATTATAAATGCGGTAACCGCTACGACAATTAAATGTTCCTGTTTTTTTAAGTTTGTGCGCAAGACTGCATCGACCTGCGTCTTTGCAACTAAAGTAACCTCAAGCTCATGTTAAACAGCCTTTGCTTGAGCGTGGTCGGAAAGTCGGGTAGAAGCAGAAGCCTCGCGCCTCCAAAAATTCAGCAATGCTCCTTCAAGACCGCAAAGTCTGCAAATCTTCAAATCAGCACGGCGGCCCGACTATGCTCATCTCACCCCGCAAGACATTGATCAATTGCGGGGGTTCGTGGCGGCTCTCCGCGTGACATCGAAGCGGGACAGCAATCCGGTTGTAATGAAGTCCGCATCACACTACGTTGCGCCGCGGAAACGGGCCTGGAAAGAGCGCTCGAAATAATCAAGTCGAAGCCTTCAGGAGTCAGGCGTGAAGCTCATCATGGTAGCGGCCTTCATTGTCGGCTTGCTGTGCAAGCTCCGGCTGCCCTTGCTTTGGTTCCTGTTGGTCGAGATCGGCATTTTCTGCCTTGTAGCCTCCATTGAGTACAACGACGTCGGCGCTGCGAACGCCGCGTTGATCGCAATCGCCGCTTTGGTCGTGTCGCAAGTCGGATTCGCCACCGCGCTGGTCATGCAATACCTGATGGATCGCACGACATCTCGCGAACGCTGAGCGGCGGCCCCAGTCCGTTTCGCCTCCGCACTTTTCCGCAACGCTGCAAAAACTCGACCCGGCGATGCCCAAGGGCAAGGATGCGCCAGGTCCGGCCATTGCCTGGCCGGAACCTCGATGTCCGCCTCCCAGCGGTCATTCCGCCAGTCTATCGAAGCCACGGTCATCAACCGAAGCGGCGATCGAGTGAAACTTAAGCGCTCCCGCACTAGTGAAGTGCGAGAGGGATCGAAATCAGGTATTTTTAGCGAACACGAAATTCGCCGCCGACACCGTCATTGGGAGCGAATGATCGCATGCAGCGCATCGTGGTTCTCGGCGGCGGATTCGCGGGCTTGTGGAGCGCGGTTGGCGCGGCCCGCGCCCTGGCCAAGCACAATGTTCCGCGAGACAACGTCGAGATCTTGTTGATCGATCGACGCATGGCGCACTCCATCCGCGTGCGCAACTATGAATGCGACCTTGCCCCGACCTTGGTCCCTTTCGCAAGCGTTCTGGATCCCGTGGGCGTTCGTCATCTCTCGGCCGAAGTTACGGACATAGACTTGGCGAGTCGCACGGTCTGCTGCGTCGGCGCGGATGGGCCGCGGACAATTGTTTACGAGCGGCTCGTCCTCGCGCTCGGAAGCCAACTTGTCCGTCCTGCGATCCCAGGCCTCGATGGCGCGGCGTTTGATGTCGACTCCTACGAGGCGGCGCGGCGCCTCGACGCCCATATAGCAGGCCTCCCGAATAATCCGGATTCGCCAGGCCGGGCTACGGCGCTTGTCGTCGGCGCCGGTCTCACCGGCATCGAAGCGGCGGCTGAAATGCCGGGCAGGCTTCGAGCCGCGTGGGACGGGCGCATGCTGGCGCCGCGCGTGATCCTCGCCGACCACAAGCCGTGGATCGGCTCAGACATGGGCGAAAGCGCGCGCCCAATCATTGCGACAGCGCTCGCCGCCTTAGGCGTGGAAACGCGCGCCGGCGTCGTCGTGACCTCCATCGATAAGGCCGGCGCGACGCTGGCGAGCGGTGAGCGACTGCCCGCGGAGACCATCGTCTGGTGCGCCGGCATGCAGGCGAATCCGATGGCTGCGCGCTTTCCCGCGCCACGCGACGCGCTCGGGCGGCTGCGGCTGGACTCTTATTTGCGTATTGAGGGTCAAGAAGCGGCATTCGGAGCCGGCGACATCGGCTGGCTGCCGATTGATGGCGCGCGTCCCTCTGTGATGTCATGTCAGCACGCCCGTCCGATGGGCCGCTTCGCCGGCCACAATGCCGCCTGCAACCTGCTCGGCAAACCGCTGCTGAAACTGCGCATCGATTGGTACGCCACCATCCTCGACCTCGGCCCGTGGGGCGCGGTCCATACCGAGGGCTGGGACCGGCAGGTTGTGGCGTCAGGCGCCGCGGCGAAACGCACGAAAGAAATGATCAATTGCGTGCGCATCTATCCGCCGAACACGAGTGATCCGCGCCTCATCCTCGACGCCGCCGCTCCGGTCGTGCAGGTGGCGCCACAGCGCCTTAGCTGAGCGCCAGCGAGCCGCATGCGGGCGGACAAGGAGGGAAACCGTGCGAGACCTGACAAGGCGGGCGGCAATGCTGTCGACTGTCACCAGCGCCGCCCTACCCCTGTGGCGTGCGGACGCCGGGGAATCGCTGACCGGCCAAAACAATGGCCTGACTTTTGAACAATTCATACGGGCCGCGTTACATGACTACGGCGTGCCGGGCGCGGTAGTGGCGGTCTCGAGCGCGAGCGAGACGGTCTTCCTCAAGGGCTTCGGCATTCGTCGGCAAGGCGCGGCCGACCTGGTGGATGAAAACACGCGATTTCAGGTCGCCTCCGTCAGCAAGTTCATCACCGCCACGGCCGTGGGGGCGCTCGTGGACCGCGGCGTGGTTTCCTGGGATGCGCCGGTCCGGAGCTTTGCGCCAACGACCGAGCTAGCCGAACCCTATGCGACCGCCAACGCAAGCCTTCGCGACTATTTCGCGCATCGCACTGGCTTGCCTGCTTACGCAGGCGACCTTCTCGCGCAACTCGGCTTGAGTTCGGATGAACTTGTGCGCCGCGCCCGCTTTCTGCCATTCACTCACAGCTTCCGGGCGCGATGGGCCTACTCGAACTATGGCGTCTTTCTCGGGCATCAGAGCTGTGCCCAGGCGGCGCGCACAACGGCGCCTGAACTGCTGTCGCGGGAGATGTTCGGCCTGCTGGGCATGCAGCGGACGGGCCCGACCTTCGCCGAACTGCTCAGGGACGACAACCACGCTTCCGCGCACAACCTCGACGGCTCGATCATGCCATTCGAGAACGTCGACAGCTTCGCCGGCGCCGGCGCAGTGGTCTCGACCGGAGCCGACATTGGCCGCTGGTTGCGCATGCTGCTTGCTGGCGGGAAGATCGAGGAGCAGCGGGTCCTCGCCAAGGCCACCATCGATGAGATCTTCGCGGCCAGCATGGTGCAGGGGATCGGCGGGCCCCTGCGCGATCCGAATGACTGCGCGGGCCTTGGCTGCGAGAGCTATCACTTCCTGCGGCATCGGGTTATCGAGAAGAACGGCGCGCTAAACGGCGTGCGCACGATCGTGACGCTGGTCCCGGAACGCCAAATCGGCATTGCCGTTCTTGCGAACAAGCAACTCACCGTGTTTCCTGAGGCGGTGCGCGCGGAATTTCTCGAGCGCGTTCTAGGTTCGTCGGGAGTGGATTTGCAGGCGCAAGTCCGCGCCGAGCAGCCCGCTTGGCGCGCCTTGGCAGCCTTGCCCAGTCCACCCGACGACGCGATGGCGTTAGCGCGCGATCTTGACGCTTTCGCAGGGCGGTATGAAAGCGACTGCTACGGTTCTTGGGCAGCGGCTCCGAATGGCGCCGGGCTTAGGCTGCGCATCGGCGAGCAAGGTTATCCGGGTCGTCTGACGCATTGGTCCGGCGACGCGTTCCTGCTCTCCTTCGACAACCCCGACGTTGCTCCCGGCCTCGTAACCTTTGCATTCGATGGCGTTTCACCAAGGGCGATCGGGTTCAGGGGCAGCGAAATTCCAAATGCTTTTTCGCTTAATTACGGACGTTTCAAACGGGTAAGCTGAATGACCACCACTTGGTCTATTCCTTCCGTTTCGCCTGCCGCGCGCCGCCATGGCAGCCGACAAGAATTCGAGCCGGCAATTTCCGCCTTGGGTCAAAAATTTGACGTTCAAGCAAAGGCTGCAATTCTTCGGAAGCCGTCGGTCAAGTCGATCGGCGGCATTCGGGCCGAAGGAGCCGTTCCCCGACGTCGGTGATCGGCGGCTAAGCGCCAGGTCCAGACGATGTCGATCTCCAGGAAAAGGACAAGACCGGTCGTTCGCAGCGTCGCCCATAACTGCGGCGAATAATGCCCGCAACGAGCAAACGGCCAGCGCACCCACGGCGTCTCGTTGCGACAACAGGCGGCCCAACAGTTCAAATTCCTGCGTACCACTCATAGCCGCGGTCAGGCCAGAAGCCGCCCTTGCCGCGCCCGAGTTGGTCGAGTCGGTTCGTCACTTCGACGCGCATGACAAATTTTGCGTGTTTGTAGCCAAGCTGGCGTTCGACGCGCAGGCGCAATGGCGCGCCGTGGCTCTGTGAAAGCGGGGCGTCGTTGAGCGTGTGTGCGAGAATTGTTTGTGGATGAAAAGCGTCAATCAGATCGATGCTTTCATAATATTGGCCCGTGCCATCGGCGGCGTGCTCATAGAAATCGGCGCAGTGAAACACGACGAAGCGGGCTTCGGGTAAAAGGGCGGCGCGTTGCAGGACGGATGAAAGCGTCGCGCCCTGCCATTTGCCGATGGCGCTCCATCCTTCGACGCAATCATGCCGCGTGATCTGCGTCCGCTGCGGCAGATCGCGCAAATCGGCAAGCGACAAATCGAGCGGTCTGGCGACCAACCCATCTACGCGTAGTCGCCAATTGGCGAAGTGCTCGGCCAGATACGCCTTGTATTCGTCCGAGTCAGGCTCGCTATCCCCATTCACCTTGAAAACGGGCGAAATATCCTCGGGCGGGAATTCCCGCGCCATCGAACGACGGCCGCCGAGCAATCTTTGCGCGCGATAGGTCAAGCCTTCCGCAGAATCGAGCAATCGTTCGAATGTCGGCGAGTTGGAATTCAGGTCGCAGCCGCCAAGGAACGCGACGCCCAAGCTGGCGGCGCTCAGTCCCAGAAACTTACGGCGCGGGAGCAGAATGCGGCTCATCGTCTTCCTCCTGGGAGATCGCCAGTCTGCCGGTGATCATCGATCGCACTTCATTGATCGGCCCCGCGAGAACGACCATCACGAGATGCACGAATATGAACAGCACAATCAGGCTCGCCGCGATGAAATGAATCGTGCGCGCCGATTGCCTGCCGCCGAACAGATCGACGAGCCACGGCAAAATCGCGTCCATGCCTGGCGACATGGTGAGTCCGGTCAAGATCATGAGCGGCAGCAGCGCTCCGATCGTTCCGACATAGGCGAGCTTCTGCAAGGGATTGTAATGGCGCGCCGCTTCGCCCTGAGGAAATTTCAACCGCAGGTGATCGCCGATATCGGAGAGAAGCGCGCGCGGCCGCAACTGCTCCAGGCTCGGCAACAGGTCGCGCCGAAGATGTCCGTTGGCGAGTCCGAAGGCGAAGTAGGCCGCCAGGTTGGCGACGAAAAGCCAGGCGAAGAAGAAATGCCAACGCCGTCCCATAGCCAGGCTGCGCCCGCTCGGCAGCGTCGCCCAACGCGGAAAGGCGCGTTCAACGAAATCGCCGTCAGCGTCGCGGATGGCGCCGAGGCGGCCTGTCGTGTCGAATTTCGCCGAGCCAAGTCGCAAAAAGCCTTCCGTCGCGCCGGTGGGGGATTGGTCGGCGCCGATCTCGAAGGCGGGGCGATCGGCGTCCGCACCATATTGCCCCCAGTAAAGCGCCGGATGGGCGAGAAAAATCTGCAAACCGCTCGGCAGCAAGAGGAGGATGCAAAGAGCGTTGATCCAATGGGTCAGGCGCGTGATGAGCGCATGGCGATGAACCAGCTTTTTCGCGCCGCGCCGAGACTCGACCACATCGTCCATGATCTTGTCGGCGGAATGCAGTTCGGTCATGCCGGCTCCTCCGGAAGCGCCCGCTTGAGAATTCTCGAATTTTATTGACCGGTGGTGGCTCGGCCCACTTCAAAGGCGTTGAAATGGGCCTTCATACGGCCGACTTACTTCTCGTTTTTCATCGTATCGCCTTTCATGGAATTGCCCTTCATGTTGTCATGCTTCATGGCGTCTCCCTTTTTCGCGTCGCCCTTCATGGCGTCGCCTTTCATCGAGTCGCTCTTCATGGAATCCTTCATGCTGTCGGCGGCGGAGGCAACGCCAGCAAAGGTCATAAAAGCGGTGAAGAAAGCGAAGGCGGCGGTGCGGTTGAATGTCTTGATTGCCATAGGGGTTCTCCAGTGTTCTGGTTTGTCGCGGTCGAAGACCGCCATTTCTTTCGTCGCCCATCCGCTACCCAGGGCGCCGACTTGGAAGCTTGACGGCGGCGATAGCCCCTCCAGCTCCTAAGCTCGTACAAGCAGGTTCGCCAATGCTTCAACGGAACTGAAAGCGGACTTGCTCCGCGTGAGAAACCGCAACGAAACCGTGGCGGTCGGAGTTGCTTTGTGCGCCGTCGATATGTCGAACTCGCCGTCACAGGCGTCAGCGACGCCTGCTCCAAATTTACGAAGGAGCGATGACCCCGTTACAGATTCCGCCAGAAATATTTTTTTGAACAATCGAATTGACGAAGCCAGATGTCCTCAGGGCGCGTCATTCCGCACGCCGACCGAGACAAAAGCGCTTGGACGCGTTTCTCCTTGGGCCTCTGATGCTACGCCCGGACGTGTTCCCGGCAATGGCAAACTTTCTATCCGCCCCACTGTCTTAAATTCTGCCAGCGGTAAACTTTGTCCCTCTTTCAATTGTTCCTTGAGCCCGCCAACGCCGCGTCCCAGCGAGAGATTCCCGTCGTCCGCAAATCACTGATTGCGAACCGGCGGTCGCCTCAGAAGAAATGCCGCCTTCGCTCCGCTAATCATCCATTGCGCTCGTGAGCGGCCTCGCCTGTAACATTCGGCGCCTTGCAGACGAACAAGGTGCGTGATGGTTGGCTCCGCGGTTACAGATCCAGCGGCGGCGGCGTTCAGATGAAAGCCGCGAAGCGAACGAAATTATCGTTCAAAGCTTGGAACGGAAAGTCGTCGAACATGGCACTTATCGCGTCGTCTGTGATGAAAACGCTCGATTTTCTGTCGACGCTGTTCGTCTTCGCCTTGTTCTGCTGCGTGCTGCTCGCGCTGGCCGTCTTTTTGCTCGATCGGACGCAAAGCCGCGACGCCATTTTGCGAAACTACCCGCTCATTGGGCACATGCGGTATGTTTTCAGCGCTCTGGGCGAATTCTTCCGGCAATATTTTTTCGCAATGGACCGCGAGGAGCTGCCCTTCAATCGCGCCGAGCGCAACTGGGTCGAAAGAGCCTCCAAGGACTGCGACTCCACCGTCGCCTTCGGTTCAACCAAATATATCAAAGAGGCGGGCACGCCGATCTTCGTGAACTGTCCCTATCCGACGCTCGACAAGGACATCGAGTCGACGCCGCCTTTCGTCATCGGACCGGATACGCCCAACCCCTATGTCGCCACATCGCTGTTCAACATTTCCGGCATGAGCTTCGGCGCACTCTCCGCACCGGCGGTGCGGGCGCTGTCCAAGGGCGCCAAAATGGCGGGCTGCTGGCTGAACACTGGCGAGGGAGGGCTTTCGCCGCATCATCTCGAAGGCGGCGCTGACATTGTCTTCCAGATCGGCACCGCCAAATACGGCGTGCGCAACGACGACGGGACCTTGAACGAAGATAAATTGCGAGAGCTTGCGGCGATTCCGCAGGTCAAAATGTTCGAGATCAAGCTTTCGCAAGGCGCCAAGCCCGGCAAGGGCGGCATACTCCCTGGCGTGAAAGTCACCCCGGAAATCGCGGCGATCAGGGGAATTCCCGTCGGCGAGGATTCGATCAGCCCCAACCGCCACCCTGAAATCAACAATAACGAGCAATTGCTCGACTTCATCGAGAGGGTCAAGGCGATCACCGGCAAGCCGGTTGGGGTGAAGGCCGTTGTGGGGGCTTACGGCTGGCTCGACGACCTGACGGCTCGCATTCACAAACGCGGCGTCTGGCCGGATTTTTTCACGCTGGATTCCGGCGATGGCGGCACGGGCGCCGCGCCCATGGCGCTGATGGACAATGTCGGGCTTTCCATCCGCGAATCCTTGCCGCTGGTGCGCGACATCATCAAAAAACACGATTTGGCCGAGCGCATCCCGATCATCGCCTCCGGCAAGCTCACGACGCCCGCCGAAGTCGCTTGGGCGCTATGCGCGGGCGCAACTTTCGCCAACTCGGCGCGCGGCTTCATGTTCGCGCTGGGCTGCATCCAGTCGCTCAAATGCAACAGGAACACCTGTCCAACCGGCATCACTACGCATGACAAGCGAT